>NZ_WEGJ01000012.1 GCF_009604385.1 Streptomyces smaragdinus
TGAGCAGCACTCCGACGTCACTGAAAACCGGGCATGTGGGACTGAACGTCACCGACCTGGACCGGTCGATCGCCTTCTACCGGGCCGTCTTCGGCTTCGAGGTCGGCACCGAGGGCAAGGAGGAGGGGAACTCCACCCAGGCCCTAGTACGGCGAACGCCCGTACCCCAGGGGGAACAACGCCGGTTTGCCGTCGCCGTCGTTGAGCGGCTCGTCCCCCGCCGCGCGCGGCCAGGTCACCGGGAGCCTGCCCGTATAGCCGGCACCGAACAGCGTGTCGGTGAGCCCGCCGCCCTCCGTGCCCGGCAGCCAGGCGGCGACGAAGGCGTTGGTCTCCGCCAGCTCGTCACCGATGATCAGCGGCCGCCCCGAGTACAGCACCGCCACGCACTTCGCCGCCCGCGCGCACGTCTCCCGCAGCTCCCGCGCGTCGTCCGCCGGCAGCGCCAGGTCCGCCGAGTCCCCCCGCCCCTCGGCGTACGGGTCCTCTCCCCCGACCCAGATCGCCACGTCCCCGCGCCCCTCCCGCGACACCTCGACGTCCGTCCCCTCGACGGCGCCCCGCAGCGCCTGCCAGAAGGTCGTGCCCTGCGTGTGCCGCCCGGTCTGCCCCTGCCAGGCGTACGACCAGCCGCCGAGCTGGCGCCCGAGGTCGTCGGCGCCGTCACCGCCGACGACGATCCGGTACGAGCCCTCGCGGGACAGCGGCAGCACCCCGTCGTTCTCCAGCAGCACCTGCGACTTGCGCACCGCCTCCCGGGCCACCGCGCGATGTGCGCGCGAGCCGACGGACGCGGTGAGCTTCGGATCGCCGTACGGATGCTCGAAGAGGCCCATACGGAACTTCACGGCGAGGATGCGCCGTACCGCGTCATCGACCCGCCCCCGGGAGATCCGCCCGCTCTCGACGCCCTCGGTGATCGCGGCGATGGCGCCTCGGTAGTTCTCCGGCACCATGATCATGTCGATGCCCGCGTTCACCGCCCGCTCGACCTGCGCGGCGAAGGTGCCGTCGGGAAGCTGCTGGACCCCGGCGTAGTCACTGACGAGGAAGCCGCCGAAGCCCAGCTCCCCCTTCAGCACCCCCGTGAGCAGCGCCCGGTCCCCGTGCACCTTCTCGCCGCGCACGCTGCTGTACGTCGCCATCACCGACCCCACGCCCGCGTCCACGGCCGCGCGGTACGGCGGCAGATGGACGGCCCTAAGCTCGGCGTCGTCGATCGGGGCGTCGCCCTGGTCGAGGAGGTAGCCCTCCTTCGCGTTGCCGGTGCCGGGGACGGTGCCGCCGTCGGCGACGAAGTGCTTGGCGGTGGCCAGCACCGACCCGGGGCCCAGCCGCTCGCCCTGGAAGCCCCGTACGGACGCGGCGCCGAGAGGGGCGACGAGGTCCGGGGTCTCGCCGTAGCCCTCGTACGTACGGCCCCAGCGGTCGTCGCGCGGGACGCAGACGCAGGGGCTGAACGCCCAGCGCATCCCGGCGCCCAGGACCTCGTCGCGGGTGACGCGGTCGGCGCGCTCCACGAGGCCGGCGTCGCGGGTGGCGCCCATGCCGATGCGCTGCGGGAAGAGGGTGGTGCCCTGCACGTTGCCGAGGCCGTGCACCGCGTCGACGCCGTAGAGGAGGGGGATGCCGAGGCGGCTGCGGAGGGCGGCGTGCTGGAAGCCCTCGACGGCCTTCGCCCATTCGGCGGCCGTACCGCCGTTGCGGCCGCCGGGGCCGCCGTCGTTGCCGGCGCTGAGCATCGCGCCGATGCCGTGGCGGGCCAGGTCGTCGGGGTCCTTGAGGTAGATGTTTCCGACCTGGGTCATCTGGCCGGCCTTCTCGGCGAGCGTCATCCGGCGCAGGCAGTCGTCGGGGCTGTCGCAGCGCCGGGGCTGCGCGGCGGCGGCGGGCGGTACGTCGGTGGATCCCGTACAGCCGACCGCCAGCGCCAGCAGGGTGAGGAGTCCGCCCGCCCAGGCCCGTCCGTGCATCGTGTGCGCCTCCTCGCGTCGACCGATGCCACATTCGATCACCGCGCGGGGCGCGCTCCCGGGCAACGCTCCGGCCCGCCCCCCGGTTGGCGGGCAGGCCGGTACGGGGTCACGCCCGCCGGCGCGCCCCCACGACCAGCGCCCCGCCCACGGCGATCGCCGCCACCGCGGCCCAGCCCAGCAGCCGCGCCCCGTCGGCGCCGGTGGCGGCCAGCGCTCCCCCGGTGCCGCCCGTCGACTGCGCCCGGTCGCCGCCGGGGGAGCCGCTGGAACCGTGGTCCGCTCCCCCGGCGTTGAGCACCAGCCGCGCGGTGTTGTTCCCCGGGTTCCCGTCCTCGGGATGCGCCTTCCCAGACCCCGGCAGCCCGACGGTGAGCGTGCCGACGGCGCCCGGCACGACCCGGTCGATCGTCAGCTCCATCGGATACGCGTACGTCTGCGACTCCAGCACCGACCCGCCCGTGGCACACACATAGCGCGGGGCGCCGAGCTGCCGGTCCGGGCCGTAATACGTACCGTCCCGCTCGGTCGCGCTGCAGCCCTCCGCCGTCTTCGTCACCCTCGCGCCCTCGGGCACCAGGAACTCCAGCTCCGCGAGCGGCAGATGGTCCCTGGTGTTCCGGTACCAGCCGGGCCCCTTGTTGGCCCAGCCCAGATCGACGTTCACCGTCTCACCGACCGCGCCGCGGGCCCGTACCCCACGCGCGGCGAAGTCCACGGTGTTCCGCACGCGGAAGCCGGTCGCCGTCCGGTTGTCCCACGGCGTCAGATCCGCGCCGCGTGCCGTGGCCGCCCGCTGCCGCAGGGTGAGTGTCCGCCCGTCGCCCGGGGTGAACCGCAGCCCGCCACGCGCCCGGGTCCGCGCCTCGGGGGAGTTCGACGACACCTCGAAACTGAAACTGTCGTCCATCGCGTGCGGCGCCATCCGCAGCCGCTCCCCCGGATCCGCCTCCCAGACCTCACCGGGGGCGACATCGTCCTCGAACTCGCAAACGACGACGGTGAGCGCCCCGACCCCCTGCGCGGGCGTCGTGCCGTACGCGCAGTTGTCGTACCGGTCCACGAACTCCACGCCGCGCGTGGCCCGCATCGTCAGCAGCACACCGTCGGTCGGCTGCGTACCGACGTTGGAGAACACCATCGGCGCCACGTACCCGGACCCGGGCCGCAGGTCCGGACCGGGAGAGGGCAGCGGCTGCGCCACCAGATCCGCCCCGCCCACGGTCACGGTCGTCGTGTACGGGGCCAGGGCCTTCCCGTCGACCTCACCGGTCACCCGCACGACGCCGGAGGTCCGCTCGGCCACACCGCGCGCGGCGGTCAACTCGAACCGCCCCGCGAAGTGGGTGTCCCGCCACAGCCCCGTATACCCGCAGGTCACGACGGCACCCTGGGTGGCGCAGTCCCCCAGGGGCCCGTCCGCGCCGTACGCCCAGTCGGCGACACCGGCCAGCCCTCCGAAGTCCATGGTCACCTCGACCGCGGCCTCCGGCACCGCCTCGCCCGGATTGTCGATCACGATGTCGAGATACCCCGCCCGCGGCGCGCCCTCGTCCGGATACGGATACAGCGCGACGTCCCCCGGATCACTGCCGAGCACCGCCCGGGCCTCCTGCGCCCCCACCGGCGCGGCGACACCGACGGCCAGCAGCCCCACGGCTCCCAGCGCACAGACCAGACGCCGCAGAGCGGCTCCCCGGGACAGAAGTGTCATGAGTCAGCCCTTGTCATGAAGTAGGCGTGAATCCGTTGTGACACCGGATACCAACTTGACCCCCGCCACGCCCCCGGAGTTGTCCCGCCCCACATCACGAATCGGCAAAAGCGTCCGGCCCGCCCCCACCGAGGGGACGGGCCGGAATTCACACGTACGGGTCAGGCCGCCGCAGCGTCCTCCCCCTTGCCGCGCCGCCGCGCGACGACGAACAGCGTGCCGCCGACGACCAGTACGGCCGCCGCGAGCCCGCCGACCAGCGGCATGTTGCCGGCACCGGTCGAAGCCAGGTCACCGCCGGTGCCCCCGGTCGACTGCGCCTGGTCGCCGCCGGACGCGGAGCCGCCGTCGGAGCCGCCGTCCCCGGAGTCCCCGCCGCTGCCCCCGCTGCCGGAGCCGCCGCCCGTGCCGTTGAGCACCAGCGACGCGGTGTTGTTCTTGTGGTTGTCGTCGAAGGGGTGCGGCTGCGGCGTGGTCGGCGCGAACGAACCGACGGTCAGCCTGCCGGAGGCACCGGCCACCACCTTCTCGATCTTCAGCTCGAAGGGGTAGGAGAACTTCTCCTTCTCCAGCACCACCGCTCCCGTGCTGCACACATACCGCGGGGCGCCGAGCTGCTGGTTGTCCTCGAGGTAGCCGCCGTCGCTCTTGGTGCCGCGGCAGCCCGCGGGCTTCTTCGTCACCTTCGCGCCCTCGGGCACCAGGAACTCGTAGGTGGCGACGTCCTCGCCGGAACGGGTGTAACCGACCCACGCCGGACCCTTGTTCTGCCAGCCGAGGGACACCTTCACCGTGTCACCCGCCGCGCCCTTCGCGGTCGCGCCCCACGCGGCGAAGTCGGCGTGGTTCGTGATGTCGAAGGCCATCTCCGACAGGTTGTTCCACGGGTCGAGGTCCGCGGCGGTGCGCGCGACGCGCGCCTGCTTCAGGGTGAGCGTGCGGCCCTCGCCGCGCGTGAACGTCAGCCCGCCGCGCTGCTTCGACCGCGCCGTGGCGGTGTTCGGGTCGACCCGGAAGCTGAATTCGTCGTACAGCGCGTGCTCCGCGAGCCGCAGCCGCTCCGGCGGGTCCGCCTCCCACACCTCGCCGGGACCGACCGGGTCGTCGAACGCGCAGATCACAACGGTTCCCGGACCGGAGTACGTACCGCTGCTCTCGCTGTACTCACAGTTGTCGTAGCGGTCCACGAACTCCACGCCGTGCGTCGCGCGCATCGTCAGCAGCACACCGTCGGCGGCCTGCGTACCGGCGTTGGCGAACATCAGCGGGGCGTTGTACACGTCGCCGGGCTTGGACTTGCCGGGCGACGGCAGCGGCGCGGCCACCAGGTCGGGGCCGCCCACGGACACCTTGGCCGTGTAGTCGGCGAGCGACGCGCCGTCGACGGTGCCGGACACCTTGACCGTGCCCGAGTCCCCGTCGGCGCTGCCCGCGGCGGCGGACAGCTGGAACGCGGCCACCGTGCTCCGGCCCTCCCACACCCCCCAGTCGCTGCAGGTCACGACGGCCCCCTGGGCCTCGCAGTCACCGAGGGATCCGTCCTCGCCGTACTTCCAGTCGGCGACACCCTGGACGCCGGTGAAGTCGATCGTGTAGACCACCCGGGCGTCCGACCGCCGCTCTTCGCTCGGGTTGTCAAGCCACACCTCGAAGTCGGCGGCCTGCGCGGCGCCGCTCGCCGGGTGCGGGAAAAGCCCCGTCTCGGCCGGGCTGCTGCCCAGCGTGTACGGGAGGTCCTGCGCCTGTGCGGGCGCGGAGAAACCAACGGCTGCCAGGGCCGCGGCGCCGATGGCGCACGCGACATGCCGCAGGGCAGCTCTCGGTGAAGCAGAAGTCATGGGTCGCCTTAGTCAGCAGAAGGACCATTGAGGCCGCAGTGACAGCGGACACATATTCGACCCGCAACCCGGATGAACAGTTGCCCCGGCTTCGATCACGAATCGGCAACGCACGGCGAAGGCAGCGTCCGCAGATTCCGCGCCTCCCTGTTCCGCGCCGCCAGCTCCCCGTCCGCCGGATACCCGACCTCCTCCAGCGTCAGCCCGTGCGGCCGTACGACCTGAACCGACGAATCCCGCACCGCCGCGGCCAGCACCTTCCCCGTCCACTCCGGCACCCGGTGCCCGTCCCCGACGAACAGCATCGCGCCGACCAGCGCCCGCACCATGTTGTGGCAGAACGCGTCGGCCTTGACCGTGGCCTCCAGCACCCCGTCCGCCCGCCGCTCCCACCGCAGCTCCTGCAGCGTCCGGATGGTGGTCGCACCCTCCCGCCGCTTGCAGAACGCCGCGAAGTCGTGCTCCCCCAGCAACCGGGCGGCGGCATCGTTCATGGCGTCCAGGTCCAGCGGCCAGTTGTGCCACAGCACATGGTTCCGCAGCAGCGGATCGACCCCGCCGGGGTTGTCGCTCACCCGGTACGCGTACCGCCGCCACACCGCCGAGAACCGCGCGTTGAAGTGCACCGGAGCCTCGGCGACCCGCCACACCCGTACGTCCTGCGGCAGCTTCCCCGCGAGCCGCCGCAGCAGATGCGGCCCGTGCTCGGCCCACACCTCCGCCGGCAGGTCGACGTGCGCGACCTGCCCCCGCGCGTGCACACCCGCGTCTGTCCGCCCGGCCACGGTCAGCTCGTACGACTCCTGCCGCCGCATCACGACGGGCAGCGCCGCCTCGATCTCACCCTGTACGGTCCGCTGCCCCCGGTTCTGCTTCGCCCACCCGGAGAACCCCGTCCCGTCGTACGACAGGTCCAGCCGCACCCGCACCATCCCGGGCGCCACCTCGTCCGTCACCGCACACGCCTCTCGTAGCTCATCGGTCCCAGCATTCTCGCCCCCTCACGCACGAAACGGGCCCGCCCCGCGAAGGGGCAGGCCCGCTCGTACACGCACAGGCGTCCGGAACATCCCCGCTCACGCGGAGACCGCACGCCCGGCCGTCACGCGTCCTTGGACTCCTCGGCCGGCGCGGCGTCCTCGACGGCCTCGTCGGCCGAAGCCTTGAGGTCGGCGACGGCGGCGTCACCGGCGACGTCCTTGGCGGAACGCTTGGTGGCGGCCTCGGCCTCGCCGACGGCCTCCTGCTGCACGGTCAGCGCCTCGACCAGCTCGATGATCGCCATGGGCGCGTTGTCGCCACGACGGTTACCGATCTTGGTGATCCGGGTGTAGCCACCCGGGCGGTTCTCGTACCGCGGGCCGATCTCGGTGAAGAGCGTGTGGACGATGCTCTTGTCCGTGATCTCCTGCATGACCTGACGACGGTTGTGCAGGTCGCCCTTCTTCGCCTTGGTGACGAGCTTCTCGGCGAAGGGACGCAGCCGACGGGCCTTGGCCTCAGTCGTACGGATCCGGCCGTGCTCGAAGAGCGAGGTGGCCAGGTTACGCAGCATCAGCCGCTCGTGCGCCGGGCTGCCGCCCAGCCGAGCACCCTTGGTGGGCCTAGGCATAGTGTTACTCCTCATTCTCCGCACCGGCCGTATCAGGTACCGGTACGGGCCCTGCGGGAACCCTGTTGATCCCCGTCGCGGACCCCTGGGACAACAGCCCCGGGGAAACCTCCGGCCTACGGCCGGGGGCACCGGATGCGCAAACACCCGGAAGTTCAATTGTCACCGGGGGCCGGCATTCCAGCCCGTCCGGCGTTTGAGGACTTCGGGCGAAGCCCGAAGCCCCCCGGCGCGGCCGGACCCGAAAGCCCGACCGCGCCGAAAGCGAATCAGTACTGCTCGGTCTCCACGAACCCGGCATCGACGTCATCGTCGGCACCGAACGCGTCAGCGGCCGCCGTGGGGTCGAATCCGGGCGGGCTGTCCTTGAGCGCCAGCCCCATACCCGCCAGCTTCGCCTTGACCTCGTCGATCGACTTGGCCCCGAAGTTCCGGATGTCGAGCAGATCGGCCTCGGACCGAGCGACGAGCTCACCCACGGAGTGGATGCCCTCACGCTTGAGGCAGTTGTACGACCGAACGGTGAGCTCGAGCTCCTCGATCGGCAGCGCCAGATCCGCGGCAAGGGCCGCGTCCGTCGGCGACGGCCCCATGTCGATGCCCTCGGCGTCGATGTTGAGCTCACGGGCCAGCCCGAACAGCTCGACCAGGGTCTTACCGGCGGAAGCCATCGCGTCACGAGGCCGCATGGCCTCCTTGGTCTCGACGTCGACGATCAGCTTGTCGAAGTCGGTCCGCTGCTCGACACGCGTGGCCTCGACCTTGTACGTGACCTTCAGCACCGGCGAGTAGATGGAGTCGACGGGAATCCGCCCGATCTCCTGGCCCACCTGCTTGTTCTGTACGGCGGAGACGTAGCCGCGACCGCGCTCGACGGTCAGCTCCATCTCCAGCTTGCCCTTGCCGTTCAGCGTGGCCAGGACCAGGTCCGGGTTGTGGACCTCGACGCCGGCCGGCGGGGCGATGTCGGCGGCGGTCACGACGCCGGGACCCTGCTTGCGCAGGTACATCACCACGGGCTCGTCGTGCTCGGAGGACACGACCAGCTGCTTGATGTTGAGGATGAGGTCGGTGACGTCCTCCTTGACGCCCGGCACGGTGGTGAACTCGTGCAGGACACCGTCGATCCGGATGGACGTGACAGCCGCGCCCGGGATCGAGGAGAGGAGCGTACGCCGCAGGGAGTTGCCGAGGGTGTAGCCGAAGCCCGGCTCCAGCGGCTCGATGACGAACCGGGACCGGTACTCCTCCACGACCTCTTCGGTCAGGGAAGGACGCTGAGCGATCAGCATGAGGTGATGCCTCCAGTCTTCGGCGCCCACTATTTGACGCCGAGGCGGAACCGGTACCCGCCATATGGCACCGGTCGTACAAACCAGGATACGGGCGGCACAGCGCGAACGCGCCGTACCGCCCGGATCCCGTACGAGCCTTACTTCGAGTAAAGCTCGACGATCAGCTGCTCCTGAACCTGCGTGTCGATGACCGCACGCTCAGGCATCGAGTGGACCAGGATCCGCAGCTTCGACGGGATGGACTCCAGCCACGCCGGAACCGTCTTCTCGCCGGCCTCCGCAGCCGCCACCTGGAAAGGCGTCAGGTTACGGGAGGACTCACGGACCTGGATGATGTCGTTCGGCGACACACGGGCCGACGGGATGTCGGTCTTGCGGCCGTTGACCTCGATGTGGCCGTGGCGGACCAGCTGGCGGGCGTGGTCGCGGGACTTGGCGAAGCCGGCCCGGTACACGACGTTGTCCAGCCGGGTCTCGAGGATGCGGAGCAGGTTCTCGCCGGTCTTGCCGGACTTCCTGTTCGCCTCCTCGTAGTAACCACGGAACTGCTTCTCAAGGACGCCGTAGATGCGAGCGCACTTCTGCTTCTCGCGCTTCTGCAGCAGGTACTCGGAGTCCTTGGTGCGCCCGCGACCGTGCTCACCCGGGGGGTAAGGACGGATCTCGATCGGGCACTTCGCGCTCTCGCACTTAGCTCCCTTGAGGAAGAGCTTCTGCTTCTCCCGACGGCATCGCTTGCAGTCGGCCCCGGTGTAACGCGCCATTGTCTTAGTTCTCCTACTTCAGATGGTCAGACGCGGCGGCGCTTCGGCGGGCGGCATCCGTTGTGCGGGGTGGGGGTGACGTCCTGGATCGAACCCACCTCGAGGCCGGTGGCCTGGAGGGAGCGGATCGCGGTCTCACGGCCGGAGCCGGGACCCTTGACGAAGACGTCGACCTTGCGCATGCCGTGCTCCTGGGCACGGCGAGCGGCGGACTCCGCGGCCATCTGAGCGGCGAACGGCGTCGACTTGCGCGAGCCCTTGAAGCCGACGTGGCCGGCAGAGGCCCAGCTGATCACGTTACCCGCGGGGTCGGTGATCGAAATGATCGTGTTGTTGAACGTGCTCTTGATGTGAGCGTGCCCGTGGGCGACGTTCTTCTTCTCCTTGCGGCGCACCTTCTTGGCGCCGGCCGTACGGCCCTTCGGAGGCATTCAGTTTCTCCCGTGGAGGTGGTCGGTCCTACGACAGCAGGTAGTGGGACCGCTGCGAGGACTACTTCTTGCCCGGCTTCTTCTTGCCGGCGATCGCGCGACGCGGACCCTTGCGGGTGCGGGCGTTGGTCGAGGTGCGCTGACCGCGGACCGGCAGGCCGCGGCGGTGACGCAGGCCCTGGTAGCAGCCGATCTCAACCTTGCGGCGGATGTTCGCCTGGATCTCGCGACGGAGGTCACCCTCGGTCTCGATGTTCGCGTCCACGTAGTCACGGATCTTGACGAGGTCTTCCTCGGTCAGATCACGGACTCGGGTGTCCGGGTCGACGCCGGTCTCGGCGAGCGTGCGCTGCGCGAGCGTACGGCCGATACCGAACACGTAGGTGAGGGCAACCTCCACACGCTTGTCGCGCGGGAGGTCAACGCCTTCGAGGCGTGCCATGAATCTGGCTCCTGATGACTAGTCGGAGGTCTGACGCAGCACCGTTCCCGTAGCCGCCTCCGGGGCTGTGCCCCGGGCCCCGCGAAACGGGGTGGTCGGTCGTACATACAGGCCGGGTCCTCGGCCTCCGAGCCGAGGGTGTCGTCCCACGGGGTGCTGCCGCACACTGCCGGCGCTGCCTCACCGCGGGGGTCGGGTACTGCGTATCTGTCGTTATTCGCTTGTGCGTCGCGCGAACGGAGGTTCGCTGAGAACTGCGAGGTGCAGGTCGGCGTGCGTCAGCCCTGGCGCTGCTTGTGGCGCAGGTTGTCGCAGATGACCATGACCCGGCCGTGACGGCGGATCACCTTGCACTTGTCGCAGATCTTCTTGACGCTCGGCTTGACCTTCATTGGTTCTGAGGTCCTCCGGGTCGGTGCCCTGACGTCCCACGGGAGGCGGGACATCCGAGCAAGATCTACTTGTAGCGGTAGACGATCCGTCCGCGCGTCAGGTCGTACGGAGAGAGCTCCACCACGACCCGGTCGTCGGGAAGGATACGGATGTAGTGCATCCGCATCTTGCCGCTGATGTGCGCGAGGACCTGGTGCCCGTTCTGGAGCTCTACCCTGAACATGGCGTTCGGCAGAGACTCGACGACGGTGCCCTCGATCTCGATGGCCCCTTGTTTTTTGGCCATACCTGAGTGCTACACCTTCCGGATTGGCTACCTGGGGTGGTCCGTGAGCGCACGAGGGCGCACAAGGACCGACGAGTCAGTCTACGCGACGCGCCAGTAAAAGGCGAAATCGGGATTCTCCCCAGCACGGGTGATCCTTACGCCCCCGTTCCGCACCGCGGGCAAAGCCCCCGGGAATCGTGGCCGCGGCCGCGTGGCGGGCATTACCCGAGGGGGTCGGGCGCCGCCTCCACGCCGAGCTCCGCCAGCTTCGCCCGGCCTCCGTCGGGAGCCGTCAGGACAAGCGGTCCCGCCTCCGTCAGCGCGACGGAATGCTCCCAGTGCGACGACCACGAACCGTCGTCGGTCTTGACCGTCCACTCGTCGTCCAGGACATGCGTCCTGGGGGTCCCCAGGCTGACCATGGGCTCGATCGCGAGACAGAGCCCCGGCACCAGCTTCGGCCCCTTCCCCCGCCGCCGGTCCACGTAATTCAGCAGATGCGGGTCCATGTGCATCGCGGACCCGATCCCGTGCCCCCCGTAATCCTCGATGATCCCGTACTTCCCCGACGAGGGCCGCGGCTGCCGCCGGATGTACCCCTCGATGGCCTTCGACACATCGACCAGCCGGTTCCCCCGCCGCATGGCGGCGATCCCGGCCCACATCGACTCCTCCGTCACCCGGCTGAGCTCGAGCAGCTCCGGACGGTGACCGGACCCCACGAAGACCGTGATGGCCGCGTCCCCGTGCCATCCGTCGACGATCGCCCCCGCGTCGATGGAGATCACGTCCCCCGACGCCAGTACGGTCTCCCGGTCCGGGATCCCGTGCACGACCACGTCATTCACCGACGTACAGATATTGCCGGGGAATCCCCCGTACCCCAGGAAATTCGGCCGCGCCCCGTGATCGGCGAGCACCTTCGCCGCGATCTCGTCGAGCTCCTTGGTGCTCACACCCGGCTGCGCGGCCTCCGCGCATGCCGCGTGCATCGCGGCCACGACGAGCCCCGCCTCGCGCATCTTCGCGATCTGCTCGGGGTTCTTGATCTCCACCATCGGGACTGCCGCCTTCTGCACGGGTCGGGGACTACGGATTTCCACGATACGCGCCCCGTATCAACGAAATGAAAACGCCGAGGGCCGGTCCCGTACCGACGGAACCGGCCCTCGAGGCGTGAATACGGGGCGTCCTACTCGGACGGCAGTGCCGCCATCGCCCGCTGCGTGACCTCGGTCACCGTACCCAGCGCGGAGATGGTCGTGACCAGACCCTGCGACTGGTAGTACTCGATGATCGGCTCGGTCTGCGTGTGGTAGACCTCGAGCCGCTTGCGGACGGTGTCCTCGCTGTCGTCGTCACGCTGGTAGAGCTCGCCGCCGCAGGTGTCGCAGACGCCGGCCTTCTTCGGGGCGTTGTACTCGACGTGGAACACGTGCGCCGAGTCGTTGCGGCAGATGCGCCGGCCGGCGATCCGCTTGACGACCTCGTCCTCCGGGACCTCCAGGTCCAGCACGGCGTCGATCTTCATGCCGGCGTCCTTGAGCATCTCGTCGAGGGCCTCGGCCTGGGCGACGTTGCGCGGGAAGCCGTCGAGCAGGAAGCCGCCCGTGGCGTCCGGCTGCTCCATGCGGTCCTGCGCCATACCGATCGTGACCTCGTCGGGCACCAGCTGTCCCGCGTCCATGTAGGACTTCGCGCGCAGCCCGAGCTCCGTGCCCTGGCTGATGTTGGCGCGGAACAGGTCGCCCGTGGAGATGTGCGGGATCGACAGGTTCTTGGCGAGGTACGCGGCCTGCGTGCCCTTGCCCGCGCCCGGCGGTCCGACGAGGACGATTCGCATCAGCGGAGGAACCCTTCGTAATTTCGCTGCTGAAGCTGACTCTCGATCTGCTTCACAGTCTCGAGGCCGACACCCACGATGATCAGGATGCTCGTGCCACCGAACGGGAAGTTCTGGTCGGCGTTGAACAGAACCAGAGCAACCGTCGGAACCAGGGCGATCAGCCCCAGGTAGAGGGAGCCCGGCCAGGTGATCCGGTTGAGCACGTAGCTCAGATACTCCGCGGTAGGACGGCCTGCCCGGATGCCCGGGATGAACCCACCATACTTCTTCATGTTGTCGGCGACTTCCTCGGGGTTGAACGTGATCGCCACGTAGAAGAAGGCGAAGAACACGATCATGAGGAAATACGCGCACACGTACCAGGCCGACCCGGTGTTCACCAGGTTCTGCTGGACCCAAGTGGCCCAGCCGGCGGTGGAGTTCGTGAACTGCACGATCAGTGCGGGGATGTAGAGCAGCGACGAGGCGAAGATGACGGGAATCACACCCGCCTGGTTCACCTTCAGCGGGATGTACGTGGACGTACCGCCGTAGGAGCGGCGCCCGACCATCCGCTTCGCGTACTGCACGGGGACCCGGCGCTGGGCCTGCTCGACGAAGACCACGAGGCCGACCATCGCCAGACCGAGCGCGATGACGACGATGAACTCGCCCCAGCCGCCCGCGATCTTGCCGGACTGCTTGATGGCCCACAGCGAGCCGGGGAAGCCGGCGGCGATGGAGACGAACATCAGCATCGACATGCCGTTGCCGATGCCGCGGTCGGTGATGAGCTCACCGAGCCACATGATGACCGCGGTGCCGGCGGTCATCGTGATCACCATCGTGACGATGGTGAAGATGCCGTCGTCCGGGATGATCTGGTTGTTGGCCGAACACGTCGGGAAGAGCGAGCCGGAACGGGCGGTGGCCACCAGACCCGTGCCCTGCAGGATCGCGAGGGCGACCGTCAGATACCGGGTGTACTGGGTGATCTTTGTCGTACCGGACTGGCCCTCTTTCTTCAGGGCTTCCAGTCGCGGGATGACCACGGTCAGCAGCTGCAGGATGATGCTCGCCGTGATGTACGGCATGATCCCGAGCGCGAAGATGGTCAGCTGGAGCAGCGCACCGCCGGAGAACATGTTGACGAGGCCGAAGAGTCCGGAGCTCGACTCGATCTCGTCCATGCACGTGTTGACGGCCTCATAGCTGACTCCCGGCAGGGGGATATGCGCGCCCAGCCGGAAGAGCAGAATGATGCCCAGCACGAACAGCAGCTTCTTGCGCAGGTCGGGAGTCTGGAACGCCCGGGCGAACGCGGTGAGCACGGTGCCTCCTGCGGCCCCCGTGTTCGAGCACGAGGACTGACGGTCATGAATTCAACGGATTAATGCGGTCAAATGCCGCTTGACGCAAGGCTCTCCCGCGACAGACGACAGTGGTCGCCACCTTACCGGCGACTATGCCGGTCGCGGAACGACCAACCGGGGTTGCCCTTGAAGGACAACCCCGGTAGTTCGTCACATTCAGACGAGCTCTGTCACGGAACCACCCGCGGCAGTGATCTTCTCCTTGGCCGAACCGGAGACCTTGTCGACGGCCACGGTCAGCGCCACGGAGATCTCGCCCTGGCCCAGGACCTTGACGAGGCTGTTCTTGCGCACCGCGCCCTTGGCGACCAGATCGGCCACCGTGACCTCGCCGCCCTCGGGGTAGAGGGTCGCGAGCTTGTCCAGGTTGACGACCTGGAACTCGGTGCGGAACGGGTTCTTGAAGCCCTTGAGCTTCGGCAGGCGCATGTGGAGGGGCATCTGCCCGCCCTCGAAGCGCTCCGGAACCTGGTAACGGGCCTTGGTGCCCTTGGTACCACGACCGGCCGTCTTACCCTTCGACGCCTCACCACGACCCACACGGGTCTTGGCGGTCTTGGCGCCCGGGGCGGGACGGAGGTTGTGGACCTTCAGCGGGTTGTTCTCCGCCATGTCAGTCGACCTCCTCGACCGTCACGAGGTGGCGGACGGTGTGCACCATTCCGCGGATCTCGGGGCGGTCCTCCTTGACGACGCTGTCGTGCAGGCGCTTGAGGCCCAGCGAACGCAGCGTGTCGCGGTGGTTCTGCTTGCTGCCGATGTAGGACTTGGTCTGGGTGATCTTGAGCTGTGCCATTACGCACTCACCCCGGCCCGCGCCCGCAGCAGAGCGGCGGGAGCAACGTCCTCCAGCGGCAGACCACGACGGGCCGCGATCTCCTCGGGGCGCTGAAGGCCCTTCAGAGCGGCCACCGTGGCGTGCACGATGTTGATCGGGTTCGAGGAGCCGAGCGACTTGCTCAGCACGTCGTGGATGCCGGCGCACTCGAGCACGGCGCGCACGGGACCACCGGCGATGACACCGGTACCCGGCGAAGCCGGCTTGAGCAGGACGACGCCCGCGGCCTCTTCACCCTGGATCGGGTGCGGGATGGTGCCCTGGATCCGGGGGACCTTGAAGAAGTTCTTCTTGGCCTCCTCGACACCCTTGGCGATGGCGGCCGGAACTTCCTTGGCCTTGCCGTAGCCGACACCAACCGTGCCGTCACCGTCGCCCACCACGACCAGCGCGGTGAAGCTGAAGCGACGACCACCCTTCACAACCTTGGCGACGCGGTTGATCGCGACAACGCGCTCAACGTAAGCGGTCTTCTCGGCGGCAGCGCCACCGTCACGGCCCTTCCGGTCCCGCCGCTCGCCGCCACCTGCGCCGCCACCGCGGCGCTGGGGTCCAGCCATTGGTCTACCCTCTCTCAGAACTTGAGCCCGGCCTCGCGGGCGGCGTCGGCCAGGGCGGCGATGCGCCCGGCGTACCTGTTGCCACCGCGGTCGAAGACCACGGCCTCGACACCCGCAGCCTTGGCACGCTCAGCGACCAGGGCACCCACCTTCTGGGCCACAGCGGACTTGTCACCCTCGCCGCCGCGGATGGACGCGTCCATCGACGAGGCGGAGGCCAGCGTGTGACCCGCCAGGTCGTCGATGACCTGCGCCACCATGTGGCGGTTCGAGCGCGTCACGACAAGACGGGGGCGCTCCGGCGTGCCGGAGACCTTCTTGCGGACGCGGATGTGACGGCGCTTGGCCGCGACACGCTTGTATGCGTCGCCCTTGGCGATCTTCACACCGTATGCCATGGCTTACTTACCAGCCTTTCCGACCTTGCGGCGGATGACTTCGCCTTCGTACTTGACGCCCTTGGCCTTGTACGGGTCAGGCTTGCGGAGCTTCCGGATCTGCGCCGCGATCTCGCCGACCTTCTGCTTGTCGATGCCCTCGACGCTGAAGCGCGTCGGAGCCTCGACCTTGAAGGTGATGCCCTCGGGGGCCTCGACGAGGATCGGGTGGCTGTATCCGAGCGAGAACTCGAGGTTCGAGCCCTTGGCCAGAACGCGGTAACCGACACCGCTGATCTCGAGCTTCTTGACGTAGCCCTGGGTCACGCCGGTGACCATGTTCGCCACCAGCGTGCGGGACAGGCCGTGCAGGGCCTTGTTCTTGCGCTCGTCGTTCGGACGCGAGACGACGATCGTGCCGTCCTCGCCCTTCGCGACCTCGATCGGCGCGGCAACGGTGTGCGAGAGGGAACCCTTGGGGCCCTTCACAGCGACCGTACGGCCGTCGATGGTGACGTCCACACCGGCGGGAACCTGGACGGGCAGCTTGCCAATACGCGACATGTTGCTATTCCTCCGTTCCCTGGTTACCAGACGTAGGCGAGGACTTCCCCACCTACGCCCTTCTTCTGCGCCTGCTGGCCGGTCAGGAGACCGTGGGACGTGGAGATGATCGCCACGCCCAGGCCGCCGAGGACCTTCGGCACATTGGTGGACTTCGCGTAGACCCGAAGGCCCGGCTTCGAAATCCGCTTGATGCCGGCGATCGAACGCTCGCGGTTCGGGCCGAACTTCAGCTCGAGGACGAGGTTCTTGCCGACCTCCGCGTCCTCGGTGCGCCAGCCGGTGATGTAGCCCTCCTGCTGGAGGATCTCCGCGATGTGCGACTTGATCTTGCTGTGCGGCATCTTCACGGAGTCGTGGTACGCCGAGTTAGCGTTACGCAGACGGGTCAGCATGTCTGCGATCGGGTCAGTCATGGTCATGTGATGGCCTTCGGCCTCTCTCGCCGCGGTTTCCTGTCTGTTCCGTCCCTCTCCCCCGCGCACGAGGCGCGGGGGCGGGTGTGGAGCGGGGACCTACGGCGTAGTAGCTGGTTTTGCCGAGAGCGACTGGAATTACCAGGAGCTCTTGGTCACGCCCGGCAGCTCGCCGCGGTGCGCCATCTCACGGAGGCACACACGGCACAGGCCGAACTTGCGGTACACGGAGTGGGGCCGGCCACAGCGCTGGCAGCGCGTGTAGGCACGCACACCGAACTTGGGCTTACGGGCGGCCTTGGCAATGAGAGCCTTCTTCGCCACGGCTCACGCCTCCTTGAACGGGAAGCCGAGGTGACGCAGAAGGGCGCGGCCCTCGTCGTCGTTGGTCGCCGTGGTGACCACGGTGATGTCCATACCCCGGGTGCGGTCGATCTTGTCCTGGTCGATCTCGTGGAACATGACCTGCTCCGTGAGACCGAAGGTGTAGTTGCCGCGGCCGTCGAACTGCTTCGGCGACAGACCGCGGAAGTCGCGGATACGCGGAAGCGCGAGCGACAGCAGCCGGTCCAGGAACTCCCACATCCGGTCACCGCGGAGGGTGACGTGGGCACCGATCGGCTGACCCTCACGCAGCTTGAACTGCGCGATGGACTTGCGGGCCTTGGTGACCGAGGGCTTCTGGCCGGTGATCGTGGTGAGGTCGCGGATGGCGCCGTCGATCAGCTTGGAGTCGCGGGCGGCGTCGCCCACACCCATGTTGACCACGATCTTGACCAGACCCGGGATCTGCATGACGTTCTCGTACGAGAACTGCTCCTGCAGCTTGCCCGAGATCTCCTCGCGGTAGCGCGTCTTCAGACGGGGCGCGTTGGTGGTGGCAGTCATCAGATGTCCTCACCAGTTCGCTTGGCAACGCGGATCTTGTTGCCGTTGTCGTCGAAGCGGTAGCCGACGCGGGTCACGACCTTCTTGCCGTCCTTCTCCACGACCAGCTGGACGTTGGAGATGTGGACCGGCGCCTCGGTGGTGATGATGCCGCCGGTCTTGGAACCGCGGCTGCTCTGGCCGACCTTCGTGTGCTTCTTGACCCGGTTGACACCCTCGACGAGAACACGGTCCTCGGCGGGGAAGGCCTGAATGACCTTGCCCTGCTTGCCCTTGTCCTTACCGGTGATGACCTGAACCAGGTCGCCCTTCTTGATCTTCATGCTTACAGCACCTCCGGCGCGAGCGAGATGATCTTCATGAACTTCTTCTCGCGCAGCTCCCGGCCCACGGGGCCGAAGATGCGGGTGCCGCGGGGGTCGCCATCGTTCTTGAGGATGACGGCCGCGTTCTCGTCGAAGCGGATGTACGAGCCGTCCGGACGACGGCGCTCCTTGGTGGCGCGCACGATGACGGCCTTGACGACGTCACCCTTCTTCACGTTGCCACCGGGGATCGCGTCCTTGACGGTGGCGACGATGACGTCACCGATACCCGCGTAGCGGCGACCGGAACCACCGAGAACACGGATGCAAAGGATCTCCTTCGCGCCTGTGTTGTCGGCGATCTTGAGTCGCGACTCCTGCTGGATCACGTCTATCTCCTGATCGTCTGCCGGTTCCCGCCGGGGCCTTCCTTACGGTCGGCCCCGGCGAGCCTGGCGGAACAAAGTTCTGAGGTCTGTGCGCCTCAGAACGCTTACTTGGCCTTCTCGAGGATCTCGACGACCCGCCAGCGCTTGGTGGCGGACAGCGGCCGGGTCTCCATCAGGAGGACACGGTCGCCGACACCGGCGGCGTTCTGCTCGTCGTGCGCCTTGAGCTTGTTCGTACGGCGGATGACCTTGCCGTACAGCGCGTGCTTGACCCGGTCCTCGACAGCGACGACGACGGTCTTGTCCATCTTGTCGCTGACGACCAGACCCTCACGGGTCTTGCGGTCTGCCCGGGCGTTCTCGGTCACGTTCTTCTCGCTCATGAAGCACTCTCCACCGTCTCGATGCCCAGCTCGCGCTCGCGCATGAGGGTGTAGATCCGGGCGATGTCCTTGCGGACGGCGTTGAGCCGGCCGTGGTTCTCGAGCTGTCCGGTCGCCGCCTGGAAGCGGAGGTTGAACAGCTCCTCCTTGGCCTCACGCAGCTTGGCAACGAGGTCCTCGTTGTTCAGCTGGCGCAGCTCAGTCGCCTTCGTACCGGCCGACATCACGCGTCACCTGCCTCGCGCCGTACGATCCGGCACTTCATCGGAAGCTTGTGGGCGGCTCGGGTGAGCGCCTCACGAGCAATCTTCTCGTTGGGGTAGGACAGTTCGAACATCACCCGTCCCGGGTGAACGTTCGCGATCCACCACTCCGGAGAACCCTTACCGGAACCCATGCGGGTCTCGGCGGGCTTCTTCGTCAGCGGACGGTCCGGGTAGATGTTGATCCAGACCTTGCCGCCACGCTTGATGTGACGGGTCATGGCGATACGAGCTGCCTCGATCTGCCGGTTCGTCACGTACGCGGGGGTGACGGCCTGGATGCCGTACTCACCGAAAGCCAGCTCCGTGCCGCCCTTCGCCATACCGCGGCGCTTGGGGTGGTGCTGCTTGCGGTGCTTGACCCGACGGGGGATCAGCATGAGGGTCAGGCCTCCCCGCCAGCGGAGCTGGCTGCTCGATTGGAGTCGGTGCTCTCAGCAGCGGGGGCGGCGGCCTCGGCCTTGGGGGCCTCGGCGGCGGGAGCCGACTGCTGCTGCGGACGACGGCCGCGGCCACCACGCTCGCCACCGCGGCCACCACGGCCGGCGGGACGGTCGGCGCCACCACGGGCCGGGCGGTTGCCGGCGCGGGCGGCGGCGTTCTCGGCGCGGACCTCGGCGATGTTCTTGACGTCGCCCTTGTAGATCCAGACCTTCACGCCGATGCGGCCGAAGGTCGTACGGGCCTCGAAGAAACCGTAGTCGACGTTCGCGCGGAGCGTGTGCAGGGGCACACGGCCCTCGCGGTAGAACTCCGAGCGGGACATCTCGGCGCCGCCGAGACGACCGCCGCACTGGATCTTGATGCCCTTGGCGCCGGCCTTCATCGTGCCCTGCATGCTCTTGCGCATGGCACGACGGAAGGAGACGCGGGAGGAGAGCTGCTCGGCGACGGCCTGCGCGACGAGCTGAGCATCGAGCTCGGGGTTCTTCACCTCGAGGATGTTCAGCTGCACCTGCTTGCCGGTGAGCTTCTCCAGGTCGCCGCGGATACGGTCGGCCTCCGCGCCGCGACGGCCGATGACGATGCCCGGCCGGGCGGTGTGGATGTCGACGCGGACGCGGTCACGGGTGCGCTCGATCTCAACCTTCGAGATGCCGGCCCGCTCCATGCCCTGCGTCATCATCCGGCGGATGGCGACGTCTTCCTTGACGTAGTCCTTGTACAGCTTGTCGGCGTACCACCGGGACTTGAAGTCCGTGGTGATGCCGAGCCGGAACCCGTGCGGGTTTACCTTCTGGCCCATTACCGGGTTCCTTCCTTGCTGCTGACGACCACCGTGATGTGGCTGGTCCGCTTACGGATCCGGTAGGCACGGCCCTGGGCACGCGGCCGGAACCGCTTCAGGGTCGGACCCTCGTCGACGTACGCCTCGGAGATGACGAGGCTGTCGGCGTCGGTGTGGTCGTAGTTGTGCGCGGCGTTGGCGATGGCACTGTCCAGCACCTTGCCGACCGGCACGCTCGCGGCCTGCGGGGCGAAGCGCAGGACCGCCTGGGCCTCCGTGGCGTCCATGCCACGGATAAGGTCCACCACCCGGCGGGCCTTCATGGGCGTGACGCGAACGAATCGCGCCCGGGCCATGGCATCCATGGTTGTCCCTTCGGAAATTGTCATAGTCGTTGCACCCAGCTCGTCAGCGACGCTTCGACTTGCGGTCGTCCTTGACGTGGCCGCGGAAGGTGCGGGTCGGCGCAAACTCGCCGAGCTTGTGGCCGACCATCGACTCAGTGACAAACACCGGGACGTGCTTACGGCCGTCGTGCACCGCGATGGTGTGACCCAGCATCGCCGGGATGATCATCGAGCGGCGGGACCAGGTCTTGATGACGTTCTTGGTGCCGGCTTCGTTCTGGACATCCACCTTCTTGGCGAGGTGGTCGTCGACGAAGGGCCCCTTCTTGAGACTGCGCGGCATCTAAACCCGCTCCTAGCGCTTCTTGTTCGTCTTGCGGCGGCGGACGATGTACTTGTTGGACGCCTTCTTCGGCGACCGAGTACGACCTTCCTTCTTGCCCCAGGGCGAGACCGGGTGGCGACCACCGGAGGTCTTGCCCTCACCACCACCGTGCGGGTGGTCGACGGGGTTCATCACGACACCACGCACGGTCGGGCGGACGCCCTTCCAGCGCATCCGGCCGGCCTTGCCCCAGTTGATGTTCGACTGCTCGGCGTTGCCGACCTCGCCGACCGTGGCGCGGCAGCGCACGTCGACCAGGCGGATCTCACCGGACGGCATCCGGAGGTGCGCCATGACGCCCTCCTTCGCCAGCAGCTGCACCGAGGAACCGGCGGAGCGGGCGATCTTCGCACCGCCACCCGGCCGCATCTCGATGGCGTGGATCGTCGTACCCACGGGGATGTTGCGCAGCGGCATCGCGTTGCCGGGCTTGATGTCCGCGCCCGGGCCGTTCTCGATCCGCTGGCCCTGCGTCAGGCCGGCGGGCGCCAGGATGTAGCGCTTCTCGCCGTCCGCGTAGTGCAGCAGCGCGATACGCGCGGTGCGGTTCGGGTCGTACTCGATGTGCGCGACCTTGGCCGGCACGCCGTCCTTGTCATGACGACGGAAGTCGATGACACGGTAGGCGCGCTTGTGTCCGCCACCCTGGTGGCGAACGGTCACACGACCGGAATTGTTACGGCCGCCCTTGCTGTGCAGCGGGCGAACCAGCGACTTCTCCGGCGTGGACCGCGTGATCTCGACGAAGTCGGCGACGCTGGCGCCACGACGGCCAGGAGTCGTCGGCTTGTACTTGCGGATTCCCATTTCTCAGTCCTCGTCCGATATCGGACGATCCTGATCTCCGTTAGGAGACCGGACCGCCGAAGATGTCGATACGGTCGCCCTCGGCGAGGGTCACGATGGCGCGCTTGGTGTTCGCGCGCTTGCCGTAACCGGTGCGGGTGCGCTTGCGCTTGCCCTGCCGGTTGATCGTGTTCACGCCGGTGACGGTGACCTGGAAGGCCGCCTCGACGGCCTGCCGGATCTGGGTCTTGTTGGAGCGCGGGTCGACGATGAACGTGTACTTGTTCTCGTCGAGCAGCGCGTAGCTCTTCTCGGAGACAACCGGCTTCAGCAGCACGTCACGGGGGTCCGTGAACGTCTTGCTGGTGACGGTCGCCGCGGTGTTCTCGGCCATCAGGCGTCGCTCCCTTCGAGCTCAGCCTCGGAGGCGACAGCCTTCGCAGCGGCGGCGGGGCCGGCCACGAAGCGCTCGAAAGCAGCCTGCGTGAAGACCACGTCGTCGGAGATGAGCACGTCGTAGGTGTTCAGCTGACCGGCGTCCAGGATGTGCACGTCGGGCAGGTTGCGGGCGGAGAGCCACGAGGCCTCGTCACCGTGCTCGATGACCAGGAGCACGTTCTTGCGCTCGCTGATCTTGCCGAACAGGGTCTTGGCGGCCTTGGTGGACACCTCGCCGTCCACGACGCCGGTGACGACGTGGATGCGGTTGTGGCGGGCCCGGTCGGTGAGGGCACCGCGCAGGGCGGCGGCCTTCATCTTCTTCGGGGTCCGCTGCGAGTAGTCACGCGGCTGCGGGCCGTGGACGACGCCACCGCCGGCGAACTGCGGGGCGCGCGTCGAACCCTGGCGGGCGCGACCGGTGCCCTTCTGGCGGTACGGCTTCTTGCCACCGCCGCGGACCTCGCCACGGGTCTTCGTCTTGTGCGTGCCCTGACGGGCCGCGGCCAGCTGCGCGACGACGACCTGGTGGATCAGCGGGATGCTGACCTTCGCGTCGAAGATCTCCGTGGGGAGCTCGACGGAACCGGTCTTGTCGCCTGCCGGCGAAAGGATGTCAATGGTGCTCATTACCTCAAGCCCCCTTGGCCGCGGTACGGACCAGGACGAGCCCGCCGTTCGGACCGGGAACCGCACCCTTGATCAGGAGCAGCCCCTTCTCCGCGTCAACGGCGTGGACGGTCAGGTTCTGGGTGGTGACGCGCTCGTTGCCCATCCGACCGGCCATCTTCATACCCTTGAAGACGCGGCCCGGGGTGGCGCAGCCGCCGATCGAGCCGGGCTTGCGGTGCACGCGGTGGGCACCGTGCGAGGCCTTGCCGCCGGCGAAGCCGTGACGCTTCATGACGCCGGCGAAGCCCTTGCCCTTGCTCTTGCCGGTGACGTCGACCTTGATGCCGGACTCGAAGACCTCGGCGGTGACTTCCTGGCCGAGGGAGTACTCGGCGGCGTCGGCCGTCCGGACCTCGACGAGGTGGCGGCGCGGGGTGACGTCGGCCTTGGCGAAGTGGCCCTTGAGGGGCTTGTTCACCTTGCGCGGGTCGATCTCGCCGAAGGCGATCTGGACGGAGTCGTAGCCGTCCTGGTCGGCGGTGCGCACCTGGGTGACGACACAGGGGCCGGCCTTGACAACGGTGACCGGGACGATGCGGTTGTTCTCGTCCCAGACCTGGGTCATGCCGAGCTTCTCGCCCAGGATGCCCTTGATCTGCTTAGCCATTTCTCAGCTCACCGATCCTCAGAGCTTGATCTCGATGTCGACACCGGCCGGGAGGTCGAGTCGCATCAGAGAGTCAACGGTCTTGGGAGTCGGATCGAGGATGTCGATCAGGCGCTTGTGGGTGCGCATCTCGAAGTGCTCGCGCGAGTCCTTGTACTTGTGCGGCGACTTGATGACGCAGTACACGTTCTTCTCGGTGGGGAGCGGCACCGGGCCCGCGACCGACGCACCAGTCCGGGTCACCGTCTCGACGATCTTCTTCGCCGAGGAATCGATGACCTCGTGGTCGTAGGCCTTGAGCCGGATGCGGATCTTCTGTCCCGCCATGGCTTCTCAGCAGTCCTGTCTCATTCACGCTCTGGCTCCGGCGAACCCGCCACTCTCCGACCCACGCGGTCGGGCGTGTCGCATTCTTCCCCGTACTCCACCCCGTGCCACCATGCGGCTGACCGCCGCGCGGTTTCCCTGGGGGATACCGGGGGAGAATTCCCACCGGAGCCTGGTCGACGCCCCGCGTGCACTTCCCGGAAGATTCCCGTACTTCCACCCTCATCAGGGGCGACGAATACGTTGGGACTCGCTTCCGGTCCTCCCGGCGGGAGGCGTGCAGCATCGGCGCTCAACCGAGCAACCTGCTTAGTGTGCCATACGCCGCTCGGCTAACGCCAATCGGCGCATATACCACGCCCGGCCGCCGGGAGCGCAGGGGGCGGTGCCCGTACCCGGGTTGACGCGCGAATGTGAAGCCCGTCACCACTCCGGATGACCGCGTGGGCGCCCTGTCGTTAATGGTCATGTGCACGTAAGCTCCGCTGTCGTTCCTTGATCGACCGACAAAGGGGAGCAAGTATGCGCACCGCACCCACCACCACCCGGTTACGCCGCGCGGCGGGCCTCGTCCTGGGCACGGCCGGCGTCCTGGCCGCCCTCCTGGTGCCCGCGGGCACCGCCCACGCGGCGACCGTCCCCACCGGTCCGCTGTTCAACCAACCCACGGGGACCACCGCCGAGCAGCAGGCCATCCGCACCCAGGTACGGAACATCACCACGAACGCGGACCCCGGCTCGGCCCTCCGGCTGTCGATGTACCACCTCTGGGACGAGACCATCGCGAACGACCTGGCGGCGGCGAAGGCCCGCGGCGTGCAGGTCAAGGTGCTGCTGGACGCCAGCACCCTGGACTACCCGGCCTCGTACGACATCCTCAGGACCGCCCTGGGCACCTCGACCGGCGCGACGTCCTGGGTGAAGCTGTGCGCGACGGGCAGCTCCTGTCTGGGGCCGTCGGGCACGGGGATCAACCACAACAAGTTCCTGCTGGCCGGCAGCGTCGGCGGCGGCGCGCAGACGAACGTGGTGGCCCAGCTGACGTCGAACCTGACCCCGTCGAACTACAGCCGCTACTGGAACAGCTCGGTGACGGTCGCCGGGAACGCGGACCTCTACAACGGCTACGTCTCGTACTTCACGGAGCTCCAGGCGCAGGACCGGGGCGCGTGGACGTACACCTACGGGAACGCCGGCGCGTACAAGTACTACTTCTTCCCGCGCGCGGGCACCGACAACGCGACGGACACCGTGGTCAACGCCCTGGACAACGTGACGTGCGCGTACACCGCGGACGGGGTGGCGAAGAAGACGACGATCCATATCGCGATGCTGAAGATCACCCGCCAGGGTGTGGCCGACAAACTGGCCGCGCTGGCCGGCGCGGGGTGCCTGATCGACATCGTCTACAGCGAGACGGACTCCGGCACCTGGCCGGTCCTGCACCGCTCGAACATCACGAACCGCTGCTACCAGCACGACCACGACGCGGACACATCCACGCCGAACCGGATCGTGCACTCGAAGAACTGGCTGGTGGACGGCCTGTACGACGGTGTGGTCGGCCGCTACCTGTGGACGGGCAGCCACAACTTCTCGGGCCCGGCGCTCCGCAACAACGACGAGGCGATGCTGAAGATCAAGGACGCGGCGGTCTACGCGGCGTTCGAGGCGAACTTCCAGCAGGTCCGCGCGGCGGCGTCCCCGGGGACGAGCGACAACATCACGGTCTGCAAGAGGGAGGCGTAATCATCAGCCCGGCCGGCGTTTGAGGCCGAGGCGCGGAGCGCCGATACGGGGGTCCGGGGGCGGAGCCCCCGAAACCAGCGGCGCGGCGTAAGACGCAAGAGGCCCCGTACCACCGGAAGAACCGGCGATACGGGGCCCAGCGAGCCCGAGGCTCAGGCCAGGATCTTGGTGACCTGACCGGCACCAACGGTGCGGCCACCCTCACGGATGGCGAACTTCAGACCCTCCTCCATGGCGATGGGCTGAATCAGCTCAACGCGCATGTCGGTGTTGTCGCCCGGCATGACCATCTCGGTGCCCTCGGGGAGGTGCACGACGCCGGTCACGTCGGTCGTCCGGAAGTAGAACTGCGGACGGTAGTTGTTGAAGAACGGCGTGTGACGGCCACCCTCGTCCTTGGACAGGATGTACGCCGTGGCCTCGAACTCCGTGTGCGGCGTGACCGAACCCGGCTTGATGATGACCTGGCCGCGCTCGACGTCCTCACGCTTGATGCCACGGAGGAGCAGACCGACGTTCTCACCGGCCTGGCCCTCGTCGAGCAGCTTGCGGAACATCTCGATGCCGGTGACCGTGGTGGTCGTCTTCTCCGGCTTGATGCCGATGATGTCGACGGTCTCGTTGACCTTGAGGACACCACGCTCGATACGACCGGTGACGACGGTGCCACGACCGGTGATCGTGAAGACGTCCTCGATCGGCATCAGGAACGGCTTGTCGACGTCACGCTCGGGCTGCGGGATGGACTCGTCCACGGCCGCCATCAGGTCCAGGACCGTCTGGCCCCACTCCTTGTCGCCCTCGAGCGCCTTCAGAGCGGACACCTTGACGACCGGGACGTCGTCGCCCGGGAACTCGTACTCGGAGAGGAGCTCACGGACCTCGAGCTCGACGAGCTCCAGGATCTCCTCGTCGTCCACCATGTCGGCCTTGTTCAGCGCGACGACGATGTACGGCACGCCGACCTGGCGGGCCAGGAGCACGTGCTCCTTGGTCTGCGGCATCGGGCCGTCGGTGGCGGCGACCACCAGGATGGCGCCGTCCATCTGCGCCGCACCCGTGATCATGTTCTTGATGTAGTCCGCGTGACCGGGGCAGTCGACGTGGGCGTAGTGACGCGTCTCGGTCTGGTACTCGACGTGCGCGATCGAGATCGTGATACCGCGCTGGCGCTCCTCAGGAGCCTTGTCGATCTGGTCAAAGGCCGAAGCCTCGTTCAGGTCCGGGTACGCGTCGTGCAGCACCTTGGTAATGGCGGCCGTGAGGGTCGTCTTACCGTGGTCAATGTGACCGATGGTGCCGATGTTGACGTGCGGCTTAGTCCGCTCGAACTTCGCCTTCGCCACGGGATCCTCCTGTGGAGTGGTTCTGTACGCCTCTACTCATCGGCGCCAGGTGAACTTTTGCTGGGGGCCGGCTGCCGGGACCCCGCCACAGACCCCTCCGGATGGATACCGGACGGTCTGCGGCGGAATGCCCCGTAAGCCCTTGTGCTACAGCCTAGAGGGTTATTCGCCCTTGGCCTTCGCGATGATCTCCTCCGCGACGCTCCGGGGAACCTCGGCGTAGGAGTCGAACTGCATGGAGTAGCTTGCGCGACCAGAGGTCTTGCTGCGCAGGTCACCCACGTAACCGAACATCTCCGACAGCGGAACCAGGCCCGTGACGAGCTTGGCGCCGTGACGGTCCTCCATCGACTGGATCTGACCGCGGCGGGAGTTGATGTCGCCGATCACGTCGCCCATGTAGTCCTCGGGCGTCGTGACCTCGACCTTCATCATCGGCTCGAGCAGGGCCGGGGAGGCCTTGCGCGCGGCCTCCTTGAAGGCCATCGAACCGGCGATCTTGAAGGCCATCTCAGACGAGTCGACCTCGTGGTAGCCACCGTCGAGGAGGATGACCTTCACACCCGTGAGCGGGTAGCCGGCGAGCACACCGAACTCCATGGCCTCCTGCGCGCCCGCGTCCACGGACGGGATGTACTCCCGCGGGATACGGCCACCGGTGACCCGGTTCTCGAACTCGTAGCCGTCGCCCTCGAGCGGCTCGAGCGCGATCTGCACCTTCGCGAACTGACCGGAACCACCGGTCTGCTTCTTGTGGGTGTAGTCGTAGCGCTCGACGGCCTTGCGCAGCGTCTCGCGGTAGGCCACCTGCGGCTTACCGACGTTCGCCTCGACTTTGAACTCACGGCGCATACGGTCGACCAGCACGTCGAGGTGCAGCTCGCCCATACCCGCGATGATGGTCTGGCCGGTCTCCTCGTCGGTGTGCACCTTGAAGGAGGGGTCCTCCTCGGCGAGGCGCTGGATCGCCGTGCCGAGCTTCTCCTGGTCGCCCTTGGACTTCGGCTCGATGGCCACCTGGATGACCGGGGCCGGGAAGTCCATCGACTCGAGGATCACCGGGTTCGCCGGGTCGCAGAGGGTCTCGCCGGTGGTGGTCTGCTTCAGACCCATGACGGCGACGATGTCGCCGGCACCCACCGAGTCGATCTCCTCACGCTTGTTGGCGTGCATCCGGTAGATCTTGCCGATGCGCTCCTTCTTGCCCTTCACCGAGTTCTGGACCTGGGAGCCCGCCTCGAGGCGGCCCGAGTAGACCCGGATGAAGGTGAGCTTGCCGAGGTGCGGGTCGCTCGCGATCTTGAACGCGAGGGCCGACATCGGCTCGTCCTCGGACGGCTTGCGCAGGACGACCTTCTCCGGGTCGCTGGGGTCGTGGCCCTCGATGGCCTCGATGTCCAGCGGGGAAGGCAGGTAGCGCACGACGGCGTCGAGCAGGGGCTGGACGCCCTTGTTCTTGAACGCGGTGCCGCAGAAGACGGGGGTGATGGTGACCCCGTCGTTCTTGCCGGAGTTGAGGGTGATGCGGCGGATCGCCGCGTACAGCTGCTCCTCGGTGGGCTCGACGCCCTCGAGGTACAGCTCCATCATCTCCTCGTCGTTCTCGGCCACGACCTCGAGGAGCTTGCCGCGGTACTCGTCCGCGGCCTCGGTGTGCGTGTCCGGGATGTCGACGACGTCGTACGCCTCGCCGAGCGCGGTCTCGGCGGACCAGACCAGGGCCTTCATCCGGACCAGGTCGACCACGCCGCGGAAGTCCGCCTCGGTGCCGATGGGCAGCTGCATGACGATCGGGGTCGCACCCAGGCGGTCCTCGATCATGTCGACGCAGCGGTGGAACTCGGCGCCGGTGCGGTCGAGCTTGTTGACGAAGCAGATACGCGGCACGCCGTAGCGGTCCGCCTGACGCCAGACGGTCTCGGACTGGGGCTCAACGCCGGCCACGCCGTCGAACACGGTCACGGCGCCGTCGAGCACACGCAGGGAACGCTCCACCTCGACGGTGAAGTCCACGTGACCCGGGGTGTCGATGATGTTGATCGTGTGGTCGACGTCCTCGAGCGGCCAGTGGCAGGTCGTCGCGGCAGACGTGATCGTGATGCCGCGCTCCTGCTCCTGCTCCATCCAGTCCATGGTGGCGGCGCCATCGTGGACCTCACCGATCTTGTAAGACACACCGGTGTAGTACAGGATCCGCTCGGTGGTGGTCGTCTTACCCGCGTCGATGTGGGCCATGATCCCGATGTTGCGGACCTTGGCCAGGTCAAGCGAAGTGGTGGCCATGTTGGCTCAGTCTTCTCTCTCGTATAACGGGGGTGTCGACTACCAGCGGTAGTGCGCGAACGCCTTGTTCGCCTCGGCCATCTTGTGGGTGTCCTCGCGTCGCTTGACGGAGGCGCCCAGACCGTTCGAGGCGTCCAGCAGCTCGTTCATGAGGCGCTCGGTCATGGTCTTCTCGCGACGGGCGCGCGAGTAGCCCACGAGCCAGCGCAGCGCCAGCGTCGAGGAACGGCCGGGCTTGACCTCGACCGGGACCTGGTAGGTCGCGCCACCGACACGGCGGGACTTGACCTCGATGGCCGGCTTGACGTTCTCCAGGGCGCGCTTGAGCGTGATGACCGGGTCGTTGCCGGTCTTCTCGCGCAGGCCCTCCATGGCGCCGTACACGATGCGCTCGGCGGTGGAGCGCTTGCCGTGCAGCAGCACCTTGTTGATCAGCGACGTCACCAGGGGAGAGGCGTAGACCGGGTCGATGATGACCGGGCGCTTCGGGGCGGGGCCCTTACGAGGCATTCTTACTTCTCCTTCTTGGCGCCGTAGCGGGACCGAGCCTGCTTACGGTTCTTGACGCCCTGCGTGTCGAGGGAACCGCGGATGATCTTGTAACGAACACCCGGCAGGTCCTTCACACGGCCACCACGCACGAGCACGATGGAGTGCTCCTGCAGGTTGTGGCCCTCACCCGGGATGTAGGCCGTGACCTCGATGCCCGAGGTCAGACGCACACGCGCGACCTTACGGAGGGCCGAGTTCGGCTTCTTGGGGGTGGTGGTGAACACACGCGTGCAGACGCCGCGGCGCTGGGGGGAACCCTCGAGCGCGGGCGTCTTGTTCTTCTCGACCTTGTCCTGCCGGCCCTTACGGACCAGCTGCTGGATCGTAGGCACTACTTCTCCGGTTTCTGTGTGCCATCTCGGTACTTCTAACCTGGGGTTTTGTCCGTGAAGACCGACTGTCCACCGACCCACGCGGTCGGGTGTGTCGCAAACCGGTGCCCCTGCTGCTTGGCCGGCAGCGGGGAGTGTGCACTCGGCTTTTAGGGCGTCACTCCTCGATGTTCCCGCAGCACCCGTAAGAGCGCACGCGAGAACCCGGGGACACCCCAGGCACAAGGTCAGAGCGTACCTATAGCATCCGCCTGGGTCAAAACGTAATGGGCTCCGGTCGCGCGTACCGGCCACCGGCCCGCTCCCCGGCAGGTCAGAGGGCCGGGCTAGAAGTTGCGGGTGAGGAAGAAAATCAGCCAGAGCGCCATGCCCATGGCACCGATGACGATACCCGTGAGCGCCATACCGTCGCCGCTCTCACCGGTGTGACGGATCTCGCGGCGGGCCACGAGGCCGGAGATCAGCGCCGGGAGGCCCAGGAAGCCGCAGGTCAGCGGGGTGCCGATCCCGCAGATCAGGGCTGCCACCGCGGCGTTGTTGGTACGGGACGGCGGGGGCGGCGCCAGGGGGGTCTGCATGCCCCAGCGGGGCATCGCCGGCATCGGGAGCTGGGGCGGCGCCAGGAAGGCCGTCGGCGCCGGGCCCTGGGGCAGGTCGCCGACCAGGCGGTGCAGATCGGCGTACGTCTGCGCCTCGTACGCCCGGCCCACCCGGTCGTCGTACTCCGTCTTGGTCAGACGTCCCTCCGCGAAACCGGCGCGCAGGACGTCGACCGCGCGCTCCCGGTCCGCGTCGGACGCCCGCATGGACGGCGAACCGCCGCCGGGGCCGTACGGCTGCATGGACACCTGCGAAGCACCTCCCCCAGTGCCGCGGGGACTCCCCCGCCTCATCGGCCTGCCCACCCGTCCCTCCGGTTAGACGTCCGGGACACCCCTCGGGGTTCCCCGGCACGCCGCAGGGGCGGCCCCGGGCCGAAACCCGGGACCGCCCCTGTGTGAAGCGGGTGACGTCAGCCGTTGTACGGGCCGTAGTCGTAGTCCTCCAGCGGGACCGCCTGGCCGGAGCCGGAGCCGAAGGGCGAGTAGTCGATGTCGTCGTAGCCGACGGTCGAGTACATCGCGGCCTTGGCCTCCTCGGTGGGCTCCACCCGGATGTTGCGGTAGCGGGACAGACCCGTACCGGCCGGGATGAGCTTACCGATGATGACGTTCTCCTTGAGGCCGATGAGCGAGTCGGACTTGGCGTTGATCGCCGCGTCCGTGAGGACTCGCGTCGTCTCCTGGAAGGACGCCGCCGACAGCCAGGACTCCGTGGCCAGCGAGGCCTTGGTGATACCCATCAGCTGCGGCCGGCCGGAGGCGGGGTACCCGCCCTCGGCCACCACACGGCGGTTCTCGGTCTCGAACTTCGAGCGCTCCACCAGCTCGCCCGGCAGCAGCTCCGCGTCGCCGGACTCGATGATCGTCACCCGGCGCAGCATCTGCCGGATGATGATCTCGATGTGCTTGTCGTGGATCGACACGCCCTGCGAGTTGTAGACCTTCTGCACTTCCTGGACCAGGTGGACCTGGACGGCCCGCTGGCCGAGGATGCGCAGCACGTCGTGCGGGTTGGTCGCACCGAAGGTGAGCGGCTCGCCGACCTCGACGTGGTCGCCCTCGCGCACCAGGAGCTTGGCGCGCTTGGAGATCGGGTACGCCGTCTCGTCCGAGCCGTCGTCCGGGGTGACGACGAGCTTCTTGGTCTTCTCCGTCTCCTCGATCCGCACCCGGCCGGAGGCCTCGGAGATCGGGGCGACACCCTTCGGGGTACGGGCCTCGAAGAGCTCGACGACACGGGGCAGACCCTGGGTGATGTCGTCACCGGCCACACCACCGGTGTGGAAGGTACGCATCGTCAGCTGGGTGCCCGGCTCACCGATGGACTGGGCGGCGATGATGCCGACCGCCTCACCGATGTCGACCAGCTTGCCCGTGGCCAGCGAGCGGCCGTAGCAGAAGGCGCAGGTACCGACGGCGGACTCACAGGTGAGCACCGAGCGGGTCTTGACCTCCTCCACGCCGTGCTTGACGAGCTGGTCGATGAGGACATCGCCCAGGTCGACGTTGGCCGGCGCGATGACCTTGCCGTCGATGACGACGTCCTCGGCCAGCATCCGCGCGTACACGCTGGTCTCGACGTCGTCCGTCTTGCGGAGCGAGCCGTCCTCGCCGCGGACCGCGATCTTGAGCTTGAGGCCGCGCTCGGTGCCGCAGTCCTCCTCGCGGATGATGACGTCCTGCGACACGTCCACCAGACGACGGGTCAGGTAACCCGAGTCGGCGGTACGCAGGGCGGTGTCCGCGAGGCCCTTTCGGGCACCGTGGGTGGAGATGAAGTACTCCAGCACGGACAGACCCTCGCGGAACGACGCCTTGATCGGCCGCGGGATGGTCTCGTTCTTCGCGTTGGACACCAGACCACGCATACCGGCGATCTGACGCATCTGCATCATGTTTCCGCGCGCGCCCGAGTCGACCATCATGAAGATCGGGTTCGTCTTCGGGAAGTTCGCGTTCATCGCCTCGGCGACCTCGTTGGTCGCCTTGGTCCAGATCGCGATGAGCTCCTGCGTGCGCTCTTCCTTGGTGATCAGACCGCGCTCGTACTGCTTCTGGATCTTCTCGTCCTGGGCCTCGTAGCCCGCGACGATGCCCTTCTTCGCCTCGGGGACGACGACGTCCGAGATGGCGACGGTGACACCGGAGCGGGTGGCCCAGTGGAAGCCGGCCGCCTTCAGGTTGTCCAGCGTCGCCGCGACGATGACCTTCGGGTAGCGCTCGGCGAGGTCGTTGACGATCTCGGAGAGCTGCTTCTTGCCCACCGCGTAGTCGACGAACGGGTAGTCCTCGGGCAGCAGCTCGTTGAAGAGCGCCCGGCCCAGGCTGGTCGTCAGCCGGAACGGGTCGCCCGGCTGCCAGTCGCCCTGGTCCTCGCCCTCGGCGGGCGCCGGCGGCGTCCAGCCCCGCGGCGGGACGGTGCCCACCGGGAAGCGGATGTCGACCCGCGACTGCAGCGCCAGCTCACCGGCGTCGAACGCCATGATCGCCTCGGCCGTGGAGCCGAAGGACCGGCCCTCGCCCTTGACGTCACGCAGCTCGCCGTCGGTGGTGAGGAAGAACAGACCCAGCACCATGTCCTGCGTCGGCATCGTCACCGGCCGGCCGTCGGCCGGCTTGAGGATGTTGTTCGACGACAGCATCAGGATGCGTGCCTCGGCCTGCGCCTCGGCGGACAGCGGCAGGTGTACGGCCATCTGGTCGCCGTCGAAGTCCGCGTTGAACGCGGTGCAGACCAGCGGGTGGATCTGGATGGCCTTGCCCTCGACCAGCTGCGGCTCGAAGGCCTGGATGCCCAGCCGGTGCAGGGTGGGCGCACGGTTCAGCAGCACCGGGTGCTCGGCGATGACCTCTTCGAGGACGTCGTACACCACGGTGCGGCCGCGCTCGACCATCCGCTTGGCGGACTTGATGTTCTGCGCGTGGTTCAGGTCGACCAGCCGCTTCATCACGAACGGCTTGAAGAGCTCCAGCGCCATGGCCTTGGGCAGACCGCACTGGTGCAGCTTCAGCTGCGGGCCGACGACGATGACGGAACGCGCCGAGTAGTCGACTCGCTTGCCGAGCAGGTTCTGCCGGAAACGGCCCTGCTTGCCCTTCAGCATGTCGCTGAGGGACTTCAGGGGACGGTTGCCGGGGCCCGTGACCGGGCGGCCGCGGCGGCCGTTGTCGAACAGGGCGTCGACGGCCTCCTGGAGCATGCGCTTCTCGTTGTTCACGATGATCTCGGGCGCGCCGAGGTCGAGAAGCCGCTTCAGTCGGTTGTTCCGGTTGATGACGCGGCGGTACAGGTCGTTCAGGTCGGAGGTCGCGAAGCGGCCACCGTCCAGCTGCACCATCGGACGCAGGTCCGGCGGGATGACCGGGACGCAGTCCAGGACCATGCCGTTGGGGCTGTTACGGGTGGTCTGGAACGCGGAGACGACCTTCAGCCGCTTGAGGGCACGGGTCTTCTTCTGGCCCTTGCCGGTGCGGATGATCTCGCGGAGCTTCTCCGCTTCCTCGTCCAGGTCGAACGACTCCAGGCGCTTCTGCAGGGCGGCCGCGCCCATACCGCCGGAGAAGTAGGTGCCGAAGCGGTCGCGCAGCTCACGGTAGAGCAGCTCGTCGCCCTCGAGGTCCTGGACCTTGAGGTTCTTGAACCGGTTCCACACCTCGTCGAGCCGGTCCAGCTCACGCTGGGCCCGGTCGCGGAGCTGCTTCATCTCGCGCTCGCCGCCCTCGCGCACCTTGCGGCGCACGTCGGCCTTGGCACCCTCGGCCTCGAGCTCGGCCAGGTCGGCCTCGGCCTTCTTGGCTCGGGCCTCGAGGTCCGCGTCGCGGCGCTGCTCGATCTGCTGGCGCTCCACGGAGATGTGGGCCTCCAGCGACGACAGGTCGCGGGTACGGCGCTCCTCGTCCACCCACGTGATCATGTAGGCGGCGAAGTAGATGACCTTCTCGAGGTCCTTCGGGGCCAGGTCCAGCAGATAGCCCAGGCGCGACGGGACGCCCTTGAAGTACCAGATGTGCGTGACGGGAGCGGCGAGCTCGATGTGGCCCATCCGCTCACGGCGCACCTTCGCGCGGGTGACCTCGACGCCACACCGCTCGCAGATGATGCCCTTGAAGCGGACACGCTTGTACTTGCCGCAGTAGCACTCCCAGTCCCGGGTGGGGCCGAAGATCTTCTCGCAGAAGAGCCCGTCCTTTTCCGGCTTGAGGGTGCGGTAGTTGATGGTCTCCGGCTTCTTGACCTCGCCGTGCGACCAGGTCCGGATGTCGTCCGCGGTCGCAAGGCCGATCCGCAGCTCGTCGAAGAAGTTGACGTCGAGCACTATGCGTCAATCCCTCTCAGGGTCGTGTCAATCAATGGTCTGTACGGGTCCGGGGAGAGCCGGCCGGACTTTCCGAAGTCCGGCCGGCCAACCCGTCAGACCTCTTCGACGCTGCTCGGCTCACGCCGGGACAGGTCGATACCGAGCTCCTCCGCCGCGCGGAAGACGTCCTCGTCGGTGTCACGCATCTCGATGGACATACCGTCCGAGGACAGCACCTCCACGTTGAGGCACAGGGACTGCATCTCCTTGATGAGCACCTTGAAGGACTCCGGGATGCCGGGCTCCGGGATGTTCTCGCCCTTGACGATGGCCTCGTAGACCTTCACGCGGCCGGTCACGTCGTCGGACTTGATGGTCAGCAGCTCCTGGAGGGCGTACGCGGCGCCGTAAGCCTCCAGCGCCCACACCTCCATCTCACCGAAGCGCTGGCCACCGAACTGGGCCTTACCACCCAGCGGCTGCTGGGTGATCATCGAGTACGGGCCGGTGGACCGGGCGTGCAGCTTGTCGTCCACCAGGTGGTGCAGCTTGAGGATGTACATGTAGCCGATGGAGATCGGCTCCGGGAACGGCTCGCCGGAGCGGCCGTCGAACAGCCTCGCCTTACCGGTCGGCTGCACCAGACGGTCGCCGTCGCGGTTCGGGATGGTGTGCTGGAGCAGGCCCGCGAGCTCGTCCTCACGCGCACCGTCGAAGACGGGGGTGGCGACGTTGGTGCCCGGGGCGACCTGGTCGGCCGCGATGACCTGCAGGCGCTGCGCCCACTCCTCGCTGAGGCCGGAGACGTCCCAGCCGCGGCTGGCGAGCCAGCCGAGGTGGATCTCCAGCACCTGACCCGGGTTCATCCGGGACGGGACACCCAGCGGGTTGAGGATGATGTCGACCGGGGTGCCGTCCTCCAGGAACGGCATGTCCTCGACCGGCAGGATCTTGGAGATGACGCCCTTGTTGCCGTGGCGGCCGGCGAGCTTGTCACCGTCGGTGATCTTCCGCTTCTGCGCCACGTACACGCGCACCAGCTGGTTGACACCGGGGGGCAGCTCGTCGCCCTCCTCGCGGTCGAAGACGCGGACGCCGATGATCTTGCCGGTCTCGCCGTGCGGCACCTTCAGCGAGGTGTCACGGACCTCACGGGCCTTCTCACCGAAGATCGCGCGCAGCAGGCGCTCCTCCGGGGTCAGCTCGGTCTCGCCCTTGGGCGTGACCTTGCCGACCAGGATGTCGCCGGCGACGACCTCGGCACCGATCCGGATGATGCCGCGCTCGTCGAGGTCGGCGAGGACCTCCTCGGAGACGTTCGGGATGTCCCGGGTGATCTCCTCCGGGCCGAGCTTGGTGTCCCGGGCGTCGACCTCGTGCTCCTCGATGTGGATCGAGGACAGGACGTCGTCCTGCACGAGGCGCTGCGACAGGATGATCGCGTCCTCGTAGTTGTGGCCCTCCCACGGCATGAACGCCACCAGGAGGTTCTTGCCGAGCGCCATCTCACCCTCCTGGGTGGACGGACCGTCGGCGAGCACCTGGTTCACGACGACCCGGGCGCCCTCGTCCACGACGACCTTCTGGTTGAAGGAGGTGCCCTGGTTGGAGCGGGAGAACTTGGCCACCCGGTACGTGGTGTACGTGCCGTCGTCGTTGGCCACGGTGACGTAGTCGGCGGAGACCTCCTGGACCACGCCGTCCTTCTCGGCCTTGATGACGTCGCCGGCGTCGACCGCGCAGCGGTACTCCATGCCCGTACCGACCAGCGGGGCCTCGGCCCGGATCAGCGGCACGGCCTGGCGCATCATGTTCGAGCCCATGAGCGCGCGGTTGGCGTCGTCGTGCTCGAGGAAGGGGATCATGGCCGTCGCGACCGACACCATCTGGCGCGGGGAGACGTCCATGTAGTCCACGTCCGTGCCGGGCACGTAGTCGACCTCGCCGCCACGGCGGCGGACCAGGACGCGAGCCTCGGCGAACTCGTTCTCCGAGGTCAGCGGGGCGTTCGCCTGGGCGATGACGTAACGGTCCTCTTCGTCGGCCGTCAGGTAGTCGACCTCGTCGGAGACGACACCCAGCTCGTCGACCTTGCGGTACGGGGTCTCGACGAACCCGAACGCGTTGACCCGGCCGTACGAGGCCAGCGAGCCGATCAGACCGATGTTCGGGCCTTCGGGCGTCTCGATGGGGCACATGCGGCCGTAGTGCGAGGGGTGCACGTCACGGACCTCGAAGCCGGCCCGCTCACGGGACAGACCACCGGGGCCCAGCGCGGACAGCCGGCGCTTGTGGGTCAGGCCCGACAGCGGGTTCGTCTGGTCCATGAACTGGGACAGCTGGCTGGTGCCGAAGAACTCCTTGATGGAGGCGACGACCGGCCGGATGTTGATCAGGGTCTGCGGCGTGATCGCCTCGACGTCCTGCGTGGTCATGCGCTCGCGCACGACGCGCTCCATCCGGGCCAGACCCGTACGGACCTGGTTCTGGATGAGCTCGCCGACGTTGCGCAGACGGCGGTTGCCGAAGTGGTCGATGTCGTCGGTCTCGACCACGATCGTCGTGCCGTTCGGCGCGGCGGTCTCGGTCTCGCCGGCGTGCAGACGCACCAGGTACTTGATCGTGGCGATCACGTCGTCCACGGTCAGCACACCGGCGTCCAGCGGCTGCTCGCCGCCCAGCTTCTTGTTGACCTTGTAGCGGCCGACCTTGGCGAGGTCATAGCGCTTGGGGTTGAAGTACAGGTTCTCCAGCAGCGTCTGCGCGGCCTCACGGGTCGGCGGCTCGCCCGGACGCAGCTTGCGGTAGATGTCCAGCAGCGCGTCGTCCTGGCCCTGGGTGTGGTCCTTCTCCAGGGTGGCGCGCATCGACTCGTACTCGCCGAACTCCTCGAGGATCTGCTCGGTCGACCAGCCGAGCGCCTTGAGCAGGACGGTCACGGACTGCTTGCGCTTGCGGTCGATGCGGACACCGACCATGTCGCGCTTGTCGATCTCCATCTCCAGCCAGGCACCCCGGGACGGGATGATCTTGGCGGTGAAGATGTCCTTGTCGGAGGTCTTGTCGATGTTGGAGTCGAAGTAGACGCCCGGCGAACGCACCAGCTGCGAGACCACGACACGCTCGGTGCCGTTGATCACGAAGGTGCCCTTGTTGGTCATGAGCGGGAAGTCGCCCATGAAGACCGTCTGGGACTTGATCTCACCGGTCTCGTTGTTCGTGAACTCCGCCGTGACGAAGAGCGGGGCGGCGAACGTGAAGTCGCGCTCCTTGCACTCGTCGATGGAGTTCTTCGGGGGCTCGAAACGGTGGTCGCGGAAGGTCAGCGACATCGACCCGGAGAAGTCCTCGATCGGGGAGATCTCTTCGAAGATCTCCTCCAGACCGGACTTCCTGGGGACGTCCTGTCCACTGTCCAGGGCCGCCTCGACCCGAGCCTTCCAGGCATCGTTGCCGAGGAGCCAGTCGAAGCTCTCCGTCTGGAGTGCGAGAAGGTTCGGAACCTCGAGGGGCTCCTTGATCTTCGCGAATGAGATACGCAGCGGGGCGGTGCTGGCGCCGTTGTTCTGGTTTCCGGTCGAGGCGGTGCGCGAGGCGGCCAAGAGGGGGTCCTTCCGAGGGCTCGGACTCACTACGCGCGTACCGGTCCCATGCTCGCGCAAGCCGCACCGAACGCCCAGGTCAGGGCGGCAAAGGCGGCTGTGCTTGAGCTTGGAGATGCCCCTGGTGACGGGCAGGGAGCAGCTAACAGGCAGCGCAAAGGGTCAGTGTAGCCACTCGGCACACTGATGTCCAGTCCAGGTTCCAGAGATCGGCAGTGCCAACCTCTCCCCTCGTATTCCGGCCCGGTCTCCCGGGTCGCACTGCGGTTGCTGCGTGCGGTCCTGCTGTCCGTGCCGCGCCGCCCGTATTGCGCTGCGTGCTGCGCCGCGTTGCTGCTCTGATGTGCTCGAGCCAGTCATGCCCACTCGAGCACCGGTCCATGCCTCGGATCCGGACCGATGTGACGACCTGAGAATTGCGCGCCGCGTGCGGTTCGTCAAGGCCCCCCACCTCCGGCCGGGTCTCTCCGGCCGACGTAGATCACCATACAGACCGCCCCGGCACGGGCAAGGACGCTGCGCCAGGAACGCCGAAGGGCGACCACCCAACTGGGTGATCGCCCTTGGTGGGAGCCGTTTCCCGGCGTGCGCCGGGATGGCTCCGAGGTGAGTCAGAAGACTCGCCGGGTCACTTGACCTCGACGGAGGCGCCGGCGCCCTTGAGGGACTCGGCAGCCTTCTCGGCGGCGTCCTTGGCGACCTTCTCGAGGACGGGCTTCGGGGCGCCGTCCACGAGGTCCTTGGCCTCCTTCAGGCCGAGCGAGGTGAGCTCGCGCACGACCTTGATGACCTGGATCTTCTTGTCGCCGGCACCGGTGAGGATGACGTCGAACTCGTCCTGCTCGGCCTCGGCCTCGACAGCGGCGCCACCAGTGGCACCGGCAACCATGACCGGCGCGGCAGCGGCGGCGGTGACGTCGAACTTGTCCTCGAACGCCTTCACGAACTCGGAGAGCTCGATGAGGGTCATTTCCTCGAACTGGGCGAGCAGGTCTTCCTGGCTGAGCTTCGCCATGATGGCGGTCCTTCCACTAGATCGGCAGGTGCCGTATGTACGGGGTGTGGCGGGCGTACGTCGGGCCCGCTGCGATCCGTCGCGGCCCTCAGGCCGCGGGGATCAGAAAGCGAGCCGAATTACTCGGCACCGCCCTGCTCGTCCTGCTTGGCACGGAGCGCGTCCACGGTGCGGACGAGCTTCGAGGGCAGGGCCTGGAAGACGGAGGCAGCCATGGACTGCTTCGCCTTGAAGGCACCGGCCAGCTTGGACAGCAGAACCTCGCGGGACTCGAGGTCCGCAAGCTTCTTGATCTCGTCGGCGGACAGCGCCTTGCCGTCAAGGACACCGCCCTTGATGACGAGGTTGGGGTTGTCCTTGGCGAAGTCACGCAGACCCTTGGCCGACATCACCGGGTCACCGGTGACGAAGGCAACCGCCGTCGGACCAGCGAAGTAGTCGTCGAGCGAGGTGATCCCGGCCTCGTTGGCCGCAATCTTGGTCAGCGTGTTCTTCACCACGGCGTACTGGGCGTTCCCACCGAGCGAACGGCGCAGCTCCTTGAGCTGTGCCACGGTGAGACCGCGGTACTCGGTCAGCACGGCCGCGTTGGAGCTGCGGAACTTGTCCGTAAGCTCGGCAACCGCGTTGGCCTTGTCGGGCTTCGCCATGAGCCTCGGCCTCCTTCCGGGTGATTGCGTGACCGCGTGGCCGTCGTCGGAAGGAGGAGGCTGGAACATACGAAACGCCCCGGCGCGGGTGCACGGGGCGTCGCTCGACCGAATCCGTACGAGCACGGATCGGGAGTGTCTCCACAGTCACCTGCGCGGGTCGTCCGCTGTGTGAGCGGATCCTTCGGCCACCGCGTCCGTCGCACTCATCGAGTACGGGGGCACGGCAACGACCTGCGGTCTTTGGCTTCCGGGACAGAGTACGCGACCGGTCCCGTCCGGAGCAAATCCACCCGGACGGGACCGGCCGGCGCGTCAGCTCTGGGTGGCGGTCTTGGACAGGTCCATGACCTCGGCGGCCGGCGGCGTCTCGACCGTGACGGGGACGTTGATCTCACCGAACACGATGGTCATGTCGATCGGCCCCTTCTTCGTCTCGGAGCGGGTGCGGACCTGCTTGGTCTGGGACTTGCCGTCGATCCACATGTCCATCGTCAGCTTGTCCGCGCCGAGGTCCTCGTACTCCTTGAGGCTCTTCTCGTGCTTGGCGCGCGTCTTGGGGTCCTCGCCCTTGAACGTCTCGCGGATCTGGTCCAGGGTCACCGTGCCCGTGTAGTGGGTGGTCTGCACCCCGCCGATCTTCTCCTCGCCGACCTTCTTCAGGTCCTTGGAGGCGGTCATGCTCTCGGCCTCGCCGGTGGGGTCCGTCCCCGCGCCCGCGCCGGAGAACGGGTCCTCGCCCTCGCCCAGCGTGGTCAGGTTGACCTTGAGCCAGGTCTTGCCGTCCTCGGACGGCTGGCCGTCGGCCTTCATGAACATGGCCTTGTCGACAACCCGGATCTCGAAGGTGCCGGCCTCGGTGCCCATGCCGCCCTTCATCTTCATCGACATGAGGGACTTCTCCATGTCGATCGCGGCGTCCGCCTCGAACGGGCCGTCCGGGGTCTTGCCCTTCATCGTGAACGTCATGGACTTGATGTCCTTGTTGTTCTTCACGGCCTTCTGGATGGCAACGGCCGGCGAGACCTCGACGGCGCCGTTGTTGCCGCCGCCGTTCTCGCTGTTGCTGCTGCTTCCCGTCTTCTTCTTGCCGCCCGACGACGAGTCGTCGTTGCAGGCGACGGCGCCTCCCGCCAGAAGTGCGCCGGCCAGCAGGGCCGCAGCGGCCTTCGTACGGATGACAGACATGGGATGTCCCCCCACAGAGTGCTGTTCTCAGGAATTTCTCATTTGCCGAACAACACCGTAGCCGAGCCGTCCGACACCCCGGCCCGGGGGCCGACCCGTCGAACGGCCCGGCGGGCGGTTACTGGCCGGCCCGCATGAGCTCCTCGAGCGTGGCGGTCTCGGCGGCCGGGGGCACCTCGAGGGCGAAGCCGTCGCCGTAGCCGGTGATGTCGGTGGTCTCCTTCATCGCGCCCTTGGCGGTCCTGGCGGACTTCACCGTACGGACCGCCAGGTCGTCGTCGCCGATCCAGACGTCGAGGGTGACCTTCTTGATCCCGCCGTCCTTCTGCTCCGCGACCCAGTCGTCGCGGTCCTTCGCGGAGATCCCCTCGAGCTTCGCCTTCGCCAGCTTCGCCACGTCCACGGTGCCCGTGTAGTGGTCGGTGTCCTGGCCGGCGATCTGCTCGCTGCCCGCCTTCTTCAGGTCGCCGGCGGTCGACAGGGCGGCGATCAGGACCTCGGGGCCGTACGTGGGGAGGCTGCCGGGCTCGTCGGGGGCGCTCTCCTCGCCGCCCAGCTTCAGCCACTTCTTGCCGTTCAGCTGGGAGGCGTCCATCTCCATGTAGAGCGCGTCCTTGCCGACCATCAGCCGGGTCTCGCCGTCGGCGCCGGCCGTCTTGACCCACTCCGGGTCGCCGGGCTTGCGCATCACCAGGTCCGTGCCCTCGGAGCCGGCCTTCCAGCTGGTCCTGCCCTCGCCGAGGGTCTTGCCGTCCTCCGGGTCCTCGGTGACCACCTCGACCTCGGCGGAGCTCTTCTGGGACACCGCGGCGACGGCCGCCGCGAGGGCGTCGGCCGGGTTCTGCTCCGAGTCGCCGCCGCACGCGGTGAGCGGCAGGGTCAGGGCCGCGGCACAGGCGGCGAGAACCATGGGGCGGGATATACGCATGAGGGACCCGTCTTCTTGCATAAGTGCGGAATAAGAGATTCTGGTTTACCCGGGACAGTAGCCGACGCGCCGGTACGGCGGGGTCCGGGTGTGCTCGTACGCATACGAAAAGGTCCGGACCCGGACCCCCGTGACAGGGGGTACGGGTCCGGACCTTCAGGCGTGAACCGGCGCTCAGACGAGCGGCTCCTCCGAGAGGAGGTTGCGCGTGCGGTTCGGGTCGACCGGGATGCCGGGGCCCATCGTGGTGGTGATGGTGGCCTTCTTGATGTAGCGGCCCTTGGCGGCCGACGGCTTCAGCCGGAGGATCTCGTCCAGCGCCGCGGCGTAGTTCTCCACCAGCTGCTCCTCGCCGAACGACGACTTGCCGATGATGAAGTGCAGGTTGGAGTGCTTGTCGGTGCGGAACTCGATCTTGCCGCCCTTGATCTCGGTCACGGCCTTGGCCACGTCCGGGGTCACGGTGCCGGTCTTCGGGTTCGGCATCAGGCCACGGGGGCCCAGCACGCGGCCGAGGCGGCCGACCTTGCCCATCAGGTCCGGGGTGGCGACGACGGCGTCGAAGTCCAGCCGGCCCTTGGAGACCTCGTCGATCAGTTCGTCGGAGCCGACGATGTCGGCGCCCGCGGCCTCCGCGGCCGCAGCACGGTCACCGGTCGCGAAGACCAGGACCCGGGCGGTCTTGCCGGTGCCGTGCGGAAGGTTCACGGTGCCACGGACCATCTGGTCGGCCTTGCGCGGGTCGATGCCCAGGCGGAAGGCGACCTCGACGGTGCCGTCGAACTTGGTGGCGGAGGTTTCCTTGGCGAGGCGGATGGCCTCGAGGGGGGCGTACTGCTTGTCACGGTCGATCTTGGCGTCGGCCGCGCGGAGAGTCTTGCTGCGCTTCACTGCGTTCTCCTGCTGTGTCTCGGAGTCGTGGTCCACGGACCAGCGCTTGGTCCTGCCACGGAGGGGGTGGGGAGTGTCAGCCTTCGACCGTGATGCCCATGGAACGGGCGGTGCCGGCGATGATCTTCGACGCGGCGTCGATGTCGTTGGCGTTGAGGTCGGGCATCTTGGTCTCGGCGATCTGGCGGACCTGGTCGGCCGTGATCTTGGCGACCTTGGTCTTGTGCGGCTCGCCGGAGCCCTTCTCCACACCCGCGGCCTTGAGGATCAGCTTCGCGGCCGGCGGGGTCTTCGTCACGAAGGTGAAGGAGCGGTCCTCGTAGACCGTGATCTCCACCGGCACGACCATGCCACGCTGCGACTCGGTCGCGGCGTTGTAGGCCTTGCAGAACTCCATGATGTTGACGCCGTGCTGACCGAGCGCGGGGCCGACCGGCGGAGCCGGGTTGGCCGCGCCGGCCTGGATCTGGAGCTTGATGAGCCCCGTGACCTTCTTCTTCTTGGGAGGCATAGCTCTCTCCGGGTCTTGAACGAGAGGTTGATTGCCGGCTGCGTTCATGCGAGGCATGCGGTACGGACCCTCGCGATCACCGCGAGATCCGTATCAGGCAGATGGCATACCGCACCACGATAGCCGCACCGGGGTCCGGATACGAAATCGGGGCCTGTCAGGGCCCCCGGCGATCCCGTACAGGGCACGAGGAAGCCCCCGTCCGGGGGACGGGGGCTCCGGTGTCCTGCGGTGGTGCTAGTTCTTCTGGATCTGGTCGAAGCTGAGCTCGACCGGCGTCTCGCGGCCGAAGATCTCGACCAGGCCCTTGACCTTCTTCGAGTCCGGGTTGATCTCGTTGATCGTGGCCTGCAGGGTGGCGAACGGGCCGTCCGTGACCGTGACCGAGTCGCCGACCTCGAAGTCCAGGACCTGGACCTCCAGCTTGCGCGACGGCATCGGCTTGCCCTCGGCCTCGGCGGCCTCGCGGGCGGCCTTCTCCTCGGCCTCCGGGGCGAGCATCTTGACGATCTCGTCCAGGGTCAGCGGGTACGGGTCGTAGGCGTTGCCCACGAAGCCCGTGACGCCCGGGGTGTTGCGGACGACGCCCCAGGACTCGTTCGTCAGGTCCATGCGGACGAGCACATAGCCGGGGAGCTTGTTCTGCTTGACGTTCTTGCGCTCGCCGTTCTTGATCTGGACGATCTCTTCCTCGGGCACCTCGGCCTGGTAGATGAAGTCCTCGACGTTGAGCGAGACGGCGCGCTGCTCGAGATTCGCCTTCACGCGCTTCTCGTAGCCCGCGTAGGTGTGGATCACGTACCACTCGCCGGGAAGGGAGCGCAGCTCCTGGCGGAGGGCCTCGACGGGGTCGACCGGCTCGGCGGGCTCCGCGGCCTCTGCGGCGTCCTCAGACTCGTCGTCCGCCTCGGCGGGCTCCTCGGCCTCGGTGTCGTCGTCGGCGGCGACCTCGTCGTTTGTCTCGACCTGCTCGGCGTCGTCGGTCTCGACGTCGGCGACCGCCGCAGTCTCCTCACCCTCCAGGGGATCGACTGCGTCGTTCAGGTTCGGGTCAGACACGTGGCTGCTTCTTCCTGGTACTCAAGGCTGCGCGAAAGGGTCAGCCGAAGACGTACTTGATGACTTCGGTGAAACCCAAGTCAATCACGGTCACGAGACCGATGACGATGACAACGAAGATGATGACGACCGTCGTGTACGTCGACAGCTGGTTCCGGGTCGGCCAGACGACCTTGCGCAGCTCCGCGATGATCTGGCGGTAGAACAGCCCGAGGCGGGCCAGTGGGCCCTTCTTGCCACGCTTACCGCCCTTCTTGGCGGTCTTGGTGTCGCCGTCAGGGCGCTCAGGCGTTGCGGTGGAGCCAATGGCGTCCGTCACTGCGTCCTCACCTGATCCCGGGTCGTGGCCGTGCCGCGCCCGGTTGAGCCGCACGGCGATGTGCATCGCTGTTGTACGTGGTGCTAGGCGCGCCGCGATCCGGCTGGCGGATGCGAGCTGCAGGGCCGGAGGGACTTGAACCCCCAACCGCTGGTTTTGGAGACCAGTGCTCTACCAATTGAGCTACGACCCTTTGTGACGACCTCAACCTACCGCATCCCACCGCGTATACCGAAGAGTGCACGCTGTGAATGCCGCTGCTGAGGGCACGAGGAGTGAGTGTACGTGCTCAGCGCCCGCACGTCGAACGGAAGGTCACGGACCGCGTCCGTCCGGGGGGCGGAACGGATGTGCCCGCGGCCCCCGGTGTCTGGAACGATGGCCCCATGACCGATGCAACAGCTGCCGTAACGTCCCCCACCGAGCGCCGGGTGTCGGCCCGCGTCGGTGCGATCTCCGAGTCGGCGACGCTGGCCGTCGACGCCAAGGCGAAGGCGCTCAAGGCCGCCGGCCGCCCGGTGATCGGCTTCGGCGCCGGCGAGCCCGACTTCCCCACGCCCGGGTACATCGTCGACGCCGCCGTCGAGGCCTGCCGCAACCCGAAGTACCACCGCTACACGCCCGCGGGCGGACTGCCCGAGCTGAAGGCCGTGATCGTCGCCAAGACGCTGCGCGACAGCGGCTACGAGGTGGAGCCGGCCAACGTGCTGGTGACCAACGGCGGCAAGCAGGCCATCTACGAGGCCTTCGCCGCGATCCTCGACCCGGGCGACGAGGTCATCGTCCCGACCCCGTACTGGACCACCTACCCCGAGTCGATCCGCCTGGCGGGCGGCGTCCCGGTCGACGTGGTGGCCGACGAGACCACCGGCTACCGGGTGACCGTGGAGCAGCTGGAGGCGGCCCGTACGGACCGTACGAAGGTGCTGCTCTTCGTCTCCCCGTCCAACCCGACGGGCGCGGTCTACACCCGCGAACAGATCGAGGCCGTCGGCCGCTGGGCGGCGGAGCACGGGCTGTGGGTGCTCACCGACGAGATCTACGAGCATCTGGTGTACGGCGACGCGTCGTTCCACTCGCTGCCCGTCGTGGTCCCCGCGCTGCGCGAGAAGTGCATCGTGGTCAACGGTGTCGCCAAGACGTACGCGATGACCGGCTGGCGTGTCGGGTGGGTCATCGGCCCGAAGGACGTGGTGAAGGCCGCGACGAACCTGCAGTCGCACGCCACGTCGAACGTCTCCAACGTGGCGCAGGTCGCCGCGCTGGCCGCCGTCTCCGGCGATCTGTCGGCCGTGGCCGAGATGCGGGAGGCGTTCGACCGCCGCCGCAAGACGATCGTGCGGATGCTGAACGAGATCGACGGCTTCGTCTGCCCCGAGCCGGAGGGCGCCTTCTACGCGTACCCCTCGGTGAAGGGTGTGCTGGGCAAGGAGATCCGCGGCAAGCGCCCGCAGAGCTCCGTGGAGCTGGCGTCGCTGATCCTCGACGAGGTCGAGGTCGCCGTGGTCCCGGGCGAGGCGTTCGGCACGCCGGGCTATCTGCGGCTGTCGTACGCGCTGGGCGACGAGGACCTGGTCGAGGGCGTGTCGCGGATCCAGAAGCTGCTGGCGGAGGCGCAGGACTGAGGCCGTCCGGGGGGAGGGGTGGGCCGGGTGCTCACTCCTCCTTCGGCGGCTCGGGCATCTCCACCAGCGGCAGTGTCTTCACGCCCTTCTTGAACGCGGCCTGGGCCTGCGGGCCCGAGGTGAACGTCCAGTCGGTGCCGCCGCCCTCCTCGCGCGTGTACTGGAACCAGATGAAGCCCACGACGTCGTCCCGGCCCGCCAGCCAGGGGAAGAAGGTGTCGGTGAACGACACCTTCACCTGCCCCGGCCGTGCCCCCGTCTCGGTGATGAGCAGCGGCTTGGCGGTGAACTCGCGGATCGTGTCGAGTGTCGGCTCCATGACGTCGGCGGCGTCGGTCTCCGTCGAGCCGTACGCGGACAGGCCGATCCAGTCGACGTACTCGTCGCCCGGGTAGAGCGACTCCAGGGGCACGTCCGCCGCGCCGCGCAGGATGTTCGGCGACCAGATCCAGATCACGTTGTCGGCGCCTGCCCGGTCGAAGATCTTGCGGATGTGCCGCCAGGCGGCGGTGTACTCCCCGGGCCGGTTGCCGTTCCACGCCTGGGCCCAGGGGTACCAGCGACCGTTCATCTCGTGCGCCATCCGGATCGCGACCGGCCAGCGGTCCTTCGCCACGGCGGCGGCGAACTTCTCGATGTACGGGTCGTGGTCGCCGTCGACGATCGTGCGCAGCCGGTACTCCGGCTGTTCGGTGCCGTGGTCCTTGCCGGCCCACGGCTCCCAGGACAGCACCGGCAGCGCCCGCTGGTCGTGGGCGGCCTGGACGGCCGAGGGGTCGAATTCCTGCGTCCACTTGACGAAGTACTCCGCCATGTTGGGGGCCACGCCGCCCGCGTCCTTGGTGACCTTCCGCAGGACGGAGGGGCGCCAGGGCACGTGCGGGGCGGCGATGCCGAAGTACTTCGCGCCGCCCCCGGGGTTCAGGAAGCGGTCCTTGCCGGGAATCGGCGTGCCGTCCTCCCGTACGGCCGGCAGGGCGATGTCGCGCCCGTCGCGGGCCGCCGCGGGGACGGGCGCCGGGTTGTGTTCGCCCAGCGCGTACGAGCCGGCGCCGACGACCAGCGCGGCGAGCAGCCCGAGGGCGACGACCAGCCCGGTGCGGGGACCGGCGCCCTTCTTCTTGCGGGCCTTGCGGCGGCCGCGGCCCCCCGTGTCCCGTGCGCGTGCCGCCACCGTCACCGACCTGCCTTCGTGCTGTAGAGGGTGACGCGCAGCCCGCCGGGGAACTCCCGGGACCGCTGGGGGACGAAGGCGGAGCGCAGGTACTTCCACTGCACGTCCGCCATCCCGGCGTACGGGTCGGCGGCCGGGGCCGTGGACAGCAGCCAGATCCGCTCGGCGCCCTTGGCGCACACCACGGGCGCCGTGCAGGCCTCGCCGGTGTAGGTGCCGTCGCGCTGGGGGCTGACGGCGACGAAGGCGTTCCAGGGGCTGTGGCGGCGCAGCTGGTACGCGGCGGCCGGCATCACGGCGGCCTGGTCGCCGCCGTACACGAAGCCGTCGCCGGGCTCACGCAGCTTCTCGACGTACGCCACGGCCGCCCGCAGATCAGGCCGCCCGTCCTGCGGGACCGCGTACAGCCCGGGGAAGAGCCGCAGGCCGACCGCGCCGACCGCCACCGCGGCGACCAGGCCCACGGTGTACTGGCGGCGCGTACGCCCGTCTCCGCGGCCCGGGAGGAGCCGGCCGAGGCGGCATACGCCGAGGGCGGCGAGGAGGGCCGTCGCGGGCAGGAGGAAGACGAAGGACGCCGGTTCGAACAGGTCGATCCGAGGGGTCAGCGCGTACGTCAGCGCGGGCGGCAGCAGCGCCCACACCGCGAGGCCCACCCCCGGCAGCCGCCCCAGGACCAGCCCGAGCAGCGCCAGGACGCCCAGCGCGACCGCGACCTGGTCGGAGCCGAACACGACGGCGGGCAGCTCACGGAGCTCGCCCGGGGAGGGGCGCCCGGTGGCCCGGTGCGCCGGCTGCCCGGCGGCCAGCATCGCGACCCCCGCCAGCACGAAGAACGGCACCATCGTCACCGCGCCCCACGCCCCCGCCCGCTGCCGGTCGGTGGCCCGTACGATCAGCAGATGCGCGGCCACCACGGCGCTGGCGACCAGCTGGACCAGCCCCGTGACCAGCACCCCGAGCGTGTAGCCGCCCCAGCGGTCGGAGCCCTCGTGGTCCAGCGCCCGGTACAGCAGCAGCGCCGTCGCCACCGTGACCAGCGCCGCCAGCCCCCACGGCTGGGCGTCCTGGGCCGTGCGGGTGGTGGCCGGCAGCACCGCGTACAGCAGCCCGGCGACCAGCCCGGTCGGCGTGTCGGCCAGCCGCCGGCCGAGGAGGACCAGCAGCCCGGCGGTCACCGCCACGGCCAGCACCGACGGCAGCCGCAGCGCCGCCGGGGAGTCGCCGAGGACCAGCACCCAGAGCTTGAGCAGGGCGTAGTACGGGGCGAATCCCACGTCCGTGGTGTTCAGCAGCCGCCCCAGCTCGCCCCACGTCAGCCGCGCCGCCCACCAGGCGGCCGATTCCTCCTGCCGTACCGGCGCGTCCGCCAGCCGGAACATGCCGAGCCCGAGGGCCACCAGCGCGGGCACGAACACGGCGGCGGCCACCGCGCCGGAGCGCCGGGGTGGCTCCTGAGGACCGTCCCCGCCGGAGGGGGCCGCCCGCTCGGGCGCCCGCGGCTGCGGGATGACCTTGATCGGGATGGTGTCCGACGGATCGAGCAGATACCCGTCCCGGCGGCTCATGCCCCGCCCCCGGTCTTCGCGGGGCCGGTGGCCAGCTCCAGGGTGGCGAGGCCGGCCTGGAACGCCTGCTGGACCTCGTGGCTGGAGGTGAAGCGCCAGTTGGAGCGGGCGCCGGTGTCGCGGTCCTTCTGCATCCAGATGAACCCGATGATCTCGTCGTGCTTCTTCAGCCAGGGGAAGAAGGCGTCCATCCAGGCGAGCTGGTCGTCGTCGATCTGGGCGCCGGTCTCCATGATCATCAGGGGTTTGTCGCTGAAGGTGCGGATCTCCTTCATCGTCGCGCCGAAGGTGATCTCGGGGGACTTCTCGCGGACGCCGTAGCCGGTCATGCCGATCCAGTCGACGTACTCGTCGCCCGGGTAGAGGGGTTCCAGCCGTTCCTCCGGCTCGGGGCGGACGATGTTGGGCGCCCAGATCCAGATCACGTTGTCGGCACCGGCCTGCTGGAAGAGGTCGTACACGTGCTGGTACGCCTTGACGTACTCGCCCCGGTGGTTGCCGTTGACGCGCTCCGCCCACGGGTACCAGATGCCGTTCATCTCGTGCCCGAAGCGCAGGGCCACGGGAAGCTTCGTGCCGGCGATGTCGCGGGCGGTCTTGGTGATGTACGCGTCGAACTTGCCGTCGATGATGTTGGCCAGCCGGTAGCGGGGCTGGATGATGTTCGACTTCAGTACGGTGCCGGGCGTCGGGTTCTGCCGGCCTCCGCCCCACGGCTCCCAGGTGAGCACCGGCAGCGTGCCGTGCTGCCAGGAGGCGGTGACGGAGTAGGGGTTGAACTTCTGGTGCCAGGCCAGGAAGAACGACGTCATGCTGGGGCGTATGCCGCCCGCGTCGGCGGCGAGCTGGTTCAGCTCCTTCTTGTCGTACGGCGCGTTCTCCGTCGCGGCGCCGAAGTAGACGCCCTCCGGGTCCAGGTACTGCTCCTTGACGGGGACGTCGGAGCGGGCCTCGCCCTTGAGCCGGTCGACGAGCCCGGGCCCGTCCTCCTGGCGGCCGAGACCGCTGAGGCCGTTGTCCTCCGCGTTGGTCGTGACCAGCATGTACACCCCGTACGACAGGGCCGCCAGGACGACCATGTTGAAGGCCATCCAGATCCGCAGCCGGATCCCGCTGCCCCGGTTCCACCAGTGCAGCTGCCGGCGCCGCCGGGCACCCCGCCTAGACACTCATCATCACCGATCCCCCGAGCATCATCCCCCCCAACACATACGGCACGAGCACCAGCGCGCTGCGGGTCTTCTCGCCGGCGAAGCTGTCCTTGCGGGTGCCCCAGCTGGCGTTGTGCGCGCAGCGGAAGAACCCCAGGAGCCGTACCGGGAGCAGCAGAAACGTATTGATGATCATGAAAGTCGGCAGAAACAGCAGATCCTGCGGCCGGTACGCGAAATGCCGGCCGAACCGCACCATCAGCGAGAACAGCGACATCACCCCCGCCAGCAGGAGCAGCAGCACCAGATAACGGGTCGGGTCATCCGGCAGCGGCAGTTCGCCGTACACGCTGGGACCGCTGGTCTGGAACGCGGCCGCCACCCAGGAGGCAAACGTGCCCAGCAGTACGAACGGCACCAGCACGTCCGCCGCGTAGAACACGGCGAGCATCCGGGCGTTGCGCAGCATCCACGGCATCATCCGCAGGGTGTTGTACTGCGAGCCGCGCGCCCAGCGGTACTGCTGCTTGGCCAGCTTCTTCAGCTGCAGCGGCGCGTCCGTGTAGACCAGGGACGTCGACTGGTAGACGGTCCGGTACCCGGCCTTCAGCGCGTAGTTGGTGAGCGTGCGGTCGTCGCTCACCTCCAGGAAGACGCCGAGGAACTTCTCGCCCAGGAAGGCGTCCATGCAGTCGAAGAGGATGTGGCTGCGGAACGCGATGGTGCGTCCCGGCAGACAGCCCACGGTCCCGAGCACGCTCATCGCCGGCATGGAGTACTGGCAGCGCACGCTCTCCAGCCAGTCCGCCCACCGGGTCAGCACGGTCCGGCTCGGCTGCAGGATCCGCTGGCGGGTGGTCACCCCGCCGATCCGGCGGTCGCGGAACGGCTTGATCAGCTCGCTCAGCGTGTTGCCGGTCCAGATGGTGTCCGAGTCGACCAGTACGGCGATCTCACCGGAGGACACCTCCAGGCCCACCTTGAGGGCGTTGCGCTTGCCCGGGATCTCCGTCCAGAGCCAGTGGACGCCCATGTCCCGGCAGATCCACTCCAGGGCCTCGTTGCGGCGGCCGTTGATCACCACGATGATCTCGGTCGGCCGCTGTTCGATGATCCGGCCGAGCACCTCGCGGAAGAGGTCCTCCGGCTCGTCCACGACCGGGATGATCACCGATGTGGTGGCCTCGAAGGGCGCCTTCCACGGCTTGTAGCGGCGGGCGAGGACGACCTTGATCAGCCACAGCAGCCACACCAGGCCCATGAAGACGGCGAAGGGGTAGACCACTCCTCGGAGCGCGAACTCACGCAGCTCCAGCAAGAACGCAAGCATGTCGTCCTAGCGCCTGGCCCCGTGCGGCCCTGTCGTATCGGCGCGTCTCGGTGAACACATTTCCTGATCAAGAGTTCTATCAGACCGCTTTCAGCAGTCGCCAGGATCGGCAAGTAGCTGTAACCAAACGCTCACGAACAATTGGGTTCCGTGCAGGCGCAGTTGTGCCGTGGATCACCTCCCCGGCCGCGCGCCGCCGGCGGCGTTCCGTACGCTAGGGGGCGCCCGGGGGGCGGCGGCTCGGAGACCCCGCCGGAGATCTCGCCGGAGACAGAGAGCGGACATGACTTCCTTCCTTCGACGTGTGGACCGGCTCTGGCGCGCGGGCCGGATGTGGCGTACGGACCACATCGGGCGCGGCGGCGTGTTCGAGCGCGCGGGTTTCCTCGGGCGCCCGGGGCCGGGGCTGTCCGTGGCCGGTGCCCTGATCGTCGTGCTGGTGCTGGTCCTGTTCGCCTGCTCCGGCGGTGAGCCGTCCGCCGACCCCGCCGACGAGGCCGGCGGGCCGGGCGCCTCGGAGGAACTGCCCCCGGTGGGGCCGCCGCACAAGAAGGACGTCGTCGACCCCGACGGCGTCTACTTCGGCGTAGCGCCCTTCCACGCCCCGGCCCGGGCCACCACGGAGGCGGTGTACCGGGCGGCGAAGGTACGGCCGCGGATCATCGAGTACTACCAGCGCTGGGACAAGCCGTTCTCCCCCGCCGACGCCCAGCTCGCCTACGACCAGGGCGCGTTGCCCCTGCTCACCTGGGAGCCCTGGGGCGGTGCGGCGGGCCGGGCGAAGGACCAGCCCCGGTACGCGCTGAAGAAGATCGCCTCCGGGGACTTCGACCTGTACATCATCCGCGTCGCCGAGCAGATGAAACGGTTCGGCCGCCCGGTCGTGCTGCGCTTCGCGCACGAGATGAACGGCGACTGGTACCCGTGGTCCGAGCGCAACAGCGGCAACGCGCGCGGGGATTACGTCAAGGCGTACCGCCACGTCCACGACCTCTTCCGGACCACCGGGGCGACCGAGGTGATCTGGGCCTGGAGCCCGAACATCCTGCGCGGCGCCCCCGGCGTCGATCTGCGCTCCCTCTACCCCGGGGACGAGTACGTCGACTGGATCGGTCTGGACGGATACGGTTTCGGCCATAAAACGGCGACCGAAGTGCTTCAGCCGACAACCGACGAACTGCGGAGTTTTACGCGGAAACCGATCCTGCTCACCGAGACCGGCTCCTCACCGGGCCCGCAGCAACCCGGCTGGACCGCCGACCTGTTCCGCTGGATCGAACGCACTCCGAACGTGATCGGTTTTGTATGGTTCCAGCACAGCAAAGACGAAGGGGGGCAGTATGACTACCGATTCGACATCGATCCGGCGACAAAGTCGGCATTCCGGAAAGGTCTCGCGTCCCTCGATCTCACCCCCTGGCCCGTCACGGACGTCAAGCCCCGCTGAGCGCCCGTCCGGCGGCGACCCACCCCCCTCACCCCGGAAGGAATGGCTCACCAGGGCATGAGTACGCCACAGCAACCCCAGGACCCCCGCATACCGGTCCCGCCGGCGACCGGCGCGGGCACCCCGCCCGTACCCCCGCGGACGGTGGTCCCCACCGTCATCACGCCGTCCGACGGCCCGCCCGTGAGCGGCGCGTCGATCCCCCCGTCGGTCCCGCAGCCGCCGCCCCCCGCGTACCGGGAGCCCCAGCCGTACCAGCCGGCGCAGGGCGAGCCCGACTGGTCGGCGATGGCCGACGAGTACAACGCCTCGCAGAAGCGCCGGAAGTGGGTGCTGATCTCGCTGACGGCCGTCGCCGTCCTGGCGATCGCCGCGGGCGCGATCTTCTTCCTCCCCGGGTCGGACAAGGACGACGAGGCCAAGAAGGACGACCCGGTGACCCAGGAGCCGAAGGAGGATCCGACCTCCGGCCCCGAGCCCACCACGTCGAAGTCCGGCAAGCCCGCCCCGGCCGCCACCATGCTGGGCAAGGACCTCTTCACCGCCAAGACCCTCCCGGCGAACGGCAAGACGTACGACCGGCTGGCCGTCTCGCACTCGGACCCCTGCTGGAAGGGCACGCGCAACGGGCTCGGCCCGCTGCTGAACAAGAACAAGTGCCGCCAGGTCCTCACCGCGACCTACGCCTCCGGCGACCACGCGGTCACCGTCGGCGTCGCGGTCTTCGACAACGCCGCCGAGGCCGCGGCCGTGGCAACGAACTTCACCGGCCAGCTCCGCCCCCTCGCCAAGAACGGCAAGCCCGGCCACTGCGCCGACGAGAAGGTCCCGTGCGCCGTCACCAAGGCCGCCCACGGGCTGTACGTGTACACGACGATCGCCGGCCCCACCTCGGGCAAGGCCGGGGACAAGGACCCCGACTCGGTGGCCGCGGGCAACGCGGTCGCCGCGTACGCGCTGTCACGGCTGCTGGCCATGGAGTGATCCGGCGCCGACGCGGGCCGCTCTGTTTCCGCGGCCCGCGTCAGCACACGCCGTCTCAAACGACCCCGTTCGGGGGTATCCGGGGACCGGCTACCACCGCGGCGGCTTCGTACGGCAAGATCCTGGGATGGAGAGCGACACCACCCGCCGGGACGTCCGGCTGCTGCCCAAGGCCCATCTGCATCTGCATTTCACCGGCTCCATGCGGACCGGCACCCTGCTGGAGCTCGCCGACAAGTACGGCGTTCATCTGCCGGAGGCCCTGAGCAGCGGTGAGCCGCCGAGGCTGCGGGCGACGGACGAGCGGGGCTGGTTCCGGTTCCAGCGGCTGTACGACATCGCCCGGTCCTGTCTGCGTTCCCCCGAGGACATCCGGCGGCTGGTGCTCGAGGCCGCCGAGGAGGAGGTGCGGGACGGCTCCGGGTGGCTGGAGATCCAGGTCGACCCCACCTCGTACGCCCCCCGGCTGGGCGGGCTGATCCCGGCCATCGAGATCATCCTGGACGCCGTGGAGACCGCCTCCCGCGACACCGGCGTCGGCATCCGGGTGCTCATCGCGGCGAACCGCATGAAGCACCCCCTCGACGCCCGCACCCTGGCCCGGCTCGCCGTCCGGTACGTCGACCGGGGCGTCGTCGGCTTCGGGCTGTCGAACGACGAGCGCCGCGGCCTCGCCCGCGACTTCGACCGCGCCTTCCACATCGCGCGCGAGGGCGGCCTCTTCGCCGCCCCCCACGGCGGCGAGCTGACGGGCCCGGCCTCCGTCCGGGACTGCCTGGACGACCTGCGGGCCAAGCGCGTCGGCCACGGCATCCGCGCCGCCGAGTCCCCGGCCCTGCTGCGGCGGCTCGCCCAGGAGGGCGTGACCTGCGAGGTGTGCCCGGCGTCGAACGTGGCGCTGGGGGTGTACGAGAAGCCCGCGGACGTACCCCTGCGGGTGCTGTGGGACGCGGGCGTGCCGATGGCGCTGAGCGCGGACGACCCGCTGCTGTTCGGGTCGCGGCTGGCGGCGCAGTACGCGTTCGCCCGGGAGCACCACGGGTTCACCGACGAGGAGCTGGCGGAGCTGGCCCGGCAGTCGGTACGGGCGTCGGTGGCGCCGGATGCCGTACGGGAGCGGCTGCTGGCGGGGATCGACGGCTGGCTTACAGCCTGACGCCGACGGTCACCGGCTCGTTGACCAGGGTCACGCCGAAGGCCTCGCGGACGCCGTCCTGGACCTCGCGGGCCAGGGTCAGGAGGTCCTGGGTGGTCGCCGCGCCGCGGTTGGTGAGGGCCAGGGTGTGCTTGGTGGAGATACGGGCGGGGCCGGTGCCGTAGCCCTTGGTGAAGCCCGCGCGGTCGATCAGCCAGGCGGCGGACGTCTTCGTCAGGCCCTCCCCCGCCGGGAACGCGGGCGGGACGGCGTCGGGGCCGAGGTGGTCGGCGGCGCGCTTCACGAAGTCCGCGAAGGCGGCCTCGTCCAGGATCGGGTTGGTGAAGAAGGACCCCGCCGACCACGTGTCGTGATCCTCCGGGTCCAGCACCATGCCCTTGCCCGCGCGGAGCTTCAGCACGGTCTCGCGGGCGGCCTCCACCGGCACCCGCTCCCCGGCCGGCACGCCCAGGACGCGGGCGGTCTCCGCGTACCGGATCGGCGCCGACATCCCGCCGGCGTCCTCGAGCCGGAAGCGGACGCGCAGCACGACGTACCGCTCCGGGTCCGCCTTGAAGCGGCTGTGGCGGTACGAGAAGCCGCACGCCTCGTTCGGCAGGGTCACCGTCTCGCCGGTGCGGCGGTCGTACGCCACGACCTCCGTGATCGTCTCGGCGACCTCCTGCCCGTACGCGCCCACGTTCTGGATGGGCGTCGCCCCGGCGCTGCCCGGGATGCCGGCCAGGCACTCCACGCCCGCCAGCCCCGCCTCCACGGTCCGGGCCACGGCGTCCGACCAGACCTCGCCGGCGGCCAGCTCCAGGGCGGTGCCGTCGAGGGTGACGCCGCGGGTGGCGATGCGCAGGGCGGTGCCGCGGAAGCCGGTGTCGGCGATGACCAGGTTCGACCCGCCGCCGACGATCAGCAGGGGCGTGCCCTCGCGGTCGGCTTCCCGCACCGCCGTGACGACCTCGGCGTCGGTGGTCGCCGTGACGAGGCGGTCGGCGGGGCCGCCGAGGCGGAAGGTGGTCAGCGGGGCGAGGGGGGCGTCGTGGGTTACCTGCACGGGGTCCAGCGTACGGGGCCCGGTCAGTGGCCCGAGGGGGCGAGGGCCAGCAGGACGCCGAGGGTGACGAGGAGGGAGCCGATGGCGCGGTTGAGGACGCGCTGGGCGGCGAGCATGCGGGCGCGGAGGCGGTCGCTGGAGAAGAAGAGGGCGGCGGCGCTGAACCAGGCCCAGTGTGCGAACGACATGAACCCGCCGTAGCCGAGCTGCTGGGCCAGCGGTGTGGAGGCGTCGACGACCTGAGTGTAGGTGCTGACGACGAAGAGGGTGGTCTTGGGGTTCAGCACGTTGGTGAGGAACCCGGTGCGCAGGGCCGACCCGCGGGTCTTCTCCTCGGTCAGGTCGACCTCGAGGCGAGTGCGGGTGAGGAAGGTCTGGACGCCGATCCAGATGAGGTACGCGGCGCCGACCAGCTTGATCGCCGTGAAGAGCTCGGGCGTCTCGGCGATCAGCAGTCCGACGCCGAGCATCGTGTACGCGACGTGCACGCACACCCCGGCCGCGATGCCGACGGCGGCGAGAAGGCCGGCGGTGCGCCCGTACAGATAGCTGCTCCGTACGACCATGGCGAAGTCCGCGCCCGGGCTGATGACGGCCAGGACGGTGATCGCGGCGACGGCGAGGACTTCGGTCACCCGGGGATAGTGCCTGGCCGGACGGGGCCGATCAAGGCCGGGGGCGCCGCACCGGGTCCGCGGCGGGCGCCCCCTCGGCTCACCGGTAGTTGACGAACTGGACGGCGAAGTCCAGGTCCTGCCCCTTGATCAGCTGGATGACGTCCTGCAGCGCATCGCGGCTCTTGGAGCTGACCCGCAGCTCCTCCCCCTGCACCTGCGCCTTGATGCCCTTGGGGCCCTCGTCGCGGATGATCTTCGACAGCTTCTTGGCGTCGTCCTGGGAGATGCCCTCCTTGAGGGAGGAGAACAGCTTGTACTCCTTGCCGGACGCCTGCGGCTCCCCGCTGTCCAGGGCCTTCAGCGAAATCCCCCGCTTGACGAGCTTCGTCTGGAACACGTCCAGCACCGCGTTCGCCCGCTCCTCGGAGTTCGCCCGGATCTCGATCTTCTCCCCGGACCAGGCGATGGAGGCGCCCACGCCCTTGAAGTCGTAGCGCTGGGAGATCTCCTTGGCGGCCTGGTTGAGCGCGTTGTCGACCTCCTGCCGCTCGACCTTCGAGACGATGTCGAAACTGGAGTCGGCCATGATCCCTGGCTCCCTGTACGTAGATGGTCGGACAGTCCTGCGGCCCGTCACCGGGCCGTCGCCCCAGCCTAGCCACCCGAACCGTGATCCATTCGCGAACAACCGAGTGGCGGACCACCCCCGTGGATCGGGTATGGTTTACGACGTCGCCAAGGAGCAGCGGGACCCCTCGCGGGCCTCTTGGAGGGACAAACACCAGGCGGTGTGCCCGAGCGGCCAAAGGGAGCAGACTGTAAATCTGCCGGCTTCGCCTTCCCAGGTTCGAATCCTGGCGCCGCCACACTCCGGAAGACCCCTTCTGAACTGCGGGAACGCGGTTCGGGAGGGGTCTTCTGCATGTCGAACGGTCAGTCCCACCAGAAGCTCCACCCCGGGTTGTCGATGAGCCATTCGGCGTAGCCGGCATGCGTGAAGCGCGGATTCTGGTCGATGGTGTCGGGGCACAGCAGGTAGTGCTCCAGCGCAAGCAGTTGGGCCTGTTCGAGGCTGGTGGGCGGCGCGGCAACGGAGACATAGAGGTGGGCGGGCGCCATCCCCACCACACGTGCCCCGAAGCGGTCCTCCCACGAGCGCAGGACGGCCGAGAGCTGCCGGGAACCCGTGTGGTTGGTCATCCCCAGCCAGCCGATGGCTTCGGGTATGTCCGCGCTGCGCTCGGCCGGTACGAGGGCGACGTAACGGGCCAGCTCACCTTCCGCGAGCGCCTCCGCCACTTCGCCGGCGATACGGTCCGGATCCTCTCCGGACGCGGAGGCGGGCGCCGGCCCGGGCCACTCGTCGAAAGGCGGGCCAGGGTCGTCCGGCCACGGTTCGACCCCATCCGGTACGGGCACCTCCTCCCCGCCGCTCGCCCATTCGGCCCGCTGATTCCGGTCCCGCTGCCATTCCTCCCGGAGGTACTGGACCGGATCGATCGCCATCGGTTCGCGCGGCTGCAAACTGTCGTCCGCGTACAGGAGCAGTACGGGGTGGAGGCCCGTATCCCGCCGCATGGCGTGCAGGCGCTGCCACCACAAGCCGGCGTCGGGCAGGGATCTGCTGCTGATCCACATCACCGGGACAGGCGAGGCACCGAACCGCTGCATCTGCTCGGAGGGACCGAGCAGGCGGCCCTCGGGCAGGTCGCCGGGCAGACGGCCGAACTGTTCATGAGCACGCTCAGTCATGCGCGGAGACTACTGCCGCCCTCCGACAACAGACGGAGGGCCCGTCACCGGCGGATGCGCCAATGACGGGCCCTCGTCAGGCGCCTCTGGCCGAGGTCAGAGGGTGCCGATCTTCCAGGAGCCCGTGCCGACGCCTCGGTCGGAGTAGTAGCTGGTGGAGACCGCGAGCTTCGCGCCGGGGCGGGTTTCGTAGCCGTTGGTGTCGAGGAAGCCGCCCTGGGCGCTGCGGTAGTCGTTGAGCAGGTTCACCGTGTCGTCGATGCGGACCTTGCCGTCCCGGGGGCTGGAGGTCTTGTCGAGGACGTGCCACTTGACGGTGGAGCCCGCGATGCGGGTGGCGGACTTGGTGGTGGAGACGTTCAGCCGGGCGCCGGCCCGGGTCGAGCGGCCGTTGGTGTCGAGGTAGCCGCCGTGGCCGTGGTCCCACTGGTTGACCAGGTAGACGATGTCACCGCTGACCACCGGAGCGCCGTTGTTCTTGCCGGTGGCCGAGAGCACCTTCCAGCTGCCGGTGCCTGGGCCCCGGGTGGGCGTGTTCGCGGTGGAGACGGCGAGGTAGGCGCCGGGCTGCTGGGAGTAGCCGTTGCTGTCGAGGTAGCCGCCGTCGGAGTTCCACAGGTTGTGCAGCGTGATGGTGGTGCCGTAGGTGAGGACGGCGCCCTGCGGCGCGGCCTCGGCGGCCGACTGCGGGACGGCGGTGGCGGTCGCGGTGGCAGCGAGGGCCGCTGCGGTCACGACTACGGCGGACAGGGTGGTTTTGGTGCGCATGGGTCTCCTTGGCGTTGACGTCCGAACGGACATCAAGACCATAACGACCTAAGTGACTTATGTGGGGCAGGGCATGGTTATTCACTCGTTTTACGGAAATTCGCGGAACGGCCCAGCTGGTTGTACGAGATAGCCAGCGCACGCCCGCCGTCACCGACCGGGCACTCGGACCACGAACCACAATCAGCCACCGGCAACACCTCAAAAGCACAGCTCGCCGCTCCACCCTCGCCGTCGCACACGACCGCGCAGCAGCCGGAACCCCGGCCGCATGATGGGGGCCGGCCGTCACCGGCGCGTTTCAGGGACCGCTCGACGGTCCCTGACATGCCGCCCCGTCCCGAACAGTTCGACGACCTCGGTTACGCGCCCTTCCGGACGAAAACCGCCTCGCGCAGGTCACCGCAGGAAGGGCACCGCATCACGCGTCACGCCTCGAAGGCGTACTCCAGGACGTACGAGGCGGCGTCGAGCGTCATTTCGTTGACCTCCACGGGGCGATTGCCGTCCGCGTAGGCGGTTCGGCAGATGAGGATCACAGGGGTGCCCGCAGCGATGTTCAGGTGCTCCGCCTCGTCCTTCGTGGGCATGCGCGAGCGAATCTCCTCACGGAAGTGCACCGGCTTGCAACCGAGTTCCGCGAGACGGGCATAGGTGCCGCCGGGGCCCGTGTCCTCCTGAGTGACCGCCGACCCTGCCACCAGGGAAGTGGGTAGGTAACTCGTCGCCAGCAGGACAGGCTTCCCGTCCAGGACGAAGCGGCGGCGACGAACGCAGACGGTATCCCCTTCCGGGAGATCCAGAACCCATCCGATGCGCTCCGGCGCTGCGTCCTCCGAGACGGTCACGTGATCAACCACGAAGTCCCGGTCCTCGACGTCCGCCGACCAGATGGAGCGTCCACTGCCCCACTGTTCCTGCGAGAGGCGCTGGACGCCTCGACGTCTGAGCGGCTGGAAGGAACGCACGAACACACCGGCACCCTTACGGGCTTCGGTCAAACCTTCGTCCTTGAGTACACCCAAGGCCTGGCGAACTGTCATGCGTGCCACGCCGTGCCCGGCCATCAGGTCGTTCTCTCCGGGAAGGCGATCGCCGGGACCGTACTCCCCCGACTGGATCGCCTTGCGCAGCGAGTCCGCGATCTGCCGGTACTTGGGCCGGGTCTCGTCGGGACTGGGCATCCAGACCCTCCTCTCCTCTCTAGACAGCTTAGGTGATGCGTGAGGGCGCTTGTTCGATGCAGACAGCCCTCACCCACACGCCAACCTCTCTAGACATCTCGGTTGACAGCATCTCCAGAAATGCGCTCTCCTAGAAGATGTCTAGAGAGGTTGCGTCGGCAACCTCCATGACAACGGAGTCCGTCGACCGTTGCGCAAGGGAGCGCCATGGATCTTGGTGACTGCATGCGACGCAAGCGGTGGGAAGTGCCGTTCAGCGCGGCGCCTGCCGAAGTGTCCTCTCTACGGCGGTTGTTGCGCACGCGCCTAACACTCTGGGGATTAACCGACGTGGTCGAGCAGGCGCAGATCTGTATGACGGAGCTGGTCAACAACGTGATCCACCACGTGGGCGAGGGCACTCAGGCCTTGCTGGCGGGATCTATGCGGGGCATCCGCCTGCGACTCGAGGTGCACGACGAAGGGGCGGCGACGGTTCCGACCGCCATGGCGCCCGCGGCCGATTGCGAGAGTGGGCGGGGGATGCAGATCGTGGATGCGCTTGCCGAGGACTGGGGCGTTGCGGCGGTCGGCACCGGCAAGGTCACCTGGTGCGAGCTGGGGACGGGGCTGTCCGAGCCGAACGGGCATGTCGGCGGTGATCGGGTGACCAACGCCGAGGCGCTGTTGATGCTTTACGCGTCTTCCCTGCCGGAATTGCGGCATGGGCTCCCCCGCCAAGGGCCCCTCAGCCCGGCCTCGGCCGGGGAAGTGGCGGGGGAGCTCATGTCCGATCTGGTCTGGTGGCTACGGGCTCACGGGTGTGATCCCGAAGAGGTGCTGGGCCGGGTCAGGTGAGGAGGGTGGTCGCCTTGCGGTAGTCCTCGTGGGCCGTGGCGTACTGGTGGGCGGCCACAAGGAACAGGGCTCGGTCCGTCAGGGCTGTGGCGTGGGCGGGGGGTGAGGGGGTGGCTGCGGCCACGTACGCGTCGAAGAGGGGGGTGAGCGGGGCCTCGATCAGGTGGGTGCGGGTCTGGCAGTGGAGGGTGGAGCGGGCTGTCAGGCGGCGGTGTGCGGCGATCAGGGTGGGGAGTGGCCGGGGTTCGGTCAGTTCGGCCGTCAGGGCCGGGATCGCGGACAGGTACGTATGGCGTACGTCCGGGGACCAGTTGCCCTCCGTGCCGAACGGGGGCTGGGGAGCGTCCGGGGTCGCCGGGGGTTCCTCGGCGCGGGTGGAGAGGATGTACAGCGTCGACCACCATGCCTGGATGTTGCTCCAGCTCCGGCGTTCGCCCGTCGACGCCAGTTCCGCAGTCAGCGTCAGGGCTTCCGCGCGCGCGGCTGCCGCTTGGGCGGGGTGGCCGGCGGCGGCCAGCATGCGGGCGTAGTGGGACAGTTTCCAGAACGCGATCGCCAGGGAGGTCTCGTTCCGCGTCAGCTTCGAGCGTGCGTCCGACACCACGCGGGCGAACACCGACAGCGCCTCCTCCGGGCGGCCGGCCGCGTCCAGTTCCGCCGACCAGGCGATCAGCTGCCAGTCACCGCCGGAAGACGCGAGTTCGGCTCGTAGCGCCGCCGACTCGCCGTGTCTGCCCTCCTCCGCCAGCACCGCCGCCAGGCGGTCGTGGCCGTACGCCGGGTGCTTGACCTGGCCCAGGGTGTGGCCGAGGCGGCCCGCCGCCGCCATCTCCTCGCAGACCGCCTTGCCTTCCGTGCGGTGGCCCTGCTGGAACAGGGCGAACTGGTACGAGCTCAGGACGTCGATCAGCAGCGCCGCGCGGCGGGGCTCGGTCGGGTCGATGCGGCGGGCCGCGTCCGCCGCCTCCGCGCGGAGGGACAGCACGATGTCGGGGCGGGTCTCGAACTCGCGGTCGTAGCTGCGTGAGCGGAGGGCTTTCGCCAGCCGGGGGAGGAAGGACTGTGGGTAAGCGCGGGCCAGTACTCGGTAGGCCGGGAGCAGGTCCCGGGGGTCTTTTCGGCCGGAGGCGAGCAGTTGTAGCCGGGCGTGGAGCAGATCGTCCTGGTCGACTTCCTCGGGGCGATTCATGAGGTCGATTGTGAAATCTGGGTAGGTCGTCGGGCAATGTTTACGGGCTGTGGTTTTGGTCCTAGGCGGGAAGGGAGATGAGGTGTCATGATGGTGTTGCTGTCACTGTTGGGACGACGGTCGGAGATATTCCGCTTGGAATTCCCCGCCGTACGTGGACCGGTGACCCGCCGGGGATGTGCAACCTGAACCCCCGTTCGACGCGTCAACGGAGTGAGCACACTCCGGGCTGTACGGCAGCCCCCGGCATGGGAGAGCGTCGATGTCCCGAAGTGTCCGATCGTGGGTACGGTCGCGGAAACGTACGACCCTCAGCGCCGCCTGCGCGGTCGTCGCGGCGTCCATCGCGTTAGCCGTCGGGAACACCGCCGTCGGAGGCAAGGGCACGAACGCCGAGGCCAGAGGCGGGGATCCGGCCGAGCGGGTCGGGGCGAGCATGCGGAAGGCCGGGGACAGCGCCAAGGAGACGGCCGAGCGGTGGGACGGCAGCGCCCAGGTGCTGGGGGACGGGTCCACGTCGTACACCGGGGCGCAGCCGGGGCAGTTGAAGCCGCGGAAGCTGAAGCCCGGGGAGAAGCCGCCGCAGTTCGTCGTCTTCTCGTGGGACGGGGCTCTCGAGGGGGACGATCATCTGTTCTCCCATTTCCGGGAGGTCGCCGCGGAGAGCGACGCCCATATGACGTTCTTTCTCACCGGGATTTATCTGCTGCCCCAGGAGAAGAGCGGACTCTATCGGCCGCCGCAGCACAAGCGGGGGGCGGCGGCGATCTCGTACCCGACCGAGGAACACATACGGACCACGCTGAAGCAGCTGAGCGGCGCCTGGAAGGACGGGCACGAGATCGGGTCGCACTTCAACGGGCATTTCTGCGGGAAGAAGGGCGGGGATGACTGGAGCGTCGGTGAGTGGACCAGCGAGATCAACCAGATGTACGAGTTCGTGAAGAAGTGGAAGACCAACACCGGCTTCACCGATCTGCCGCCGCTCCCCTTCGACCCCGACCGGGAGTTCGTCGGCGGGCGCGCGCCCTGTCTGGAGGGGCAGGAGACGCTCGTACCGGCCGTCAAGAAGGCCGGATGGCGTTACGACGCCAGCTCGCCCGGCGGATTCCAGACCTGGCCCGGCAAGAAGGACGGGGTCTGGGACTTTCCGCTCCAGCTGCTGCCGTATCCGCAGCGGGACGTCCAGGTGCTGTCGATGGACTTCAACTTCCTCTACAACCAGTCCGAGGGCCGCACCGACGGTGATCCCGCCCAGTACCCGGTCTGGGAGCAGACCACCGTCGACGCGTACAGGAACGGCTTCAACCGCGTCTACTACGGCAGCCGCGCCCCGATGTTCGTCGGCAACCACTTCGAGCAGTGGAACGGCGGTATCTACATGAACGCCGTCGAGGACCTGATGCGCGACGTCTGCCCCCGCAAGGACGTCGCATGCGTGTCCTTCCGGGAGCTCGCCGACTGGATGGACGCGCAGGACCCGAAGGTCCTGGAGCAGCTGCGTACGCTCGACCCCGGGCAGGCGCCCGTATGGAAGTCGCTCGTCAGCGGAGAGTGAACCGTTCGGAGTAGTCCCGCCAGATGTCCGCCGGAAGCGGGTTCCCGAGTTCGTCGCCGGCGGTGCCCGCCGTGCCGTCCAGCGGCATCAGGGCGAGCTTGCGCAGGTCCATCCGGTACAGCACGACCGCCGTCGTCTCCTCCCCCGCGGAGCCGATGAACCACGCCGCCCTGTTGTCCGGCGTCGTCCCCGTCTTCCCCGCCGGCACCAGTCCCGTGCTCCGCGCGGCCTGACCGGTGCCCTCCTCCACCACCGCCCGCAGGGACTCCGTCACCTCACGCGCCACATCCGCCCCGTAGACCCGTCGCGTACGGACCTCGGGCAGCGGGAGCCGCTCGCCGTTGCGGGTGACCTTCAGCACCGAGTACGGGTCGGTGTGCCGCCCGCCGGCCGCGAAGGTCCCGTACGCGGACGCCATCCGGATCGCGCTGGGGGTGGAGTTGCCCAGTGCGAACGCCGGCACCTGGCTGCCGAGGCTGGACGGCAGCAGGCCGGCCTGGAGCGCGTGCCGGCGGACGCGGTCGAGGCCGACGTCCATGCCGAGCTGGAGGAACGGGCCGTTGACGGAGTGCACCATGGCCTGGCGCAGGGTGACGTTCTCGCCCCAGGAGAGGCCGCCGTCGTTCTTCGCCCTGACGATCTTCCCGTTGCGGTCCCAGTACGGGCCCTCCGGCGTCATCACGGAGGCTTTGTTCTGCCCGTTGTACGTGCTGTACGGCGTCACCGGGTAGCGCACGCCGCTGCGGTCGCGGGCGATGCCGTCGTTCAGCGCGGCGGCGTACACGAAGGGGGTGAAGGCCGAACCGGCGGGGACGGTGACGGCGTTGGATTCGTTGAAGCCCTGCTTCAGGAATCCGGGGCCGCCGTATACGGCGATGATTCGGCCGTCGGGGCCGACCGTCGTGGCGCCCGTCTTCACGTAGGTGTCGGATTTACGGTCCTTCGGCGAGAGCTTCTTGCGCGCCTTGCGGACCGCCGCTTCCAGGGCCTCCGTCTTCTTTTTGTCGAAGGTCGTGTAGATCTGGTAGCCGCCGCGGTCGAATTCCGCCTCGGATATCTTGCCCTTGCCCGTGACGTACGCCTTGGCGAGCTCGACGAGATAGCCCCGCTGCCCGCTGAGATCCGTCCGACCGCCGGTCGCCTGGGTGGGCTCGGGGAAGTTCTTGTACGTCGCGCGCTCGGCCGGTGACAGCTTCCCGATCTCGACCATCCGGTCCAGCGTCCACGCCCAGCGCGCCACCGCCCGCTCGTGGTTCTTCGGGCCCAGGGCGGGGTCGTACTGTCCGGCGCCCTTGAGCAGGGAGGCCAGGAAGGCGCCCTCGCTCGCGTTGAGGTCGGTCGCCTCCTTGCCGTAGTACGCCTGGGCGGCGCGCTGGATGCCGTAGGTGCCGCGGCCGAACCAGCTGGTGTTCAGATAGCCCTCGAGTATCTCGTCCTTGCTGAACTTCTCGTCCACCTTCAGGGCCAGCAGCATTTCGGTGAACTTTCGGGACATTGTCTGGTTCTGGCTCAGGTAGACGTTCTTGACGTACTGCTGGGTGATCGTGGATCCGCCCTGGGTGTCGCCGCCGCCGACCATTCGGGTGAGTGCCCGCGTCATTCCGGAAATCGATATCCCGGGGTCGTCGTAGAAGCCCGCGTTCTCCGCCGCCAGGACCGCCCAGCGGACGTCCTCGGGGACCTTTTCCAGTGGCATGTCCTGGCGGCTCACCCAGCCGGTGCGGGACATCTTGGAGCCGTCGGACCAGTAGAAGACGTTGTCCTGCTGGGTGGCGAAGGAATTCAGGTCCTCGGGGATGTCCGTCTGCGAGTACGCGATCGTCACGGCGCCGGTCAGCAGGCCCACCACCAGCAGGAAGCCGCACAGGGACTGGCGCCAGGAGGGGATCCAGCGCCGCCGGCCGTCGACGCCCGGGCGGGGGTAGTGCGGTCGCAGGCGCCGCAACAGGCCTGCGGGGAGGCGCCCCGCCGACGCCCGCAGCCGCTCGGCGGGAAGGTGCCTTCGTGCAGCCGTACGGACCTGCGTCCAGGCAGCGGAAACGCGCGACATCGGCTCCCCCGTGACGTGGCAAAGGGCGGCCGTCCGCCGCCCACACTTCACTGACGCCGTGATCAACGGGAAGGTTTCGCTCCGGGACCGCTCACGCCGGATACGCGTGCGTCTGCGTCGCCTTCACCGTCGCCCAGACCTCGGCCCCCGGACGGAGGTCCAGGTCCGCCGCCGCGGCCGCCGTCAGGTCGGCGGTCAGCCGGAGGTCCCCCGTGAGGTCGGCGCGGATGCGGTCGGCGTGCGTCTCCAGGCCCGCGACCTCGCAGCGCCAGAGGTTGCGGGCGCTGGTGTCCGCCGGGCGGGTGCGGTGGACGGTCACCGCGACCGGGGGGAACGCGACGAAGGCGTCACCGGTGAAGTCCTCGACGGTGGTGATGACGGGGCCGTCGGTCACGCGGACGGTGTGGCCCTCCGCCTGGCCCCGGTAGAGGTTCAGGCCGACGAGGTCCGCGATGTAGTCCGTACGGGGACGCCGCGCGATGTCCGACGGCGTGCCCTCCTGGACGACGCGCCCCTCCTCGACGACGACCAGCCGGTCCGCCAGCACCATCGCGTCCAGGGGGTCGTGCGTGACGAGGACGGCGACCGCCTCGAAGTCCGCCAGGCGGCGCCGCAGTTCGGCCCGCACCGCGAGCCTCGTACGGGCGTCGAGGGCGGCCAGGGGCTCGTCCAGGAGCAGCAGCCGGGGGCGGGTGGCCAGGGCGCGGGCGAGGGCGACGCGCTGGGCCTGGCCGCCGGACAGGCGGCGGGGTCTGGCGGCGGCGTGGGCAGACAGGCCCATCCGTTCCAGCCACAGGGCGGCCTGTGTACGGGCCTCCGCCTTCGAGGCGCCCCGGCAGCGGGGGCCGAACGCCACGTTGTCCAGGGCGCTCAGATGGGGGAACAGCAGATAGTCCTGGAACACGACACCCACGGGCCGCTTCTCCGCCGGCATCCGGTCCAGCACCTCGCCGTCCAGCAGCAGCCGCCCCTCCGTCAGCGGTGTGAGCCCCGCCAGCGCACGCAGGGCGGTCGTCTTCCCGGCGCCGTTCGGACCCAGCAGCGCGACCACCTCGCCGGGCGCCGCCGTCAGCGTCACGTCCAGCCGGAAGGCGCCCCGGTCGACGACCAGCCGCGCGTCGAGCCCCGTCACGAGGCCGTCATCCAGCGGTCCCGCAGCCCCGCCAGCACCGCGACGGACACCGTCAGCAGCACCAGGCTCAGGGCGATCGCGGCGTCGGGGTCACTCTGCAGGGCGAGATACACGGCCAGCGGCATGGTCTGCGTACGTCCGGGGAAGTTGCCCGCGAAGGTGATCGTCGCCCCGAACTCCCCCAGCGCCCTCGCCCAGGCGAGCACCGCCCCCGCCGCGATCCCCGGCGCGATCAGCGGCAGCGTCACCCGCCGGAACGCCGTGAACCGCGACGCCCCCAGCGTCGCCGCCGCCTCCTCGAACCGCGGATCCGCCGCCCGCAGCGTCCCCTCCACGCTGATGACGAGGAACGGCATCGCCACGAACGCCTCCGCGACCACCACCCCCGCGGTGGTGAACGGCAGGGTGACCCCGAACCAGTCGTCCAGATACCGCCCCACGACCCCGTTGCGCCCCAACGCCATCAGCAGCGCCACACCGCCCACCACCGGCGGCAGCACCAGCGGCAGGGTCACCAGCGCCCGTACGAGCCCCCGCCCGGGGAACTCCACACGCGCCAGCAGCCACGCCAGCGGCACCCCGATCACCAGGCTCACGGCGGTGGCGGCGGTGGCGCACACCAGCGACAGCCGCAGCGCCTGCCAGACCTCGGCCCCGGTCAGCAGCTCGGGCAGCCGCGCCCACGGGGTGCGTACCAACAGCGCGATCAGCGGGAGCACGAGGAACACCAGCCCGATGAGGGCCGGAACCAGCAGCGGCAGGGGTGCGCGCGAGCCTTTGATCACGGCGCGAGGAAGCCCGCCCCGGTCAGAACCCGCTGCCCGTCGGGGGACTGCACGAGGTCCATGAACGCCCGGGCCGCCTTCGCGTTGCCGGTGTCCTTCAGCAGGGCGATGGGATAGTCGTTGACCGCGCCGGCGGCTTCGGGGAAGGGCACGCCCTCCACCTTGTCACCCGCCGCCCGCACATCCGTCTGGTACACGACGGCGGCGTCCGCCTCCTTGAGCACCACCTTGGTGAGCGCCGCCTTGACGTCCTCCTCCAGCGAGACGGGCGTCAGCTTCAGCCCACTCGCGTCGAAGGCCTTCTTGGCGGCCGTCCCGCAGGGGACGGCCTCGTCGCAGAGGACGACCTTCAGGCCGGACTCGGTGAGGTCCTTCAGCGAGGCGATGTGGTGGGGATTGCCGGAGAGGGTGGCTATCTCCAGCTGATTACGGACGAACGTTTCGGGCTCACCGGCGTTTCCGCCTTTGCCAGTCACGAGTGCCATGGTCTTCGGGCTGGCGGCGGCGAACACGTCCGCCGGAGCCCCGCTGTTGATCCCGGCGGCGAGGCTGTCGCTGCCGCCGAAGTTGAACACGACCTTCGTCCCGGGGTGCGCCTTCTCGAAGCTCGCCCCCAGCTCCGTGAAGCTCTGCTCGAGGGAGGCGGCGGCGAAGACGTTCACCGTGCCGGACAGCCGCCCCGAGTTGCCGTCGGAGTCGGACGACGAGCAGGCGCTCAGGGCGAGCAGCGCGACAGCCGCACCAGCGACAGCCAGGGAACGCGTCAACATGACCCGATCATAGACGGCAGATGCAAGGAGGAGTAGCCCTATCTCATCGCAGAGGCAAGGCTTCAGGACTGCAATACCCGCACATGCGATCCATCACGCCCGATCGATGAACACGTTCGTCGACTTCACCCGAGCCGTCGCCTCCATCCCGACCTCCAGCCCCAGCTCCTCCACCGCCTCCCGGGTCAGCAGCGACACCAGCCGGTGCGGGCCCGCCTGGATCTCGACCTGGGCCGCCACGTCGCCGAGCTTGATCGCCGTGACGATGCCGGGGAAGGCGTTACGGGCCGAGGTGTACGAGGGGTCCTCCTCGCCGTCGCCCTTCGCCAGCTCCACGGAGAACGCGGCCAGGTCGCGGCCGTCGATGAGCCGCCGGCCCGTCTCGTCCCGGTGGGTGGCCACGCGTCCCGCGTCGGCCCAGCGCCGGGCGGTGTCGGGGCTGACGCCGAGCAGCCGCGCCGCCCGGCCGATGGTGTATGCCTGCATGGGCGTCACGATAGGCCCGGACGGGCCCGTACCAGGGCGCTTGACAAGTTAGTGAGTGAGCAATAACTTTACGGCATGGCAAGGATGAGTGCGGCAGAGCGACGCGAGAGCGTCATCCGCGCGGCGATGATCGAGTTCGGCCGGGCCGGCTACGACGGCACGTCGACGGAGGCCATCGCCCGGCGTGTCGGCGTGAGCCAGCCGTATCTCTTCCGCCTCTTCCCCAACAAGCAGGCGATCTTCCTCGCCGCGTCCCTGCGCTGCCTGGGCGACACCCAGAAGGTGATAGAGGACGCGCTCGAGGGCTTCGGCCCCGGCCAGGAGGAGGAGGCCGGGCTCGCGATCGCCCACGCGTACCAGAAGCTCGTCGCCGACCGGGACATGCTGCTGATGCAGATGCAGACGTATGTCGCGGTAGCGAAGGCGGAGGCGTCGGGGGACCACGAGTTCGGCAAGCCCATCCGCGCCGCCTGGGCCGAGATGTACGACGCGATGCTGCTGGTCTTCGGCGGCGACCACGAACGCACGGCGGAGCACTTCTCGTTCGGGATGCTGATCAACACCCTGGTGGCGCTCGGCTTCCCGCAGGACCACCGCGTCTGGGCGGGCTTCTGGGAGGAGAGCCGGAGCTCCATCCCCGACCCGAACCGCTGACGCGTCTCCCCCACACAAAACGAAACGCGCGACTCGTAATGACCAAACCATGTCCAGCAAAGTTAGTGAGCAATAACTACCTGACGGAGGAATCATGACCACCCCAACCGCCCGCCGCGGCACCGCCGCCTGGGCGCTCGTCCTCACCAGCGTCGCCAGCTTCATGGGCGCGCTCGACAACCTCGTCGTCACCACGGCCCTCCCCGCCATCCGCGAGAAACTCGGCGGCCGGCTGGAGGACCTGGAGTGGACGGTGAGCGCGTACACCCTCACGTTCGCCGTCCTGCTGTTGTTCGGCGCGGCGCTCGGCGACCGGTTCGGCCGCCGCCGGATGTTCGCCGTCGGCATCGGACTGTTCACCGCGGCCTCCGCCGCCGCGGGCCTCACCTCCGGCATCGACGGCCTGGTCGCGGCCCGCGCCGCCCAGGGCGTCGGCGCGGCGCTGCTGATGCCGCTGAGCCTCACCCTGCTCACCGCCGCCGTACCCGCCGAGAAGCGCGGGGCGTCGCTCGGCATCTGGGGCGCCGTCCAGGGCATCGCGGTGGCCACCGGACCGCTGGTGGGCGGGGCGCTCACCGAGCACATCTCGTGGCAGTGGATCTTCTGGCTGAACGTGCCGATCGGGATCGCCCTGCTTCCCTTCGTCCTCCTTCGCCTGGACGAGAGCCGTGGCGCCAACAACCGTCTGGACGTCCCCGGCACCGTGCTGGCCAGCGCGGGCATGTTCGGCATCGTCTACGGCCTGATCCGCGGCAACGCCGACGGGTGGACCTCCGCCGGCGTCCTCGGCGGGCTCTTCGCCGGTGCCGCCCTGATGGTCGGCTTCGTGCTGTGGGAGCTGCGGACCGAGCACCCGATGCTGCCGATGCGGCTCTTCCGCAGCCGGGCGTTCAGCGCGATCAACGCCGCCAGCCTGCTGATGTTCGTCGGAATGTTCGGGTCGATCTTCCTGCTGAGCCAGTTCCTGCAGGGGGTGGGTCAGTACTCGCCGACCGAGGCGGGCATACGGATGCTGCCGTGGACCGGGATGTCGCTGATCGTGGCGCCGGTCGCCGGTGTGCTGTCCGACCGGATCGGGGGGCGTCCGGTCGTCGCGGCCGGGCTGGCGCTGCAGGCCGTGGGGCTCGGGTGGATCGCGGTGCGGCTGTCCGCCGACTTCTCCTACGGTGCCTATCTGCCGGCGTTCGTCATCAGCGGGATCGGGATGGCGATGTACTTCGCGCCTGCGGCGAACGTGGTGATGTCGGCCGTGCGGCCTGCTGAGCAGGGGATCGCTTCGGGGGCCAACAACGCGCTGCGGGAGGTCGGCGGGGCGCTGGGGGTCGCCGTGCTGGCGGCCGTGTTCTCCGCTCGCGGGGGGTATGAGTCCGGGCAGGTGTTCGTCGACGGGCTGCGGCCGGCGCTGTGGGCCGGGGCGGGCGCTGTTGCGCTGGGGGCTGTGGCCGCGGCGCTCATTCCTGGGCGGAAGCCCTCCGCCGGGTCTGTGGTTGTGGCGGCGTCCGACGCCGGGGGTCGGGTTCCTGCGGGGGTCTGACGCTTGGTACGGGGCGCGGGCGGTCGGTTCCCCCCTGAGGGGGGCCGGCCGCCCGCGCCTTCGGCGCGGGGTGATTCCCACCCGCAGCCGCCCGTCACCGTCCGTGCGGGTCGCCCTCGGTCGGCGGGTCCCTGCCGGCCGTCAGTGCAGGCGTACCGTCGCCTTCGCCATCCCCAGGACCTTCTGGCCCTCCGACGTCACCGTCAGGTCCACCCGGACCGTGCGGGCCTCGTCGTTCTTCGCGCCCACCTTCGCCGAGACCTGGACCACCGCGCCCTTGTCGTCGTCCGGGACCACGACCGGCTTCGTGAAGCGCACCCCGTAGTCGACCACCGCGCCGGGGTCGCCCGTCCAGTCCGTGACCACCCGGGCCGCGACCGCCATCGTGAACATGCCGTGCGCGATCACGTCCGGCAGGCCCACGGACTTCGCGAACCGCTCGTTCCAGTGAATGGGGTTGAAGTCCCCCGACGCCCCCGCGTACCGCACCAGCGTCGCCCGCGTCACGGGGATGTCCCGCGCCGGCAGCTCGTCGCCGACGGACACCGTGTCGTACGTCACCGTTTCGGCCATCGCGCTCACTCCCCGTCCCCGGCGGCGCGCGACACCAGCTTGGTCATCGCGGTCACCACATGCTCACCGGACTCGTCGTGCACCTCGCCGCGGACGGCCAGGATGTCGTTTCCCGCCAGTGATTTGACGGAGTCGATCGTGGACGTCACCGTCAGCCGGTCACCGGCGCGTACGGGACGGCTGTACGTGAACTTCTGGTCGGCGTGCACCACCCGGCTGTAGTCCAGCCCCAGCTCCGGGTCGTGGATGACCAGACCCGCCGCCTCGAACGTAATCGCGAAGACGAACGTCGGTGGCGCGATCACGTCGGCGTACCCGAGGGCCTTGGCCGCCTCCACGTCGGTGTACGCGGGGTTCTCGTCGCCGATCGCCACGGCGAACTCGCGGATCTTCTGGCGGCCTACCTCGTACGGGTCGGTGGGGGGATAACTCCGCCCCTCAAAGGACTGGTCGAGCGCCATCGGGCCCTCCTGCTGCCGTACGCCGCCGGGGGCGCCGTGTGACGCCCGTGCGCCGTCGTATCGCTGTCATATGGCTGGACAAGTCGAGTATGGCGGACACCCCGCGCCCCCTCGTCCACGGATACGACAAGAGACCGGCCCACGGATTGTGGGACCGGCCTCTTGGCTCGAACTTGACCTTGACAGGTCCGCCGTTACCGAGTCTCGCGGTGCGCGGTGTGGGAGTTGCAGCGCGGGCAGAACTTCTTCATCTCAAGACGGTCCGGGTTGTTACGCCGGTTCTTCTTGGTGATGTAGTTCCGCTCCTTGCACTCCACGCAGGCCAGCGTGATCTTCGGGCGGACGTCGGTGGCAGCCACGTGAGTGCTCCTTGACGGACAGATCGGATGAACGCAGAAAGAGTAGCCGATCGAAGGACCGAGCCTACAATCGGCTACTTTGAGTGAGTAGCGGTGACCGGACTTGAACCGGTGACACAGCGATTATGAGCCGCTTGCTCTACCGACTGAGCTACACCGCTTTGATACCTTCCCCACTCGATCTTACGATCTCGCGGGTGTGTACCAGAGCCCCAAAACGGAATCGAACCGTTGACCTTCTCCTTACCATGGAGACGCTCTGCCGACTGAGCTATTGGGGCGAGCGATGAAGACATTACACGCTGAGCGGCCGAAGGTGAAATCCGTATCCGCGGGCGGGCCTGTGACCTGCCCCGCTCGTGGGCCGGCGGCAGCGTGCGACGGCGCGGCTGCACCGCGTGCGCGGGCGGGCGGCCTAGGCTCGTCGCGCACAGCGAGTGATCATCACCACATCCTCCCGGGAGGGCGATGACCGACAGCCGGGCCGGCCGGCCCCAGCAACCGTCCTCCGGCGCGGCGGACGGCCTCGTCCTCTCCGGCGCCCGGCTGGCCGACGGGCGGCTGGTGGACGTCCGGCTCGGCGGCGGGCGGATCCTGGCCGTCGGTACGGCCGGCAGCCTCGTCCCCGAGGGGCGCCACGCGCGCGGCAGTGTGGTGGACCTCACGGGCCATCTGCTGCTGCCGGCCCCCGTGGAGCCCCACGCGCACGGTGAGACGGCGTTCACGGCGGAGCTGGCCGGTCCGGTCCCGTACTCCGTCGCGGACGTCCAGCGGCGCACCACGGAGGCCGCGCTGCTCCAGCTGGGGCACGGGGCGACGGCCGTGCGGACGCAGGTGCGGATCGGGGACGTGCAGGGGCTCGCGGCGCTGGAGGGCGCGTTGCAGGCGCGGCAGTCGCTGCGCGGGCTGGTGGAGCTGACCGTCGTGGCGCTGCCCCGGCTGCTGACGGGCGTCGCGGGCGCGGACGGGCTGGCGGTGCTGCGGGACGCCGTGAAGATGGGCGCGGGGGTGGTGGGCGGCTGTCCGGACCTGGACCCCGATCCGTCGGGGCACACGGAGGCGGTGCTGCGGGTGGCCTCCGAGCAGGGGCTCCCCGTCGACCTGCACACCGACGCCGCCGATCCGGCGCTGCTGGCCCGGCTGGCGTCCGCCGCGGCGGGGCTGGCGCCGGGGGCGGTGATCGGTCCGGGGGCGGGGCTGGCGCGGCTGCCGCAGCCGGTGGCCGCGCGGACGGCGGAGCGGCTGGCGGTGGCGGGAGTGGGCGTCGTGTGTCTGCCGCAGGGGGACTGCGGGGTCGTCGCGCCGACGGGGACGCGCAGCGCCCGCGCGTTCGGGCCGCGGACGGCGCCCGTACGGCTGCTGCGCGCCGCCGGGGTGCGGGTGGCGGCGGGGGGCGGGGCGCTGCGGGACGTGGCGAACCCGGTGGGGCGGGGGGATCCGCTGGAGGCCGCGTATCTGCTGGCGTCGCAGGCGCAGGTGTCGCCCGAGCAGGCGTACGACGTGGTGGGCGGTGAGGCCCGGGCGGTGCTGGGGCTGGCGGAGGTGCGGATCGAGGCCGGGTTCCCGGCGGAGCTGCTGGCGGTGCGGGGGGAGCGGGTGGCGGCGGCGCTGTCCCTGGCGTACAGCCGCATCGTGGTGCACCGGGGGCGCGTGGTCGCGCGGACCAGCGCGGTGCGGGAGTACTGCGATTTCGCGGGGGCGGCGGAGCGCGAGCTGCCCCGCCAGTCGCCCCGGGGCGGGGCGGCCGGCGGGGAGTGATCCGTCAGTACTGGGGGCCGTCGGCGGCCGTCAGCTCCTCCAGGCCGGCCTCGTCCATGGTGTTGTCCGCGAAGCCCTCGTCCTCCAGGCCCGCCATCATCCCGCTCAGGATGGAGGCCAGGTCCAGCTCGGTCGCGCCGGACGGGGCCTCGATCGGCTCGGCCTTCCCGAACTCCGCCTTCAGCACGAGCTTGTCGCCCTTGTCCTTTGACAGCACGCCGAGGTCGACGGACGCCGAGTCGACAGCGCCGTCCTCGAGGAAGAAGTCGACGGACACCGCGCGCGCCGGGATGTCCCGGTAGTCCTTCGCCGTGGGCTTGGGCATCGAGGCCGGCAGGCCGAGGTCCTTCGTGTACGGCAGCACCGTGTCGACCAGGGCCTTCACCAGGCCGCGGGCGGACGCGGAGGCCGTCACCCGCACGAGGCCGTCCTTGCTGCCCTTGTCGCGCAGCTTCACCTCACGGGCCATGGCCTTCTTCAGGTCCTTCATGAGCTCCTTGCCGACCTCGGGCGAAAGGCTGGGCGTCCCGAAACCGGGCACGGCTCCCCCGGTCTTCTCACCGGCCCCCATTTCCTTCCCGAGCTTCTCGGCCTTCGCCAGGTCGAACTTCACCCAGCGGCCCTCGAACATGTCGCCCATCGCGCCGGCCTCCGGCGGGAGCTCGTTCGCCGACGGCATCTCCTCGCCGGAGAGTTCGCCGAACTTCTTCATGTCCATCCGGGTGTACGTGGCGTCCGTACCGATCGTCCGGACCTCGAACAGCGCACCGTCGGGGCCCTGGAGGGAGAGCTGCTGCCCGGTGATGTCCTTCTCGCCGGACTCGCTGATCGGCTTCTTCGACGTCATGTCGTACGTGAAGGTCATCCCGGAGATGAACTTCGCCGTCTTCGCATCCATCGGGTCGCCGGATGACTTGGTGAGGGCGACGAGCTCCGCCGGGGTCGCGTCGAGCCCGAGGGAGAGGTGGAGGGACTTCTGGTCCCCCAGGCGGTCGAACGCGTCGGTCAGCTTCGCTCCGGCCGACAGGTTCTCCATCGTTCCGCAGGCCGTGGCGCCGGTCGCTATCGCGGTCGCGCACAGGGCGGCGGTCAGGGCAGTACGGATGATGTGCTCCTTCGTCCGGTGGCGGCGTGATCGGTTCGATCACCCCTTTGGACGTATGGACGCGTGATCCGCCCGAAAGGTTGTACGGGCCAAGGTGTCGTACGGTCGGGGCATGCGCATTGTCATCGCCGGGGGTCATGGTCAGATCGCGTTGCGGCTCGAGCGGTTGCTCGCCGCGCGCGGTGACGAAGCCGTCGGTCTCGTCCGGCGGGCGGAACAGGCGGAGGATCTGGTCCGGGCGGGGGCGGAGCCCGTGGTCTGCGATCTGGAGGCGGCGTCCGCCGACGAGGTCGCGGGGCATCTCGCCGGTGCGGACGCCGCGGTGTTCGCGGCGGGCGCCGGGCCGGGCAGCGGGGCGGCGCGCAAGGACACCGTGGACCGGGGGGCGGCCGTGCTGTTCGCGGACGCGGCCGAGGCGGCGGGGGTGCGGCGGTTCGTCGTCGTGTCGGCGATGGGGACCGACCGTGAGCTGCCCGCGGGGACGGACGAGGTGTTCTCCGCGTATCTGCGGGCGAAAACGGCGGCGGACGACGACGTACGGGCGCGGACGGGCCTCGACTGGACGATCCTGCGCCCCGGACGGCTCACCGACGAACCGGGCACGGGGCTGGTCGAACTCGCCGATCGCACGGGGCGTGCGGAGGTCTCCCGGGACGATGTGGCGGCCGTGCTGGTCGCGTTGCTCGACGCGCCGGGGACGGCGGGGCGGACGCTCGATCTGATCGGGGGGTCCGTGCCGGTCGTCGACGCGGTGGCCGGGGTCGTCGACTGAGGCTGTTCGTACGGTAGTACCGTTCCGGGTATGTCCGATCTGCGCCTGTCCCAGCCCGCCGGGCGGTGGCTGCTCGCGGCCGTTGTCATCGGTTCGGGAATGACGTTCCTCGACGGCACCGTGGTCAACGTCGCGCTGCCCGCGATCGGGAAGGAGTTCGACACCTCCCTCGCGGGACTGCAGTGGACGGCCAACGGCTACACGCTGACCCTCGCCGCCCTGATCCTCCTCGGCGGGGCGCTCGGTGACCGCTACGGGCGGCGGAAGGTGTTCCTGATCGGTGTGGTGTGGTTCGCGGTGGCGTCGCTGCTGTGCGGGCTCGCGCCGGACATCGGGACGCTGATCGCCGCCCGCGCGCTGCAGGGCATCGGCGGTGCGCTGCTCACGCCCGGGTCGCTGGCGCTGATCCAGGCGTCGTACGCGCGGGAGGACCGGGCGCGGGCCATCGGCGCCTGGTCGGGGCTGGGCGGCATCGCGGGGGCGCTGGGGCCGCTGCTGGGCGGCTGGCTGGTGGAGGCGGCGAGCTGGCGGTGGGCGTTCTTCATCAACGTGCCGCTGGCGGCGGCGGTCCTGGTCATCGCGCTGCGTCATGTGCCGGAGAGCCGTGACGAGTCGGCGGGCGGTCGCTTCGACTGGGCCGGGTCGGGGCTGGGGGCGCTGGGGCTGGCGGGGCTGACATACGCGCTGATCGCGGCGGCGGAGGACGGGACGCCGGCCGTGGTGGTGGCGGCCAGCACGGTGGCCGGTGTGGTGGGGTGTGCGGCGTTCGTGATGTGGGAACGGCGCGTGAGGAATCCGATGCTGCCGATGTCCGTCTTCGCGTCGCGGCAGTTCACCGCGGCGAATCTGGTGACGTTCGCGGTGTACGCGGCGCTGGGCGGCGTGTTCTTCTTCCTGGTGCTGGAGTTGCAGGTCGAGGGCGGGGTCGGTCCGGTGCTGGCGGGGATGGCGCTGCTGCCCGTCACCGTGATCATGCTGCTGCTGTCTGAGCGGTCCGGGAAGCTCGCGCAGCACATCGGTCCGCGGATCCCGATGACCGTGGGGCCGGCGGTGTCGGCCGGGGGGCTGCTGCTGATGCTGCGGATCGGGGCGGACGCGTCGTTCGCCGTGGACGTGCTGCCCGCCGTGAGCGTGTTCGGGCTGGGGCTGGCGATCACGGTGGCGCCGCTGACGGCGACCGTGCTGGGCGCGGCGGACACCCGGCACGCGGGAGTGTCGTCGGGCGTCAACAACGCGGTGGCGCGGGCGGCGGGGTTGCTGGCCGTGGCGGCGCTGCCGCTGGTCGTGGGGCTGTCGGGGGACGACTACCGGGATCCGGAGGCCTTCGGGGACGGTTTCCGGGGGGCGGTGCTGGTGTGTACGGGGCTGCTGGTCGTGGGGGCGGTGCTGGCCTGGGCGACTATCCGGTCGGACGTGCTGGAGGACGGTGAGGGTGAGGCTGAGGCGCCGTTCCACTGTGCGGTGGGGGCGCCTCCTTTGCAGGCGCCGGATCATTGAGCTCGGCCGGGGGTCCGGGGGTTGTCCCCCGGGAAAGCGCAGCACTGTGCGGTGGGGGCGCCTCCGCTGCAGGCGCCGGACGCGCCGGAGCGCTCTTGAGCAGCCGCTGGCCCGCCGCCAGTACGAGGCAGAGGGCCGCCGTTACGGTCCAGAGGGGGCCCGGGCCCGCGTGTTCGAGGAGTTGGGTGCCGGTGACCGGGGCGGCGATGCCCGCGATGCCCCAGCTCGTGCCGTAGACGGCGAGATAGCGGCCGGTGGCGCCGGGCGGTGCGAGGTCGGCGACGAGGGCGAAGGCGCGGCCCATGACGAGGAGTTGACCGACGCCCCACAGCGCGGCCGACGTCAGCAGGACGGGCAGGGGGGCGGGCGTCGCGTAGCCGGCGAGGGCGGCGGCCATCAGGACGTGGCCGGCGGTCAGCGCCGCGGGGGCGGACAGCGCGGCGACGCGGGGCAGGCGCAGGAGTGGCTGGGCGGCGATCAGGGCGACGGCGGAGGCGGTGAACAGCAGGCCGGCGTCGGCCGGTTCGCGGCCGCGTTCCCCGAGGGCGAGCGGGAGCACGGTGAGCACCTGGAGGTAGATCAGGGCGAACGCCGTGCCGAAGGCCAGCAGGAGCAGCAGCCGGCGGTCGCGCCACGGCCTCGCGTCCGGCCGGCTTGCGGTGTCCTCGGCGCGGGGGCGGTCCGCGGGGAGGACGGCGTACAGGGCCGCGCCGCACAGGAGGCAGGTCGCCGCGTCGGCGACGAACAGCCAGCGCAGGTCCCAGCGGCCCAGCCCGGCCGCCAGCAGGCCCGCGCCGACGCCCCCGGCCGCGAGCGCGGCGTTCAGCAGCCCGTACGCGCGCACCCGCAGGCCGGGGCTCACGGCGTCGGCGATCAGGGCCTGGCTGGGCGGCTCGTACAGCTCGAAGACCAGCCCCAGCACCACCGCCCAGCACAGGGCCGCCGTCAGGCTGTCCGCCGCCGCGAGGCCGAGCTGGGCGACGGCGCTGGCGCCGAGGCCGAGCGCGATGGTACGGCGGGGGCCGAGGCTGTCGGCGAGCCGGCCGCCCACCAGCCGGGACGGGATGGTCGCCAGGCCGAAGGCGGCGGAGACCAGTCCGGCGACGGCGGGGCCGACGCCGAACCGGGTGCTGACGAGCACGGTGAGGAAGGAGATCGAGAACGTGCCGAGCTGATTGACGGTCCGCGCGGCGACGAGCAGCCAGACGGTACGCGGCACGCACCCTCCTCCGTGACTGGCTAATGCGATAACGTCAGTGACGTCATGCGCTCACCGTAATCCGAGGCGAGGTAACTGGTCAAGTGATGTTCGACAGTCACGTGACGGTGCTGCTGGACGCATCCGTCGCGCTGGTCAACGCCCTCACACCGGGCACCGCCCGCGGAAAGCCCTACGAGGTGCCCTCCGACCTCCCGGGGGCCGTCGCCGCCGCACTGCCCTCCGTCGACGCGGCGGAGGTCCAGGAACGGTCGGCGCTCTATCTGGCCCGTACGGCCGATCGGCTGCGTACCGTCTTCGAGGCGGCGGCGGCCGGACACGTGGACACGGCGGCGGCGGAGGTCAACGCCCTGCTGCGCGACACCGGCGCCCGTCCGCAGCTCGACCGGGCGCCCGGCGAGCCGTGGCAGCTGCACTTCCACGGGGCGGACGACAGCCTTGCCGTCGGCTGGAGCGCGGGCTGCGCCACGGGCCTGGCGCTGGCGGTGGGCAGCTCGCTCGCGGGCAGGCTGGGGGTGTGCGCGGCGGGCGGCTGCGACCGGGTGTACGTCGACACGTCCCGTAACGCGGGCCGTCAGTTCTGCTCGACGGCGTGCCAGAACCGGGTGAAGGCGGCGGCGTTCCGCGCCCGCCGCCTGGGGGCCTGACCGGTCAGCGGGACGCGAAGGGCTGGTCCGTCGGGACGATCTCCCGGCCCAGCGGGAGCAGCGAGATCGGAATCATCTTGAAGTTCGCGATGCCCAGCGGGATGCCGATGATCGTGACGCACAGCGCGATGCCCGTGGTGATGTGCCCCAGGGCCAGCCACCAGCCCGCCAGGACCAGCCACAGGATGTTGCCGATCATCGAGGGCGCGCCCGCGTCCCGGCGCTCGACGGTGGTGCGGCCGAAGGGCCACAGCGCGTAGCCCGCGATCCGGAAGGACGCCACGCCGAAGGGGATGCCGATGATCGTGATGCACAGGATGACACCGGCCAGCACGTAACCGAGGGCCATCCACAGTCCGCACAGGACGAGCCAGATCAGGTTCAGGAGCGTCTTCATGATCCCAGGGTCTCAGGATCCGCCGTCCCCGGCCAGGTACTTGAGGACCACCGGACCCCGACGCGACCCCGAGTGCCGCCCCTCACCGCTCGCCGCCGCCCGCCATGGCCTCCAGGCGGCGGATGCGCTCGGCCATCGGGGGGTGGGTGGAGAAGAGGCTCGCGCCGCCGCGGGCGCGGGGGCCGAAGGGGCTCGCGATCATCATGTGGCTGGCCGTCTCGATCCGCGGCTCCGGCGGCAGCGGCAGCTGTTTCGTGCCCGCCTCCAGCTTCCGCAGGGCGCTGGCGAGGGCCAGCGGGTCGCCGGTGAGCTGCGAGCCCGTCTCGTCCGCCGCGTATTCGCGGGAGCGGCTGATCGCCAGCTTGATGACGGATGCCGCGATGGGGCCCAGCAGCATGATCATCAGCATGCCGAGGGGGCCGGGGCCGTCGTTGTCCCGGCCGCCGATCGGGATCAGCCAGGCGAAGTTCGCCAGGAACATGATCACCGAGGCGAGGGCGCCGGCCACCGATGAGATGAGGATGTCCCGGTTGTAGACGTGCATCAACTCGTGCCCGAGGACGCCGCGCAGCTCCCGTTCGTCGAGGATCCGCAGGATGCCCTCCGTACAGCACACCGCCGCGTTGCGCGGGTCGCGGCCCGTGGCGAAGGCGTTCGGGGCGGCCGTCGGGGAGATGTAGAGCCGGGGCATCGGCTGGCGCGCCTGGGTGGAGAGCTCGCGCACGATCCGGTACATCTGCGGCGCCTCGATCTCGCTGACCGGGCGGGCGCGCATGGCGCGCAGCGCGAGCTTGTCGCTGTTCCAGTACGCGTACGCGTTGGTGGCCAGCGCGACGAAGAGCGCGATGATCAGGCCCCTGCGGCCGAAGGCGCTGCCGATGAGCAGGATCAGCGCCGACATCCCGCCGAGGAGCGCGGCTGTCTTCAGCCCGTTGTTCGACCGGTGCACTGTGCGCCCTCCAGGAAACGTGCCTCAGGGAGATGGGGCCTTGTCACACCACAAGTGGACCCTCCCTCTTTGGGCAACGCGAGGCGAGAGCGTGCGGTTCCCCTTGCCCGCGTGACCGGAATTACTCCGTACGGGTGATGTTCCCGGCGGTCGCCCGGGCATCGCCGCAGGTGGCGGCGTCAGCGTTCGTGCTCAGAGAAGTGCCTGGTCGGCGAACTTCAGGATCAGCTGCGGCGCTCCCGACAGGGCCAGCGCCACGACGGCGGCGACCGCCGTCGCCGCGCCGAGAACGCGTGGCATACGGACCTTCGCGGCGTCCTTCGCCGGCTCGCGGAACAGCTGCGCGGTCCAGCGCAGGTAGTAGTACAGCCCGACGACGACGTTCAGCGCCATCACCACCGCCAGCCAGCCCAGCCCCGCGTCGACCGCGGTGCCGAGGACGGCGACCTTCCCGAACAGGCCGATGACGCCGGGCGGCAGGCCCGCCAGGTTCACCAGGAAGAAGGCGAGCGCGAGGGCGGTGAGCGGGTGGGCGGCGTACAGGCCGCGCTGGTCGGCGATCCGGCGGCTGCCGGTGGCGGCGACCACCGCGAAGGCGCCCAGGTTCACCACGGCGTACATGAGGGCGTACGCGAGGGTCGAGCCGACGGCCCGCGACGGGTCGTCGGACCAGCCGGCGGCGGCGATGGGGACCAGCAGATAGCCGGCCTGCGCCACGGACGACCAGGCGAGCAGCCGCACCGCGCTGTGCGGGGCGTCCGCGCGCTGGCGGACGGCCGCCACATTGCCCGCCGTCATGGTGAGCGCCGCCAGCACGGCGACGACCGGCCCCCACACGTCGTGGTACGCGGGGAAGGCGAGGAGGGTGACGAGGATCAGCCCGGTGAACCCGACGGCCTTCCCGACGGCGGAGAGGAACGCGGCGATCGGCACCGGCGCGCCGACGTAGGTGTCCGGCACCCAGAAGTGGAACGGGACGGCGGCCGTCTTGAACGCGAAGCCGACGAGCGTCAGCGCCACGCCCACCGTCGCGAGCGTCTCCAGCCGGGGGTCCGTCTTCGCGAGCCCGTCGGCGATCACGTCGAAGTGCAGGCTGCCGGAGGCGGCGTACACGAAGCTGACGCCCAGGAGCATGACGGCGGTGGCGACGACGGACGACAGGAAGAACTTCAGCGCCGCCTCGGCGGACAGCCGGTCGCCGCGCCGCAGTCCGACGAGGGCGAACGCGGGGAGGGACGCCGTTTCGAGGGCGATGATCAGGGTCGCGAAGTCACGGGCGGCGGGCAGCAGCGCGGCGCCCGCGACGGACGACAGCAGCAGGAACCAGAACTCCCCGGCGGGGAGGCCCGTTTCCTTCACGTCGTGCACGCTGAGCAGGGCGGTCAGGACGGCACCGCCAAAGACCAGCAGCTGGACGACGAGCGTGAAACCGTCCGCCCGGTACGAGCAGACGTCCGGGGTGTCCGTCAGACAGAACGTGGCCCGGTGGTCGCCCACGAGGGGCAGCAGGCTGAGGGCGGCGGCCGTGAGACCGGCGATCGCGCCCCAGCCGAGGAGGTGTTTGCGCTCCGGCGGCAGGAACAGATCGGCCACCAGCAGCGCCAGGCCCGCCAGCGCGGCGATGACAGGGGCCGCGATCGCGACCCAGTCGACGGACTGGACCAGGGACATCAGCGGCCTCCCGCGAGGAGCTTCTGCACGGCGGGATCCGTCAGCCCGATGAGGGCCGCCGGCCACAGTCCGCCGAGGACGGTGAGGACGACGAGCGGCGTCCAGGCGGCGAACTCGTAGCCGCGTACGTCGGGCAGCTTCGGCACCTCGCCGGAGTGCGGGCCCATGCACACCCGGCGGACGACGACCAGCAGATACGCGGCGGTGAGCAGCGTGCCGAAGCCGGCGACCGCCATGAACGCGAGGAACGCGGGCCGGCTGAGCCCGTCCGCCGGGTCGAACGCGCCGAACATGGCGAGCATCTCGCCCCAGAACCCGGCCAGCCCCGGCAGCCCGAGCGAGGCGACGGCGCCGAACGCGAGCAGCCCGCCGAGGCGGGGGGCCTTGCCGTACAGGGCGCCCCGCGCGAGCTGGTCGAGGTCGGTGGTGCCGGTGCGGTCCTTGAGTGCCCCGACGAGGAAGAAGAGCAGGCCGGTGATCAGGCCGTGGGCGATGTTGGCGAAGAGCGCGCCGTTGAGGCCGGTGGGGGTGAGGGTGGCGATGCCCAGGAGGACGAAGCCCATGTGGCCGACGGAGCTGTAGGCGATGAGGCGTTTGAGGTCGCCCTTGGCGCCGGTGCGGGCCAGGGCGAGGCAGGCGAGGGATCCGTAGATGATCCCGACGACGCCGAAGGCCGCGAGGTAGGGCGCGTAGGTGTGGGCGGCGTCCGGGGCGACGGGCAGGACGAGGCGGACGAAGCCGTACGTGCCCATCTTGAGCAGGACGCCGGCCAGGAGCACCGAGCCGACGGTCGGGGCGGCGGTGTGGGCGTCGGGGAGCCAGCTGTGCAGGGGCCACATCGGGGTCTTCACGGCCAGGCCGAGGCCGATGGCCAAAACCGCGATGAGCTGCACGGATCGGCTCAGGTTGGACCCGTTGTCAGTGGCGAGTGCCACCATGTCGAAGGTGCCGCCCTTGATGCCGATGAGGAGGAAACCCAGCAGCATGATCACGGAGCCGAGCAGCGTGTAGAGGATGAACTTCCAGGCCGCCTTGGTGCGTTGCTGCCCGCCCCAGCGCGCGATCAGGAAGTACATCGGGATGAGGACCATCTCGAAGGCCAGGAAGAACAGCAGCAGGTTGAGGACGGCGAAGGTGGCGAGCATGCCGGACTCGAGGACGAGCAGCAGGGCCACGAAGGCCGTCGCGGAGGGGCCTTCGGGCTTGTTGAAGTAGCTGTAGATCGCGCACAGGAAGGTGAGCAGCGCGGTCAGTACGAGAAGGGGGAGCGAGACGCCGTCGATGCCGAGGTGCAGCCGGATGCCGAGCGCGGGGATCCAGCTGATGTCGGTGTCGGCCTGGACGGTCGCCGGGTGATCGTGGTCGAAGCCGGCGGCCAGTACGAGGGACAGGACGAACACGACACCGGTGACGGTGACGCCGTGCCGCAGCACCGCCTGCTCGGGGCTCTTGCCCCGCAGCCCGGGCGGGGCCGGCAGGAGCGCGGCGACCGAGCCGAGGAGGGGGACGACGACGATGGCGGCGAGGACCAGTTGCATGGCGGTGTCATTCATAGGTCAGCTCCCCGTGACGGCGACGACCGCGGCGACGGCCAGGACGAGTGAGCCGGCGAGCAGCGCGCTGACGTAGGTCTGCACGTTGCCGGTCTGGATCCGGCGGACGGCGGCGCCGAGCAGCCGGGGGGTGCCGCCGGCGCCGGCCACGTAGGTGTCGACGACCGCGCGGTCGAGGAAGCGGACCAGGCGGGCGGCGGCGCGGACGGGGCGGACGAACAGGGCGCTGTAGACGGCGTCGAGGTGGAAGCCGACGGCGGCCGGGCCGTGCAGGGGGCCGAGCAGTACGCGGCCGGGGTCCGGGGCGTGGGCGTCCGCGGTCTTCGGGGCGGCGGCCGTGCGGCGCCAGGCGGCGTACATCGCGAGGACGCCGACGACGGCCAGGCCGGTGCCGAGCAGGGCCGTGGTGAGCGTCGGTGTCAGGGATTCGCCGTCGAGCCAGTCGGGGATGCGGGTCACGGTGAGGCCGAAGCCGAGCGTGGGGATGAAGAGCACCCACAGGACGGCGTTCATCACGGCGGGCGGCTTGTGGTGCGCGTCGATCGCCGGGGGGCTGACGGCCTCGGGGTCGGGCTCGGCGGTGTCGTCGGTGCGCTCGGTCCGGGCCCCCCGCCCGTGGAACGCCAGCAGCCACAACCGCGTCGCGTACACGGCGGTGAGGAGCGCCGTCAGCAGCCCGGCGATCAGCACCGTCCAGGCGCCGGCGGCCGGTACGCCGTGGGCGCCTTCCACGGCGGCGTGCTCCGCGGCGCCCAGCACGGCCTCCTTGGAGAAGAAGCCGGCGAACGGCGGGATCGCGGCCAGGGCCAGTAGCGCGGCGGTCATCGTCCAGTACGCGTCCGGGACGGTCCGGCGCAGGGCGGGCATCTTGGCCATCGCGGTCAGCGAGTTGGTGCCGGCGGCGTGGATGATCACGCCGGCGGCGAGGAACAGCAGCGCCTTGAAGGCGCCGTGCGAGAGGAGGTGGAACAGCGCGGAGTCACGCGAGCCGACGGCCAGCGCGCCCGTCATGTAGCCGAGCTGTCCGACGGTGGAGTACGCCAGCACCCGTTTGATGTCGTCCTGCGCCAGCGCGGCCAGCGCCGAGCCGACCATCGTCACCGCGGCCATCACCGCCAGCACCACCAGCGCGGCGGCGGACGCGGCGAACACCGGCAGCAGCCGGGCCACCAGATACACACCGGCGGCGACCATGGTCGCGGCGTGGATCAGCGCCGAGACCGGCGTCGGGCCGGCCATGGCGTCGGGCAGCCAGGTGTGCAGCGGGAACTGCGCGGACTTGCCGGCCACACCGGCGAGCAGCAGCAGCGCGATCAGCGTGGGGTGGTCGAGTCCGGGCCCGGTGACGACGGCGGTGAGGATGCCGTTGATCCGGAACGTCCCGGCGTCGGCGGCCAGCGCGAAGATGCCGAACAGGAAGGGGACATCACCGAGCTTGGTGACCAGGAACGCCTTCAGCGACGCCGCCCGTGCCTCGGGCGTCTCCCAGTAGTGCCCGACGAGGAAGTACGAGCAGATGCCCATGATCTCCCAGCCGACCAGCAGCACCAGCAGATCGCCGGAGTAGACGACCAGCAGCATCGCGGCGGTGAAGAGGGAGACGAGGGCGGCGTACGACGGGTAGCGGGGGTCGTCGCGCAGATAGCCGGTGGAGTACAGCTGCACGCAGGTCGCGACCAGCCCCACGAGCACCGCGACCAGCACCGCCATGCCGTCCAGGTGCAGCGCCAGGTCGATCGGCACCGACCCGGTCTCCGTCAGCCGGGTCGCGGCGTCGACCGCCTCGTCCCCGCCCTGGCGCACGGCGACGAGCGCGGCCAGCACCGCGGCGGCCAGCGTCGGCAGCACGGCGAGCGGCCGGACCAGCCCCGGCGCCGTCCGGCCCAGCAGCAGCCCCGCGACGGCGCCGAGGAACGGCAGCAGCGGGACGAGGACGGCGAGGGTGACGGTGTTCACGCGGCGGCCTCCTCGGCCGGGAGCTGCGCGGGGTCGGGAACCGCCGGGGGCTCCGCCAGATCCCGCAGCCGGTCGACGTCGGACGTGCCCCGCGCCCGGTACACGGCCAGCACGATCGCCAGCCCGATGCCGATCTCCGCGGCGGCCACGGTGATCACGAACAGGGTGAGCGACTGCCCGGCGTGCAGGGTGTCGCGCAGCCAGACGTCGAAGGCGACGAGGTTCAGGTTGACGGCGTTGAGCATCAGCTCGACGGACATCAGCACCAGGATGGCGTTGCGCCGGGCGAGCACCCCGTACAGCCCGACGCAGAAGAGCAGCGCGGCCAGTACGGCCGGATACGCGAGATGCATCAGCGGTCCTCCCCCGCACCGTCAGCAGAAGGAGCCGTACGCCGGGACAGCACGATCGCCCCCACCAGCGCCGCCAGCAGCAGCACCGACAGCGCCTCGAACGGCAGCACCCAGTGCCGGAAGAGCGCGGCGCCCATGATGTCGGTCGTCCCCCGCGCCGGCGAGACGTCGATCCACGTACTGCGGAACGCGTCCACCACCAGCGTCACCAGCAGCCCCGCCGACACCACCGCCACCCCCAGGGCGACCGGCCGGTTCCCCGAGTCGGCGTCCGGCGAGCGGCCTATCGGCGCCCGGGTCAGCATCAGCCCGAACAGCAGCAGGACGACCACCGACCCGACGTAGATCAGCACCTGCACCCACGCGATGAACTCGGCGGTCAGCAGCAGATACTCCACCGCCAGCCCGCCCAGCGTGGCGACCAGCCACAGCGCGGAGTGCACCAGCTGCCGCGTGGTCACGGTCACCACCGCGGCCCCCAGCGTGACCAGCCCGACCAGCAGGAAGACGATCTCCACCCCGGCCGGCGAGAGAAAACCGCGGGTCTCCGCGGCGAGCGTGATCACGAGGAAGCCTCCGTGGCAGCCTTCTCCACGGCCTTGCGCGCCGCGGCGACCTCCTTGGGCTCCTCGGCGGCGGGATCCAGCGCCGGCGGCGCCGGTACGGTCCACATCCACTCGCGCAGCTTGTCCCGCTCGTGCGTCAGCTCACGGATGTCCTCCGTCGCGTACTCGAACTCCGGCGACCAGAACAGCGCGTCGAACGGACACACCTCGATGCAGATCCCGCAGTACATGCACAGCGCGAAGTCGATCGCGAACCGGTCCAGCACGTTACGGCTGCGCTCCCGCCCGCCGGGCGCGGCCGGCGGCACCGTCTCCTTGTGGGAGTCGATGTAGATGCACCAGTCCGGGCACTCGCGGGCGCACAGCATGCAGACCGTGCAGTTCTCCTCGAACAGCGCGATCACGCCGCGGCTGCGCGGCGGCAGCGCGGGCTGCGCCTCGGGATAGTGCGCGGTGTGCGAGCGGCGCGTCATGGTCCGCAGCGTGACAGCGAGGCCCTTGGCCAGGCCCCGGCCGGGGGTAGCCATCAGATCACCACCTTGACGATGCCGGTGAGCGCGATCTGCGCCAACGCGAGCGGAATGAGCACGGTCCAGGCGAACCGCTGGATCTGGTCTTCGCGCAGCCGCGGATACGTCACCCGCAGCCAGATCACGCCGAACGCCAGCACCGCCGTCTTCAGCAGCGTCCACAGCCACCCGACGCTGTCGCTGAACGGCCCGTGCCACCCGCCCAGGAACAGCACCGTGGTCAGCCCGCACAGGACGACGATCCCCGCGTACTCGGCGAGCATGAACAGCGCGAAGCGCAGCCCGCTGTACTCGGTGTACGCCCCGAAGATGATCTCCGAGTCGGCGATCGGCGCGTCGAACGGCGGCCGCTGCAGCTCCGCCAGCCCGGCGGTGAAGAAGACGAACGCCCCGACGATCTGCCACGGGATCCACCACCACTCGAACCCGTCGAGGATCCCGGTCAGCGACACGGTCCCCGCGGCCATGGCGACGCTCGCGGCGGTGAGCAGCATCGGCAGCTCGTACGCCAGCAGCTGCGCGGCGGTCCGCAGCCCGCCCAGCAGCCCGAACTTGTTGGCGCTGGCCCAGCCGCCCATCAGCGTGCCCAGCACCCCGGCGCCCATCACGGCCAGCACGAAGAAGATGCCCGCGTCGATCGCCTGCCCCACCCCGCCGCCGGGCGCGAACGGGATGGCGACGAGCACGATCAGGTACGGCAGCAGGGCGACGGCCGGCGCGAGCTGGAAGATGCGCCGGTCGGCGCCGTCCGGGACGACGTCCTCCTTCTGCGCGAACTTCACGCCGTCCGCGACGAGCTGCGCCCAGCCGTGGAAGCCGCCCGCGTACATGGGGCCGACGCGGCCCTGCATATGGGCCATGACCTTGTGTTCGGTCTGCCCGACGACCAGCGGGAGGACGAGGAAGACGAGGAGGACGCCGAGCAGCGTGACGATGACGTCGATGGCGTTCACTCGCCCTCACCTTCCTCCGGGGACGGCTTGTTCCACGGCGTGTCCCCCGGCCGCTGCGACGCCGACCCCTCCGACGCCGACCGCGCCCGCCGTACGGGGGCCGCCGCAGAAGATCCCCCGGAGGCCGTACGCGTCCGCCGGGGCCCGTCCGCCGCCGCCCGCGCCGTGCGCGCCGGGCGCGCGGGCGCCGGGGGCAGCTGGCCCTTGAGCGGTCCCCACTCGTTCGGGTCGGGCACCCCGGGCGGCAGCATCGTGCGCCGCTTGGGCCCGCCGTGCTCCGACTCCCCCGGCTCCTTGGCGCCGGGCCAGGCCTTGGCCACCCGGGCGGCGAGCACGAAGTCCTTGCGCAGGGGGTGGCCCTCGAAGCCGTCCGGCAGCAGCAGGGGTACGAGGTGGGGGTGGCCGGTGAAGTCGACGCCGAACATCTCGTGCGTCTCCCGCTCGTGCCACCCCGCGCCCGCGTACACGCCGGTCACCGACGGCAGGGAGGGCGCGTCGTGGGGCACGGTCGTACGGATCAGCAGCCTGCGCGGCGGCCGGCCGAGGGCGACCACATGGGCGGCGACACGGAAGCCCTCACCGGGCTCGTCCACGGCGCTCAGCCAGTCGAAGTAGGCGCAGCCCAGCTCGTCGCGGGCGGTACGCAGGGCGTCCGGCCACGACGCGGCGGGGACGTCGACGGTCAGCAGCTCGTACGCCTCGGAGGCGACGGCCCCCTCGCCGAACAGCTCCCCGGCGGCGCGCGGCAGCCAGCCGACGGGATCGGTCACGGCCGCTCACCCTCTTCGTCAGCAGACAAGGGCGGCGCGACCAGCGGGCTGCTCAGCGCCGCCGCCGACGCCCGCGGCCCCGACCCGGTCCCGTACCGCTCCCCCAGCGACTCGCGCGCGATCTTCTCCTGCAGCTTGAGGATCCCCTGCAGCAGCGCCTCGGGCCGCGGCGGGCAGCCCGGCACGTACACGTCCACGGGGATGATCTGGTCGACGCCCTTGGTCACCGAGTACGAGTCCCAGTACGGCCCGCCGCAGTTGGAGCAGGCGCCGAACGACACCACGTACTTCGGCTCCGGCATCTGCTCGTACAGCCGCTTGACCGCCGGAGCCATCTTGTCCGTGACCGTCCCCGAGACGACCATCAGGTCAGCCTGCCGGGGCCCGGGCGCCAGCGGGATCACGCCGAGGCGGATGAAGTCGTGCCGCGCCATGGACGCCGCGATGAACTCGATCGCGCAGCAGGCGAGGCCGAAGTTGAAGACCCAGAGGCTGTAGCGCCGCCCCCAGTTCAGGACGACCTTCATCGGCTCCGGCGCGAGGCGCGACAGCACCCCGAGCCGCTTGGGCTCGGGGAGGTCGACGGTCCGCGACTCGTCACTCACGTCCATTCGAGGACGCCCTTCTTCCAGGCGTAGAGGATGCCGACCGCGAGGAACCCCAGGAACACGAACATCTCGACGAGGGTCGTCCCGCCGTAGCCCTCCGTCGCGAAGACCGTCGCCCACGGGAAGAGGAAGATCGAGTCGACGGCGAAGATGACGTACAGAAAGGCGTAGACGTAGTACCTGACCTGGGTGTGCGCCCAGCCCTCGCCCACGGGATCGACGCCGCACTCGTACGTGAGGAGCTTCTCCGGCGTCGGTACGTAGGGCCGCAGCAGCCGCCCTGCGGTGAAGGAGACGCCCACGAAGAGCAGGCCGAGCACCGCGACGAGACCGACCACGGAGTAGCCGTGGAAGTACTGCACGCTGTCCTCGCTCCCTCTTTTCGACGATCTGTACGGGCAGGAGTGTAGGCCCTGCCCCTCTGCCGGCGAGTGGGCCGGGCCCGACTTGGTGGGGATAACCCCACCGGAGCGGGGCGACGAACCCCATGGACCGGGGCGCCCTCCAGACGGCACCCTTGGGGCATGACCGGCACCCACAGCGACGCGCTGCCTGCGCCCCGCGCTCCGCTCAGCGGCCAGACCTGGCGGGAGATCTGCTATCTCCTGATCAATCTGCCGATGACGATCGCGGGCTTCGTGTACGTCTCGGCCTGGCTGTACGCCGGGGTCGCGCTGTCCATCACGGTGATCGGTCTGCCACTGCTCGCCGGGGGCCTGGTGGGCGCCCGGCTGCTGGCGAAGGGCGAGCGGGGCATCGCGCGCGGGCTGCTCGGCGTACACGTCGAGGAGCCGACGCCGATCCGTGCGCGCACGCACGGCGGGCTGCTGCCGTGGCTGTGGGCGACGCTGAAGGATCCGGTGGGGTGGCGGGCGACGCTGTTCCAGGTGATACGGCTGCCGTGGGGGATCTTCACCTTCGCGCTGACGCTGGTGTCGCTGTTCGTGCTGTGGCCGTTCCTGCCCTGGCTGGCGCGCGGGATGTCGAACGTGGACCGGGCGCTGGTACGGGGTCTGCTGTCGCCGTCGGACGAGCTGGAGCGGCGGATCGCGGAGCTGGAGTCGGACCGGGGGGTGGTCGTCGACACGGCCGCCGCGGACCTGCGCCGTATCGAGCGCGATCTGCACGACGGGGCGCAGGCCCGCCTCGTGGCGCTGGCGATGGGGCTCGGCCTGGCGAAGGAGAAGCTGCTGGAGGACCCGGACGCGGCGGCAAAGATGGTCGACGACGCGCACGGCGAGGTGAAGCTGGCGCTCCAGGAGCTGCGCGACCTGGCCCGCGGCATCCACCCGGCGATCCTCACGGACCGGGGCCTGGGCCCCGCTCTCTCCTCGGTGGCGACGCGCTGCACGTCCCCCGTGAAGGTCACGGTGGACCTGCCGGTCCGCCCGGCGCCGGCGATCGAGGGCATCGCGTACTTCACGACGTCGGAACTTCTCCAGAACGTCTCGAAACACGCCCGCGCCACGTCGGCCACGGTGGACGTCTGGCGCTCGGACGACCGCCTCCTGATCCAGGTCGCGGACAACGGCCGCGGCGGCGCCTCCCTGGACGGCGGCTCGGGCCTCGCGGGCCTGGCGGAACGCCTGGGGTCGGTGGACGGCTTGTTCGTGCTGGACTCCCCGGAGGGGGGCCCGACGACGGTGACTGCAGAGCTGCCGTGGCGGGAGCGGTAGGGCATGTTTCTTGGCCGTGGTGCAGGGTTGAGCCCTCGCATCACGGCCACTTTGCGTGTCCGTGAATTCCAGCCCGTCCGGCGCTTGAGGACTCCGGGCGAAGCCCGAAACGCGTCAGCCGGCGCAACCGCCAGGTAGGGATAACCCCCGCCCCGAAAGACCGACGACCCACATAGCCCGCCGCAAGGCGAAACCGCACCCTGGATGCATGACGACGTACGAGACCCGCACCGCCAGGCCCCCCCGCCTCCCCCTCGCCGTGCGCGCCCCCGTGCAGGGGAGGACCTGGCGAGAATTCCTCTACCTCCTCCTCAACCTGCCGATGGCGATCGTCTTCTTCGTCTACGCGGTCACGATGCTCTGCCTGGGCGCCGGCCTCCTCATCACCTTCCTCGGCGTCCCCGTCCTGGCCGCGGCCCTGGCCGGCTGCCGGGGCCTCGGCGCCCTCGAGCGCGCGAGGGCCCGCGCCCTCCTCGACCTGGACGTCGCCGCCCCCGACCCCGTCCGGACGCGCGCCGGCCGGCGCGGGCTGCTGGCCTGGACCGGAGCTCTCTTCCGCAGCGGCAGCTCCTGGCGCCACCTGCTCTACGGCTTCGTCCACTTCCCGTGGGCGGTCTTCTCCTTCGCCGTCTCCGCGGTGGTGATGTTCAACGCCTGGGCCCTCTTCACGTACCCCCTCTGGATGTGGATCTTCCCGGCCCACTACGGCCAGGACGGCCTGCAGATCTACGGCGACGACCACGGCAACGCCTGGTACCTGGACACCCCCCTTGAGCAGCTCCTCGCCGTAGGCGCCGGCGCCGTGCTGGTGCTCGCCTCCCCCTGGCTGATCCGCGGCATGGCGTACGTGGACCGCGGCCTGGTCCGCGGTCTGCTGGGCCCCTCCAGGCTGGCCAGCCGCGTCACCGAGCTGGAGTCGGACCGCGGGGTCGTCGTCGACACCGCCGCCGCGGACCTCCGCCGGATCGAGCGCGACCTGCACGACGGCGCCCAGGCCCGCCTCGTGGCCCTGGCGATGGACCTGGGCCTGGCGCGGGAGAAGCTCCGTGAGGACCCCGAGGCCGCCGCGCGGATGGTCGGCGACGCGCACGGCGAGGTGAAGCTGGCCCTCCAGGAGCTGCGCGACCTGGCCCGCGGCATCCACCCCGCGATCCTCACGGACCGCGGCCTCGGCCCCGCCCTGTCCTCCGTGGCCTCCCGCTGCACGGTCCCGGTGACGGTCACCGTCGACCTGCCGGTCCGCCCGGCGCCGGCGATCGAGGGCATCGCGTACTTCACGGTCTCGGAGCTGCTGCAGAACATCTCCAAGCACTCCGGCGCCCGTACGGCCGGCGTCGACATCTGGCGCTCGGAGGACCGCCTGCTGATCCAGGTCACGGACGACGGCCACGGCGGCGCCACCCTCGACACGGGCTCGGGCCTGTCGGGCCTGTCCGAACGCCTGGGCTCGGTCGACGGCCTGTTCGTCCTGGACTCCCCGGAGGGGGGCCCGACGACGGTCACCGCGGAACTCCCGTGGCGGGACCGCTAGTCGACCGGCGGCTCAGCCGAGCAACAAGGCCACCCACACCACACCCGCGACGAGGGCCGGGGCGCCGAACAATACGAGGTGAAATCGGAAGACCCGAACAAAACGGTCGTATTCCTCCACCAGGATCGCCGGCCCGTCCACCCGATAGGCAACCTGAACGACCTCGGTCTCGGAGAACGGCGCCACACCCATCTGGTCCACCGACCGCACCCGACGCCGCCGCCCGTCCACCGCGGTGAACGCAACCTCGGAATACCAGGTTTCGCCGTTGGTGTGCACGCTCTCGCAGACCCCCGCGACCCGCTCTCCGTCCTGCATGAGTCCCTGCGCGGAACGGATCTTCACGAACGCCCGGGCAGTCAGGGCCCCCAGAACCAGAAAAAACACGAACGCGATGCTCATCGCACCTTCTTCGACTCGTCGGGGAGGTTCTTGAGCCATTTTTTGAACGGCTTGGTCAATGCCCTGCTGTACGGCGCGCGAAGCCTGTATTGGATGTCTGCGGGATCCCAGCCGAGCGCATAGTCCATGTTCTCGATGTGCGGGAGCTCCCGACGGAGCTCACCGATACGCCGCCCCAGGACTGAATCATCGGGATCTCCAAAGAACTGCCAGAAAACACTTTCGTCGGCCGCCGCATCCAGCGCCAGCGCGATATTCCGGTTCTCCTCGTCCGATTCGTCGCCGTGCACGAGGAAGAGCACGAGCGTAGGACGCGGGTCTGCGGCATTCTCCTGAACGATCGCCTCGATGAGCGCGGGAACCGATCGGCGTTCGAACAGCCTCAGCTCTTCGCTGGAACGCTGGATCGCATGCGGGGGCGGAGCATCGGCGAGGAGTGGCTTCTCGGGAATGCGGAACCAGTCCTGGATGAACGCTGCCAGATCCGATCTTTCTGGAGGCGGAAGCCGGTGAGCGCTCTCGGTATAGAGCCAGAACTGAAGATCGCCGGCGGGATTCAAAAGCCGCTGGACGGCTACCGCACGCTGCGCGACAAAGGCAAGATACCCGGACTCGAAGTACCAGCGGGAGTCACCGGGCAACGCCACTACGATCCGAGGGCCCCGATCCCGCCCTCGCACACGCCTGACAGCCAGTTTCTCGGCCCGTGTAGGGCACAGAAGATCCCCCATGGCCCACGAGGCTACACCGGCGTATTCGCCGCACACCAGACGATGGAAGAGAGGGGATGACGGGATTTCCCGTCAACAGGAATCCCCACTTCACGGACGAGAAGACCCCGGGCCGCGATCCCCCCGGCCAAGCGTCAGCCGATCACACCCGGAACGCCCTGCAGGACACTGCGGATCCCCCCCGCTCTCGCGCATCCATCGGCACCCCTCGGACGTCTGTGGAACGAGGACGTCCCGGAACGGAAGCGCCCGGGCCGCGGCCCCCGCCGAAGAGCCCGGCGTAAAACGGGACATGACATCCGCCGGTGCCTGCGCCGCCCCCGCGGGAGTGGGATGCTTGTCAGCGGCACACAAGCCGATGCGGGGGGCATGGTTGATCGTGGAGGAGAAACGCGTGCGGGTGGTCATCGCCGAGGACTCGGTACTGCTTCGGGAGGGGCTCACCCGGCTGCTGACCGACCGCGGGCACGAGGTCGTCGCGGGGGTGGGTGACGGGGACGAGCTGGTGACGACCATCCGGGGGCTGGCGGGCGAGAGCAGTCTGCCGGACGTGGTCGTCAGTGACGTACGGATGCCGCCGACGCACACCGACGAGGGGCTGCGCGCCTGCGTCCAGCTGCGCAAGGAGTATCCGCGGCTGCCGGTGCTGGTGCTGTCGCAGTTCGTCGAGGAGCAGTACGCCACCGAGCTGATCGCCGGGTCCAGCCGAGGGGTCGGCTATCTGCTGAAGGACCGGGTGGCCGAGGTGCGCGAGTTCACCGAGGCCGTGGTGCGGGTCGCCGAGGGCGGGACCGCGCTGGACCCCGAGGTCGTGGCGCAGCTGCTGGGGCGCAGCCGCAAGCAGGACGTCCTCGCGGGGCTGACGCCGCGCGAGCGGGAGGTCCTGGGTCTGATGGCCGAGGGGCGGACGAACTCGGCGATCGCCCGGTCGCTGGTCGTCAGCGACGGCGCGGTGGAGAAGCATGTGAGCAACATCTTCATGAAGCTGGGCCTGGCCCCGAGCGACGGCGACCACCGCCGGGTGCTCGCCGTCCTCACGTATCTCAACTCCTGAGCACACGGGCGAGATGACCCGGTTTGTCCGTGGTCCTAGAACCAAGGTCCTAGAGGGAGCGTCATCAGCTGTGTCACGCCTGGGGGCGAGCAGAACGTGGCACAGCGTGTCAAACCTCCACGTCTCACCCCTGTCCAGCATGCGATCAGGGCAGGGAAGGGCACCCTTACCGCCGTACGATGTGCTGTGGAGCTAGTGAACGGCGCCACCGCTGTGAGCCGTCATCTCGAGGGAGGTCCTGAACAGTGACCACATCGGCCATCGGAGAACAGCGCGGCCCCGAGGAGAAAGAGGTCAAGCGCCTCGACCGGGTCATCATCCGTTTCGCGGGTGACTCCGGCGACGGTATGCAGCTGACCGGGGACCGCTTCACCTCCGAGACGGCGTCCTTCGGCAACGACCTGTCGACGCTGCCGAACTTCCCCGCCGAGATCCGCGCGCCCGCGGGCACCCTGCCCGGGGTGTCGAGCTTCCAGCTGCACTTCGCGGACCACGACATCCTGACCCCCGGTGACGCGCCGAACGTGCTGGTGGCGATGAACCCGGCGGCGCTGAAGGCGAACATCGCGGACGTGCCCCGGGGCGCGGAGATCATCGTCAACACGGACGAGTTCACCAAGCGCGCCCTGGCCAAGGTCGGCTACGCGGTCAGCCCCCTGGAGGACGGCTCGCTCGACGGCTACAGCGTGCACCCGGTGCCGCTGGGGACGCTCACGGTGGAGGCGCTGAAGGAGTTCGGCCTCTCCCGCAAGGACGCCGACCGGTCGAAGAACATGTTCGCCCTGGGCCTGCTGTCCTGGATGTACCACCGCCCCACCGAGTCCACGGAGGCCTTCCTCCGCCAGAAGTTCGCGAAGAAGCCCGACATCGCGGAGGCGAACATCGCCGCGTACCGCGCGGGCTGGAACTTCGGCGAGACGACCGAGGACTTCGCCGTCTCCTACGAGGTCGCCCCCGCGTCGTCGGCGTTCCCGCCCGGCACGTACCGCTCGATCTCCGGGAACCTCGCCCTGTCGTACGGCCTGATCGCCGCCGCCCGCCAGGCGGACCTGCCGCTCTACCTGGGCTCGTACCCGATCACCCCGGCCTCCGACATCCTGCACGAGCTGTCGAAGCACAAGAACTTCGGCGTCCGCACCTTCCAGGCCGAGGACGAGATCGCCGGCATCGGCGCGGCCCTCGGCGCCGCGTTCGGCGGCTCCCTCGGCGTCACCACCACCTCGGGCCCCGGTATCGCCCTGAAGTCGGAGACCATCGGCCTGGCGGTGTCCCTCGAGCTGCCGCTGCTGGTGATCGACATCCAGCGCGGCGGCCCGTCCACCGGGCTCCCGACGAAGACCGAGCAGGCCGACCTGCTCCAGGCGATGTACGGCCGCAACGGCGAGGCCCCCGTCCCGGTGATCGCCCCCGCCACCCCGGCCGACTGCTTCACCGCCGCCCTGGACGCCGCGCGGATCGCGCTGACGTACCGGACGCCGGTGCTGCTGCTGTCCGACGGCTATCTCGCCAACGGCTCCGAGCCGTGGCGGATCCCCGAGACCGACGAGCTCCCCGACCTGCGCGTACAGTTCGCGACCCAGCCGAACCACACGCTGGAGGACGGTACGGAGACGTTCTGGCCGTTCAAGCGCGACCCGGAGACCCTGGCCCGCCCCTGGGCCGTCCCCGGCACCCCCGGGCTGGAGCACCGTATCGGCGGCATCGAGAAGGCCGACGGCTCCGGGAACATCTCGTACGACCCCGCGAACCACGACTTCATGGTCCGCACCCGCCAGGCCAAGATCGACGGCATCCAGGTGCCCGACGTCGAGGTCGACGACCCCAGCGGCGAGGCGAAGGTCCTGGTCCTGGGCTGGGGCTCCACCTACGGCCCGATCACCGCCGCGGTCCGCCGCGTGCGCCGGGAGGGCCAGACCGTCGCGCAGGCCCATCTGCGCAACATCAACCCCTTCCCGCGCAACCTGGGCGAGGTGCTGAAGCGCTACGACAAGGTCGTCGTCCCCGAGATGAACCTCGGGCAGCTGGCGGCCCTCGTCCGCGCCAAATACCTCGTCGACGCCCATTCGTACAACCAGGTCAACGGGATGCCGTTCAAGGCCGAGCAGCTCGCCACCGCCCTGAAGGAGGCCATCGCACATGGCTGACACCGCCACGGACGCGCCGGTGATCGACGCGCTTTCCCTCGTGCCGAAGTCGGACGCCCAGCAGTCCATGAAGGACTTCAAGACGGACCAGGAGGTCCGCTGGTGCCCCGGCTGCGGCGACTACGCCGTGCTGGCCGCCGTCCAGGGCTTCATGCCCTCGCTCGGGCTGGCGAAGGAGAACATCGTCTTCGTCTCCGGCATCGGCTGCTCCTCCCGCTTCCCGTACTACATGAACACCTACGGGATGCACTCGATCCACGGCCGCGCCCCGGCGATCGCCACCGGCCTGGCGACGTCGCGCCGGGACCTGTCGGTGTGGGTCGTCACGGGTGACGGCGACGCGCTGTCCATCGGCGGCAACCACCTCATCCACGCGCTGCGCCGCAACGTCAACCTCAAGATCCTCCTCTTCAACAACCGGATCTACGGGCTGACCAAGGGCCAGTACTCGCCGACCTCCGAGCTCGGCAAGATCACCAAGTCCACCCCGATGGGCTCCCTCGACGCGCCGTTCAACCCGATCTCGCTCGCGATCGGCGCGGAGGCGTCCTTCGTGGCCCGGACGGTGGACTCGGACCGCAAGCACCTCACGGAGGTGCTGCGTCAGGCCGCCGCCCATCCCGGGACGGCGCTGGTGGAGATCTACCAGAACTGCAACATCTTCAACGACGGCGCCTTCGAGCTGCTGAAGGACAAGACCCAGGCGCAGGAGGCGGTCATCCGCCTCGAGCACGGTCAGCCGATCCGCTTCGGCACCGACGGCGCCAAGGGCGTGATCCGGGACGCGGCGACGGGCGACCTGAAGATCGTCGACGTCACCCCGGAGAACGAGTCCCGGATCCTGGTCCACGACGCCCACAACCCGTCCCCGACCACGGCCTTCGCCCTCTCCCGCCTCGCCGACCCGGACACGCTGCACCACACGCCGATCGGCGTCCTGCGCTCGGTCGACCGCCCGGTGTACGACACGGAGATGGCGGAGCAGCTGGACGCGGCGGTGGAGCAGAAGGGCAAGGGCGAGCTGGCGTCGCTCCTGTCCGGCGGCGACACGTGGACGGTCGTCGGCTGACGCCTCTTCGCACGACCCGATCGGGAGCCGGAGTCCTTCTCCGGCTCCCGATCGTCGTTTTACGGGGTCCAGACGGCGAAGACCACGCAGGACAGGGAGGTGCCGATCATGGCGCAGCGGTTCCAGACGTAGAAGGCGTCCGGGTAGGGCGAAGCCGAGGGATAGAACGCCGCGCGCAAGGCCCGCCAGCGAGACGACGGGACGAGGGCCATGAGGAACATCAGCACGGCCAGTACCCACAGCACGACATTCAGGGCCGCCACGCTCATCTCTCCACCTCTCCGGTCACCGAATCGCCCGGGAGGGACGGTCGTTCACTCCGGCGAACCGACCGCGAGCGTAGCGCGATCTCCTTACGAAAGGTAATCGTGTGATCGCAATGTGCTACCTAGGCGTGGCGGCCACCGCAGGCTTCGTGCCAGACGCGTCACACCCCCGGGGCCGAGGGCCGACGGTAAGGACCCTGGCTCCGAGACGGACATGACATCGGACGTTTCGCCAGCTACCGTCGTAAGGCTCTCCGTTCGTCGCGACCCAGGAAGGGGCTGCCGTGCAGTCATCCGCCCACCAGACACGACTGGGGCTGATATACGGCTTCGCGGCCTACGGCGCCTGGGGCGTCATCCCCCTGTTCTGGCCGCTGCTGAAGCCGGCGGGGGCGGCGGAGATCCTGGCGCACCGGATGGTGTGGTCGCTCCCGGTGTGTCTGCTGATCCTGCTTGCGCTGGGCCGCTGGTCCTGGATACGCCCGCTGCTCCGGCAGCCCCGGCGGCTCGCCCTGATTGCCGCGTCCGCCGCGGTGATCACGGTGAACTGGGGGGTGTACATCTGGGCGGTGAACGACGGCCGGGTGGTCGAGGCGGCCCTGGGGTACTTCATCAACCCCCTGGTCAGCATCGCGTTCGGCGTGGTCCTGCTGCGGGAGCGGCTGCGCCCCCTGCAGTGGGCGGCGGTGGCGACCGGCGGGATCGCCGTGGTCGTGCTGGCCGTCGGGTACGGGCGGCTGCCGTGGGTGGCGCTGACGCTGGCGCTGTCGTTCGGTACGTACGGGCTGCTGAAGAAGCACGTGGGGCTGGAGGGCGTGGAGGGGTTCGCGGCGGAGACCGCGATGCAGTTCGTCCCGGCGACGGCGTTCCTGGTGTACCTCACGGCGCGGGGGGACTCGACGTTCACGACGGAGGGTGTCGGGCATCCGCTGCTCCTCGCGAGCTGCGGCATCGTCACGGCGGCCCCGCTGATCGCCTTCGGCGCGTCGGCGGTGCGGCTGCCGCTGTCGATGCTGGGGATGCTCCAGTATCTGGCGCCGACGCTGCAGTTCCTCCTGGGCCTGCTCTACTTCCACGAGTCGATGCCTCCGGAACGCTGGGCGGGCTTCGCCCTGGTCTGGGCGGCGCTCACCCTCCTGACGTGGGACGCCCTGCGTACGGCCCACCGCGGCCGGGCCGCCCTGCGCGCGGCGGTGGCGTCGCGGCCCAAGGAGGCACCGGCGGTGGCACCCCCGGTGGCGGACCGGGCGTAGCGCTCCTGCGGTACGGTCGGCCGTGTGACGACGCCGAGTTCCCGGCCGTACCGGACCCCCGCCGAGGACCCCACCTGGGCCACCGTCGCCCGCCTCGTCGACTGGCTCGACGCCCACTGCTCCGACCTCTCCCCCGAGGCCGCCCGCCTGCTCCGGATCCTGAAGATCACGGAGGAGGCCGGCGAGGTCGCCGAGGCCGTCCACGGTGCCCTCGGCAGCAACCCCCGCAAGGGCGACAGCCACACCTGGGCCGACGTGGAGCGCGAGCTCTGCGACGTCATCCTGACGGCCATGGTCGCCCTGCGCTCCCTCACCCCGGACGCCGGACAGCGGTTCGCGGACCACCTCGGTCACGTGGCCGGGCGGTCGCTCGGAGGGTGACCGCGCCGGGAGGCCGAGCACCGACTTTCCAACGATGCAAGGGCGTTGACGCCTGCCCCAGGGACGGGCACGATGACCGTTCGTGGACACATCCGCGGGAATTATTCACAGCCGCGCCGGGATCCTCGCCAGGATCCGCGGCCTGCTGCCGACCCTGACGCCCGCCGAGCGGGCGCTGGCCGAGCTGGTCGTCGCCGATCCCGGCTGGGTCGCCGCGAGCACCATCACCGACGTCGCCGTCCGCAGCGGGACGTCCCGTACCACCGTGACCCGCTTCTGCCGCGCGCTTGACCTGCCCGGATACGCCGGGCTGCGGCTCGCCCTGGCCGCCGAGAGCGGGCGGGCCGGCAGCGGGGGGTGGGCGGATCTGGGCGCGGACCTGTCGCCGGACGACGATCTGCGGGCGGTGCTGGACTGGGTCGTACGGGCCGACCGGCGCGTGATCGAGGAGACCGCCGCCCAGCTCGACATGGCGGCGCTGAAGGCGGCCGTCGCCGCGCTGGCCGCCGCCCGGCGCATCGACGTGTACGCGGTGAGCGGCAGCCGCTCGGTGGCCCTGGACCTGCATCTGCGGCTGCACCGCATCGGGCGGCCGTGCTTCGTGTGGAACGACATCCACGAGGCCCTGCCCAGCGCGGTGCTGCTGGACGAGCGGGACGTGGCCCTCGGCATCTCGCACTCCGGCGAGACCAAGGAGGTCATCGAGCCGGTCCGCGAGGCCCGCCGGGGCGGCGCCGTCACCGTCGCCGTCACCAACTTCCCCCGCTCCAGCCTGGCGAAGGCGGCGGAGCTGACGCTCGTGACAACCGCCCGCGAGACGACGTACCGGGCCGGCGGGGTCGCCGCCCGGCACGCGCAGATGATCGTCCTCGACTGCCTCTACATCGGCGTGGCCCAGCACGACCGCGTCCGTACCGAACAGGCCCTCGACGCCACCCGCCGCGCGGTGGAGGACCACCGCTACGCCCCCGGCAGCGGCGCCTGACCCATGAGCCCGCGGCGCCGGCCGGCGCCGCGTGAGGAGAACGCGCACCACCGGAACCCGTACGCCCTGAACCGAACCAGGAGTCGAACCGTGGACGCTCCCCGCACCAGCCCCCACCGAGCCCTCGACGTCAGCCGCCGCGGCCTGATCGGCGCAGCCGCCGCCACCGCCGCCGCCACCGCCCTCCCCTGGGCCACCGCCGCCCCCGCGTCAGCGGCGGCCCCCGCCGACACCGCGATCCCCTCCCCCGCCGACCTCCCCCTGACCGGCGGCCCCGACTTCCCCGTCGGGACCTTCTGGCCCCCGCACCCCTTCGCCAGCACCCCCGAGCGCTACGCGGAGGTCAGGGAAGCCGGCTTCGACTTCATCATCTCCGGCAACTACGCCGGCGACGGCAACATCTTCCAGCACCAGCTGCGCATCGCCGCCGACACCGGCCTGAAGATGCTGATCTCGGACGACATCCAGGTCCGCAACATGTCCCGCTGGTTCTCCATCTCCGACAACCCGGCGGACAGCCTCTCCGTCACCCCCGCCGAGGCCGACGCGCTGTACAAGCGCGCGGCCGACGCCTACGGCCCGTACGCCTCGCTGGCCGGCTTCAACTTCTACGACGAGCCCGGCGCCGGCTGGTTCCCCTCCCTGGCCCGCGCCCTGCAGATCGCCCGCGCCAGAACGCCGGGGCTGCTGCCGTACGTCAACCTCTTCCCGTCCACCGACGCGAACTACTACCAGTCCTTCGTCGACGTCGTGAAGCCGTCCCTCGTCTCCTTCGACCGCTATCCGCTGCTCTCCGGCGGCCGGGAGGACGCCGACTACTTCCGCAACTGGGCGGCCGTCCGCAAGGCGGCCCTGAGCGCCGACCTGCCGGCCTGGGTCTTCATCCAGACGCTGCTGTACGACAACCACCGCACGCCCACCGCCGCCGAGCTGCTCTGGCAGATCAACATCAGCCTCGCGTACGGCGCCAAGGGCATCCAGTACTTCACCTACTGGACCCCGGAGGCCGCCCGCGGCGAGGGCTTCGGCCCCGCGCTGATCACGGTGGAGGGCGAGCGCACCGAGCGCTGGTACGCGGCCCGCGACATCAACACCGCCTGGCTGCACCCCGTCGGCCGCGAGCTGAAGCCGCTGCTGCCGGAGACGGTCACCCACGCCAACGAGCCCACGCTCCCCGCCGGCGCGGTCGGCTTCACCCCGGGCGGCGGGCTGGTGGGGATCACCGGGCAGCCGGTGGTCCTCGGCACGTTCACCAGCCGCGACACGGCCGTCGCGGACCGCTGGGTGCTGGTCGCGAACCGCTGGCACAACGCGGCGGCCCGGGCCACCCTCACCGTCGACCCGGTGACGGTCGCGGCGGTGGACGTCTTCGACCCGGCGCGGGGCGCCTTCCGCGCGACGACCGACCACCGGTACGTCGACGTCGGCCTGGCCCCGGGTGAGGCGGTCCTGCTGAAGCTGCGCGCCCGCTGACCCGGGACTGGATGCGGGTGTCAGACCCTCCGGTCAGACTGGTCGTATCCGGGGGACCGAGGGATGGGAGCGTGCGGATGCTGCGTGACGTCGTGCTGGACGACCTGCCGGCCTTCTTCGACTGTATGCAGGACCCCGAGGCGATCCGGATGGCGGCCTTCACGCCGGAGGATCCCGCCGACCGGGAGGCGTTCGACGCCCACTGGGCGCGGATACTCGACGATCCGGCGGTCGTCAACCGGACGGTGGTCTTCGACGGCGAGGTGATCGGCTGGCTCGGGGCGTTCGACTTCGAGGGGCGGCGGGAGGTCACGTACTGGCTGGCCCGGCCGTACTGGGGGAAGGGGCTCGCCACGCAGGCGCTGACGGAGTTCCTGCGCGTGGTCCCGGAGCGGCCGGTGTACGCGCGGGCGGCGACGGACAACGTGGGGTCGCTGCGGGTGCTGGAGAAGACGGGATTCGTGGTCGTCGGGGAGGACAGCGGGTACGCGGCGGGGCGGGGGGCGGAGACGGCGGAGTTCCTGCTGGAGCTGGTGAGGTAGCGCGAGCCGCCCCGGGGACGGTCCCGGGGCGGCTCGGGCCTCAGTTCGCGGCCGCGGTCCTGTTCAGCTCGCCCGCGTGCACCGCGCCGAAGAACACCCGGCCGTCGTCCGTCACCAGGGCGTTGACGAGCGGGGTGGAGAAGAGCCGGCCCTCGTCGGTCTTCTTCGTCAGCGCGTCCAGGAACGAGCGTGCGCCGTCCTCGCCCAGCGCGCCGTCGGGGAGCTTCACCTCGCCGACGGTCGTCCAGCCGGAGCCGTGCGTCTCGACGTCGCCCTTGGCGAGCTCCGGCATCCTGCCGGTGTCCCGCCGCTGGGACAGGTCCCGCGTCGTGACGTCCGCGCCCGCCGGGGGCTTGTACGCGAAGGTGTCGGCGGACGGCTTCGCGAAGCTCACGCGGGTGAAGGCGACGTCCACGACCTTGGTGTCGTCGTCCGCGGTCAGCGTGAACTTCAGCGGCACCCCGTTCTCGGCGACGGCGATCCGTACGTCCTTCACCGTCGAGGCGTCCTGCGTGGGGGTGACCTTCAGCTGGTACGCCTCCCGCCCGGCGACGTTCACCGTCCCGTCCACCGTCACGTCGGTGGTGTCCCCGGACCGCTGCAGCAGCTCCCGCGCCAGCTCGCGCGGCGTGAGATCCCGCATGTCCTCCGGCAGCGCGTGGTCCTCGTCCCCCTCGGCGGCGGCGTCCGCGTTCGTACCGTGGAAGACCTTGTCGGACCCCGTCGAGAACGCCCACACGTCACCGCCGTCGTGCAGCGCGGTGTAGTCGTGGCCGCCCTGGTCGAGGAGCGTCGCCTTCTGCCGGTCCGGCCCGTCCGCCGCCACGCGCAGGGTGTGATCGCCGGAGAGCAGCGACAGCGCGGCGGCCCCCGGATCGGCGTCGTCCCCGGAGCCGGAGCCGAGGCCGCCGGGCAGCGCGGGCAGCCCCAGGTCGGTCCGCAGCTTCACGGTGCCCTGCACGGACTGCGCGTCCGAGTCCAGGACCCTGGTGATCAGCTCCTCGGCGGACACGTCGTCCAGCCCGTCGTCGCCCTGCGCCAGCGCGGGCATCAGCCCCACGGTGAGCGCGGTGACGCCCGCGATGCCGAGCGGTATGCCGTAGCGCAGCGCCTTGCGGGACGGCCGCGGGGCCTCCTCCTCGGCGGGCGGTTCCGGTCGGATCTGTGCCATGTCGTCCTACCTCCGTAGTCGGTCGTCGGCACTCGTCCACCCCTCGGGTCATTGTCACCCGATCTGCGCAAGGTGGCCCCCGGGCCGGTGCGTCCATGGCACCACGCGGGGGCGGTACGAATCGTCAGCCCAGGGTGCCGGGCCGGGTACACCGCGGGAAGGAGGACCGGCGGTACCAACGGGGTAGGGCAGCCGCCGCCGCGTCAGGGTCGTACGGCGTACACCAGGGCCTCAGCCCGTACGCACCACGACGGCCTCGCACAGCCCCTCCAGGGCGGCGCGGGCGGCGCACCGGGGCAGCGCGGAGAGCATCGTCCGGGCCTCCTCCGCGTACCGGATGGTGTCCCGCTTGGCCTGTGCCAGCGCCGGGTGGACCCGCAGCCGCTCCAGGGCCTCCCCGAGGCGCGCGTCGTCCGTCAGATCGCCGTCCAGCAGGGCGCACAGCTCCAGGTCCTCCCGGAGCCCGGCGCGCTCGGCGGCGGCCCGCAGATGGAGCACGGGGAGCGTCTGGATGCCCTCGCGGAGGTCCGTCCCGGGGGTCTTGCCGGACTCGCGGGACTCGGAGGCGATGTCGAGGACGTCGTCGGCGAGCTGGAACGCCATGCCGATGCGCTCGCCGTACTGCGTGAGCACATCGACGGTCGAGTCGGAGGCCCCCGACATGAGCGCCCCGAAGCGGCCGGCGACGGCGATCAGGGAGCCCGTCTTGCCGGACAGGACCTCCATGTAGTGGTCGATCGGGTCGCGGCCCTCGCTGGGTCCGGCGGTCTCCAGGATCTGACCGGTCACCAGCCGCTCGAACGCCTGTGCCTGGATCCGCACCGCTTCCGGACCGAGGTCCGCCAGTATGTTCGACGCCCGCGAGAACAGGAAGTCGCCGGTGAGCACGGCCACCGAGTTGTCCCACCGGGTGTTCGCGGAGGGGACGCCGCGGCGGATGGCCGCCTCGTCCATCACGTCGTCGTGGTACAGCGTCGCCAGATGCGTCAGCTCCACGACCACCGCGGAGGGCACCACGCCCGGCGCGTGCGGGTCGCCGAACTGCGCCGCGAGCATCACCAGCAGCGGACGGAATCTCTTGCCCCCGGCGCGGACGAGGTGCTGGGCGGCCTCGGTGATGAACGGGACATCACTCTTCGTCGCCTCGAGGAGCCCCTCCTCGACGGCCGCCAACCCGGTCTGGACGGCGGCCTCGAGGGCCTCGTCCCGCACGCTGAGCCCGAAGGGTGCGACCACGGTCACGGGGGCTCCTCCTGTCTGCAGACGCTCACGGCAAGCGCGTCGGAATGCGGATTGGACTGTCGGTGTGATGTCACCGGCGACACCGGCGAATGTCGATCTGTCGCCAGAGAACACCATGCACCACGTTCGCAGCGTATCCGGTCACGTAACGATCACAGTGGGCGGCTTCCCCTACGGCGGCGCGATGAACGTAATGTGAGCGGGCACTCCCAGAGATCACCCCACCGATCATCGATCACGACGGACCCAGGGACCGGATCATGCCCGTGCACAGCCCGCTCGACCTCCCCGAAGGCGACCCCTTCGGCCCCGAGAACCTCCCCTACGGCGTCTTCACCACCCCCGGCGACGCCCGCCCGCGCATCGGTGTCCGCTACGGCGACCACGTCCTCGACGCCGGCGCCGCCGCCCGCGCCGCCGGCTCCCCGCACGCCGAGCTGCTGGCCGCGCCCCTGCTGAACCCGCTGCTGGCCGCCGGGCGCCCCGTCTGGACGGCGGTACGGGCCGCGGTACGGGCCTGGCTCACCGAGGACGCCCACCGGGCCGCCGTGGAGCCGCTGCTGACGCCGCTGGCGGAGGCGGAGATGCGGCTGCCGTTCGAGGTCGCGGACTACGTCGACTTCTACGCCAGCGAGCACCACGCCTCCAACGTCGGCCGCATCTTCCGCCCGGACGCCCCCGACCCGCTCACCCCGAACTGGAAACACCTCCCGATCGGTTACCACGGCCGCGCCGGCACGGTCGTAGTCTCCGGCACCCCGGTCGTACGCCCCTCGGGCCAGCGCAAGACGCCCGCGGACCCCACGCCGGTCTTCGGCCCGTCGGTGCGCCTGGACATCGAGGCGGAGGTCGCCTTCGTGGTCGGCAGGCCGTCCGCGCGGGGCACGGCGGTGGAGCGCGGGGACCTGCGGGAGCACGTCTTCGGCCTGTGCCTGCTGAACGACTGGTCGGCGCGCGACCTCCAGGCGTGGGAGTACGTGCCGCTGGGCCCCTTCCTGGGGAAGTCCTTCGCGACGTCCGTGGCGGCCTGGATCACCCCGCTGGAGGCCCTGGAGTCGGCCCGGACGGCGCCCCCGGTCCGTACCCATCCGCTGCTGCCGTACCTCGACGACTCCGCCGACCGCCCCGACGGCTTCGACCTGCGCATCGAGGTCGTGATCAACGGCGAGACGGTGTCCCGCCCGCCGTTCTCCGCGATGTACTGGACGGCCGCCCAGCAGCTGGCCCACCTGACGGTGAACGGCGCCTCGCTGCGTACGGGCGACGTGTACGCCTCGGGCACGGTCTCCGGCCCCGAGCCGGACCAGCTGGGCTGCCTGCTGGAGCTCACCAAGGGCAAGGGCCCCTACCTCGCGGACGGCGACGAGGTCGTCCTGCGCGCCTGGGCCCCGGGCCCGCACGGCACGCGGATCGGGCTCGGCGAGGTCCGGGGACAGATCGTCCCGACCAGGTACTGACATACGAAAACGGCCGGTTCCTTTCGGGGAACCGGCCGTTTTCCGCTTACGAGGACGTCAGCGCACGAAGACGCCCGCGTCCCCCGCGAGGTCCAGGAAGTACTGCGGCGCCAGCCCCAGCACCAGCGTGACGATCACGCCGATCCCGATCGCCGTCGACGTCAGCGCCGACGGGACCGCCACCGACGGGCCGTCGGCCTGCGGCTCGCTGAAGAACATCAGCACGATGACGCGTACGTAGAAGAACGCGGCGATCGCCGACGAGATCACACCGATCACGACCAGCGGCATCGCACCGCCGTCCGCCGCCGCCTTGAACACCGCGAACTTGCCGGAGAACCCGGACGTCAGCGGAATACCGGCGAAGGCCAGCAGGAACACCGCGAACACGGCCGCGACCAGCGGCGACCGCCGCCCCAGCCCCGCCCACTTCGACAGATGCGTGGCCTCGCCGCCCGCGTCCCGCACCAGCGTGACGACCGCGAAGGCGCCCAGCGTGACGAAGGAGTACGCGCCCAGATAGAACAGCACCGACGACACGCCCTCCGGCGTAGCCGCCGTCACGCCCGCGAGGATGAAGCCCGCGTGGGCGATGGAGGAGTACGCCAGCAGCCGCTTCACGTCCGTCTGCGTGACCGCGAGGATCGCGCCGAGGATCATGGTCGCGATGGCCACGCCCCACATCACCGGCCGCCAGTCCCACCGCATGCCCGGCAGCACGACGTACAGCAGCCGCAGCAGGGCACCGAACGCGGCGACCTTCGTCGCGGCGGCCATGAAGCCCGTCACCGGCGTCGGGGCGCCCTGGTAGACGTCCGGGGTCCACATGTGGAACGGCACGGCGCCGACCTTGAACAGCAGCCCGACCAGGATCATCGCGCCGCCGATGAGCAGCAGCGCGTCGTTGCCCATGGTCCCGGCGAGCGCCGGGTCGATCGTCTTCTTCGTGCCCTCGACGACGTCGGCGATCCCGGCGTACGTGACGGTGCCGGAGTAGCCGTACAGCAGCGCGATGCCGAAGAGCAGGAACGCGGAGGAGAAGGCGCCGAGCAGGAAGTACTTGACCGCGGCCTCCTGCGACATGAACCGCTTGCGGCGGGCCAGGGCGCACAGCAGGTACAGCGGCAGCGAGAAGACCTCCAGCGCGACGAAGAGCGTCAGCAGATCGTTCGCGGCGGGGAAGAGCAGCATGCCGGAGACGGCGAACATCACCAGCGGGTAGACCTCGGTGGTGGTGAACCCGGCCTTCACGGCGGCCTGCTCGGCCTCACCGCCCGGCACCGCCGAGCCCTGCGCGGCGAACGAGTCCACGTGCCGCCCGTGCTGCTGCGGATCCAGCCGCCGTTCGGCGAACGTGAGCACCGCGACGATCGACACCAGCAGGATGGTCCCCTGCAGGAACAGCGCCGGCCCGTCCACGGCCACGGCGCCGACCGCGACGATCCCGGCCTCCTTGGCCGCGTAGCCGTCGGTCGCCAGCCAGATCACCGCGCCGAACGCGGCGACCAGACCGGCGATCGCCAGCACGGTCTGCGCCCAGTAGCGCGAGCGGCGCGGCAGGAACGCCTCGACCAGCACGCCCAGGATGGCCACGCCGATGACGATCAGCGTCGGCGACATCTGGCCGTACTCGAAGTCCGGGGCCTTGAAGTCCGGCGCCGACCCCTGCGCCACTGTCCACAGGCTGTGGACAGGGTAGATGGTGCTCACTTGTGGCCTCCGTCAGCGGTCTCACCCTGGGCCGCCGGCTGGTAGTCGAACCAGCCCCCGTCCGTGGTGACGGCGTGGTCGGGCTCGGGGTCCTTCTTCTGTACGTCCGACATCGACCGCTCCACCGCCGGGTTGACGATCTCCGTCAGCGGCTTCGGGTAGATGCCGAGGCCGATCAGCAGCGCGATCAGCGGGGCCACCACGAGCACCTCGCGGACCCGCAGGTCCGGCAGCTTCGCCACGCTCTCCTTGACCGGTCCGGTCATCGTGCGCTGGTAGAGGACCAGCACGTACAGCGCGGCGAGGATGATGCCCAGGGTGGCGACGATGCCGACAGCCGGATAGCGGGCGAACGCCCCGACCAGCACCAGGAACTCGCTGACGAACGGCGCCAGCCCCGGCAGCGACAGCGTCGCGAGCCCGCCGACCAGGAACGTCCCGGCCAGCACCGGCGCCACCTTCTGCACGCCGCCGTAGTCGGCGATGAGCCGCGAGCCGCGCCGGGAGATCAGGAAGCCGGCCACCAGCATCAGCGCGGCGGTCGAGATCCCGTGGTTGACCATGTACAGCGTGGCGCCGCTCTGGCCCTGGGACGTCATCACGAAGACGCCGAGGACGATGAACCCGAAGTGGGAGATCGACGCGTACGCGATCAGCCGCTTGATGTCGCGCTGTCCGACGGCCAGCAGCGCGCCGTAGATGATGGAGATCAGCGAGAGCACCAGGATCACCGGCGTCGCCCAGTCGCTGGCCTCGGGGAAGAGCCCGAGGCAGAAGCGGAGCATCGCGAAGGTGCCGACCTTGTCGACCACCGCGGTGATGAGCACCGCGACGGGCGCCGTGGCCTCGCCCATGGCGTTGGGCAGCCAGGTGTGCAGCGGGAACAGCGGGGCCTTGACGGCGAAGGCGAAGAAGAAGCCGAGGAACAGCCACCGTTCGGTGTTCGTCCCCAGCGTCAGATCGCCGTTCGCGCGGGCCTCGAGGATCTGCGGCAGGGAGAACGTCCCCGTACCGAGGTCGTCGGCGGTGGCGACGTACAGGCCGATCACCGCGGCCAGCATGATCAGACCGCCGGCCAGGTTGTAGAGGAGGAACTTCACGGCCGCGTACGAGCGCTGCTTCGCCGCCTCGTCCTCACCATGCTCGTGAGCGCGGTCGCCGAAGCCGCCGATCAGGAAGTACAGCGGGATCAGCATGGCTTCGAAGAAGACGTAGAAGAGGAAGATGTCCGTCGCCTCGAAGGAGACGACGACCATCGCCTCGACGGCCAGGATCAGGGCGAAGAAGCCCTGCGTCGGCCGCCACCGGGAGGACGTGGTCTCCAGGGGATCCGCGTCGTTCCAGCCCGCCCCGATGATGAACGGGATCAGCAGCGTGGTGAGCAGGATGAGCGCGACGCCGATGCCGTCCACGCCCAGGTCGTAGCGGAGCCCGAAGTCCTTGATCCAGGTGTGGGACTCGGTGAGCTGGAACCGGTCGCCGCCCGGTTCGAAGCGCACGGCGATCACGGCGGCCAGCACCAGTGTCGCCACGGACACCAGCAGCGCCAGCCACTTCGCGGCCGTACGCCGGGCCGCGGGCACCGCGGCCGTGGCGATCGCCCCGAGGGCGGGGACCGCGGCCGTCGCCGTCAGCAGTGGGAAAGACATATCAGACCGCCCTCATCAGCAGGGTGGCGGCGATGAGCACCGCCGCGCCGCCGAACATCGAGACCGCGTACGAACGGGCGAAGCCGTTCTGCATCCGCCGCGCCCGCGACGACAACCCGCCCACGGTGGCCGCGGTGGTGTTGACGACACCGTCGACGACCGAGTGGTCCAGGAAGACCAGACCGCGGGTCAGATACTCGCCGGGCTTGACCAGGACCACGTGGTTGAAGTCGTCCTGGAGCAGATCGCGCCGGGCGGCGCGGGTGAGCAGGGAGCCGCGCGGGGCGACAACGGGCACCGTACGGCGGCCGTACATCAGCCAGGCCCCGACGACACCGATCGCCATACAGGCCAGGGCGGCGCCGGAGATGACGCCCGCGCCGTACGCGGGATCGCCGTGCTCGTGCGAGGTCACCGGCTCCAGCCACTTCAGGAACCGGTCGCCGACGGCGAAGAACCCGCCGGCGAAGACCGATCCGAAGGCCAGCAGGATCATCGGGACCGTCATGGACTTGGGCGACTCGTGCGGGTGCGGCTCGTTGCCCTCGGCGTCGGGCTGCCAGCGCTTCTCGCCGAAGAACGTCATGAGCATCATCCGCGTCATGTAGAACGCGGTGATCGCCGCGCCGAGCAGCGTGACGGCGCCCAGGATCAGGCCCTGCGTACCGCCCTTGGCGAACGCGGCCTCGATGATCCCGTCCTTGGAGAAGAACCCGGACAGCGGGAACATGCCGATGATGGCCAGATAGCCGAGCCCGAACGTCCAGAAGGTGACCGGCATGTGCTTGCGCAGCGCGCCGTACTTCCGCATGTCGACCTCGTCGTTCATGCCGTGCATGACCGAACCGGCGCCGAGGAACAGGCCCGCCTTGAAGAAGCCGTGCGTGACCAGGTGCATGATCGCGAAGACGTAGCCGATGGGGCCGAGGCCCGCGGCCAGCACCATGTAGCCGATCTGCGACATGGTCGAACCGGCGAGGGACTTCTTGATGTCGTCCTTCGCGCAACCGACGATCGCACCAAAGAGCAGCGTGACCGCGCCGACCACAACGACCGCGGTCTGCGCGTCGGGCGCCCCGTTGAAGATCGCCCCCGACCGCACGATCAGATACACACCGGCCGTGACCATCGTCGCCGCGTGGATGAGCGCCGACACCGGGGTCGGGCCCTCCATCGCGTCGCCGAGCCAGGACTGCAGCGGCACCTGCGCCGACTTGCCGCACGCGGCGAGCAGCAGCATCAGGCCGATCGCCGTGAGCTTGCCCTCCGACGTCTCACCCGCCGCGCCCAGCACCGGCCCGAAGGCGAAGGAGCCGAACGTGGTGAACATCAGCATGATCGCGACGGACAGTCCGACGTCACCGACGCGGTTGACGATGAACGCCTTCTTCGCCGCGGTCGCCGCGCTGGGCTTGTGCTGCCAGAAGCCGATGAGCAGGTACGAGGCGAGGCCCACGCCCTCCCAGCCGACGTACAGCAGCAGGTAGTTGTCCGCGATGACGAGCAGCAGCATCGCCGCGAGGAACAGGTTCAGGAAACCGAAGAACCGGCGCCGGCGCTCGTCGTGCTCCATGTACCCCATCGAGTACATGTGGATCAGCGACCCGACACCCGTGATCAGCAGCACGAACGTCATGGACAGCTGGTCCAGCTGGAACCCGACGTCGGCCTGGAAGCCCTCCACCGGGATCCAGCTCAAGACGGTGGTGTGCAGGCCCCGCTGCTCCGGGTCCTTGCCGAGCATGTCGGCGAAGAGCGCCAGACCGATTCCGAAGGACGCGAACGAGAGCACCGTGCCGAGGACGTGCCCGATCCCGTCCAGCCTTCGCCCGCCGCAGAGCAGCAGGGCAGCGCCGAGCAACGGCACCGCGACGAGCAATCCGATGAGTGACTCCACTGGAACGTACCCCTTACAGCTTCATCAGGCTGGCGTCGTCGACCGAGGCCGAGTGACGGGAGCGGTAGAGCGCGACGATGATCGCGAGGCCGACCACCACCTCCGCTGCGGCGACGACCATCACGAAGAACGCGATGACCTGGCCGTCGAGGTTGCCGTGCAGCCGGGAGAAGGTGACGAGCGCCAGATTGCAGGCGTTCAGCATCAGCTCGACGCACATGAAGACGATGATCGCGTTACGCCGGATCAGCACCCCGGACGCCCCGATGGTGAACAGCAGGGCGGCCAGATACAGGTAGTTGACCGGATTCACTTCGCCTCCACCTCCTTCTTCTTCTCCTGCGGCGGCTTGTTGGCGGTCCGCTTCTGACCCTGGTAGTCGGCCGTGCGCTGCTCGAGCGCCGCGAGCTCACCCATCGCCTGCTCGGACACGTCGCGGATCTGGCCGCGGGAGCGCAGCGTCTTGTTGACGGTGAGCTCGGACGGGCTGCCGTCGGGCAGCAGGCCCGCGATGTCGACCGCGTTGTGCCGGGCGTAGACGCCGGGGGCGGGCAGCGGCGTGACCTGCGTGCCGTCCTTCACCCGGGCCTCGGCCTGCTCGCGCTGGGTGAGCGGACGCTCGGTGCGCTCGCGGTGGGTGAGGACCATACCGGCGACGGCGGCGGTGATCAGCAGCGCGCCGGTGATCTCGAAGGCGAAGATGTACTTGGTGAAGACCAGCTCCGCCAGCCCCCGGACGTTGCCGGGCTTGTTGGCCGCGGTGAGCCCCGTGAACTCGGTGATCTTCGCGTTGGCGATCCCGGCCATCAGCAGGACGCCGAAGCCGATCCCGCAGACGGCGGCGAGGATCCGCTGGCCCTTGATGGTCTCCTTCAGGGAGTCCGCCGCGGTGATGCCGACGAGCATCAGCACGAAGAGGAACAGCATCATGACGGCGCCGGTGTAGACGACGATCTGTACGACGCCCAGGAAGTAGGCGCCGTTGGCGAGGTAGAACATCGCCAGGATCACCATCGTGCCGGCGAGGCAGAGCGCCGAGTGCACGGCGCGCTTCAGCATCACCGTGCCCAGCGCGCCCGCCACGGCGAAGACCGCCAGCACCCAGAACTGGGTGGCCTCTCCGGTGGAGGTCTGGTAGGCAGCCAGCGTGTTCATGCCGTGGCCTCCTCTGCGGCGGGCTCCTCGCCCTTCGATACGGCGGCCTGACGCTCCGTACCGGGCGCGGCCTCGGTGACGAGCCCCGCGTAGTAGTCCTTCTCCGTCATCCCGGGGAAGATCGCGTGCGGGCTGTCGACCATGCCCTCCGTCAGCCCCACGAGCAGCTCGTCCTTGGTGTAGATGAGCGAGGAACGGGAGGTGTTGGCGAGCTCGTACTCGTTGGTCATGGTGAGCGCCCGGGTCGGGCAGGCCTCGACGCACAGTCCGCACAGGATGCAGCGCAGATAGTTGATCTGGTACGTCCGGCCGTAGCGCTCGCCCGGCGAGTAGCGTTCCTCGTCGGTGTTGTCGGCGCCCTCCACGTAGATGGCGTCGGCCGGACAGGCCCAGGCGCAGAGCTCGCAGCCGATGCACTTCTCCAGGCCGTCCGGGTGCCGGTTGAGCTGGTGGCGGCCGTGGAAGCGCGGTGCGGTGGGCTTCTTGTACTCCGGGTACTGCTCGGTCAGCCGCTTCTTGAACATGGCCTTGAAGGTCACGCCGAAGCCGGCGACGGGATTGAGCCGCTTGGGCTTCTCGTCAGACACCGTCAGCCTCCTTGTTGCCCTCTGCGGTGGTCTCGGGTGCCGTACCCACGAGTTCCCGCTGCTGCCGCGAGGGGCGGCGCGGGACGGGCGGCAGGGTCTGTCCGGGCAGCGGCGGTACGGGGAAGCCGCCCGCCATGGGATCGAAGTCCTTCTTGTCGTACGCGGCCTGCGCGGCCGCCGCCTTCTCCTCCCGCTCGCGGAAGAAGTCCACGAGGAAGGACAGGAGCAGCAGCACGATCACGCCGCCGACGACGTACAGGACGATGTCCTGGAAGTCCTTCCCCTCGTTGTTCAGCGCCCGGACCGTGGCGACCAGCATCAGCCAGACCATGGAGACCGGGATCAGGACCTTCCAGCCCAGCTTCATGAACTGGTCGTAGCGCACCCGGGGCAGCGCGGCGCGGATCCACACGAAGAAGAAGATCAGCGCGACGAGCTTGCCGGTGAACCAGAGCATCGGCCACCAGCCGGTGTTGGCGCCCTCCCAGACGGTGCTGATGGGCGCCGGGGCGCGCCAGCCGCCGAGGAAGAGCGTCACCGCGATGGCGGAGACGGTCACCAGGTGGACGTACTCGGAGAGCATGAAGAGCGCGAACTTGATCGACGAGTACTCGGTGTTGAAGCCGCCGACCAGGTCGCCCTCGGACTCCGGCATGTCGAAGGGCGCGCGGTGCGCCTCACCGACCATGGACACCAGGTAGATCAGGAACGAGACCGGCAGCAGGATCGCGAACCAGCGTCCCTCCTGGGCCTCGACGATCGTCGAGGTGGACATGGAGCCCGAGTACATGAAGACGGCCGCGAACGACAGGCCCATCGCGACCTCGTACGAGATCACCTGGGCCGTCGCGCGCACCCCGCCGAGCAGCGGGTACGTCGAGCCGGACGACCAGCCGGCCAGCACCACGCCGTAGGCGGCGATGGAGCCGGTGGCCAGGACGAAGAGCATCGCGACCGGGAGGTCGGTGAGCTGCATCGTGGTGCGCTCGCCGAAGATCGAGATCTGGTTGTCGGCGGGGCCGAAGGGGATCACCGCGATGGCCATGAAGGCCGGGACCGTCGCGAGGATCGGCGCCAGGACGAAGACGAACTTCGCGGCGCCCTTGACCGTGAGGTCTTCCTTCAGCATGAGCTTCACGCCGTCGGCGAGCGACTGCAGCATGCCCCAGGGGCCGTGCCGGTTGGGGCCGATGCGCAGCTGCATCCAGCCGACGACCTTGCGCTCGGCGACGATCGAGATGAGGACCGTCAGCATCAGGAACGCGAAGCAGAAGACCGCCTTGAGCAGGACGAGCCACCACACGTCGCGGCCGAACATGGTGAGGTCTTCGGTGGCGGCGAGGATCATCGGGTCACCTCCGAGGTGATCTCCGGGCCGACCGCCACCACGTCGCCGGGCCGGGCGCCCGTCTCGGCGGTGACGCCCGGGGCCGTGGACTGGAGCGGCAGCCAGACCACGCGGTCCGGCATCTCGGCGGTCACCCGCAGCGGCAGGCTCACCGAGCCGGCCGGTCCGGTGACCGTGAGGGTGTCGCCGTCCTTGACGCCGGCCTCGTCCGCGGTGGCGGGCGAGACGCGGGCCTCGGCGGCGTGCCGGGTGCCGGTGAGGGCGTCGTCGCCCTCCTGCAGCCGGCCGTTGTCGAGCAGCAGCCGGTGACCGGCGAGGACCGCCTGGCCGGGCTGCGGATCGGGCAGTGTCCCCTGGAGCTCGGTGGGCGTCGCGGGCCGGTCGCCGGTCCAGACGCCGAGCCGGTCCAGCTCGGCGCGCACGGTGCGTACGTCGGGCAGGCCCAGGTGTACGTCCATGGCGTCGGCGAGCATGTTCAGCACCCGGGTGTCCGGCGGGGCCAGCTGTCCGGCGCGCATCAGGTCGGCCTTGAGCGCGGGCTCGAACGGGCGGGCGCGGCCCTCCCAGTCGAGGAACGTGCCGGCCTTCTCCGCGACGGCGGCGACGGGCAGGACGACGTCGGCCTGTGCGGTGACCTCGCTGGGCCGCTGCTCCAGGCTGACCAGGAAGCCAACCTTCGCCAGCGCCTCGCGGGCCAGCGCCGGGTCCGGCAGGTCGGCCACCTCGACGCCGCCGACGAGCAGCGCGGTCAGCTGTCCGCCGGCCGCGGCGGCGACGATCTCCGTGGCGTCCCGGCCGCTGCGCGGCGGCAGCGCGCCGAGGCCCCAGGCGGACGCGGTCTGGACGCGGGCCTCGGGGTCGGAGGCGGGGCGCCCGTACGGCAGCAGCCCCGGCATCGCGCCGGCCTCGATCGCGGCCCGCTCACCGGCCCGGCGCGGGATCCACACCAGGGCGGCGCCGGTGGCGTCGGCGAGGCGGGCGGCGGCGGAGAGGCCGCCGGGGACCCCGGCCAGCCGCTCGCCGACGAGGATGACGGCGCCGGGCTTGCGGAGGGCCTCGGCGGCGCGGGTGCCGTCCTCGCCCAGGTCCTCCCCGCCGGCCAGGGCGTCGAGCCACTTGGGCTCGGTGCCGGGCGCGGCCGGCAGCAGCGTGCCGCCGGTCTTCGCCAGACCCCGGGTGATGTGCGTGGCCAGGGAGTACGACTGCTGCTTGCGCTTGCGCCAGGCCTTGCGCAGCCGCAGGAAGACGCCGGGCGCCTCCTCCTCCGACTCGAACCCGGCGAGCAGGACGGCGGGCGCCTGCTCCAGCGCCGTGTACGTGACCCCGGTGCCGTCCAGGTCGACGCCGCGTCCCGCGACGCGGGCGGCGAGGAACTCGGCCTCCTCCGCGGAGTGGACGCGGGCGCGGAAGTCGATGTCGTTGGTGTCGAGGGCGACCCGGGCGAACTTGGCATACGCGTAGGCGTCCTCGACGGTCAGCCGGCCCCCGGTGAGGACACCGGTGCGGCCGACCGCGCCGTCCAGGCCCTTCGCGGCGGCGGCCAGCGCCTCCGGCCAGCTCGCCGGCTCCAGCTCACCGTCGGCGCCTCGGACCAGGGGGGTCGTGATGCGGTCGGGGAGCTGTGCGTAGCGGAAGCCGAAGCGGCCCTTGTCGCACATCCACTCCTCGTTGACCTCCGGGTCGTTGGCGGCGAGCCGCCGCATGACCTTGCCGCGCCGGTGGTCGGTGCGGGTGGCGCAGCCCCCGGAGCAGTGCTCGCAGACGCTGGGCGAGGAGATCAGGTCGAAGGGGCGGGACCGGAAGCGGTACATCTTCGACGTCAGCGCGCCGACCGGGCAGATCTGGATCGTGTTGCCCGAGAAGTACGACTCGAACGGGTCGCCCTCGCCGGTGCCGACCTGCTGGAGCGCGCCGCGCTCCAGGAGTTCGATCATCGGGTCGCCGGCGATCTGCTGGCTGAAGCGGGTGCAGCGGGCGCAGAGCACGCAGCGTTCGCGGTCCAGCAGGACCTGGGTGCTGATCGCCACGGGCTTCTCGAACGTGCGCTTCTTGCCGTCGAAGCGGCTTTCGGCGTTGCCGTGGGACATGGACTGGTTCTGCAGGGGGCATTCGCCGCCCTTGTCGCAGACGGGGCAGTCCAGGGGGTGGTTGATGAGGAGCATCTCCATGACGCCGCGCTGGGCCTTCTCGGCCACGGGCGAGGAGAGCTGGGTTTTTACGACCATGCCGTCGGTGCAGGTGATGGTGCAGGAGGCCATCGGCTTGCGCTGGCCCTCCACCTCGACGATGCACTGGCGGCAGGCGCCGACGGGGTCCAGGGCGGGATGGTCGCAGAATCTGGGGACCTCGACGCCGAGCTGCTCGGCGGCGCGGATGACGAGGGTGCCCTTGGGCACGCTGATCTCGACGCCGTCGATCGTCAGCGTGATGAGGTCTTCCGGAGGAATCTCCGGGGTGCCGCCTCCGGCGGGGGCGGACGTGGTGACGGTCATGCGTCCACCTCCGGGTGGGTTGTGGTGATCATGCGGTCGCCCCCGCGTCCGCCCACAGCGTCGACTTGTTGTGGTCGAAGGGGCAGCCCTTGCCCGTGACGTGGGCCTCGTACTCGGCGCGGAAGTGCTTCACCGAGGAGAAGATCGGGGCCGCGGCGCCGTCGCCGAGGGCGCAGAAGGCCTTGCCGTTGATGTTGTCCGCGATGTCCGTGATCTTGTCGATGTCGGACATCGACGCCTTCCCGGCCTCGAAGTCCCGCATCAGCTGGACCAGCCAGTACGTGCCCTCACGGCACGGCGTGCACTTGCCGCAGGACTCGTGGGCGTAGAACTCCGTCCACCGGGTCACCGCCCGCACCACGCACGTCGTCTCGTCGAAGCACTGCAGCGCCTTCGTGCCGAGCATGGAGCCCGCCGCGCCGACGCCCTCGTAGTCCAGCGGGACGTCCAGGTGCTCGTCGGTGAACAGCGGCGTCGACGACCCGCCCGGCGTCCAGAACTTCAGCCGGTGCCCGGGCCGCATCCCGCCGCCCATGGCGAGGAGCTGGCGCAGGGTGATGCCCAGCGGAGCCTCGTACTGGCCGGGGTTGGCGACATGGCCGCTCAGCGAGTAGAGCGTGAAGCCCGGGGACTTCTCCGACCCCATCGACTTGAACCAGTCCTTGCCCCGGTGCATGATCGCCGGCACCGACGCGATGGACTCGACGTTGTTCACCACGGTCGGGCACGCGTACAGACCCTCGACCGCCGGGAACGGCGGCCGCAGCCGCGGCTGGCCGCGCCGGCCCTCGAGGGAGTCGAGCAGCGCCGTCTCCTCGCCGCAGATGTACGCGCCCGCGCCCGCGTGCACGGTCAGCTCCAGGTCGAAGCCGGAGCCCTGCACGTTCTTGCCGAGGTACCCGGCCGCGTACGCCTCGCGCACGGCCTCGTGCAGCCGGCGCAGTACGGGGACGACCTCGCCGCGCAGATAGATGAACGCGTGGTTGGAGCGGATCGCGTGGCACGCGATCACGATGCCCTCGATGAGCGAGTGCGGGTTGGCGAAGAGGAGCGGGATGTCCTTGCAGGTCCCCGGCTCCGACTCGTCGGCGTTGACGACGAGGTAGTGCGGCTTGCCGTCGCCCTGCGGGATGAACTGCCATTTCATCCCGGTGGGGAAGCCGGCGCCGCCGCGCCCGCGCAGACCGGAGTCCTTGACGTACGCGATGACGTCGTCCGGCGGCATCGCGAGGGCCTTCTTCAGGCCCTGGTAGCCGTCGTGGCGCAGATACGTCGACAGGGTCCACGACTCGGGCTCGTCCCAGAACGCGGAGAGGACCGGTGCGAGCAGCTTGTCCGGGCTGGTCTCGGGGATGTCCGTGGTCACCGACATCACTCCCCCTCCGTTTCGGCGGCGGACGAACGGGGCGAGACGACCTTCCCGGTCCCGCCCTTGGCGAGCTTCAGCCCGGTCAGCGAGGCCGGGCCCGCGCCGCCGCTCTCGGCGACCGCGCCCTCGCGCTGGTCGGGGAAGCCGGCCAGTATCCGCGAGGTCTCCTTGAACGTGCACAGCCGGGCGCCGCGGGTGGGCGCCACCTCGGCGCCGGCCCGCAGGTCGTCGACGAGCTTCTTCGCGGACTCGATGGTCTGGTTGTCAAAGAACTCCCAGTTGACCATCACCACCGGGGCGTAGTCGCAGGCCGCGTTGCACTCGATGTGCTCCACGCTGACCTTGCCGTCGTCGGTGGTCTCCCCGTTGCCGACGCCCAGGTGCTCCTGCAGCGCCTCGAAGATGGCGTCGCCGCCCATCACCGCGCAGAGCGTGTTCGTACAGACGCCGACCTGGTAGTCGCCGCCGTTCTTCCGCCGGTACATGGAGTAGAAGGTGGCGACGGCCGTGACCTCGGCCGTGGTCAGCTCCAGCAGGTCGGCGCAGAACCGCACGCCGGTGCGGGTGACGTAGCCCTCCTCCGACTGCACCAGGTGCAGCAGCGGCAGCAGCGCGGAGCGGCTGCCGGGGTAGCGCGCGATGACCTCGCGGGCGTCGGCCTCCAGCCGGGCGCGCACCTCGGCGGGGTAGTCGGGGGCGGGCAGCTGGGGCATCCCCAGACTGACTTCGGCTGTCATCGGTCGACGCCTCCCATCACGGGGTCGATGGACGCCACCGCGACGATCACGTCGGCGACCTGGCCGCCCTCGCACATCGCCGCCATGGCCTGCAGGTTGGTGAAGGAGGGGTCGCGGAAGTGGACCCGGTACGGGCGGGTGCCGCCGTCGGAGACGACGTGCACGCCGAGCTCGCCCTTGGGCGATTCGACGGCCGCGTAGGCCTGGCCGGGCGGGACCCGGAAGCCCTCGGTCACCAGCTTGAAGTGGTGGATCAGGGCTTCCATCGAGGTGCCCATGATGTTCTTGATGTGGTCCAGCGAGTTGCCGAGCCCGTCCGGGCCGAGCGCGAGCTGCGCGGGCCAGGCGATCTTCTTGTCGCCGACCATGACCGGGCCGGGCTCGAGCCGGTCCAGCACCTGCTCGACGATGCGCAGCGACTGGCGCATCTCCTCCAGCCGGATCAGGTACCGGCCGTAGGAGTCGCAGGTGTCGGTGGTCGGGACCTCGAAGTCGAAGGTCTCGTAGCCGCAGTACGGGTCGGACTTGCGCAGGTCGTGGGGCAGGCCGGCGGAGCGCAGGATCGGGCCGGTGGCGCCGGTGGCGAGGCAGCCGGCCAGGTCGAGGTAGCCGATGTCCTGCATCCGGGCCTTGAAGACCGGGTTGCCGGTGGCGAGCTGGTCGTACTCCACCAGGTTCTTGCGGAGCGTCTTGACCGTCTCGCGGATCTTGTCGACGGCGCCCGGGGGCAGGTCCTGGGCGAGGCCGCCGGGGCGGATGTACGCGTGGTTCATCCGCAGGCCGGTGATCAGCTCGTACAGGTCGAGGATCAGCTCGCGGTCGCGGAAGCCGTAGATCATGATGGTCGTCGCGCCGAGCTCCATCCCGCCGGTGGCGATGCACACCAGGTGGGAGGAGAGGCGGTTGAGCTCCATCAGCAGCACGCGGATGAGCGTGGCGCGCTCCGGGACGTCGTCCTCGATGCCGAGCAGGCGCTCGACGCCGAGGCAGTAGCCGGTCTCGTTGAAGAAGGACGTGAGGTAGTCCATCCGCGTCACGAACGTGGTGCCCTGCGTCCACGTGCGGTACTCGAGGTTCTTCTCGATGCCGGTGTGCAGATAGCCGATGCCGCAGCGGGCCTCGGTCACGGTCTCGCCGTCGATCTCCAGGATGAGCCGCAGCACGCCGTGCGTGGACGGGTGCTGGGGGCCCATGTTGACGACGATGCGCTCGTCGTCGGCCTTTCGGTCGGCGGCGGCCTGGACGACCTCGTCCCAGTCGCCGCCGGTGACGGTGTAGACCTTGCCCTCGGTGGTGTCCCGGTGGGGGGCGTGTGAGGTGCTCATCAGCTGTACGACCTCCGCTGGTCGGGCGCCGGGATCTGGGCGCCCTTGTACTCGACGGGGATGCCGCCGAGCGGGTAGTCCTTGCGCTGGGGGTGGCCCTGCCAGTCGTCCGGCATCATGATCCGGGTCAGCGCGGGGTGGCCGTCGAAGACGATGCCGAAGAAGTCGTACGTCTCGCGCTCGTGCCAGTCGTTCGTCGGATAGACGGAGACGATCGACGGGATGTGCGGGTCGGCGTCGGGCGTGCTCACCTCGAGGCGGATCAGCCGGGTGTGGGTGATCGAGCGCAGGTGGTAGACGGCGTGCAGTTCGCGGCCCTTGTCGTGGGGGAAGTGCACGCCGCTGACGCCGGTGCACAGCTCGAAGCGCAGGGCCGGGTCGTCGCGGAGGGTCTTCGCGACCTCGGGAAGGAATTCACGTTCGATGTGGAACGTGAGCTCGCCGCGGTCGACGACCGTCTTGGCGATCACGTTCTCCGGGACGAGGCCCTTCTCCTCCAGGGCGCCCTCCAGCTCGTCGGCGACCTCGTCGAACCAGCCGCCGTACGGGCGGGCCGAGGCGCCGGGGAGGCGGACGGACCGGACGAGGCCGCCGTAGCCGGAGGTGTCGCCGCCGTTGTTGGCGCCGAACATACCGCGCTGGACACGGATCTCCTCGCCGGCGTCGCCGCGCTGGCCGGGGAGGTTCTGCGCGGAGAGGTCCTTCTCGGGGTTCACCCCGTTCGCTGCGTCGCTCACCGCAGGAGCCCCTTCATCTCGATCGTCGGCAGCGCCTTGCGGGCCGCCTCCTCCGCCTCGCGGGCGGCCTCCTCGCGGTTCACGCCGAGCTTCTCGTGCTGGATCTTCTCGTGGAGCTTGAGGATCGCGTCCAGCAGCATCTCGGGGCGCGGCGGGCAGCCGGGCAGATAGATGTCGACCGGGACGATGTGGTCGACGCCCTGGACGATCGCGTAGTTGTTGAACATGCCGCCCGAGGAGGCGCACACGCCCATGGAGATGACCCACTTGGGGTTCGGCATCTGGTCGTAGACCTGCCGCAGCACCGGCGCCATCTTCTGGCTCACCCGGCCGGCGACGATCATGAGGTCGGCCTGGCGGGGTGAGCCGCGGAAGACCTCCATGCCGAAACGCGCCAGGTCGTAGCGGCCGGCGCCGGTGGTCATCATCTCGATGGCGCAGCAGGCCAGGCCGAACGTCGCCGGGAAGACCGACGCCTTGCGCACCCAGCCCGCGGCCTGCTCGACGGTGGTCAGCAGAAAGCCGCTGGGGAGTTTCTCTTCGATACCCATGACGTGTCCCTAGCCCCCTAGTCCCATTCCAGGCCGCCGCGCCGCCATACGTAGGCGTAGGCGACGAAGACCGTCAGCACGAAGAGCAGCATCTCGACGAGCCCGAACAGCCCGAGCGAGTCGAAGGACACGGCCCAGGGATAGAGGAAGACGATCTCGATGTCGAAGACGATGAAGAGCATCGCCGTCAGGTAGTACTTGACCGGGAACCGGCCGCCGCCCGCGGGCTGCGGCGTCGGCTCGATGCCGCACTCGTACGCGTCGAGCTTCGCCCGGTTGTATCTCTTGGGGCCGATGATCGCGGCCATGACCACGGAGAAAACCGCGAACGCTGCCGCGATGCCCCCCAGCACGAGGATCGGTGTGTAGGCGTTCACCGTTGCCTCGCTCCTTTCAGTCGACGTGACTGCTTATTCGGCCTTGCGCGCAGGTGCGGACCGCCTCCGGTCCCGGCTCCGTTACCACGAAGATCGTGACCATGTGAGGCAGTTCACAAGCCTGCGTGGGACGCATCCTATGCCTCAGGCCTTGTGATCTGCGACACGGGGGTGGCCCCAAGGTTTGTGATCTTTGACACCCGGCGGATGATCATCTTTGCGGACACCGCGGGCGATCTTGCGGCAAGCTTCCCGTTGATCACCATCCGTGATATTCGATGGCGTTGCCGCAGGTCGGAGGGGTGATAATCGGCCCTGCTCCTATCAAGGCACGAGGGGTTTGCGCAAATTCGCGATGGACGCCGGGACCATGTAAGCGCCGTGCGCACCGCTTGCGGGAGGCGTCGACCGGACCCGATCACGGGGCCGGTCGGCGGCCCCTCGCGGCGGGCTCCGGAGACGTCCGGACGGACCGATCACCCATGTCGGACATGCGGGATACGTGATCGTGAACTGCGCCACAAGTGATCACCCGTCAACGGCCGCCGGGGGGCTCGGGCTTGAACTCCACCCGGGCTTGGGCTAGTCCCGGCGCGTGGCCGAATCGGGGCGTAAAGCCCGTGCGTACACAAGGTGTCGGCGAAACGATCAAGGGACGTTCGTCCCCCGGATTCGGGCCGTTAGGCCCAATTCGCGTCGCGTACGCGTCAAAAGTGAGCCATTCCACGGTGTTTGAAAGTGCCCCTTTGTCCCTGGTAGCAACGGACACCATGCCCCTCAAGCCGCATATAACCAGCCACCGGAAGCCCCGCCGCAGCAGTGGCCCCGTCCGGGTCCTGCGCGCCGGAGTGGCCGGTGGTGCCCTCGCGACACTGGTGGCCACCGCCTCCCCCGCCTCGGCCGCCGACGCCGAGTCGCCCGCGGAGGCCACCGCGGAACTGCCCGTACTCCCCTTCGCCGACTCCGACATCGCCCTCCCCGAGCCCGCCAAGGCCGCCGGGGTCCGCGTCCAGGAGGGCGTCGAGGCCCTGGAACAGAGCGCCCTGCGCACGGCCGTACGCGCCGAGGCCGACGAGGCCGGCGCCGCCGCCCTCAAGGCCGCCACCGAGAAGCACGAGGCCGCCGTGGCCCGTGAGGCCGCCCGCAAGGAGGCCGCCGAGCGCGCCGCCGAGGCCCGCGCCTCCCGCACGGCCACCCGCACCGATCTCGGCACCACCGCCGCCACGGGCAGCGCCGCCACCGTCATCTCCTTCCTCGAGGCCCAGGTCGGCAAGGCGTACGTGATGGGCGGCACCGGCCCCTCCGCGTACGACTGCTCCGGGCTGACGCAGGCCGCGTTCCGTACGATCGGCGTCTCCCTGCCGCGTACGGCCGCCGAGCAGTCCACGGCCGGCACCCAGATCCCCGTCTCCCAGGTCCGCGCCGGCGACCTCGTCTTCTGGGGCGGCGTCGGCTCGGCGTACCACGTCGCGGTGTACATCGGCGGCGGTCAGTACCTGGACGCGGCCAACCCGTCCAAGGGCGTCGTCATCCAGCAGATGTCCTACTACATGCCGACCTCGGCGGTCCGCGTCCTCTGACCGACCGCGCCCCACCCGACCCTTCGATCCCTCAAGTCCCGCCCCCAACAAGGTTGTTGATACGGCCTTTTGAGGACATTCTTGATCGTCGGTACTGACGTCAGTCTGTCCGGAGGGATTCACGGGGATGTCATTCCACACGGAGTGGGAGCAGTACAAGCAGTCGGCGCGAACGCAGCTCGACAGCCTGCCGCCGGACGCCGGCGGCGGGCCGTCGGGCGGCACCGGAGGCGATTACAACGTCAAGTGGGAGCCGCTGAAGTACGCGTCGGGCTGCTGCGGCACCTACGCGGAGGACCTGCGCCCGAAGATAGCGTCGGCCTGCGACGACACGGGCGCGGCGGCCACGGAGCTGGACTCCTGGGAGGTCGGCGGTGTGCTGGCCCAGCTGGAGGCCGAGTGGCAGCCGGCGCTGGACCGGATGAGACGGCTGATCAGCTCCAACGGCGCGGCGCTGGCGGACACCTCGTCCATCGCCCAGCTCAACGAGCAGAGCACCGCACAGCTGTTCCAGGGAGCCACCGCGCATGGGTGACTTCCGGACGCTGATGCGCCAGACGACCGCGGAGGTCTCGGCGGCCCACACGTCGTGGGAGAACCTGTACAAGCTCTGCAGGACGCAGCAGGAGCAGCACCGCCGGCATGTGACCGGCACGTTGCGGATGGCCGGGTGGAAGGGTGAGGCGGCCGGCGCCGGTATGCACGCGCTGGACGCGGCCGAGGTGCAGCTCGGGATCGCGGAGAGCCAGGCGCTGTCCATCTCGACGGTGCTGGACACCCTGAAGCAGCGTATGGACGCCGCCCGCAGCAATCTGCGCACCGCGGTGAAGGAGGCCGAGGCGGACGGCTTCTACAAGGTGAGCGACGACGGCACGGTCACCGGCCGCACCCTCAACGACGCCGAGCGGCACGACCCGGACTTCTCCCGCCAGGTGTCGCAGATACGCGGCGAACACCAGGCCCGTATCGACGCCATCGTCGACGACGCCAAACGGGCCAGCGGCCAGGCCGCCGACCTGCTGCGCAAGTTCATCCCCGCCCAGCTCGACAAGCCCGGCGGCGCCCGGGACGCCGCGGCCGACGCCGCCGCCGCGCTGGGCCAGAACAGCTGCCCCGCCCTGCCGTCCGACGACGACCCGAAGAAGGCCGCCGCCTGGTGGAAGGGCCTCTCCCCCGACGAGCGGGCCATGGTCCTGGCCACCTACCCGGAGCAGGTCGGGAAAATGAACGGCCTGCCGACCGACGTACGCGACCAGGCCAACCGCACCATGCTCGACACCTGGATCGCCGAACGCGCCGGCCGCGGCGAGGACCCCGAGTCCGGCAAGCTGCGCTCCCTGATCGGCCTGCGCAACCGCATGGACCGCAACGACGGCGGCCCCGCCGGACACCGGATGTACCTCATCGGCCTGGACCCCGAGGACGACGGCCGCGCCATCGTCTCCGTCGGCAACCCGGACACCGCCGAGCACACGGCCGTCTTCGTCCCGGGCACCGGCTCCGACCTCTCCGGCCTCAGCGGCAGCGACAGCACCTCCAACAACCTCAACCGCACCGAGAACCTGGTCAAGGCCAGCGAGAAGTACGGCGGCGAGGGCAACGTCGCCGGCGTCATGTGGCTGGACTACGACGCCCCCGACGGCCTCAGCGACGCCACCCGCCGCAGCTACGCCCACACCGGCGGCGCGGAGCTCTCCGACTATCTGACCGGCATGGAGACCACCCACCAGGGCGGCGAGCGCCATGTGACGGCCGTCGGCCACAGCTACGGCACGACGACGATCGGCGGCGCCGCCCAGCACGGCGGCCTGGTCGGCGTCGACGACGTGGTCACCGCCGGCAGCCCCGGGGTGATGGCCCCGCACGCCTCGGACCTCGGCGTCGGCGCGAACCACGTCTGGGCCCAGGAGGCGTACGACGACCCCGTACCGGAGGCCGGGCGCCCGTTCCTCGCGGGCGACAAGTCCGGGGCCGACGTGACGATCACGCCCGACGACCCCATGTTCGGCGGGAACCGGATGACGACCGACACCACCGGGCACAGCGACTACTGGGTGCCCGACTCCACCTCGCTGGACAACCAGGCGAAGGTCGTCGGCGGCCGCGGCGACCTCGTCGTCCACGAGCAGGTCCCGATGGACCCGAATTAGCCACCCGCCGGCGCGAGGAGAGAGAATGACCGCAACGGGACGGACCTTACCCGTACGGGATCCGAAGGAGACCGAACAGCAGGTGCACGCGTACTCGAGCCGGGTCCTGGACGCGCTCGGCGTCGCCGGCCGGCTCGGGCACAGCGACTACACGCAGCCCGTCGACGGCGGCCCGCACGGCGCGGACGTGTACGCGGTCACGCACTTCTGGCAGCTGGACGCGGTCCCGGCCGCCGACCACGCCGGCGCCGTCCGGCGCGTCCGGCAGTACGCCCTCAACCTCGGCTGGCGGCTGCTCGTCGACCGGGCGGACGTGCCGGGCGCGCCCGAGGTGCGGGCGCGCGGCGACGCGGACGGATTCACCGTCCATGTGGTGGGCATCGGTACCGACGACCGGATCGGGATCGACGTCACGTCGCCGTACTGCAGGATCCCGCCCACCACCGGCTGAGTCACACCCGACGGAAGAACGACGAAGAACCCGGAGACCCCCATGCCCACCCTCCAGCAGCAGCAAGCCCGTTCGCGCCAGGACCGTCTGCTGCGCCGCACGGCCGGTGTGTGCCTCGCCCTGCTCGTACCGCTCGCGGTCGCCGGCCTGCTGGTCGTCGGCGGATCCGACCGCGCCGCGGGCTGCGTGGAGCAGGGCGAGGGGTGCTCGTCCGTCTCGGGCACCTGGATCGTGCTCGCCTTCGTCGCGGCCGTGGTGCTGGGCGCGGTGGCGGCACTGTGGCCGGAGGACTATCTGCCGTTCGGCCGGGCCCGGTTCTGGCTCGTCGGGCTGCAGGTGGCCGCGACGGTCGCCGCCTGCGCGCTGCTCCTGAGCTACGCGTGACACCATCGGGCCCCCGCCGTCCCACGGAACGGCGGGGGCCCGATGGTGCGTCCCGGCTGGCTGCAGTGTCAGCCGGCCCGCCACAGGGCCGGGACGTTCGGCGGCTCCCAGCCGGTCATGGACGTGTGGCCCTGGAGGCACACGTAACCCACACCGCCGTACGTGACCCTTGCCCCCGCCGCGTACGCCACGCCCGGGGCCCAGGTCCCGCCGCCGGGCGGCGGGGTGGTGGTGGACGTGGCCGTGGGCGTCGGTCCGGGGTTCTGCGCCACGTTGAGGACGAAGTCGAACGCGGCCTGCCGGCCGCCGCCGACGGTCTGCACGTTCATCAGCAGCCGCGGGTCGTAGATGGTGTCCGTGTTGTTCCGCGGCTCGTTCGGGAAGTACAGCTGCGTGGTGAGGATCGGCTGGCCGGGGGCCTGCGCCTTGACGTGGATGTGGCGGGTACGGCCCGGATAGAGGCCCGGCACGATCGTGGTGAGCGTGTAGAGGCCGCGGCTGTCGGTGAACTGGTGGCCGCGGAAGCGGAACCCCGTGTTGTCGTACGCGCCGTTGGTGTCCGCCTGCCAGAAGTCCAGCAGGACCCCGGAGATCGGCTGGCAGCCGCGTCCGAAGACATAGCCGCTGAGGGTGAGCGCGACGCCGGAGCCGTCGACCATGCTGCTGCGCAGGGGCGAGTTGGGCTTGAAGTACGGGCCCTCGATCTGCGCCACGGTGGGGCCGTCGCCGTCGTCGCACATGGGCGTGGGCTCGGCGTCCTCGGCGGCCGGTCCGGTCAGCGTACGGGCGAGGGCGGGACCGCCCATGAGGACCGCGGGGGCGGCGATCCCGGCGGCGAGCGCACCGCGCAGCACGGTCTTGCGGCTCACGTGCCGGGCTTCGGGGGTCTCGTTTTCCCTGTCCATGTCATCCATCGGTGCCTGCTCCTCTGGTGAAGTGGGGGTGAAGGAGGTCGGCATCGAAACTAAAACGGCTCGGGGCGGGGTTCGATGGACGGAGCCCGGAGGTCGTGGTGTTTTCGGAAGTCGCCGGGGCTGCGCCCCGTCTCGCGGCGGAAGAAACGGCAGAAGTACGCGGGGTCGGTGAACCCCACCCGCGCGGCCACCTGCCGGATCGTCAGCTCCGTGGAGATCAGCAGCCGCTGCGCCTCCCGCGTCCGCGCCTCCCGCAGCAGCGCCGCCGGCGGCCGTCCGGTGGCCGCCCGTACCGCCTCCGCCAGATGTCCCGGCGTGACCCCGAGCCGCTCGGCGCACTCCCGTACGGTCGGCGCGTCCCCCGCGGCGTCCGCGACGAGCCGGGTGAACTCCTCCGCCAGCCCGGCCGCGGCCCGCCCCTGCGGACCGGGGGCGGGCAGGAGGCCGGGGAGGCGGGCGGTGCGGACGAGGAGGATGTGCAACAGCGAACGCAGCACGCCGGCGAACCCGGCCGCCCCGTGCCCGTACTCCTCGGCCAGCTCGGCCATCAGCCCCGACGTACGGGCCTGCGCGGCGGCGTCCAGCCCGATCCACGGCCGCTCCCCGAGGCCGCGCAGCAGCTCCTGGTCGCCGGGGTGGTCGACGAGGAACTCCGGCGTGAACAGCACCAGGTTGCCCTCGAGCCCGCGCACGCCCTCCCACCAGTGCACCTGCCCCGGGAGGATCACCCCGAGATGGGGCGGGCGCAGGGAGTACCGATCGAGGTCCACGGCGTGGGTGCCGCTGCCGGCCGTGACGTGCACGATCTCGTAGAACGTGTGCCGGTGCGGGAAGTCCGCCCGCGCCATGGGGCCGATGTCGTCGAACGTCCCGGTGGCGAAGGGCACCTCGTCGGGCAGCCGGATCTCGAGCCGGTGGACGGGCGGATCCCCGATGCGCGGGGCGTTGCAGGGGGTCCCGGGTAAGGCCGTGGTGCCACGCATCTGCCGTATCCCTCTCCACCGTTGGTACAGACCATTGCGGTGGTCCCCACGATGACACGGCCGGGCCCCGGGGTCACCCCCGCGGCCCGCACCCCCCGACCCGACGGAGTCAGGCGCGGGGGGCGACCTTCGTCAGGCCGTTGATGATCCGGTCCATGGCGTCGCCGCCCTGCGGGTCGGTGAGGTTGGCCAGGAGCTTCAGCGTGAAGCGCATGAGCATCGGGTGGGAGAGGCCGCGCTGGGTGGCCAGCTTCATCACCTTCGGGTTGCCGATGAGCTTCACGAACGCGCGGCCCACCGAGTAGTACCCGCCGTACGTCTCCGCCAGCACCCGGGGGTAGCGCTGCAGCGCCAGCTCCCGCTGCGGGCCGGTCCCCCGGCCGTGCGCCTGGACGATGACGTCCGCCGCGATCTGCCCGGACTCCATCGCGTACGCGATGCCCTCGCCGTTGAAGGGGTTCACCATGCCGGCCGCGTCACCGACGAGCAGCAGCCCCTTGGTGTAGTGCGGCTTGCGGTTGAACGCCATCGGCAGGGCGGCGCCGCGGATCGGGCCCGTCATGTTGTCCGGGGTGTAGCCCCACTCCTCGGGCATCGAGGCGCACCAGGCCTTCAGCACCTCGCGCCAGTCCAGCTCCTTGAACGCGGAGGAGGAGTTGAGGATGCCCAGGCCCACGTTGGACGTGCCGTCGCCCATGCCGAAGATCCAGCCGTAGCCGGGGAGCAGCCGGTCCTCGGCGCCGCGCTTGTCCCACAGCTCCAGCCAGGACTCGAGGTAGTCGTCCTCGTGCCGCGGCGAGGTGAAGTACGTACGGACCGCGACGCCCATCGGCCGCTTCTCGTCCCGGTGCAGGCCCATGGCCAGCGACAGCCGCGTGGAGTTGCCGTCGGCGGCGACCACCAGCGGGGCGTGGAAGCTGACGGGCTTCTTCTCCTCGCCGAGCTTCGCCTCCACCCCGGTGATCCGGCCGCGCGCGTCGGTGATCGGGGCGCTGACGTTGCACCGCTCGTACAGCCGCGCGCCCGCCTTGACCGCCTGCTGGGCCAGCAGGTCGTCGAAGTCCTCGCGCTTGCGGACGAGACCGTAGTTCGGGTACGCCGCCAGGTCCGGCCAGTCCAGCTGGAGCCGCATGCCGCCGCCGATGATGCGCAGGCCCTTGTTGCGCAGCCAGCCGGCCTCCTCGGAGATGTCGACGCCCATCGCCAGGAGCTGCTTGGTCGCGCGCGGGGTGAGGCCGTCGCCGCACACCTTCTCGCGGGGGAAGGCGGTCTTCTCCAGCAGGAGGACCTCCAGACCCGCCTTGGCGAGGTAGTACGCCGTGGTCGAGCCGGCGGGGCCGGCGCCGACGACGATCACGTCGGCGGTGTGCTCGGTCAGGGTCGTCACGGCTGCTCCCGGTGGTTCGAGGTCGTGGCTGATCGCAGTGTACGAGGGGGGTGGTGGCTGTCTTTACGGGCGGTAGCCGCGGTGGAGGGCGACGATCCCTCCGGAGAGATTCCTCCACGCGACCTTCGACCAGCCCGCGTCCTGCAGCCGTCGCGCCAGCCCCGGCTGGTCGGGCCAGGCGCGGATGGACTCGGCGAGATAGACGTACGCGTCGGGGTTGGAGCTGACCGCCGTGGCGATCGGGGGCAGCGCGCGCATCAGATACTCGGTGTAGACCGTACGGAACGGCGCCCACGTGGGATGCGAGAACTCGCAGATCACCACCCGCCCGCCCGGCCGCGTCACGCGCAGCAGCTCGCGCAGCGCCTGGTCCGTCTCCTGCACGTTCCGCAGCCCGAACGAGATCGTCACGGCGTCGAACACCCCGTCCGCGAACGGCAGCCGTGTCGCGTCCCCGGCCGTCAGCGGCAGCTCGGGGTGGCGCTTCTTGCCCTCCTTCAGCATGCCGAGGGAGAAGTCGCACGGCACGACATACGCTCCGGCGGCGGCGAAGGGCAGCGAGGACGTCGCGGTCCCGGCGGCGAGGTCGAGGATCCGCTCCCCCGGCCTCGCGTCCACGGCGTCGGCGACGGCCTTGCGCCAGCGGCGGTCCTGGCCGAGGGAGAGGACGTCGTTCGTCAGGTCGTAGTTGGCGGCGACGCCGTCGAACATCGCGGCGACTTCGTGGGGCTGCTTGTCCAGGGATGCACGGGTCACAGGCTCATTGTGCCGGGTACCTCCGACAGCCCCGTCATCGCCCCGACCGGCGGCGTTCACCGGCGGCGGAAGACGATCGTGCCGCCGACCACCGCGACCACGCAGCCGTCGCCGTCCCACACCGCGAACCGGGCCTCCCCGCCCGGCTCCAGATACCGGCGCCCGTGCCCCGGCGGCGAGTACATCCCCGACCGCTGCACCGCGTCCCGCACCGCGGGCCGGGTGAACTCACCGCACACCTCGACGATCCCCCGCGCCATCAGCCGCTGCAGCCCCCGCCGGGCACTCGCGCCCCACCGGGCCTCGTCCATCCCGAGGGCGTCGAGCGCGTCCCCGGTCAGCGGCTCCGTACCGAGCTCGCCGGCCTCCCGCGGATCCGGGAAGTAGCTGTGCTCCAGCAGCTCCTGCACGTCGTGCTCGCAGATCCCCGGCGCGAGCTGACCGGGCCAGCGCCGCACCCGGGCCTCCGGGTGGGCGGCGGCCAGCTCCTCGTACGGGCCGAGGGCCGCGATCAGCCGCCCCTCGACGAGCACGGCCTGCCCCGGGAAGTGGAAACACCCGTTGACCAGCTCGTCGGGGACGTGCAGCGTCGCCATCCGGCTCAGCCCGCGTCGATCAGCTTCAGCTCGGGATGCGCCGTCCCGCCCTCGATCGCGATGGACGACAGATGCGAGACGACGTGATCGTCCACGGGGTCGTTCGCCGGGTCGTCGTGCACGACCAGGTGCTCGTACGTCGTCGCCCGCTGGGCCGGCACCCGCCCCGCCCCGCGGATCAGCTCCAGCAGCTCCATCCGGTTCGACCGGTGCTTGGCGCCGGCGGAGGACACGACGTTCTCCTCCAGCATCACCGAGCCCAGGTCGTCCGCCCCGTAGTGCAGCGACAGCTGGCCGATGTCCTTGCCGGTGGTCAGCCACGAGCCCTGGATGTGGGCGACGTTGTCCAGGAAGATCCGCGCGATCGCGATCATCCGCAGGTACTCAAAGACGGTCGCCTGCGTCTGCCCCTTCAGGGCGTTGTTGTTCGGCTGGTACGTGTACGGGATGAACGCCCGGAAGCCGCCGGTACGGTCCTGTACGTCACGGATCATCCGCAGATGCTCGATCCGCTCGGCGTTCGTCTCGCCCGTCCCCATCAGCATGGTGGTCGTCGACTCGACGCCCAGCCCGTGGGCGATCTCCATGATCTCCAGCCACCGCTCGCCGCTCTCCTTCAGCGGCGCGATGGCCTTGCGCGGCCGGGCCGGCAGCAGCTCGGCGCCCGCGCCGGCGAAGGAGTCCAGGCCCGCCGCGTGGATGCGGCGGATGGCCTCCTCGACGCCCACCTTGGAGATCCGCGCCATGTGCTCGACCTCGCTGGCGCCCAGCGAGTGGATCACCAGCTGGGGGTAGGCCTTCTTGATCGCGGAGAAGCTCTCCTCGTAGTACTCCACCCCGAAGTCCGGGTGGTGGCCGCCCTGGAACATGATCTGCGTACCGCCGAGCGCGACGGTCTCCGCGCAGCGGCGCAGGATGTCGTCCAGATCGCGCACCCACACCTTGTCGCTCTTGGGCGCCGCGAAGAACGCGCAGAACTTGCACGCCGTGACGCAGGCGTTGGTGTAGTTGATGTTGCGCTCGATGATGTACGTCGCGATGTGCTCGACGCCCGCGTACCGCCGGCGGCGCACCGCGTCGGCCGCGGCGCCGAGCGCGTGCAGCGGCGCGGAGCGGTAGAGGCCGAGCGCCTCCTCGGGGGTGATCCGGCCCCCGTCCGCCGCGCGGTCGAGAACGGACTGCAGGTCGGTTGCTGCCTGGTCCACGGTCTCCGGTGCCCCTTCCGCACGGTGTCTTTCCTGCTTGCAGCGTACGCGTTCGGCGCGGGCGGTCCGCCGCTCGGGTCAGTCCTTCGTCAGCGTCGTGGGCGTCTGTCCGCCGGCCGGGTCGTCGTTGAGGTACGTGACCTTGGCGCCGTCGCGGGTCAGGGTCAGCGTGGACGTCGCGGTGGAGCAGGCGAAGTCGGTCTGCGGTTTGTCGGTGTCGGTGGACTCGGTGATGATCAGCTGCTGGTCGGAGGCCCGGACGAGGGCACCCTTGCTGTGGCAGGCGAAGCCGAGGGCGGAGTACGTGGCGTGGGCGACGGTGTCGCCCTTCTTCCCGGCCGCGACGACGAGGGTGATGTCGCCGTTGGGGGAGCCGTCGGAGTTGAGGGCGGTGCCTTTCCACGTGCCGCGGAAGAAGGCGGGGATCTGGGGGAGCTCCTTGCCCTTCGGGCCGGTGGGGGTCGTCGTGGGCTCGGTCGTCGGCTCCGTTGTGGGCTCCGGGCTGGTGCTCGCGGCCGGGGGCGCCGTGTTGGTGTCGGCGCCGGCGTCGGCGTCGCGGGGGCCGCCGAGTACGCCGCCGAAGTAGAGGCCCACCATCGCCACCGCCGCCGCTCCGGCGACGGAGAGTACGAGGGTGCAGCTGGCCCTGCGGCCCCGCCAGCCGAGTTCGGCGCGGCGGGTGGGGGCGGCGGTCGTGGGGGCGCCTTCCGCGGGGCGGGCGTCCCGGGGGGCTTCGCCGGACCGGTCGCCGGTGTCGGGCCAGTTGCCGGCGGACGGCGTGGGGTCGCCGGCCTCCGGCCAGTTCCGGGCGGGCGGGGTGGGGTCCGCCGGGGGCGGGCCGAAGCCGGTCGGGGGCCCGTATTCGGCGCGGGGCAGGGGGACGGGGCCGGAGGGGGCCTCGGGGGTGACCGGGTGGACGTCCAGGGCGAGGAGCTCGATCGCGTTACGGCTGATGCCGTCGGACACCGCGGGGGGCAGCCAGCCGGCGGTCATCAGGGCCGCGGCGCCGCCGGGGGCCAGCCGCCGGGCGAGGTCGCGGGGGGCGGGACGGGCGGCGGGGTCCTTGGCGAGGCAGGCGGCGGCGGTCTCCGCCAGCTCGGGGTCGACGCGCTCGAGGCCGTTGAGGCTGGGGGGCTCGTTCACCACCTGGTAGAGGAGGGAGGGGGCGGAGTCGCCGTTGAACGGGGGCCGGCCGGTGGCCGCGTACACCAGGACGGCGCCGAGGGAGAAGACGTCGGACGCGGGGCCGGCGCCCCGGCCGAGGATCTGCTCGGGGGACATGTAGCCGGGGGAGCCGACGGAGACGCCGGTGGCGGTGAGGGAGGCGGTGCCGTCGGTGGCGCGGGCGATGCCGAAGTCGATGAGGCGGGGGCCGTCGAGGGTGAGGAGGACGTTGGAGGGCTTGACGTCCCGGTGGACGAGGTCCCGGGCGTGGACGGCCTCGAGGGCCTCGCCGAGGCCGGCGGCGATCGCCCTGACGGGCCGGGCGCCCAGGGGTCCGTGGTGCTCGACGGCGTCGCTGAGGGCGGTCCCGGCGACGTATCCGGTGGCGACCCAGGGGACGTCGTCGTCGGGCCCGGCGTCCAGCACGGGGGCGGTCCAGGCTCCCCCGACCCGCCGCGCGGCCTCGACCTCACGCCGGAACCGCGCGCGGAACTGATCGTCGGCGGCGAAGTGCGGGTGCACGGCCTTGACGGCCACAGTCCGCCCCCCGGGGCTCCGCCCCAGGTACACGCGCCCCATCCCTCCGGCGCCGAGACGCCCGAGGATCACGTACGACCCGACCCGCGCCGGATCACCTGCTTGAAGCGGCTGCATCAATCCCCCCGGGAACGCGGCTGACGCCCAGCTTACGACCGGGACCGGCCCGACGGAGGGGGACAGAAAGCGCCCACCCCCAGCCCGGCCGGCGTTTGAGGCCTCCGGCCGAAGGCCGGATGCGCGTCAGCCGACGCGACGGAAGCCGAAGACCACCCCCGGAGGGTTAGGCCCCGAGAAGCCGAACCTCGACGTCAGCCGCAAACGCGTCGTCGGACGACGCACGCCGCGCGAACTCCCGGATCCCCTCCAGCTGCGGCGCCCCGAGCCGGAAGTCCAGCGTCGTGAAATACCGCTCCAGCAGCGACGCGTCGTACGCCTCCCACCGCGACGCCTGCTCCGCCACCTTCGCCACCTCCTCCACCGACACCGCGAGGGACTCCAGGAACGCCCGGTGCACGTCCGCCGCCACGGCCGGCTCACGGGCGACGAAGTCGCGCCGCGCGGCCCAGATCGCGAAGACGAACGGCAGCCCCGTCCACGACTTCCACATCTCGCCCAGGTCATGAACCTGAAGCCCCAGCGCCGGCGCCTCGTGCAGGGAGGCCCGCAGCGCCGCGTCACCGATCAGGACCGCGGCGGAGGCCTCCTGCATCATCAGGCGGAGATCGGGCGGACACGTGTAGTAGTCCGGCGTGACCCCGTACTGCTCCGCCAGCAGCAGCCGCGCCAGCCGCACCGACGTCCGCGACGTCGACCCGAGCGCGACCCGCTGCCCGTCCAGCTCGGAGAGCGGAACCTGCGAAACGATCACGCACGACATCACGGGTCCGTCACATCCGACCGCGATATCCGGGAACGCAACAAGATCATCCGCATGCCGGAGATATTCCACCAGCGTCACAGGAGCCACATCCAGCTCACCTGCGATCAGCTGCTCGCTCAGTTTCTCCGGGGTGTCCTTCGTCAGTTCGAAGTCCAGGAGCGTGCCGGTTCGGGCCAGACCCCAGTACAGGGGAAGGCAGTTCAGGAACTGGATATGACCGATGCGGGGCCGGCTCGGCAGGTCGGCGGGACCGTTCAGGGTGGTACTCACAGCTCGAGGCTACGCCCGGCCCCGGTCGCACGAAGGTGCGGGGGTTCATCAGGACGCGATCTTCGACTCTTCCGCGCGCCCGCGTGCCGTGCTAGGCTCAACGCAAGTTGCAGTTTGGTTTCCCTTGCAGTACAGAGCCTGCGGAGCTTGTGACGCCGCAGGCTTTTGTAGTTTCAGACTTCGCACGATGCAGGTTCTGGGAGCAGGGCAACCCTTTGGCCCAAGGAGGGCTTATGGCTACCGGAACCGTCAAGTGGTTCAACGCCGAGAAGGGCTTCGGCTTCATCGCCCAGGACGGCGGCGGCCCCGATGTCTTCGTCCACTACTCCGCGATCAACGCCTCTGGCTTCCGCTCCCTGGAGGAGAACCAGCAGGTGAACTTCGACGTCACGCAGGGTCCGAAGGGCCCGCAGGCGGAGAACGTCACCCCCGTGTGACATCGCTGATTGCATGACCCAAGGAGCCCCGGCCTTTCGGCCGGGGCTCCTGCCTTTTCCTTACGGGTTTCTTACGGCTGAGGAATTAATCGGGCATGAACCCCATGGCCCGTATGAATGTCCATTCACCGGCCCATACGGATGTCACTCACGATTCGTACAGCCCGTCGATTTCCTTCGCATAGCGCCGCGCAACGGCCGCCCGGCGTATTTTCAGCGTCGGCGTGAGCGTCTCGTCGGCCACCGAGAAATCCTCGTCGAGAATCGTGAAGCGCCTGATCCTGGCCGGTCCGGCGGCCTTCGCGTTCGCCGCGTCGACAGCCTCCTGGATCCACCCCCGGACCTGCTCGGATGCCGCGGGACTGCCGGTCAGCCCGAGCCCCGCGATCTCGTCGGGATCCAGCGTGATCAGTGCGACCGGATACGGACGCCGGTCGCCGATCATGACCGCGCGGGACACCCAGCGGGACTGCTGGATCGCGAATTCCAGCAGGGACGGCGTGATGTTCTTGCCCGAGGACGTGATGATGATGTCCTTCTTGCGCCCGGTGACCGACAGATAGCCGTCCGCGTCCAGCTCCCCCAGGTCCCCGGTGTGCAGCCACCCCTCCGCGTCCAGCGCCTCCCCCGTCGCCTCCGCGGCGGCGTGGTAGCCCGCGAAGATCATCGGCCCCCTGGCCAGGATCTCCCCGTCCGCCGCGATCCTGACCTCACAGCCCGGCAGCGGCTGGCCCACCGTGCCGTACCGGTGCGCGCCGGGGTGGTTCAGCGCGATGATCCCCGCCGACTCCGTCATCCCGTACCCCTCGTACAGCGGGATCCCGCACGCCCGCATGAAGTCCAGCGTCTGCGGGGCGATGGGCGCGCCGCCCACGTTCGCGTGCCGCAGCCGGCCGCCGAAGACCGAGCGGACCAGCGCGTACAGCTTCCCGTCCGCCTCCTCGTACGCCCGTGTCTGGGCCGCCGTCGGCTCCGCCCCCGACCGGCGCAGATCGTCGATGTGGGCACCGAGCGCGACCGCCGCCTCGAAGCGGGCCGTCCCCTCCGGGCCGTCCGCCGCCGCGAGGGCCCCGACCTGGGCGTGGACCCGTTCGAAGAGGCGGGGGACGGAGGGCAGGTGAGTGGGGCGGACCTGCCCGAGCTCCGGGACGATGCCCTCGATCCTGCCTCCCCAGAACGCCAGCGTGGCGCCGTCGAGGAGGGTGGAGAGCTCGGTGAGCTGGGCCAGGAGGTGGGCGAGGGGGAGGTAGATGTACGTGACGTCGCCCGGCTCCATCTTCTCGAAGCTCGCCGTGGCGTCACTGATCGCGCCGCTGTTGCCGTGGCTGAGGCGGCAGCCCTTGGGCAGGCCGGTGGTGCCGGAGGTGTAGACGATCATCGCCAGGTCGTCCCTGGTCACGGCCGCCCCGCGCGCCAGCACCGCGGCGAGGGGAGCGAGCTCGGCGGGATGCGTCATCGGCGCCGCCTCCCCCGTCATCACCACCGGCCGCACCCCCGGGACCAGCGCCGCCACCCGCGCCGCCTTCTCCGCGTCCTCGCACAGCACCACCCCGGCGCCGGAGTCGCCCAGCACCCAGGCGACCTCCTCGTCCCCCGCCGACGGATACACCGGCACCAGCGCGGCCCCCGTGGCCAGCACCCCGAGATGCGCGTACGTCCACTCCGCCCGCGTCTCGCACAGCACCGCCACCCGGTCCCCGGCCGCCACCCCGAGCCCGATCAGGCCCCGGGCCACGGTGTGGACGGTGTCGCGCAGCTCCTCGTACGAGACGTCGCCGCCGCCGTGCGGAAGACGCAGCGCCGGCAGCCCCCCGTACCGCTCGGCCGCCCACTCGGCGAACACCGCCAGGGTCTGCGGCCGTTCGCCGGAACCGGACGCACGGGAATCTGTCGCCATCAGCCACCTCCGGGAGGGGGATCTTTGGGTGCCGAAGCTAGGCACAACCGCCGGGATCCGCCAGGGGGTACGCACACCTCCATCACTCACAACACCCGCCCGTTCTGCGAGCCCGGGATACAGACATCCGCACACCGGTCCCGTCAGACATATTGTCAGCAGCTCCAGCCTTCCCTACTCTGCGGTCAGTTACCTGCGGGTAAGAACCAGCTCCCGCCCCCCGACCCGAGCTGAGGAGTGAGCCGCGTGAGACGACCGATCAGATCCCTGGCCGCCGTGCTCGTCACCGCGTTCTGCGTGCTGGCGCAGGCGCTGACCGCCGGGCCCGCCGCCGCCGTGGAAGTGCCCGCGTTCTACACCCCGCCCGCGAGCCTGCCCGCCGCGAACGGCGCCCTGGTCCGTACCGAACCGCTGCCGCTCGCCGTCAGCCTGCCCGGACTGCCCGGCCCCTTCCCGGGCACGGCGACCCGGCTGATGTACAAGTCCACGGACTCCACCGGCCAGGCCGTCGCCGTGACCGGCGCGTACCTCGAGCCCACCATGCCGTGGCTCGGCGGCGGCCCGCGCCCGCTGGTGGCCGTCGCGCCCGGCACCATGGGCCAGGGCGACCGGTGTTCGGCGTCGCTGGGGCTGCAGTACCCGGTCCAGCTGGACGGCGACGTGCTGGCCGTCGGCTACGAGGACATCGCGATCTACCGCTTCCTGCTCTCCGGCGTCGCGGTCGTCGTCACCGACTACGTGGGCCTCGGCACCACCGACCGCCTGCACACCTACGTCAACCGCGTCGACGGCGGCCACGCCGTGCTCGACGCGGTCCGCGCCGCCCGCTCCGTACCCGGCGCCTCCGTCACCAGCCGGTCGAGGACCGCCCTGTACGGCTACAGCCAGGGCGGCGGCGCCACCGCCTCCGCGGCCGAACTCCAGTCGTCGTACGCCCCGGACGTCACCCTCGCCGGCACCTACTCCGGCGCCGCGCCCGCCGACCTCACCCAGGTCATCGACGGCATCGACGGCAGCGCCCTGGCCGGCGCCCTCGGCTGGTCGCTCAACGGCTTCCTCCAGTCCGACCCGTCCCTGCGCCCCATCGCCGACAAGTACCTCAACGCCGCCGGCCGCGAGGCGCTCACCGACCTGTCCACCGCCTGCATCGGCGACGCGATCCTCGGCTACGCCTTCCAGAACAGCTCCCGCTGGACCACGGGCGGCCAGTCGCTCTCCGACATCGTCGCCGCCGAACCGGCGATACGCGCCACGCTCGACGCCCAGCGCATCGGCCGGCTCAAGCCCGCCGGCCCGGTCCGGGTCGCGACCGGCACCCAGGACGACATCGTCCCGCACGCCCAGGCCAGGCAACTCGCCGTCGACTGGTGCGCGAAGGGCGGCAACGTCACGTACGACGCGGTGATCCTGCCCAACCTCGGCGACGGGCTCCTCACGAACCACCTCGCCCCGCTGCTGACCGACCAGACCACGGCCATCAACTGGGTCAAGGCCCGGCTCACCGGCCTCCCGTCGATCTCCAACTGCTGGACGATGCCGCTCCAGCCGTAGGCCCCCCGACCCGCCCGTGCCCCGGACAGCGGTCCGGGGCACGGGCGGTCCCGTGTGCGAGAAGTGCTCACCCCATCACAAAACATTCACCGGTATTGCTAAGACATGACACGACTCGCCGGGCCGAAATCGTTGGCTCCCGCTTAAGCGCTCAGTAACTTACCCGGCAGTCAAAAGAGCAGGTGGGAGCCGATACATGACACAGAGACCTGAGCCACGTACCGTCGACCCGTACCTCCGCCGCCACGGCACCACCGTCTACGAGGCCGAGGCCCCACCCCTCGTACCGCGCCAACGCACCGGATCCCTCGCGGACATCCCGTTCACCAACGCCACCGAAGCCCCCCAGGACGTCGTCCTCGGCCGCAAGGGCCCCGGCGGACGCTGGACGGACGTCACGGCCGCCACCTTCGCCGACGAGGTGCTGGCCCTGGCGAAGGGCCTGATGGCCGCCGGTCTGCAGCCCGGTGACCGGCTCGCCATCATGTCCCGTACGACCTACGAGTGGACCCTGCTCGACTTCGCCGCCTGGGCCGCCGGCCTCATCACCGTCCCCGTCTACCCGACCTCGTCCTCCTTCCAGGCCGAGTGGATCCTCGCCGACTCCGGCTCCGTCGCCTGCGCCGTGGAGAACGTCGACCAGGCCCGTATGGTCAGCGCCGCCCGCGCCGAACTCCCCTGGCTCACCCAGCTCTGGCAGCTGGACACCGGCGTCCTCGGCCAGCTCGCCGCCGCCGGCCGGCACATACCCGACGCCGAGGTCCACGCCCGCCGCACCGCGCTGACCCCCGACTCCGTGGCGACCGTGATGTACACCTCCGGCACCACCGGCACCCCCAAGGGCTGCGTCGCCACCCACGCCAACTTCCTCGCCGAGGTCGACAACGCGATCGAGCTCCTCCACCCGGTCTTCCGCGCCCCGTCCCGCGAACCCGCCGCCACCCTCCTCTTCCTCCCGCTGTCCCACGTCCTCGGCCGGATGACCGCCGTCGGCGCCCTGCGCGCCCGCGTCCGCCTCGGCCACGCGCCGAGCATGACCACCGAGGACCTCATCGCCGACCTGCGGGGATTTCGCCCGACGTTCCTCGTCGCCATCCCGTACGTCCTGGAGAAGGTCTTCAACTCCGCCCGCGCCACCGCCGAACGCATGGGCCGCGCCGCCTCCTTCGACCGCGCCTCCCGTGTCGCCGAACGCTACGGCGAGGCCCTCGAACAGCGCGAACACGGCGGTACGGGCCCGGGCTCCGGCCAGCGCACCCTGCACCGGGTCTACGACACCCTCGTCTACCGCCGCATCCGCGCCGCCCTCGGCGGCAGGGTCCGCCACATCATCTCCGGCGGCTCCCCCCTCGGCCGCCGCCTCGGCCTCTTCTACGCCGGCGCCGGAGTCGAGGTGTACGAGGGCTACGGCCTCACGGAGACCACCGGCGCCGCCACCGTCACCCCGCCGCTGCGCCTGCGCTTCGGCCGCGTGGGCCGCCCGCTGCCCGGCACGTCGGTACGGATCGCCCCGGACGGCGAGGTGCTGCTGCGCGGCGGCCAGGTCTTCGCCGGCTACTGGGACAGCGAGGCGGGCGCGGTCCGCCCCGCGATACGGGAGGACGGCTATCTGCCGACCGGCGACATCGGGGCGCTGGACGAGGACGGCTATCTGACGATCACCGGCCGCAAGAAGGACCTCATCGTCACCTCCTCCGGCAAGAACCTCGCCCCCGGCCCGCTCGAGGACCGGCTGCGCGCCCACCCCCTGATCAGCCAGTGCCTGGTCGTCGGCGACAACCGCCCGTACGTCGCGGCCCTGCTCACGCTCGACATGGACGGCCTCTACCACTGGTGCCACATGCACAAGCTCACCCGCATGTCCGCCCGGCAGCTCCTCGCCGACGCCCGGCTGCACCAGGACATCCAGCACGCGGTCGACGGGGCGAACCTGCTGGTCTCCCGCGCGGAATCGATTCGGCGGTACCGGGTGCTGCCGCTGGACTTCAAGGAGGACGCGGGCTACCTCACCCCGTCCCTGAAGCTGCGCCGGGGCGCGATCCTGCGGGACTTCGCGGCGGACGTGGACGCGCTGTACGAGTGACCGGCCAGGAACTACGTAACCACACGTCTCATATGTTCGTTGGAGATGATGTTGATACGTCTATGACTGGAAATGGGCATGACGAAGCCGAAACGTGTGGGAATCTACGTCCGCATCAGCAAGGACCGCAAAGGGCTGGACCTCGGTATCCAACGCCAAGAAAAGGCATGTCGGGAGCTATGCGGACGAATGAGCTGGGGCGTCTTGAAGGTCTACTCGGACAGCGAGGTATCGGCATCGACTACCAGTAGGCGCCATCGCCCTGGATACACTGAAATGCTGAGAGATATTCGCGATGGTCGCATCGACGGCATCGTCGTCTACTCCATTGACCGCCTCACACGTCGCATCAGCGAGCTGACCAGTTTCCTTGAGGAGCAGAAGAAATACGGATTCGCCTTCGCCACGACGGAAGGCGAGGACACGCTGAGCGCGAACGGGCGATTGATCCTCACGATCAAAGGCGCTGTGGCCCAACAAGAGACCGAGCGAATGTCAGAACGCATCAACAACTCACTCCTGCAGCGCAGAGAACAGGGCAAACCACACGCCGGAGGGAAGAGACAATTCGGATTCCAGGAAGACTCCCGTTTCCAGGAACTCGATGACCGCGAGTCCACGTTGATCCGGGAGGGCTACCACATGCTGGTGGGCCAGGCCTCCGGAACGCCTGGCGATGTAGCGAGATACTGGAACTCCCAAGGGGCTAGAACCCCTCAAGGCGGCGACTGGACAATCCAGTCCGTGAAGCGCGTTTTCCGATCCGAAAGGACCGGAGGGATCGTCACTTACAAGGGCCAGGACATCGGTGACAGCATCTATAAATCCCCACTCACTCGAGACGAGTGGGAGGATGTTCAGACTCTACTCAACAGCCGCGCCACACCCGCAGCCCAAGGGTCAGGCAAGCGAAAGCACTTGTACTCTGGATTCTTGCGATGTGGCTACTGTGGCGCCAATATGCGTGTCCAGTGGGCGACCGTGCAAGGGCGGACCTTCCGACGAACCTTCTGCCACTCCGGGCAACCAGGCCGCGGCGGTCGCCTCGGCTGCGGGAAGGTGAGCCGCCAGTACCAGTGGATCGAGGAGCGACTCAACGAGGTCGTGCAGACTGCACTGCGGAACCACATCCCCCGCCTTGAGGAGAGCCCGGCAGAAGATTTCACCGGTGAGATCAATCTGCTGGAGAGTCGCATCCAGAATCTTCGAAAACGTTGGAAGCAGGGCGAGATGGATGACGATGATTACTTCGACTCCCTGGCCCACCTACGTATCAACCTCCAGGACTTGCGAACTCGCGAGACCTCATCGTTGATCCGTCGTTCCCGCATCGAGCAGGATGCTCTGTCGATCTGGATGAACGAATCACCAGAGAACCTTGAGCGCCGCCGCGCCGTCGCGGCAACCGTCGTCGAGCACGTCGACGTCCTCAGTGTCGGGCGAGGCAGGCGCAAGCCACCCGAAGACACATCCATCAGGATCGTGCTGGTCAATGCTGCACATGACGGTCCCTCGGAGCAACCCGTTTCGAACTCATACACAGCCAACAACTCTCGACGTTCAGGCTAGATCCGGTCTGTAGTGACGCCACGACACCTGAGCCATTCCACGCCTTGTCTCGTAATGATTGGTGCCCGCCTCTTCAAAAGGAGGCGGGCACCGTCCGCCATCACCCTATGCCGTGACGAGCTCGGAAGATTTCTGGTCAGCGCCAGTATTTACCTTCTCCCGCGAGCCTTCATCATCGATTTCAAAGCTGGTGACGCTGTCGTACATTGCACGATCGAGGATTCCTTCACGGGCGGCGACAATCAGCGGCGCAGTAACTTGGCCTGCGACATTCGTAGCCGTCCGCATCATGTCCAGGATCGGGTCGATGGCCAGCAGCAGGCCCACGCCCTCCAGCGGCAGGCCCAGCGTGGACAGGGTCAGCGTGGTCATCACGGTGGCGCCGGTGAGGCCGGCGGTGGCCGCGGAGCCGATCACGGAGACGAAGGCGATCAGGAGGTAGTCCTGGATGCCGAGGCTCACGTCGAAGATCTCGGCGATGAAGATCGCGGCGAGCGCCGGGTAGACCGCGGCGCAGCCGTCCATCTTGGTCGTCGCGCCGAAGGGCACCGCGAAGGACGCGTACTCCTGCGGCACGCCGAGGCGTTCGGTGACCTTCTTCGTGACCGGCATCGTGCCCACCGAGGAGCGGGAGATGAACGCCAGCTGGATCGCCGGCCAGGCGCCGCGGAAGAACTGCAGCGGGTTGACCTTGGCGACGGTCGCCAGCAGCAGCGGGTAGACGCCGAACAGGACGAGCGCGGAGCCGATGTAGACGTCGGCGGTGAAGGTGGCGTACTTGCCGATCAGGTCCCAGCCGTAGTCGGCGATGGCGAAGCCGATGAGGCCGATGCTGCCGATCGGGGCGAGCTTGATGACCCACCACAGGACCTTCTGCAGCAGCTCCAGCACGGTCTCGCTGAGGCTGATGATCGGCTTGGCGGTGTCACCCAGCTTCAGCGCGGCGATGCCGGCGACGGCGGCCATGAAGACGATCTGCAGCACGTTCAGCTCGGTGAACGGGGTGATGACGTCGGTCGGGATGATGCCGGTCAGGAAGTCGATCCAGCTGCCCGAGTGCTCCGGCTTCGCGCCGTCCTTCGGGGTGAGGCCGGTGCCGGCGCCCGGGTTGGTGATCAGGCCGATGACCAGGCCGATCGTCACCGCGATCAGCGAGGTGATCAGGAACCAGAGCAGGGTGCGGGAGGCGAGCCGGGCCGCGTTGGAGACATTGCGGAGGTTGGTGATCGACACGAGGATCGCGAAGAACACGAGCGGGGCGACGGCCAGCTTCAGCAGCTGGACGAAGATGCCGCCGATCTGGTCGAGGGTGTCCTTCAGCCAGGCGACGTCGCCGTTGCGGGCGACCGCGCCGAGGACGACGCCGAGGACGAGACCGGTGAGTATCTGGGCCCAGAAGGGCACCTTGAGGATGCGTGACACGCGGGGATGCTCCGTTGATCAGGAGTGAGGAGGGGGACGCGGGCGGTGACGGCACGCGCACACGGGAGCCCCGGCGCTATCCGGCCGGGGGCTGAAAAGGGTGCGGGGTGGGTCTGTCGCTCAGCGACAACACGCCGCGGCCACGCGGCGGCAGAGGTCGACGTGCAGGCGCGCCACGAGCAGGGTGCTCGTCGCGTCGAAGGGGGCTGCTGCCGTCGTCATGGATATGACGGTAACACCGTCGGCCGGGCTTCCCCGAGGCCGGTCTCCGGGTCGTACGGCCGGAAAACACAACTGCCCCGCGCGAGCAGGGCAGTTGTCGGACGGGCGTGACGAGCGCCACGCCCCGGCGGATCAGTCCTCGGTACGGCGCGCGGCGTCGTCGACCTCGTCCTCGGCGGAGCGGTTGGCGGCGAGGTTGTGCTTGGCGCGCTCGACGCGCTCGGCGACCTGGCCGGCCATCTCCTCGCGCTGGCGGCGCAGCAGGACGAAGCTCAGCGGGGCGGAGACCACGAGGGCCAGGAGGAGCACCCACAGGTAGTTCGAGTCCCCGAGCCCCGAGGGCAGCACCCTGAGCCGCACCAGCCCCCAGACGACGACGAAGCACGCGGCGAAGATGCCCAGGCGCATGAGGGAGTAGCGGGCGGTGGGGCTGACTGTCGGGGTGGGGGACATGCTGACTCCTGCGGGCGACGGGCCGGCCCTTGGTCGCTGGATGGGCGGTTCACCCGATTCTACGAGCCGCCGCGCGGCGCGGTACGCGGGGCTCAGGGCAGGGGGAGCCACATGGTGATGTCGTCGCGGTCGTCCCCCGGCCCGACCCGGATGGCGCCGGGCACGCGCCCGGCCTCCTTGTACCCGCAGGCGGCGTAGAAGTGCTCGGCCCCGGTCCCCTCGCGGCAGGTCAGCCGTATGCCCTCGATCCCGTCGATCCCCCGCGCCCCGTCCGCGGCGGCGGCCATCAGGGCGCGCCCCTGGCCGGTCCGCTGGAGGGAGGGGTGAACCATGACGGTGTGGAACCAGAGCCAGTGCCGCATCAGCCGATGCGTATTGAGCCCGAGGAAGACGGTGCCTTTGACGACCCCGCCCTCGTCCCGCCCCACGAGCAGCCGCATCCGCCCCTCGGCCATCGCGACCAGATGCTTGACGAGCTCCCCGCGCACCTCGTCCACCCCGACGGGAGGCAGAAACCCGACGGACCCCCCGGCGTTGACGACGTCGGCCCACAACTGCGCGACTTGATCCCGCAGGGTCCGATCGACGGCGGGGTCAAGCTCGAAGCGAAGATTATGCGCCATACCGCAATTGTATGCAGCCCGCTTCGCGGGTGTGACCGATTTTTCCGTCGACCCGGTGTGAGGAGCGTCTCCACCGGGCGCAGGCAAACCCCGGCTCGGCTGACGCAGCCTTTCAGGGACAGAGGTCCACTATCAGCCCGGCCGGCGTTTGAGGCCTCTGGGCGAAGCCCGGAGCGCGTCAGCCGGCGCGACCGCACCTCGTACCGGACCCCTGACGGAGTCAGAGCCGCATCGGCTGAGGCGCCTCCCGCCGCTGCGGGTCCGGCCCCTCGAACTCACGGATGACCTCGTACCGCGTATTCCGCTCCACCGGGCGGAACCCCGCATCACGGATGAGGCCCAGCAGATCGTCCCGGGTGAGCTTGGCCGGCGTGCCGAACGAGTCGGCGTCATGCGTGATCTTGTACTCGACCACAGACCCGTCCATGTCATCCGCCCCATGCTGCAACGCAAGCTGCGCGGTCTGCACACCATGCATCACCCAGAAAACCTTCACGTGCGGCACGTTGTCGAACAACAACCGCGACACCGCGAACGTCCGAAGCGCCTCGGCCCCGGTAGCCATCGAAGTCCGCGCCTGGAGCCGATTCCGTACAACCCCGTCCCTCACATCGACGAAGTCATGCTGATACCGCAGCGGAATGAAGACCTGGAACCCCCCGGTCTCATCCTGCAGCTCCCGCAGCCGCAACACATGATCCACCCGATGCCGCGGCTCCTCGATATGCCCGTACAGCATGGTCGCCGGCGTCTTCAGCCCCTTCTCGTGCGCCAGCCGGTGAATCCGCGACCAGTCCTCCCAGTGGGTGTCGTGATCGACGATCTGCTGTCGCACCTCCCAGTCGAAGATCTCCGCCCCACCACCGGTCAGCGACTCCAGCCCGGCCTCGATCAGCTCGTCGAGAATCTCCGACGCCGACAGCCCGGAGATGGTCTCGAAGTGATGGATCTCGGTGGCGGTGAACGCCTTGAGCGAGACCCCCGGCAGCGCCTCCTTGAGCGCCTTCAGCGACCGCGGGTAGTACCGCCAGGGCAGATTCGGATGCAGCCCGTTGACGATGTGGAGCTCCGTCAGCTGCTCCGCCTCCATGCCCTTGGCCAGGGCGACGGCCTCCTCGATGCGCATCGTGTACGCGTCCTTCTCCCCCGGCTTGCGCTGGAAGGAGCAGTACGCGCAGGACGCGGTGCACACGTTGGTCATATTGAGGTGCCGGTTGACGTTGAAGTGCACGACGTCACCGTTCAGCCGGGTCCGCACCTCGTGCGCCAGCCCGCCCAGCCACGCCAGATCGTCGGACGCGTAGAGGGCGATCCCGTCCTCGCGGCTGAGCCGCTCCCCGGAACGGACCTTGTCCTCCAGCTCACGCTTGAGCCCTGCGTCCATACGGCACGCCTCCCGCAGATGTACGTCGCTACCGCCCCGAGCGTACCCAGGCCCGGCACCGGATCCCCCGGCCGGGGGGCCGCGGCGGCCGGAGGATCAGACCTCTTCGGCCAGCTCTCCCACCCGGTTCTCCCACTTCGTGGAGAGCACGATCGTCGTCCGCGTCCGCGAAACCCCCACGATCCCCGACAGCCGGCGGATGGTCTTCTCCAGCCCGTCCACGTCCGGCGCCCGGACCTTCAGCATGTACGAGTCCTCCCCGGCGATGAACCAGCAGTCCTCGATCTCCGAGAGGTCCCGCAGCCGGTACGCGACATCGTCGTGGTCCACGGCGTCCGAGAGCTGGATCCCGATGAGCGCCGTGACGCCCAGGCCCAGGGAGGCCGCGTCCACCGTCGCCCGGTAGCCGGTGATCACGCCCGCCGCCTCGAGGCGGTTGATCCGGTCGGTGACACTCGGTCCCGAGAGCCCCACGAGCCGGCCGAGCTCGGCGTAGGAGGCCCGGCCGTTCTCACGCAGGGCCTGGATGAGCTGCCTGTCGACGGCGTCCATGCTGACGTAGTGCCTTCCTGGTCCGATGAGTCCGCGATGTGTCAGATCCGTGCGGAGAGGTCCGCGGGAATCGCTCCCCCGCCCGTTACGCCGTGTCGCGCGCCTGCCCCAGCTCCCCCTCCCACCGGCGGTACAGCCGATGCGGCACGCCCGCCGCGTCGAGCACCCGCCCGGCGACGAAGTCGACGAGCCCCTGCAGGTCCCGGGGCCCGGAGTAGAACGCCGGGGACGCCGGGAGCACCACCGCGCCGGCGTCGTCGAGGGCGACCAGATGCCGCAGCGTCTGCCCCGTCAGCGGCGTCTCCCGTACGACGACGACCAGCCGCCGCCGCTCCTTCAGCGTCACGGAGGCCACCCGCTGCAGCAGGTCCTTCGACAGCCCGAGCGCCACCCCCGCCACGCCGGCCGTGGACGCGGGAACGATCAGCATCCCCTTCACCGGATACGACCCGGACGACGGCCCCGCCGCCAGATCCCCGGCCGCCCAGTACCGCACCCCGTCCAGCGGCCCCACGTCGAAGACGTCCGCCCGCCCGTCGGCCCCCGACCCGAGCCACCGCCGCAGATCGTCGCGCCAGTGGGCGTCCCGGAAGGACACCCCCGTCTCGTCGAGCACCGTCAGCCGGGCGGCCCGGCTGACGATCAGGTCCACGTCCTCCCCGGCCCGCAGCAGCGCCCGCAGCACGGCGGCGGCGTACGGCGTCCCGGAGGCTCCCGACACCCCGACCACCCAGGGCCGGCGCGCGGGCGCCTCGTGGCTGGTGGGGGGTGGGGTCTCCATAGGTTCGAAGCCTATCCGGCCCGCGTGGGGGGTGCGGAACTCGGGCAGGGATCCCGAGCGTTCCTTATCGTGGGACTCATTGCCCGAAGGGGGAGATCGTGACGTACGAACCTTATGGTGCTCCCCCGGCGTCCGCCCCGAGCGGACCGGGGCGATGGGGGACGCGGGCCGTACGGGCGGCCGTGATCATGGTGGCGTGGGCCGCGCTGCTGTGGATCCTGGAGAGCATCGACCGGTTCTCCGGCGGCGCGCTGGACACCTTCGGCATCCGCCCCCGGGAGGCGTCCGAGCTGCGGGACGTCGTCCCGGCGGCGTTCATGCACTTCGGCTTCGAGCATCTCGCGGCGAACACCGTGCCGCTGCTGGTGCTCGGCTTCCTCGCGGCGCTGCGCGGGACGCGGCGCTTCCTCGGCGTGGTCGCGATGATCACCCTGGCCAGCGGCATCGGGGTGTGGCTCGTCGCCCCGCCGGACTCGAACACCGCGGGGGCGTCCGGGGTGGTCTTCGGCCTCTTCGGCTATCTGCTGGTGCGCGGCTTCGTGGACCGCCGGGCGGCGGACATCCTGGTCGGCCTGCTGGTGGCGGTGCTGTACGGGTCGATCCTGTGGGGCGTCCTGCCGACGAACGAGGGCGTGTCGTGGCAGGGCCACCTCTTCGGCCTGCTGGGCGGGGTGGGCGCGGCGTTCTTCTTCAGCGAGCGCAAGCACCCGAGCAGCGCCTAGAGCCCCAACCCCCGTACGAGCAGATCGATCAGCGCGCAGCCGAACAGCGCGATCCCGATGAACCCGTTCACGGTGAAGAACGCCCGGTTCAGCCGGGACAGATCCCCCGGCCGGACGATCGAGTGCTCGTACAGGAACGCCCCGGCGACGATGACCAGCCCGAACCAGAAGAACCCCCCGGCGTCGGTGGCCAGCGCGTACCAGACGAGCAGCCCCGTCGTGACGACGTGACTCACCCGCGCCCCGTACAGCGCGGCGGGGATCCCGAAGCGCGCCGGCACGGACCGTACGCCGTCCGCGCGGTCGGCGGCGACGTCCTGGCAGGCGAAGATCAGGTCGAAGCCGCCGATCCACACCCCGACGGCGAGCCCGAGCAGTACCGCGTCCCACGACCAGCTGCCGGTGACGGCGAGCCAGGCGCCGATCGGCCCTATGGCCTGGGCGACGCCGAGGATGGCGTGCGGGAAGTTCGTGAACCGCTTGCCGTACGGATAGACGACCATCGGGACCACGGCGAGCGGGGCGAGGAAGAAGCACAGCGGGTTGAGCAGCGCCGCCGAGCCGAGGAAGAACGCGAGCGCGATCAGCGCCCCGGTCCAGGCGGAGCGCACGGAGACGACGCCGCTGGGGATCTCCCGCCCGGCGGTGCGGGGGTTACGGGCGTCGATCTCGCGGTCGATGATCCGGTTGCAGGCCATGGCGAACGTCCGCAGCCCCACCATGGCGACGGTGACGAGCAGCAGCGTCCACCACTCGACGGTCCCGTCGCCGTCGAGGAACATCGCGGTGAGGGCGGCCGTATAGGCGAAGGGCAGCGCGAAGACCGAGTGCTCGATCATCACGAGCCGGAGGAAGGGTTTGACCCGGCCGGCGACCGGGGCCGGGGCGCTCACAGTCCGTACTCCGGGACACCCCCGCGAATGCGGGGAAATCTCGGCTCCGCGCTGCCAATCGGCATCATGTCGCGATCCATCACAGGCCGTATTCCTTCCACCGCTTCGTCACCCGATCGGATGTCTCCGGATCCGACACCACCATCTCCGGCCACCCCCCGTCCCGCGTGTAGCCCTCCTCGGGCCATTTCGCCGTCGCGTCGATGCCCGCCTTGCCGCCCCAGAACTGCTGGTACGACGAGTGGTCCAGATGGTCCACCGGCCCCTCGACGACCGACAGGTCCCGCGAGTAGTCCGTGTTGCCCAGCGCCCGCCACGCGACCTCGTGCAGATCGTGGACGTCGCAGTCGGCGTCGACGACCACGATCAGCTTGGTCAGCGACATCATGTGCGCGCCCCAGATCGCGTGCATCACCTTCTGCGCGTGCTTGGGGTACTTCTTGTCGATCGACACGATCGCGCAGTTGTGGAAGCCGCCCGCCTCGGGCAGGTGGTAGTCCACGATGTCCGGCACGATGATCTTCAGCAGCGGCAGGAAGAACCGCTCCGTGGCCCGCCCCAGCGGCCCGTCCTCGGTCGGCGGTCGGCCGACGACGATGGACTGCAGCAGCGGCCGCTTGCGCATCGTCACGCAGTCGATGGTCAGCGCCGGGAACGGCTCCTGCGGCGTGTAGAAGCCGGTGTGGTCGCCGAAGGGGCCCTCGGGGAGGGTCTTGCCGGGCTCCAGCCAGCCCTCGAGGACGACCTCCGCGTTCGCCGGGACCTGCAGCGGGACGGTCTTGCAGTCGACCATCTCGATCCGCTTGCCGGCGACGAAGCCCGCGAAGAGGTACTCGTCGATGTCGCCGGGCAGCGGCGCGGTGGAGGCGTACGTGACGGACGGCGGGCAGCCGAAGGCGATCGCGACGGGCAGCCGCTCGCCGCGTCTGGCGGCGGCCTGGTAGTGGTTGCGGCTGTCCTTGTGGATCTGCCAGTGCATGCCGATGGTGTTCCGGTCGTGCCGCTGCAGCCGGTAGAGGCCGAGGTTGCGGATGCCGGTCTCGGGGTGCTTGGTGTGGGTCAGGCCCAGGTTGAAGAAGGAGCCGCCGTCCTCCGGCCAGGTGAACAGCGCCGGCAGCGCGTCCAGGTCCACGTCGTCGCCGGTCAGCACGACCTCCTGGACGGGGCCGTCCTTCACCTTCTTCGGCGGTACGTGCGTCATCCCGGCCAGCTTGCCGAAGGCCTCGCGCACGCCGGTGAAGCCGTGCGGCAGCTCGGGCTTGAGCAGGCCGCCGATCTTCTCGCTGATCTCCGCGTACGAGGAGAGCCCCAGCGACTTCAGCAGCCGGCGGTCCGTACCGAAGACGTTCATGGCGAGCGGCATGGCCGAGCCCTTGACGTTCTCAAAGAGGAGGGCGGGGCCGCCGGCCTTGTTGACCCGGTCGGTGATCTCGCCGACCTCCAGATACGGGTCGACTTCCGCCTTGATCCGCTTGAGGTCGCCGTCGCGCTCCAGGGCCCGCAGCAGCGAGCGGAGATCGTCGTATGCCATAGCAGCCAGTATCCGTCAGAGGGACCCCGGGTCTCGTCGCCGCCCCCGGCTTTGTGTGCGACGCAGGTCACCCCGGTGTCATGGGCACCCGCTAACCTGGCGCGGTCATCGGGGCGTTGCGGCCCCGCCGTCTGGTCCTGGGAGATTCCCGACGTGATCCGCTACATCCCCTATCTGCTGTTTCTGGCGCTGTGGATCTACGCGTTCATCGACTGCCTGAACACCCCGGAGGAGAAGGTCAAGCATCTGCCGAAGGTCGGCTGGGTGCTGATCATCCTGTTCTTCGCGATGCTGGGCTCCATAGCCTGGCTGGTCGCGGGCAGGCACCGCGACCCGGCGCCCGCGGGCGGCAGTACGCCGTCGGAGTGGCACCGTTCGTACGATCCCAAGAAGACCATGGCGCCGGACGACGACCCGGAGTTCCTGGCCTCGCTGCGGGAGGACAACAAGCGGGACGAGGCGCTGCTGAAGGACTGGGAGGCGGACCTGCGCCGCCGCGAGGAGGAACTGCGCCGCCGGGAGGGCGACGACTCCTGAGGCACCCGTTTTGGTGTCACATGCCCCGGTTACCCTGGTTGCACGCATCCGCGCGACACGAGGGGCCGTCATGCTCAGGTTTCTGCCGTTCCTACTGGTCACGGTGGTGTGGATCTATGCGTTCGTCGACTGTCTGAACACGCCCGAGAAGCAGGTCCGCAATCTCCCCAAGATCGCCTGGGTGCTGATCATCGTCCTCTTCGGGTCGGTCCTCTTCGGCCCGGTCGCCTGGCTCATCGCCGGCCGCCCGCGCGGCCGCGCCGCCCTGCCCGGCAACGGCGGCGGGCCGCGGCGGCGCTCCGGGGGCTGGGTGGCGCCGGACGACAACCCCGAATTCCTGCGCTCCCTCGACCAGGACAAGCGCCCGGAGGACAATCCCGACGACAGCCGCTCCTGATCCTCCCGGACCCGCCACCCGATCGGCATCCCCCGGGTTGCGGCGGCCCTCCCGCGCCAGCACGTTGCTGGGACAGGCACGCAGGAGGGAACCCCGATGACCCAGCCCGGACCGCCGCAGCCCGACCCGCACCCGCAGCCCACACCGCGGGGGGTACGCGGCGGGCAGCCGGTCACCCCGCCGGTGGACCGGCCGGTGGTCGGCTCGTACCCGACGTACGAGGGCGCGCAGCGGGCGGTCGACTTCCTCTCGGACAGCAAGTTCCCGGTGGAACGCACAGCCATCATCGGCTCGGACCTGAAGATGGTCGAGACCGTCCTGGGCCGTCTCACGCGCGGCCGCGCCGCCCTCGCCGGGGCCGGTTCGGCCGCCTGGTTCGGTCTGCTGATCGGCTTGCTGATGTCACTCTTCGTCGACGGCATCGGCAACGTCCTGCTGCTGATGCTGAGCGCCCTGCTGTACGGCGCGCTGTTCGGCGCCCTCTTCGGCTTCGCCGGCCACGCCTTCACGGGCGGCCGGCGCGACTTCGCCTCCCGCAGCCAGATCGTGGCGTCGCGCTACGACGTGGTCGCGGAGCCGGACGTGGCGGAGGACGCCAAGAACATGCTGATCAAGCTGGGCTGGCGGGAGGGCTGACCCTCCCGCCGCCGGTCAGACGCCCGCGTACGAGTGGAGGCCGCCGAAGAGGAGGTTCACCGCGTAGTAGTTGAAGAGGAAGCACAGGAACGCGGTGATCGCGAGGTAGGCGGCCTTGCGGCCCTTCCAGCCGGCCGTGGCGCGGGCGTGGAGATAGCAGGCGTAGGCGACCCAGGTGATGAAGGACCAGACCTCCTTGGGGTCCCAGCCCCAGTAGCGGCCCCAGGCGTTCTCGGCCCAGATGGCGCCGGCCACGATGGTGAAGGTCCAGAAGGGGAAGACGGCCGCGTTGATCCGGTAGGCGAACTTGTCGAGGGACGCGGCGGCCGGCAGGCGCGACAGCACGGACCTGGCGAAGTTCCCCGGCTGCGGGCCGGCCGGGTCGGCGAGCTTGGCCTCGTACCGGTCGCGGAAGAGGTAGAGGATCGTGGCGACGGCGCCCAGGTACAGCAGCGCGCCGCAGGTGATCGCCAGGGAGACGTGGATCCACAGCCACACGGAGTCCAGCGCGGGGACCAGCTGGGCGCTCTCGGTGTAGAGCGCGGTGACGGCGAGGCCGAGGTCCAGCAGGACGGTGGCGACGAGGGGGAGGCCGATCCAGCGGATGTGCTTGCGGGCGGCGAGGAAGGCCAGGTACACGCCGACGATCACCATGGAGAAGGTGGTCGAGAACTCGTACATGTTGCCCCACGGCGCCCGCTCCACGGACAGCCCCCGCGTCACCACGGACCCCAGGTGCAGCAGGAACGCCAGCGTGGTGAGCGAGACGGCGATCCGCCCGTACATGTCGCCCTGGACGTCCCCGCCCGCAGCACCGGGCCCGTCGGCGGCATCCCGCGCACCCGGCCCGGGCTTCGTGACGACCGCCGGCCGCTCCAGCACCGTCGTGCCGCCCGCCCGCTGCACCTGCACCTTGACGGCGGGCGCGGCGGCGGAAGCGGTCAGCGCCGCGGAGGACGTGGCGACGCGGCTGCGGCTGCCGAAGGCCCACTCGGCGATATGGGCGACGAACGCCAGGGTGTAGACGGCCATCGCGGAGTAGATCAGGACGTTGCTGATGTCGGCGAGGTTCTCGTTGGCCGCGGCTGCGATGCTCGTCACGCGCGCGCTCCTTCGTCGGACGTGGTTACGGAGGGTTCGGGCCGGGCGGGGGCGGCGGTCTGGAGGCGGACGGCGAGGTCGGCGAGCTCCTCGGGGAGCTTGGCGCTCTCGCTGCGGCCGAGGCCCGCGAGCTCGACGACGGTCGTGCCGTCCTCGTCCCGGCGGGCGCGCACCCATACCCGGCGGCGCTGGATGAACAGGGAGCCGGCGAGGCCGGCGATGGCGGTGAGGGCGCCGATGAGGACCCACTCGTTGCCGTACTGCTTGCCGATCTTGAATGTGGCCCACGGCTTCACACCGTCGAAGGTGAGCGTGCCGGCGCCGTCGGGGAGCGTCAGCTTGTCGCCGATGGCCAGGACCTGGCGGAAGGGGTCGCCGTTCTTGTCCTTGAACTGCTTCATCCGCGCGACGTCGAGCTGGTAGACGTTCTGCGGGACACCGGTGTCCAGGCCGAGATCGCCCTTGTACGCGGTGAGGAAGAGGCCGGGGCTCAGGGGCTCGGGGAACTGGGACATCATCTGCCCGGAGCCCTTGAGGTAGGTCGGCATGAAGAAGCCCTGGAAGCCGATCTGGTCCTTCTTGCCGTCCTTGCCGACGTAGTCGGTGACCTTGATCGCGCCCTGCGAGGAGAGGTTCCGCTTCTCCGCGGGGATCATCGGGACGGGCCCGCGGAAGGCGATGTCGCCCTGCCCGTCGCGGACGGTGACCACGGGGGCCCAGCCGTTGGAGAGCAGCCACACCTTGGTGCCGTCGATGACGAGGGGCTTGTTGACCTCGATCGACGTCTTGTGCTTCGGCCCGTCGGCGCCCTTCCAGTACGTGATGTCGGCGCGGAAGACGCGCGGGGTGCGCTTCTGCGGGCCGGTGCGCTGGTACGACGCGGTGAACTTGTCGAGCGTGAAGCCGAACGCCGACGGATCGCCCGTACCGAAGGCGGACTCCTTGTAGTAGTCGTACTGGGTGAACGTGTTGGAGAACCCGTCCCCCTCGACGATCAGCTTCCCGGCCTCGGAGTGGAAGAGCCGCCCGGCGGCGAAGGCGATGAGCAGCACGAACAGCGCCACGTGGAACAGCAGGTTCCCGGCCTCGCGCAGATAGCCCTTCTCCGCCGCCACCGCGTCCCCCGCGACGTGCGCCCGGAAGCGCCGCCGCCGCAGCACCGTCCGCGACGCCTCCAGCACCGCCTCGGGCTCCGCGTCCGTACGCCACGTGGTGTACGCGGGCAGCCGGTTCAGCCGGCTGGGGGCCTTGGGGGCGCGGGCGCGCAGCTGGCCGACGAACTGCCAGGTGCGCGGGATGATGCAGCCGGCCAGGGAGATGAACAGCAGCAGATAGATCGCGGAGAACCACACCGAGCTGTAGACGTCGAACAGCTGCAGCTTGTCGTAGACGCCGGCGAGCGCGCCGTGCTCGTCCTTGAAGAGCTGGACCTTGCTCTCGTCCACGGAGTTCTGCGGGATCAGCGACCCGGGGACGGCGCCCAGGGACAGCAGGAAGAGCAGGATCAGCGCGACCCGCATCGACGTGAGCTGCCGCCAGAACCAGCGCGCCCAGGCGACAATCTCCCGTCCGGCGCCCAGCCCGGGCGCGGGCTGCTGCCCGCCGTCCTCGAGGGGCGCGGTGGAGAGCTGCGCGGCGGCGTCGGACAGCTCGCGTTCATCGGTGGCAGTCATTCGGTCAGACCCAGACTTCCCAGTTCGACGACCAGACCTGCAGGTCGTACACGATCTCGTCCCAGACCCCCGTGACCAGCAGCAGACCGACCGCGACGAGCATCCCGCCGCCGATCCGCATCACCCATGCGTAGTGCGCCTTCACCCAGGCGAACGCCCCCAGCGCCCGCCGGAACGCGATCGCCGTCAGAACGAACGGCACACCCAGCCCCAGGCAGTACGCCACCGTCAGTATCGCGCCGCGCCAGGCACTCGCCTCGGTGAGCGCGAGGCTCTGCACGGCGGCGAGCGTCGGCCCGATGCAGGGCGTCCAGCCGACGCCGAAGAGCACCCCGAGCATAGGGGCACCGGCCAGCCCGACGACGGGCCTGCGGTGGATACGGAACTCGCGCTGCCCGAGCCGGGGCAGTACGCCCATGAAGATCACGCCGAGCACGATGGTCAGCGAGCCCAGCACCTTGTTCAGCGTCTCGCGGTGCTCCAGCAGCGTGGCCCCGAACCCGCCGAAGAGCGCCCCGCCGGAGACAAAGACGACGGTGAAGCCCAGCACGAAGAGGCCCGCCCCGGCGGCCATCCGCCCCCGCTTGGCCTCGGCGAGATCCGTACCGCTGACGCCCGTGACGTAGCTCAGATAGCCGGGGACGAGGGGCAGCACGCACGGGGAGAAGAACGAGACGAGCCCGCCGAGCACCGCGATCGGCAGCGCGAGCAGCAGGGCGCCGCTGTAGACGGTCTCGTTCATGCCGCGCTCACTTCTCGGCGATGATCGGGTCGAGGGCCTCGTGCAGTTCGACGGCGTTGAGCGCCTTGATCGCGCGGACGGCGATCCGGCCGTCGCGGTCGATGATCAGGGTGGAGGGGATGGCCTGCGGGGAGAGGCTGCCCTTGGGGAAGCGCAGGACGAGCTTGCCGGACGGGTCGTACAGGCTCGGATAGTCGATCTTGAACGTACGCTCGAACGCCTGCGCGTTGGCGACGTCCAGGTCCCGGGTGTTGATCCCGACGAACTGCACGTCCTTGTCCTCGACGTCCTGAGCGACCTTCTCCAGATGCGGGGCCTCCTTGCGGCACGGCGCGCACCAGGAGCCCCAGACGTTCAGGACGACGACCTTGCCCTTGTAGTCGCCCAGCGACAGCCGCTTCCCGTCGGTGGTCTCGCCCTCCAGGTCCGGGGCGGCGACGCGGTCGGGGGCACTGACGGTCGTGACCTGGCCGGTGCCGGCCATGAACTTGGTGTCGTTGCCGCCGGAGCTCTTCGCGCCGTCGCCGCAGGCGCCGAGCGCGAGCACACCACCGAGCGCGACCAGTGCGGCGGCGGTGCGGCGCAGGGGGCTCCTCGTCCAAAACATGTGAAAAGTTTCCCATGTCGCCGCAGGGGATCTTTCCTACCCCCCGCCCTCGTCCGCGATGCCCGATGTCAGACGCCCGTCAGGGCGCGTCGCGCTGGGCTTTTGCAATCTGCCGCAAAGGTGTCGCGCACCCCGCCCCGGCCGGACGAGTATCTGCAGTCCCGGCAGCCGCTCACGGGGGAGGCGGCTGCCGGGCCTGATCCACGGCGGCCCGCAGCACGGCGGCCCCGGTCGGGGTGAGGGTGTGCAGGACGGCCGGCCCGTTCCGTACGGTCGTGACGAGACCGGCGTCGCGCAGGACGGTCGCATGCCGGCTGGCGGCGGACGCCGAGACGCCGGCGACGCGGGCGATCTCCCCGGTCGTCGCGCCGCTCGCGGCAGCCCGCAGGGCGAGGGCGCGGGAGCGGCCGAGGAGGCTGGTCAGGGACCGGCCGGGGTCGGTCTCGGTCCGGGGCGCGGGCTCGTGGAGCAGGGAGTACCAGAGGACGGGCTGGAGTCCGGGGTCGAAGAAGGTGACGGGCTCGCCCCAGTTGAAGTACGACGGTACGAGCGTGATCCCCCGGCCGTTCAGATGCAGGTCCCGGTCCTCCGCCTGACGCGGGTACTCGACCTCCAGCACGGGCGCCCGCCACCGCAGCATGGGCCCGAGCCCGGCGAGCATCCCCTCCACTCCCCCGTCGAGCAGCCCCCGCGACCGTACGGCCCGCTCGGCCTCGATCCGCGCGTGCACCTCCTCCTGCTGCGGTACGACGACGGCGCCGTGGTAGGCGCGCAGGAGCCCGACGAACTCCGTGCGGGCCCCCCGCTCGGCGAGCCGCGGGCCCCAGGCGGGCGCCCCGATGGTCCGGTCGAGGATGCCGATCTCCTCCCGTACGCGGGCGGGCGGGGTGGCGGTGAGGGCCTCGAGTCCGGCGTCCAGTCCGTCCACCGCGTCGACGGGAGTCAGGAAGTCGGGGAAGTACGCGGCGCGGGGATAGAGGGGCAGGAGCACCCGTCGGAGGGCGCCCTCGAGGCGCTGCTCCCGGACCCGGCGGCGGGCCGTCCGGTACCACCCGGCGTAGGCCCAGCGTCCGCGCCGCGACTGGAACCGGTGGAGGCTCGCGGCGACCTCGAAGAGCGGGTCGGGCGCCCGCGCGACCCGGGTGCGGGCCAGGTCGGCGTCGGTGAAGTGCACACGCAGCATGTTGATGTCCCCCCACAGCGTCGGCCGTTGACCAGGTTAGGGGGGCGCGATGAACGATCGATCGACGTCGGGCTCTCGCAAAGGTTGTCTGGAACCGCACAAATTTGGGATCCGTCTCACCTAGTGTGATGTGAACGCATCAGAGAGACACCATAGGTACGGACCAGTGTGTCCGGCGGGGGGAACTGATCCGTGGGCATCGGGGATTTCATACCGGACTCGATCGAAGACGCGGTCGAGGACGGTACGGAGTGGGTGGGGGACCGCTTCGAGGACGCCGGGGACTGGACGGCGGACCGGCTGGACGACGCCGGCTGGCAGTCGGGGGCCGACTGGGTACGGGAGAACTCCCGCTCGCTGGCCAACCGGATGGGCTCCCAGGTCGACGAGATGCAGCTGGGGGAGACGGAGGACAAGACCAAGCTGGTCCACGGTAGCGCGGACCAGCTGCGTTCGACGGCGGACAGTCTGCGCAAGCTGGCGGAGTCGTTCACGTCGGTGGGCAATGGGCTCAAGGGCGTCGACCCCTCGCAGCTCAAGGGCGGGATGGCGGACGCGTTCCGGCTGGAGTTCCATGTGGAGCCGCCGAAGTGGTTCAAGGCGTCGGACGCGTTCGGCAGGGCGGCGGGGGCGCTGGACCGGTTCGCGGGGACGGTGGGGTGGGCGCAGGGGCAGGCGCAGGCGGCGATCGACAAGTTCGAGGAGGGGATGCGGGGGTCGGAGGCGTACGAGAAGAGGGTCGGCTCGTACAACGATGCGGTCGATGCCTACAACGCCCGCCCCGCGGAGTCCCGTGACCCTTCCTCGCTGCCGCCGAAGCCGGGGCCGGTGAATCCGGGGATCGCGCTGATGAACGAGGCGCAGGAGCTGTTGGGCGAGGCGCGGCGGCAGCGGGACGCGGCGGCGGAGGCCGCGGCGGGGGCGATACGGGCGGCGCGGGACGCGGCGCCGCCGAAGCCGTCGTACGAGGAGCAGGTCAAGGACGGCCTGATGGAGCTCCCGGTGATGTACTCGCACTATTCGTTCGGCGCGGTGAAGGGCGTGGCGGGGATCCTCTCGTTCGCGCGGGCGATGAATCCGGTGGACCCGTACAACATCACCCATCCCGCCGAGTACGTCACGAACCTGAACAGCACGGTGGCGGGCCTGGTCCAGGTGGTCAACGACCCGTGGGGCGCGGGCCGTCAGATGGTCACGGACTTCATGAAGGATCCCGCGGAGGGGCTGGGCCGGCTGGCCCCGGACGTCGCGCTGACGGTGGCGACGGGCGGCGGCGGCGCGGCGGCCCGGGCCACGCGTCTGGCCCGCGAGGCGGCGGACGCGGCGCAGGACGCCAACCGGGCGCGGCGTCTGGTGGACGAGGAGCCCGGCGGGCACAACCGCCCCGACCGCGAGCGCACGACGACCGGGACGGACCCGGTGGATCTGGCGACGGGGCGGATGTTCCTGCCGCAGACGGATGTGGTGCTGGCGGGGCTGCTGCCGCTGGCGTTCACGCGGCGGGTGGAGTCGGGGTACACGCTGGGGCGGTTCTTCGGGCCGTCGTGGTCGTCGACGGTGGACGAGCGGCTGCTGGTCGATGCGGACGGGGTCGTTCATGTGACGCCGGACGGGCTGTTGCTGACGTATCCGCATCCGGTGCCGGGGGTTGCGACGGCCTCGTCGTCGGGGACGTCGCGGACGTCGCTGGAGCGGCTGGAGTCGGGGGACTATCGGCTCACCGATCACGACGCGGGGCTGGTACGTCACTTCCCGGCCGCTGCGGGGACGGAGCCGGGGGAGGACGGCACGGCGTGGCTGGCGGAGACGGAGGACCGCAACGGTCACCGGATCACGATCGACCGTGGGGCGGACGGGACTCCGGTGGGGGTGGTGCATTCGGCCGGGTATGTGTTGCGGCTGACGACTGCCGAGGGCCGGGTCACGGCCGTTGACCTGGGGGAACACCCGGTGATGCGGTACGGCTACACGGCCGGGAACCTGACCTCGGTCACAAAACCGTCGGGCGCCACGACGACGTTCGTCTACGACACGGACCGCCGGGTGACGGCGTGGATCGACTCCAACGACCGCCGCTACGACTACGCCTACGACACCGACCACCGCGTGGTGGCCGAAGGCGGCGAGGCGGGCCACTTCCAGCTCACCCTGGCCTACGGCACCCCCGACCCGTCAACAGGCCACCGCACCACCGCCCTGACCACGGCGGCCGGCCACACCACCCGCCACCTGATCGACGCCAACAGCCGCATCCTGCGCACGACCGACCCCCTCGGCCACACCACGACGTTCACCCACGACACCCGAGGCCGCCCCCTCACCCACACCGACGCCCTGGGCCACACCACGTCCTTCACGTACGACGAGGACGGCCACCTCACCACGGTCACGCGCCCCGACGGCACCACCCTGACGACCACGTACAACGCCCAGGGTCTCCCGCTCGAGCTGACGGCCCCCGACGGCGCCCGCTACCGCCAGGAGTACGACGCCCAGGGCAACCTGACGAGCCAGACGGACCCGGCGGGCCACACCACCACATTCACCTACACCGCCCAGGGCCACCTGGCATCGACCACGGACCCCACGGGCGCGGTAACGACCCTGCGCTGCGACCCCTCCGGCCTTCCGACGGAGGTCACCACCCCCACCGGCGCCATAACCCGCACCACCCGCGACGCCTTCGGCCGCCTCACGGAACTCACGGCCCCCGACGGCGCCGTGTCCCGCCTGACCTGGACCCCCGACGGCGACCTGTCCCACCGCACCGCACCGGACGGCACGACGGAGACCTGGACGTACGACGGCGAGGGCAACTGCACGGCGCACACCGACGAGGCAGGCCAGACAACCCGCTTCGAATACGGCCACTTCGACCAGCTCACAGCCCGCACCGACCCCAACGGCGCCCGCCACACCTTCGACCACGACGCGGAACTCCGCCTCACCCAGGTCACCAACCCCCAGGGCCTCACCTGGTCCTACACCCACGACGCGGCCGGCCGCCTCACCTCGGAGACAGACTTCGACGACCGCACGATCACCTACACCCTGGACCCCATCGGCCGCCTGACCACCCGCACCACACCCCTGGGCGAACTGATCCACCACGAGTACGACGCCCTGAGCCGCCTGACCCGCAAGGACGCCGCAGGCTCTGTCACCACATACGCGTACGACCCGACCGGCCGCCTCCTCCAGGCGACGAACCCCACCGGCGACCTGATCCGCCAGTACGACCGCCGAGGCCTCCTCAAAACGGAACTGTTCAACGGCCGCGCGACCACGTACCAATACGACCCGTCCGGCCGCCGCACCCGCCGCACAACCCCCACCGGCCACACCACGACATACGCCTACGACGCCTCCGGCCGCCCCACCACCCTCACCTCGGGCGACCACGAAATCCACTTCACCCGAGACGCCACAGGCCGCGAACTGGCACGCCACTACGACGACACCCTGACCCAACACCTCACCTGGGACCCCGCAGGCCGCCTCACGACCCAACACCTCACGTCCCAGGGCAACACCCTCAACCACCGCGCCTACACCTACCGCGCGGACGGCTACCTCACAGCGATCGACGACGCCCTACGCGGCCCCCAACGCTTCACCCTGGACCCAACAGGCCGAGTCACGTCGATCACGGCCCAAAACTGGTCCGAGTCCTACGCCTACGACGAGGCGGGCAACCAAACCACAGCCACCTGGACGGGCCACCAAACAGACCCAACCACCCAGGGCCCCCGCACCTACACGGCCACGCGCCTCGACCGCGCAGGAGCCAACCGCTACACGCACGACCAGGCCGGCCGTCTGACAACCCGCACCAAAACCCGCCTGTCCCGAAAACCGGACACCTGGCACTACACCTACAACGCGGACAGTGAACCGTTCCGGGTTCGGTAGAGAGCTCAGTTGGTGGTTGTGACCTGCGGTTTCGTGGCTGTCAGGTAGTAGGTGTTCTCGTACTCGACGGGCGGGACGTGGCCTATCTCACCGTGCAGGCGTCGG
>NZ_WEGJ01000013.1 GCF_009604385.1 Streptomyces smaragdinus
TCGGTGAGCATCCGGTGGGCGTGCTGGGAGTGCCAGCGGGCGGGGCCGGTCTCGGGGCCGAAGCACTGGCGCACCGACTCGGGGAGGATCTTGTCGCCGGCGTTGCCCTGGCGGTCCATGTAGAACCGGGGACGAGGGGGTCACGCCACCCCCGTCGGGCCGGGGTCCGCGGGGACGGCGCCGATGTCCTCGCCGCGTTCGAGCCGGGAGAAGACCTCCTCGTCCTCCTCGACCGCGGTGGTCGTCGACAGCGCCCAGCGGGCGAGGACGGCCGGCAGGTCGGCGACCGGCGTGTGCTCGATCTCGCCCTCGAACCGTTCCAGCTCCGCCGGGCCGAGCGCGGCCCGGATACCGGCGATGGTGCCGGGCAGTTCGACCAGTTCACCACCCAGCACGGTCTTTAACGTGGCCTCTTCCACCGCACCGTCCACCCGCCCGCCACCTCTCGTGCGCGACGTGCACCCCAGGGCCCGGGGTCGCTCGACCCATACCGTACGCCACAAGTGCCCCGATACGGCTAGCTGCTGGGACGGGATCGGCCGGTTCCGGTCAGGTAACGGATCCCGGGAACAGGGACGTGAACGGTTCCCTGAGGTCTTCGGCGGCGTGGACATAGGGGGTGTCGAAGTCCCAGACCAGGTAGAGGAGGAACGCCAGCAGCGCGCTGTGGATGCCGGCCAGGATCAGCTCGCGCGGCGAGCGGCGGATCTGCAGGGCGAACAGCATGCCGATGGCCACCATCGCGCCCGCGATCAGGCCGAACCACACCAGCGTCGGCATCGTCGGGCCGAGGTCCAGCGAGCGGTCGCTGCGGGCCTCCTCCGCGGCGGCGGCCTGGTCGGCGAGGGTGTACGCGGCGCGGTTCTCGGCGTCCGTCCTCGGGTTGTAGCCGGAGACGATTCCGTTGATACGGGCCATCAGCCGGTCGCCGTGCGGGGTGAGGGTCTCGGAATCGACCATCGTGTCCCATTCGTCGCCGGTCGCGTAGCGGACGTACTCGTCGACCGCCGAGCGCAGTTCGGTGCGTACGGGCTCCGGCCAGACGCCCGCGCGCTCGCTGACCGCGTGCAGGGCGTGCACCTCGCGGCGGACCGTCTCGTCGGCCCCGCTGCGGGCCTCCCAGACGCCGGCGATGGCCAGGCCCAGGACGATGGCGTACACGACGCCGATCATCATCGTCATGTACTCGATGACGTCGGGTGTCTCGTCGGGGTCGATCTCCTCGGCGTGGGTGCGGCGGTCGCGCAGGACGACGACCAGGACGACGACCGCGATGGCCGCGGCGACGGCGAGGACCAGCATCAGCCAGCTCGGCATGGGTGCTCCAGATATTCGGTACGGGACTACTCGCGGCCGCCGCGTCCGCCCGATCCGCCCACCCCGCCGGCCGACAGCGCGGCGGCGGCCAGGATCGACGGCGCGACGAACAGCAGCACCCGGGTGACGGAGGAGTCCTCCTGGGCCCGGCGCTCCCGGGGCGGGGTGTGGAGGACGGGGAGGAGGGGGGTGGGCTCGGGCTTGGGTCTGGGCTTGGGCTTCGGGCTCGGGGACGGCTCGGGCGGTGGGGGCGGGGGTGGCGGCGCGAGGGAGGGGCGCGGCTCCGGTGCGCGTGCGGGCGGGGGAGCCGGGGGCTTTACGGGCGGACGGCGCGGTGGCGGCGGCGGGGGCGCGGGCTTCTTCCCGCACGCCCGCCGCACCGCCTCCCCCACCCCCCGCTCCCGGGCGAGCCGCCCGAGCTCCTCCAGCGGGAGATCCGTCCCGGACCGGACACACGCCTCCGCGGGGAGGGCGGCCGGGGCCTGGGCCGGAGCCCGGGCCGCCGCCGGAGCCGCCGCCCCCGGCAGCAGTCCGGCGGCGGGCAGGGCGAGCGCCACGGCGGCCAGGGCCACGGCCGCGGGCCGGCGCAGACGTCGCATCACGAGGGCCTTCACACCGGAAGCGTCGGCCGCCCGCCCCCGCCCCATGTCGGCGCGGACCCCAATCCCCCCGTACGCGGGAAGTCAGAGCTCGACGGCCACCCGCACGCCCCGCACGAGCCCCAGCGGCGCGAACGTCCCCGCGCCCGCCTCCAGCACGTGCCGCGCCCGCAGCCGGGGCCGGCCCAGCCGGTTCGGGGCGACCGTGTGCACCGCCAGGACCCGCAGGTCACGGCTGAGGTAGGCGACGTCCAGGGGGAAGCGCATGCCGAAGGTGTGGATGCCGGAGGCGGGCGTGAGCAGCAGGGCGCCGGGCGGCGGGGCGTCCAGGCCGAGCAGACCCCGGCTGCGGGTACGGAACGCGGTGGCGATCCGCAGCTCCAGACGGTCGCCGTGTTCGGTGCGCAGGACGGCGGGACCTTCGGGCCAAGTGGGCATGAACGGGAGGGTATTAGGCTCGCGGGCGTGACGAGCGTGATGCTGATCTGCGGTGCGGTGCTCTGGGGCGCGGCTGTCGGCGCCTACGCCGTGCCGCGGGCCGTGCACCGGCTCGCCGTCGGGGTGGGGGAGCCGTGGCGGGAGCCCGCCGTGCCCGCGGGGCGGGAGGCGGTGTGGGGCGGCGTGGGGACGGCGGGGGTGTGCGGGGTGCTGGCGGCGGCCTCGGGGGCGGTGCCGGAGGTGGGGGTGTGGCTGCTCGCCACGCCGGTCGCCGTGGTGCTTGTCACGGTGGATGTGCGCGTACGGCGGCTGCCCGACGTGCTCACGCTGCCGCTGGCCGGGGCGCTCGCGGCGCTGCTGGGGGGTGCGGCGCTGCTGGGGGGCGCGGGGAGCTGGACACGCGCCCTGCTCGGGGGGCTGGCGCTGGGGGGTGCTTATTTTCTGCTCTGGCTCATCCATCCGGCGGGGATGGGGCTGGGCGATGTGAAGCTGGCATCGTCCCTGGGTATGGCCCTGGGCTGGTACGGCTGGGGGGTGCTGTTCGCCGGGGCGTTCGCCGCGTTCGTGCTGGGTGCGCTGTACGGGGTGGGTTTGATGGCCGTACGCCGGGGTAGTCGGCGTACGGCACTGCCGTTCGGCCCGTTCATGGCGCTGGGAGCGCTGGCGGGACTAGTGACGGGTGCGGTTTCCGCGAGCTGATTTCCGTATACGGAGAGCTACGGAGCGCGTACTTTTCGAGGTATCCGGCACGTTGAGTACGAAGGAACCCTCACCCTGGGTTATGGTGGAGGTCCCCCCCTCGGGCCGGTCCGTATCCCCCCCACGGACCGGCCCGTTCTCTTTCCCTGAAGGGCCCGCGCTCAGCCGCGCCCCGCCCAGATGTTCACCCCGTCCTGCGAGACCGCGTACTCGTCGATCCGCGCCAGCTCGTCCGCCGTCAGCGCCGGCGCCCCGACGGCCGCCACGTTCGCCTCGAGCTGGGCGACGCTCGACGCGCCGATCAGCGCGGACGTCATCCGCGGATCGCGCAGCACCCAGGTGAGCGCCAGCTGGGCCAGGGACTGCCCGCGGCCGGCGGCGATCCCGTTCAGCCCGTTCAGCCGCCGTACGGCCTCGTCGGTGAAGAGCTTCGGGTCCAGCGACTTGCCCTGCGTGGCCCGCGAGCCCTCGGGGATGCCCTTCAGGTACTTGTCCGTCAGCATTCCCTGCGACAGCGGCGCGAAGGCGATGCAGCCCATGCCCTGGGCCTCCAGGGTGTCGAGCAGCCCGTCGTCCTCCGTCCAGCGGTTGATCATCGAGTACGAGGGCTGGTGGATCAGCGGCCGGATCCCCATCTCCCGCAGGATCGCCGCTGCCTCGCGCGTCTTCTCCGCGGTGTACGAGGACACCCCGACGTACAGCGCCTTGCCCTGCTGGACGGCGGTCGCCAGCGCGCCCATCGTCTCCTCGAGCGGGGTGTCGGGGTCAAAGCGGTGCGAGTAGAAGATGTCGACGTAGTCGACGCCCATCCGGGCCAGGGACTGGTCGAGGGAGGCGAGGAGGTACTTGCGCGAGCCCCATTCGCCGTACGGGCCGGGCCACATGTCGTAACCGGCCTTGGTCGACAGGACCAGCTCGTCGCGGTACGGGCGGAAGTCCTGGGCGAAGAGGGTGCCGAAGTTCTTCTCGGCGGAGCCGTAGGGCGGGCCGTAGTTGTTGGCCAGATCGAAATGGGTGACCCCGAGGTCGAACGCCCGCCGCAGCAGGGCGCGCTGGGAGTCCAGGGTGCGGTCGTCGCCGAAGTTGTGCCACAGGCCCAGCGAGACGGCCGGCAGCTTCAGGCCACTGCGGCCCGTGCGGCGGTAGTCCATGCCGGAGTCGTAGCGGTCGGCGGATGCGACGTAAACAGTGTCATTCACGTTGCTTCCTTATCACGAGGCCCCCGCGAAGCCGTCCGAAGCCCGCCCCCCGGGGGACGGAAGGCACCCCTCCGGGCAGTAAGGTGACGCGATGCGTTCGCGGAGCGGAGGGCTGGGCACGTGAGGGAGAAAATTCGCGACCTTGTGGTGCGCCTCTACGCGCGTCGGGTGGAGCGGCACCTCGATCTGACCCGGGTGCCCAAGCACATCGGCGTCATCGTCGACGGCAACCGGCGCTGGGCGCGGGCCTCCGGCGGCTCCCCGGAGCAGGGGCACCAGGCGGGCGCGGACAAGATCTTCGAGCTGCTCGGCTGGTGCGAGGAGACGGACGTCGAGGTGGTCACCCTGTGGCTGCTGTCGACGGACAACCTGGACCGCCCCGAGGCCGAGCTGGTCCCGCTGCTGGGCATCATCGAGGACTGTGTACGGGGCATCGCCGCCTCCGGCCACTTCCGCGTGCACCACGTGGGCACCCTCGACATGCTGCCGGCGCGCACCCAGGCCGTGCTGAAGGAGGCCGCCGAGGACACGGCGGACGTGACCGGGCTGCTGGTGAACGTGGCCGTGGGCTACGGCGGGCGGCAGGAGATCGCCGACGCGGTGCGCTCGCTGCTGGCGGAGCACGCCGGGCGCGGCACGGAGCTGGCGGAGCTGGCGGAGACCGTCCAGGTCGAGGACATCGCGCGGCACGTCTACACCCGCGGCCAGCCCGACCCGGACCTGGTGATCCGCACCAGCGGCGAGCAGCGGCTGTCGGGGTTCATGCTGTGGCAGACGGCACACTCCGAATACCACTTCTGCGATGTCTTCTGGCCCGCGTTCCGCAAGGTCGACTTCCTGCGCGCGCTGCGCGACTACGGGGCCCGCAACCGCCGTTTCGGCAGCTGACCCGCGCCCCGGCACACCCGGGGGATACACAACTGTCACCACATGGATCCCGGATCGCCCCGTAAAGGGCATTGCATGGGCAGGAATGTTCGGGGGAATATCCCTGCTAGCGGGACCCTCGGCCGCACCGGCCGGGCAGTACCGCCCGGGAGGCCCCTTGCACCAGGACGACGGCCGTACGGCGAGAGCCGTCCGGGCGACGCGAGAGGGCCGGAGCCCGGCCCGCGCGGTGCGCGTATCGGGCCCGGCCCCGGCCGCCAGAGCCCCTGACGGGCTCTCGGTCCCGCCAGCCCAGAGCGGCAGCGACCGCGCATCCTCGTCCCGAGGGGGTTCGTCCATCCGTGGTGAACAGCAAGAAGCGCCCGCATGACCGGCGCACCTATGTCCTCGACACCAGCGTCCTCCTGGCTGACCCCAGGGCGATGTCCCGCTTCGACGAGCACGAAGTGGTGCTGCCCGTCGTCGTGGTGACGGAGCTGGAGGCCAAGCGGAACCACCCGGAGCTGGGGTATTTCGCCCGGCAGGCGCTGCGTCTGCTGGACGAGTACCGGGTCCAGTTCGGGCGGCTCGACGCCCCCATCCCGATAGGGAGTGTCGGCGGCACGCTGCGCGTGGAGCTCAACCACACCGACCCCGGGGTGCTCCCGGCCGGCTTCCGGCTCGGCGACAACGACAGCCGGATCCTGGCGGTGGCCCGCAATCTGCAGGCCGAGGGATACGACGTCACGGTCGTCAGCAAGGACCTCCCGCTGCGGATCAAGGCCTCCAGCGTGGGCCTGGCCGCCGAGGAGTACCGGGCGGAGCTGGCCGTCACCGACGCCGGCTGGACCGGCATGGCGGAGCTGACGATCGGCGGTGAGGCGGTCGACGAGCTCTTCGCGAACGAGTCCGTGGACCTGCCCGAGGCCGACGGCATGCCCGTACACACCGGACTCGTCCTGCTCTCCGAGCGCGGGAAGGCCCTCGGCAGGGTGATGCCCGACGGCAGGGTCAAGCTGGTGCGCGGCGACCGCGAGGCGTTCGGCATCCATGGCCGCAGCGCCGAGCAGCGCATCGCGCTGGACCTGCTGCTGGACCAGGAGGTCGGCATCGTCTCGATGGGCGGCCGGGCCGGTACGGGCAAGTCGGCGCTGGCGCTGTGCGCGGGGCTGGAGGCCGTGCTGGAGCGCAGGCAGCACCAGAAGGTGATGGTGTTCCGTCCGCTGTACGCGGTCGGCGGGCAGGAGCTCGGTTATCTGCCGGGCACCGAGGCCGAGAAGATGAGTCCGTGGGCGCAGGCCGTCTTCGACACCCTCGGCGCGGTGACCAGCCGCGACGTGATCGAGGAGGTCGTCGCGCGGGGCATGCTCGAGGTGCTGCCGCTCACGCACATCCGCGGCCGTTCGCTGCACGACGCGTTCGTCATCGTGGACGAGGCACAGTCGCTGGAACGGAACGTCCTGCTGACCGTTCTGTCCCGGATCGGCACGAATTCCCGGGTCGTTCTCACGCATGACGTGGCACAGCGGGACAATCTTCGCGTCGGGCGGTACGACGGAGTGGTCGCCGTCGTCGAGAAGTTGAAGGGACATCCTCTCTTCGCCCATGTCACGCTCACGCGTTCGGAGCGTTCGCCGATCGCCGCACTGGTGACCGAAATGCTGGAGGATGGGCGGGTCTGACCGGTGCTTCCCGAACAGGGCGCAGCAGCCTAGCTGTTGCGCCCTGTGGTGCGCAGGGGGTCGGACGAATCGTATGGTGTAAACACCGTGTGAGGTTTCCCACGCATCGGGGAATTGCCGTCGGGCGTCCGGTTCGGGCAGAGTCTTGGGACTGTCAGGCCCCGCGTACGGCACGGCACGAGCATGTCGCCACACGAGACAACAGAACAGAGTGAGCCGTACGCCGCCCGAGCACCACGCGGACCTTCCGTTCGGCGGAAGGCCCACCGGGCCCGCGCCACCCGTGACCAGCCGGCCCCGTAAGGGACCGAACGGGGTGGCCAGCGCCAGGGGCACGATTGCGTCCGCGAGGTCACCTAAGCGGGCGACGCTGGAAGGAATGTGTGTGAGCCGGATTTCGGTCCGGGGTTTCGCTGTGGCGTCCGCCACCGCCGTGACCTCCGTCGGCGCTGTCGTCGGAGTTGCTGCGGGCGCGGATTCGACCGCCGACACGGGCGACCGTGTCGAGGCCACCGCCGCAGACCAGACCCTGCTCGCCGACATACCCGCGCAGTCGGACGTGCGGTCGCAGTACGCCATGCTCACGGAGCAGGCGGACGTGGCGGCCGACACCGCGAGCGCGGAGGCTCGTACGGCGCTTCAGGAGTCGGCCCGTAAGCAGGCCGCCGCCGACGCCCAGGCGAAGAAGGAAGCCGCGGAGCAGGCCGCCAAGGAGCGCGAGGCCGCCGAGCAGGCCGCCAGCCGCAGCGCCGTCACCGACAGCAGCTCCATCGCGGTGCAGTCCAGCTACACCGTCGCCGAGGTCCAGGCGATCGCGCGGCAGATGATTCCCGCGGACCAGTTCCAGTGCTTCAGCAACATCGTGGACCACGAGTCCGGCTGGAACTATCAGGCGACCAACCCCAGCTCCGGCGCGTACGGCCTGATGCAGGCCCTGCCCGGCTCCAAGATGGTGTCGGCCGGCGCGGACTGGCAGACCAACCCCGCGACGCAGATCGAGTGGGGCCTGAACTACATGAACAGCCGCTACGACAGCCCCTGCGGCGCGTGGAACTTCTGGCAGGCCAACAACTGGTACTGACGCGCATCGCGTGCACGAGCCCCCGATCTCGACGGTCGGGGGCTCGTCGCGGTGTACCGTCGGGGCCTGACGGAGCAGGGCTTGCCGGGGCGGTCGCCCCGGGCTGACGGGGTGGTAGGGGCTTTATGTCGAAGATGTCCGACTGGCTGGACGGGATGGGGGAGCGTGCGTCCCGGTTCGCGGCCCGCCGGCGCGAGCTGACCGAACGCCGGGAGGCCGAGCGAGGCCTCGCGCCGGCCGACGCGCCACCCGCCGAACCCGCGCCCCCGCCACGCCCCCACCAGCCGCACGCGCCGCGCCCCGAGCCGGCGCTCGCCATCCCCTGGGGCATGCGGGTGGCCGCCGAGGCCGCCTGGCGGCTGCTGGTCTTCGCCGGGGTGCTGTACGTACTGATGCGCGTCGTCAGCACGGTCAGCCTCGTCATCATCGCCTTCTCCGCCGGACTCCTCGTCACCGCGCTGCTCCAGCCCACCGTGGAACGGCTGCAGCGCCTGGGCCTGGCCCGCGGGCTGGCGACCGCGCTGACCGTGCTCGCCGGGTTCGTCGCGATCGGGCTCATCGGCTGGTTCGTCACCTGGCAGGTGATGGAGAACGCCGACCAGCTCACCGACAAGGTGCAGCACGCCATCGAGGACGGGCGCAAATGGCTCGCCGAGGGCCCGTTCAAGGTCAGCAAGACCCAGATCGACGACATCGCCGGGAACCTCAGCGACTGGCTCGGCGAGAACAGCGCCGAGGTCACGTCCAAGGGCCTGGAGGGCGTCAGCTACTTCATCGAGTTCCTGTCCGGCGCCGCGATCGCCGCGTTCACCACGATCTTCCTGCTGTACGACGGCAAGCGGATCTGGCTGTGGACGCTGAACTTCGTCCCCGCCCCCGCGCGCGAGGCCGTCGCCGGCGCCGGGCCGCGGGTGTGGGCGACGCTCACCGGCTATGTGCGCGGCACGGTGCTGGTGGCCTTCGTCGACGCGGTGTTCATCGGGCTCGGGCTGTTCCTGCTGGACGTGCCGCTCGCGGTGCCGCTGGGCGTGCTGGTGTTCCTGTTCGCGTTCGTCCCGATCCTGGGCGCGCTGGTGTCCGGGTCGGTCGCCGTCGTCATCGCCTTCGTCACCAACGGTCTGTTCACCGCGCTGCTCGCCCTCGGGGTGGTGCTGCTCGTCCAGCAGATCGAGGGGCATGTGCTGCAGCCGTTCATCCTGGGGCGGATGGTGCGGGTGCACCCGCTGGCCGTGGTGCTCGCCGTGGCCGCCGGGACGCTCATCGCGGGGATCGCGGGGGCGGTCGTCGCCGTACCGCTGATCGCCGTCGTCAACACCGCCGTCGGCTATCTGCGGGCGTACCACATGGAGCAGATCGCGCGGCGCGAGGGAGCGCCGCCGGGACCGCACGGGGCGACGATCGCGGAGGTGTCGCCGGGCGCGGGGCCGGAGGACGTCTAGTACGGCGCCTCGCGGTTCTCCGGCCGGGGGCGGCGGCGGGCCCCGTGTCCCGCCGCCGCTTCGCGGGTTACTCCGTGCGCAGGCCCTCCGGGCGCATCAGGCGGCCCAGCGCCGGCAGCGTAAGGGCCGTGACCAGCAGGGGGATCGCCGCTCCGGTTCCGGCCAGGGTCAGCAGCGGGGTCGGGTCCAGGCGTACCGGGAGGTCGGACAGGTGTACGAGTAGGGTGCCCAGGCCCACGCCCGTGGCAGCCGCCAGCAGCAGGCCGATCGCCAGCGGGAACGCCGTCTGGAGCAGCACCGACACCGCCAGCACCGGGCGGCGGGCGCCGAACGCGTCGAGTACCGCGAGGGAACGCCGAGCCTCCCGCAGCTGGTCCGCCACGGTGATCAGCACGCCGCCGCCCACGACGAGGAGCAGCGCGATCGCGGCCGTGAGCACCGCGGTGCGGACGTCCGCGAAGTCCTCGCGGAACTCCGGCAGACGCTCCGAGGAGACGTTCGCCGTCGGGTCGATCCGCAGCGCGGCCTCCGTCGCGTCCCGCCCCGCGTCCCGGGCGTCCGGGTCCAGCCGCAGTCCGGCGGTCGTACGCAGGGCCAGCGGACGCAGGTCCAGGGCGCCCGGGGTGACGAACAGCACCGGGTCACCGAAGCCCGCCGCGTCGGTGAGGCGGGCGTCTGCCGGGACCCGGAACGGGACGCGGCCCGCGGTCCCCTGGAGCAGGATCCGCTGTCCGGGCTCGACGTGCTCCCGGTACGGCGTGGAGATGAACACGTCGCCGTCGTGGCAGGTGCCCCTGAGCGTGGCGCAGTCGGCAACGGCGACCCGGGCCTCCGGCAGCCCCTCGACGCCCCGCAGGGTGACCGAGGTTTCGACGTCCGCCCGCCGCACCCCCGACGTGCCGCGCAGCGCCGTACCCAGGGCCTCGGCTCCGGCGTAGTCCGCCGGGCGGGCGGTGACCGTGAGATCCGCGGCGGCGGGGTCCGCGCGTACGGCGTACTCCTCCTCGCCGCCCGCCAGCATCATCTGCAGGACGATCGCCCCCGCGACCGCCACCGTCACCGCGCTCACGGCCCGCGCGGCGGCACCGCTCGTCAGCTGGAGCCGGCGCGCCGCCAACTGCCAGCCGAGCGGCCCCCCGTGCAGCCGGGCCACCCCCGCCTCCACGAGCCACGGCAGCAGCAGGACCACGCCCACCAGCACGAACGCCAGCCCCGCCACGAACCGCACGCCCTCGACCGCGCCCACCGGCGCCAGCAGCAGCAGCCCCACGACAGGCATCGGCAGCCGCGGCCACAGCCGCCGCCGCGTCCCGGCGGCCTCGCGGACCACCCCCAGCGGCTCGACGGTGACCCGCCGCATCGCGACCAGCGTGACCGCGAGGGAGGTGACCGGCACCGCGACCGCCACCAGCGCGGCGAACAGCGGATGCGGCACCACGTCCGCGGGGAAGACGCTCGTGCCCTGCACGGACACCAGCCCCGCCGCCTGCCGCAGCAGCGCGAACACCCCGGCCCCGGCGGCCAGTCCCCCCAGCGCGGCCGGCAGCGCCTCCCCGGCGGCGATCCGCCGCACGGCGGCGGCGTCCGCGCCCGCGAGGCGCACCGCCGCGAGCCGCTGGTCACGCCGGTCACCGCCGAAGCGGGCGGCCGTCGCGGCGAACACGGCGACCGGCAGCAGCAGTACGACCAGGGCCACCAGCACCAGCAGCATCAGCCCCGGGTCCATGCCGCCGAAGCCGGAGTATCCGATGCCCCCGAAGTGGTCGACGTGCCGTACGTCCGAGCCGTACCGCTCGAGGCTGTCCGCGCCCTCGTAGAACGCGAGTTCCCTGGGCCCGCTCAGCCCCGCGTCGCCGATGGTGCCGACGATCTCCCGCCCGGCGAACCGCAGCTCCAGCAGGCCCGAGGAGTGCAGCACCCGCCTCAGCTCCGGCGACACGACCACCTCCCCGGGCCCGGGTATCGCGGCCACTCCCGGCGGGAGCGGCGGCCGGTCCCCGTCCGGGGCCAGCAGCCGGCCGCGGACGGTCTGCCCCCGGTACTCCCGGTCCGCGCCGACCACGGAGAGGGTCCCCGGCCCGGCGTCCGACGCCGCCGGCTCGGACCGCGCGGCGACGCGGTCCGCGTGCCGGTCGACCATCGCCGGCACCGACGCGGCGACCAGCAGCACCAGCACGCCGAGGGCGAGCCCGGCGGCGTTCAGCACTGTCCGCACGGCACCCGTGCGGCCCCCGGCCGCGAGCCGTACGCCCATGCCGAGATCGCGGGTCCACGCCCGCGGCCCGGTCATGCGGCGTGCTCCATGCTGCGGGTGCGGCCGTCCCGTACGACGACCTCGCGGTCGGAGTACGCGGCGACCCGCGCCTCGTGCGTGACCAGCACGACCGCGGCGCCCGACTCGCGGGCGGCGCCGGTGAGCAGGCGCATCACCCGCTCGCCGGTCAGCGAGTCCAGCGCGCCCGTCGGCTCGTCGGCGAACACCACCCGCGGCCCGCCGACCAGCGCCCGCGCCACCGCCACGCGCTGGCTCTGGCCGCCGGACACCTCCCCGGGCCGTTTCCCCGCGACCTCCTCGACCTCCAGCCGCTCCAGCCACCGCGCCGCCCGCGCCTCCGCCGCCCGGCGGCCCATGCCGTCCAGGCGCAGCGGCAGCGCCACGTTCTCCCGGCAGGTCAGCTCCGGCACCAGCCGGCCGAACTGGAACACGAACCCGAACGCCCCCCGGCGCAGGGCGGACCGCTCCCGGTCGGAGAGCGCGGTCAGCTCCCGGCCGTCGTAGTCGACCGAGCCGGCGTCGGGGCGGACGATCCCCGCCAGACAGTGCAGCAGCGTCGACTTCCCGGACCCCGAGGGCCCCATGACGGCGACGACCTCCCCCGCGGAGACCGTCAGCCCGGCCCCGTCGAGCGCCGGGGTCATCCCGTACGACTTGCGCAGCCCGTGGGCGCTGAGCAGCGTCATGCCCGTACCTCCTTGCCCAGTTGGTCCAGCCGGGCCGCGGTGAGTTCCAGCCAGCGCAGGTCCGCCTCCAGATGGAACAGGGCGTGGTCGCAGATGAGCTGGTCGGCGAGGTCGCCGGAGGTCTTGCGGCGGGTGAGTTCGCGCATCAGACCGAGATGGGCCGTGCGCTGGACGTCGAGGAGTTCGGCGGCGTCGCGCCGGGTGAGCAGGGCGAGGACGACCTTCGTGTAGAGGGTGGACTGCAGATACGGCTCGGGCTTCTCCGGCCGGCCGAGCCACTGTTCGACGTCGGTGACCCCGGCGTCGGTGACCGCGTACCGCTTGCGTTCGGGGCCCTCGCCGGATTCGACGGCGTCGACCTCGACGGAGCCGTTCTTCAGCAGGCGGGCCATGGTGGCGTACACCTGGCCGTAGGCGAGCGGGCGGTCGTGGCCGAACCGTTCGTCGAAGGCGCGCTTGAGTTCGTATCCGTGCCGGGGCCCGGATTCCAGAAGTCCCAGGAGGACGTGGCCGATTGACATGGCGGAGACTATACGCACGATGTATACGCGGTGTGTATAGCTGACGGAAAAGAATCTCCGCCGACGGCCGTCGAGCGACTACGCGGCCTCCGCCACCCGCACCGGCAGCCGCCCCATCGCCGCCCGCAGCGCCTCGGCCAGCTCCTCGAACTCCGCCGCCCGCGCCGCCCCTTCCCGTGCCACCAGCGCGATCCGCCGCGACGGCGCCGGGTCGGCGAACGCGCCCGTGGTCAGCGCCTCCGACCGCCCCGTCTCCACCCGTAGCGCCGTCCGCGGCAGCAGCGTCACGCCGAGCCCGCCCGCCACCAGCTGCACCAGCGTCGACAGTCCCGCCGCCGTCGTCGTCACCGACGCCCCGCGGCACAGCTCCAGCGCCTGGTCGCGCAGACAGTGACCCTCGTCCAGCAGCAGCAACTCCTGCTCCCGCAGCGACTCCCGGGCGATCCGCTCCCGCCCCGCCAGCTCGTGCCCGCGCGGCATCACGACCACGAAGTCCTCGTCGAACAACGGCAGCTCGACCAGCCCCGGCCCGCCCACCGGCACCGCGAGCAGCAGCAGGTCGAGCCGTCCCTGACGCAGTCCGTCCAGCAGCGACGGCGTCTGCTCCTCGTGCACCTGGAGCTCCAGCGACGGGTACCGGCCGCGTACCACGTCCAGTACAGTCGGCAGCAGATACGGCGCCACGGTCGGGATCACGCCCAGCCGCACCACCCCGGTGAACGGCGCCCGTGCCGCCTCAGCCTCAGCGACGAGGTCCCCGACGGCGTCCAGCACCCGCCGCGTCCGCACGGCCAGCCGCTCCCCGGCCGGGGTCAGCAGCACCTTGCGCCGGCTGCGCTCGAGCAGCCGCACCCCGAGGGTCTCCTCCAGCGCCGCCACGGCGCCGGACAGCGCCGGCTGGCTCATACCGATCGAGGCGGCGGCGTCGCGGAAGTGCAGTTGCTCGGCCACCGCGGCGAACGCCCGCAGCTGCGACAGGCTCGGCCGGCGTCCCGTATCGACTGCCACTGATAACCCACTCCGATCAAGATCGCTTCGTCCGGCCTATTTCTCTGATCAATCTACTCTGTGGCACTCTGGACAAAGTCCAACCTCCGGATTGCCTGCAAACCCGGGCATATCCGTCCCTCAAGGAGTAGCGTTGCTCACTGTCGGTGACAAGTTCCCCTCGTACGACCTGACCGCCTGCGTCGACCTCGACGCGGACAAGGCCTTCGCCCAGATCGACCACAAGACCTACGAAGGCAAGTGGCGGGTCGTCTTCTTCTGGCCGAAGGACTTCACCTTCGTCTGTCCGACGGAGATCGCGGCCTTCGGGAAGCTGAACGACGAGTTCGCCGACCGTGACGCGCAGATCCTCGGTGTCTCCGGCGACTCCGAGTTCGTCCACCACGCCTGGCGCAAGGACCACGCCGACCTGCGTGACCTGCCCTTCCCGATGCTGGCCGACCCCAAGCACGAGCTGATGCGCGACTGCGGCGTCGAGGGTGAGGACGGCTACGCCCAGCGTGCCGTGTTCGTCATTGACCCCGACAACGAGATCCAGTTCACGATGGTGACCGCCGGTTCCGTGGGCCGTAACCCCAAGGAGGTCCTGCGGGTGCTGGACGCGCTGCAGACCGACGAGCTGTGCCCGTGCAACTGGAACAAGGGCGAGGGCACCCTCGACCCCGTCGCCCTGCTGGCCGGGGAGTAATCCCCGTGGCGCTCGACGAGCTGAAGTCCGCGCTGCCGGACTACGCCAAGGACCTGAAGCTGAACCTCGGGTCGGTCATCGGCAACAGCCCGCTGCCGCAGCAGCAGCTGTGGGGCACGGTGCTCGCCTGCGCGCTCGCGTCGCGCTCGCCGATCGTGCTGCGCGAGCTGGCGCCGCAGGCCAGGGAGAATCTCTCCCCGGAGGCGTACACCGCCGCCAAGGCGGCCGCCGCCGTCATGCAGATGAACAACGTCTTCTACCGCACCCGGCACCTGCTCTCCGACCCGGAGTACGGGACGCTGCGGGCGGGCCTGCGGATGAACGTCATCGGCAACCCCGGCGTGGAGAAGGTCGACTTCGAGCTGTGGTCGTTCGCGGTGTCCGCGATCAACGGCTGCGGCCAGTGCCTGGACTCGCACGAGCAGGTGGTGCGCAAGGCCGGCCTCGACCGTGAGGCCGTCCAGGAGGCGTTCAAGATCGCCGCGGTGATCCAGGCCGTCGGCGCGACGCTGGACGCGGAGCAGGTCCTGCAGGACTGATCTCCCTCTGTACGAGAACGGCCCGCCCCGGATAACCGGGGCGGGCCGTTTCCGTACGCCGTCAGATCTCGAACCAGACCACTTTCCCCGCGCTCAGCCGCTCCGCGCCCCAGGCCTCGGCGACCCGGTTGACCAGGAACATTCCCCGGCCCCCCTCGTCCGCCGGGCCCGCGCGGCGCAGCCGGGGGAGCTGCGGGACGTCGTCGACGACCTCGCAGCGCAGCCGCTCGGCGTGCACGAGGCGCAGCGTGACCGGGCGGCGGGCGTACCGGATGGCGTTCGTCACGACCTCGCTGACCAGCAGCTCCACCGAGTCGGAGAGGTCCTCCAGCCCCCACCCCGTCAGCGCCGCGCGGGCGTAGCGGCGGGCCTCACGCACGGCCTGCGGCCGCGGCTCCAGCTGCCACTGGGCGGCCGAGCTCGGCGCGATGCCGTCGAGGCGGGCGGCGAGCAGCGCGATGTCGTCGTCGCGCGTGGCGGGGTCCAGGACGTCCAGGACCTCGTCGCACAGCGGCTCCAGCGGCGGCGGGTGGCCGGGGCCGGTGAGCGCCGCCGTGGCCACCAGGCGGTCGCACAGCCGCTCGATGCCGGTCCACACGTCGCACAGGCGGGACTCGACCAGGCCGTCCGTGTAGAGGACGAGCGTGGAGCCGGGCGGTACGGGGAACTCCATGGACTCGAAGACCGTGCCGCCCACCCCGATCGGGGCGCCCGGCGGGACCTCCAGCACCTGGCTGTGGCCCTCGCTGTGCAGCAGCACCGGCGGCGGATGGCCGGCGTTGGCGAGGGTCAGGGTCTGGGCGATGGGGTCGTAGATTCCGTACAGACAGGTGGCCATGCGCTCCTCGCCGAGGCGCTGGGCCTGCTCGTCCAGATGGTGGAGCACCTCCTGCGGCGGCAGGTCGAGGCCGGCCAGCGTCTGCGTCGCCGTGCGCAGCTGGCCCATGATCGCGGCGGACGACACGGAGTGGCCCATCACGTCGCCGACGACCAGCGCCACCCGGCTGCCGGGCAGCGGGATCGCGTCGTACCAGTCGCCGCCGACCTGGGCGGTCTCGGCGGCCGGGAGATAGCGGTAGGCCAGCTTGACGCCGGTGGGCTGCGGCAGGGACTCCGGGAGCATGGTGCGCTGCAGCTCGTCGGCGATGTACGCCTCGCGGCGGTAGACCTCCGCCTTGTCGATGCCCAGCGCCGTGTGCGTGGCCAGCTGGGCGGCGACCAGCAGGTCGTTGCGCTCGTACGGGTCGCGCGCGCCGCCCCGCAGCAGTACGACCACGCCGGTCACCCGGCGCCGGCCGCGCAGCGGCGCGATGATCGTGCGCCGGCCGGGCGGCAGGGAGGTCGCCCTGCCGACCAGCTCGGTGAGCGCCCCGCGGGCGGCGAGGGAGTCGCCGAAGACCGGCCGCACCCCGCGCAGCACCTCCGACAGGGCGCCCATGTGCGCCACCTCGACCAGATCCGTCGGCCCCGGCAGCGGCGGCACGCCGTCGGCCGCCGTGTCCTGGTCGGTGCGGCGCAGCCGCAGCAGGAACGGCTCCGCCGGCTGCTCGTCGCCCACCGGCAGCGGATCGCGCAGATAGACGAGGATCGCGTCGGCGAACGCCGGCACCACCGAGCGGCACAGGCCCAGCACGATCTCGTCCAGGTCGATGCCCCGGGCGATCCGGCGGGTGGCCGCGCCGACGAAGCGCAGCCGCGCCGAGCCGCTGGTGTCCGGCGGCGCCACCGGGACCGGCAGCGGTCCCGTCGACTCACCCGTGTCCCGGTGCTGCGGCCTGGGCCGGACGTCGTCCGGTGCCCGGCGCGGCGCCGGCGGCTCGGGGAGACGCCCGGCACCGGGATCCGCGGATCCGCCGTCACGCCTGCCCGACCGCAGGGCGGCCGTTCCTTCCTCGCGCTCCGTCACGATTCGCTACCCGTCCGTCGGCCCCACGGCCCCGGTTGAGGCCACATCAATTTGTCGTCGCATCAAGCGAGTTGCTGGCATTGCAGTGTGGATGACGATCCTACGTTTGAGGGACGGGGGCGCATCAAGAGGCTCATGCAGACATACGCGCCGGAGTTTCGTCCCAGTCCGCCGGGAGCGCCGGTGTCCGCCACGCCGGATCCGGCCGCCAATGCTCCCATCCGTCCGTGAACGGCGCACCCCACGCCATGATCGCGGCCACCGCCGCCGCCCCCGCCGCACGCACCTCGCGCGCCTGTCCGGGCGGCATCAGCCCAGCTCGCTGGGCCTCCTCGAACTCGTCCTCGTCGCGCCAGGACCAGCTCCGGTCGGGCAGCACGGCGATGTCGAGGAAGTGGTCCTGCGAGTCGACCCCGCCGGCCCAGCGGGTCAGCGGCTCCTCGAGATTGACGTAGAAGTTCTTGAACCGCCAGCCCTGCTCCCAGAACAGCCATACCGACCAAGGCTCCCCGGGCCGCGCCAGCTTGAGCACCCCGGTACCGAACCACTGGGTCCGTACGAGCCGCCGCGGCCTGGTGTACCGGGTGGCGAGCGGCTCCACGTGCAGCGGGGTGCCGTCCACCATCTCCGGCCGTACGCAGGCGGTGCCGGGGGCCAGCCAGACGGCGAGGAGGTCCGCGTCGTCCCGTACGACCGTGACCGGGCGGCAGATGTGCACGGCGTCCGTGCCGTTGCCGCGGTAGCGCCACAGGATGTGCTCCCCGGGCGCCCAGCGACGGCCCGCACCGAGCCGGTGCGGGCCGTTCTCGGGGGTCGTGTCCGTCGTGGCCATCCCACGATGGTACGGCCCGCCGGACCGCGGTCCGGTCCTCGCGCCGGGGCGGGTGCGGGCCGTCCCGCCCGGGTGTGCTATAGGGACTCGGGGCGGGTCATCCGCAGCACGTCGAGGGCCTCGTCGAGCTGGGCCTCCGTGAGCAGGCCGCGTTCGAGGTAGCCGCGTTCGAGGACCACCTGGCGGATGGTCTTGCGTTCGGCGAGAGAGGTCTTCGCCACTTTCGCGGCCTCCTCGTACCCGATATAGCGGTTCAGCGGGGTCACCACGGACGGCGAGGACTCGGCGTACTCCCGGGCCCGCCCGACGTTCGCGGTGATCCCGTCGACCGTGCGGTCGGCGAGGAGGCGGGAGGCGTTCGCCAGCAGGCGGATCGACTCCAGGAGGTTCTTGCCCATCACCGGGAGCATCACGTTCAGCTCGAAGTTCCCCGACGCGCCGGCCGTCGCCACGGTCGCGTCGTTGCCGATGACCTGCGCGGCCACCATCAGCACCGCCTCCGGGATCACCGGGTTCACCTTGCCCGGCATGATCGAGGAGCCGGGCTGCAGATCGGGCAGGCCGATCTCGCCCAGGCCCGTACGGGGGCCGGACGCCATCCAGCGCAGATCGTTGGCGATCTTCGTCAGCCCGACGGCGACCGTCCGCAGCTGCCCCGACGTCTCCACCAGGCCGTCCCGCGCGCCCTGCGCCTCGAAGTGGTCGCGGGCCTCCGTCAGCGCCAGCCCCGTCGCCCGCGCCACCTCGGCGATCACCGCGGCGGAGAAGCCGGGCGGCGTGTTGATCCCGGTGCCCACGGCCGTACCCCCCAGCGGCAGCTCGGCCAGCCGGGGCAGCGACGCCTCGAGCCGCTCGACACCGTGGCGCATTTGCGCCGCGTAACCGCCGAACTCCTGCCCGAGGGTGACGGGCGTGGCGTCCATCAGATGCGTCCGCCCCGACTTCACCACGTCCGCGAACTCCGCCGCCTTGGCCTCCAGCGACTCCGCGAGCCGGGTCAGCGCCGGGACGAGGTCGTGGACCACGGCCGAGGTCGCCGCGATGTGGACGGAGGAGGGGAAGACGTCGTTGGACGACTGGGAGGCGTTGACGTGGTCGTTGGGGTGGACGGGGCGGCCCAGGCGCTCCGTGGCGAGGGTGGCGATGACCTCGTTGGCGTTCATGTTCGACGAGGTGCCCGAGCCCGTCTGGAAGACGTCGACGGGAAAGTGCTCGTCCCACTTACCGGCGGCCACCTCCTCCGCCGCGTCCCGGATCGCCTCCGCGATGTCCTTGTCGAGCACCCCGAGCTCCGCGTTGACGGTCGCCGCCGCCGCCTTGATCCGCGCGAGCGCCGCGATGTGCGCCCGCTCGAGGCGCTGCCCCGACACGGGGAAGTTCTCCACCGCGCGCTGGGTCTGGGCGCGCCATTTGGCGTGCGCGGGGACCCGCACCTCTCCCATGGAGTCGTGCTCGGTACGCCATGTGCTGTCGCTGGTCACGTCGTCCACCTCCGGCTGGATCAGCACCGCCGGCCCCGGCGGTGTTCCCGGGACCGGCTCCACTGTGACCTCTTCGTCTCCCCGATCCGCGTTACCTCGGGCGCATGTCGCCGCCGTAGACGGTGCGGTAGTCGGGCAGGACGATCCGGGTGCCGGGGGAGAGACGGCGCACCTGGTCGATCAGGCCCGTCAGGTCCATGGTCGTGTCCGGGACCACCTCGGGGCCGAGGTCCGTCTCGAAGTTGTCCCAGTGCACGGGAACGACGACCTCCGGGCGGCCGATCGCCTCCAGCAGCCGGGGCACGTAGCGGTGGGCGCGGTGGAACGTGGACTCGGTGGCGACCATCGCGATCTGCGGGCGCATTCCGGCCACGGCCCGCTCGTCGATGTCACTGGCGCCCATGAGGAATACCGACGGGCCGTCCGACCCGGCCTTCACGAGGAAGGCGAGGGTGTTGCCCTCGGGGAGGTCGGAGATGTTCTCCGGCGCGGCGGCCGGGGGAGCGGTGAGGGTGCCGGGGGCGAAGTAGGACCAGGTCTTGTTGCGGCTGTGCAGGCTCGCGGCGATCTCGGCGATCAGGCCGCCGCCGAGGTCGAGGGTCTCGCCGCCGCGTACGACGATGATCCGGTCGGGGTCCACGCCCCAGGCGACGAGGAGATGGCGGGTGGTCTCGGTGCCGATCACGCGGGCATTCAGGTGCTTTTCGGCCAGGTACGGGACGTCGGCGATGTGGTCCCAGTGGGAGTGGGTGACCAGGATCCAGTCGGGGGTGCCGCAGAGTTCGTCGGCCCGGGTGGCGTTGGTGGCCGGGAGCACGGTTTTGCTGTTGAACGGCGGCGCGAAGATTCCGGTCGCGAAGCGCGTCACGTACGGGTCGACCAGCAGCGTCTGTCCGGCCGCGTCGATCCGCCAGCCGGAGGTGCCGAGCCAGCGGAAGGAGGCGTCGCCGGCGGACAGGGGGCGCGGGGCGGCCGACGCGGTGTCCGCGAGCGCCGGGAGCAGGGGCGCGGTGGCGCCGAGGGCGAGTCCGCGCAGGACGGAGCGGCGGGAGTTCTTGATCTTCGACATGCCGGTATGACAGCAGGGGCGGATTGCCCGCGTCCAAGACCAATCCGGGCGCCCGTTCATATCCGTACGGATATCGGTGCAGGTCACACCGCCTGCAGCGCCTCCACCGCCAGCCGCGCCGCCGTCCCGATCGCGGCGTCCACCTCCGGCAGCCGGGCGTTCGGGCGGCGGGTACGGGCGAACACGGCCACCACGTACGCGTCCGGGCCGGGTGGCTGGATCACGCCCGCCTCGATGTGCAGCCCCGGCAGGGTCCCGGTCTTGGCGGCGATCCGTACGTCCGCCGGGAACCCCGTCGGCAGCCGGTGCCGGAAGACCTGGTGACCCATCAGGTCCCGGACGACCGCGCAGGCTTGGGCCGTGCCCGCCTCGTCGCGCCAGACGAGCCGGAGGAGCCGGGTGATGTCGCGGGGCGCGGCGGAGTTGGTGCGCGCCGGGTCCAGGGCGCTGAGCCGGGTCTTCGCGGCGTCGTCCAGCGCCCGGTAGCGCTCCGCGAACTCGGCCGGTGTCGCGGCGCCGACGTCCGCCAGCATCAGGCGCAGCACCTCCCGCGAGCCGCCCGTCAGCCGCATCGAGGTCAGCCCCAGCTCCTGGGCCAGCAGCCGTACGGTGTCGAGTCCGACGCGGTCCAGCAGCAGGTCGGCGGCGGCGTTGTCGGTGATGGACAGCGCGAAGAACGCCAGGTCGCGCAGCGACAGCTCCACGTCGTCCGCGCAGCCGCCCGTACCCCAGCCGCCGAGCCGGTGTTCGGCGGTCACCCGCACCCGCTCGCGGGGGTCGAGCTGGCCGGCGGCGCACTGGCGGGCGAACTCCAGGACCAGGGGGACCTTGAAGAGGGAGGCGATGACTGCTGGTTCACCTGCCCTGAGATCGACTTCGCTTGTGCTGTCGCCGATCGGCACCGCGTGCACCTGACCATCGGCGCCGACCGCCTCGAACACCCGGCGGATCTCCTCGGCGGCGGACCGCATGGGGCCTCCCTCGACTAGGGTCGTCGTTGTGGATCTTCTGCGACACCTGCGCATTGTGGTGGCCGTCGCCGACGAACTGCACTTCGGCCGGGCCGCCCGCAGGCTCACCATGGCGCAGCCGCCGGTGAGTCAGGCCGTACGGCGGGTGGAGAAGGAGCTCGGCGTCGAGCTCTTCGACCGCTCCCGGCGCCAGATCCGGCTCACGCCCGGCGGGGCGGTCGTGCTCGACGAGATACGGCAGCTCCTCGCCCGCGAGGACCGCCTGCGCGCGCTGGCCCGCCGGGCCGGAGAGGGTGCGCTGGGCGTGCTGCGGGCGGGAGTGCCGCCGGCCGCCGGGGCGGGGGCGCTGGCGGAGCTGATGGACGCGTGCGCGCGGGCGGGGCTCGAGGTGGACCTGCTGGAGCTGACGACGGACGAGCAGATCCGGCTGCTGCTCTCCGGCGGACTCGACGCCGGGCTGCTGCAGCTTCCGGCCGACACCGCCGGCCTGCGGACGGGACCGGTCGCCGAGGCGCCGCTGGGGGTGGTGCTGCCGCGAACGTCGCCGCTGGCGCGGCTCGCGTCGCTTTCCCTCGCCGACCTGGCCGGAAACGACCTGGTGCTCTTCCCCCGCTCCCACGCCGCCGACTGGTACGACGACCTCCTCGCCGTCTGCCGCACGGAGGGCTTCGTCCCGGGGCGGATACGGCACGCGGCGGACCCGGAGTTCCAGCTGGCCCTGGTGACCGCCGGCCGGGGGGTGGCATTCGACGCCGGCCCCGTGGCCCGCAAGGAACCCCGGGTCACCTGGCGCCCGCTCACCGGCCGGCCCCTGGTCCGCCGCCTCGCGGGCGTCTGGCCGGAATCCGCCCACCCCGCGGCGCGGACGTTCACCGGTGTGGCGGCGCGGGCCCTGGCGGGCGGCGCGCCCGATCCGTACGACCGCGGCCGGTCCGAGGGGACGGACCGGCCGTGGGCGGTGGTGTTCGAGTAGCCGTTACGCGCCGGGGCGCACCGGGATGCTCGTCACCAGCGGCTTGACCGGGCCCGGATCCGTGAAGAAGTCATTTCCCTTGTCGTCGACCACGATGAACGCCGGGAAGTCCTCCACCTCGATCCTCCACACCGCTTCCATACCGAGCTCCGCGTACTCGACCGTCTCGACCTTCTTGATGCAGTCCTGCGCCAGCCGCGCCGCCGGCCCGCCGATCGAGCCCAGGTAGAAGCCGCCGTGCGCGTCGCAGGCGTCGGTGACCTGCTTGGAGCGGTTGCCCTTGGCCAGCATCACCTTGGAGCCGCCCGCCGCCTGGAACTGCTCGACGTACGCGTCCATCCGCCCGGCCGTCGTCGGGCCGAAGGAGCCGGAGGCGTAGCCCTCGGGGGTCTTCGCGGGGCCGGCGTAGTAGACCGGGTGGTCCTTCAGGTACTGCGGCATCTCCTCGCCCGCGTCCAGCCGCTCCTTGATCTTCGCGTGCGCGATGTCGCGGGCGACGACCAGCGGGCCGGTGAGGGAGAGCCGGGTCTTGACCGGGTACTTGGTGAGCTCGGCGAGGATCTCGTCCATCGGCCGGCTGAGGTCGACCTTCACCACGTCGCCCTCGTCGAGGTGCGCGTCGGTGGTGTCGGGCAGGAAGCGCGCCGGGTCCTTCTCCAGCTGCTCCAGGAAGACGCCCTCCGCCGTGATCTTGGCGAGCGCCTGGCGGTCCGCCGAGCAGGACACGGCGATCGCGACGGGGCAGGAGGCGCCGTGCCGGGGGAGGCGGACGACGCGGACGTCGTGGCAGAAGTACTTGCCGCCGAACTGGGCGCCGATGCCGAGCTTCTGCGTCAGCTCGAACACCTTCTGCTCCAGCTCCGTGTCCCGGAAGCCGTGCCCGGTCGGGGAGCCCTCGGTGGGGAGCTCGTCGAGGTAGTGGGCGGAGGCGTACTTCGCCGTCTTCAGGGCGAACTCCGCGGACGTGCCGCCGACGACGATCGCCAGGTGATACGGCGGGCAGGCGGCCGTACCCAGCGAGCGGATCTTCTCCTCGAGGAACGTCATCATGGACGCCTCGTTGAGGACGGCCTTCGTCTCCTGGAAGAGGTACGACTTGTTCGCCGAGCCGCCGCCCTTGGCCATGAAGAGGAACTTGTACGCGCCGCCGTCCGTCGCGTACAGCTCGATCTGCGCCGGCAGGTTGGAGCCGGTGTTCTTCTCGTCCCACATGGTCAGCGGGGCCATCTGCGAGTACCGCAGGTTCAGCCGGGTGTACGCGTCGTACACGCCGCGGCTGAGGGCCTCCTCGTCGCCGCCCTCGGTGAGGACGTTCTGGCCGCGCTTGCCCATCACGATCGCCGTGCCGGTGTCCTGGCACATGGGCAGCACGCCGGCGGCGGCGATGTTCGCGTTCTTCAGCAGGTCGAGGGCGACGAACTTGTCGTTCGGGCTGGCCTCGGGGTCGTCGCAGATCTTCCGGAGCTGGGTCAGGTGGGCCGGGCGCAGGAAGTGGGAGATGTCGTGCATCGCCTCCTCCGCGAGCTTGCGCAGCGCCTCCGGCTCGACCTTCAGGAAGGTGCGGCCGTCCGGCCCCTCGACGGTCGAGACGCCCTCGGCGGTGACGAGGCGGTACTCGGTGCTGTCCTCGCCGAGAGGGAGGAGGTCGGTGTAGGCAAACTCCGGCATGCTGTGGGTTCCTTGATCTACGGGGTCGCAGGCGGCTTCGGCTGGTGCTACCAGGGTAGAGCGGGCGGGCGCGTGGTTTGCTGTGAGGTCGCTCGCGCGGATGGAGCGCGCCCCCTAGGGGGTTTCCCCACTAGTCACGATGTATCGCGTCTGGCTACGCTCGTTCTGTGACTGACTCAGCGCCCGCACCCCTCGACAAGCCCGACGCCGTCGACATGGTCAAGCCCGCCCCCGCCGGCGAGCGCACGCCCGCCGCCCTGCGCGCCTCGGACGCCGACCGCGACCGGGTGGCGGAGATCCTCCGCGAGGCGCTGGCCGAGGGCCGGCTGGACGCCGCGGAGCACGCCGAGCGGATCGAGGGCGTGTACGGGGCGAAGACGGTGGCGGAGCTGGAGGTCTACGTCGCCGACCTGCCCGCCGGCCGCCCCGAGGCCGCCGCGGAGCCCGCGCCGGCCACCTCGTCGTCGTACAGCTGGGGCGCCCCGCCGGCCGCGAAGCAGAATCTGGTGGCGATCCTCGGCGGCGCCGTCCGCAAGGGCCGCTGGCGGGTGCCGGCGCGGATCAACGCGGTGGCGATCTGCGGCGGGGTCGACATCGACCTCACGGAGGCGATCTTCGAGCACCAGACGGTGGTCATCAACACCTTCTCGCTGTGCGGCGGCGTGAGCATCCGGGTCCCGGAGAACGTGACGCTGCGCGAGTCCGGGATGGGCATCATGGGCGGCTTCGACGTCAAGGCGATGGAGGCCGTGGAGCCCGGCGCTCCCGTGGTGATCATCGAGGGGCTGGCCATCATGGGCGGCGTGGACGCCAAGCCGAAGCGGGGGAAGGTCGTCAAGGACCTCTCCGACAAGCTGCGCAAACACCTCGGACACTGACGCCCGCGAACGCTTTCGGCCCCCGCCCGCAAGTACCGGGTGAGACCGCCGCCCGGGCGGTCACGGACAGGGGGGCCGATGCGTTCCGATCCCGTTCCGGACTTCGTTCCCGACGAGCAGCTGCTCGTGCGGGCACGACACGCGCCGGAGGCGTTCGAGCCGCTGGTCCGGCGGCACTCCGTGGCGCTGCACGGCTATCTCGTACGACGCGCGCCGCTCGCCGCCGACGATCTGCTCGGCGAGGTGTGGCTGCAGGCGTACGCCCGGCGGCGGACGTACGACGCCGGCCGCGGGCCCGCCAGGGCCTGGCTCTTCGGGGTCGCGCGTAACGTGCTGGCCCGGCACTGGGAGCGCGCCGCCCGCGAGCCCTCGGGGATGACGCCGTCGGCCGACGCGGACCCGTGGCAGGCGGTGGACCGGCGCCTGGACGCCGCCGCCGTCGGCCCGGAGCTGCGCCGGCGGATCGCGGCGCTGCCCGCGGTGGAACGGGAACTGCTGCTCCTGGTGGCCTGGGAGCAGCTGAGCCCCGCGGAGGCGGCCGCCGTGGTCGGCGTCCCGCCCGGCACGGCACGCTCCCGCCTCCACCGCGCCCGCACCCGGCTGCGCGACGGGCTGTCCGACCTCCGTTCCCTGAAGGGGGAGCTCGCATGAGCAGGCAGGAACAGCACGACGTACTCGACTTCCCCGGCGCGGACACCCTGATCGCGGCCGGCGCCGTTCCGGAGCCCGACCCGGCGGTCCTGGTGGCAGCCCATGCGGCGCTCCGCACGGCGTCTTCGGCGGTCACCGTCCGCCCGCACCGCCGCCGGGGGTTCCTCGCCGCGGCGGTGGCGGTGGCGGCGGCGACGGCGGCGGGGGTTGTGGTGCCGGTGGTGGATACGGGGGGCGGCGGGCCGAGCGCCGAGGTCGCCGCGGCGGCGTTCTTCGACACGGTGGCGGACCGGGCCCAGCGGGCGCCCGACGACGGCCCGTACTGGAAGATCACCGAGCGCGAGTCGCTGTTCGGCGGCGCACCCATGACCCACACCACCTATCTCGCCCCGGACCGCATGCTGGGCGGGGACGGCACCGAGTGGAAACCGGTCGGGGTGGGGCCGGGCGGGCAAAGGAAGCAGCTGTTCGCGGGCCCCAACTGGCTGGTCGGCGACGAGCTCGTGGGCTGGGACGAGGTCCGGGACCTGCCGGCGGACCCGGCCGCCCTGCGACGCCGCCTGTCCGAGGGCGCCGCAGGCGGTGAGGCGAACGCGCAGGTCGTACGGCAGGCCGGCGAACTGCTGAGCCGCTCGCCCGCGAGGGCGGACGTCCGCGCCGCCCTGTACCGGGTGATGGCGCGGACGCCGGGAGCCGAGGTCAGGCCTGGTGCGCGCGACACGGAGGGCCGCAGGGGGACGGAGGTGAGCTGGACGTACGACCAGCCCGACGAGCAGGGGATCACGGCGAACCCGCACTGGATCGTCGACCCCTCCACCGGGGCGATGCTGGAGCAGTACGGCACCGCGGCGGCGGCCTACGACGGCCGGGGTTGCGAGCCCAGCGAGGGTGTGGACGGCGAATGTCCGCTGCCCCTGGCGGCGGGCGACCCGGTTGCCCGTACCACGTATCTCTTCAACGGGCCGGTGGCCTCCCTGCCCTGACCACCTCCTCGACCGGCGCGGCGGGCGGGGAACAGGGGTTCCCCGCCCGCCGCAGCTGTGCGCTTAGGAGTGCGTACAGCGGGTAGGACTCCACGCATCGCACCCTGCGCCACACGGCACTCGCACCCACCGTGAGCCGTAGCAGCGTGACCCGCCTGGTTCGCCAACGATGTCGTCAGGAGTAGACCGTGCTGCAACTCCCGCATCATCAGCCACTGCGCGATGTCCCCACCGCCAGGGTGCCGCGTCAGCGGTCACGCGCAGCGGACGATGACGGGCCCTGGCATGCGGACGCCGCCTGCCGCCGTGACGAGGCGGGGCTGTTCTTCGCCCCCTCCAAGGAACCGACCGCGGACCGCCTCTCCCGCGAGGCTGCCGCGAAGCGCGTGTGCGCCCGCTGCCCGGTGATGCTGGACTGCCGCGAGCACGCCCTGCTCCAGCCGGAGCCGTACGGCGTCTGGGGCGGCCTGACGGCAGCGGAACGCCGGGTGGTCCTCTCCCGCCGCCGCAGGCGGCCGACGCCGTCGTCGTCGGCGGACGTGGCGTAGCCGTTCGACGGGCGGAATGCCGGTTTGCGCCGGCTGACGCGTTTCGGCGCTTCGCACCGAAGTCCTCAAACGCCGGACGGGCTGAAATGCGTGCACGTCATCCGACGCAAACCGCATGCGAACCCGCCCGGCGCCCGAGGACATCGGCGCGAAGCACCGATACGCGAAAGCCGGCGCTACGGCACATTCAGCCCGTCCGGCGTTTGAGGACATTGGCACGAAGTGCCGATGCGCGTCAGCCGGCGCTACGGCACATTCAGCCCGTCCGGCGTTTGAGGACATTGGCACGAAGTGCCGATGCGCGTCAGCCGACGCAACCGCACATCCAGCCCGTCCGGCGTTTGAGGACTCGGCGCGAAGCGCCGATGCGCGTCAGCCGGCGCTACTGAGCCCTGTCGAAGTCGACCGCAGAATACGCCCGCAGCTTCGCCAACTTGTGCGACGACTCGATCTGCCGAATCGTCCCGCTCTTCGACCGCATGACCAGCGACTGCGTATACGCGGTCTCAGCCCGATACCGCACCCCCCGCAGCAGATCCCCGTCAGTGATCCCGGTGGCGACGAAGAACACGTTCTCCCCCGCCACCAGATCCTCCACATGCAGCACCCGGTCGAGAGAATGCCCCGCATCCAGCGCCCGCTGGCGCTCCGCGGCGTCCTTCGGCCACAGCTTCCCCTGGAACGACCCCCCGAGGCACTTGATCGCGCAGGCGGCGATGACCCCCTCGGGCGTCCCCCCGATGCCGAGCATCAGATCGACGCCCGTCCCCTCCCGCACAGCCATGATCGCCCCGGCGACATCGCCGTCGGCGATGAACTTGATCCGCGCCCCGGTCTCCCGGATCTCCCGCACGATCCCGTCGTGCCGGGGCCGGTCCAGCACCACCACGGTGACGTCCTGCACGGACGACCCCTTGGCCTTGGCCACCCGCCGGATATTGGTCTCCACGGGCGCGTCGATATCGACGAACTCGGCCGCCTCCGGCCCGGTAGCCAGCTTGTCCATGTAGAAGACGGCCGACGGATCGAACATCGACCCCCGCTCGGCGACCGCCATCACCGAAACGGCGTTGCCCATGCCCTTGGCCGTCAGAGTCGTCCCGTCGACCGGGTCGACGGCGACGTCGCACTCCGCACCGGTGCCGTCACCCACCCGCTCACCGTTGAACAGCATCGGAGCGTCGTCCTTCTCCCCCTCGCCGATGACGACGACACCGTTCATCGAGACGGTCGAGATCAACGTCCGCATGGCCTTCACGGCCGCCCCGTCCGCGCCGTTCTTGTCGCCCCGCCCGACCCACCGGCCGGCGGACATGGCGGCGGCCTCGGTGACGCGGACGAGCTCGAGGGCGAGGTTGCGGTCGGGCGCTTCCGGGCTCACCTCAAGCTGTTCCGGCATGTGATGAGTCGATTCGGTCATTTTTGAGCCTTTCTGGTCCGGAGCGCCCGGAGGGTGAGGGTCCTTCGACCTTATCGGTTGATCGTCATTATGAGCAGGGGGCCACACGGATGAGCGCCCTGATGCGACGCCTCTCACAGCCGTACGGGCCTTGCCGCGCCCCGAGGGGGGTGTGACCGCCGCCATGGGGGACGATGGAGGGGTGTCGCAGAACAGTGCCCGCTCCCGTGCCTCCCGCCAGACCGTCCGCAACCTCATCCTGTCGATGCTGGTGACCTGCGCCTTCGCGCTGGCGGTGTGGCTGCTGTTCATCCCCCGGGACGGTGACGGCGATCCCGTCCAGGTGGTCCCGTACGCCCAGGAGTTCAAGCAGGCCGGCCGGGTGGCGCCGTACACGGTGCTCGCCCCGCCGAAGGGTCTGCCCGACGGGAACCGGGCGACGTCGGTGCGCTACACACCCGACCCGCAGTTCGGCCCGCACTGGCATCTCGGGTTCGTCACCTCCGACGAGGAGTACGTCGGGGTGGAGCAGGCGGCGAAGGACACCGACAGGTTCGTCGAGAAGGTCACGCACGAGGCGCGGAAGACGGACGCGGTCGAGCGGATCGGCGGCGCGGACTGGCAGCGCTACGAGGGCGGCAAGTACGACGCCCTCGTCAAGCACGATGCCGACGGCGTCACCGTCGTCATCGGTACGGGCTCGGCGGCCCAGATCAAGGCTGTCGCGGCCGCGCTGGAGCCGGCCCCGCGCTGAGCCCCGCGTATTCGCTGATGCCAAACGGCGGCCCTCCTTCCGGTTTTTCGACCGGATGGGGGGCCGCCGTCGTGTCATCGGGTGACGGGTGCGTCAGACGGTGGTGACGACCTCGTCGTACGCCAGCCGCGGACCGCGCGGGTAGAAGGCGTCCTCGCCCGGGCGGCCCATGTTCACCACGGCCAGGACGTGGTGGTCGCCGTCCAGGAACTCCTTGTTGATGCCCTCGGCGTCGAAGCCGGTCATCGGGCCCGCGGCCAGGCCGGCGGCGCGGACGCCCACGATGAAGTAGCCGACCTGGAGGGCGGCGTTGAAGGCGGCGGAGGCCTCGCGGACCGGGCGCTCGCCGAAGAACATGTCCTTGGCCTCGGGGAACGCGGGGAACTGGGTCGGCAGCTCCTCGTGGAACTCGTTGTCGGCCACCAGGATCGCGGTCAGCGGGGCGGTGCGGGTCTTCTCCTTGTTGCCGTCGCCGAGGTGGTTCACCAGGCGCTCGCGGGCCTCGGGGGAGCGGACCAGGATCACGCGCAGCGGCTGCTGGTTGAAGGCGGTGGGGGCGTACTTCACCAGGTCGTAGATCGCCTGGACCTGCTCGTCGGAGACCGGCTCCCCGGTGAAGGAGTTCGCGGTGCGGGCCTGGCGGAAGAGCAGGTCCTGGGCGGCGGGGTCGAGAGCGAGGTGCATGGTGAAAATCCTCAATGGTTCAGAATTGAACAACTTGCATGTGCAACCGTACGCCGATGAAGGTGAGAGTTCAACTAATGGCCGGGCGTCCGTGAGGGGCGTCACAGCGGCGCGCGGGGCTGTCAGTCGTACCGCCTAGGCTGGCGCGTATGACGCAGACGGAAGAGCAGAGCTCGCTCGGCTACGAGCAGGCCCGTGACGAGCTGATCCAGGTCGTGCGCCGGCTGGAGGCGGGCGGGGCGACGCTCGAGGAGTCCCTGGCGCTGTGGGAGCGCGGGGAGGAGCTGGCGAAGATCTGCCGCCGCTGGCTGGAGGGCGCGCGCGAGCGCCTCGACGCGGCGCTGGCCGAGGAGCTCCCGGAGGAGGGCTGAGGCCTCAGTCCTCCGGCCCCACGACCACGCCGAACTCGCCCCCGGCGACCCGAGCCCGCAGCTCCTCGCCGGCGGCGACCTCCGCCGGCTCCCGGACGGCCGAGCCGTCCGCGCGCTGCAGCACCGCGTACCCCCGCTTCAGGGTCGCCGCCGGCGACAGCGCCACCACCCGGGCACGGGTGTGCGTCAGCTCCGACTCCGCGCGGTCCAGCAGATGCCCCAGGGTCCGCCGGCTGCGCTCGAGCAGGGCGTCGAGCTCCTCCGCGCGGTCGTCCGTGATCCAGTACGGGTCCGCTATCGACGGCCGGCTCATCCAGTCGTCCAGCCCCCGCTCCTCGCGCTCGAGCCGCCCGGTCACCACCCGCAGCGCCCGGTCGCGCAGCTGCTGGATCCGGACCCGCTCCTCGCCGACGTCCGGCACGGTGTCCTTCGCCGCGTGCGTGGGCGTGCGGGAGCGCAGGTCGGCAACGTAGTCCAGCAGCGGGTTGTCCGGCTCGTGCCCGATCGCCGAGACCACCGGTGTACGGCAGTCGGCGACCGCCCGGATCAGCCGCTCGTCGGAGAACGGCAGCAGGTCCTCCACACTGCCGCCGCCCCGCGCGACGATGATCACGTCCACGTCCGGATGCCCGTCCAGCTCCCGCAGCGCCTCGATCACCTGCGCCACCGCGTACGCCCCCTGCACGGCCACCGGCCGCACCTCGAAGCGCACCGCCGGCCACCGGTGCCGCGCCGTCTCCAGCACGTCCCGCTCGGCCGCCGACGCCCGCCCCGTCACCAGCCCGATCCGGTTGGGCAGGAACGGCAGCGGCTTCTTGCGCGCCGGGTCGAACAGGCCCTCCGCCGTCAGCGTCTTCTTCAGCAGCTCCAGCCGCGCCAGCAGCTCACCCATCCCCACCAGGCGGATCTCCGTGGCACGCAGCGAGAGGCTGCCGTTCTTCGCGTACCAGACCGGCTTGGCGAGGACCACGATCCGCGAGCCCTCGCGCACCACGTCGGCGACCGCGTCGAACGCCTGGCGATAGCACGTGACGGTCAGCGACACCTCGTACGACGGGTCGCGCAGCGTCAGGAACACCACGCCCGCGCCGGGGCGCCGGGAGAGCTGGGTGATCTGGCCCTCGACCCAGACCGAGCCGAGCTTGTCGATCCAGCCGCCGATCTTCTGGGAGACCTCGCCGACGGGGAGGGGCGTTTCGGCTGAGTTGACGGTCATGCGGCCCAGGCTAGCGGCCGGGTCGGACAGCGCGGCCGGTCCGCCGCCGGGGGGCGTGCGCGGCCGTTGTCACAACCCCGCCGCAAGCCGCCGTGCACCGTTGCCGGGCGCCGCGGGCCGTTCCGTACGATGGGACACATGACTGCAGCCGCTGCTTTTGCCCGCCGGGTCCTCCTCGCCGCTCCCCGCGGCTACTGTGCGGGCGTCGACCGCGCGGTCATCGCCGTGGAGGAGGCGCTGAAGAAGTACGGGGCGCCGGTCTACGTCCGCCACGAGATCGTGCACAACAAGTACGTCGTCAAGATGCTCGAACGCAAGGGCGCGATCTTCGTCGAGCGGACGGAGGAGGTGCCGGCGGGCAACATCGTGATGTTCTCCGCGCACGGCGTCTCGCCCGAGGTGCACGAGGAGGCCGCGCGCGGCCGGCTCGCGACCATCGACGCCACGTGTCCGCTGGTCACGAAGGTGCACAAGGAGGCCGTGCGGTTCGCCAAGGAGGACTACGACATCCTCCTCATCGGCCACGAGGGCCACGAGGAGGTCATCGGCACCACCGGCGAGGCGCCCGAGCACATCACCCTGGTCGACGGCCCCGACGACGTGGACAAGGTGGAGGTGCGGGACCCGGACAAGATCGTCTGGCTGTCCCAGACCACCCTCTCCGTCGACGAGACCATGGAGACCGTCGAGCGGCTCCAGGAGAAGTTCCCGAAGCTGATCAGCCCGCCCAGCGACGACATCTGCTACGCCACGCAGAACCGGCAGACCGCGGTGAAGATGATCGGTGCGGACTCCGAGCTGGTGATCGTCGTCGGCTCGCAGAACTCCTCGAACTCCAAGCGCCTGGTCGAGGTCGCCGTCGGCGCCGGTGCGGACGCCTCGTATCTGGTCGACGGCCCCGAGGAGATCGACGAGGCCTGGCTGGCGGGCGTCACCACGGTCGGCGTGACCTCGGGCGCTTCGGTGCCGGAGGTGCTGGTCGACGGCGTGCTGGAGTGGCTGGCCGAGCGGGGGTACGGGGACGTGGACGTGGTCCAGCCCGTACAGGAGTCGATCACGTTCTCGCTGCCGAAGGAGCTGCGCCGCGACCTGCGCGCGGAGGCCGCGGCGGCGCTGTCCGACTGAGGTCTACGGCCGGCGCTGCGCCGGCGGCTGTCGGCGTACCGCCGGCCGCCGGGCCCGCCTGACCTGCATCAGCGCGCCCCGGCGCAGCACCGCGATCACCGCGGCGACCAGCGTGCCCGCGTACAGCCAGGGGGCCTGCAGCGCCAGCTCCGTGCCGGCCGTCATCAACTGCCCCGTGAGCCCGCCGCTGCCCCCGAGCCCGGCGGCCAGGACGCCCGCGGCGAAGGCCAGCGGGGCGGCGACGGGCGCGGTGACGGCGTCGGTGGGCCGGACCCAGGAGCCGGCCAGGACGCACACCAGGACGAAGACGACGCCGTGGAAACGCGGGGCGTGGGCGTCGAACAGCGCCAGCAGCAACCCGGTGAGCAGCATCACCCCGGCGGCGCCCAGGCCCGCGCCCAGCGCGGTGAGCCGGGGGCCGGGGGGCGCCAGGAGGGTTTCGAGCACCGGCGGTACGGGTCGGCGGAGGGCGGTACGGCCGGCTGCCGTCTGCGCCTGGCCGCGACGGGCCTCCCTGCGGCTCGCCTCCGGCGCCCGGCGGGGGAAGGCGGCGCCGCGGGCGGGGCGGGGGAGCCGGCTGCCGGGGGAGCGTCGGTGGTGTTCGGCGTAATGAGGTGTACCCGTACTGTGATGCTGCACTTCTCCACCGTAGGGCCCGAAGTGGCACGAAACATCCGTGGTGCGCCGATTGGTTGGCTGTGTCGGTCCGTGCGCCCCCCGGTGCCGGCGGGCGCCCGTCCGCCGGGTGCGGCGGCCGCACGTAGAATTGACCGGTAGCTTTCGTCCCCTCCTCGTCCCGGGAAGTCGTCACGTGTCGCTCACGATCGGAATCGTCGGCCTGCCGAATGTCGGCAAGTCGACCCTCTTCAACGCCCTGACCAAGAACGACGTCCTGGCGGCCAACTACCCGTTCGCCACCATCGAGCCGAACGTCGGCGTCGTCGGCGTCCCCGACCCCCGGCTGGCGAAGCTGGCGGAGGTCTTCGGCTCGCAGCGGCTCCTCCCGGCGACGGTGGACTTCGTCGACATCGCGGGCATCGTGCGCGGCGCCTCGGAGGGTGAGGGCCTGGGCAACAAGTTCCTGGCGAACATCCGCGAGTCCGACGCGATCTGCCAGGTCATCCGGGCGTTCAAGGACGAGAACGTGGTCCACGTCGACGGCAAGGTCTCGCCGAAGGACGACATCGAGACGATCAACACCGAGCTGATCCTCGCCGACCTCCAGACGATCGAGAAGGTCCTCCCGCGCCTCCAGAAGGAGTCCCGGATCAAGAAGGACGTCGGCCCGAAGGTGACCGCCGTCGAGGAGGCCCAGCAGATCCTGGAGCGCGGCGACACCCTCTTCTCCGCCGGCGTCGTCCAGGGCTCGGAGCGCGCCGAGCTCCTGCACGACCTGCACCTCCTGACGACCAAGCCGTTCCTCTACGTCTTCAACGTGGACGAGGACGAGCTGACGGACGACGCCTTCAAGGAGGAGCAGCGCGCCCTGGTCGCCCCCGCCGAGGCGATCTTCCTGAACGCCAAGCTCGAGGCGGACCTCGCGGAACTCGACGAGGCGGACGCCACGGAGCTCCTCGAGTCGGTAGGCGTCGAGGAGCCGGGCCTGACCACCCTGGCCCGCGTCGGCTTCGACACCCTGGGCCTCCAGACGTACCTGACGGCAGGCCCGAAGGAGGCCCGCGCCTGGACCATCAAGAAGGGCGCCACGGCCCCCGAGGCGGCGGGCGTGATCCACACGGACTTCCAGAAGGGCTTCATCAAGGCGGAGGTCATCTCCTTCACCGACCTGGTCGCCACGGGCTCGGTGGCCGAGGCCCGCGCGGCGGGGAAGGCGCGGATGGAGGGCAAGGAGTATGTGATGCAGGACGGGGATGTTGTGGAGTTCCGGTTCAACGTTTGAATCTCTCGAACGAGAACCCCCTGGCTTGCATTCGTTGCAGGTCAGGGGGTTCCTTTTGTTCGATTGTGGTGGAATTTCGCTGGAATGTGTGAGTGGCGGTCCGGGCTCCCTCGACTCTCTGTATGCGCAGGTCAGGGCGGTGTGCTCGGACGGTTGTTTCCGGTCGGGGGTTCCCGCTGCTGGATTTCTGCTGGATCTGCGGCGTACCCGTGGGGGTATATCGGGGTGATCCTTGGCGCCGACAGGCGGGTGCCGTGAGGTAGAGGATTCGCTACACTTGCGAGGGTGGAAGAATGGGAAATCCGCATCACGGATGACTGCCTGGCCTGGGTCGAAGGGCTGGACGAGCGGTCGAAGGCGCAGGTGGTCGATGCGATCGACCGGCTGGCTGAGTCCGGTCCCGGGCTGGGGCGGCCGTTGGTAGACCGGCTGGAGGGCTCGCAGGTGCACAACCTAAAGGAGCTGCGTCCGGGCTCCGCGGGGCGTTCGGAGGTCAGGATCGTGTTCGCGTTCGATCCGTGGCGATCGGCGATCCTCTTGATCGGCGGGGACAAGTCGGGTGACTGGTCGGGCTGGTACAAGCGGACCATCCCGCTGGCTGAGGAACTGTACGCGGAGTATCTGAAGGAGCGCGAAGCGGAGGAGGCGGCCCAGTGACCGGTACGCGGAAGTGGAGTGAGGTGCGCGCGGGTGTCGTGGCCGGCGCCGGTGGCGAGGAGGGCGTTGCCGAGGCTCGTCGGCGTAACCAGGCGTACATCGACGGCCATCGTCTGGCGGAGCGACGTGAGGCGCAGGGACTTACGCAGGCGGAGTTGGCCGATCGCATGGACGTGACCAAGAGCAGGGTCTCGCAGATCGAGCGCGGTGAAGTCTCCACGGTGGAGGTCATCGCCCGCTACGTCCAGGCATTGGGTGGGCAGCTTCAGATCACGGCGGTCTTCGGCGACGACCAGTACATCCTGCGAAGCGCGGACACCCACGCCGCGTAGGGCGGTCGACTGACGGCTGCGGATCGTTGTCGGCCCATAAAGGAACATCGGAGACCGCCTGGCACCCGGACCGAACGCGTAATACAGCGTTGCGCACTGTATTGCACCGCATTACAATCGCTCTATGAAGACCATCACGCAGCGCGAGCTCGCCGCTCGCTCCAAGGCTGTACTCGACGAGGTCGAGGCGGGCGAGGTGTACCGCATCACGCGAAACGGCACGGAGATCGCGGAGGTGCGTCCGATAAGCGCACGTCGCAGGTTCGTTCCGGTCGCCGAGCTTCAGCGTAAGTGGCGGACGGCACCCAAGGTCGATTCCGCCGAGATGCGTCGCGAGGCCGACGAGTTCTTCGGCTCCGAGGACAGGGTCGGCGACGACGACCCGTGGGAGCAGCGGTGACAGCCCAGTACGAGCGTGGCCTCGTGGACACCTGTGTCGTCATCGACCTCGAGAGCATCGATCCGGCGAGGCTCCCCCGCGAAATCGCGGTTTCCTCTCTCGTCCTCGCCGAACTCTCCCAAGGCGTGGCGATGGCCAAGGACCCCGTCGTGATGCTGGCACGCGCCCAGCGCCTGGCGGACGCGGAAGCCGACTTCGCCTCGATCCCTTTCGACCGCGAGGCGGCACGCCGGTACGGCACTCTGGCCGCACTCCTGATCCGTGCCGGCCGGGACCCCCGCCCGCGCCGCACGGACCTCATGATCGCCGCCACAGCCGCAGCGCAGGAGCTTCCGCTCTACACCCGCAACCCGGACGAATTCAAAGGCCTCGAACACGGCGTCGAAGTCATTGCGGTGTGATCGGTCGCCTGGGTGCGGAGCCTCCAGGGTCGGTGTCGTGCCGGGCCTTCGTGCGGCCCACCATTGTGAGCCCGCTCTTGAAAACCGTTCCGCCATTGCCGCCGAGTCTGACCCGGAGCTGGAGCAGCAGTTGGCGCAGGTCAGGGTGGTGTGCTCGGATGGTTGAATCCGGTCGGGGTTTCCCGCTTGCTGGATTTCTGCTGGATCTGCGGTGTACCCGTGGGGGTATAGCGGGGTGATGCTTCGTCGCCGTGGGTGGGTCAGTGCTCTCGCCGGTACGGGTCTGTGTACGGCTCCATCGACTGGCGGACCTCTTCGCGGACCGGGTCCATGAGCGGTCCCGGGGCGTAGTAGCGGGCGCGGGCCTTGCCGTGGGGGATGAGCCAGCCGCGGGTGACGAGTTCGCGGATGTCGCGGATGGCTTGCTGGTCGCTGAGGTCTGCGTCCTGTTGGTAGACGGTGCGGCGGACCTTCGCGTCCGAGAACGCGGGGAGCAGGGCCTGGACGACTCGTTCGTCCAGGCCGGTTGCCTCGGCGTCTTCGGCCAGGCGGGTCCAGGCTCGCGACATCACGTCGAAGCGGCGCTGGGCCTGCTGGGCCTGGCGGTGGTGGGCGGTCAGGCAGAACCGGATCCAGGGGCGGGTATCCCGGTCCGGGCTCCAGTGCGGGCCTCCGACGTTCTCCAGGATCTGGTGGTAGGCGTAGGTGTTCCGTCCTCTGCCGAGCCATTCCTCGATGGAGGAGAATTCGGGCGGCATCAGGGCCTCGCGGGAGAACACCAGGGTGGACAGGGCGCGGGACATGCGTCCGTTGCCGTCCTTCCACGGGTGGATTTTGACGAGGTTGAGGTGCGCCATGGAGGCGCGGACGTGGACGGGGGCGTCGAGGTCGCCGTCGTTGAGCCAGTCGATGAACTCCGACATCAGAGGAGGGACGTCCGTCTGGTCCGGTGCGGTGTAGGCGGGGACCAGGGGGTCGTCCGGGCTGGTGACGTAGGCGGGGCCGTCGCGCCAGCGGCCGGGGCGTTTGTCGAGGTGGTGGCCCTGCAGCATGAAGTGCAGACCGTTGAGCAGGCCGGCGTCGTAGCGGAAGTCGTCGCCGGCGTCGGCGAGGGCCTGGATGTAGGTCATGCCGCGCTGGTAGCCCTCCAGTTCGGCGCGGGTCTTCTCCCCGGTCTCCAGCGGTTCCTCACCGGAGATCAGGGCTTCCACGTCGTCGACCGTCGCGGCGTATCCCTCGATGGTGTTCGATCCGGCGATCGCGCGAGCGGTGAGGTTGCGGCGCAGCTGGCGGGTCCAGCGGGGGGTGGCGCGGAGCATGTGGCGCAGGGAGTGGCGCATGCTCTCGATTTCGTCGAGGGCGCGCTGGTCGTCGGCTTCGAGGGAAGGAGTGGCGTACAGCATGCCACTATGACATGATAATTGTGTCATTAAGTCAAGCGTGCTTGGTGGGCGTGCGGGCTGTTGATGGGGAGAGCCGGGATTCGCAGGTCTTCCATGGTCCTTCCGGCGGCTGCTGAATCTCTGCTGGATCGGCGGTTGATCGTGCTGTTTTCCCGGGTCGCGCAAGGTCGGGGCGTCGGCCGCTTCCGCGTCCGTCGCCAGGTTCCTCGCGGCCGGGGTGGCGTGGGCGTCAGCGTCGCGGTGTCGATGAAGTCGCAGGCCAGCGGTCCTTGCGCCTGGAGGTGCAGGAAGGACGTCCAGGTGCGATGGCGCTGTGCGTGTTGAAATTCTCATCCGTGCGGGGCAGAGCCTGTTTTGACGGTCAGGGTGGATGCTCTGTCTTGGACGGGTTCGCGGTGTGCGTACGGCCCAATATCACCTAGGTGTTGTATAGTGGCTGTGTGGTATTCAGCGGTGGTGAGTGGAAGGGCGGGTGGCCGTGTCCTGGCCGATCGTCGTGGTGGAGCCGGCGCTGACCTGGCTGCATGAGCTGCGCAAGAGTGATCGGGACAGCGCGCGCCAGGCCGGTGCGGCCTTGACGATCCTGTCCGAGGAGGGGCCGGCGTTGGGGCGCCCGCTGGTCGACACGCTGGCGGGCTCGAACCTGACCCATCTCAAGGAGTTGCGGCCGGTTCGAGCGGGGGCAGCGAGATCCGCCTGATCTTCATCTTCGACCCTGACCGCAATGCGGTGGTGTTGGTGGGCGGGGATAAGGCGGGGAGTTGGAAGTCCTGGTACCCGCAAGCCATCGCGAACGCTGAGCGCGCCTACGCCGACTATCTGGCGGAAGGGGGCCGGTCGTGAAGCGTGATATCCCATCCTCTGTAGGTGGTGAAAGGAAGGCAGTCATGGACCGCACCTCGGGCACTTCCGGCGCCGCGCGCTGGGAGGACCTCAAGGACGAGTTGTTCGATGCCGAGGACCAGGCGGACATCGCCGTGCGCGCGGACGCCCTGCGGGCCGAGGTCCGGGCCCACCGACTGGCCGAGGTCCGCAAGCGCCAGCACGCTACGCAGGTGGAACTTGCCGCGCGGATGGGGGTGTCGCAGTCTCGGGTCTCCGACATCGAACGCGGTCGACTCGGGCGCAGCGAGGTGGACACGCTCGCGGCCTATGTTTCCGCACTGGGGGGCAAGCTGAAGATTGTTGCGGACTTCGGTGACGAGACGCTCGTGCTTGGGTAGGGCCCAGACCGACGGTTGCTGGATCCCTGCTGGATCGCCGATTGATCGCGTCTTAATCAAACAAGCAGGTCAGATGGGGTCGACCCGATTCGGGGCCGGCCCCGCTGTCGTTCCCCGCTGCTGGATATCCGCTGGATGAGCTGATGCCCCGTTACCTGTATTCATCCCTTGCCCGGGCGTGCACTCCCCCTCGTGTAACAAACGGCCCGACTTTCCTGGTCACCATATTGAGCACGAACTTCCGTGCCTGTACCGGATACCGCCCTTACCGGGCGAGACCACCAACCCTGCGCACAGTCAGGGAACAAGAGGAGGGGGCTTCTCTCGTGAAGCTGAAGGTTAAGGCAGCGATTGCCGCTGTCGCGGCGATATCCACGCTGGCCGCGACACCCGCGTTCGCGTCCGGTAACGCGCACTCGCAGAGTGCCCGTAAGGACACTTCACCGAGCACTCAGGTGAATCCTTACGACGCGATCAACGCCGCGGCCGAGCGGGATCCCATCACGGTGACGCCGCTTCGGGAGGGCGTTTACCTGCTCCAGGGCTCGGGCGGTAACATCGGCGTGCTTCCGAGCGAGGACGGCGCTTTCATGGTGGACGCCGGTGTGGACGTTTCCCGCGAGAAGATGGAGAGCGCCCTGCAGGGCCTCGGGGTCTCCCGTATCGGGGAACTGGTGAATACTCACTGGCATTTCGACCACACGGGCGGAAACAGCTGGGTTCACGAGCACGGGGCGGAGATCATCGCCAACCCGGGTACTCTGAGCAACCTGAGCAGGGGCATCCGGGTGTATGAGTGGTCGCACACCTTCCCGCCGGTCGTTGCCGCCGCTCGCCCTACCGTGACGATCTCCTCGGAAAAAACGTACACCGTCGATGGTCAGTCGGTGCGACTGCGTAGTTACGACCCGGGCCACACCGACGGTGACCTCTCCGCGTATTTCGCCACGTCGAATGTCCTGTTCACCGGCGATACCTTCTGGAACGGCCTCTACCCGTTCATCGACTGGGAGGTCGGTGGAAACATCGACGGAGCGATCGAAGAGGCGAACCAGAACATCGCCATGGCGGACGACGACACGATCGTCGTTCCCGGGCACGGGCCGGTTGGCACGCGTGCCGATCTGGTCGAGTTCCGTGACATGCTCGTCGGCATTCGCAACCGCGTCGCCGATCTCAAGGGCAAGGGCCTTACGGTCGAACAGACCATTGCGGCCAAGCCGACCCAGCCCTTCGACGCCGAGTTCGGGCAGGGTCTCATCGGCCCGGACCTCTTCACCACGCTCGTCTACCGCACCGTGTGAAGCCGCCTGCTGCCGGGCTCTCCGAGAGAGTCCGGCAGCAGGTAATGCCGGGTGGTCCGGTGCGGGTCCCGGCTTGTGGCGGGGGGAACGGTCAGAGCCAGCGCTGGTCGGGGGAGCCGTTGCAGGTGGCGACCGAGGCCATGGCGCTGGAGCCGTCCAGGCAGCCTCCGCTGACCGTGGACTTCAGGGTTCCGTCGTTGCCGCGTACCCAGACGTCCGATCCGAATCCGTCCGCGCCGTCCTCCCGGCACGTGCTCATCTGGACGGGGCCGTAGTAGGAGATGCAGTCGCCGGACGGCCTTGCCACGATCTGGTGGCCGCCGGTCACCTTGTGGAACGACCACTGGGTGCTGTTCGCGGAGCAGGCGCCGATGGCGATCATGCCGCCGTACGTGACCGTCATGCACTCGCCGCTCGCGGCGTTACGCAGCGTTCCCGCGCTCACGTCCGGTGGCTGCGGGGCGGAGTTGGTCCGCGTCGGTGACGGCGCCGGTGTCTTCGACGGTGAGGGCTTCGCGGCGTCGTCGCGGGCCGGCGTCCTCGACGGTGACGGCTTCGGGCTCTTCTTCTTCGTGGGCGTTGCGGTGGGCGCCGGGGCGGTGGTCGATGTCACCGGGTCCGCGATCTTCGGGTCGGCGTCGTCCGCCGGCATCACGTACGGCAGCAGGCTTACCGCCAGGGTCGCGCCCGTGCCGATCAGCACCGGGATGATCACGGGCATCAGCTTCCGGCGCCGGGACCGCGGCTTCGGGGGGTTCTGCGGGGGGTCCGGCGGTGCGTCCGCGGGCTCCTTCTCCGGTACGTCGACCACCAGCACCGGCCGCGAGGCGAACAGCTCGCGTTCCGCCACCGCCTCGCGGACCGGCTCCGGCCAGTCCGGGGCCGCCGACGTGCCCGCCGCCTCCACCAGCGCCGCCAGGGGTGGGCGGTCCGCGGGGATCCTGGAGAGGCAGGACCAGATCAGCTCGCTGAGTTCGGGGTCCACGGCCGCCAGCCGGTCCGGCATCGTGGCCCCGGGCTCGGGCCGGGGCAACGGGCTGCCGAGCGCGGCCGATGCCAGCGTCGCGCCGAGGGCGTACACGTCCGTCGCGGGGGTGCCCGCGCCGCCGTCGGACTGCTCCGGTGCCATGTAGGCGGGGGTGCCGATCGGCTGCATGGTCATTCGTGTCTGGTCCGCCGCCCGCGACACCCCGAAGTCGATCAGGGTGACGCCCCGGGACGTCAGCATGATGTTCGAGGGTTTGATGTCCCGGTGCACCAGATCCAGGGCGTGCACCTCGGTGAGGGCCCGCGCGATCTCCCGCAGCAGCCTCCACAGGCAGGGCACCGGCAGGGTCCCGCCGCACAGGGTGCGGGCGTCCGCCAGGGTGATCCCGGGCACGTACGCGGTGGCGAACCACGGCGCGTCCGCCGCCCGGTCGCCGGCGACGAGGGCGCAGGTCGCCCCGTCGGGCAGCCGCGCCAGGTGGTCCAGCTCCCGGCCGAAGCGCCGGTGGAACCCCGGGTCGTCGGCGTGCCGGGGCAGGATCTGCTTGACGGCGACATAGCGCCCCTCGTGCACCCCGAGATAGACCCGCCCCATGCCGCCCGCGCCCAGCCGGCCGAGCACGTGCACGGGCCCGATCCGGCGCGGGTCCCCGTCCTCGGGCGGCGTCGCCCCACTGCCTCGTAACACCCGTCCCCCTTCCACGATGATCGGGAGCCTACCGGGAGCGGAGGGGCGGCGACCGCCGGCCGGGGCGGTCTCGGTCTGTGGCGCGGACGTGTCGCCGGCTGATCCGGGTTCAGGAGACGACGCACGGACGCAGTTCGCCGGCGCAGGCACGCGGGTCGTGTCCTGCGGGTGAGACGTCGAGGGGAACGTGGTCGGCCATGCCGCCGGGCCGGGGGTGTCCGAGGGGGCGATCCCGGGGACCTGTGGACGAAGGTCCGCGTATTGAAGCGGTACGCGGGGAGAAGTGCGAGTTCTGGTGCTCTTTTCGAGGGAACCGTTTAGCGTTTCAATGGTTCATTCAGTTATTGCGGTTTAAAGCTCTGTTTTGCTCGGGCGGTGGCCCCCAACTCACTTCATCGCCGGACATCCCGTCGACTGACTCTGTGGCCGGTGCTGCTGGCCGTCGTCGCCGCCGTGCTGGTCGGGACGGCGGGGCCGTCCGAGGCGCAGGGGGAGTGGGACTGTCTGGACGGGCCCGGGCCACGGCTCGGGTATCTGTTCGAGGCGGGGGCGACGGGGGCGACCGCCTTTCGGATCGTGCAGGTTGATTCGAGCGGGGCCGCGAGCGATGTGGGGGTGCTGCCGATGCCCGTGGAGGCCGTCGGCTACAACACGTACGACGGCTACTTCTACGGCGTCGCCTCCGGCAACCAGATCATGCGGATCGACAGCTCCGGGGACACCGCCCTGATCGGAAGCGTCGTCGGGACCGCTTTCACCAGCGGGGACTTCGACAACGCCGGCCATCTCTGGCTGCTGGACAGCAGCGTCCCCGGCAACTGGGTGGAGGTCGATCTGCTGCCGGGATCGCCGACCTACGGCCAGACGGTCCGTACCGGCACGATCAACTACCCCGGAAACCAGTATCGCGCCCTCGGCGACTGGACCTACATGACCGGTCCGTCGGGCCCCGGCCTGTACGGCATCGTCGACATGGTGGGCCAGCGCCTCCCGAACCTGATGTTCTTCAACACCACCACCCACACCTTCTCCTCCCTCGGCGAGGTGCCCGGGCTGCCCGTCGGCATCGGCGGTGTGGACACCCGCGGCAGCTATACGGACGGCACCTACCTGTACGTGTACACGTACACCTCCGGCCAGGTCTTCCGCGTGGACATCACCGCCCGCACCTCCACCGTGCTCCCGCAGATCCCCGGCGCGACCACGTTCGGCGACGGCTCCCAGTGCACGGCCGCACCGGCCGGGACCGTCAACGTCGTCAAGCAGATCGACGGCCGCAACGCCACCCTCGACCAGTTCCGCGTCGGCCTGGACGACAACCGGGGCAACGAGCTGGGCAGCGTCACCACCACCGGCGCGGAGGCCACCGCCGAGACCGGGCCGCTGGAGGTCATGGGCGGCCAGACGTATCACCTGAGGGACAGCGGGGCCGACGGCGATCTGCCACCGCCGCCCGACCTGTACGGCACGGCCGCCAGCTGCACCAACAACGTCACCGGGGCCGAGATGCCCCTGACCGGGGGCAGCGGGAACTGGTCCTTCCGGCTGCCCCGGACGGCCGGGGACTGGACCTGCACGCTGACCAACACGGCCCGGGGAACGGGCAGTATCCAGCTGGCCAAGGAGCCGGATCCGCTGGTGGCGACCCAGCTCGGGCAGACCGTGCAGTACACGATGGTCGTCCGCAACACCGGGGACACCTCCATTCAGACCCTCACCCTGACCGACTCGCAGGGCGGCGGCCCCCACCCCTGCGACCTGCCCCCCGGCGGACTGCAGCCGGGGCAGAGCCATACCTGCGTCGTCCTCCCCTACGAGGTGACGCAGGCCGACCTCGAACGCGGCTACATCGACGACACCGCCGCCGTCAACGGCACCGACAACCGTGGGCAGGCGGTCGACGCGACCGACTCGGCGCGCGTGTTCACGGTGCAGCCGTCGCCGGAGATCGAGATGGTCAAGTCGGTGGCCCCGGACACCGTCGACGCCGCTGGGCAGAGCGTGACGTACACCTACCGGGTCACCAACACGGGGCCCACCGAGCTGCATGACGTGGCCATCGACGAGCTCGGATTCGGCGGCAGCGGCGGTCCACTGGAGATCACGTGCGGTGAGACCACGCTGGAGCCCGGGGCGTTCACGGACTGTACGGCCACGTACGAGGTGACGCAGGCCGACATCGACGCCGGTGTCATCGACAACACGGCCGTCGCGCGGGCCGTCGACGCCGTCGGGCAGAACGCCGATACGGGGCCGTCGTCGGCTCGGGTCGGTGTTCAGCGGAATCCGGGGCTGGAGTTCGCGAAGTCGGTGGCTCCGGAGACGGTGCAGAACGCCGGGGAGCCGGTCGAGTACACGTTCACCGTCACCAACAGCGGTAATACGAGCGTGCATTACGTCGACGTCGACGACACGGACTTCAGCGGCCACGGCGCGCTCGGGGCGCTCGAGTGCCCGGCGGGGGAGGACCGGAGCCTCGCGCCGGGTGAGACGCTGACCTGCACGGCCGCCTACACGGTCACCCAGGCGGACATCGACGCGGGTGGTGTCGACAACACCGCGCACGCCACCGGGATCGCCCCGGACGGCGGTCAGGTGCTCAGCGGCGACGGGCAGGCGCGGGTGACCGCGGCGCAGGACACGCGGCTGAGCATGGTCAAGCAGGCGCATCCGAACGATCCCGGGAACTTCCGGGTGGGCCAGGACGTCACGTACACCTTCGCCGTCAGCAACGACGGCAATACGAGCGTGCGTGACATCGGCATCAGCGAGACCGAGTTCACCGGGCACGGCGCCCCACCGGAGATCACCTGTCCGGGGTCGCCGAATCCGCTGCCGCCCGGTGAGACCCTGGTGTGCGATGCCCTGTACACGCTCGTCCAGGCCGACATCGATCAGGGGAGCGTGGCGAACACCGCGCACGCGACCGGCAGCGGGGTGGAGTCCAACGAGTCGTCGGTGACCCTGGCCGGGGAGCCCGGGTCGCTGCTGGAGCTGGAGAAGTCCGCGGAGCCCATGGCGGTGGATACGGTCGGGGGTACGGTGACGTACACGTTCACCGCGACCAACAGCGGGGAGACCACCCTCACCGGGCTGGGCATCATCGAGAACAGCTTCACCGGCACCGGCGGCCCCCTGGACATCACCTGCCCCACGACCACGCTGGCGCCCGGCGCCTCGACGGACTGCACCGCCACGTACGACGTGACCCAGGCGGACCTCGACGCGGGCAGCATCACCAACACCGCCACCGCCCGGGCCACCACACCCTCCGGCGACCCGACGCTGTCCGACAGCAGCACCGTCACCGTCGACACGACCGCCGAAGCGTCGCTGAGCCTGGACAAGAGCGTGGTCCCCGACACGGTGGCCGGCGCGGGCGACACGGTCGACTACCACTTCACCGTGCGCAACACGGGCGGCGTCACGCTGCACGACGTCACCGTCGCCGACTCGGTGTTCTCCGGCACCGGCACCCCGCCGGCCGCGACATGCGAGGCCGGGCCCGTCCCACCCGGGGAAGCGGTGCAGTGCTCGGCCTCGTACGCGGTGACGCAGGCCGACGTCGACGCCGGGACGATCACCAACATCGCGTACGCCACCGCCCGTCGTCCGGACACCGGGGCCTCGGTGGCCTCGAACGACTCGGGGGCGTCCGTCCGGGTGCTGCGGTCCTCGCTGCGGCTGGAGAAGTCCGTCGATCCGGACGCGGCCGCCGCCGGTACGAGCGTCACCTACTCCTACCTGGTGACGAATACGGGGGAGACGGCCCTGTCGGGTCTGCAGGTCGCCGACACCGACTTCAGCGGTACGGGTACGCCGCCGGTCGTCAGCTGTCCCGCGGACTCGCTCGACGTGGACGCGTCCGTGACGTGTTCCGCGACGTACACCGTCACCACGGCCGACGCGCAGGCCGGGCAGGTCACCAACGCCGCGGTCGCCACCGCGCACAACACGTCCGGCACGCAGGTGAGCTCGAACCAGTCGGACGCCGTGCTCACCACGCACGCGCCGGCCGAGCTGCGGCTCGAGAAGTCGGTGACCCCGGGGTCGGTCGACGCCGCCGGGCAGAGCGTGACGTACACCTTCGCGGTCACCAACGCGGGCGGGACGGCTGTCCACGATCTCGAGATCATCGAGGACAGTTTCACCGGGAGCGGTGGGCCGCTGAATGTCTCCTGTGACTCGACCACGCTGGAGCCCGGGGTCTCGACCGAATGCACGGCCACGTACGAGGTGACGCAGGCGGACATCGACGCGGGCGGCGTCGACAACACGGCCACCGCGCGGGCGACCGATCCCGTGGGTGAGACGGCGATCTCCGGGCCCGCGTCGGCGCGGGTCGATGCCGGGCGGACGCCGGGGCTGACGTTCGCGAAGTCGGTGGAGCCGGAGACGGTGCAGCAGGCCGGTGAGCAGGTCGTGTACACGTTCACCGCTTCGAACACCGGCAATACGACGATGCGGAACGTGAACGTCAACGACACGGGCTTCACCGGGCACGGCACGCTCGGCCCGCTGGAGTGTCCGGCCGGACAGGACCGCACGCTCGCGCCCGGTGAGGATCTGACCTGCACTGCTGTCTATACGGTGACGCAGGCGGACATCGACGCGGGCGGTGTCGACAACACGGCGGACGCCACGGGGAACGACCCCGACGGCACCCAGGTGCGCACCGAGGAGGCCGGCGCTCGGGTCACCGCTGCGCAGGACGCGCGGATCAGCCTGGTCAAGGAAGCCTCCCCGGACGATTCCGCGAGCTTCACGCTGGGGCGGGAGATCACGTACACGTACACCGTTCGCAACGACGGCAATACGAGCGTGAGCGGCATCGGCATCGTCGAGACCGAGTTCACGGGCCACGGCACCCCGCCGGAGGTCAGCTGCCCCACGTCGCCGGACCCGCTGCCGCCCGGTGCGGTCCTGACCTGCACGGCCGGCTACACGCTCGTCCAGGCGGACATCGATCAGGGAAGCGTCGGGAACACCGCGCATGCCACCGGCGCCGGGGTGGAGTCCAACGAGTCGGCGGTCACGCTGACCGGGGCGCCGGGGTCGCTGCTGGAGCTGGAGAAGTCCGCGGAGCCCATGGCGGTGGATACGGTCGGGGGTACGGTGACGTACACGTTCACCGCGACCAACAGCGGGGAGACCACCCTCACCGGGCTGGGCATCATCGAGAACAGCTTCACCGGCACCGGCGGCCCCCTGGCTGTCTCCTGTACGGAGACCACGCTGGCGCCCGGCGCCTCGACGGACTGCACCGCCACGTACGACGTGACCCAGGCGGACCTCGACGCGGGCAGCATCACCAACACCGCCACCGCCCGGGCCACCACGCCCTCCGGCGACCCGACGCTGTCCGACAGCAGCACCGTCACCGTCGACACGACCGCCGAAGCGTCGCTGTCCCTCACGAAGAGCGTCGTCCCGGACACGGTGGTGGGCGCGGGCGACACCGTCACCTATCACTTCACGGTGCGCAACACGGGCGGCGCGACGCTGAACAACGTCACCGTCACCGACTCCGTGTTCTCCGGCACCGGCACCCCACCGGCCGCGAGCTGCCCCAACGGCCCCCTGCCGCCCGGGGGCGAGCGCGAGTGCACGGCCACCTACGCGGTGACGCAGGCCGACGTCGACGCCGGGACGATCACCAACATCGCGTACGCCACCGCGAGCCGCCCGGACACCGGGGCCCAGGTGACCTCGAACGATACGGACGCGTCCGTCCGGGTCCTGCGGTCCTCGCTGCGGCTGGAGAAGTCCGTCGCCCCGGAATCGGCCCCCGTCGGTGACAGCGTCACCTACACGTACGAGGTGACGAACACGGGGGAGACGGCTCTGTCGGCCCTGCAGGTGGTCGACACCGCGTTCAGCGGGTCGGGCACGCCGCCGGTCGTGAGCTGTTCCGTGGGCTCGCTCGACGTGAACCAGTCCGTGACGTGCTCGGCGACCTACACGGTCACCACCGCCGATTCGCAGGCGGGGCAGGTGACCAATACGGCGGTCGCGACCGCGTACAACACGTCCGGCACACAGGTGACCTCGAACGAGTCGAACGCCGTGCTCACCACGCATGCCCCGGCCGAGCTGCGGCTGACGAAGTCGGTGGCCCCGGACACCGTGGACGCGGCCGGGCAGAGCGTGACGTACACCTTCCGGGTCACCAACGACGGTGGTACGGCGGTGCAGGGGCTCGAGATCATCGAGGACAGCTTCTCCGGCAGCGGTGATCCGCCGGACGTCTCCTGTACGGAGACCACGCTGGCGCCCGGTGCGTCGACGGAGTGTTCGGCGACATACGAGGTGACGCAGGCGGACATCGACGCGGGCGGTGTCGACAACACGGCCACCGCGCGGGCGACCGATCCCGTGGGTGAGACGGCGATCTCGGAGCCGGCGTCGGCGCGGGTCGATGCCGGGCGGGAGCCGGGGCTGACGTTCGCGAAGTCGGTGGAGCCGGAGACGGTGCAGCAGGCCGGTGAGCAGGTCGTGTACACGTTCACCGCTTCGAACACCGGCAATACGACGATGCGGAACGTGAACGTCAACGACACGGGCTTCACCGGGCACGGCACGCTCGGTCCGCTGGAGTGTCCGGCCGGGCAGGACCGCACGCTGGCGCCGGGCGAGGATCTGACCTGCACGGCCTCGTACACCGTGGTGCAGGCGGACATCGATCAGGGCGGTGTGGACAACACCGCGCACGGCTCCGGGATCGATCCGGACGGCGATCAGGTGCGTACCGAGGACGGTTCCGCTCGCGTCACCGCCGAGCAGGACGCGCGGATCAGCCTCGTCAAGGCGGCGTCTCCCGACGATTCCGCGAGCTTCACGCTCGGCCAGGAGATCACGTACACCTACGCCGTTCACAACGACGGCAATACGAGCGTGAGCGGCATCGCCGTCGCCGAGACCGAGTTCACCGGGCACGGCACCCCGCCGGACATCATGTGTCCGGGCTCGCCGAATCCGCTGCCGCCCGGTCAGACCTTGACGTGCACTGCCGTGTACACCCTCGTCCAGGCGGACATCGACCAGGGGAGCGTGGCGAACACCGCGCACGCGACCGGTGCCGGTGGGGTGGAGTCCAACGAGTCGTCCGTGACGCTGACCGGGGAGCCCGGTTCGTTGCTGGAGCTGGAGAAGACCGCCGATCCGGTGTCGGTCGATACGGTCGGCGACACGGTGACCTATACGTTCACGGCCAGGAACGCCGGGGAGACCACCCTCACCGGGCTGAGCGTCATCGAGAACAGCTTCACCGGCACCGGCGGCCCCCTGGCTGTCTCCTGTACGGAGACCACGCTGGCGCCCGGTGCCTCGACGGACTGCACCGCCACGTACGAGGTGACGCAGGCGGATCTGGACGCGGGCAGCATCACCAACACCGCCACCGCCCGGGCCACCACGCCCTCCGGCGACCCGACGCTCTCCGGCAGCAGCACCGTCACCGTCGACACCACCGCCCCGGCCTCGCTCAGCCTCGAGAAGAGCGCCGTCCCGGAGTCCGTGGTCGGTACGGGCGACGTGATCACCTACCACTTCACCGTACGGAACACGGGCCGCACGACGCTGGACAACGTCACCGTGACCGACTCCGCGTTCTCCGGCACCGGTGTCCCGCCGACCGCGACCTGCCTCAACGGTCCGCTCCCGCCCGGTGCCTCGACGGACTGCACGGCCACGTACGTGGTGACGCAGGCCGACATCGACGCCGGGACGATCACCAACCTCGCGCACGCCACCGCGAACCGGCCGGACACCGGCGCCGCGGTGACCTCGAACGACGCGAGCGCGAGCGTCGGGGTCCTGCAGTCCTCGCTGCGGCTGGAGAAGACCGTCGCCCCGGAATCGGCGCCCGCCGGTGAGAGCGTGACCTACACGTACCTGGTGACGAACACGGGGGAGACGGCCCTGTCGGGTCTGCAGGTGGTCGACACCGCCTTCAGCGGCTCGGGTACGCGGCCGGTCGTGCTGTGTCCCGTGGACTCGCTCGACGTGGGTGCCTCGGTGCCGTGCCAGGCCACGTACACCGTGACCGCCGCCGACGCGCAGACGGGGCAGGTGACGAACACCGCGGTCGCGTCCGCGCACAACACGTCCGGCACGCAGGTGAGCTCGAACCAGTCGGATGCCGTGCTCGCCGTTCACGCCCCGGCCGAGCTGCGGCTGGCGAAGTCGGTGACCCCGGAGTCCGTGGACGCCGCGGGGCAGGAGGTGACGTACACCTTCCGGGTCACCAACGACGGCGGCACGACGGTGCACGGGCTCACGATCGTCGAGGACAGCTTCACCGGCACCGGTGACCCGCTGGACGTCTCCTGCGCCGCGACCACGGTGGCGCCCGGGGCGTCGACCGACTGTACGGCGACGTACGAGGTGACGCAGGCGGACATCGACGCGGGCGGCATCGACAACACGGCCACCGCCCGGGCCACCGACACCGCCGGTCAGACGGTGATGTCCGGGCCGGCGTCGGCGCATGTCGACGCCGGGCGGAGCGCGGGGCTGGACTTCGTGAAGTCGGTGGAGCCGGAGACCGTGCACGATGCCGGTGAGCCGGTCGTGTACACGTTCACCATCACGAACCGCGGCAACACCTCGGTGTACAACGTGGATGTCGACGGCACGGCCTTCACGGGCGGTGGTGAGCTGGGTGCCCTGGAGTGCCCGGCCGGGGAGGACCGTACGCTCGCGCCGGGCGAGGCTCTGGTCTGCACGGTCGCCTACACGGTGGTGCAGTCGGACATCGATCGGGGCGGCATCGACAACACCGCGCATGCCACCGGGAGCCTGCCGGGCGGCGAACAGGTACGGAGCGCGGACGACCGGGCGCGGGTGACCGCGGTCCAGGAGCCGCGGTTGAGCCTGGTCAAGCAGGCGGCTCCGGACGATTCCGCGAGCTTCACGCTCGGGCGGGAGATCACGTACACGTACACCGTGCGCAACGACGGCAATACGAGCGTGAGCGGCATCGCCGTCGCCGAGACCGAGTTCACCGGGCACGGCACCCCGCCGGACATCAGCTGTCCGGAGTCGCCGGATCCGCTGCCGCCCGGTGAGACCTTGACGTGCACTGCTGTGTACACGCTTGTCCAGGCGGACATCGATCAGGGGAGCGTGGCGAACACCGCGCAGGCGACCGGTGCCGGGGTGGAGTCCAACGAGGCGTCCGTGACGCTGACCGGGGAGCCGGGGTCGCTGCTGGAGCTGGAGAAGTCAGCGGAGCCCACGGCGGTCGATACGGTCGGAGGCACGGTGACGTATACGTTCACGGCCCGGAACGCCGGGGAGACCACGCTTACCGGGCTGGGCATCATCGAGAACAGTTTCACCGGCACCGGCGGCCCCCTCGCCGTCTCCTGCGACGCGACCACGCTGGCGCCCGGGGGATCGACGGACTGTTCGGCCACGTACGAGGTGACGCAGGCGGACCTCGACGCGGGCAGCATCACCAACACCGCCACCGCCCGGGCCACCACACCCTCCGGCGACACGACACTGTCCGGCAGCAGCACCGTCGACGTCGACACCACGGCCCCGGCCTCGCTGACCCTGGCGAAGAGCGCGGACCCGGACACGGTGATCGGCGCGGGCGACACCGTCACGTACCACTTCACCGTGCACAACACGGGCCGTACCACGCTGCACGACATCGCCGTAGCCGACACCGAGTTCTCCGGCACCGGCACCGCCCCGACCGCGACCTGCCCCGACGGGCCCCTGCCACCCGGCGCCTCGGCGGACTGTTCGGCCACCTACGAGGTGACGCAGGCCGACATCGACGCCGGCACGATCACCAACACGGCCCGCGCCACCGCCGCCCGCCCGGACACCGGGGCTTCGGTGACCTCGGACGACGCGGGAGCGTCCGTCAGGGTCCTGCGGTCCGCACTGGAACTGGAGAAGACCGTCGATCCCGACACGGCCGGATCCGGCGCGACCGTCACCTACACGTACAAGGTGACGAACTCCGGCGAGACGGCGCTGTCGGCCCTCCAGGTCGCCGACACCGCCTTCAGCGGTACGGGCACCCCGCCGGACGTGACCTGCCCCGTGGACTCGCTCGACGCGGGTGAGGTCGTGACGTGCACCGCCACGTACACCGTCACCGCGGCCGACGCACAGGCGGGCGAGGTGACGAATACCGCCGTCGCCACCGCGCGCAACGCCTCGGGGACCGCCGTCACCTCCCCCGAGGCCACCGCCGCCCTCACCACGCAACGGCCGGGGAACGACGGGCTCGAGCTGGCGAAGACGGGCACGTACCAGAAGCCGAAGGCGGCTCACCGGAACGGCGTGATCCGCTGGAAGTTCACGGTTGCCAACACCGGCGACACCGTCATCAGCGACATCCGCGTCGACGACCCCACCGCCGGCGAGGTCCGCTGCCCCCGGACATCCCTCGGGCCGGGGGAGTCCATGACCTGCGAGGCGGGCCCGTACACGGTGACCGACGCGGACATCAAGCTGGGCCACGTGAAGAACACCGCCGTCGCCACCGGCCGTAACCCCGGCGGGGAGGAGGTCGTCTCGCCGGATGCCACCACGGCGGTCGAGATCCCGGTGAAGCCGTGCGACAAGGAGCATCCCTGCAAGGAGCAGCGGTCGGGTGCGGCGACCCGGATCCGGCGGAAGCGGGTGCCGGCCGGGGTGTGAGCGGGAGCCGCTCGTCGGCTGTCACAAACCGCGCGCTTGAATTGTCTCCGGAGTGCACGAATTCTGTCTCCGGAGTGCATACGGCCCGGAGGCGCCGGACGGATGAGGTGGGTTTGTGGGTACGGCTGAGGCTCCGTCCGGGGTCGGGGAGCTGCTGCGAGGGCTGCGCCGGGAGGCCGGGCTGACGCAGGAGGAGCTGGCTGAGGCGGCGGGGCTGAGCGTGCGTGCCCTGCGTGATGTGGAGCGGGGGGTGGTGGCCACCCCGCAGAAGGAGACCGTGCGGCGACTGGCGGACGCGCTGGGGCTGGTCGGTCCGGTTCGGGACGGGTTCGAGGCGGCGGCCCGGGGGCGGGCGGTGGCGGGTGGGGTGGCGTCGGCCACGCGGACGCTGCCGCGGGACATCGCGTCGTTCACCGGGCGGCAGGGGGAGCTCGAGCAGTTGGTGGAGGCCGCGGCGGGGGCCGGTGGGGTGATCGACATCCATGCCATCGACGGGATGGCGGGGGTGGGGAAGACGGCGTTGGCGGTGCATGTGGCGCATCGGGTGGCGGACCGGTTCCCCGACGGTCAGATCTTCCTGCCGCTGCACGGGCATACGCCGGGGCAGGAGCCGGTGGATCCGGAGGACGCGCTGGCCAGCCTGCTGCTGACGGCGGGGGTTCCGGCTGGCCGCGTGCCCGTGGGGGTGGAGGCGCGGACGGCGCTGTGGCGGGACCGGCTGGCGGGCAAGCGGATGCTGCTGATCCTGGACGACGCGGTGGGCAGCGATCAGGTGCTCCCGTTGCTGCCCGGTGTCGGGGGCAGTCTGGTGCTCGTGACGAGCCGGCGGATTCTGTCCGCGCTGGACGAGGCGACTCCGGTCAGTCTGGATACGTTGCCGGTCGAGGAGGCGGCGTCGCTGTTCGTTCGGCTGGCGGGCCGTCGGGATCTGAGCGCGGATGATCCTGGGGTGGCGGAGATCATCCGGCTGTGCGGGTATCTGCCGCTGGCGATCGGGATGGTGGCCCGGCAGCTGCGTCATCATCGGGCCTGGACGGTGGCCGGGCGGGCCGCCGAGCTGGCGGCGGCGGTGGACCGGCTGGAGCTGATGGTGACCGAGAACCTGTCGGTCGCCGCGGCGTTCGACCTGTCGTACGAGAACCTCGACGCGGATCAGCAGCGGCTGTTCCGGCGGCTCGCCCTGCATCCGGGCCCCGAGGCCGACGCCTGCACCGCCGCCGCCCTGGACGGCACCACGCCGGACGAGGCGCGCCGGGGGCTGGAAGCGCTGTACGACCAGAACCTGCTGACCGAGTCCGAACCGGGGCGGTACCGGATGCACGACCTGATCCGCGAACACGCCCGCGCCCTGGCCGTACGCGACGATCCGCCCGCCGACCGGGAACGGGCGGTTGACCAGCTGCTGGACTACTACCAGCACACCGCTGCCCGTGCCGAGGCCCTCATCGCCCGTCAGACCCGCCCCGGCCCGGCCGCCGCGCCGGGTGCGATCACCGTCGCGGGTCCCGCCCCGGCCGACGGTGAGGAGGCGTGGGCCTGGCTCCGTACCGAGAAGGCCGGCCTGCTCGCCTGCCTCGATCACGCCGTCGGGGCGGGCCTGCACGCCCGGGTCGTCGCCCTGACCGCCGGGCTGGCCGAGCTGCTGCGGCGCGATTGTCCGTGGGGCGAGGCCATCGGCCGTCATCAGGCCGCGATCGAAGCCGCACGAAGGCTCGACGACCGGTTCGGCGAGGCCAGTGCCCTCCATGACGTGGGGATCATGTGGCGGCTGTCGGGTGATTATCCGGCCGCTGTCCGGGGTCTCGAGCAGTCGCTGGGTATCTACCGTGACCTCGGTGACGGGCTGGGCCAGGCCAACGCGCTTTACCGACTGGGGGACGTGTGGCGGCTGTCGGGTGATTATCCGGCCGCTGTCCGGGGTCTCGAGCAGGCCCTGGGTATCTATCGTGACCTCGGTGACCGGCTGGGGCAGGCCAACGCCCTCTGGGGCCTGGGGACTGTGTGGCGGCTGACGGGTGATCGTCCGACTGCGGCCCGTGCGCTGGAGCAGTCGCTGGGTATCTACCGTGATCTCGGCGACCGGCTGGGCCAGGCCAACGCCTTCTGGAGTCTGGGGGTGGTGTGGCGGCTGACCGGTGATTATCCGGCCGCGATCCATGCCCAGGAGCAGGCGCTCGGCATCTTCCGCGAGATCGGCGACGGGCTGGGCCAGGCCAACGCCCTCCTTTTTCTGGGGATCGTTCGGACGCTGACGGGTGAGTACCCGGCCGCTGCCCTGGCCCTGGAGCAGGCGCTGGGCATCTACCGCGACATAGGCGCCAAGTTCGGCCAGGCCAACGCGCTCAACGAGACCGGGAACCTGCATCGGGCCACCGGTGACCTCACGCAGGCCGAGGCATGCCACCGGCAGGCCCTGGATCTGGCCCGGGCCGTCGCCAGCCCGTATGTCGAGGCGGACTCCCTGGCCGGCCTGGGCCGCTGCGCCCAGGCCGCCGGCGACATCCCGCGGGCCGCGGCCCTCCTGCGGCAGGCCCTGGAGATCTTCCGGCGGATCGGCTCTGCCGAGGCCGATGAGGTCGCCCGCGATCTGGCCGCTCTCGGTGAGCCGGTACCACCCGCGTGACCCGCCACCGCCCCGGACGCGGGCACGGCCCTGCGGCAGCGGCCGCCTTTCGGGGCGTGCCGCTCGCCGGTCGTAACAAACCGCGCGTTTGATTTGTCTCCAGAAGTGCATGGGGATTGTCTCTGGAGCGCCCGCGTTCGGTGGTTTGTGGATGAGGTGGATGTGCGGTGGTTACGGCTGAGGCACCGGCGGGGGTCGGGGAGCTGCTGCGGGGGCTGCGGCGGGAGGCCGGGCTGACGCAGGAGGATCTGGCCGAGGCGGCGGGGCTGAGTGTGCGGGCTCTGCGGGATGTGGAGCGGGGGGTGGTGGCCACGCCGCAGAAGGAGACGGTGCGGCGGCTGGCCGACGGGCTGGGGCTGGTGGGTCCGGTTCGGGACGGGTTCGAGTCGGCGGCCCGGGGGCGGGCGGTGGCGGGTGGGGTGGCGTCGGCCACGCGGACGCTGCCGCGGGACATCGCGTCGTTCACCGGGCGGGAGGACGAGCTTCGGTGGCTGGTGGATGCGGCCGCCGGGGTGGCCGGGGTGGTCGACATCCATGCCATCGACGGGATGGCGGGGGTGGGGAAGACGGCGTTGGCGGTGCATGTGGCGCATCGGGTGGCGGACCGGTTCCCGGACGGTCAGATCTTCCTGCCGCTGCACGGGCATACGCCGGGGCAGGAGCCGGTGGATCCGGAGGACGCGCTGGCCAGCCTGCTGCTGGCGGTGGGGGTCGCGGCCGGGCAGGTGCCGTCGGGGGTGGAGGCGCGGACGGCGTTGTGGCGGGACCGGCTGGCCGGTAAGCGGATGCTGCTGATCCTGGACGACGCGGTCGGCAGCGAGCAGGTGCTTCCGTTGCTGCCCGGTGTCGGGGCCGGCCTGGTGCTCGTAACCAGTCGACGGCACCTGTCCGCGCTGGAGGACGCCACGGTCGTCAGCCTGGATACGCTGCCGGCCGGTGAGGCGGCCGCGCTGCTGATCCGGCTGGCGGGCCGCCGGGATCTGAGCCCGGACGATCCGGGGGTGGCGGAGATCATCCGGCTGTGCGGGTATCTGCCGCTGGCGATCGGGATGGTGGCGCGGCAGCTGCGTCATCATCCGGCCTGGACGGTGGCCGGGCGGGCCGCGGAGCTGGCTGCCTCCGTGGACCGGCTGGCCTTGATGGCGCTCGAGAACCTGTCGGTGGCCGCGGCGTTCGACCTGTCGTACGAGGATCTGGACGCGGACCAGCGGCGGCTGTTCCGGCGGCTCGGCCTGCACCCGGGGCCCGAGCTCGACGTGCACGCCGCCGCCGCCCTCGACGGCACGTCGCCGGCGGCCGCGCGCCGGGGACTGGAAGCGCTGTACGACCAGAATCTGCTCTCCGAGATCGCCCCGGGGCGGTACCGGATGCACGACCTCATCCGCGAGTACGCTCGTGCCCTGGCCGGCCGGGACGATCCGGCCGCCGACCGGGAGCGGGCCCTCGCGGGGCTGCTGGACTACTACCAGCACGCCGCCTCCCGCGCCGAGGCCCTGATCGCCCGCCGGACCCGCTCCGGCCCGGGGGAGGCTCTCGTACCGGCCGACGACGAGCAGGCGCTGGCCTGGGTCCGTACCGAACGGGCCGGCCTGCTCGCCTGCCTGGACCACGCCGCCGGGACAGGACTGGACGCCCGGGTCGTCGGGCTCACCGCGGGCGTTGCCGAACTGCTGCGCCTGGACGGGCCGTGGGCCGAGGCCGTCGTCCGGCACCAGGCCGCGATCGACGCCGCACGCCGGCTCGGTGACCGGCTCGGTCAGGCCAACGCCCTCTGCGGCCTGGGGGCCGTGCGGAAACTCATGGGGGAGTATCCGGCCGCGGCCCGGGCGCTGGAGGAGGCACTGGACCTGTACCGCGAACTCGGCAACCGGCTCGGTGAGGCCAACGCCCTCCAGGAGCTGGGGAACCTGCGGCAGCAGACGGGCGAGTACGTGACCGCGGTCCAGGCTCTGGACGAGGCTCTGGGTATCTATCACGACCTCGGCAGGCGGATCCCCCGACCCGCGGCAGGAGGCCGGTGAGTATCCGGCCGCGGCCAGGGCGCTGGAGGAGGCGCTGGGGATCTGCCGCGAACTGATTGCCCTGGCTGCGCGTTGATCCCGGTGTGAGCGGCCGCCTCGCGGGGCGTACCGCTCGCGGGTTGTCACAAACCGTCCGCTTGAATTGTCTCCGGAGTCGCACGGGTTCTGTCTCCGGAGCGCGGACGGCCGGGAGAGTACCGAGCGGATGAGGTGGATGTCGGGTGGGTGCGGCTGAGGCGCCGGCCGGGGTGGGGGAGCTGCTGCGGGGGCTGCGGCGGGAGGCCGGGCTGACGCAGGAGGAGCTGGCCGAGGCGGCGGGGCTGAGCGTGCGCGCCGTACGGGACGTGGAGCGCGGGGCGGTGGCCACGCCGCAGAAGGAGACCGTGCGGCGGCTGGCGGACGCGCTGGGGCTGGTGGGTCCGGCACGGGACGGATTCGAGGAGACCGCGCGGGGGCGCGGGGTGGCGGTGGCGACGCGGACGCTGCCGCGGGACATCGCGTCGTTCACCGGGCGGCAGGGGGAGCTCGAGCATCTGGTGGAGGCCGTCGCCGGGGAGGGCGGGGTCGTCGACATCCACGCCATCGACGGGATGGCCGGGGTGGGCAAGACGACGTTCGCGGTGCATGTGGCGCACCGGCTGGCCGATCAGTTCCCGGACGGTCAGATCTTCCTGCCGTTGCACGGGCATACGCCGGGGCAGGAGCCGGTGGATCCGGAGGACGCGCTGGCCAGCCTGCTGCTGACGGCGGGGGTCGCTGCGGGGCAGGTGCCGGCGGGAGTGGAGGCGCGGGCGGCGCTGTGGCGGGACCGGCTGGCCGACAAGCGGATGCTGCTGATCCTGGACGACGCGAGGGGCAGCGAGCAGGTGCTTCCGCTGCTGCCCGGTGTCGGGGCCAGCCTGGTGCTCGTAACGAGCCGTCGGCATCTGTCCGCGCTGGAGGACGCGACCCCGGTCAGTCTGGATACGCTGCCGGCCGGTGAGGCCGCCGCGCTGCTGATCCGGCTGGCGGGCCGCCGGGATCTGAGCGCGGACGATCCCGGGGTGGCGGAGATCATCCGGCTGTGCGGGTATCTGCCGCTGGCGATCGGGATGGTGGCCCGGCAGCTGCGTCATCATCGCGCGTGGACCACGGCCGGGCGGGCCGCGGACCTGGCGGCGGCGGTGGACCGGCTGGAGCTGATGGCGACCGAGAACCTGTCGGTCGCGGCGGCGTTCGACCTGTCGTACGAGGATCTGGACGCGGACCAGCGGCGGCTGTTCCGGCGGCTGGGCCTGCACCCGGGCCCCGAGGCCGACGCGTACACCGCCGCCGCTCTGGACGGTACGACGGCGGCCGAGGCGCGCCGGGGCCTGGAGATGCTGTACGACCAGAATCTGCTCACCGAGATCGCCCCGGGGCGGTACCGGATGCACGACCTGATCCGCGAGCACGCCCGCGCCCTGGCCGGCCGGGACGATCCGCCCGGCGACCGGGAGCGGGCCGTCGACGGGCTGCTGGACTACTACCAGCACACCGCCGCCCACGCCGAGGCCCTCATCGCCCGCGAGTCCCGCCCCGGCCAGGCCGCTTCGCCGGTGGCCGCCGAGGCGCCCGCCCTGGCCGACAGCCGGCAGGCGCTGGCCTGGGTCCGCAGCGAAAGCGCCGGCCTGCTGGCGTCCCTGGACCAGGCCGCCGGGGCGGGCCTGCACGCCCGGGTCGTCGCCCTGACCGCGGGGCTGGCGGAGCTGCTGCGGCGCGACGGTCCGTGGGTCGAGGCCGTCGGCCGCCATCAGGCCGCGATCGACGCCGCGCGCCTCCTGGGCGACCGGCTCGGCCAGGCCAACGCCCTCCACGACCTGGGGACCGTGTGGCGGCTGACGGATCAGTACGAGGCCGCGGCCCGGGCCCAGGAGGAGGCGCTGGGCATCTACCGCGACCTCGGCGAGCGGCTGGGCCAGGCCAACGCGTTCACCGAACTCGCGGGGGTGCGGCGGCTGACGGACGACTATCCGGCGGCGGGCCACGCCCTGGAGCAGGCGCTGGGTATCTTCCGCGAGCTCGGGGACCGGCTCGGCCAGGCCAGCGCGCTGCACCGCCTGGGGGACGTGCGGCGGTTGACGGGCGACTATCCGGCCGCGGCCCGGGACCAGGAGCTGGCGCTGGGCATCTACCGTGACCTCGGCGACCGGGTCGGCCAGGCCAACGCCCTCTGGGCCCTGGGGATCGTACGGCGGCTGACGGGCGACCATCCGGCGGCGGCCCATGCGCTGGAGCAGGCGCTGGGTATCTTCCGTGAGCTCGGGGACCGGCTCGGCGAGGCCAACTCCCTGCTCTTCCTGGGGATCGTACGGCGGCTGCGGGGTGAGTTTCCGGACGCCGCTCATGCCCTGGAGCAGGCGCTGGCCATCCACCGTGAGCTCGGCAACCGCTTCGGCCAGGCCAACGTGCTCAACGCGACCGGGAGCCTGCACCGGGCGACCGGCGACCTCGCCCGGGCCGAGGAGTGCCACCGCCAGGCCCTGGACCTGGCCCGGTCCCTCGCCGGCGCGTACGTCCAGGCGGACGCCCTGGCCGGCCTGGGCCGCTGCGCCCTGGCCACCGGCGACGCCCCGCGGGGCGCGGAGCTGCTGGGGGAGGCGCTGGCGATCTACCGGCGGATCGGCGCCGCGGAGGCGGAGGAGGTCACGCGCGATCTGACGGCGCTCAGCGAGCCGGGGCGGCTCGGGTGAGCGCGACGGCGGGGTGCTACGGCGCCCCCGCACCCGGAGGGACTTGCGGCGGGTTCGTCCGGCAGCGCCCGTCGGCGTAGCTGTGTCGCCGGTGTAAAGGTTTGGGGTCCGTGGCGTGTCGGATACGGGGAGACCGCATGTCATGTCCCTGTTGTCCGGAAGGGTCGCCATGACTTTACCTACTCAAGGGTATGCGCGCTGATGACATGGACGAGTCAAGCGTGCCATTCTTCCCCCTGACCGTTATCCCTGCCGGTCACAGCGGGTTCACCGCCCGTCCGGCACATCCTTCGGCCACCACCATGGCCACTGACGGACAAGGACACCGAGTGAATTACCCAACCCCCCGCAGACGGGCCGCCGGCACCGGTCTGCTCGCCGCGGCCGCGCTGATCGCCGTAGGCATACCCGCCCTGCCGGCCGTCGCCGCGCAGCCGACCGCCGCCCTGCCGACCGCGCCCAGCGCGGCACCGCGCAGCGGCAGCCTCGCCGTGGATCTCTCGACCGCCCAGCGCGCCGAGCTGATCAAGAGCGCCGAGACCAAGGCCGACGGGCACGCCAAGAAGCTGAAGCTCGGTGCCAAGGAGAAGCTCGTCGTCAGGGACGTCGTCAAGGACGCCGACGGCACCCTGCACACGCGTTACGAGCGGACCTACGACGGCCTGCCCGTCCTCGGCGGCGACCTGGTCGTCCACACCGGGCCGAGCGCCGGCCACGCCGACCTGACCGTCACGTTCAACAACAAGCACGCCATCGAGGTGGCCTCCACCACCGAGACGATCGCGAAGGCCGACGCCGAGTCGAAGGCCCTCACGACCGCGAAGGCGCACGACGGCAAGACGGGCACCCCGAAGGCCGACGGCTCCCGCAAGGTCGTCTGGGCCGGCTCGGGTACGCCCGTCCTCGCCCGCGAGACGGTCGTCGAGGGCTTCCAGCACGACGGGACCCCCAGCCGGCTGCACGTCGTGACCGACGCGAAGACCGGCGCGGTGCTGAACCAGTCCGAGGACGTCAAGACCGCGACCGGCAACAGCATGTACAGCGGGACGGTCAACCTCAACACCGTGCTGTCCGGGTCCACGTACCAGCTGACGGACTCCGCCCGCGGCAACCACAAGACGTACAACCTGGCCCGCGGCACCTCCGGCACCGGCACGCTCTTCACCGACGCCGACAACGTCTGGGGCACCGGCACCGCGTCGAGCTCGTCGACCGACCAGACCGCCGCGGTCGACGCCGCTTACGGCGCCCAGGTCACCTGGGACTTCTACAAGAACACCTTCAACCGCACCGGCATCGAGAACAACGGCGTCGGCGCGTACTCGCGTGTCCACTACAGCAGCGGCTACGTCAACGCCTTCTGGGACGACAGCTGCTTCTGCATGACCTACGGCGACGGCTCGGGCAACACCCACCCGCTGACCTCGCTCGACGTGGCCGCCCACGAGATGAGCCACGGCGTCACCGCGGCCACCGCGAACCTCACCTACAGCGGTGAGTCCGGTGGTCTGAACGAGGCCACCTCCGACATCTTCGCCGCCGGCGCCGAGTTCGGCGCGAGCAGCACCGCCGACCCCGGTGACTACCTGGTCGGCGAGAAGATCAACATCAACGGCGACGGCACCCCGCTGCGCTACATGGACAAGCCGAGCAAGGACGGCGGCTCCAAGGACTCCTGGTACTCGGGCATCGGCAGCATCGACGTCCACTACTCGTCGGGTCCGGCGAACCACATGTTCTACCTGCTGTCCGAGGGCTCCGGCGCCAAGACGATCAACGGCGTCTCGTACAACAGCCCCACCGCCGACGGCGTCGCCGTCGCGGGCATCGGACGCGCGGCCGCCCTGCAGATCTGGTACAAGGCGCTGACGACGTACATGACGTCCAGCACCAACTACGCCGCTGCCCGCACCGCGTCCCTCAACGCCGCGACCGCGCTGTACGGCGCCAGCTCGGCGCAGTACGCCGGTGTCGCCAATGCCTTCGCCGGCATCGGCGTCGGCGCGCACGCCACCCCGCCGGCCAACGGCGTCACGGTCACCAACCCGGGCTCCCGCACCGCCGTCGTCGGCACCGCGACCAGCCTGCAGATCCAGGCCAGCAGCAGCAACGCGGGCGCCCTCACGTACAGCGCGACGGGCCTCCCGGCCGGCCTGAGCATCAACTCCTCCACCGGCCTGATCTCCGGCACCCCGACCACGGCGGCCACGTACAGCACCACGGTCACCGTCCGGGACAGCGCCTCGCAGACCGGCACGGCCACCTTCTCGTGGACCGTCTCGCCCCCCGGCAGCAGCACCTGCACCGCGGGCCAGAAGCTGACCAACCCGGGCTTCGAGTCGGGCGCCACCGGCTGGTCCGCCACCTCCGGTGTCATCACCACCGACCCGGGTCAGGCGGCGCACGGCGGCTCGTACAAGGCGTGGATGGACGGCTACGGCACCACCCACACCGACACCCTGCAGCAGTCGGTGACCATTCCGGCCGGCTGCAAGGCGACGTTCACGTTCTGGCTGCACATCGACAGCGACGAGACGACGACGAGCTCGCAGTACGACAAGCTGACGGTGACCGCCGGTTCGACGACGCTGGCCACGTACAGCAACCTCAACAAGGCGTCGGGCTACAGCCAGAAGTCCTTCAGCCTGAACTCGTTCGCCGGACAGACCGTCACCCTGAAGTTCAACGCGGCGGAGGACGTCACGCTGCAGACCAGCTTCGTGGTCGACGACACCGCGCTGAACGTCAGCTGACGCTCGGCAGGCCGGTCCCCCGGGACCGGTGAAGTGTGACGGCGGGGCCTTCGCGGGTGAATATCACCGCGGAGGCCCCGCTGTCGTTGCTCCACCCGGTTGACGTTTCGCCCGGCTTGTTTAGCTTTGGTGATCTTCGGGACATCTATTGATCGTTTCGGAACCGATCAAAGGAGCATCACATGTCCCTGAAGAGGTCCATGACAGCCGCTCTGTCCACCGCCGCCTTCGTCGCCACGCTGCTGACGGGAGCGACGGCGCAGGCGGCGGACGCGCCCCCGGACGGCAGGACGACGGCATCGTCGGCCGACACCAGCCAGCGGATCGCGGCCGGGCGGACGAGACCGGGTGAGGGCTGGCAGCAGTACTACTGCTGCGGCATCTACCTCGACGTCGACACCTCGTCCGCGCACTTCAGTGGTCGCCCCGTCTACACGTCGAGCATCGGCGGCGAGGGCAACCAGTGGGAGCTGACGGGCACCAGCGCGATCTACTCCCCGACGGCCACGGGCTTCCGCATCTACCTCCGGTGGAGCAGCGGCGCCCCCATCACCCCGGCCGTGGCGGCGGACCGGCGGTGGTACGTCAACTGGATCGGGGTCGACAACCCCTGAGCCTGACGCCGGAAGCGCCGGGTTACCACCATCGATGTTACTAACATGGATGTTAGTAACATCGATGGTGGTGTCATGCCGCGTATGCGGCGCTGGGCAGGGGGCCGTGGCATGTCGCGGGGTATTCGGTTCGTCGTGCTCGGTCTGGGGCTGATGCTTCTCGCCGGGTGCGGGGACAAGGTGGCCGGGGCCGGTGGGGTGCCGCCGTCGGAGGCGTCCGAGGGTGCGCGGTGGACGCTCGCCAGTCCGATACGGATCGACGGTGTCCGTACCGCGGACGGCGGGCGGTCCCTGGTGGTCGGGGCCGAGGTGCCTGACGGGCCGCGGCCGTGTGTGCGGTCGCTGCGCGGTGAGGTCGACCACGTCGGGGACGGTGTCGTGTCCGTGCGTGTCACGTACGAGTCCCCGGCCGGGGACCGGGAATCCGGCTGCACCGGGACGCGGCGGGTCGAGGTGCCGGTGCAGCTGGACGAGCCCCTCGGGACCCGGAAGGTCGGGGTGGGCTACCCCGGGAACCTCTTCACCCCCGTCGGCGCCACGCCGCCCGCCCTGCGCAAGTGCGGTGAGAACGGGTGCGATCCCACGCCGCCGCGGTGTACGCCCGATTCCTACCGGCAGGCCGTCAACAGCACCGACATCGCCGATCACACGCACTCGGAGGAGCGCGGCTGCGACGGCAAGTGGCTCGTGCTGGACCTGTCGACCCGGATGGGCCCGGCGTGCGGCGAACCCGGTGACGGGTGCTCATCGTCGTCCGTCTCGCAGCGTTGGTTCTACCGGGCCGGGGAGTCGGGGTGGCGGCCCGTCGCCACGAGCGGGGACGCGGGGTGCGGGGGTGTGCGGAAGGTCGTGCCGGAGTTCCCGGAGGGTCTGTGCGCGTCGCTGCCGTCGCTTCCGCGCGACTGATCAGCGGGGGATGTCGGCCCACACCGTCTTGGCGCAGGTGCCGCGGGGGACGCAGCCCCAGTTGCTCGTTAGGGCGTCCACGAGCAGCAGGCCCCTGCCCTGTTCCGCGGTGTCGTCCGGGGGGACGAGGACGGGGTAGCGGTCCGGGCGGGTGTCGGAGACCTCGATGCGGATCGTGTCCGTGAGCAGGCGTACGCAGAGGCCGAAGTCGCGGCCGGGGGTGCGGCCGTGCGTGACGGCGTTGAGGGCGAGCTCGGCGGTCACCGTCGCCACCGCCCAGGCCAGGGGGCCGTCGGTGGGGAGGCGCCAGCGGGTGAGCTGGTCGACGGCGAGGCGTCTGGCGAGGCGGGCGCCTCGGGGGGTGGAGGAGAGGCGGAGGGTTAGGCGGGGGGCTTCGGGGGTTACGTTGAATGTTGGTTTCACACGGTAACCGTGTCGTCACTCGGATAGTCTGACCAGGTCGGACTGCCGGACCCGGCGTGATGTGAGGGCCTGCGACGGGAGTTGTACGGGCCTTTGACCGCCCCCGGCCGTTCGGTGACCGGAGAACAGACGTCTGCACGTGGGGACGTGGGACACATGAGCAGTGACCGAGCGAAGAAGCGCAGCGCCAAGGGCGATGATCGGCCGGCCATCTGGGTCGGCTACGGACAGCTCCTGAAACTCCTGCGCGAACGGGCGGGGGTAACCCAGCCGCAGCTCGCGGAGGCCATCGGCTACTCGTACGAGCAGGTCGCCGCCGTGGAGCAGGGGCGCAGGCCGGCTAAGGCCGCGTTCACTGCGGCGGCCGAGAGGGTCATGGACGCGAACGGCGTCCTTGACGCCCTGCAGCCAGCCGTCGACCAGGCCAAACTCCCGCTCTTCTTCCAGAACTTCGCTTCGATCGAGTTGGAGGCGGTGAGCCGGTTCGACTTCGATCCGGTGGTACTGCCGGGGCTGCTGCAGACCGAGGAGTACGCGCGGGCGCTCTTTGTCACGGCATGCCCGCATATGGACGAGGAGACGGTCGAGCAGCGTCTGGAGGCTCGGTTGTCCCGGCAGGCGCAGCTCTTGGGTCGGAAACCGATGGTGGACCTCTCGTTCATCATCGGTGAAGGCGTGCTGTATTGCCCCGTCGGTGGAAGAGATTCCATGCGAGCGCAGCTCCGCCACCTGTTGGAGATCGCGCACCTGCCCAATGTGGCGATCCAGATCATGCCTATGTCGCACGGTGCTCATGTGGGGCTGGACGGGCCGATGGTTCTTTTGGAGACGACAGAGAACCGCCGGTTCGCCTACTTCGAGTCGCACCAGGCAAGCATGGTGATCAGCGACTCGAAACAGGTGGGCGTGCTTGGCCTGCGTTATGGCAAGCTGCGGTCAGAGGCTCTGAACGTCGAGGAATCGGCACGACTCATCGAGCACGTCATGGGAGAGACATGGTTGCCCAGCAGGCCGGAAATGATCTCGGCCCGTTCAAGTGGTTCAAGAGCAGCTACAGCGGCCCCTCCGGAGGCAACTGCGTCGAAGTTGCCTTCGAGTGGGTGAAGAGCAGCTACAGCGGACCGGACGGCGGCAACTGCGTCGAGGTCGCCATCGATACTCGAGCCGTCCACGTTCGCGACTCGAAGAACCCCACTGGCCCGGCCCTCCGCGTGACCCCCGAGGCATGGACGGCCTTCGTCGCGTTCGCCGCGGAACTCTGAACCTCTGCCCCGACGACACGAAGGGCAGGAAGCGCCGGTGGCAATCCGTGCCGTGATCTGGGACATCGACGACACCCTGTTCGACTACGACACCTCCGACCGCGACGCGGCTCTCGCGCACCTCGAGGCCGAAGGATGTCTGGACGGGTACGCCTCACCGGCTGCCGCCCATGGCCACTGGCGCACGGTGATGGAGGAGCACTTCGGCCGCTTCCTGGCCCGTGAGATCACCTTCACGGAACAACGCCGTGCCCGTGCCCGGGCGGTACTCGCCGTCACCCACCCGGACCTCCCAGCGCTCGACGACGCGGCGGCGGACGCCTGGTTCGCCCGGTACGACGTCCACTTCCGGGACGCCTGGCGGCTGTTCCCCGACGTGCTTCCCGCCCTGGACGCGCTGGCCGCGTACCGCCACGGCATTCTGTCGAACGCGGGCTTCGAGGGGCAGCTCGGCAAGCTCCGGGCCTTCTCCCTCGAAGCCCGCTTCGACGCCGTCCTCTGCGCCGACCAGCTGCCCCGCCCCAAGCCCGCACCCGAGGCCTTCCACGCCGCGTGCAGCGCCCTCGGTGTCAGTCCGGTCGAGGCCGCGTACGTCGGTGATCGGCCGGACACCGACGCCGGGGCCGCCGCGGCTGCGGGGCTGACAGGCGTCTGGATCGACCGTACGGGCGGCTCCGGTCGGATACCGCCTGCCGTGATCCGTATCCGTACGCTCGCGGAGCTCCCGAGCCCCCTGTCGAATGCATCGTGTCAGCAAATGAGCAGTCGGGGGCAGAGTCATGCACAGGGGATGGATCCGGGGCATCGGCCGGTAATTTCCCGGTATGGGAGATGAGATGGGCGCCCTGGTGCGGCGCTACGAGGTCGACCGGCGCCGTGCGCGTGACCTGTCCGTCGTGATGGCCGTGCTGGGCCCCGTCGGTGTCGTGATCGGCGTCATGCTCGCCCTGCGGTCGGGGCAGTTCGCGGATCCTGCCGCCAGTAACAACCCGCTGCCGTTCGTGGTGGCCGGCCTCGGCGCGGGAGCCGTGATCGTGGGGGGCTTGGGGATCCGGTCGTGGCTGGCGTACCCGGATGCGGCGTTCGAGGTGTACGAGCACGGCCTGGTCCGGCTGAGGGGAGACAAGCGGAAGGCCGTGCGGTGGGAAGAGGTGAGCGAAGTGGCCGACTACAGCCGGACTTCCTGGGTCGGTGGGGCCGTGAGTCTCAGTCTGCGGCGCGCGGACGGCACGTCGTTCAGCGCGACGGGCCTCGTCGAAGACCCCGAGCACTTCGTGGCGGCGATCCACGCGGCGGTCGCCGCCGCGCGTGAGTCGCGCCCCCGTTGAGCCCCCGCCGACTCCGGCTGCCGGTGACCCGAGGGGTCCCGCCGGGCAGTCGGCGGGACCCCTGGGGGCTGTGTGCGGAGGGGTGGGCGCGGTTACTTCACCAGGACGATGGAGTTGATCGGCGTGTAGTCGTACGGCAGAAACTCGCCCCGGAACCGGGTCACGGACCCGCAGTTCACGCCGTTGTAGCCGAGGCAGACCTTGAAGCCCGCGCCGCCGGTCTGGTTGTTGACCGTCACGCGCTTGCCGGTGACGTTGTCCAGGTTGTGGGCCCCGTAGCTGTAGAAGATGTTCTTGCTCAGGATCGAGCCGTTCGTCTCGCGGATGCAGACGGCCCCGCTGGGGCACGCCGTGGCCGCCGAGGCGGCGGGTGCCATGGCCATGCCCGTGCCCGCGACGATCGACAGGGCCGTGAGGGTCAGTGCGATCTTGCGCATGTGTTGCTTCCCCGTTCGGTTCGGATGCTGGTGGTGCGGGGGAGCGTGGTCGTGGCTGCCCCCCGTCCGACGACCGTAGGTGCCGGGGGAATTCGATGGTCGCCGAAAAGTGGCTCGTGACTCGCCGTTATGTGTCTGAATGAGCAGAGGAACACATCGGGGACAGAGTCATGCAACGGGGGAAACGGGCATGTGCTGTGAGGACAGGGAGTCGGTCTTACGGAGCCGCTTCGCGGCGGCCGTCGTCGGGAGTGTGGTGGTCACCCGGGTCCGGGGCGAGGTCGCCGGACCCCGGGAGTGGTTCGCCTCGAGCGATCCGGGGACGTTCATGATCGTGCTGGTCCGCGGGGGGTCGGTGGTCGTGGAGCAGGACGATGACCGGGGGCGGATCCGGTCCGGTGAGGTGGGGGTGGTGGACACCGGGCGGCGGCACCGGATCCGGTACGGCGACCCGTGCGACGCCGTCGTGCTGACGGTGCCCCGCGCCTCGTTCGGCCCGCACGCGGACACGCTGCGGCGCCGGGTCGCGGAGCGGATCGACGGCGGTTCCGGGGCGGGGGCGGTCGTCGCCGGGGTCGTCGCCGCGCTCGGGGAGCAGGTCGACCAGTTGCCCGGGCCCTCCGGCGCCCGGCTCGGTGAGGCGCTGACGTCCCTGCTCGTCGCCGGGCTGTGCGAGGCCGCGCCCGACCCCGACGACGACACCGTCCGGCGGATCACCGCGTACGCGCTCGCCCATATCTCCGACCCCGACCTGCGCGTGGACTCCGTCGCCCGCCGGTTCGGCATCTCGCCCAGCCGGCTGCACCGCCTCTTCCGTGGCCGCCACGACACCTTCGCCGCCTGGCTTCGCGCGGAACGCCTCCGCCGCGTCCACCGCGACCTCCGCGACCCGGCCCTCTCCGGGCGCACCGTCGCGGCGATCGCCGCCCGCTGGGGGCTGTACGACCCCGGGCACCTCAGCCGCGCGTTCAAGGCCCGCTACGGGCGCACCCCGGCCCAGATCCGCCGTCAGTCGCCGGCCGGATCCAGCCGTACGAGCCCGGCGCCTGCCCGCCGCGAGCCGGCCGTCTTCCGGTAGACGACCGAACACGTCCACGCCGCGAGGAACAGCCCGGCGACCAGATAGCCGGCGTTGTCCAGGCCGATCCGGGGGACGCCGAGCCCCACCAGCGTGATCGCGCCGACCACCAGCGCCGCGGCCGCCGACAGGCCCGTGGTGGTGAGCCCGTAGAAGATCTGGCGCACCGGATCGGCGAACGCCCGGCGGTACGCGGCGGTCATGAGGACGCCGTCGAGGGTGTCGAACAGGCTCATCCCGCAGGCGAACAGCAGCGGGAGCAGCATCAGCGCGTACCAGGGGACCCCGGACGCCGCGCCGGCCCCCGAGAGCACCAGCAGCGTGACCTCCGTCGCGGTGTCGAAGCCGAGGCCGAAGAGCAGACCGAGGGGGAACATGTGCCACGGCCGGGTCGTCGCCGCGGTGACCCGGCGCAGTACCCGGGACAGCAGCCCGCGTTCGTCCAGCACCGTCCGCAGCCGCCCCGCGTCGTGCTCGCCCCGCCGCGCGGCCCGGTACAGGGCCAGGAGGCGGCGTGCCGCCACCAGGTTGAGCACGCCCACCAGGATCAGGAACAGCCCGGAGACGGACGTGCCGAGCAGGGAGAGGAGCCGGTGGACCGACGAGGAGTCGTCGGTGAGCCGGGTCGCCAGCCGGGCGCCGAGCGCGGTGAGCAGGCTGAGGACCACGACCACCGACGAGTGCCCGAGGGCGAACCAGAAGCCGAGGTGCTCGGACGGCCGTCCCTCCGCCATGAAGGTGCGGGTCGTGTTGTCGATCGCCGCGATGTGATCGGCGTCGAAGGCGTGCCGGGCGCCCAGCGTGTACGCCGTGATGCCCAGGCCCGTACCGAAGGTGCCGGCCGCGAAGTGGTGCGTGTGCGTCACGTCGACGAGGAGCAGCAGCGCGCAGACGGTGGTGGCGAGGATCCCCAGGACCAGGACGACGCTGCTCCGGTACGTCCGCGGCGTGAGCTCAGCGACCGCCATCGGAGCCCCAGGGCCGCACCTGCACGGAGAACGAGGGGCCCAGCCGGCCGGCCCGGAAGCCGAGGGCCCGGAGGGAGTGCAGCAGGGCGTCGGCCATGACGTCCTCGACCCGGGTGACGCGCGGGTCGAGGGGGGTGTACGCGGCCTCGTGCGGCGCCCAGCTGACCAGCAGGGAGTGCGGGCCGTAGTGCTCGGGGCAGTGGCGGATCTCCACGCCCCCGGTCGCGGGGCCGGTCTGGACGGCGAACCCGGCGCGGATCAGGGCGTGGACGAGGTCGGGGAGCAGCTCGGCGTCGGCGAGTCCGAGCGCGGCGACGGTCTCCCGGGCCTGGCGGTGCAGGCGGGCGTCGGAGAGGGGTTCGGGGTGGGCGATGGCGTAGGGCATGGGATCACCGGGAGGGTTGGTAGCGGTGGACGTCGCGCGCGCAGCAGACCTTGGCGGTCCAGGGCCGGCGGGCGGCCTCGAACGGGGCCAGGACGGCCGCCGCGAGGAGGGCCCCGGCCATGGGGGCGAGCATGTACGTCCAGAACAGGTGGTAGTCGCCGGCGGCCACATGGGGCCCGAAGTTGCGCGCCGGATTGAAACTTGCGCCGGTCCGCGCCCCCGTCGTGACGATCAGCGCCGCGATCACGGCGCCGATCACCCAGGGCGTGGCGCGCGGCCGGGGCCTGGCCGTCATGCCCGCGAGCACCCACAGCAGCACGGCGGTGCTCAGTGCCTCGCCGGCGAACACCTCGGCGGTGCCCCAGCCGGGGCCGGGCTGGATCAGCCCCTGGTGGACGGCGGTGACCCGCCCGCCCCACAGGGCCCGGGCCGCGGCCACCCCGAGGAGGGATCCGCAGAGCTGGCCGACGGTGTACGTGACGAAGGCCCGTACCGGCAGTGCCCCTCGTACGGTCATGAACAGGCTGACCGCCGGGTTGAGATGGCCCCCCGACTCCTTGCCCGCGGGGGTGACGGCGAACACGGCGACGCTGCCGCCGACCGCCGTGCCGATGACGGCCAGCCGGGCCGTGAGCGGCCAGGAGGACAGGGCGCTGCCGTCACGCATCGTGAAGGCGATCGCGGTGAGGGCGACGAGAACGAGCCACGCCGACCCCACCACCTCCGCGAGATACGCGGACAGCGGCCGTCCGCCGGCCTCCCGCCGCGGGCGGACGGCGGGAGGCACCGCGGGGCCGGGGGCGTTCGGGGGCGGCCCCGTGCCGGTCACGGCAGCCGGGGGGTGGTGACGCCGATCATCGTGTCCCGGGTGACCAGGCCGGCGAGCTCCCGCTCGGTCATGCCGTCGGTGCCGGCGGGGCGCATCGGCAGGACCAGGTAGCGCATGTTGGCGTTGCTGTCGTGGACGCGGATCGTCACGTCCTCGGGGACGTCGGTGCCGAACTCCTTGAGCAGGACCCGGGGCTCGCGCACGGCGCGGGCCCGGTAGGGGCGGCTCTTGTACCAGTCCGGCGGCAGGCCGAGAACGGGGCGCGGGTAGCAGGAGCAGAGCGTGCAGACGACCAGGTTGTGCTCCTCGGGCGTCTGCTCCAGCACGATCAGCTTCGTGCCGTCGTAGTTCTCGATGCCGAACTCCTCGATGGCGGCGGTGCCGTCCGCGAGCAGGCGCTCCTTGAACGCCTCGTCCGTCCAGGCGCGGGCGACCAGCGCCGAGCCGAGAGCGGGCTGGTGCGCGTCGAGGGTCTCGATCATGGCCCGGACCTCGTCGGCCTCGATCAGGCCCTTCTCCACGAGGAGTTCGCGGATCGCCTGCTGGAGGACGTCGAAGTAGTCCGGCTCCGCCGCGGCGGTCTCGATCGGGGCGTGGGGATCGGCGGTCACGGGGTCACTTCCTCGGGGTGGGGCCGGTCGGCGGGTTCGAGCCAGTGCTCGTAGATCTCGAGTTCCAGGACGTCGTCGGCGGGGCCGTCGTAGTCGGGCCACAGGGCGCTCTGGTCGATACGGACCCGGTACAGGGTCACGTCGGTGCCCTCGTTGACGCCGTACGCCTCCCGCTCGGGGTTCAGGAACCGGGGCAGGACCCGTTCGATACGGCCCTCCCGGCCGCGGGCGTACACGGGTGTCCGTACGTGTCCGGGGGCGTCGCGGTCCGCGATGCGTACCCGCTGGTGCTTTACGAAGCGGTCGCTCACGCCGCCTCCCGCAGCCGGGTGCGGATCTCGTTCATCTTCGCGCCGAGTTCCGCCGAGGTGATGACGCCCTTCTCGTTCAGCACCTTGGACGCGGAGACCGCCCAGCGCTCGTAGTAGGTGAGCTCGCCGATGATCTGCGCGCCGAGGTCCTCGACGCCGCGGCGCTTCTCCTCGGTGTTGACGAGCTTGTGCCGGCTGAGCACGTTGAGCAGCGCGTGGCAGTTCTTCTCGAACGGGGTCAGCTCGTGGTCGGACCGGACGAGCGGTCCCGCCGGGAGCCCGCCGAGGTCGTGCGCGGGCTGCACGACCAGGTCGCGTTTGGTGGTCATTGGTCCCCTTGTGGTGGTTCGCGGTTTCCTGTTGTCCAGACCGGATGGGGTGGTGTGGTGTTACACGTGAACGCCTGCGGATGTGGGGAGACGGTCCCTACCGTGGGGCGGACGGCTGGTTCGTACGGGGGAGGGGCAGTGGATCCGGAGGTCATCGCGCTCGGGGGCGTGATCAGCGGGCTGGTGGGGCATGCCGTGCAGGACATGTGGGCCTGGGGGCGGCGGCGGCTGGTCGCCCTGTTCGCCGGGGGCGGGGCCGAGGACGAGGCGGTCGTCGACGGTGAGCTCGAGGAGGCCCGGCGGCGGGCCGTGGCCGCCGGGGAGCGCGGTGACGACGAGACCGTGGCCGAGGTCACCGACGCCGTGTGGGGGCGGGTGCTCGACGTGTTCGCCGCGCGTCCCGGCGCGGTGCGGGAGGCGCGGGAGCTCGTCGGGGAGGCGCTGACGCGGGCGACGGCCGGTGAGCGGGTGTCGGCCCTGCTCCACTTCGTCGACCGGACCGCCGTCTTCGCGGAGATGGACCGGCACTGGCGGGCGTGCCGCGATGCCGGGGCCGTGACCGCCGTGTTCCTCGGGGGCGTACGGGGAGTGGGCCGGCGCAGTGTGGCGCGGCAGTGGGTCCACCGGCATCAGGACGCCCTCGCCGGGGTGTTTCTCCGGGCCGATCTGGGGATACGGGACGGGCGGATCGCCGAGCCGGCGACGGCGCTGGAGCGGTGGCTGGACGAGCTCGGCGTACCGCGCGAGGAGCGGCCCGCCGACCCGCCGGCCATGGCCCGGCGGGTCCGGGACGAACTGGGCGGCCGGCCGGTGGTGTTCCTGCTGGAGAACGTCACCACGACGCGTCAGGTACGGGAGCTGCTGACCGACCGGGCGTACGGCGTCGTCCTCATGACGGGACACCGGGCGCCGCACGATCTGGCGGGCGCTCTCGACCACCTGCCGCTCACCGTTCCCGTCCTCGAGGACGAGCACGCCCTGGAGCTGCTGGTCAAGGTCAGCCGTACGACCGAGGACCCCGCGAAGCTCGAGCCGATCGTCCGCCGCCTGGGCGGACTGCCGCTGGCGCTGCGGCTGATCGCCGGACATCTGCGGACACCCGTCCCGGGGCTGGCCGAGGACCTCGGCGCCCGGCTCGCCGACCGCGCCGTACGACAGGAGCTGCTCGCCGTGGACGACCCCGACCCGCTGCCCCAGGCCCTCGACCTGGCGTACGCACAGCTGGACGCCCCGGCCGCCCTGCTCTACCGCCGGCTCGGCATGCTCTTCCCGGGGGAGTTCCAGCTGGACACGGTGTTCGCGCTGACGCCGGACCGGGAGCCCGCGGTGGTACGGGCGGCGCTCGGCGTCCTGCTGTCGGGCGGGCTGGTCGAGCGGCGCGGGCTCGATTCGTACCGGATGCACGTCCTCGTCCACGATCACGCGGCCGGCGTGGCCGACGGCGATCACCTCGAGGTGCGGCGGTGGGTGACGGCGCACTTCCTGCGGCTCGTCGAACGCGGGGAGCGGGCCCTGTCGTCGCGCTGGCTGTACGACCCCGCGCAGGCCGCCCCGGCCGACGGGCTGCCGGGGGAGGCGGAGGCGCTGCGGGAGCTGGGGCGGCGGGCGGCGGGGGTGTTCGCAGTGATTCCCTGGGCCGCGGAGGCCGGACTGCACGGTGAGGTGCGGCGGTTGAGCCAGTCCGTGCGGACGTTCTGCCTGCGTACCGGGCGCTTCACCGAGTGGGTCGAGGCCACCGGGGCCGGGCTGGCGTCGGCGCTGGAGGGCGGCGACACGACGGCGGTGGCCCGGGCGTCGTACGAGGCGGGCTTCGCGCGGCTGGAGCGCTGGAACGTGGCGGAGGGCGATCCGGCGCGGGCTCGGGAGCTGTTCGGGCAGGCGCTGAGCCTGGTGAACCCCGGGGTGCCGGGGCGGGACGAGGCCGCGCGGCGGACGGAGTCCAGCGTGCTGGAGGGGTTGGGGCTGCTCGAGCGCAAGCTGCGGCGGCCCGGTGCGGCGCTGCCGCTGTTCGACCGGGCCCGGGGCGCGCTGGCGGGGATCGATCACCCGCGCGGTCACGCTCTGCTGACGCTGCATCTGGGGGTCACGTACACGGCGCTCGGGCGGTACGACGACGCGGAGGGGGAACTGCTCGATGCGGTACGGGCGTTCGGGGAGTTGTCGGACGCGTTCAACAAGGCCAAGGCCCAGCTGCGGCTCGGGGAGAACCGGTGTGCGGCGGGGCGGCTGCGTGCGGCGGTCGAGGTGCTGGACAAGGCGGTGGACGGGCTGGCGGCGGACTACTGGGCGGCGCACGCTCTGCTGGTGCGCGGGGACGTGCGGCTGCGGCTCGGGGAGCGGGAGGGGGCGCGGGAGGACTGGGAGGCGGCTCGGGTGCGCTACAAGGGGGCGCACAGCGAGCGGGAGGGTGAGGCGGTGCGGAGGCTGGCGGGGGGTTAGCTTCGGGCGAGGTCCAGGACTCCGCGGTCGGGGAGGTCGCCGGCGCGGACCGGGATGCGGGCGGTGCGGGGGGTTCCGTTCCGTAGCGTCCAGGCGTACACCGCCGACGCCGCTACGGGGAACGACGCCCAGGCGGGGCGCTCGCGCCAGGTGACGCGCAGCCGGGTGCCGTCCGGGAGGAGGGCCAGGCAGCCGGCGTCCTCCGTCTCCGCGGCGAGGAGCCCGCAGCCGGTGGACGCCGCGGTGAACGCGGACCAGGGGTCGTCCTCGGGGTGCGTCGGCGTCCGTCCGCGCGGCACCAGCAGTACGTCGGCGCTGTGCGGCCAGCGGCGGTCCGGGTCGTCGCGGTCGGCCGCCAGATGAGCCGCGGCGAGGTGCGGTTCGTGACCCCGCTGGAGGGGCGCGGGGTAGCGGCGGACGGTCACCTCGCCGTCGTCGGCCGGGCGGACGTCGACGAACATGGGGGGCGTGTGGGGGAGGCGGCGGGTGTACGGGGCGTCCTCGGGTACGGGGACGGCGGGTACGGAGGCGGGGTGGCGGGGTTCGTCCAGCTTCAGCCAGTCGTAGAACAGCCGGCGCAGCAACTCGGCGCAGCGGCCGGGCTCCGAGGTGACGGTCTCGCCGATCGCGCGGAGTTCCGGGTCGTCGCGCTGACCGGCCAGGGCGGCGAGCTGGTGCGGGACGGGGCGGGTGGGGGACAGGCGGGGGAGGAGGCGTCCGAGGGCGGCCATGGGGGAGCCGGGTGCCACCGTCGATTCGTCGAATGCGCCGAGCAGGCCCGGAATTCCGAGGGCCGCGCCGTACATGGTCAGGGAGCCGTGGTCGCCGACGAGGAAATCCGCCGCGCAGAGCGCCGCTTTCCAGGCGCCGCTGTCGGGGGGTGGCAGCAGGAGCCCGTGGTCCAGGAGGGGGGCGAGCCAGCTGTGTATCTGCCAGGGGCCGTGTCCGTAGAAGGAATTCGGGTGGACGGCGGCGAATACCCGGAATTCGTCGGCCGGCAGCTCGGCGAGGGTCCGGTGGAGGGCGTCCGCGTGCGGGGAGCCGAGGATCGAGCCGCCGCCCCAGGTCGAGGAGACGACCACGAGCCGCTGGCCCGGCAGCAGTCCGAACGCCCGCCGGTAGGTCTCGCGGAAGGGGAGGCCGGCGCGCAGCTGGTCGATGCAGGGGTCGCCGACCACGACCGCGCGGGGCAGGGCCGGGGGGCAGCTGGTCGCGAGGCGGTCGTACTGCTCTTGGTGGGAGAGGGCGATCGCGGAGGGGACGATCTCGCCGGCGTGCAGGAGGGAGTCGTCGTCGAGGCCGAAGGCTCCCGGCTCCCGGCTCCCGGCTCCCGGCTCCCGGCGGCAGGATTTTATTGTATCCCGCGCCGTGGGGCGCGCCAATGAGCGGGAATTGGATTTCGTGCAGATCTCCGCCCCGGCTCGTGGCAATGGCGAGGTCGAAATCCTCCGTGACGGCGATGTGCCAGGGAACGGTGAGAATTCCCCGCCGGGACAGGAATTCGGGGACGCCGCCGTCCAGGGCGGAGGAACCGGTGCAGGAGCAGACGATCTGAACGCGTTCGTCGCCGTCGAAGACGGCCAGCAGATCCAGCAGCCGGGTGGCGGAGGTGATGTTGTGTACGACGCCGAGCACCTTGCGCTGCGGCAACACGGTCGTCCAGCGCCGGGCGTCGGCTCTGAGGGGCAGGGGCAGCCGGCTGTGATCGCGCATGCGTCACCCCCATTCGTCCCTCGCGCAACCGGCTCACCATAGCCCTCCGGGCGCCGCCGACCCGAATGACCTGCCATAAGTTTCGAACAAATGAACCTACGTCAGGTGTTCGTGCAGGTCGGAGGGGGTGCGGCAGTCGGGGGTAGTCGTGACGGCCATATGAGGGATGTGGTGGTTTTCATCCGATAACACCCGTGGTGCGGTTGCTAGTGATGTGGCCATGAAGACGATGTCCCGATGTACAGCCGCCCTCCTCGCCCTCCTGGTCGGAGCCGGCGGCGCCTCGGCCGCGCGGGCGCAGGGTACGGGCACCCCCCTGGTCCAGGAGACCTTCACGCAGGCGACCGCCCCGGACTTCACCGCGGTCGGCGACGCCTGCCTCACCGGGGCGCCGACCGGTGCCGCGCCGGGGCCGGACGGCGGGCCGGGCGGGTGCCCGGCCGGCGCGGTGGGGCCGGTGCCCCCGAACGACGCGGCGCCGCACGGCTATCTGCGGCTCACCGACGCCGGCAACGGCCGCAGCGGCGCCGTGCTCTACGACCAGGCCATCCCGGCGCGGGCGGGGCTGGACGTCTCGTTCGACCAGTGGCAGTACGGGAGTACGACCCCGGACGCGCCGGCCGACGGGATCTCCTTCTTCCTGGTGGACGGAGCCGCCTCGCTGACCGGCCCGGGCGGCTACGGCGGCAGCCTGGGCTACGCGCAGCTGGGGTCGGCCCCCGGCGTCAGCCACGGCTACGTCGGGGTCGGGCTGGACGTGTACGGCAACTTCTTCGGGGACACGGAGGGGCGCGGCACCGGCTGCCCCGAGGGGCAGCGCTCGCCCTCCACGGTCCTCTACCCGCCGCCCGGGCCCGACATGGTCACCGTACGCGGTCCCGGCGACGGGACGGAGGGCTACTGCTTCCTGACCGCGACGACCAGCAACTTCACCTCCACCGGCCCCTGGCCCTCGACCCTCCCGGGCGACCTGCAGGGGCCGACGACCACGCTGCCGCCGGACGCCACGCCCCAGGAGGCCGAGACGCTCCTCGAACCGTCCCGGCGCCGGGTGCACGTTCGGATCACCCCGGCGCCCGACCCGGTGCTCACCGTGTCGATCGACTTCATGGACGGCAACGGGGAGCAGTTGGTGCTGACCACGCCGGCGCCCCAACCGGTCCCGGCCACCTACAAGTTCGGCTTCGCCTCCTCGACCGGCGGCAGCACCGACGTCCATCTCATCCGCAACGTGGTCGTCTCCAGCGTCGCGCCGCTGTCCCAGCTGAACCTGGTCAAGCAGGCGCAGAAGCCGCTGCCCGAGGACCTCGGGGTCGGGGCGCGGGTGCCGTTCGAGTTCGTCGTGACCAACTCCGGCGCCCAGGACATCACCGGGCTCGTCGTCGACGACCCGCGGGCCGACACGGTGGAGTGCCCGACCACGGAGCTCGCGAGCGGTCAGACGATCACGTGCACCGCCACGTACACCGTCACGGAGGAGGACGCGGCCCGGGGCTCCCTCGACAACACGGCCGTCGCGAGCGGCACCGCCGGCGGCACGCCGGTGGGATCGCCGCCGTCCACCTCGACCGTGCCGATCCCGGTCCAGCCCCCGCCGCCCGCCCTCGAGGTGGCGAAGAGCGCGACGACGCCCGGCCCCTATACCGAGGGGCAGCCGATCACGTACTCCTACACCGTCACCAACACCGGCGGATCGGAGCTGACCGGCGTCCAGGTCCGGGACAACCGCGTCGACGGCATCACCTGCGTCCCCACCACCCTGGCACCGGCGCAGACCGCCACCTGCACCGGCACCTACACCGTCACCGCGGCGGACGCGGAGCGCGGGTCGGTCACCAACACCGCCTCGGCGACGGGAAGGACGGCGGACGGCGACACGATCACGTCCCCGGACACCGACCTGACGCTCACCGTCGGACGGACCGGCCTCACCGTGGACAAGGAGGTCGTCTCCGGCGGGCCGTTCATGGTCGGCTCGACGGTGGAGTACGAGTACACCGTCACCGACACCGGCACCACGACCCTGGACGACGTGCGGGTCACCGACGACCACATCTCCGACGTCAACTGTCCCCCGGCCTCCCTCGAGCCCGGCGCGTCCGTCGTCTGCCACGGCTCGTACGAGATCACCCCCGCCGACGTCGAGGCGTGCGCCGGCAGCGACGAGTGCGTCGTCACCAACATCGCCCGCGCCGACGCCACGGATCCCCGGGGCAACGAGGTCCACAGCGGGAGCGACGACGCCGACGTGGTCGTCGTCGTGGCCGGGCCCCCGCAGAAGTAGCCGCCCGCGTGGGGCCGCCGGCCGCGGCCCCACGCCGGTCACTCCCGTATCGACAGCGCTTCCGCCGGCGGTGTCCGCAGCGCCCGGCGGGCGGGCAGCTCGACGGTGAGGAAGGCCGTGCCCGCGACCAGGGCGGCGAGGGCGGGGAGGAGCCAGCCGGGGCCCGCCGGCCAGGGACGGTCCAGGAAGCCGATGCCCAGGAGGGCCAGGGGGATCGCCGAGAGGAGCACGCCCGTGGCGATCGCCGCCGTGCCGATGATCGCCGCCTCGCGGCGCATCATCGCCAGGATCTGGCGGGGCGTGGTGCCGCCCAGCCGCAGGACGGCTATCTCGCCGCGGCGCTGGGCCGTGGTGGCGACCAGCTTGTTGGCGATGCTCAGCAGCAGATAGCCGAGCAGGACGACGATCACGGCCAGATTGATCCAGACCTCCGGCGGCGCCTCGTTCAGATCGGCGGCGTCGGCGCTCCCGGTCGGTTCGAGCAGGAGGCCGGGGTACGCGGCCACCGTCGCGGCGAGGGCGCGGCGGGCCGCGTCGCCGCCGTCGGTGCGGGCGAGGAGGCTCTGGTCGAGCGCGGTGGTCGTATGGCCCGCGGCGAGGTCGTGGGACAGAACCACCGGACCGAAGCCGAGGCCCCGTTCGTAGACGGCGACCACCCGGGCCGTGACCTCCGCCCCGTCGCCGAGCACCAGCCGCACCCTCCGGCCGAGGCCCGCCCCGCGCGTACCGGCGGCGTCGGCGCTGACGGCGATCGTCGCGCCGGTGAGCTTGTCCAGGGCGCCCTGTGTCACGTCGAGGTCGAGGACCCCGCCGGCGTCCGGGGTGAGGATCATCGCCGTCGCCGACTCCACCTCGGGCTCGCCGAACTGCCGGTACGGCCACACGACGGTCGTGGTGCCGACGGGCGCGGCGGCCCGTACGCCCCGCGTGCCGCGCACGGCCTCCAGCGCGCCGACGGGCAGCCCGCCCAGGTCCGGCGCGGTCAGCCGCTGCTGGGCGAGCGTGCCCGCCCGGACGTCGTCCGCCGTCGCCGTCAGCACGGTGGTCTGCGCGTACGTGTACGTCAGGACGAACACCACCGCCATCGCCAGGGCACTGACCACACCCGACAGACGCATGGCGTAGCCGCGGACGTTGGACACCGCCAGCCAGGTCGGCGCGGAGGCCGAGGGACGCAGCCGCCGCGCCGCCGCGTCACCCAGGACGCGGACCAGCGCCGGGCCCGCCAGGGCCAGGCCGATCGCGCCGAGGATCCCGGCGAGGGACGTGGCCGTGGCGCCCAACGGCGTCCGGTTCAGCAGCGGGCCGGCGGAGATCGCGGTCGCGCCCGCGATCAGCGCGAGACCGCAGCGGGTCCGCACCTTCGACGCGGTGCGGGGCTCGGCACGGGACTCGGCCACCGCCTCCGTCGCCGGCATCCGCGAGGCACGCCACGCGGCACCCCGCGCCGACACCTGGACGGCCCCGGCGAGCAGCACGACCGCCGCGACCGCCGGGAGCGGACTCACGGTGAGCGGCAGGGCGTCCGGCAACACCTCGCGGCCGACCAGCAGATCACGGAACCGCCCGGCCACGAGATAGCCCAACGCCACCCCCGGTACGAGGGCCACCGCGGCGACGACCGTGCCCTGCGTGGCCGCGAGCCGCCGGATCTGCCGGGGCGTCGCCCCCACGGCCCGCATCAGCGCCAGATCGCGGCGCTGCCCGGCGACCGCCACCGCCAGGGCGCTCGCCGTCACGAAGCCGGTGATCAGCAGGACGACGCCCGCCAGCGAACCCGAGAGCAGGATCAGCAGGGACCGGGACGCTCCCGCGCCGGGGGACTCGACGTCGCCGCGGTCGTCCCCGGTGGTCACGACGAGCCCGCTGCCCCGCAGCCGCTCGCGGGCCGCGGCGGCGACCTCGTCCGAGGCGCCCGGCCCGGTGCGCAGGGCGATCAGGTCGGCGGTGCTCCCGGCGCCGGAGAGCCGGCGGGCCACCGGGTCGGCGAAGAGGATCCCGGCGCCGTCGACCACCGCGGTCAGCCGGTAGCCGGCGGCGGGGCGGCCGGCCGCGACGATCCGGATCCGGTCACCGATCCGCGCACCCGCCGCCCGGGCGGTCGCGCCGTCCACGGCGACCTCGCCGGGGCCGGGCGCCGTGCCCTCGACCCGCGCGCCGACCGCCAGCTGAACGGAGGACCAGCCGTGCCCGGCAGCCTCGGGCCCGGGGGAAAGGCCGGCGGAGGGGCCGCCGGAGGACCCCGCCGGTACGACCCCCCCGTCCGCGTCGAGGACGGCGGCCGGGAAGCCGACGTCGGCGACGGCGGCCGTGACGCCCGGCAGCGCGGCCAGCTCACCGGCCAGCCGCGCCGGGACCCGGCGCCGCTCCGGGAGGGCGATCGGCAGATCACCGGCCGGGTGATACTCCTGGTCGGCGGAGACCACCACGTCCGCCCCGGCGAGACGGCCAGGCGGGAGCTGCGAGCGCAGCCCCGACTCCGCGAGCACCCCCGTCGCGGTGACGAGCACCGCGCCGCCGAGGACCGCGCAGGCCACCGCGATCAGGGCCGTCACCCGATGCCCCGCCATCCGTACCGCGAGCTGCCACACGACTACTTCTCCCCCAACGCGACGAGACGGTCGGCCAGCTCCGGCGCCGTCGGCTCCCGCAGGGTCTCGACCACCCGGCCGTCGGCCATCACCAGCGCCGTATGGGCCCGGGCGGCGGCGGCCGGATCGTGCGTGACCATCACCACCGTCTGGCCGAGCTCGTCGACCAGCTCGCGCAGCAGCCGCAGCACCTCGTGGGCACCGCGCAGATCCAGCGCCCCGGTCGGCTCGTCCGCGAAGACCACCGCCGGACGGGTCACCAGCGCCCGTACGATCGCCGCCCGCTGCTGCTGCCCGCCGGAGAGCTCGCCCGGCCGATGACCGAGCCGGTCCGCGAGACCCACGCGCGCCACCAGCGTCCGCAGCCACTCCCGGTCGGGGGAGCGGCCCGCCAGGCGCAGGGGGAGGGTGATGTTGTCCTCGACGGTGAGCGACGGCACCAGGTTGTACGACTGGAAGACGAAGCCCACGCGCTCGCGGCGCAGCTCCGTACGCCGCGTCTCGCTCAGCCCGGCGATCTCGTGGCCGTCTATCGCGATGCCGCCCTCGGTGGGGGAGTCGAGCCCGGCGGCGCAGTGCATGAGCGTGCTCTTCCCGGACCCGGACGGGCCCATCACGGCCAGGAACGTCCCGTGCTCCACCGTCAACGAGACGTCGTCCAGGGCCCGTACGCCTCCCGGGTACGTCTTGCCGACGCGCGTCAGCGCGATGGCCGGGGTCCTGCCGGGGGCTGCCGTGCTCATTCGTATGCTCCTTCGGCGGACGGAGAATGGTCGTTGATCACGATTGTGGAGATCCCGCGGCCCGGATCCGATCCCGCAGGCAGCCCGGTTCCGGGTACAGCAGGCTGTACCTCTCCCGTAGATTCGTCGCGTGCACGCCGACCCCCCTCCCGTACCCCGCGGCCTGCGCGCCGTCGTCGTCCGCGCGGCCGGCGGGGCCGGCGCCGGGCTCGAGCAGCTGGTGGGCGGGTTCGGCACCGCGGTCGTCGCGCTGGCCGTCCTCGCGGCGCTCACGGTCGCCGCGGTCACCGTGCCGCTCGGCGCCGGACTGCTGCTGGCGCCGGGGGCGTTGCGCGCGCTGCACGCCCTCGCCGGCCGGGAACGCGACCGGCTGAGCCGGTGGGGGCCGGAGGTCGTCGCCCCCGACCCGGCGCCGGTCCGGCCGCGGGCCGCCCTCGCCGATCCCACCACCCGCCGCGAGCTGCGCTGGCTGGCACGCCACGCGACCGCCGGGTTCCTGCTGGGCACGCTCGGGGTGCTGTTGCCGCTGCTGGCCGTACGGGACTTCCTGTTCCCGGCGTACTGGCGGCTGGCCCCCCAGGACGCCAACGCCACGTCCCTGGGCCTCGGGCTCGCGACCAACTGGCCCGAGGCGTTCGCCGTGTCGGTGCTGGGCCTGTTCTGGGTCGCGCTGATCGCCGTCGCCGCCCCCGGCCTGGCCCGCCTCCAGGCGGCGCCCGGCAGGCGGCTGCTGTCCGCCGGACCCGAGACCGACCTGTCCCTGCGTATCGCCGAACTCACCGCCACCCGTGCCGCCGCCCTGGACGCCCACGCCGCCGAACTCCGCCGCATCGAACGCTCGCTGCACGACGGCACCCAGAACCGCCTCGTCACCGTCACCGTCCTGCTCGGCGCCGCCCGCCGCATGGCCGCCCGCGACCCCGCCGGCGCCGACGCCCTCCTCGAACGCGCCCAGGGCGCCGCCGAACAGGCCCTCGCGGAACTGCGCTCCGTCGCCCGCGGCATCCTCCCGCCCGTCCTCGCCGACCGCGGCCTCGAAGGCGCACTCAGCGGCCTCGCCGCGTCCTGCGCGGTCCCCTGCCGGCTCGACGCCGACGCGCCCGCCCGCTGCGCCGCCACCGTCGAGGCCACCGCCTACTTCGTCGCCGCCGAGGCCCTCACCAACGTCGCCCGGCACAGCGGCGCCCGCCACGCCGCCGTCACCGTCCGCGGCGGCGCCGGCCGGCTGCGGCTGACCGTCACCGACGACGGCCGGGGCGGCGCCGACGAGGAGGGCGGCACCGGACTGACCGGCATCCGCCGCCGCGTCGCCGCGCTCGACGGCACCCTCACCCTGACCAGCCCGCCGGGCGGCCCGACGACACTCGAGGTGGAACTGCCGTGCGGATCGTGATCGCCGAGGACGACCCCCTGCTGCGCGAGGGCCTGGCCCTGCTGCTGCGCGCGGAGGGCCTGGACGTCGTCGCCACCGCCGGCACCCCCGACGACGCCCTCGCCGCCATCGGCGAACACCACCCCGACGTCGCCGTCCTCGACGTACGGATGCCGCCGACGCACACCGACGAGGGCATCAGGGCGGCCGTCGAGGCCCGCCGCCGGGTGCCGGGGCTGCCCGTCCTCGTGCTGTCCGCGTACGTCGAGCAGAGCTTCGCCCGCGACCTGCTGGGCGGCGGCGTGGGCGGGCTCGGCTATCTGCTGAAGGAACGGGTCGGCCGCGTCGAGGAGTTCCTGGACGCCCTGCACCGGGTCGCCGGCGGCGGCACCGCCATCGACCCCGAGGTGGTCGCCCAGCTCTTCACCCGCAGCCACCGCGACACCCGCCTCGAACGCCTCAGCCCCCGCGAACGGGACGTCCTCGCGCTGATGGCCGAGGGCCTCGGCAACGGCGCCATCGCCGAACGGCTCGTCGTCACCGAGGGCGCCGTGCACAAGCACATCCGGAGCATCTTCGCCAAGCTCGACCTGTCGCCGGCGGACCGCACGGACCGCCGGGTTGCGGCCGTCTTGCGCTATCTGGAGGACCGCGGGTGACTCCTGTTGCGCGTGTGCTCGCGTCGCTACGCTGACCCCCTCGGGGGAAGGTGCGGACGGATGAGGGAACCCACGTTCGGGATACTCGGGCCGCTGGCGATCCGCGGGCGGGACGGGACGGCCGTCGCCGTCGGCGGGCCCAAGCCGCGCGCCGTACTGGCGACACTGCTGCTGCGGCCGGGGGCGTTCGTGTCGCTGGACACGCTGACGGAGGTCCTGTGGCCGCGGAGCACGCCGCAGTCGGCGGTGGCCAACATACGGACGTACATACGCGCGTTACGGGCCGCGCTGGAGGCGGCCGGGGTGGAGTCGGGCAGACTCCGCACCTGCCACGGCGGCTACGTCCTCGACGTCCACCCGTACGACCACGACCTGCTGCTCTTCGAACGCCGGCTGGAGCGGGCCCGGAAGACGGGACAGCCCTCCGCCGCGTTACGGGCCTGCCTGGACGCGCTCTCCCTCTGGCGCGGGCGCGTGCTCCAGGACCTGCCGGGGAGCGTGCTGTGGGACCCCGCGCTCACCCGTATCGAGCAGCTGCGGGCCGTCGCCCAGGACGAGTCCCTGCGCCTGCGGCTGCGCATCGGCGATTACGGTCCGCTTGTCGCGGAATTGCGCGGCCGGATCGCCGCCGAGCCGCTGCGCGAGGATCTGTGGCTGCTGCTCGTCCGGGCCCTGCAGGGCGCCGGCCGTATCGCAGAGGCCCGGGTCGCGTACGCCGGGGCCCGGCGGCTGCTCGCCGCCGAGCTCGGCGTCGCGCCCGGGTCCGCGCTGCGGGCGGCGGGGGAGGCGCTGTTCAGCAGCCGTTCGTGCTTGTCTGGTAGCGCGCGAGGAAGTCGTTCCAGGTGACGCCCTGGACGACGGCGACGACGACCGAACCGTCGTGTATCTGCTCGTAGTGCAGATGCGGCGAGAGCGTGTAGATGGCGGACGTCGCGCCGACGGTGCCTATGCGCTGCCCGCGGGAGACGGTGGCGCCCTTCGCCACGTCGCGGGTCTTCAGATGGGCGTAGCGGGTGCGCCAGCCGTTGCCGTGGCCGACGACGATGGTGTTCCCGTAGCCGGTGGTGGTGTCGTAGTACGACGAGAGCACCGTGCCCTGGGCGCTCGCCAGGACGCGGCGGCCGCGGTCGTCGGGGTTGCCGGCGGCGTCGTAGTGGTTCCAGTCGATGGAGTGCGCCGGGCTGTGCCCGTTCCAGTTCGATCCGCGCCAGGACTGGCCGCAGACGAACGGCATCCGGAACGCGGGCCGGGTGGCGGCGGCGGTCGCGGCGGCGCTGTTCTCGGCCGCGAACACCGGGGCTCCCTGCAGCATCGCGGCGCCGAGCGCCAGTGCGGCGACCGCGGCGGTGCTGACTCCTCGCCTTGCCATGGATCCTCCCGTGGGGTGGTGGGAACGATCCGGCGATTGAAGGAGACCGGCATACAAAGCACATACAAGGAGCCCCGCCCGAGGGTTGTCCCCCCGGTCAGGAGTGGGGGCAGCACCATGTTCCCGGGGCGGCCGGCTTCCTAGCCTCGGAGGAATGAGCAGCCGGGGTACGACGATGTCCGAGGAACTGTTGCGGCTCGAGGACGTGCGGAAGGTGTACGGACGGGGGCGCGGGGAAGTCACCGCGCTGGCCGGGGTGTCCCTGGGCTTCCGGCGGGGGTCGTTCACCGCCGTGATGGGGCCCTCCGGGTCGGGGAAGAGCACGTTCCTGCACTGCGCCGCGCTGCTGGACAGGCCCACGTCCGGGCGGGTGCTGCTGGAGGGACGGGACCTGACGGCGGCGAGCGAGCGGGCGCTGACCCGGATGCGGCGGCAGCGGATCGGGTTCGTCTTCCAGAGCTTCAACCTGCTGCCCGCCCTGACTGTCGTCGACAACGTGACCCTCCCCCTGCGCCTGGCCGGCCGGCGGCCCGACCGCCGGCTGGTGGACGACGTCATCGAACGCACCGGGCTCGCGTCCCGCCGCAGACACCGGCCCGGTGAGCTGTCCGGCGGACAGCAGCAGCGGGTGGCGATCGCGCGGGCGCTGGTCACCCGGCCGGTGCTGCTCTTCGGGGACGAGCCGACCGGGGCGCTGGACACCCGGACGGCGCTGGAGATCCTGGGGCTGCTGCGCGAGGCGGTGGACACCGGGGAGCAGACGGCGGTGGTCGTCACGCACGATCCGGTGGTCGCCGGGCACGCGGACCGGGTGGTGTTCCTGGTGGACGGCCGGGTGAGCGCCGAGCTGACCCGGCCCACCGTCGAGGAGGTGGCCGGGCGGATGACCCGGCTGGGGGCGTGGGGGGAGCTGGCCGGCTGATGGTGGGGCTCGCGCTGAAGACGCTGCGGTTCCGTACGGGCGCCTTCCTGGCGGCGCTCGTCGCGCTGTTCGCCGGCGGGGTCGTCGTCCAGGGCTGCGGGGGGCTGCTGGAGACCGGGATCCGGGGGGACGTACGGGCCGAACGGCTCGCCGCCGCGCCGGTGGTGGTCACCGGCAGCCAGGACTACCCGGGGCACGCCGTCGGCACGGCGACCGATCCCATGACGGAACGGGTGCTGCTGGACGCGGATGTGGCGGACGCCGTGGCGAAGGTGCCGGGGGTACGGGCGGCCGTGCCGGACGTCTCCGTCCCGGTGACCGTGCTCGGCGCCCGCTCGGTCGGCGCCACCGGCCACGGCTGGTCGGGCGCGGCGCTCGCCCCGTACCGCCTCGTCGCGGGCGTCCGGCCGCGTGCGGACGGCGACGTGGTCCTCGACCGGACCACCGCGTCCGCCCTCGGCGTCCGCCCCGGCGCGCGGCTCGAGGCGGCGGTACGCGGCGTCCCGCACACCTTCCGCGTCAGCGGGGTCGCCGCGAGCCCGGCCACCGGCCGGCCGGTGCTGTTCTTCACCGACGCGCGGGCGCGGCGCCTGTACGACCGCCCGGGGAAGATCGACGACGTCGGCGTACTCGCCGCCCCGCACACCGACCCGGCGGCCCTCGCCGACGCCATCGGGGACGCCGTGCCCGGTGTACGGGTGCTGCGCGGCGCCGACCGGGGGGTGGCCGAGTTCCCGGAGGCGATCAGCGGGCGGCAGAATCTCATCCCCCTCGCGGGCGCGTTCGGGGGACTGGCCGCCATGGTCGCCGTGTTCGTGGTGGGCAGCACCGTCGGCATGCTGGTCCAGCAACGGCGCCGCGAGATGGCCCTGATGCGGACGATCGGCGTCACGCCGGGGCAGGTGCGGCGGATGGTCATGGCGGAGACGGCCGTGGTCGCGCTGTTCGCGGCGGGGCTGTCGCTGGTGCCGGGGTCGGCGTTCGGGCACGTCCTGTACGACGTGCTGGTCGAACGGGAGCTGATCCCCGGCGAGATGGTCTTCCGGCAGGGGTACATCCCCCGGCTCGCGGGCCTCGGGACGACGCTGCTCACCGCGCTGGCCGCCGCGTTCATCGCGTCCCGGCGGGTGTCGCGGGTACGGCCGACGGAGGCGATGGCGGAGGCGACGCTGCAGACGCGGTGGGTGAGTCCGGTGCGGGCGGTGCTGGCCGTGCTGACGCTGGGCGGTGCCACCGCGCTCGCCGTTGTCACGGCGACGGTGATGACGGGGCCGGTCGCGGCCAGTACCGCCGCGCCCGCCGCGATGCTGTGGGCGGTCGGGATCGCGCTGGTGTCCCCGGGGTTGTGCCGGTGGCTGGCGGTGCTGCTGCGGCCGGTGGGGTGGCTCACCGGGCTGCCGGGACGGCTGGCGACGGAGAACGCGTCCGTGCGAAGGGTCCGGCTGGCGGCGGCCGTCGTACCGATCATGCTGGTCACCGGGCTGGCCACCGCGCTGATCTATCTGCAGACCAGTCAGGACGAGGCGAGCGGACGGATGTTCGCCGACGGCCTGAAGGCGGACGCCGTGGTCACCTCGCCGTACGGCGCGCTCCCGCCCTCCCTCGTGCCCGCGCTCGCCCGGCTGCCGCAGGTCGCCGGGGCGTCCGCGTCGGTGCCGGGGGAGGGTCGGCTGGAGACGGTGGCCGGCGACCGTACGGTCCGGCCGTCCCGTATCGACCTCCAGGGCGTCACCGCCTCCGGCGCCCCGCAGACCGTCGGACGACCGGCCGTCCGGGGCGACTTCGCGGACCTGACGGGGGACAGCATCGTGCTCCCCGCCGACCGGGACGCACGGGTCGGCGACCGGGTACGGCTGCGCTGGGGCGACGGGGAGGTGAGCGTGCTGACGGTCGTCGGCACGTTCGAGCCGCCGCGCGGGTTCGGGTACGCGATGGTGCCGGCGGAGGCGCTGCTCCCGCACACCACCGGCGGTGAACTCCCGCAGATCCTGGTGAAGGCGAAGCCCGGTGTGCTGCCGGAGGAACTGACCGGCGCGCTGCGAAAAGCCGCCCCCGGCCAGATCGTCGCGGACCGCGCCGAGGCGAAGGCTGCGTACGGGCAGGGCGACCCCACCGGCCGGGCGGCGACGTGGCTGCTGGCCTCCGTGGTCGTCGGCTACGCGGTGATCGCGCTGGTCAACGCGCTGATCGTGGCCACCGCCGAACGCCGCGCCGAATTCGCCCTGCAGCGGCTGATCGGCGCCACCCGCGCCCAGGTGCTGGCGATGACGGCCGTCGAGGCCCTGGTCACCGCGCTGGCCGGAATCGTCCTCGGGACCGCCGTGGCAGCCGGTGCGCTGATCCCGTTCGGGCAGGCGCTGGACGGGTCGGTGCTGCCCGGCGGACCGCGGTGGATCTACGCGGCGATCGTCACCGGCGCCGTGACCCTGACGTTCGCCGCGATCCTGCTCCCCGCGTCCCTCGCCCTGCGGGCCCGGCCCGGGGAGGCCGCCGTCGCGCCTTGACCGTGCGGTTACCCACCGACCGCTTGGCCGCTGTGCGGCCTAATCGGCTAGTTTCTTACCTGCCGCGGAGAGCCGCGGCGTATCGGAAGCCGTCGGGGGTGAGTCGGGCCCCGACCCGACTGTCTGGAGAGTTCATGGCGCTGTGGGATGTCCTCAAGGAATCGATCGCGAAGATACAGGCGGCCCTGCTCGCGAAGAAGCACGACCTGAAGGGCGCCGCCTTCCGTGACGCCAGCATGGCGATCTGCGCGCTGGTCACCGCCGCCGACGGGAAGATCGACCCCGCGGAGCGCCAGCGGGTCGCCAAGCTGATCACCACGAACGAGGTCCTCCAGCACTTCCCCGCCGAGGATCTGCGCCAGCTGTACGAGGCCAACCTCGAGCGCCTCGCCGCCGACTTCGACTTCGGCAAGGTGGCCGTGCTGCAGGAGATCGCCAAGACCAAGGAGAAGCCCGTCGAGGCGCGGGCGACGATCCAGATCGGCATCGTCATCGGCGGCGCGGACGGCACGTTCGGCGAGGAGGAGAAGAACGTGATCCGCGAGTCCTGCTACGCGGTCGGCCTGCTCCCCTACGAGTTCGACCTGTAGGGAAAGGGCTTGCAGGACGGGGGTATTCCCCCTGTTCCCGGTGGCGTCCGCGCGGCAGAATCGCCCGCATGCCCAAGAACACCCGTGGCACGACCGCGTTTCACGATCTGAGCGCCTTCGTCGCCACCCCCCGCGTCTCGTCCCTCGCGCTCTCGCCCGACGGAACCCGGCTGATCGCCGCCGTGCAACAGCTCGGCGGCGACGGCACCCGGTTCGTGTCGGGCCTGTGGGAGCTGGACCCGGGCGGGGAGCGGGAGGCGCGGCGGCTGACCCGGTCCGTGAAGGGCGAGTCCGCCCCGGCGTTCGGGCCCGACGGGACGCTGTACTTCCTCTCCGCCCGCGCCGACACCGACCCGGCCGCCGCCTCCGGTTCCGGTTCCGGTGACGACGCGGGCGCCGCGCTGTGGGCGCTGCCCGAACGCGGCGAGGCGGTCGTCGTCGCCCGCCACCCCGGCGGCATCGAGGGCTACGCCGTCGCCCGTGACGCCGGGACCCTCGGCTGGATCGCCGGTCTGCTGCCGGGGGCCGCCGACGCCGAGGCGCACGGCAAGCTCCGCAGGGCCCGCGACGAGGCCAAGGTCACCGCGATCCTCTACGAGTCCGGGCCCACCCGGGCCTGGGACCACGACCTCGGCCCCGAGGAGCCGCACGCGTTCGTCCGCGGCGAGGGCGGCGCGGTGACCGACGCCGGCGGGCTCGGGATCGGGCTGGAGGACCCGTCCGACGTGGCGCTGTCGCCCGACGGCACGCGCGTGGCGTACACCCGCTTCGAGCCGGGGCAGGTGCCGGACGGACACCGCAGTGCGGTGGTCGTGGCCGACGCGGCGAGCGGGGAGGAGCTGAACGTACTCGGCGGGGCCGAATTCATGTACGAATCCCCGGTGTTCACCGGCGACGGGGCGGGCCTGATCTGCGTCCGGAACACCTACGCCACGTACGACACCCCCTGGGACTCCACCCTCGTCCACCTCGACCTGACCACCGGCGAGGAGCACGACCTCCTCCCCGGCTTCCCGAACTGGCCCTCCGCCGCGACCGTCTCCCCGGCGGACGGCACCCTCTGGTTCACCGCCGACGAACGCGGCCACGCCCCCGTCTTCCGCCGCGCCCCCGACGGCACCGTCACCCGGCTCACCGCCTCCGGCGCGTACACCTCCCTGCGCGTCACCCCCGACGGCCGCACCCTCTACGCCCTGCGCAACGCCATCGACAGCCCGCCCCGTCCCGTCCGCCTCGATTCCGCCGCCGTCGACCAGACCCCCGCCGCGATCCCCGCCCCCGGCGACACCGGCGAACTCCCCGGCACCCTCACCGAGGTCACCGCCACGGGCGACGACGGCTTCCCCCTGCGCGGCTGGCTCGTGCTGCCCGAGGGAGCCTCCGCCGCGCACCCGGCCCCGCTGTTCGTCGCCGTCCACGGCGGACCGCAGAGCAGCTGGAACGCCTGGACCTGGCGCTGGAACCCGTGGCCCTTCGCCGCCCGCGGCTACGCCGTCCTCCTCCCGGACCCCGCCCACTCCACCGGCTACGGCCAGGCCAACCACGAGCGGTCCTGGGGCGACTGGGGCGGCCGGCCGCAGGCCGACGTCCTCGCGCTGGCCGACGCCACCGTGGCCCGCCCCGACATCGACGCCGGACGCACGGCGCTGGGCGGCGGCTCGTACGGGGGCTATATGGCCAACCGGATCGCCACCCGCACCGACCGCTTCAAGGCGATCGTCACGCACGCCGGACTGTGGGACATGCGGGCGTTCCAGAACGACACCGACAGCCCCTGGTACTTCCAGCGCATCTTCGGCGACCCGCTGACCCGCCCCGAGCGCTACGGCACCGACTCCCCGCATCCGGACGTCGCGGCGATCCGCACCCCGATGCTGGTGATCCACGGGGCGAAGGACTACCGCGTACCGGTCGGCCAGGGGGCGGCGCTCTTCCAGGAGCTGCAGCGGCACGGGGTTCCGGCGTCGTACCTGTACTTTCCCGACGAGAACCACTGGATCCTCGCCCCGAACCACACCCGTGTCTGGTATGAGGCTTTCATGGCGTTCCTGGACCACCATGTCCTGGGAACGGCCTGGCACCGCCCCGAACTGCTGTGAGCAGACGCCGATGAGTTCTCGCGCCTCCCGCGGTCAGTACGGGCAGCAGGAAAAACAGCGACCCGATGCAAGGAGACCGCAATGCGCACCCTGATCAGCTCGGCCTTCGTCTCGCTCGACGGCGTCATGGAGGCCCCGGGAGGCGAGGAGGGCTATCGCAACTCCGGCTGGACGTTCAAGGACATGGAGTTCGTGCCCGAGGCGTACGAGCTCAAGGGCCGGGAGATGCAGGAGGCGTCCGCCATGCTGCTGGGCCGGGTCAGCTACCAGGCGTTCAGCCCGGTCTGGCCGGCCATGGAGGAGTTCGCGGCGTACCGGCCCATGCCCAAGTACGTCGTGTCGACCACCCTCGGCGAGAAGGACCTCGTCGAGGGCTGGGGCGAGCAGACGATCCTGCGCTCGCTGGACGACGTCGCGGCGCTGAAGGAGACCGAGGGCGGGCCGATCATCGTCCACGGCAGCATGGCGCTCAACCACGGACTGGCCGACGCCGGGCTGATCGACCGGTACCACCTGCTGGTGTTCCCGCTGCTGCTGGGCGCGGGCGGGCGGCTGTTCAGCAGCGCGGACAAGGACACGCAGAAGCTGAAGCTCGTCGAGCACGAGGCGTACGCGAACGGCATCCAGAAGAACGTCTTTGACGTCGAACACTGAATGGCTGCCGGCTTAACTCCCTCCCCAACTGGCCCGCGAGTCTTGACTCTTGATGGTTGTAACGCGCATCTTTGGCGCAGTTCCAATCATCGGGCGCTGTGGGTTCCAGCCACCCGTAGGGCGCCCCATCGTGATGAGAGTGGTGCCGTGAAGCACAGATTCCTCGGTACGGGCGTCGCGCTCGGCCTCCTCGTCCTTACGGGCGCGTCCGTCCCCGCCGCCCAGGCCCAGCCCGCGCCCGGGCTCCCCCTCGGACCCGCGGGGCTGAGCGAGACCCGGGCGACGACGACCCTCGAGCCCGGCGTCACCCTCACCCGCATCGTGCGCGGGGCCGAGGCGGCGCCGCTGCCCTGGACGGTCGAGATGGTCGTCCCCGGCGGCGCGGGATCGCCGGACCCCGACGCGCCGGCCACCGCGCTGCGGGACCGGGCGAGCGCCGAGCAGCTGGCCGCCGCGCTGGACGCGGACGGGTTCGGCGCGCGGGCCGAGGAGGTGACCACGCCGGCGACCGCCGACTTCGCCGGGGGTTCGCTCGGCTGGCGGGTCCGGGTGGGTTCGTTCGGGTCCAATGCCGACGCGACCGCCGAGCGGACGCGGCTGCGGAACGCCGGTTACACGGGGACCGCCTGGTACACCGGGTGGGACGGGGAGTCCGCCGACCCCGGGCCGTGGCGGGTGGACGTGCTGACCATCGACCCGAGCCGCTTCCACGGGCGGCTCACCGGGTCGTACGGGCCCGACATCGAGGCCCGCGAGACCACCACCGCGCTGTCGCGGGCCGCCGGCGCCCTCGCGGCGGTCAACGCCGGGTTCTTCGTCCTCGACCCCAAGGCCGGCGCCCCCGGCGACCCAGCCGGGGTCGGCGTGTACGACGGGCGGCTGCTGAGCGAGCCGGTGAGCGGCAGGCCGGCGCTGGTCGTCCAGGAGGGCGGCCGGCGGGCGAGCGTCACCCGGCTCGACTGGGACGGGAAGGTCACCGGCCCGCACGGGAGCCTGGCGCTGGACGGGATCAACCGCGTACCGAACCTCATCCGCAACTGCGGCGGCACCGCGGACGACCTCCCGACCGCCCACCCGATGCACGACCTGACCTGCACCGACACCGACGAACTCATCGCCTTCACCCCCGAGTACGCGGGCAGCACCCCGCAGGGCGAGGGCGTCGAGGCCGTCCTCGACCGGCGCGGCGAGGTCGTCCAGCTCCGCTCCCCGCGCGGCGGCGGCCTCCCGGCCGGCGGCAGTTCGGTCCAGGCCACCGGCACCTCGGCCGCCGCGCTGACGGACCTGGCCCGCCCCGGCGAGAGGCTGCGCGTCACGGGCACGCTGCTCGACGGCCGCGGCGCCCATGTCGACCCGTCGCCCGGCACCAGCATCGTCAACGGCGGCCCCGAGCTCGTACGCGACGGCCGGCTGCACGTCACGCCGGCCGCCGACGGCATGGTGCAGCCCGGGAACGTGAACTTCTACTACGGCTGGATGCACAAGCGGAACCCGCGCACCATCGCGGGCACCGACGCGCAGGGCCGCATCGTGCTCGTCACCGCCGACGGACGCGCCACCGACTCGCTGGGCCTCAGCATCCCCGAGGCCGCGGCGGTCGCGAAGTCGCTGGGGCTGCGCGACGCCGTGAATCTCGACGGCGGCGGTTCCACGACGATGGTCGTCGGCCAAGAGATGATCAATCATCCGTCCGACGCGACGGGTGAACGGCCCGTGGGCGACGCGCTGCTGATCCTGCCGGGCCGCGACTGACCTGCCCGAAGAACGCCCCCGCCGGGAATCGCACCCGGCGGGGGCCTGTCCTGTCATCGCCGATCGCCGGAGGCCCCATGAGAGTTCCCATCTCCCGTCGAGTCCGTCTCCTGCTCCTCACCCTGCTGCTCGTCCTCGTCCCGGCCCCCGCCGTCCTCGCGGACGACGCACCCCCGTCCGCCGCCGAAGCCGCCGGTGCCGCCGGCGCCCAGGTCGTCGCCGTCGAACAGGTCGCCGAGCGCCAGGTCGATCTGACGGTACGCTCCACCGCCCTCGGCGGCCGCACGGTCAAGGTCCGGCTGCTCACCCCCGACGGCTGGAACCCGGCCGACAAGCGGCAGCACTGGCCCACCTTCTGGCTGCTGCACGGCTGCTGCGGCGACTACACCTCCTGGACCGCCCTCACCGACGTGGCCGACACGCCCGCCCTGCGCAAGGTGCTGGTCGTCATGCCCGAGGCCGGCTGGAACGGCTGGTACAGCGACTGGTGGAACTACGGCGCCGGCGGCGACCCCGCGTGGGAGACCTTCCACACCAAGGAGCTGCCGCAGCTGCTCGAGCACGGCTGGGGCGCGAGCACCAACCGGGTCGTGGCCGGCCTGTCGATGGGCGGCCAGGGCGCGCTGCTGTACGCGGCCCGCCACCCGGGGATGTTCCGGGCCACCGCGGCGTACTCCGGCTCCGCGCACCCCCTGCTCAACGAGGAGTCCGTGAACCGGATCCTCGGCTACTTCGCCGGCCAGGGCGGCGACCCCCTGCGGGTCTGGGGCGACCCGGTCGCCCAGCGCGCGATCTGGCAGGCGCACGACCCGTACTACCTGGCGCACGCGCTGAAGTCGATCCCCGTCTACCTCTCGTGCGGCGACGGCAGTACGGGACCGCTCGACCCGCCCGGCCGCACCAGCGAACTGGAGACGGACTTCAACCGGCAGAACCACGCGCTTGCCGACCAGCTCCGGCGGGCCGGCGCCACACAGCTCGTGACCCACTTCTACGGCCCCGGCACCCACGCCTGGGCGTACTGGCAGCGGGAACTGCACGCCTCGCTGCCGATGCTGCTGCGCGCGCTGCACGTCTGACGCCCGCCGGGCGCGCGGGGCTCGGCCCGCGCGCCCGGGGGATTCCACCGCTCTTCCGCCCGCGCACTGTTGACATGCGCAGCGCACGGTGGCTTCATGGTGGAGCGGCTGGGAGCGCTCCCATCTCGGTTGCTGCGAATCGACGTCTCTTGATCGACGGAAGGCAGCACACGTTATGGGGCACATCCTTGCCCGACGCCCGCGCGTCCCGGGAAGAAGAAGACGCGGGCTGCGGGCCCGTATCGCCGGAGCGGCCGCCGCCGCGCTGCTCTGTGTGACGGGGGCCGGCACCGGCACCGGACTGGTCGCGTCGGCGGCCGAACCGCCCGAGCAGGCCGTATCCGCGGCCGCCGCGGCTCCCGGTGACGACTGGCTGCACACCAGCGGCAACAAGATCGTGGACTCCGCCGGCCACGAGGTCTGGCTCACCGGCGCCAACTGGTTCGGCTTCAACGCCTCCGAGCGCGTCTTCCACGGCCTGTGGTCCGCGAACATCACCACGCTCACCCGTTCCATGGCCCAGCGCGGCATCAACCTCGTCCGCGTCCCCATCTCCACCCAGCTGCTGCTGGAGTGGCGCGCCGGCCAGGCCACCGTGCCCAGCCAGGTGAACACCTATGCGAACCCCGAGCTGACCGGCAAGACGACGCTCGAGGTCTTCGACTACTTCCTCTCCCTGTGCAAGCAGTTCGGCATCAAGGTGATGCTCGACGTGCACAGCGCCGAGGCGGACAACTCCGGGCACGTCCAGCCGGTGTGGTGGAAGGGCACCATCACCACCGAGAACTTCTACACGGCCTGGGAATGGGTCACGACCCGCTACCGCAACGACGACACGCTCGTCGCGATGGACGTGAAGAACGAGCCGCACGGCACCGCGAACACCTCGCCGCGCGCCAAGTGGGACAGCTCGACGGACCAGGACAACTTCAAGTACGCCTGCCAGACCGCGGGCCGCCGGATGCTGGCGATCAACCCCAACGTGCTGATCCTCTGCGAGGGCATCGAGATCTACCCCAAGGCGGGCGTGAGCTGGACCTCCACCACCCCCACCGACTACTACGGCATGTGGTGGGGCGGCAATCTGCGCGGCGCCCGCGACCACCCCGTCGACCTCGGCGCGGGCAACAACGACCAGCTCGTCTACTCCCCGCACGACTACGGGCCGCTGGTCTTCCAGCAGCCGTGGTTCTCCGGCGAGTGGAGCCGTACGACGCTGGAGCGGGACGTCTGGGACCCCAACTGGCTGTACCTCCACAAGGAGAACAAGTCCCCGCTGCTCATCGGCGAATGGGGCGGCTTCATGGACGGCGGGCCGAACGAGAAGTGGATGAAGGCGCTGCGCGACCTGATCGTCGACAACCGCATCCACCAGACGTTCTGGTGCATCAACCCCAACTCCGGTGACACCGGCGGTCTGCTGAACAACGACTGGACCACCTGGGACGAGGCGAAGTACGCGCTGCTCAAGCCCGCGCTGTGGCAGAGCGGCGGCAAGTTCGTCAGCCTCGACCACGAGGTCCCCCTGGGCGGCGAGGGCTCGACCACCGGCATCAGCGTCTCCGACGTGTACGGCGGCGGGAACCCCGACGACACCACCGCGCCGAGCACCCCGGGCGCGGTCGCGGCGGGCGCGTCGACGCCGTCGTCCGTCACGCTGCGGTGGAACGCGTCGACCGACGACACGGGCGTCACCGCGTACGAGATCTACCGCGACGGCGTGCTGATCGCCACGGTGACCGGCACCTCGTACACCGACACCGGCCTCAGCCCCGAGACGACGTACCGCTACACCATCCGCGCCCGGGACCGGGCCGGCAACCGCTCCCCGTTCACGTCTCCGTTCTCGGTGACGACACCACCGGGCGAGCCGGAGCCCACCGGGTCGGTGGCGGTGCGCTACCGCAACGGGGACTCCTCGGCCACCGACAACCAGATCCGGCCCAGCCTCCAGGTCGCGAACACCGGCCAGGGCGGCCTGGACCTGGCCACGACGACCGTCCGCTACTACTTCACGCGCGACGGCTCCGCCTCGGTCAACGCCTACTGCGACTACGCCGCCGTCGGCTGCGCCGGGCTGAAGCTGAGCGTCGTCACGCTGCCGGCGCCGGTCGCGGGCGCCGACTCGTACCTTGAGGTCGGCTTCGCCTCCGGCTCGCTCGCGGCCGGGGCGAACACCGGGGACATCCAGCTGCGGCTGGCCAAGTCCGACTGGTCGAACTTCGACGAGACGGGCGACTACAGCCGCGGTACGGCCACGTCCTGGACCGACGCCCCGAAGATCCCGGCGTACACCGGCACCAGCCTCGCCTGGGGCACCCCGCCGGCGTAAGAGCGTACGAACGCACCACCCGTACCACCCGCAAGAGCCGCACCGACGTCCCGCCGGCCGGAAGCTCCCACCGGCCGGCGGGACACCCTCACACCCGACACCCCCCGGGAGGAAACCCCCCATGCTCACCCGCCTACGGCGACCCAAACCGCTCGTCTCACTGCTCGCAGTGCTGGCGACCCTGGCGACGGCGCTCGTCGCGTTCTCGGCGAGCCCCGCCGCGGCGCACGGCGCGATGATGACGCCCGGCAGCCGCACGTATCTGTGCTGGCAGGACGGACTGACCCCGCAGGGCAACATCGTGCCCGTCAACCCGGCGTGTCAGACCGCCGTCGCGACGTCCGGCGCGAACTCGCTCTACAACTGGTTCTCGGTGCTGCGCTCGGACGGCGCCGGCCGCACCCGCGGCTTCATCCCCGACGGCCAGCTGTGCAGCGGCGGCAACCCGAACTTCACCGGCTACAACAACACTAACGTGAACTGGCCGGTCACCCATCTGACGGCGGGCGCGAACTGGCAGTTCAAGTACAGCAACTGGGCCGCGCACCCCGGCACCTTCCACATGTACGTCACCAAGTCGACGTACGACCCGAGCAAGCCGCTGGCCTGGAGTGACCTGGAGGACACGCCGTTCCTGTCGGTCACCAACCCGGCGATGGTCGGCTCGCCCGGCAGCAACGACGGGCACTACTACTGGAACGGCAACCTGCCGAACAAGTCGGGCCGCCACCTCATCTACAGCGTATGGACCCGCTCCGACAGCCAGGAGACGTTCTACGGCTGCTCCGACGTCACCTTCGACGGCGGCAACGGTGAGGTCACCGGCGTCGGCCAGCCCGGCAGCGGCGACCCCGGCGACGGCGACCCGGGCGACGGCGACCCGCCGACCGGCACCCAGACCTGCACGGCCACCCAGCGCACCACCGGCAGCTGGACCGGCGGCTACCAGGGCGAGGTCACGATCAAGAACACCGGCACCGCGCCGCTGCCGAGCTGGATGGTGCACGCGACGCTGCCGAGCGGCGCGCGGATCGACTCCCTGTGGAACGGCACGTACACCCTCTCGGGGACGAACCTGACGGTGCACAACGCCGCCTGGAACGCCACCGTGGCACCGGGCGCGACCACGACGTACGGCTTCGTGGTCCAGGGGGCCGACGCTCCGGCGTCCGCGCCGGCGCTCACCTGCATGACCAGTATGTGAACCGACGCCGTGCCCGGGTCCCCCTCGCGGGACCCGGGCACGCGCGCGTTCACACCGTCCGTACGAGCCCGCGCAGCCCCACGCGCGCCCCGCTCGCGTACGCCTGTTCGCGCCGGGGCTGCGGCAGGCCCGCCGTCAGCAGCGCCTCGCAGCGGCGGCGGGCAGGTTCGCGGTACGGGGCCGGGGGGCCGGCCAGGCCCAGGCCGTCGACGGCGCCCAGCAGCCGGGCCGCGCGGATCAGCCGCCCCGTCTCGGCCTCCAGCACGGCCAGCTGCTCGGCGGCGCACACGGCGCCGAAGCCGGTGCCGTACGCCAGATGCGTGCGTACCGCCCCCTCCGCCGCGTCGTGGGCGGCCGTCAGATCCCCGGCGCCCTGCAGCAGCTCGGACCGCGCCCGCAGCAGCCAGGCCTCGGCGAACGGGTCGTCCGCCACGTCCGGACGCGCCACCTCCCGAGCCTGCGCCGGGTCGGTGCGGGCCAGGGCGAGGGCGAGGGAGACGCGGATCAGCTCCCGGCCGGGGCCGAAGGGCGTGGTGTCGTCGAGGAGCCCCAGACTCGCGCGCAGCTCGGGGATGGCCCCGGCGGGGTCGCCGCTCCACAGGGCGATCGCGCCGCGCAGATGCGCCAGCAGGCCCAGGCAGTGGGCGTCGTCGTCCCGGGCGGCGGACCGCGTCGCTTCGGCGATCAGCCGGGCGGCCGTCGCCGGGGCGCCGCAGTCCAGCTCCAGCCACGCCGACAGCCACAGCGCGCGGGCGGGCGCCGGGGCGGGCAGCGCGTCGAGCGCCGTACGCAACCGCTCGCGCCCCTCCGCCGCACGTCCGCACACCACCCACAGGAACCACAGCCCCACCGCGACGTCCAGCGCCGTCCCGGCCTCCGCGGTCGCCGAGCCCGGCGCGGTACGGGGGTCCATCGCCGCCCGCAGATCGGCCAGTTCGGCCAGGGCCAGCTCCCGGGCCTGCGACTGCCGCCCCGCCCGCCACCACGCGGCGGCCTGCCACGCCCGGCCCACGAACCACCGCCGGTGATGCAGCAGCAGGGTCTCGTACTCACCCCCGCGCCCCAGCTCCCGCGCCCCCAGCGCGCGCAGCGCGGCGGGCAGCAGCCGGCGGGAGCCCGCGGCGTCCGGGACCGGGAGCAGGGTGAACGGCGCGATCCGGGCCAGCGTCGCGCGCACCTCGTCGGCCGCCAGTGCGCCCCAGACGCACACCGCGAGCACGGCATCGTTGTCGAACGCCCCGTGGAACACCGACAGCCGCCGCCACAGCAGGCGTTCGGCCTCCGAGCAGCGCCCGTAGGACCGGGCGGCGGACTCGGCCCAGCGCCCGTCGTGGGTGAACGCGTGCTCCATCGCGTCGAGGTCGCCCGGCGCGGTGTCCGGCCCCGCCAGCCACGCCGACGCCTCCACCAGCGCCGCCGGGATCCCCTGCGCGCGCCGGCACGCCTCGGCCGCGAGCGCCGGATGCGCCTCGACGACCGCGTCCGCGCCCGGGTGGTCGGCCAGCAGGGCCACGGCGGGCAGCCGCCGCAGGTCCGGCGTGGGAGCGTCCGGCGCCGGCACCGCCAGCGGGGGCAGCACCAGCACGTCCTCGCCCGGCAGCCCCAGCGGCCGGTCCGCCACCACCAGCAGCCGCAGCCGCGGGGATACGTCAAGGAGTTCGGCGACCAGGGCCGGATGGTCCCAGCCGTCCAGCACGAGCAGCGCCTCGCGCCCGCCCGCGAACCGGCGCCGCAGCCGCTCGGCCAGCCCGCCGGTGTCGCCCGCTCCCGACACCCACACCACGTCGCGTCCGTCGCGCAGCCGGGCCTGCTCGGCGACCTCCCGCCCCAGCCCGGTCGTGCCCACCCCCGGCACCCCCGTCAGCGTGACCAGCCGGGTGGCGTGCAGGCGCATCAGCACCGCGTCCACCTCGCGGTCCCGCCCCCTCAAGCGCCCGCCACCGGGCGGGACTTCGCTCATCGCCCCCGAACCTCCGCAGTCCGACGCAGCCGAAAACCAGTCCCCGTTGTATGACAGCGCCATATACCGGGTCGACCGGATAGGCTCCGGAACCCATGGTGGCGGCGCGCGCGGGCGCACTACCGGCTTTTGGAGGAGATCCACCGAGGAGAGGACGCGGGCACGTGAAATCCGTCGTCACGGAGGTGGATCTCACACTGATCGACGCGCTGCGCCTGGCCCCCAGGGCCAGCTGGGCGCAGCTCTCCGCCGTACTGCGGGTCTCGCCGGACACCCTGGCCCGGCGCTGGGCACGGCTGACCGAACAGGGATGTGCCTGGGCGGGCGCACTGCCGCTGGGGGCGGGCGAGACGGGGCTGTGCGCCGCCTGGCTGGAGGTCGACTGCGTGCCCGGGCAGGCGGACGTCACCGCGACGGCGCTCGTCGACGACCCCGGCAATCTGTTCGTCGCGCATGTCACGGGCCGCGCCGATCTGCTGGCCCAGGTGATCCGGCCCGACCCCGCGGACATCGACCGCTATGTGACCGAGCGGGTGCACCGGCTGCCGGGGGTGCGGGCCACCCGGCTGCGGCTGATCACCTCCGTGTACGGGCGGGTGCCGCCGGGGCCGCACGGCAGGCTGACGCCGGCGCAGCGGGGGCGCCTCGTCGAGCTGGGGCCGCAGCCGGCGCGCGGCGCGTTCCGGGTGGAGGCGCCCGACCGGGCCGGGCGGCGGCTGCTGCTGGCGCTGGCCGAGGACGCGCGGCGGAGCGCGGCGGCGCTGGCGGAGCAGTGCGGGCTGAGCGAATCGACGGTGCGCCGGCGGCTGGAGACGATGGAGCGCGGGCCCGCCTTCCAGTACGTGTGCAAGGTGGCCCCGCGCTACTCGGGGCGCCCCGTGTGGGCGCTGATCGGGGCGCGGGTGCCGCCCGCCGAGATCCCGACGGCGTCGTCCGCGCTGACCCGGCTGCGCGGCACCCGGACGGTGACGACGGTGACCGGCCCGTACAACCTCGCCGTGTGCGCCTGGCTGACGTCGCCGGGCGGGCTCACGGACTTCACGCAGGCCGCGACCCGGCTGGTGCCGCGGATGCGCGTCGACGACACCACGATCGCTCTGCGCCATCGCAAACTCGGCGCCCATGTGCTCTCGGCCGAGGGCCTGAACGAACGATTTGTGCCACCGGATGTCTGGATGGACGCAGAAACGTTCGGGCGGCGGATGTCCCCGTCCGTGGCGGGAAACGGGCGCGACGGCGGCGAAAACGGGGATCACCGGGCCTGAAATCCCGGTGAATTGGCCGGAATTCGTGGGGTGCTCGACCGGAAGACTTCTCCCTACCCGTGAGTTCGGCGATTGAAACCTGGGAGATCGAAAACGGTCATGAACGTCGCTGTGGATCACTGAAAGCGTCGTCGCAGGTCGTGGAGTCATTCATTCCGTTGCATATGCCGGTCCGGTCCGGTCGTTCGAAAATGACCCGGACGTCAGTTCGGAGGGAGTAGCGTGCTGAAGTCGGACGCCTACCTGGGGTAGGGGCATATTCGAGCCAGGTAAGCCTATGGCAAGTCATGAACGGTTATGCGCCATTCGGCAGGGGGAGGCTTCGGGCGACTCGCGTCACTTACGGGCTGAAGCCGCGTGCACACGCTCGCAAGTGAAAACGTCCGGAACCGAGGAGACCACCCGTGAGCATCGCGCACGAACTGCCCGTGACGATGGAGATACCGGCGCTCTGGTGCCCCGTCGAACACCGGCTGCATCCCGAGGCCGAGGGCGCGGACGACCGTCTGTTCCTCTGGGCCAGGAAGTTCGACCTGATCCGCAGCGACGCCGCCGCGGACCGCTTCTACAACGCCGGCTACGGCTACTTCTGCGCCGCGACCTACCCCCGCGCCCGCAGACTCGACCTGATGTCGGAGTGGAACGCCTACAACTGGATCCTCGACGACCTCCTCGACGAGGGCCACGCCGACACCACCCACGAGGACCGGATACGCATCTGCCGGGAAGTCCTCGCCCAGATGCCGCCGGACATGAACGCCCCCCGCCCCACCAGCCCGCTCACCGCGGCGGCCGCCGACCTGTGGGAGCGCTCGGCCCGCCCCATGTCCGTGGCCTGGCGCAAGCGTTACGTCGCCCACTACGCGGACTGGGTCGGCCAGTCGATGCTCCAGCACGTGCCGGACGAACCGCGGGACGCGGCCAGCCTCTACACCCATCTGCGGCGCCGCCGGATCCACTCCGGCTGCGAACTCAGCTTCGACCTGATCGAGACCGGCAACCTCAGCGAGGTCCCCGAGGAGATCACCTCGGTCGACGCCTACGAGGCGGTCCGCGCGTCCGCCTCCGACGCGATCTGCTGGACGAACGACGTGTACTCCATCCGCAAGGAGACGGCCCGCGGATCGTACGACCATCTGGTGCCGTTCCTGCTGGACCAGCAGTCCACCGACTGGCCCGGGGCGCTGGCCTCGGCGTCCGCCATGATCGAGACGGCCACCCGGGACTATCTCGCCGCCTGCCGCGATCTACGGGCGCTGCGCCCGCTGTTCGGGATGCCCGACGAGGCCTGGTCCCGGGTCGAGGACTCGATGAACGACCTCGGACTGTGGATCGCCGGCAGCCTGCACTGGCACCGGTGGTCGCCGCGCTACTCGGTGGTGGAGACGACCCCCGACGGGCGCACCCCCAGCTACATCGAATGGCACGTGGCCTGAGTTGGCCGCGCATCCCGTGGAACACGCCGGGCCGGCCCGCGGGTCGGCCAGCTCCACCACGGGGTGACGACCGAGGCGTGCCGACCGCGGTGTGACAACTACGGCGTGACCACGGGGAACGCCGGGTCGGGTGTCTCCAGCAACGACAGCAGGGTGGCCAGCACACCCGGGTCCCCGGTGTGGGCGAGGCCGTCGAGGCCGCCGCCGGCGAGGACGCCGGGCAGTCGCTCCCGGGTGAGGGTGAGCGTGAGGTCCGCGTCGCCGCCGGGCTCCGCGGGGTGGTGGACCAGGACGCCGTTGGACAGGGTCGTGCGGTACGTCTCGTCGGGGGCGGTGAAGGTCCACAGGACGCTCAGGGCGTGGGGCCAGGCGCGGGGGCCGTCGATCCGGATCGCGAGGGCGTCGAAGAGCTGCTCCACGGTCAGGGCCGTGGCCATGGCGGCGGGGGACACGGGCATCGGGGTGACGCCGGTGCGGAGTTCCCGGGCGGCCGTGAGATAGCTGTTGCGCCAGGTGCCGCATTCGGCGCCGTGGCCGAGGCGTTCGAAGACGTCGGCGAGGAGTGCGGTGGCGCCGGGGTGGGCGGGGTCGGCGAAGGTGGCGTGCTTGAGCAGCTGGGCCGCGAAGCGGAGGTCGCCGTCGGCCGCGTAGGCGCGGGCCTTGCCGACGACCGCGTCGACGCCGCCCATGCAGTCGGCGTAGCGGAGGGCGGACTCGGTGGGCGGGTGCTCCCAGAGGGAGGCGGGGTGGCCGTCGTACCAGCCCATGTAGCGCTGGTAGATCGCCTTGACGTTGTGGCTGACGGAGCCGTAGTAGCCGCGCGCGTGCCAGGCGCGGGCGAGTGGCGGCGGGAGCTCGAGCTCCTCGGCGATCTCGGTGCCGGTGAGGCCGCGGTTGAGCAGGCGGAGGGTCTGGTCGTGGAGGTAGCCGTAGAGGTCGCGCTGCTCCGACAGGAACCGGGTGAGGCGCCCGGTGCCCCAGGTGGGCCAGTGGTGGGAGGCGAACACGACGTCGGAGCCGGCGGCGTACAGGCCGATCGCCTCGGTGAGGTAGTACGACCAGATCCGGGCGTCGCGGACCAGGGCGCCGCGCAGGGTGAGGATGTTGTGCAGCGTGTGGGTGGCGTTCTCCGCCATGCACAGGGCGCGGCGCTCGGGGAGATGGAAGTTCATCTCGGCCGGCGCCTCCGTGCCCGGCGTGAGCTGGAAGCGGAACAGCACGCCGTCCAGGCCCTCCTCCTGGCCTGTGCGGGTGATCTCCAGGGTGGGCGGGGGCAGGGAGGGCGTGCCGGAGGAGGCGGTGAAGCCCAGCCCGACGCCGATCAGCCCGCGCGGGCCCGGCTCCAGCCCGGCACCGGTGTGGTAGACGCCGCGGCGCAGCATCGCGGTGCCGGCGTAGACGTTCTCGGCGACGGCCTGCTCCATGAAGCCCCGCGGGGCGACGATCTCCACGTCGTCGTCCGGGCCGACGACCCCTTCGGTGCCGCCGAAGTGGTCGATGTGGGAGTGCGTGAACACCACCGCGGTGACCGGCCTCGGCCCCCGGTGCGCGCGGTAGAGGGCGAGCCCCTCGGCGGCGCACTCGGCGGAGATCAGCGGGTCGACGACGACCACGCCGCGCTCGCCCTCGACCAGGGTCATGTTCGACAGGTCGAAGCCCCGGATCTGGTACACCCCGCCGGTCACCTCGTACAGCCCGGCACGGGCGCACAGCCGGCTCTGCTGCCACAGCCCCGGATGCGCGGTGTCCGGACACGGCTCCCGCAGGAACGCCGTCGCGCCGAAGTCCCACACGACCCGCCCGTCCGCCGCCGTGACCCGCTCCCGCGCCGGCCGCGCCACCAGCCCCCGGTCGGCGTCCTCGTCGTCGGCACGGTCGGCGGAGTCGGGGTCGGCGTCGGCACTGCTCACGGACGGACCTCCAGATCGGCCGGGGACATCCCGGCCCCGCCATCCTCGACCGCCCCCGGCTCCCGCGCCCGCCGGAACTGGGCCGGACGGGGGAGCGGCCGGGCGGGGACGGCCGGTGGCCCGCCGCCCCCCGACGGCGGGCCCGCCCCTCAGTCCCCGCTCAGCTCCCGTCCCGCGAACACCGCGATCGCGTCCCGCACGAACCGCGCCGTGCCCTCCCCGTGCCGGTCGTAGTTGCGGGCGAAGCGCGGGTCGTCCGCGTACATCTGACCCAGCCCCGTGAACGCCTCCGCCGTCGGGCGCCGCCCCTGCCAGCCGACGGCGACCCAGTCGTAGTGCCGCCGCACGATCGCCTGGACCTCCGGAGAGTCCGCCGCCCGCCCCTCGGCGCGGGCCGTCCCGTAGTCACGGGCGATGTCCAGATGCCTCTGCCGCAGCGCCTCCTTGTCCGCCTCCGTGAGCGAACGCCACCAGCGGTCCCCGCTGCGCCAGGCGTCCTGCCCCCAGCGCTCCGTCACCTCCTGTTCGTACCGCGAGTGGTCGAACCCGTCGAACATCTCCTCCGCCATGAGCGGTTCACCTCGTCCCGTCCGGTCCAGCGTGGTCCGTACCGAGGCGATCCGGCGCTCCAGCCGCTCCCGCTCCTGCTCGAGCAGGGCCAGATGGGTGCGCAGGGCCGACGGCGTGTCCTGCTCGCCGCGCAGCACCTCCGCGATCGCCGGCAGGCCCAGCCCCAGCTCCCGCAGGAGCAGGATCCGCTGCAGCCGGACGAGGGAGTCCTCGTCGTAGTAGCGGTATCCGTTGGCGCCGGTCCGGCTCGGGGGCAGCAGCCCCTTCTCGCCGTAGTGGCGCAGGGTGCGGCTGGTCGTCCCGGCCGCCCGGGCCAGCTCCTGGATCGACCACTCCGCCACCGCGCGCCCCTTTCCCGGTACGACTCGGTACGACAACCACGCTAGAAGTTGACGTTACGTAAAGGTCAAGCCCCGCCTCACCACCCCTGCGGATACAGCTCGAAGCCCACCGCCAGCTCCGTGCCCAGCTGCTCGCCGGCGCCCCGCAGCATCTGCTCGATGAACTCCCGCGCGTACTCCCGGGGCTCCTTCTCCACCCCCAGCCCCTCGATGTACGCCCGGTGCTCCGCCAGCGACGCCACCGCCTTGGCATACGGATCGTCCGACACCCCCACCGCGTGCGTCGCCCGCGGCGAGCCCGCCACCGCCACCCAGCGCACCCCGCCCCAGGGCTCCAGCCCCTCCTCGGTCAGCTGCTCCGGGAAGATCCACCGGTTCCCCGCGCACCCCGCCGCGTCCAGCGTCGTACGGCCCACCGCCCGGTGGTCCGGCGTGTTCCACGGGGAGCCCGGCCCGGGGCCCCAGGTGTCGTGGTGGTTCAGCGTGATCAGCAGCTCCGGCCGGTGCCGCCGGATCGCCCCGACCAGATCGCGGCGCAGCGCCACGCCCTCCTCGATCACCCCGTCCCGGTGGTCCAGGAACTCCACGGCGCGCACCCCGACCACCGCGCAGCTCGCCCGCTGCTCCTCCTCACGGACCCGCGTCGCCTCCGCCGGGGCCATCCCGTCGATGCCCGCCTCGCCGCGCGTCACGAGCAGATACGCGATCTCCTTGCCCTGATCCGCCCAGTGCGAGACCGCCGCCGCCGCTCCGTACTCCATGTCGTCCGGGTGCGCGACGATCGCCAGCGCCCGCTCCCAGTCCTCGGGCATCGTCTCCAGTGGTCCAGCCGTCGAAGTCGTCATGCCCGCAAGCGTGGCACAGCCCCCACCCGGTCGGATGGGGGCTGTGGACGGCGGCGGCGCTGTGGACAACGCCGCTACCCGGACGGGTGAGGCCGGACCGGCCCGCCGCCTACTTCAGACCGGAGTCCAGCGCGTTGATCAGCTCACCGTCGGCCGTGTCCCCGTCGAGCGACCAGATCATCGCGCCGCCGAGCTTCAGGTCCTTGATGAACTTCGTCTTGGCCGTGACCACCTTCGGGTCGTCGTACGTCCAGAAGGTGTTCCCGTCGAACAGCCACGCGTGACCGTTCGCGTCGTCCCGGTAGAGGGTGAACTCCCCGGCCGCCAGGCGCTGCTTGAGCACCTTGTAGTCCTCGGAGCCCGCCTCCCACGTCGCGGGAGCCGCGGCCGCCGCGGGCTGCTGGTAGCCGTCGCCGCCACCGGTGACACCGGTCCAGCCGTGACCGTAGAACGGCACGCCCACCACGATCTTGCTCGCCGGGGCGCCCCGGCGCCGCCAGTCGTTCACCACCTGCTCCAGGCTGTCGTCGGGCGAGTGGATCGCCGACTGCTGGTTGGTGGTCTTCTCCCACGGACCGTGCAGGTCGTAGCCCTGCAGATTGCCGAAGTCGAGCAGCTCGAAGACCTTGCGGGCCTCGATGCCGGCGTCGATCGCGGCGGCGTTCGCGGGCAGGAAGGCCGAGAGCTGGTAGTGCTTGTGCTGCCTGGCGCCCTCGACGTTCAGCTGCTTGCGGAACTCCGCGAGCATCGCCGTGAAGTTCTGCTTGTCCTCGGGGCGGTAGACGGTGTCGGCGTCGCCGGGCCAGTTCGGCCACTCCCAGTCGATGTCGATGCCGTCGAAGAGGCCCTTCGCGGAGCCCTTGCCGCCCTTGCCGTCGAGCAGCGGCAGGTTGCCCTTGATGTACAGGTCGACGCAGGACGCGACGAGCGCCTTGCGCTTCTCCGGGGTGGCCACGGCGTTCGAGAAGTTCGTCGACCAGGACCAGCCGCCCAGCGAGATGAGCACCTTGAGCTTCGGGTACTTGCGCTTCAGCTCACGCAGCTGGTTGAAGTTGCCGGCCAACTTCTGCTCGGCGGTGTCCGCGACACCGTCGACCGAGTTCTCGGCGTCCATCGGCCGCTGGTAGTCGGCCCACGGGTCGCCCTCGCCCGGGACGGGCTCGAGGAAGCACTTGCCGTCGGCGTTGATGTTGCCGAACGCGTAGTTGAGGTGCGTCAGCTTCGCCGCCGTACCGCTGGTCACCAGGTCGTTGACCTGGAAGTCGCGGCCGTACACACCCCATTGGGTGAAGTATCCGACGCGCTTGTACGAGGCGGAGTCCCGCCCGCCGTGGCCGTCGTGGCCCCCGCCGCGGGCGTCGGCGATGGTCGGGGTGAGCACAACTGACAGGGCGCAGCCGGCGACGGCCAGCCGGCTGAGGAGTCTTCGGCGCATGGGCGCTCGCTTCCGTTGGTGAGACGGGGACATGGGAAGTCGGTGACGTCAGGGTCGTACTGCAGCGCACCGTATTGGCCTAGACCAAAGTGGTCAAGGGTTCCCGCGCACGGCCGCTTCCGGCGAGGCACGGCCAAACCGGACGTCATACCCTGAAACCGCTGTGACCAGGCCGAGGAGGTGTGCATGCCCGCAGCGCTCGAACTGCACGAGCTGCTGGACGGCAACGACGTCCCCGGTATCCAGGCCTGGCTGGCGGATAACCCCCCGCACGTGATCGCCGACGAGGTGGCCCGCGCCGACGACGTACGCTCCGTGCTGCTCTTCCGGCTGCTGGACAAGGAGAGCGCGCACGAGGTCTTCGAGGAGCTCGACCGCGTCGACCAGCACAAGATCCTGGACGCCCTGCGCGACCAGACCTTCCGCGACATCGTCGAGGAGATGGACCCGGACGACCGGGCCCGCCTCCTCGGCGAGGCCCCCGCGAACTTCACCGCCCGGGTGCTCGCCGGCCTCAGCCCGCACGAGCGCTTCCTGACGGCGCAGCTGCTCGGCTACGAGCAGGACTCCGTCGGCCGCTACATGACGCCGGAGATGGTCCTGCTGAAGGAGCACTCCACGGTGGGGGAGGCGCTGGCCCGGGTCCGGGAGGCGGGCGCGCACGCGGAGACCATCTACACCCTGCCCGTCGCCGACTCCTCCCGCCGCCTCACGGGCATCGTCTCCCTGCGCGACCTGGTTCTCGCCGAGCCCGGCGAACCCCTGGCGGGACTGGTGGACACCGAGGTCGTACGGGCCCACGCCACCGACGAGGTGGAGGCCGCCGCCCGGCTGATGCAGGACACGAACCTCCTGGACCTGCCCGTGGTCGACAGCGAGGACCGGGTCGTCGGCCTGCTCACCATCGACGACGCCCTCGAGGTGATCGAGGAGGCCGACACCGAGGACATCGCCCGGCAGTACGGCCAGAGCCCCGTCGAGGGGCACTACATGTCCGTCCGCGTGGTGACCCTCGCCCGCTCCCGGATCGTCTGGCTCTTCCTGCTGATCGTCGCGGCCACCATGACCGCGAAGGTGCTGCAGGTCTTTGAGGGCGAGCTGGAGCAGGCCACCCAGCTCGCCGTGTTCATCCCGCTGCTCGTCGGCACGGGCGGCAACGTCGGCGCGCAGGCGGCGACCGGCGCCGTGCGCGCGCTGGCGGTGGGCGAGCTGCGGCCCGGGGACGTGCTGCGGCTGGGCTGGCGCGAGGCCCGGGTGGGCTTTCTGCTGGGGCTGGGGCTGGCGATCGTCGGCTCGGTGCTGGCGACGGTCATGACCGACCGGGAGATCGCGCTGACGGTGGCCCTGTCGATCATCGCGATCTGCGCCTGGGCGGCCGTGGTCGGCTCCGCGATGCCCCTGCTGGCCAAACAGGTGGGCATCGACCCGGCGGTGATCTCGGCCCCGCTGGTCACCACGCTGGTCGACGCGACGGGTCTGGTGATCTACTTCCTGATCGCCCGCGTGGTGCTGGGACTCTGACGGCCTTACGGGACAGGGGTCGTGGCCTGCGCGGCCATACGGTCCGTAAATCTCACCCCCGAGCTTGCGGCGTCCATCACCGGTTGCCAAGCTCTTGCGGACTGTCAAGCTTTGGGAGCAGATGTGCCGTTCGGTGAGCAGCCCGCCTATCTACGGGTGGCCGGTGACCTGCGCAGGAAGATCGTGGAGGGTGAGCTGCCGCCCCATTCCCGGCTGCCGTCCCAGGCGCGGATCCGCGCGGAGTACGGGGTCTCCGACACCGTGGCCCTCGAGGCGCGCAAGGTGCTGATGGCCGAGGGGCTGGTGGAGGGGCGCTCGGGCTCGGGGACGTACGTACGCGAGCATCCGGTGCCCCGGCGGATCGCCCGTAACGGCTACCGGACCATCGGCGACTCCTCGCCGTTCCGCCAGGAGCAGGCGGACGAGCGGCTGGCCGGCAGCTGGGAGTCGACCAGCCGGCAGGTCGCCGCGGACCGCGAGACGGCGAACCGGCTGTGCGTCGAGCCGGGCGAGCGGGTGATGCGCACCGAGTACGTGTTCCGTGCCGGGGGCGAGCCGGTGATGTGCTCGACCTCCCACGAACCCCTCGCCGTCACCGGCCGCACGCCCGTGATGCTGCCCGAGGAGGGTCCGCTGGCGGGGCGCGGGGTCGTCGACCGGATGGCCGCGATCGACGTGGTGGTCGACAACGTGCTGGAGGAGGTCTGGGCCCGCCCCGGCCTCGCGGAGGAGACCCTGGCGCTGGGGGGTATTCCCGGACAGCTGGTGCTGGTGGTGTCCCGGACGTTCTACGCGTCCGGCAGGCCGGTGGAGACGGCCGACGTCGTGACCCTCGCCGAGCGCTACCGCGTCGCCTACCACCTGCCCGTGAAGTAACGCTCCGCCGCTCCCGGGGGCCGCTCGTGTCCCTGTTCCCACGTTGGCAAACCCGTGTCTCAAACTGTTCGAACACGGTGACGATTAAGGCGCCGCTTTGTATAAACTCGTATCCGTCGCGTGAAGGCCGGGCGTAAGCTCTGGCATATGCGCATCAGGGGATCACGCCGCTTAGCCGCGCGTGCGGGAGAGTTGCCGGGGGACGGGCGATGAGCGACGGATCGGCCCTGCCGTGGGCGGTGGTCCGCCAGGACGACAACGGCAACCGGTATCGCGTCGGCCGCTACGCCACCAAGGCGGAGGCCGAGCGGATAGCGGCCCGGTTCGAGAGCGGCGGGCACAAGCAGCTCTATCTGGTGGAGCGCGTTCCCGACGGTTCGGGCGGCTGATACCGCCCGAACGCCCCTGTTTACCCCCTCGTCACACTCGGCGTCCGGTCTGTCCCGGAATTGTTACCGACGTCCCGTGAGAAACGTCTCAAATCGGGTATCTCATAACTAATCCCCCGATTGTGGACAGGGATGTGGTCGGCGTGACACAAGCCGCTGATGCAGCGGAATCCTCATACGCAATCCGCGCCGCCCTGGTGCCCCCGGACGGACCCGTCGAGTGGTCCTTCCCCGCGGACCCGGGAGCGGTGCGCACGGCCCGCGCGGTGGTCCGCGAGACCCTGCGCAGCTGGCAGCTCGACCTCCTCACCGATCTGACGGTCCTCCTCGTCAGCGAGCTGGTCACCAACTCCCTGCGCTACGCCGACGGCCCCATCGGCGTCCGCCTCACCTGCCTCGCCGCGGGCCCCCTTCCCGCCGCCCTGCGGGTCGAGGTCTCCGACCCCCTGCCCGACCTGCCGTGTCTGCGCGTCGCCGGACCGGGCGACGAGGGCGGCCGCGGACTCCAGCTCGTCGCCGGTACCGCCCGCAGCTGGGGATCACGTTCGGGTGTCGTAGGCAAAACGGTGTGGTTCGAGCTCCCCCTGGCTGGTTAGAAGAAGGGGGGAGCGGCTGACCCTGGCCGGCTCCGGGAACCAAGCGCAGTACGGGGGCATGTTCTGAATGGCCGTTCCTGTCGCATACTCGGGCCTACGCGTACCCGGAGCAGGAAGAGCAAAGGGGGAGGTCGCGTGACGGAACAGCTGTGGCAGAGCAGTCTGCCGGGCTCGATCTACGACCACGTCCAGGTGGCGTCGTTCTCCCTGGGCCCCGACGGTCGTATCGAACAGTGGAGCGACCGGGCCGCCGAGCTCTTCGGCATCACGGCCGACCAGGCGGTGGGCGACGACCCCCTCCAGGTGCTCATCCCGCGCCAGATCCGCGACGGAGCGGCGGACACCATCGCCGGCATCCTCGACGGACACGAGTGGACCGGGCTGGTCCCCTTCGGCCGGAGCGGCCGGACCGAGGGCATCGCCGAGATCTACGTGATGCCCACCCGCGCCGGCGGCGGCAGACGCGGCGCGGTGTGTGTCGCCGTCGACGTCTACGCGCTGCGCCGGATCGAGACCGACCTCGCCGCCTCCCAGGCCGTGTTCGGCCAGTCCCCGATGGGCTTCCTCCTCTTCGGTACGGACCTCAGGCTCATCCGCGTCAACGAACGCTTCGCCAGCGCCTTCGGCCTGCCCCCCGACACCCATGTCGGCCGCACCGCCCAGGACTACCTCCCGCGCGCCGAGGCGGAACGCTTCACCGCCGCCTGCCGCCAGGTCCTGGAGTCCGGCGACCCCGTCACCGACATGCAGATCCTCGGCCCCTCCCCCGAGGAGCCGCAGCGGCTGCGCTGGGCGGTGTCGATCTACCGCGTGCACAACGGCTCCGGCCACCCCATGGGCGTCGCCGCCATCGCCACCGACGTCACCGGCCGGCGCCGCGCCGAGAGCGAGGCCGCCTCCGCGCGGCGCGGGCTGGCCCTGCTCAACGAGGCCGGCGCGCGGATCGGCTCCACCCTGGACCTGGAGACCACCGCCCGCGAGCTGCTCGACGTGACCGTCCCGCAGTTCTGCGACATGGCCTGCGTGGACCTGTACCAGAGCCTCCTCGACGGTGACGAGGGCCGGCCGGGGACGGGTGACGGCAGCGCCGAGCTGCGGCGGGTCGCGTTCGCCTCCGCCGTCTCCGACACCCCGGTGACGGCCGTCGGGTCCAGTCACCGCTTCACCTTCCACTCCCCGTACGCGAGCGCGCTGCGCACCGGTCAGGTGCAGGTCGTCGCCGCCGGCGAGGAGGACGCGCACGTGCGGACGACCCTCGCCGTGCCGCTGGTCGCGGGGGACACCGTGGTGGGGCTCGTGCAGTTCTCCCGTACCAAGGGCAGCGAGGACTTCGGGGAGCGGGACACCGCCCTCGCCGTCCAGATCGCCGCGCGGGCGGCGGTGTGCATCGACAACGCGCGGCTCTACCGGCGCGAGCACTCGCGGGCGCTGATACTGCAGCGGAGCCTGCTGCCGCCGGGGGATCCGGAGGCCGCGGGGCTGGACATCGCGTGCCGGTATCTGCCCGGGAACACGGCCACCGAGGTGGGCGGCGACTGGTTCGACGTGATCGAGCTGCCCGGGCACCGGACGGCGCTGGTCGTCGGGGACGTGATGGGGCGCGGGCTGCGGGCCGCGGTGGCGATGGGGGAGCTGCGGACGGCCGTGCGGACGCTGGCGCTGCTCGATCTGGAGCCGGCCGATGTGCTGACGGCGCTCGACGAGATCGCCAGTGGGCTCGGGGACATGTCCGAGGTCTATATGGCGACGTGCGTGTACGCCGTGTACGACGCCGTGACGCGGCGGTGCATGATCGCCAACGCGGGGCATCTGCCGCCGATGGTCGTCGAGCCGGGGGAGCCGCCGCTGCTCCTCGAGGTGCCGTCGGGGATGCCGCTGGGCGTGGGCGGGGAGCCGTTCGAGGAGGTCGAGGTCGAGCTGCCGGACGGGGCGATGCTGGCGCTGTACACCGATGGGCTGGTGGAGTCGCGCGATCATCCGCTGGACGAGGGGCTCGAGGCCTTCCGCAAGGCGCTCACCGGGGCGCCGCGGGCGTTGGAGGACGTGTGCGATCACGTGCTCGACACGTTGCACACGCGGCACGGTGAGGACGACGTGGCGATGCTGCTCGCCCGGGTGCGGGCGCTGCCGGCGGACAGTGTGGGGGACTGGAAGCTGGACGCGGAGCCGAAGTCGGTGGCCCGGGCGCGGGAGCTGGCGCGGGCGCAGCTTCTCGCGTGGGGGCTGGACGGGCTCGTCGACACGTCGGAGCTGCTGGTGTCGGAGCTCGTGACCAATGCGCTCCGGCACGGGGAGGGGGAGATCCGGCTTCGGCTCCTTCTCGACCGGACGCTGGTGTGTGAGGTCTGGGACGCGGCGCTCCGCCAGCCTCGGCGGCGGCGGGCGCGGGATACGGATGAGGGGGGGCGGGGGCTTCAGCTGGTGTCCCTGCTCAGCAGCAGCTGGGGGTCGCGGCGTACGCCTCAGGGGAAGACGGTGTGGTTCGAGCTCGCCCTCCCGGGGGAGGGGGTGGCTCCTCCGGGGGACGCGGTCGAGGCTCTGCTGTCGGTGTTCTGACGGTTCTGGGGCTCCGCCCCAGACCCCGTTTCGGCGCTTCGCGCCTTGGCCTCAAGCGCCGGCCGGGCTGATAGTGGTGCTTGTTGCGTTGCGTCTCCGGGTGGCGGTAGGGATATCGGCGCTTCGCGCCTTGGCCTCAAGCGCCGGCCGGGCTGATAGTGGTTTGTCGCGCTGTGTCTCCGCTTGCCGGTCGGGCGTACGGGAGTCGAATCGCCTGTGGTTACGCCGCCTTCCCCGACGTGATCGACGACACCGTCCCCCCGCCGTTCTTCAGCGCCGCCAGCCGCGATTCGATCTCCGTCTTCTCCGCCATCTCGTCCAGCGACTCGAACTGCGCGTCCAGCGACGATGCCGCCAGTTCCGACTTGCCCAGCGCGCGGGCCTCCTCGCGGCGGATCTTGTCCTCGAAGCGGCCCAGTTCCGAGGTGGGGTCCATGACGTCCATCGACTTCACCGCGTCCAGCATCTGGTTCTGGGCGTCGGCCGTGCGGGCGCGGGCCACCAGGGAGTCGCGTTTGGCGTTCAGGTCCTGCAGTTTCACCTTCATCGCCGACAGGTTCGTCTTGAGCTTGTCGACCACCTCCGTCTGGGAAGTGATCATCGGCTGGGCCGCCTTCGCCTCGCCCTCGTGGCGGAGCTGGCGGTCCAGGGCGACCCTGGCCAGCTGGTCGAAGTGGTCCGCCTGGGTGGCGTCGCCCCCGGCGCGGAGTTCGTCGGCCTTCCGGCTCGCCGCCAGGGCCTTGCCGCCCCACTCCTCGGCCGTCGAGACGTCCTCGCGGTAGTCCTGCTCCATCAGGCGCAGGTTGCCGATCGTGGTGGCCACCGCCTGTTCCGCCTCGCGGATGTTGTTCGAGTAGTCGCGGATCAGCTGGTCGAGCATCTTCTGCGGGTCCTCGGCCTGGTCGATGAGCGCGTTGATGTTGGCGCGGGCCAGCTGGAGGGTGCGGCCGAGGATGGTCTGCTTGCCGGTCATGGTCGAAGGACTCCTTGGTGTCGGTGAGGTGGGTGTCTAGAAGCGGCCGCCGCCGCCCATCCGGCCCGTCGTACCGGCGCCGCCGAACGAGCCGGGGTTGAAGCCGCCGCCGAAGCCGCCGCCGAATCCCCCGCCCCGGCGGCCGCCGCCGCCGAGCATGCCGCCGAGGATCAGGCCGCCGAGCATGCCGGTGTTGAGCCCGCCGCCCATGGGCACGGGGCCGCCGAAGCCGCCGTAGCCGGAGACGTCGTCCTCCGCGAGGCGGCGGGCCTCCTCGCCCAGCTGGTCGGCGCGCTGGGCGTGCTGCAGCGCGGTGGCCGGGTCCGTGGCGCCGAGGGATTCGGCCTGGTCCAGATGGCGTTCGGCCTCGTGCAGGCGGGTACGGGCCCGGGTGCCGATGCCGCCGCGGTGGGTGGTGATGAAGTCCCGCGCCGCGTCGACCTCGCTGCGGGCGGTGAGCAGCGCCTGGTCCAGCAGCGCGGACGCCCGGCGTTCGCCGTCCTCCCGCTCCCGGGCGCCTGTGAGCGCCTCCTCCAGGCCGGCGTCCGCCTCCTCGACGCGGCGCAGCACCGACAGTGGGTCGTAGCGGCCGGCGGCCACCTCGCGGCCGACCTCCGCCAGCACCGACTCCGCCCGGCCGATCCGGCCCCGCAGGTCGGCGGTGGACTCGTCCTGGCGCGTACCGGTGACCATGCCGCGGGCGTCGGCCAGATCGGCCTGGGTGTCGCGGATGGCGGCGGCCGTCTTCGCCGCGGCCTCCCGCAGTTCGCCCTCCCGCCGCAGCACTGCGCCGGCCAGGGTCTCCGCCTGGTCGACGGCGCCCTCGGCGGCGCGGACATGGACGGCGGCGGTGTTGCCGTCGCCCGCGTCCAGGGCGGTACGGGCCTCGCCCAGGTGCTGCGTCGCGAACTGGAGACGGTCCCGGGCCTCGGCCGGGTGGCCGGCGATCGCGGTGACCGCGGACTCGGCGTACTCCCCGGTCATCGCGGTGAGGGCGGTCTCGGCCGCGGTGATCCGCTCGGGCAGTCGCGCCGCCGCGGCCTCCGCGTTCGCCAGGACCTCCGGGGCCTTGGTGACCATCTGGCGCAGCTGGTCGAACGAGGCGGACTCCGCGTCCAGGCGCTTGTTGGCCTCCGTACAGCGGTGGACGATCTCCTCGAGCATCGCGCGGCGGGTCGCGTCGTCCTCGGGGTAGGCGTCGTCGAGCTGCTGGCGCAGCCGGAACGCCCGGGTGAGCTCCTCCTTCGCCGAGGTGACGGCCTGGTCGAAGGGGGCGGCGGTCGCCTCGCCGAACTGGGCGGCGGCGAAGCCGAGTTCCTCCTGGCTGGTGCGGATGGCGTCGTCGGTCTCGACGAGCAGCTGTTTCGCCCGGTCGTCGAGCTCGGGCAGCGGGGTGACCGGCGGGGCGCCGCCGTCCCCGCCCCAGCCTGCCGGCTCGCCGCCGCCGGTGTCCTTGCGCTTCCTGCGCCGCGACGAGAAGAGGTAGAGCGCCGCGGCCCCCGCGCCGCCCACCGCCACCACGGGGATGATCACGTCGGAGGCGGTGAACTGCTCGGCGCCCCCGTCGCCGCCCGGGTTCGCCGGGCCCGGGGTGATCGCCGGGGCGGGGACCGGATCGCCGGCCAGGACCGCGCCGAGGCCGTCCGCCCCGCCGATCGCGGCGCCCGCCCAGTCGTTCTGCCGCAGGGCCGGCTCGATGGCGGTGGCGTTCACCTCGCGGATCTGGTCCTCGGTGAAGCCGGAGTCGGTGGCGGCGGACACCGCGTACTGGCGGTCGCGGGTGGCGACGGCGAGCAGCACGTCGTTCTGGCCCAGGCCGTTCTTCGTGGCGGTGGCGTCCGCCCAGTCCTGGGCGCCGCGGCCGGCGAAGTTACGGACGTACGCGACGAACAGCTGGACGCCGTGCTCCGTGTCGAGCCGGCGCAGGGCGTCCTCGACGTCGGGCTTACGGCTGCCGAGCGCGCCGACCTGGTCGGTGATCTGACCGGGGCCGTCCAGCGTGACGGGGTCGACGGCGGGAGCCCCACCCGCGGCGGGCGCGGTGAGCAGCAGCAGCGCCGCCGCGCCCAGACCCGCGGCCAGTCGGCGTATGTGCATGGGTGCGCGCCCGCCTCTCTCCGCCCGGAGCCGCTTCGGGGCGGCTTCGTCACGTTTGCGAGCTTATGGGCGGGAGAGGCCGGACGCACCCGGGGCGATCAGCTTCCGGGCATCGCCGACAGGACGTCGCGCAGGGGCGCCGGCATCCGGCCGGTGAGGTCGGTGTAGTCCGCCGACACGGCCTCCCACCTGCGTTCCCGTACGGAGGCGAACATCGAGGAGAAGGCGTACAGCCACCAGTGCTCCTCGCCCGCCCGGGCCGTCTCCACGGTGTACTCCACCGGGTCGATGTCCTCGTACCGGACCTTGGTCCCCCAGACCTCCCCCGTCACCGCGGCGATCTCCGCGACCCCGAGGGCGGCGGGGCCGGTGATGTCGTGGTGGCGCCCGGTCGGCGCGCCCAGCGCGAGGGCGGCGAGCGCGTGGCCCACGTCCGTACGGGAGACGAGGGCGATGCGTCCGTCGCCCGCGGGCAGGCGCAGGGTGCCCGTCGTACGGGCCCTGGTGAGCCAGTGGGCGAAGAACTCCGTGTAGATCGACGCCCGGGCGAAGGAGTGCGCGAGGCCGGAGCGGCGGATCAGCTCCTCGGTGTGGCCGTTGGCCTGGGCGTAGCAGAACGGCGAGGCGCTGTCGGCGTCGATGCTGCTCAGGGCCGCGATGTGGGTGACGCCGGCGGCCGCCGCGGCGCCGACGAGGTTCGCGTGGTGCGTCATGACGTGGGAGGTCTCGCCGTCGCTGGAGACCAGGACCAGGGTGTCCACGCCGGTCAGCGCCGCGCGCAGGGCGCCGGCGTCGCCGTAGTCCGCCCGCCGGACACCGACGCCGGCGGGGAGCAGCCCGCCGGGCGGGGTGCGGCGGGTGAGGGCGACGGTCTCCACCCCGGCGCGGGCGGCCGTCTCGTGGACGACGGCCGAGCCCAGCCGTCCGGTGGCGCCGGTGACGGCGATACGCATGGGTCCCCCCAGGGAGTCCGGGGCGGTGCGGGGGCCGGCACGCCGGTCCCCGCACCGCTCGTCGGTCAGCACATACGCGGCTTCTGCCACGAGCACTCGAGGTCCGCCGCCGGCGCGGTGCTCCGCGTCGCGGACGGGCCCGTGGTCAGTGTCGCAGGGGCCGATTCCGCGGAGTACGAGGCCAGGGCCACGCCCACCTTGTCCTCGATGTCCTTCACCGACGAGGCCATGTAGTTGTTCAGCTGGACGGTGAAGACCAGTTCCCGGCCGTCCGCGTCCGTCACGTACCCGGACAGCGACGAAGCGCCGGTCAGCGAGCCGGTCTTGCCGCGGACGTTGCCCGCCGCCTTGGTGCCGCACATCCGCGAGCGCAGCGTGCCTCCCGTGAACCGGTCCGGCACACAGGCGATCGGCAGCGCGTCGTACCACTCCTGGAACCAGGGCTCGGCGCGGACCTTTGTCAGCAGCTTCACGAAGGCCTCGCCGGAGATGTTGTTCATCCGCGACAGGCCCGAGCCGTCCACCTGGCGCAGCTGGGCGGTGTTCACGCCCAGCGAGGAGAGGTACGCCGAGATCCGGGACAGGCCCGCGCTCCAGGTGCCGGCGCCCGACTTCTCGTACCCGATGGTCTTGACCAGCATCTCGGCGTGCATGTTGTTCGAGAGCTTCAGGAACGGGATGAGGAGCTGTCCGAGCGTCATCGAGTCGTGCGTGGCCACCGGCTCGGCGTCCGCCGGGGCGGCGACGCCGAGCCGGGTGCCGCCCAGGACCCGTACGCCGTGCGCCTCCAGCGCGTCGCGGAAGACGGCGGCGGCATAGCCCGTGGGCTCCCAGACGGCGATCCACTCCTTGGTGGCCGAGGCGCCGACCGGGATGTCGCCGTCGATCACCACGGTGTTGTTCCCGTGCTCGCGCGAGATGCCGAGCGTGTCGCGCTGCCCGGCGGCCACCGTCGTCCCGCGGACGTCGATCTTCACGTACGAGTTGGGCGGGGTGACCTTGACGACCGGCTTGTCGCCGGCCTTCGCCCCGGGGAACGCCTCGACGATGACCGTGCCCGAGTCGTAGTCCGTGTCCGGGGCCAGGGTGAGGGCGGAGATCTGCGCCGAGTAGTACGAGTACTCGTCGTCGGCGGCCCACGAGTTGCCCAGGCGGTTGCTGTCGAAACGCGTGTCGTCGGCGACCACGCCTCCGGTGACCTGGGTGATGCCCGCGGCCGCGACCTGGGCGGCGAGGGCGTCGTAGTCCGCGGCGAGCATCGTCGGATCGCCGGTGCCGCGCAGATACAGATCGCCCCGCAGGGCGGTGCCGTTGCGGTCGCCCGCGGCCAGGACGTCCGTGGACCAGCGGTAGTCCGCGCCGAGGAGCTCCACGGCGGCGGTGGAGGTGGGCAGTTTGGTGTTCGAGGCGGGCATCAGCCGGGTGTTCGGGCTGTGCTCGAAGATCCGCTCTCCGGTGTTCGCGTCGGCGACGATCACGTCGGCGACGGCGCCGTCGAGCCGGGGGTCGGCGAGGATGTTGGTGAGCTGCTGGCGCAGCGCGTCGTCGTCCGGGGCGGACGACGCGGGGGTGCTCACCGTGAGACCGAGGGCGAGGGCGGCGGTCAGGGGCCAGATCCAGGCCCGGACCTGCGGGACGAAACGTCGCGGGGATCTGCTCATGACCCGAGCATTCCGGATCAACTCCCGTGACGACAGGCTCTGTCGCCGCGCGTCATTGGTCGAACCGCTGGCAGAGGGCCGGGCCCGGCTCCGGCAGGACGACCCCGCACCGCACGCACAGCGGCGGTGCCCCGTCCGTGCCCTCCCGCCCGCCGCACACCCGGCACGACGTGACCCCGGCGGGCGGCTCCGGGGCGTGCAGGATGCGTTCGATCACCACCGGGAGGGGGTCGGTGGGATGGAACACGGGGTCCGGGCAGTACGCGATGTTCCCCCAGCCCCGCTGCCATTCGCGCCACAGCTCGCCCTGGCCGACCTGGCGCCGCCCCTGCGCCTTCGCGCTGCGGCGGCGGCCCGCGAAGTCCCGTACACCCGCGAGCCACAACTCCCGGGCGTCGCTCAGTTCCTTGACCGCGGCTCCGAGCGACGCCGGGTCGCGGGCCGGGTCCTTGGGGATCCGGGCGCTGAGTCCCAGGTGGTGGTAGGTCGCCCGGAAGCCGTACGGGGCGAAGACGGCCAGGCAGCACCGCAGGTTCGTGTGCCTGACCCGTGGGGGGATCGTCTCGTTCTCGACCTTGCGCCTATGGGTATGGAAGTCGCTCATGTGGTCGAAGGTATGCGCAGCGAGATGAACGGCGCACCGTGCGTAACCGACTCGTCACACAAATGTTCAATGGTCCAGACCTATTGACAGCCTGGGGTCGCCCCCATGTCACAGCGGTGACCCGTCGCCGGTCCTAGGGAATGCGGGCGTCAAACGCCAACCGGACGTGGACGCCGCTTCCTGGAGGAAAGGGACCCTGATGAGAGTTGCCGTCGCGGGAGCCACCGGACTCGTCGGCTCCGCCACCGTCACCCGCCTGCGCGAACACGACGTCGAGGTCGTCCCCCTCTCCCGCCGCACCGGCACCGATCTGCTCACCGGCGAGGGCCTGGACGAGGCGCTGCGCGGCGTGCACGTCGTCGTCGACGCCACGGACTCCGCCCTGCGCACGGGGGAGGCGGCGTCGTACTTCTTCCGCCGCGCCACCGCCAATCTGCTGGCGTCCGGCGCCGCGGCGGGCGTCGCCCACCACGTCGTCGCGTCGATGGTCGGCGCCGGGCCCAAGTGCCCCGGGTACTTCGGGGCGAAGGGGCTGCAGGAGGAGCAGGTGCGGCGGTCGGTGATCCCGCACTCGATCGTGCGCGCGGCGCCGTCCTTCGAGGCCATCGAGGCGATGGTGCTGGCGGACACGGACTGGGACATCCTGTGCGTCCCGCCCGCGCTCACCCGCCCGCTGGCCACGGACGACGTGGCGACGGCGCTGGCCCATGTCGCCGTCGGGCTGCCGCTGTTCGGGGCGCTGGACGTGGCCGGGCCCGAGGGGTACCGGCTCGACGACTTCGTGGGCAAGCTCCTCGCCGCCCGGGGGGACGCGCGCGAGGTCGTCGCCGACGAGCGGACCGGGATGTACGACACCGTGCTGGAGGAGTACGCGCTGCTCCCCGACGCCCGGGCCCGGCTGGGCCGTACGACGTTCGACCAGTGGCTCGCGCGGGTCTGAGACACCCCGGGCAGAGAGGCAGCAATGAACGCACCGAACCGGCCGGCCATCCCCCTCGCGGCCAGCGAACTCGACCAGGTCCCCGACCGCGACGCCGAGGAGACCCGCGAATGGCAGGCCTCCCTCGACGCCGTCATCCGCAACGCCGGCCCCGACCGCGCCGTGTACCTGCTGCGGCGGCTGCACGAGTACGCGGCCCGCAGCGGCGCCACCGCCCCCGGCCTGCTGACCACCGACCCCCTCAACACCGTCGCCGCCTCCGCGCAGCCCCCGTACCCCGGTGACCTCGCCATGGAGAAGCGGATCACCGCCCTCAACCGGTGGAACGCCGCCGCCATGGTCACCCGCGGCTCCCGGCTGGGACTCGGCGGGCACATCGCCACGTACGCCTCGGCGGCCTGGCTGTACGAGGTGGGCTTCGAGCACTTCTTCCGCGGCAAGGACCGCGACGGCTCCGGCGACCAGCTCTACGTCCAGGGCCACGCCTCGCCCGGCATCTACGCCCGCGCGTTCCTCGAGGGCCGGCTGACCCAGGAGCAGCTCGACAGCTTCCGCCGCGAGACCGGCGGCCACGGACTGCCCTCGTACCCACACCCGCGGCGGCTGCCCTGGCTCTGGGAGTTCCCCACCGTCTCCATGGGCCTGGGCCCGCTGGCCGCCGTCTACCAGGCGCGCTTCAACCGCTATCTGCTGAACCGGGGCATCAAGGACACCTCCCGCTCCCACGTCTGGGCGTTCCTCGGCGACGGCGAGATCGACGAGCCCGAGTCGACGGCCGCCCTCGAACTCGCCGCCCGCGACGGCCTGGACAACCTCACCTTCGTCGTCAACTGCAACCTCCAGCGGCTCGACGGCCCGGTCCGCGCCAACACCGCGATCGTGCAGGAGCTGGAGGCCCGCTTCCGCGGCGCCGGCTGGCGCGTCGTCAAGACCCTCTGGGGCGAGGCCTGGGACCCGCTGCTGGCGCGGGACACCGACCGGTCCCTCGTCCGGCGGCTCGCGGAGATCCCCGACGCCCAGTTCCAGACGTACGGGGCGCGCGACGCCGCGTACGTACGGGAGCACTTCTTCACCGGCGACACCCTGGCGGCGCTGGGCGCCGGGCTGGACGACCGGCGGATCACCGAGCTGTTCGCGACCTCGCGCGGCGGGCACGAGCCGCTGAAGGTCCACGCCGCCTACCGGGCGGCCCTCGACACGGGGGAGGGGCCGTCCGTCGTCCTGGCGCAGACGGTGAAGGGCTACACGCTCGGGTCGGCGTTCGAATCCCGTAACGCCAACCACCAGATGAAGAAGCTCACCATGGACCAGTTCCGCACCATGCGCGACCTGCTGGAGCTGCCGATCCCCGACAGCGCGCTGGCCGGCGACCTGGTGCCGTACTGGCATCCCGGCGAGGACTCGCCCGAGGTCCGCTATCTGCGCGAGCGGCGCGCCGCCCTGGAGGGCTTCGTGCCCGTGCGCCGGGTGGTGGACCGGCCGCTGAAGCAGCCGCCGGCGAAGGCGTTCGCGGCGCCGGAGAAGGGCTTCGGCAAGCAGGAGGTCGCCACCACCATGGCGCTCGTGCGCCTGGTCAAGGACCTGATGCAGGACCCGGAGACGGGCGCGCGCTGGGTACCGATCGTGCCCGACGAGGCGCGGACGTTCGGGATGGAGTCGCTGTTCCCCAAGGCCGGGATCTACTCGCCGCTGGGGCAGAACTACGACCCCGTGGACGCCGACCAGCTGCTGCACTACCGGGAGGCCACCGACGGCCAGCTGATCGACGAGGGCATCACCGAGGCCGGTTCGCTGGCCGAGTTCACGGCGGCGGCCACCGCGTACGCCACCCACGGCGAGCCGATGATCCCCTTCTACATCTTCTACGCCATGTTCGGCTTCCAGCGCACCGGCGACCAGTTCTGGGCGCTGGGCGACCAGATGGGCCGCGGCTTCGTCGTCGGCGCGACGGCCGGCCGCACCACCATGACCGGCGAGGGCCTGCAGCACGCCGACGGCCACTCCCTGCTGCTGGCGTCCACCAACCCGGCCGCCGTCAGCTACGACCCGGCTTTCGCGTACGAGATCGCGGTGATCGTCCGCGAGGGGCTGCGCCGGATGTACGGCGACCGGCCGGAGGACGTCTTCTACTACCTCACCGTCTACAACGAGCCCAAGCGCCAGCCGGCGATGCCGGCCGGCCCCTCGGTGGAGGAAGGCATCGTCCGCGGCATCTACCGCTTCCGCCAGGCCGAGCCCCGCGGCGTCGGCCCGCGCATCCAGCTGCTGGCCTCCGGGACCGCCATCCACTGGGCGCTCGAGGCCCAGGAGCTGCTCGCCGGCCAGTGGGGGGTGCTCGCCGACGTCTGGTCGGTGACGAGCTGGACCGAGCTGCGGCGCGACGCGCTCGAGGCCGACCGGGCGCGGCTGCGCGGCGAGGAACGGACGCCGTACGTGACGGCCGCGCTGGCGGACGCGACGGGGCCGGTGCTCGCCGTGAGCGACTGGATGCGGCAGGTGCCCGACCAGATCAGCCAGTGGGTCGGACACGACTACTCGTCCCTGGGCACCGACGGCTTCGGCCTGTCGGACACCCGCGAGGCCGTCCGGCGCTACTTCCGGGTCGACCCCGAGTCGATCACCCTGGCCGCCCTGGACCAGCTGGCCCGGGCGGGCGTCGTCGACGCGGACACCGTCGCCGAGGCCCGGGAGCGTTACCGGATGGGGTGACGGCGGGCCGGGCGAGCCGGGGCAAAGGGCGCGCGTAGCATCGGTCTCCCAGGTAAGGAGACTGATGCACGGCCCGCACGACAACGACGCACCCGACACCCTCGACGACGCGGTACGGGACTTCATGGCCGTCCGCCGGCGCCTCTTCGGCGTCGCGTACCGCATCCTGGGCAGCGCCGCGGAGGCCGAGGACGTCGTCCAGGACGCCTGGCTGCGCTGGCAGGCCACCGACCGCACGGTGGTCAAGGACCCGACGGCGTTCCTCATCACGGTGACCGCGCGGCTGGCCGTCAACGTCGCGAAGTCCGCCCGCGTCCGGCGCGAGACGTATCCCGGCCCCTGGCTGCCCGAGCCCGTCGACACCACCGCCGACCCGCAGCTGGGCGCCGAGCGGGGCGGCGCGCTGGACCTCGCGGTGCTGCTCCTGCTGGAGAAGCTGAATCCGCTGGAGCGGGCCGCGTACGTACTGCGCGAGGCCTTCGACTACCCGTACGCGCAGATCGCCGCGATGCTCGAGTCGAAGGAGGCGACCGTACGGCAGTACGTCAGCCGCGCCCGCCGGCATCTGGCGGGCGAACGCCGCGAGAGCGTCGGCGCAAAGGCGCACAAGCGGCTGATGGAGGTCTTCCTGAAGGCCGCGCAGACCGGCGACCTGAAGGGCCTGGAGGAGGTTCTGACGGACGACGTCGTCAGCTACTCCGACGGCGGCGGCATCCGCAACGCGTCGCGGATCCCGGTCGCCGGACGGACCCGCGTCGCCCGCTACCTCGCCGCGTTCGCCCCGCGCTTCTGGCCGGAGGCCGAGGTGCGCTGGGTCGAGGCCAACGGCAGCCCCGGCGTGCTGGTCTCGCACGCCGGCGAGGCCGTGGCGCTGCTGCTCACGGACGTGTCGGAGCGCGGCGTCGAGCGGATCATGTGGGTCATGAACCCGGAAAAGCTCGACCCGTACGTGGCCTCCCTGGGGAACTGAACGGGGCCGGCGGAGTCCCCAGGGAGGCCGGTCAGGGGGCGGGGAACCAGACGTCCACGATCGCCGGGTCCTCCTTGCCGATCCCGAAGAGGGAGATCTCCTTCTTGTGCGCGCTCTGCGGGGGCAGCGCCGCGACCACCGGATGATCGCCGCCGGTGAGCGCCGGCCCGCCCCCGCCGGGGAAGAACTCGGCGTTCACCGCCGTCCAGTGCGCGTACTCCGCGGGCACGTCCGCCTCGTAGAAGATCGCCTCCACCGGGCACACCGGCTCGCACGCGTGACAGTCCACGCACGCCACCGGGTCGATGTAGAGCGTCCGGCCGCCGGCCACGATGCAGTCCACGGGGCACTCGGCCACACAGGCCAGGTCCATCACGTCGACGCAGGGCTGGGCAATGACGTACGTCATCTTCTCCTCTTCCGGGTCATGAGCGGCCGGTACGAGGGATGACCGGACGGCGGCCCGGGATGTGACACCCGCGACAGTCCGGCCCGTGTCACAGGGCCCGGACCTGCCCGGTCCTATCGGTGAAATCCTTTGTGATCGGAGTGGACCGTGACTGTCACCGAACAACGACTTTCCACCATGGTGCTGGTGATCGGTACGGGCGGAGCGGGTCTGCGCGCCGCGATCGAGCTGGCCGAGGCCGGGATCGACGTCCTCGCGGTCGGGAAGCGTCCCAAGGACGACGCGCACACCGCGCTTGCCGCCGGCGGCATCAACGCGGCCCTGGCCACCATGGACCCGGAGGACTCCTGGCAGCAGCACGCGGCGGACACCCTGAAGGAGAGCTATCTGCTCGCCGACCCGCGCACCGTCGAGGTCGTGACCCGGGGCGCCGCCCGCGGCATCGACGACCTGGAGCGCTACGGCATGGCCTTCGCGCGCGAGCAGGACGGCCGGATCTCGCAGCGCTTCTTCGGCGCCCACAAGTTCCGCCGCACCGCCTTCGCCGGCGACTACACCGGGCTGGAGATCCAGCGCACGCTGGTCCGCCGGGCGGAGCAGCTGGACATCCCCGTGCTGGACGGCGTGTACATCACCCGGCTGCTGGTCAACGACGACGGAGCGGTGTTCGGCGCCTACGGCTTCGGGCTCACCGACGGCCGGCGCTATCTGATCCACGCCGACGCCGTCATCCTGGCGGCCGGCGGGCACACCCGGATCTGGCGGCGCACGTCCTCGCGGCGCGACGAGAACACCGGCGACTCCTTCCGCCTCGCGGTGGACGCCGGGGCGCGGCTGCGCGACCCCGAGCTGGTCCAGTTCCACCCGTCCGGGATCATCGAGCCGGAGAGCGCGGCCGGCACCCTGGTCAGCGAGGCGGCCCGGGGCGAGGGCGGCATCCTGCGCAACGCGCTGGGGGAGCGGTACATGTCCCGCTACGACCCCGAGCGGATGGAGCTGTCCACCCGCGACCGCGTCGCGCTGGCCTCGTACACGGAGATCAAGGAGGGCCGCGGCACCCCCAACGGCGGTGTGTGGCTGGACGTCTCCCATCTGCCCCGGCAGACGATCATGTCGCGGCTGCCGCGCGTCTACCAGACGCTGCTGGAGCTGCAGATGCTCGACATCACCCGGGAGCCGATCGAGATCGCCCCGACCGCGCACTACTCGATGGGCGGCGTCCGGACCAGCCCCGAGGACCACAGCACCGACGTCAAGGGCCTGTACGCCATCGGCGAGGCGTCCAGCGGACTGCACGGCGCCAACCGGCTCGGCGGCAACAGCCTCATCGAGCTGCTGGTGTTCGGCCGGCTCACCGGACAGGCGGCAGCCGCGTACTCCCGCTCGCTGACCTCGCACACCCGCTCGGCGGCGGCCGAGGCGTCCGCCCGCGCCGAGATCGACGACCTGCTGAAGGCCGACGGTCCGGAGAACGTACGGGCCCTGCAGCGCGCCATCCGCAACACCATGACCGAGCACGCCGGCGTCGTCCGCGACGAGACGGGCCTGCGGGCCGGGCTGGCGGAACTCACGGCGATCGAGAAGCGGATGGAGGACGTCGGCGTCCACCCGGACATCGCCGGCTACCAGGACCTCGCCCACGCCTTCGACCTGAAGTCCGCCGCCCTGTCGGCGCGCGCCACGCTGGAGGCCGCGCTGGAGCGCCGGGAGAGCCGCGGCGCCCACAACCGCAGCGACTTCCCCGAGCAGGACCCGGAGCTGACGGTGAACCTCGTCTGGTCGCCGTCCACCGGTGTCACCCGGGAGAGCATTCCGGAGATTCCCCGGGAGATCGCCTCCCTCATGGAGGACGTCTCGACCGACGGAAAGCTCGTCGAATAACCCGTCCGGGGATTTCCCCGCACCGCTGTCACAACCAGCACAGCTGTTCGGTCAGTACTGGTACAGAACGAAAACCACCGGACGCCGGTGGACGGCAATTGAGGGGCCGTCCACCGGTCCGGAATTGAATTTCCGAGAGGAACCCCCATGAAGGTCGTAGTGATCGGTGGCACCGGGCTCATCGGCTCGAAGGTCGTCGCCAGGCTCGGTGAGCACGGGCACGAGGCGGTCGCGGCCTCTCCCGACACGGGTGTCGACACGCTGACGGGCCAGGGGGTCGCCGAGACCCTGGAGGGCGCGGACGTCGTCGTCGACGTGTGCAACTCGCCCTCGTTTGAGGACGAGGCCGTGATGAACTTCTTCCGCACCTCGACGACGAACCTGCTGGAGGCGGAGGCGAAGGCCGGCGTCAAGCACCATGTCGCGCTGTCGGTCGTCGGCACCGAGCGGCTGCAGGGCAGCGGGTACTTCCGGGCCAAGCAGGTCCAGGAGGATCTGATCAAGGACTCCGGTATCCCCTACTCCATCGTCCACGCCACCCAGTTCTTCGAGTTCATGAAGAGCATCGCCGCTGCCGCCACCGACGGCGACACGGTGAAGCTGGCGCCCGTGCAGTTCCGTCCCGTCGCGTCGGACGACGTAGCCGCCACCGTCGGCCGCACCGCGGTCGGCACCCCGGTGAACGGTGTCGTCGAGGTCGCCGGGCCCGACGAGTTCCAGCTCGACGAGCTGATCCGCAAGGGCCTCAAGGCCAAGAACGACCCCCGCACCGTCGTCACCGACGAGCACGCCCCGTACTTCGGCACGGAACTGCAGAAGACGACGCTGCTGCCGGGTCCGGACGCGAACATCTCCGACATCCATTTCGCGGACTGGCTGGCCCAGCAGACCAAGTGAGGCTAATTCAATGGCCCCCGCCTGCGTGCGGGGGCCATTGGCGTATCCATTTCCGGTGAACGGAAGGAACGGGCCGAATGTTCGATGACCAGCTCGTCGAATTCCCGAAGGACCCGCCCTCGCATTGGCCGGCCGGGCTGTACGCCGTCGACCCGTCCCGTACCACCATCGCGTTCACCTTCCGGTACGGAATGGTCGCGCGCGTCCGCGGGAGATTCACCGCGTTCGAGGGGCTGCTGCGGCTCGGCCCGGCCGGACCGGCGGGCTTCGAGGCGCATCTGAGCGTCCAGACCGGCAGCGTCGAGACGGGGCAGCAGGCGGGCGACGCGCTTCTCGCGGGCCCCGAGCGGCTCGACGCCGTCCGCTACCCGCTGATGAGCTTCCGCTCCACCGGGACCAGCGACGCCGACGGCGACCAGTTCCTGCTGGCGGGCCTGCTGCGGATCAAGGACCGGGAACTGCCCCTGGAGCTGGGCCTGGAGTACTGCGGCGCCGGCCCGGCGGGCGTCCGGTTCGAGGGCGGCGTGGCGCTGGGTCGCGGCAGCGTGGACCTCGACATCGCCGCCGTGCGGCTGGACGCGTAGCGCAGCGAGGAGCCCGGCCGCGATGCGGCCGGGCTCCTTCGCGTCTCCCGCGGCCGGTCAGTCCCGGTCGGCGTCCCCGGGCGCCGGGGCCCGCCCGAGCGGGCGCAGATACGCCCACAGGGCGAACAGCGCCGCGGCGGCGATCATGCCGAGGCCGGCCCACAGATTGGCGTTCACGTCACCGGTCTTGACGCGGTCCGCGGCCGAGTCGGAGACCAGGCCCATGACGGTCAGCACGATGCCGTAGCACCCGATCAGCCCGGCGATGACGCTGCGGATGTCCAGGGCGCCGGCGTGGTGCCGGGCGGGGGCGGCGGACTGCTCGTCGTTCATGTACGGGTTCCTTTCGAAGGACGGGCGGCGGTCAGTGGAAGACCGCGTTGAGGGCGATCACGAGCACCAGGGACACCCCGGCGAGCTTCACCGGCGCCCGGTACCAGGGCAGCCGCCCGGCCGCCGGATCGGCGGCCCGCTTCCCGGGCGTGCGGGTGTACACGAACCCGGCCAGCTCGGCCGCGGGCTTGGGCCTGGTGGCCAGGCTGACCGCGACGCTCACCACGATGTCCGTCACGAACGCCACGCCCGCGGACACGAACGCCGCGCCCTGTCCGGGCAGCGAGATGACGTCCGTCTCGTTCAGCAGCCACACGGTGACCGCGCCCAGCGTCCCGGACACCAGACCCGTCCAGCCGGCGGTCGCCGTCATCCGCTTCCAGAAGATGCCGAGGATGAAGGTGGCGAACAGCGGCGCGTTGAAGAACCCGAACAGGGTCTGCAGATACGTCATCAGGTTGCCGTAGTTCGACGCGATGAACGCCGTCCCGATCGCCAGCACCGTCGCGCCGACGGTGGCCCAGCGGCCGACCTTCAGGTAGTACGCGTCGGGGCGGTCCTTGCGTACGTACTGCTGCCACAGGTCGTAGCTGAAGACGGTGTTGAACGCGGAGATGTTGGCCGCCATCCCCGCCATGAACGCGGCGAGCAGCCCGGTCAGCGCCAGCCCCAGCAGACCGGTGGGCAGCACGTCGCGGATGAGCAGCAGGATCGAGTCGTTGTACGTGACCCCGGAGCCGTCCTTGCCGCTCTTGAGCCGTACCACCTCGGGCACCAGCACGCCCGCGATCATCCCGGGGACGACCACGAGGAACGGGATGAACATCTTCGGGAAGGTGGCGATGATCGGCGCGCTGCGCGCCGCCCGCAGCGAGTCGGTGGCCATCGCCCGCTGGACCTCGACGAAGTTGGTCGTCCAGTAGCCAAAGGAGAGCACGAAGCCCAGCCCGAACACGATGCCCAGCACGGACACCGCCGAGTTGCTGAACCCGGCCAGCTCGGTGCCCGGCCAGGACGACAGATGCTCGCCGTCGCCCCCCGCCCGCATCTTGTCGACCAGCCCGTCGACGCCGCCGACGCGGTGCAGGCCGATCAGCGTCAGCGGCAGCAGCGCGGCGACGATGACGAAGAACTGCAGGACCTCGTTGTAGATGGCCGCGGACAGCCCGCCCAGCGTGATGTAGCTCAGCACGATCGCGGCGGCCAGCAGCAGCGCCACCCACAGGGGCCAGCCGAGCAGCCCGTTGACCACGGTGGCCAGCAGGAACAGGTTGATGCCCGCGATGAGCACCTGGGCCAGGGCGAAGGTGATCGCGTTGACCAGATGGGCGCCGGGACCGAAGCGCTTGCGCATGAACTCCGGGACGCTGCGCACCTTGGAGCCGTAGTAGAACGGCATCATCACGACGCCGAGGAACAGCATCGCGGGGATCGCGCCGATCCAGTAGTAGTGCATGGTCGGCATGCCGTACTCGGCGCCGTTGGCCGACATGCCGATGACCTCGACGGCGCCGAGGTTGGCGGATATGAAGGCCAGCCCGGTGATCCAGGCGGGCAGCGAGCGGCCCGACAGCAGGAAGTCCAGACTGCTCGACACACGCCGGCGCGCGGCCACCCCGACCAGCAGGACGACCGCGAAATAGACCAGGATCAGGGAGTAGTCGACGAATTCGGCGCCGATCCTCAGGGGATCGTCCACAGGTGTTCATCCTTTCCGGCCGGGCGCGCCCGGCGTGTACGGGGGGAAGACCGAGCCGTGGGCCCTGCTGGTGGCAGGGCGGCAGGACCCACGGAGTCAGGTGGCCTCCCTGCGGAGGCCGCGGGTCAGCGGACGGTGCGCGCCGCCGAGCGGATGAGGTCGGCGACGGCGTCCGGACGGGACACGCTCACCGCGTGCGAAGCACGCACCTCCACGGTGTGCGCCTTCGCGCGCTCCGCCATGAAGCGCTGCGTCTGTGCGGGGATGTTCTGGTCCTCGGAGGCCACCAGCACCCAGGACGGAATGGTCTTCCAGGCGGGTTCACCGGCACCCTCCTCCAGGGCCGCCCCGATGACGGGCCGCTGGGTCGCGGCCATCAGGTCGGTGGTGTTCTCGGACACGTCCGCGGCGAACTGCCGGTGGAACTTGGCCCGGTCGATGTACAGGTCGGCGCCCGCCGAGCCGTCCGGCAGCGTCACCGGAACGGGGACCAGCGCCTCGCCCAGGGTGCTGCCGGGAAACTTGGCCGCCAGCACGGCCGCGCTCTCCCCCTTCTCCGGCAGGAACGCGGCGACGAAGACCAGCGCCTCCACCTTGTCCGACCCCTGGGCCGCGGTGCTGATCACCGATCCGCCGTAGGAGTGCCCGACGAGGACCACCGGGCCGTCGATCGTGGCCAGGAGCTCCTTCAGATACGCGGAGTCACTGCTGAGCCCCCGCAGCGGGTTCGCGACGGCGACCACCGGATAGCCGTCGCCCCGCAGCTTCTTGACGACGCCGTTCCAGCTGCTGGAGTCGGCGAACGCGCCGTGCACCAGCACGACGGTCGGCTTGCGGTCGGTGCCGGCGCCCTTCTTTCCGGCGCTCGCCGGCGCGATCGACGCGGCGAGCAGGGCGGTGGCGACCGTGGCGGTGGCCATCAGGGTGAGGGGAATGCGGATGCGCTGGGCGAGGGAATGACGGGTCATGACAGGTCTGCCCTTCGTTCGAGGAATCCGTTCGGGGAGGTGCTGAGCAGGAGAAGGGGGCGCGGCGTCAGCCGTGCAGGGCCTCGCGCAGGGAGCGGACCGCCTGCCCCACCGCCGCGGTCGTGGCCCGGGTGGAGGCCAGGGGGTTCAGCATCATGAAGTCGTGGATGGTGCCGTTGAACCGGATGCTCGTGGTGGTGACCCCGGCCTGCAGCAGCTTGCGGGCGTACGCCTCGCCCTCGTCACGCAGCACGTCGTACGCGTCGACGAGAACGAGCGCCGGCGGCAGCCCCGCGAGCTCCTCCAGGCTCGCCCGCAGCGGGGAGGCGGTGATCTCCGCGCGCTGGGCGGCGTCCGGGGCGTACGAGTCCCAGAACCAGGCCATGCCCGCCGCCGTCAGATGCACCCCGTTCGCGAACTCCCGGTAGCTGTCGGTGTCCTGCGCGGCGTCCGTGACCGGGTAGTACATCGACTGCTGGACGAACGAGACGTCCCCCCGCCGCTTCGCCATGATGGCCAGGGCCGCCGTCATGTTGCCGCCGACGGAATCGCCTGCCACCGCGAGGCGGGACGCGTCCAGCCCCTCCTCGGCACCCTTGGCCGTGATCCACCGGGCGGTCGCGTAGCCCTGCTCGATCGCCACCGGGTAGCGGGCCTCCGGGGACCGGTCGTACTCGACGAACACCACGGCGACGTCCGCCCCGACGGCCAGCTCCCGCACCAGACGGTCGTGCGTGCCGGCGTTGCCGAGCACCCAGCCGCCGCCGTGCATGTAGAGGACGGCGGGCAGCGGGCCGGTGGCACCGGCGGGCTTGACGATCCGTACCGGTACGTCGCCCACCTCGGCCGGCACCGTGATCCACTTCTCCGTCACGTCCGGCTTCGCGACCGGGCCGGCCTGCACGTCGTCCAGGGCCTTGCGGGCGCCCTCGACGCCGAGCTCGTGCAGCAGCGGCGGCTGCGCGGCGGCCTCGGCGAAGGCCTGTGCGGCGGGTTCCAGAACGGGCTTGCTCATGGTCTGTGCTCCTTGGCTACGCAGGTGGTGCCTGCTCTCACTGAGTTGACCGGCATACGGGAGAATGTGTGACAACACATGACGAAGGGGGCACACGCTGTCGTGTGCCCCCTTCGTCTCCCCTCGTCCGTCAGTGCCTGCCGGAACTCTCCAGGTACTGCCGCTCGGTGGGCTTGGCCACCTGGGCGTCCGTGCCGTACAGCCGCCGGCTGAGCCCCGTGCGCAGCCGCCGCAGCGGGCCGTGCCGCTCCGGCTCCGGGTCGGGCACCGGCGCGTACTGCTCGTGCGCGGTCAGGACGTGCAGCCGGTCCGGGCCGAGCGGCTCGTGGACCTCGACGAAGCCGCCGTCCGGCAGCCGCTTGATCACGCCCGTCTCCCGGCCGTGCAGCACCTCGTCCCGGTCGCGGTACTGCAGCCCCAGCGCCCAGCGCTTGGTGATCACGAACGCCAGGACCGGTACGGCGAACAGCGCGATCCGTACACCCCAGGTGATGGCGTTGACGGAGACGTGGAAGCGGGTGGCCAGGATGTCGTTGGCCCCGCCGGTCAGGGCGACCGCGTAGAAGCTCAGCCAGGCCACGCCCAGCGCGGTGCGCACCGGGCGGTTGCGCGGCCGGTCCAGGAGGTGCTGCTCGTGGTCGTCGTCGGTGAGCCACGCCTCCAGATACGGGTACAGGCCCAGCACGACGAAGAACAGCATGCCCGCGGTCAGCGGGATCAGGTTGTCCAGCGCCAGCGTGTGCCCCCAGGCCGTGACCTCCCAGCCCGGCATGACCCGCAGCAGCCCGTCGGCCACCCCCATGTACCAGTCGGGCTGCGACCCGGCGGAGACCTGGTCCGGCCGGTACGGCCCGTACAGCCACACGGGGTTGATCTGCGTGGTCCCGGCGATCAGCAGGATCACGCCGGCCACCACGAAGAAGTACCCGGCGGACTTCACCAGGTGGACCCGCAGCGGCAGCCCCACGACATTGCGCCCGGTCCGTCCCGACCCGGGGAACTGGGTGTGCCGGTGGCGCAGCACCAGGAACAGGTGGGCGCCGAACAGCGCGACCATCACGGCCGGGATGACCAGCACGTGGACCACGTTGAACCGCGCCACGATGTCGTCCCCGGGGAACTCCCCGCCGAAGAGGAACAGCGCGATGTACGTCCCCACGAACGGCACCGACAGCAGCGTCCCGTAGACAACCGACAGCCCCGTACCGGACAGCAGGTCGTCCGGCAGGTCGTAGCCCGTCAGCCCCGCGAACATCCCGACGACCAGCAGCGAGAACCAGATCAGCCAGGTCAGCTCGCGCGGCTTGCGGAACGCGCCGGTGAAGAAGAGCCGCATCAGATGGGCGAGGAGCGCCGCCTCCATGACGAGCGCCGCCCAGTGATGGGCCTGGCGGATGAGGAGGCCGCCGCGCACCTCGAAGGAGATGTGCAGCGTGGAGTCGAACGCGGCGGAGACCCACTGGCCGCGCAGCGGGGCGTAGCTGCCGTCGTACTGGACCGGAACCATCGAGGGGTCGAAGTACAGGGACAGATACACGCCGGTCAGCAGGACGACGACGAAGCTGTAGAGGGCTATCTGCCCCAGCAGGAAGGACCAGTGCTGGGGGACGGCGCCGCGCAGTATCCGGCTCGCCGCGGTGCCGCCGGGGCCGAGACGGGCCCGGGCCCAGCCGGCGATGCGCTCTCCCGACCCCGGCCCGGGTGGCGTTGTTTTCTCCTGAACAGACATTCCTGTCCCCATCCAGATTCGTTCGAAGGGGTGCTACGGGGCGGGGCGGCGCGGGCTCACGCCGCCTCGGCCCCGGGTTCCTCACCGTGCCGGAGACGGACGGCGGGGCGGCGCATCAGCCGCCGCTCGGCCTCGGTGGTACCGCCCCAGATGCCGCCGACCTGGACCCGCATGGCCCAGGCCAGGCACGACGCCCGGACGGGGCAGCGGCCGCAGACGGCCTTGGCCTCGTCGATCTGGAGGAGCATCGGACCGGTGTCGCCGATCGGGAAGAACAGCTCGGGGTCCTCCCGCTGACACACGGCCTCCTCGCGCCAGAACGCGAAGAAGTCCCGCTGCGCCGCAGCGTCCATGGCACTGCACCTCCTGGTCTCGAATCCGGGGTCGTAGATGAGACCGTTCAAAAGGCGCGTGTGTGACATCCGGGTCGCGGGGACCGCGTCAGGGGCGGGCGTTCCTGTTCCAGGGGCGGAGCTTGTCGGGGTTGACGGTGACCCAGAGCTGGGTGGCGCGGCCGTCGGCGACCGTGAGGCTGATGATCGCGGCGACCCGGCCCCGGTAGTGGACCAGCAGCGCGGTGCGCCCGTTCACGGAACGGGGGGCCATGGTGACGTCCGCCCGCGGGGGCAGCAGCGTCAGCAGGCTGCGGGCGGCCTCCCGGGGGCCGTCCGCGGGCCGGGTGCGGGCCCGGACCTTGCCCCCGCTGTCGTACAGCGCCGTGACGTTCTCCGCCAGCACCGCCTCCAGCCCCGCGGCGTCCGCCCGCTCGCAGGCGTCGCGTACGGCGTGCACCACGGTGTCGTGCTCCCCGTGCGGCACCGGCCGCGAGCGCGGGCCGCGGGGGAGGGCGCCGAAGACGTCGTTCAGCACGAACTGCGCCCGCTCCGCCGGGGACAGCGTGACCAGCGCCTCGCGCAGCACCCGGCAGGCGGAGGTGTCGGCGGCGCCGGGCGCGTCCACCGGGCCGGACGGGGCCGGACGCGGGGCCAGCGCCCGTACGGCGTCCGCCAGCCACGCACCGGGGTCCCCGACCGCCCGCCGCTCGGCGCACGTCAGCCCGAACCACCGGCGGTACGCCGCGTCCACCACGTCCCGCGATCCGGGGTCACCGGCGGTCAGGCGGTCCGCGAGCTCCTCGAGCCCCCGCCGCTCGTCGACCAGCTCCGCCAGCGACACCCCCTCACCCTCACGCATCGGACCCTCCCTGTCGGCACCACGGGCGCCGTAGTCTGCCATCTGCGTGCCCCGAAAACAGCGTCGCTGACCAGGTCTTTACCGGTGGTCACAGCCGTGCGGGGTATCCGGTCAGTGGGGTGGTGCCCCCTGCCGCCGTACGGCGAACGCCCCCGCGGAGACCGACTCCGCGAGGGCGTTCGAGAGGCTGTGCCGGGTGCTACTGCCCCCGCCGCCGGATCTTGTTGCCGAGCCACACCAGCGGGTCGTACTTACGGTCCGCCGCGCGCTCCTTCAGCGGGATCAGCGCGTTGTCCGTGATCTTGATGTGCTCCGGGCAGACCTCCGTGCAGCACTTGGTGATGTTGCAGTAGCCCAGCCCGTGGTCCTCCTGGGCCGACCGCTTGCGGTCCAGCCCGGACTCCTCCGCCGCGTCCAGCGGATGCATGTCGAGCTCAGCGACCCGCATCAGGAACCGTGGCCCGGCGAAGGCCTCCTTGTTCTCCTCGTGGTCACGCACCGCGTGGCAGGTGTCCTGGCACAGGAAGCACTCGATGCACTTGCGGAACTCCTGCGACCGGTTCACGTCCTCCTGCTGCATCCGGTACTCGCCGGGCCCGAGGTCCGGCGGCGGTACGAACGCCGGGACCTCACGGGCCTTCTGGTAGTTGAACCCGACGTCCGTCACCAGGTCCCGCACCACCGGGAACGCCCGCAACGGCGTCACCGTGATGGTCTCCTCGGGGGAGAACACCGACATCCGCGTCATGCACATCAGCCGCGGCCGGCCGTTGACCTCCGCGCTGCACGAGCCGCATTTCCCGGCCTTGCAGTTCCAGCGCACGGCGAGGTCGGGGGCCTGGGTGGCCTGCAGCCGGTGGATGATGTCGAGGACGACCTCGCCCTCGTTCACCTCGACCCGGAAGTCCTCGAGGGCGCCGCCGCCGGTGTCACCGCGCCAGACCTTGAAGTGGGCCTTGTAGGTCTTGCTGGGGGGTGCGGTGGTCACTGCGTCAGCTCCTCGTCGGTCAGGTACTTCACCAGCTCGTCCTTGTCGAACAGATCGAGCAGATCCGTACGGATCGGCGGCATGTCCCGCTTCTCCAGCCGGATCTGGCCGCGCTCCGGGTCCGTGGCGGACAGCCCGCCGGTCGGGTCCGTGAGCCGGCACACGAGATTGGACTTGCGCCACTCGCGGTCCATCCCCGGATAGTCGTCCCGGGTGTGGCCGCCGCGGGACTCGGTGCGCTCCCGCGCCGCGCGCGCCACGCACTCGCTGACCAGCAGCATGTTGCGCAGGTCGATCGCCAGATGCCAGCCGGGGTTGAACTGCCGGTGCCCCTCGACCCCGGCCCGCCGGGCGCGGACCCGGAAGCCGGCGAGCTTGCGCAGCGCCTCGCTCATCTCCGCCTCGCTGCGGATGATGCCGACGAGGTCGTTCATCGTCTGCTGGAGCTCCTGGTGGATGGTGTACGGGTTCTCCGCCGCGGCGGCCGCCTCGTCACCCTCGCCGTCGGCCGCGCTGAACGGCCGCAGGGCCTCCGCGGACGCCGAGGCGATCTGCCCGTCGTCGACCGCCGGCCGGTCCTCGCCCAGGGCGACCGAGTACTCGGCGGCGTACTTGCCGGCGCGGCGCCCGAAGACCAGCAGGTCGGACAGCGAGTTGCCGCCGAGCCGGTTGGAGCCGTGCATCCCGCCGGCCACCTCACCGGCCGCGAAGAGCCCCGGCACGCCGAGCGCCGCCGTGGTGTCGGGGTCGACGTCGACCCCGCCCATCACGTAGTGGCAGGTCGGGCCGACCTCCATGGGCTCGGTGGTGATGTCGACGCCCGCCAGCTCCTTGAACTGGTGGTGCATCGAGGGCAGCTTGCGCCGGATGACCTCGGGGCTGAGCCGGGTCGAGACGTCCAGGAAGACACCGCCGTGCGGGGAGCCCCGGCCGGCCTTGACCTCGGAGTTGATGGCGCGGGCCACCTCGTCGCGGGGGAGCAGCTCGGGCGGGCGGCGGTTGTTCAGCTGGTCCTCGTACCAGCGGTCGCCCTCCTCCTCGGACTGGGCGTACTTCTCCTTGAAGATGTCCGGGATGTAGTCGAACATGAACCGCTTGCCCTCGCTGTTGCGCAGGACACCGCCGTCGCCGCGGACGGACTCGGTGACGAGGATGCCCTTCACCGACGGCGGCCAGACCATCCCCGTGGGGTGGAACTGGACGAACTCCATGTTCAGCAGCGACCCGCCGGCCAGCAGCGCCAGCGCGTGCCCGTCGCCGGTGTACTCCCAGGAGTTGGACGTCGTCTTGAACGACTTCCCGATGCCGCCGGTAGCCAGCACCACGGCCGGCGTCTCGATGACGAAGAACCGGCCGGACTCCCGCTCGTAGCAGAAGACCCCGGAGACCCGGTCGCCGTCCTTGAGGATGCGGGTCACCGTGCACTCCTGGAAGACCTTGATCCGCGACTCGTAGTCGCCGGTCTCCTTGAAGTCCTCCTGCTGCAGCGACACCACCTTCTGCTGGAGCGTCCGGATCAGCTCCAGCCCCGTGCGGTCACCGACGTGCGCCAGCCGCGGGTACTCGTGGCCGCCGAAGTTGCGCTGCGAGATCTTGCCGTCCTTCGTACGGTCGAAGAGCGCGCCCCACGTCTCCAGCTCCCAGACCCGGTCCGGGGCCTCCTTGGCGTGCAGCTCCGCCATCCGCCAGTGGTTCAGGAACTTCCCGCCGCGCATCGTGTCGCGGAAGTGGACCTGCCAGTTGTCGCTGTCGTTCACGTTGCCCATCGAGGCGGCGATACCGCCCTCGGCCATCACCGTGTGGGCCTTGCCGAACAGGGACTTGCAGATGATCGCGGTGCGCAGACCCTGTTCGCGGGCCTCGATGGCCGCCCGCAGACCGGCACCGCCGGCCCCGACGACCACGACGTCCCACTGCTGTCGTTCGACGTGCGTCATTGCTTGTCGCTTCCCTCTCTACGGATCCCGCGCGGGATCAGAACAGCACCGGATCGCTGAAGGCGCCGCTGGCCAGCAGATACACATAGAAGTCGGCCGCCGCCACGCTGATCAGCGAGGCCCACGCCAGCTGCATGTGCCGCTCGTTGAGCTTCCCCACCCAGGTCCACATGCGGTAGCGCACGGGGTGCTTGGAGAAGTGCCGCAGCTTGCCGCCGATCAGATGTCTGCAGGAGTGGCAGGAGAGGGTGTACGCCCAGATCAGCACGATGTTGACCAGGAAGACCAGCGTGCCCAGGCCCATGTGGCCGAACTCGTAGGAGTCGTCGCGGAAGGCCAGCACCGTGTCGTACGTGAGGATTCCCGCGACCGGGACGGCCGCGTAGAAGAAGTAGCGGTGCATGTTCTGCATGATCAGCGGGAAGCGGGTCTCCCCGGAGTACTTCGCGTGCGGCTCGCTCACCGCGCAGGCCGGCGGCGACGCCCAGAAGGCGCGGTAGTAGGCCTTGCGGTAGTAGTAGCAGGTGAGCCGGAAGCCCAGCGGGAAGATCAGGATCAGCAGCGCGGGGGACAGGCCCCACCAGCTGCCGAGGAGATCGAAGTTCGGCCCGTTGCGCATGTCCCGGCAGTTGTCCGCCAGACACGGCGAGTAGAACGGCGAGACGTAGGGCGCGGCGTAGTAGTCCGTGTCCGCGAAGGCCCGCCAGGTCGAGTACACGACGAAGAGGAACAGTCCGGTGAACGTGACTGCGGGCTGCAGCCACCACCGGTCGGTACGCAGGTGCTTGGCGGTGATCGCCGCGCGTCCGGGGGACGTCACGCCGCCGGTGGGCGAGGGCGGCGATGCGGGCGGATCGGGCGTTTCCGGTGTTTCGGTGGCTTGCGTGGCCAAGGGATTCTCCGACGACGGTTCCGGGGCTCCGCCCCGGGGGTTGGGTGCGTGTGAACGGGCGGACGCGGCCGGGCGGGGCCGCGGGACGGTGGGTCAGGGGGCGTGTCGGCCCTGTACGCCCAGCCCCTCGTCGTCCGCGTCCGTCCACAGCGAGCGGTCGTAGGGCTGGTCGGGGACGGTGATCCACTCCCGCTCGGCCGGCTTCGCCGCGGGGGTGCACTCCCGTAACAGGGCCAGGCTCTCGCGCAGGTGCTCCGAGTCCGTACGGACCCGGCGGATCTCGAGCGTGCCGGGGCCGACGGCTGCCTCGAGCCGGCCGATGGTGCGCGCGAGGTCGTCCAGGCAGCGTTGCGCTGCCGTCAGTTCTTCGTGCAGGGACATGCTTTGCCCTCACCTCTCCGCAACGTTGCGGCGCTGACCTTCGTGAGTGTTGCGCGTCACAGTCGCGCTTGGGAAGGGATCTGCGGATTTCCGCTCCGCAGAGTGAGGAGTCGTGTCGTCCTGACGGGGTGTCAGGGCGGCGGCGGGTCGTAAAACGTACGGGCATATAGGGGCACGACTGCGCCGGACGGGTTGAATCACGGCGGTGGTGCGCGTGTCGCCGGGGTGCCGGGGTCGCGCGCACGTTCAGTGGTGGGACACAGACCGATGTGATGAGCAGGAAAAGAGCCCGAACGAGGGCATCGCGGAGGTAAAGGTCATGTCCCGTCCCCACCGGTCCCCGGCCGCCCACCCGCTCCGGACGCCCCGCCGCCCCGCGCACCGAACGGCGCACCGGACCGTACGCCGCTCGGCGGCCCTGCTCGCGGCGGGCATGCTGCTGCCCCTCGGCGGCTGCAGCACCGGCGACGGCGCCGCGCCAGCCGCGGCCCAGGACATCGCGGTCGCCGCGCGGCAGGAGCTGCGGTCCGGCGGGACGGCCCGCTGGGCGGTCGACGCCGCGCCGCAGACGTACAACGTCTTCCAGTCGGACTCCTCGGAGGCCACCGAACGGATCGCCGGCGCCGTACTGCCGGCGCTCTTCGTCCTCGACGAGCGGGGCCGGCCCCGGGCGAATCCCGACTATCTGCGGGGCGCGGAGATCACCGAGCGCACGCCGAAGCAGGTGGTGGTCTACCGGCTCAACCCGAAGGCGAAGTGGAGCGACGGCCAGCCGATCGCCGTGGAGGACTTCCGGGCCCAGTGGCAGGCGCTGAACGGGAAGGACGCCGCGTACTGGACGGCCCGCAACGCCGGGTACGACAAGATCGAGTCGGTCTCCGCGGGCAAGGAGCCCGGCGAGGTGCGGGTCGTCTTCAAGCAGCACTACGCCGACTGGGAGGCGCTGTTCACGCCGCTGTACCCGCAGAGCGTGACGGGCAGCCCCGAGGCGTTCAACACCGGCTCGCGCACCCGGCTCGACGTGGTCGCCGGGCCGTTCACGATGGTGCCGGACACGGGCGACGGCAAGACGCGCAAGAAGGACGGGGACGGGCAGGCCGCCCGGCCGCAGGCGCCAGCCGGGCCGGTGACCCTGGTGCGCAACGCCGCCTGGTGGGGCCGGCCGGCGCTGCTGGACAGCATCGTCTTCACCGCCGTGCCGCGCGAGGAGCGTGCGGCGGCGCTGCGCGCCGGGAAGGTCGACATCGCCGAGGTGGACCGGGACCTCGCCCTGGAGGTCAGGCACGCGCTGAAGGAGCAGAAGCGCGCGGCGGCGGCCAAGAACGCGGAGCGCGGCGCCGCCGACGGCAAGAACAACGACGACCACCCCCAGTCCGGCCAGGGCCGGGCCGGGGCGCCGAACCAGCGGGTCGACGAGGTCCAGGTCGGCGTGGGCCACATGCGGGCCGCCGAGCGCGAGGCGGCGGCCGGCGACGACAAACCAGCCGACACCGAGCCCGGGGCCGCGAAGCCCGGCGGCGGCAGGCGGGCCGACGCCAAGCCCGGCGACGACGCCGAGTCCCCCGCCGCCCGCCTCGCCCGCGCCTACACCATCCACCGGGCCCTGGAGCCCGCGTACACCCAGCTCGCGCTCAACGGCAGCGACGGCCCCCTGGCCGACGAGCAGGTCCGCCGCGGGGTGGCCCGCGCCATCGACCGCGCCGTCATCGCCCGCAGCGTGCTGGCCCCCCTCGGGCTGCCGGAGGCGCCCCTGGGCAGCCATCTGCTGATGGGCGCCCAGGAGGGCTACAGCGACCACAGCGCGGCCCTCGGCCGCCAGGACATCGAGGCGGCGCAGGCGCTGATCGCCGACTCGGGCTGGAAGCAGGGCCCGGTCGGCGGCCCGGGGGCAAAGGACGAGGCGGACCGGCGGGCCGACGACGCCAAGGCCCCCTTCGTCCGCACCCCGCTGACCACGGGCCCCCCGATCTCCGTGAGCCCCGGCCTCGGCGTACAGCACGGGACGCTCGCCGAGCAGGCGAAGCTGGCGAAGCTCGCGTACGAGTACGGCGAGGACAGCGAGGAGTACACCCGGGCCCGCAAGAAGGCGCGGGGCCGGATCGACCGGCTGATGCGCGAGAGCTCCCCGCTGCTGCAGGCCGCGGCGAACCCCGTGCAGCGGCCGTTCGTCAAGGACGGCAAGCCGCTGACGCTGCGGTTCGTGGTGCCCGAGGACGCCGCGTCCGGGCAGCTGCGCCAGGTCGCCGCGCGGATCGTGCGGATGCTGGACAACGTGGGCGTGCGCACCGAGGTCGTGCAGACCGGCAGCGCCGGCTACTTCCGTGACTTCATCGCCTCCGGCGACTACGACCTGGCCCTGTACTCCTGGCCCGGCACCGCCTACCCGGCGACCGACGCCCGCCCCATCTACGCCAAGCCCGTCCCCTCGGCCGACGGCTCGCTGATGGTCGCGCAGAACTACACCCGCGTCGGTACGGACGAGATCGACCGCCTGATGGACAAGGCCGCCGGGGAGCTGGACGACCGGGTCGCCCGGGACCTGCTGTCCCGCGCGGACGCCCGGATCTGGGCGGCGGCCGGCTCCGTACCGCTCTACCAGCGCCCAGAGCTGGTCGCGGTGAAGAAGGACCTGCGCAACGCCGGCGCCTTCGGCTTCGCGACCCCCCGCTACCAGGACATCGGCTACCGGCGGTAACGCATCTGGCATCATCCGTCACAGCGCGCGGCCGGACCCCCGGGTCCGGCCGTGTGGCGTCGCACACGGCCGTTCGGCCCTGGGCGGGCGGTATCCTCCGGGGCCCGTAAAATGGGGTGAGGCCGCGGCTTGTCCTGCCCGGCAACGGTGAGGTGCAGACGCTGTCCCCAGCGGGTGCCCGCCGACTTCACGATTCCGGGAGAAGCGCCGCACGTATGGCTGTCACTCAGCGCCACGATATCCGCAATGTCGCCATCGTCGCCCATGTCGACCACGGCAAGACGACCCTGGTCGACGCGATGCTCAAGCAGGCGGGCGCGTTCGCCGCCCACCAGCTGGAGTCGGTCGACGACCGGGTGATGGACTCCAACGACCTCGAGCGCGAGAAGGGCATCACCATTCTCGCCAAGAACACCGCGGTCAAGTACCACCCCAAGGAGGGTGGCGACCCGATCACCATCAACATCATCGACACCCCCGGCCACGCCGACTTCGGCGGTGAGGTCGAGCGCGGCCTGTCGATGGTCGACGCGGTCGTGCTGCTGGTGGACGCCTCCGAGGGCCCGCTGCCGCAGACCCGCTTCGTGCTGCGCAAGGCCCTGCAGGCCCGGATGCCCGTCATCCTGTGCATCAACAAGACGGACCGCCCCGACAGCCGCATCGACGAGGTCGTCAACGAGACGTACGACCTCTTCCTCGACCTGGACGCGGACGAGGAGCAGATCGAGTTCCCCATCGTCTACGCCTGCGCCCGCGACGGCGTCGCCTCGCTGACCAAGCCGGCCGACGGCACGGTCCCGCAGGACTCGCAGAACCTGGAGCCGTTCTTCTCCACCATCCTGGACACGGTCCCGGCCCCGTCGTACGAGGAGGACGGCCCGCTCCAGGCGCACGTCACCAACCTCGACGCCGACAACTTCCTCGGCCGTATCGCGCTGCTCCGCGTGGAGCAGGGCGAGCTGCGCAAGGGCCAGACCGTCGCGTGGATCAAGCGCGACGGCTCGGTGCAGAACGTGCGCATCAGCGAGCTGATGATGACCGAGGCGCTCACCCGCAAGCCCGCCGAGAAGGCCGGCCCCGGTGACATCTGCGCCGTCGCCGGTATCCCCGACATCATGATCGGCGAGACCCTGGCGGACCCGGAGAACCCGGTCGCGCTGCCGCTGATCACGGTCGACGAGCCGGCGATCTCCATGACCATCGGTACGAACACCTCCCCGCTGGTCGGCCGCGGCGGCACCGGCAAGGGCGCCGGGAACAAGGCGGCCGTCAAGGACCGCAAGGTCACCGCGCGCCAGGTCAAGGACCGCCTCGACCGCGAGCTCGTCGGCAACGTGTCGCTGCGGGTGCTGGACACCGAGCGCCCCGACGCCTGGGAGGTGCAGGGCCGCGGCGAGCTGGCCCTCGCCATCCTGGTGGAGCAGATGCGCCGGGAGGGCTACGAGCTGACCGTCGGCAAGCCCCAGGTCGTCACCAAGGAGGTCGACGGCAAGGTCCACGAGCCCGTCGAGCGGATGACCGTCGACGTGCCCGAGGAGCACATGGGCGCGGTCACGCAGCTCATGGGCACCCGCAAGGGCCGGATGGACAACATGTCCAACCACGGCTCGGGCTGGGTCCGGATGGAGTTCGTCGTCCCGTCCCGCGGCCTGATCGGCTTCCGTACGGAGTTCCTCACCAACACCCGCGGCACGGGCATCGCCCACTCGATCCACGAGGGCCACGAGCCCTGGTTCGGCCCCCTGCAGACCCGTAACAACGGCTCGCTGGTCGCGGACCGGGCCGGCGCGGTCACCGCGTTCGCCATGACGAACCTGCAGGAGCGCGGCGTGCTCTTCACCGAGCCGGGCACCGAGGTGTACGAGGGCATGATCGTCGGTGAGAACTCGCGCGCCGACGACATGGACGTGAACATCACCAAGGAGAAGAAGCTCACCAACATGCGCTCCGCCTCGGCCGACACCTTCGAGGCGATCGTGCCGCCGCGCAAGCTCTCCCTGGAGCAGTCCCTGGAGTTCTGCCGCGACGACGAGTGCGTCGAGGTGACGCCGGAGGCGGTCCGTATCCGCAAGGTCAACCTGGACGCCCGCGAGCGCGCCCGCGCGGCCTCGCGCGCCAAGCACGGCTGACGCCGCGCGACCGCCGCCCGCAGGGGCCGGACCGGGATCTCCCGGACCGGCCCCTGCTGCGTTTCCCCGGGAAGCGGGGGGTTACTGTCGTATTTCACCGCTTCGAGAGCGGTTTGCGTCCCGAATAACGGACCATCGCGTCCGGATAGCGGACTACACGAGTGTGATTTATTACTCATGACCTTGGCGTATGACCCATATTGTCCGAGTTTGGATAGTCGATTTGGGGCATTGTGACGTCCCCGTCAGAGGCACTGCCGTGACTTTTGGGACTTCTGTGCACAAGGATGGGGCCGATTCAGCTCGGGTCAACGGGCGTAGAACCGTCCGCGAGCAAAGGGGTCCGGCCCGACGGCCGCTGTCAGGGGTGTCAGCGCCGGTGCGGAACAGCCCCGCTCTCGTAAGAACAGTGGCTTCCTGAGGAGGAACCCCTCATGCGCGGTGCCAAGAGCGCCAAGTGGGTCGCTGCCGCCATCGTCGTCGCGACGGCGGCGACAGCCTGCGGCAGCAGTGACGATTCCAGCGGCTCCGGTGGTGGGGGCGGCGGCAATGTCGTCCGGGCCTCCTGGGCCGACCCGCAGAACCCGCTCGAGCCGGCCAACACCAACGAGGTGCAGGGCGGCAAGGTCCTCGACATGATCTTCGAGGGCCTCAAGGTCTACAACCCGAAGACCGGCGCGGCCGAGGACGCGATGGCCGAGTCCATCGACTCCAAGGACCAGCAGAACTTCACGATCAAGGTGAAGGACGGCTACAAGTTCTCCGACGGCACCGCCGTCACCGCCAAGTCGTACGTCGACGCCTGGAACTACGGCGCCCTCGTCACGAACAAGCAGAACTCGTCGTACTTCTTCTCCGACATCAAGGGCTACGACGAGGTCCACCCGGCCGACGAGACGTCGAAGCCGTCCGCGAAGACCATGTCCGGTCTGAAGCTGGTGGACGACAGCACCTTCACCGTCGCCCTCAAGACGAAGGCCTCCACCTGGCCGGAGCGCCTGGGCTACAAGGCGTTCGCGCCGCTGCCCGAGATGTTCTTCACCGACCACGCCGCCTACCTGGCCAAGCCGGTCGGCAACGGCCCGTACAAGGTCGACTCCTACACCAAGGGCACCGGCCTGAAGCTCTCGGTCAACGAGAACTACGGCGGCGAGTCCAAGCCCGCCAACGACGGCGTCGAGCTCAAGGTGTACACGGACAACAACACCGCGTACAACGACCTCCAGGCCGGCAACATCGACCTCGTCGACGACATCCCGGCCGCCCAGCTGGGCAACGCCGAGTCGGACCTGCAGGGCCGCTTCATCAACCAGCCGGCCGGCATCATCCAGACCGTGTCGTTCCCGCTCTACAAGGGCGAGTGGAACAAGCCGGGCATGGAGAAGGTCCGCCAGGGTCTGTCGATGGCCATCGACCGCGAGGCCATCACCAAGCAGATCTTCCAGGGCTCCCGCACCCCGGCCTCCGACCTGACCTCGCCGGCCATCGGCGTCGACGGCGGCTTCAAGGAGGGCCTGGCCGGCGACACCGTGAAGTACGACCCGGCGAAGGCCAAGGCCCTGATCACCGAGGGCGGCGGCATCCCCGGCGGCAAGTTCACCATCAGCTCCAACGCCGACACCGGTTCCCACAAGGACTGGATCGACGCGGTCTGCAACAGCATCAACAAGACCATGGGCGACAACGTCTGCACGGCCAACATGGTCGGCACCTTCGGTGACTTCCGTAACCAGGTCGTCAACGAGAAGATCGACGGTCTGTTCCGCACCGGCTGGCAGATGGACTACCCGCTGATCGAGAACTTCATCACGCCGCTCTACACCACCAACGGTTCGAGCAACGACGCGAAGTACTCCAACCCCAAGGTCGACCAGCTGGTCGCCCAGGCCAACGCGGAGCCCGACACCAAGAAGGCGATCTCGCTCTTCCAGGACGCCGAGCGCCAGGTCATCGCCGACATGCCGATCATCCCGCTCTGGTACCAGAACGGCACCGCCGGCTACTCGGACCGTGTCGAGAACGTGCAGCTGAACCCGTTCAGCGTCCCGGTGTTCACCGACATCACCGTCAAGTAAGGGCCACCGCCCGCACGCAGTAAGCGGCCGGCAGCCGGGGTACAGGGGGCGAACCCCCCTCCACCCCGGCTGCCCGCGTGCCTGTCCGCAAGGAGTTCCCCCATGGGGCGCTACGTCATACGACGCCTGCTCCAGATGGTGCCGGTCTTCCTCGGCACCACCTTCCTGATATTCGCCATGGTGCACGTGCTCGGCGACCCGGTGGCGGCCATGTTCGGCGACCGCACCCCGGATCCGGCCACCGCCGCGGCGATACGCCACGACCTCGGGCTCGACCTCCCGCTCTGGCAGCAGTACCTGAACTACCTGGGCGACATCGTCCAGGGTGACTTCGGCAAGGCGTTCAACGGCCAGCCGGTCACCGAGCTGATGGGCACGGCCTTCCCCGTCACCCTCAAGCTCACCCTCGTCGCGATCGTCTTCGAGGCCGTCATCGGCGTCGCCCTCGGCATGATCAGCGGTCTGCGCCCCGGCGGCTTCGCCGACAACGGCGCCCTCGCCTTCACCCTGCTGATCATCTCCGTCCCCACCTTCGTGACGGGCTATCTCCTGCAGTACCTGCTCGGTGTGAAGTGGGGCGTCATCAACGTCTCGGTCTCCAGCGAGACCGGCATCGGCGAGCTGCTGATACCCGGCCTGGTCGTGGCCGGCGTCTCCCTCGCGTACGTCACCCGCCTCACCCGCACCTCCGTCGCCGAGAACATGCGGACGGACTATCTGCGCACCGCCGTGGCCAAGGGCCTGCCGCGCCGCCGGGTGGTGGGCGTGCATCTGATGCGCAACTCGCTGATACCCGTGGTCACCTTCGTCGGCGCCGACATCGGCTCGCTGATGGCGGGCGCGATCATCACCGAGCGGATCTTCAACATCCACGGCGTGGGCTTCCAGCTCTACAACGGCGTACTGCGCCAGAACGTGCAGACCGTGGTCGGCTTCGTCACCGTGCTGGTGCTCGTCTTCCTGCTGGCCAACCTGCTCGTGGACCTGCTCTACGCCGTGCTCGACCCGAGGATCCGCTATGCCTGACGTGCTGCAGAAGAACCCGGAGAACACCGCCGCCGCCCCGGCCGCCGCCGCCCCGGAGAAGGCCCGCAGCCTGTGGGGCGACGCCGTGGCCACCCTGCTGCGCAGCCCGGTGTTCCTCATATCCGGCCTGCTGATCCTGCTGCTCCTCACCGTCGCGTTCTGGCCGGGCCTGTTCACCTCGATGAGCCCGTACGACTGCGACCTGGCGCACTCCCGGCAGGGCTCCGCGCCCGGCCACCCCTTCGGCTTCGACGTCCAGGGCTGCGATGTGTACGCCCGGACGCTGTACGGGGCCAAGGCCTCCGTGGAGGTCGGCGTGTTCGTCACCGCCGGCGTGTTCCTGCTCGGCGGACTGCTGGGCATGCTGGCCGGCTTCTTCGGCGGCTGGTGGGACTCGCTGCTGTCGCGGATCACCGACATCTTCTTCGGTATCCCGATCGTGCTCGGCGGTCTGGTCATCCTCTCCGTGATCAAGGCCAACACCGTCTGGCCGGTGATCGGCTTCATGATCGCCTTCGGCTGGCCGCCCATCGCCCGCGTCGCCCGGGGCTCGGTGATCACGGTCAAGCAGCAGGACTTCGTCCAGGCCGCCAAGGCGCTGGGCGCCGGCAACGGGCGGATCATGCTGCGGCACATCGTGCCCAACGCCGTCGCGCCGGTGATCGTCGTGTCGACGATCGCGCTCGGCACGTACATCTCGCTGGAGGCCACCCTGTCCTTCCTCGGCGTCGGCCTGCAGCCGCCGACCGTCTCGTGGGGCCAGGACATCTCCACCGCCGCCGCCCAGTACCGCAACGCACCGCACATGCTGCTGTGGCCGGCCGGGGCCCTGAGCCTGACCGTGCTGTCGTTCATCATGCTCGGCGAAGCGGTCCGCGGCGCCCTCGACCCCAAGCAGCGGTGAGGAGCTGACATGACCGACACCGACAAGACCCCCCTGCTCGAAGTCCGCGACCTGCACGTCGAGTTCCACACCCGCGACGGCGTGGTCAAGGCCGTCAACGGCGTGAACTACTCCGTGGACTCCGGCGAGACCCTCGCCGTCCTCGGCGAGTCCGGCTCCGGCAAGTCCGTCACCGCCCAGGCGGTCATGGGCATCCTCGACATGCCGCCCGGGAAGATCCCGCAGGGCGAGATCCTCTACCGCGGCAAGGACATGCTCACCATGTCCGCCGAGGAGCGGCGCAAGCTGCGCGGCGCGAAGATCGCGATGATCTTCCAGGACGCGCTGTCGTCCCTGAACCCCGTGCTGACCGTCGGCTACCAGCTCGGCGAGATGTTCCGGGTGCACCGGGGCATGTCGAAGAAGGACGCGAAGGCCAAGTCCGTCGAGCTGATGGACCGGGTCCGCATCCCGGCGGCGAAGGCGCGCGTCGACGACTACCCGCACCAGTTCTCCGGCGGTATGCGCCAGCGCATCATGATCGCCATGGCGCTGGCCCTCGAGCCGGACCTGATCATCGCCGACGAGCCGACGACCGCCCTGGACGTCACGGTCCAGGCGCAGGTGATGGACCTCCTGGCCGAGCTCCAGCGCGAGTCCCACATGGGGCTCATCCTCATCACCCACGACCTGGGCGTCGTCGCGGACGTGGCCGACAAGATCGCCGTGATGTACGCGGGCCGGATCGTCGAGCAGGCCCCCGTCCACGACATCTACAAGCGGCCGGCCCACCCGTACACCCGCGGACTGCTCGACTCGATCCCGCGGCTGGACCAGAAGGGCCAGGAGCTCTACGCGATCAAGGGCCTGCCGCCCAACCTGCTGCACATCCCCGCCGGCTGCGCCTTCAACCCGCGCTGCCCGATGGCCACCGACCTCTGCCGTACGGACGTACCCGTGCTCGCGGACGCCGGGGCCGGGCGGCGCAGCGCGTGCCACCACTGGAAGGAGCAGCTCGATGCCTGAGCCGATTCTGCAGGTCCGCGATCTGGTCAAGCACTTCCCGCTCACCCAGGGGATCCTGTTCCAGAAGCAGGTCGGCGCGGTCCGGGCGGTGGACGGGGTGTCCTTCGACCTGTACCCGGGCGAGACCCTGGGCATCGTCGGGGAGTCCGGCTGCGGCAAGTCGACCGTCGCCAAGCTGCTGATGCGGCTGGAGACGCCGACGTCGGGCCAGATCCTGTACAAGGGCGAGGACATCTCGAAGCTGTCCGGGCGGGCGCTGAAGGCGGTGCGGCGGAACATCCAGATGGTGTTCCAGGACCCGTACACGTCGCTCAACCCGCGGATGACGGTCGGCGACATCATCGGGGAGCCGTTCGACATCCATCCCGAGGTGGCGCCGAAGGGCTCGCGGCGGGCGAAGGTCCAGGAGCTCCTGGACGTCGTGGGGCTCAACCCGGAGTACATCAACCGCTACCCGCACCAGTTCTCCGGCGGCCAGCGCCAGCGCATCGGCATCGCGCGCGGGCTGGCGCTGCGGCCCGAGATCATCATCTGCGACGAGCCGGTCTCCGCGCTGGACGTGTCCGTCCAGGCGCAGGTCGTCAATCTGATGGAGCGGCTGCAGGGCGAGTTCGGCCTGTCGTACGTCTTCATCGCGCACGACCTGTCCGTGGTCCGGCACATCTCCGACCGCGTCGGCGTCATGTACCTCGGCCGGATGGCGGAGCTCGGCACCGACACCGAGATCTACGACCACCCGACCCACCCGTACACCCAGGCGCTGCTCTCCGCCGTTCCCGTGCCCGACCCCGAGGCACGCGAGGGGCGCGAGCGGATCCTGCTCCAGGGCGACGTGCCGTCCCCGGCCGACCCGCCGTCGGGCTGCCGCTTCCGGACCCGGTGCTGGAAGGCGGTGGAGCGGTGCGCCACCGAGACCCCGGTGCTCGCCGTCCCCAAGCGCTTCGCCGGCACCGGCGAGGGCGCGGCGCACCTGTCGGCCTGCCACTTCGCGGAGGAGAAGGACGTCGTGCACACGGCAGCCTGAGGCTGTCGCCGTCGTCCCTTCGTGCCCGCCTCCGCGGCCCGCCCCGGCTCCCCCCTCTGCGGGAGCCGGGGCTTCGGCATGTCCGGGGGTCTTCCTCCTGCATCCGGGCGTTTGTGCCGCCACGAGTGGGCGCACCGCGGGCCCGTACGGATGCGCGTTGATCATATTTCCTGTCATATGGGGCTCTGAATGCGGTCACCGACCTGTGGAGGAGCCCGATGCGGGGAGTCACGCGCGTCGTGTGTGTCGTGGGAGCCGGTTCGCTGCTGGCCGGCTGCGGGGTGGCCGGCGGGGAGTCCCGCGGGGGCACCGATCCGAACGGTGTCGTACGAGCCTCGTGGAGCGATCCGCAGCGGCCGATCGAGCCCGGGAACACCAACGAGGTGCAGGGCGGCAAGGTCCTCGGCCTCATCACCCGCGGGCTGACCCGCTACGACCCGAAGACCGCGGAGTCCGTCAACGACCTCGCCGAGTCGATCGAGACCGAGGACAGCCGGGTCTGGCGAATCAGGCTGCGCGAGGGCCTGCGCTTCAGCGACGGCACGCCGGTCACCGCGCGGTCCTTCACCGACGCCTGGAACTACACCGCGAACATCACGAACAAGCAGGTCAACGCCCCCTTCTTCCAGTACGTCGAGGGCTACGCCGACGTCCACCCCGCCGACGAGACCGCCCGCCCGAGGGCGAAGACCATGTCGGGGCTGAAGGTCACCGGCCCGCGCACCTTCGAGGTCCGGCTCACCCAGCGGTACGCCACCTGGGCGGAGGGCCTCGGCTACCAGGCGTTCGCCCCGCTGCCGCGGCTGTTCTTCGAGGACCACGCCGCGTGGCTGCGGCGGCCGGTCGGGAACGGTCCGTACAAGGTGGAGTCGTATCGGCGGGGCAAGGCGATGAAGCTGGTCGCCGACCCCGCGTACCGGGGGCCCGACAAGGCCCGTAACGGCGGTGTGGAGCTGGTCGTCTACACCGACCCCAACACCGCGTACGCCGATCTCCTCGCCGGGAATCTGGACGTCGCCGACGACATCCCGGCCGCCCAGCTGCCCAACGCCGCCGCCGACCTCGGGGACCGGTTCGTGGTCCGGCCGGCCGGGATCATCCAGACGGTGTCCTTCCCGTTCTACGACAGGGCCTGGCGCGGCGCCCGCGCCGCCAAGGTGCGGCGGGGGATCTCCATGGCCATCGACCGGGACGCGATCACGAAGCGGATCTTCAACGGGACGCGGATCCCCGCCAAGGACTGGACCTCGCCCGTGCTGGGCGCCAAGGGCGGCTACGACGCCTCCGTGTGCGGTGAGGTCTGTTCGTACGACCCGAAGAAGGCGCGGCGGCTGATCGAGGAAGGCGGCGGGCTCCCCGGCGGGAAGCTCGTCCTCACCTCGAACGTCGACACCGGGTCGCACCGGGACTGGATGGACGCCGTGTGCCACAGCGTCGACAAGGCGCTCGGCAGGGAGCACAGCTGCGTCGTCAACCCGGTGGGGACGTTCGCCGACTACCGGACACAGGTCACCGACCGGAAGATGACCGGGCCGTTCCGGGCGGGATGGCAGATGGACTACCCGAACATCGAGAACTTCCTGTCGAAGCTGTACTACACGGACGCCTCGTCCAACGACGGCGGCCACAGCAACCCCGAGTTCGACCGGCTCATCGACCAGGCCAACGCGGCACCGTCCGCCGCGGCGGCGGTCGCCGGCTTCAAGGACGCCGAGCGGATCCTCGCCCGCGACGTCCCGGCGATCCCGCTCTGGTACCAGAACGGCTCCGCGGGCTTCTCCGAACGCGTCCGTGACGTCGCCCTCGACCCGTTCAGCGTCCCCGTCTATCAGGCGATCACGGTCACGCGGTAGGGAGGTCCACCCGCATGGGTCGCTACGTAATCCGCCGTCTCCTGCAGATGATCCCCGTCTTCATCGGGTCCACGTTCCTGATCTTCCTCATGGTGTACGCCCTCGGCGACCCCGTCACCGCGTTCTTCGGCGACCGGCGGCCCGACCCGGCGACCGCCGCCGCGATCCGGCACGAGTACAACCTCGACAAGCCCCTGTGGCAGCAATACCTCATCTACATGGGCAAGATCTTCACCGGCGACTTCGGCACGGCCTTCAACGGCGAACCGGTCGTCGACCTGATGGCCCGCGCCTGGCCCATCACCATCCGGCTCGCCCTGCTCGCGGTGTTCTTCCAGGCGATCGTCGGCATCACCCTCGGCGTGCTGTCCGGACTGCGCCGCGGAAGGGCGCTGGACACCTCCGTGCTGCTGGCCACCCTCGTGGTGATCTCCATCCCGACGTTCGTCATGGGCTATCTGCTCCAGTACCTCTTCGGCGTCAACTGGAACATCGCCCCCGTCTCCGTCTCCGCCGCCGCGCCGCTGGACGAGCTGATCCTCCCCGCGATCGTTCTCGCCCTGGTCTCCCTCGCGTACACCACCCGCCTCACCCGCACCTCGGTGAGCGAGAACGCCCGCGCCGACTACATCCGCACCGCCGTCGCCAAGGGCCTGCCCGGGCGCCGGATCACCGTGCGCCATCTGCTGCGCAACAGCCTGATCCCCGTCGTCACCTTCCTCGGCATCGACATCGGCAATCTGATGGGCGGCGCCATCGTCACCGAGCGGATCTTCAACATCCAGGGCGTCGGCTACCAGCTCTACCAGGGCATCCTGCGCCAGAACGCCCCCACCGTCGTCGGCTTCGTGACCATCCTCGTGATCATCTTCCTGCTGGCCAACCTGCTCGTCGACCTGCTCTACGCGGTCCTGGACCCGAGGATCCGCCTTGCGTGACCCCCACTCCGAGCGTCCGGACGACGTCGACCCCCTGGCCAACGCGGGCACGGGCGGCCCCGAGCTGCCCAACTCCACCGAGGTCGGCATCGACGTCGCCACCGAGGAGGCGGAATCCCTGGAGAACGCCGACTACACCCACCCCGGCGACCCGGGCACGGCCACCTCCGCCACCGAGGCGCGCAGCCTGTGGGGGCACGCCTGGCGCGATCTGCGGCGCAACCCGATCTTCCTGGTGTCCGCGCTGCTCATCGTCTTCCTGGTCTTCGTCTCCCTGTGGCCGAGCGTGGTCGCCGGCGGCAGCCCGTACGACTGCGACCTGGCGCACTCCCGGGAGGGGGCGTCCGGCAGCCATCCCTTCGGGTTCGACCTCCAGGGCTGCGACGTCTACAACCGCACCGTCTACGGGGCCCGGGCCTCCGTCTCCGTCGGGGTCTTCGCCACCCTCGGCGCCGCGCTGCTCGGGACCGTGCTGGGCGGGCTGGCCGGGTACTTCGGCGGCTGGTGGGACGGGGTGCTGTCGCGGATCACGGAGATCTTCTTCGGTATCCCGATCCTGCTCGGCGGGCTGGTGTTCCTGTCGGTCGTCCCCAGCGGGTCCATCTGGCCGGTGATCGGCTTCATCGTGCTGCTGGGCTGGCCGCAGATCGCGCGGATCGCCCGTGGCTCGGTGATCACCGCCAAGCAGAACGACTACGTCCAGGCGGCCCGTTCGCTCGGCGCCTCCAACTCGCGGATCATGCTGCGGCACGTCCTGCCCAACGCCGTCGCGCCGATCATCGTCGTCGCGACCATCGCCCTCGGTACGTACATCGCCCTGGAGGCGACCCTGTCGTATCTGGGCGTGGGCCTGAAGCCGCCCACGATCTCCTGGGGCCAGGACATCTCCACGGCGGCGCCGCAGTACCGCAACGCCCCGCACATGCTGCTGTGGCCGGCCGCCTGGCTGAGCGTCACGGTGCTCGCGTTCATCATGCTCGGCGACGCGGTCCGCGACGCCCTCGACCCGAAGCTGCGGTGACGGAGATGGCTGCACTGCTGGAAGTCCGCGACCTCCAGGTCGAGTTCCGCACCCGCGACGGGATCGCGAAGGCCGTCAACGGGGTCACGTACTCCGTCGACGCGGGCGAGACCCTCGCCGTGCTCGGCGAGTCCGGCTCGGGAAAGTCCGTGACCGCCCAGGCCGTGATGGGCATCCTCGACTCGCCGCCCGGGTTCGTCACCGGCGGGGAGATCGTCTTCCAGGGCAAGGACCTGCTGAAGATGGGCGCGGAGGAGCGGCGGAAGACGCGCGGCGACAAGATGGCGATGATCTTCCAGGACGCGCTGTCCTCGCTCAACCCGGTGCTGAGCGTGGGCTATCAGCTGGGCGAGATGTTCCGGGTGCACCGGGGCGCGTCGAAGAAGGACGCCAGGGCCAAGGCCGTCGAGCTGATGGAGCGGGTGCGCATCCCGGCGGCGAAGGCCCGGGTCGACGACTACCCGCACCAGTTCTCCGGCGGAATGCGCCAGCGCATCATGATCGCCATGGCGCTCGCGCTCGACCCCGACCTGATCATCGCGGACGAGCCCACGACCGCGCTCGACGTCACGGTCCAGGCGCAGGTGATGGACCTCTTGGCCGAGCTGCAGCGCGAGACGAACATGGGGCTGATCCTCATCACCCACGACCTCGGGGTGGTCGCGGACGTGGCCGACAAGATCGCCGTGATGTACGCGGGCCGCATCGTCGAGGCGGCGTCCGTGCACGACATCTACCGGGCGCCGGCCCACCCGTACACCCGCGGACTGCTCGACTCGATCCCGCGGCTGGACCTCAAGGGCCAGGAGCTCTACGCGATCAAGGGCCTGCCGCCCAACCTCCTCGCTATCCCGCCCGGCTGCGCCTTCAACCCGCGCTGCCCGCGCGCCCGGAGCGTGTGCCGCACGGACCGGCCGCCCGTGTACGACGTGACGGACGACGCGGGCAGGCCCCTCGAGCCGCCCCGGGGGAGCGCGTGCCACTTCTGGAAGGAACAGCTCCATGACCGACCCGTCTGAGGCCATCCTCCAGGTACGCGACCTCGTCAAGCACTATCCGCTGACCCAGGGGATCATCTTCCGCAAGCACGTCGGCGCCGTCCAGGCCGTCGACGGGGTGTCGTTCGACCTGAACAGAGGCGAGACGCTCGGCATCGTGGGGGAGTCGGGCTGCGGGAAGTCCACCGTCGCGAAGATGCTCGTCAACCTGGAACAGCCCACCTCCGGGCAGATCCTGTACAAGGGCGACGACATCTCGAAGCTGTCAGGGCGCGCGCTGCGGGCCGTACGGCGGAACATCCAGATGGTGTTCCAGGACCCGTACACCTCGCTCAACCCGCGGATGACCGTCGGCGACATCATCGGGGAGCCGTACGACATCCACCCCGAGGTCGCGCCGAAAGGGTCGCGGCGGGCGAAGGTGCAGGAACTGCTCGACGTCGTGGGGCTCAACCCGGAGTACATCAACCGCTATCCGCACCAGTTCTCCGGCGGCCAGCGCCAGCGCATCGGCATCGCGCGGGGGCTGGCGCTGCGGCCCGAGATCATCGTGGCCGACGAGCCCGTGTCGGCGCTCGACGTGTCCGTGCAGGCGCAGGTGGTGAACCTGCTGGAGCGGCTGCAGGACGAGTTCGGGCTGTCGTACGCCTTCATCGCGCACGACCTCTCCGTCGTACGCCATATCTCCGACCGTGTCGCCGTGATGTACCTCGGCCGGCTCGCCGAACTCGGCACGGACACCGAGATCTACGACCACCCGACCCATCCGTACACCCAGGCGCTGCTCTCCGCCGTCCCCGTGCCCGACCCCGAGGCGCGGGAGGGGCGGGCGCGGATCATCCTCTCCGGCGACGTGCCCTCGCCCGCGGACCCGCCGTCGGGGTGCCGCTTCCGCACCCGGTGCTGGAAGGCGCAGGCGCGGTGTGCGGCGGAGGTGCCCCAACTGGCCGTACCGGAGCACCTCGTCGGGGCGGGCGGGCCGGTGGAGCATCCGTCGGCGTGCTTCTTCGCGGAGGACATGGCGGCGGCGGGTCACTCCGCGCCGTAGGCCGCGTGGGGGAATGTCGTAACCAGCGCATGGTGTGTTATGCGTATTTTATGTCGTATGAGTGGTAGCTGTTGACGTCATGAACACGTAGCCCGTCCGTCCGTGCGCCCCCGTGCGCCGTGGAACAGAGGGAAGTCAACAGCGAATGAAGCGCATTTCACGACGTCACGCACGCAGTGTGTGCGGCGCACTGGCCGTGGCCGCGCTGGGCGCCACGCCGGTCGTGGGCAGCATCGCCGCCGCCCACACACCGACCGCGGCCCCCGCCGCGGCGATCGTCACGATGACCAAGGCACAGGACCAGGCGGACGACGACGGGTCCGACGGCCGTCTGCCCGGTGAGGGTGCCGGAAGCGGCTCCCGGAGCGATTCCGACACCGAGGTCGCGGTGCCGGAGCGCCCGGTGATCGAGACCCCGCGCGTCGAGACCCCCCGGGTCGAGGGGCTCCCGTCCGCACCCGCCCCCGCCGAGGCCGCGCCGGCGCCCGCCGCCGAGCCCGAGGCGCCGCGCATCGAGCCGAGGCCGCCGCTGCTGCCGGAGGCGCAGGAGGCACGGCCCGGGGTCGTCGGCGAGCAGGCCGGGGCCGCCGTCCCCGAGCGGCCCGCCGCCGACGCCGCCGACGCCTCAGCGGCCGAGGTCCCGTCCGTGGCGGCCCAGGCCCCCGAGGCCGCCCCCCAGACGCCGGACGCGCAGGAGCAGGCGCCGGCCCAGGCTCCCGCGGAGCGGCCCGCACAGGCTCCCGTTGAGGCCGCCCCCGAGCGTCCGGCGGCTGCCCAGGCACCCGACACCCCGGCCGCCGCACCCGGGTCCACCGCCCGCGAGGCCCTCACCCCCCGGGCTCCGGGAGCCGTCCGCGAGGCCGCCCCGGAGGCCATGCCCGAGACCTACGCCGCCGGGGCCCCGAGCGCCGCGCTGCCCGCCGGCGTACTGCTCGAGTCCCGTTACGAGGAGTTCCCCCTGCGCCCGCCGCGGGCCGAGCTCCTGCCCGTACCGCGGGTCGGCGCCGCCCAGCCGGACCCGGACCCCGAGGACCTCCCCGACGCCCCCGACGAGTCCGAGTCCGACGACGGCGTGAGCTGGGACTCCGACTTCTCCGAGTCGGACGACGGCCCCGGCGCCGACGCCGGTACGGGATGCCCCACGGGCAACGCCGAGTCGGACGACGGCCCGGGCGCCGACGCCGGCACGGTGTCCTCGGAGTCGGACGACGGCCCCGGTGCCGAGTGCGAGGTCGAGGGCACGACGGAGATGACGACGGAGACGACGACCAACCCGGTCACCGAGGCCACCACGGTCCGTACGACCGAGGACACCACCCAGTCGGCCACCGACGTGACGACGGAGTCGTCGACGCTGTCCACGACGGAGTCGACGATCGAGTGCGGTACGGAGATGTCGACGACGGCGACCACCGCGGCGTCGGTGCTGTCGTCGACCATGTCGAGCACCGGCTGCACCACGCAGTCCGCCACCCAGTCGAGCACCCAGGTGACGACGGAGTCGTCGACGCTGTCCACGACGGAGTCGACGTCCGAGTGCGGTACGGAGATGTCGACGACGGCGACCACCGCGGCGTCGGTGCTGTCGTCGACCATGTCGAGCACCGACTGCACCACGGAGACCTCGACCAACCCGGTCACGGAGGCCACGACGATCCGCCAGACGATCGAGACGACGACCTCGCCGACGACGGAACACACGACGGACCAGACCACCGAGCACACGACGGACCAGACCACGGAACACACGACCGGTCACACCACGGAACACACGACCGACATGACGACCGAGCAGCACACCGGCAAGCCCGGTCACATGCCCGACACCGGTGCCGGTGACACCGGTCCCGCGGCCATCGCCGCCGCCCTGGCCAGCCTCGCCGCCCTGATCGGCGGCGGAGTCCTGGTCACCCGACGCATCCGCCGGAACGCGGACATCAGCGGCGACTGACGGGGCGCCACGACGGGCCCCGCGGCACACCGGCCGCGGGGCCCGTCCTGTCCCTCGTACGGATGGTTCTGCGCGGGCGCACGCTCCCGTGCGCACAGGGTCGTTGCCCCGTGTGCCAGCTTGGCCGCATGCAGTCCCTCAGCCGTGGTCGGCGCTACGCACTGGCCTGCGCGGCCGTCGGCGCGGCGCTCGCCGCCGTCCTCCATCTGACGGCCGTGTTCTTCGCCGTCGCCCCCGCCAACGCCGTCAGCGACGAGTACCGCACGGAGATCGACGGCTACATCTACCCCTGGTTCGAACAGCACTGGGCGCTCTTCTCCCCGAACCCGTTCCAGGAGAACTACCGCATCGACGCCCGTACGAGCTCGGCCGGCCGTGTCTCCGGCTGGAGCGACCTGTCGGCCTTCGACAACGAGGCGATGCGCCACAACCCGTACCCCGCCCGCGTCAACCAGAACATGCTGCGCCGGGCCTGGAAGATCTACCGCAACCGGGGCGACCTGAACGCCCCCGCCCGCACCGAACGGGCCGAGCTCTTCCGCGTCTACCTGCGCACCATCGCCGTCGCCCGGCTCGCCGAACTGGGCCGCCCCGCCGGGTACGACGCCCTCCAACTGCGCGTCACCACCCTCCCGATCGCCCCGCCCGCGGGCCGGGGCCCCGCCCGCCCCGCCTCCGCGCTGCTGCTGCCCTGGTGGAAGGTGCCCGTCCGATGACCACCGACCGGCTGACCGCCGCCCTCGACCGCGCCACGAACCGCCCGTACTCCCTCTACAGCGCCGCCGTACTGCGCATCGGCACCGGCCTGCTCGCGCTGGCCTACCTGCTGCGGGACATCACCGCCGCACCGCGCATGTGGGGGCCGGACGCGTACTGGACGCCGGACATGGCGCACCGGCTCAACGAACTCAACGACTGGACGCCCTTCTACACCGTCTCCGCCACCGACAGCGCCGTGGCCTTCTGGCTGATCTACGGCGGGGCCGTCGCCGCGAGCGCCGCGTTCACCCTCGGCTGGCGCACCCGGGCGACGTCGGTCGTCTTCGTGGTGCTGCTGTGCGCGGTCCAGTTCCGCAACACGTTCGTCAACGACTCCGGCGACCACGTGGTCCGGCTGCTGGCGATCTATCTGGCGTTCACCGCCTGCGGGCGCGTCTGGTCCCTGGACGCCCGGCGGGTCGCCGCACGGGAGCCGGCGGACGGGCTGCGGACCCGGCTGGTCACCCTGCTGCACAACACCGCGCTGCTGGTCGTCGCCGGCCAGGTGATGATCGCGTACGGCTGCGCGGGGATGTTCAAGGTGCAGGGCCCGGCCTGGCAGCACGGCACCGCGCTGCACTACGCGCTCCAGCTGAACGCCTTCCGCCCGTGGCCGGAGCTGTCCGGCTGGGTGATCAGCCACCCGTTCCTGCTGCTGGCGCTGGCGTATCTGACCGTCTTCGCGCAGCTGGGGCTGCCGTTCGCGGTCTTCAGCAGGCACCTCAAGTACCCGTTCCTGGCCGCCCTGGTGGCCAGCCACGCGGGCATCGCGGTGCTCATGGGGCTGCCGCTGTTCTCCGCCGCGATGGTCATCGGCGACGCCGTGTTCGTACCGGACCGGGTGTGGCGGGCCCTCGCGCGCCGATTGCGGCCGGACACGGCGAAGCCGGCCGTCTCCGCACCGCCGCGGCCCCGGGAACCGGAGCCGCGGTCCGTGCCGGAGGCCGGCCGGCCCCGCTGACATGGACGTCCGTGGATCAGCCCGGCAGCGAGCCCTCCACCTGGGCGATCCGCTTGGCCGAGCCCTCGACGGGCTTCTTCAGCGCCTGCGACATGGCCGCCGCGGCATGCTGCCCGGTCATCGGTACCTTGCCCGAACCGCCGTCGATCAGCACGCCGTCGAAGAAGGTGCCGTACGCCGCGGCCAGCGCCTTCGGGTCGATCACGGGCTGCAGCGTGCCGTCCTCGGCGGGCCGCATCGTCAGGAAGGTGCTGATCGTCTTCTCGCTGAAGGGCAGTTCGCGCCCGCCGGCCTGCAGCCAGACCCAGCCGGACATCGCCGTCTTGGCGTAGCCGTTCAGCGCCGCGTCGAACTGCGCCTCGCTGACCTTCGGTTCGTGCTTCGTGACCGGCAGCACGATCACCTTGTTCGGGCCGCCCGCCGCGCGCTCGTCGAAGGCGTCCTGGACCAGGGTCATCGCCTTGTCCACGTCGACGGCCTGCGAGGCCTTGCCGGGGACCTTGACGGCCTTGCCGTTCTCGAACTTGATCATGCCGTCGGAGGCGGTGCCGCCCGCGGACGGCAGGCCCTCCAGGGCGGCCCGGAGCTTGTCCTTGTCGTCGGACATCACCGGGTCGATCACCCGGGAGCCGCCGAAGAGCGAGCCGATCACGGTGACCGGGTTGTAGTCGCTGCCGGTGGCCGCGCGGACGGTCTCGGCGGTGTTCATCTCCAGGCCGGCCGTCTCGGGCTTGAGCTCCAGCTGCTCGTCGCCGACGCGGATCTTCAGCGGGGCGGTGAGCCGCTTCTGGAGGGTGTCGTCCAGGGTGCTCACGGCCTCGTCGCGGGAGCTGCCGCCGATGTCGACGCCCAGCACCGTGGTGCCGTTGGGGACGTCGGCGTGGTTGAGGACCAGGCCGATGCCGTACGCGACGGCCAGCACCCCGAAGACGGCGCCGCCGCCCAGGACGGCGAGCTTCTTGCGGTCGGGGCCGCGGCGACCGCCGCCCTGGTCACCGGCGTCCGGGCCGGCCGGGGGCGCGGGGGGCGCCGGGCGGAACGTGTCCGGCGGGACGGCCGCGCCCGGCGCTCCGGGCTCCGGCGGCGGCATGAAGCCGGGGGTGGCGGCGGCCTCGCGCGCGTACAGGGAGGGGACGGGGCCGCCGGGGGGCGCGGTCATCGGCGGGGGGCCGCCGACGGGGAAGTAGCGGTCGCCGTACGACCAGTGCCACCACTCCGTCGGATAGTTCACCAGCCCCGCCCCCACCAGCGCCGCACCAAGC
>NZ_WEGJ01000014.1 GCF_009604385.1 Streptomyces smaragdinus
CACCCGGTCGTACGCGCTGAACCTCGTCGGCATGGCCACCGTGCATCTGCTGGAGCGCGAGCCCGAGCAGTGCGCCGAGCGCACCGGCGAGGCCATCGCCGTCGCCCGCAGCATGCGCTCCGAGCGCCCGGGCCAGGCCCCGCCGCCCCCCGGCGGCTTCGCGCCGCCCGGCGCCCCGGCTCCCGGCCAGTACGCCCCGCCCGGCGCCCCCATGGCGCCCCCGGGCCAGTTCGCGCCCCCCGGCGCGCCCGCGCCCGGCCAGTACGCGCCCCCCGGTGCCCCGACCCAGCCCGCCGTGGCCGGGGCCCTGCCCAACCCGTTCGGCGCTCCCGGCGGCGCTCCCGCCCCGGGCCAGCCCGGCGCGTACGCGGTCCCGCAGCAGGCCCCCCTCGGCATCGCCAAGGCCATGGAGGCGTACCGCGAGACCCCGACCGGCCAGCGCTGGATGCTGCAGAACCCCAAGCTGATCCGCGCCGACATCGGCCTCGGACAGAACCAGGGCGTGCTGGCCCGCCAGGGCAGCATGGTGCTCTACCAGGGCAAGGTCGACTTCAGCTACAAGTCGTCCGGCGTCATGGGCCGCGTCACGCAGAACATGACCGGCCAGGAGATGCAGCTGATGCGCTGCAAGGGCCGCGGCCAGATCTTCTTCGCCGACGACGCCTCGTACCTCCACCCGATCGAGCTCCAGGGCGACGCGATCTGCGTCTCCGCGGAGAACGTCCTCGCCTTCGACGAGACCCTGCAGTACGAGGTCAAGCGGATCGAGGGCCACGGCATCCCCGGCGGCGCGCTGTTCACCATGCAGTTCACGGGGACGGGCACGGTCGTCGTGAAGACGCACGGCACCCCCGTCGTCCTCCCGGTGACCCCGACCACGTACAGCGACAGCCAGGCCATCGTCGCCTGGTCGGCCGCTGCCCAGGTCGTGCTCTCCAGCCAGGTCCGGCTGCGCCGCACGGCCTACCCCGGTCACAGCGGGGAGACTGTCAATCTCCAGTTCCGGGGCGCGCCCGGCAACTTCATCGTCGTCCAGCCCTACGAGGTCTAAGGGAGCCCGCAGTGGACCAGCAACTCATGGCGGGCTACGCCCCGACCCCGATCACCGCCCGGATGGAGAACCACGGCAGCGCCATGCTGAAGTCCGTGCTCCAGACCGGCGCGGACCTCTACGCGCGCGCCGGCTCGATGGTCGCGTACGAGGGGTTCATCCAGTACGAGCCGAACCCGCCGGCGCTGCGCCAGGCCGCCGCCCAGTGGCTGACCGGCGAGGGCGCGCCGCTGATGAAGTGCAGCGGCGACGGCATCCTCTATCTCGCCGACTACGGGGCGGACGTCGTCTGCGTCAACCTCAACAACGAGGCGATCTCCGTCAACGGCACCAATCTGCTGGCCTTCGACGCCCATCTCGAGTTCGGGGTGGAGAAGGTCAAGGGCCTGGCCCGGTTCGCCGGCCAGGGCCTGTGGAACGTACGGATCGCCGGCACCGGCTGGGTGGCGATCACCTCGCGCGGCACGCCGATCGTGGTGGACTGCTCCAGCCGCGGCGACGACGAGACGTACGTCGACCCGGACGCGCTGGTCGCCTGGTCCACGGACCTGAAGGTGAAGGCCAAGCGCACGGTCAAGATGGGCGCCCTCGTCGGGCGCGGCAGCGGTGAGGCGTTCCAGATCGGCTTCTCGGGCCGCGGCTTCGTCGTCGTGCAGCCGAGTGAGGACTCGACCGACCGCCTGCGGATCCGGGGCTGAGGGGGAGGGACACAACATGCAGAGTCCGCTTTTCGCATTCACCGAGAACCAGTCGCAGGAGCGCTACGCCCTGCAGAACGCGCAGATGCTGCGCTGCTATCTGGACGGGCAGAACGACCTGCTGGCCCGCAAGGGCTCCATGGTCGCCTACCAGGGCATGGTCGACTTCGACGGCGAGTACCAGGGCCAGGCCCGCCGCAACCGGCAGCGCCGGGCCGGCGAGGGCCTGGAGCTGATGCGCTGCTCCGGGCAGGGCACGGTCTATCTGGCCAATCTCGCGCAGTACCTGCACGTGGTGGAGGTCGACCAGGGCGGGATGACGGTCGACAGCTCGTACGTGCTGGCGCTGGACTCGACCCTGAACTGGGACGTGATCGCCGTCGACAGCCAGTACGGGATCTCCGGCTCCGGGAAGTTCAATCTGGAGATCACCGGCCGGGGCAAGGTCGTGCTGATGACGTCCGGGAAGCCGCTGATGCTGTCGGTGACGCCCGACCGCTACGTCAACGTGGACGCCGACGCGATCGTCGCCTGGTCGAGCGCCCTGCGGGTGCAGATGCAGTCGCAGACCTCCTCCTCGGGGGTCTGGCGGCGGCGCGGCAACACCGGCGAGGGCTGGGAGCTGGCCTTCCAGGGCAACGGCTTCGCCCTGGTGCAGCCCAGCGAGCAGCTGCCGCCGCAGAACGCGCTGCTGGGCCAGGGCGCCGCCGCGCAGTTCGGCATGGGGCAGCGCGGGTCGCACGGGCAGAACCAGAACAACATCTTCAGCAATCGCTGAGAGGTCATGACGAAGGGGGCGGCGTCCGCGGACGCCGCCCCCTTCGCCGTACGTGTCAGCTGCCCAGCCGCTGCCGCGTCGCGCGCACCAGCGCCGCCACCGACGAGTCGCCGAGCCGCTCGGCCTCGTCGTACGTGAACCACCTGAGGTCCAGCGACTCGTCGCTGATCTCCGGCACCGCCCCCGCCGGGGCCAGCGCCGCGTACTGCACGTCGAAGTGCCGGACGCACGGCCCCGGGATGGGGTGCAGGTCCAGCCGTACGGGGCCGCCGCCGAGCAGCACCAGGCCCGTGATCCCCGACTCCTCCCAGGACTCGCGCAGCGCGGCTTCCTCCAGCGTGTCGTCCTCCGGCTCGCAGTGACCGCCCATCTGCAGCCACAGCCCCAGCTTGCGGTGCAGCGTGAGCAGCACCCGCTCCCCGGCCGGGTCGACGACCAGCGCGCTGGCCGTCAGATGACCCGTCCCGCAGGACTTCCACATGGCGTCCGGGTGGGCGGCCAGCTGCTCCAGATACGCGTCGCGCAGCTCCGGCTGGTCGCCGTATTCCTTCAGTACGAGCACGGCGTCGTCGTGAAGACTCACTTCCCGGAGCCGCCCTCGTCCTCGGAACCGCCCTCGTCGGAGCCGGAGCCGTCCGCCGCGTCGCCCAGCATCTTGTCCAGCTCGGAGAAGTCCAGCTGCTCGCGGTGCACGAACCCGTCCGGGTCGTCCAGGTCCTCGGCCGTGGGCAGCATGTCCGGGTGCTCCCACAGCGCGTCGCGGCCGTCGGAGCCGCGGGCGTCGGCGAGGGAGGCCCACAGCCGGGCGGCGTCGCGCAGCCGGCGCGGGCGCAGCTCCATGCCGATCAGCGTGGCGAACGTCTGCTCCGCCGGACCGCCCGTCGCCCGGCGCCGGCGCAGCGCCTCGCGCAGCGCGTCGGCGGACGGCAGCCGCGAGGAGGCGGCGGCGTGCACCACCGCGTCCACCCAGCCCTCGACGAGCGCCAGGGCCGTCTCCAGCCGGGCCAGGGCGGCCTTCTGCTGGGGGGTGTCCTCCGGCTGGAACATGCCCTGCTGGAGCGCCTGCTGCAGCTCCTCCGGGTTCTGCGGGTCGAACTGGCCGACCAGGTCCTCCAGCTTGGAGGTGTCCACCTTGATGCCCGCCGCGTAGCCCTCGACCGCGCCGAACAGATGCGCCCGCAGCCACGGCACGTGCTGGAAGAGCCGCTGGTGGGCGGCCTCCCGCAGCGCCAGATAGAGCCGTACGTCGCCCTCCGGCAGATCCAGGCCCGCGCCGAAGGCGCGCACGTTCACCGGGAGCAGCGCGGCCTTCCCCGCCGGGCCCAGGGGCAGGCCGATGTCCGTCGAGCCGAAGACCTCGCCGGCGAGCACGCCCACGGCCTGGCCGATCTGCTGGCCGAACATGGCGCCGCCCATGGAGCGCATCATCCCGATCAGCGGGCCCGCCATGGCCTGCATCTCCTCGGGGAGCACATTGCCCATCGCCGTGCCGACCCGCTCGGCGACCGGGTCGACCAGCTCCTGCCACACCGGCAGCGTGGCCTCCACCCACTCCGCGCGGCTCCACGCCACGGTGGCGTTCGCGCCGGAGGGCAGCGCCGTCACGCCGTCCAGCCACAGGTCGGCCAGCCGCAGCGCCTCCTCGACGGCCTGGCGCTCCGAGGCACCGACGGACGCGTCCTTCGAGCCGTCCGCGGCGCCCTGGGAGACGGTCTGGCGGGCGATCTGCTTGGCCATGTCCCAGTTGACGGGACCGCCCTCGTAGCTCAGCATCTGGCCCAGCTGCTGGAACGCGGCGCCGAGGTCGGCCGGGTCGAACCCGCCGGGTCCGCCGCCGCCGGGCAGCCCGCCCATGCCGAAGAGCGCCGCGAAGGGGTTGTCCCCCGCGCCGCCGCCGCTGCCGAACCCGAAGGGGCCCGGGCCGCCCTGGCCGGGCTCCTTCTTGCCCTTGTCGTCGTCCCCGGGCTCCTGGGGGAGTCCGAATCCGAATGGGGTGTCACTCACGGTGTCCTCGGCTCGTCGTGCCGCCTGTGATCCGGGCCGGCAGCTGGTGCCCTCCAACACATCCAGCCTAGGCCCCGGCGCTGACCTCGCGCCTGGGGCAGGATGGGATGGAACTACTGCACACAACAGCTGGAGCCGCCCGGTGAGTTCCCCGGAACCAAACGTTCGCGGAGCGCGAACCCCGCACGACGCCGTGCCGGCGCACCGTCCTGTGATCGCCGTCACGGGCGCCGCGACCGGTGTCGGAGCCCTGCTCACGGCGCGGCTGGCGGACTCCGCCGAGGTCAGGGAGGTGCTGGCGTTCGACGAACGGCGCGGCTCCGCGGCCGAGGCCGTCTGGCACGTGATGGACGTACGGGACCCCGCCATCGCCGAGAAACTGCGCGGCGCCGACGTCGTCGTACACCTGGCCGTGGACCTCGATCTGGAGACCGACCCCGCCGCCCGGACGGCGTACAACGTACGGGGAACGCAGACGGTCCTTACCGCCGCCGCCGCGGCCGGCGTGCACCGGGTGGTCCTCCTCACCTCCGCGATGGTCTACGGAGCGTTGCCGGACAATCCCGTGCCGCTGTCGGAGGACGCCGAGCTGCGCGCCACGGAGGAGGCGACCGGTGTCGCCGACCTGCTGGAGATCGAGCGGCTCGCCCGCCGCGCGCCGCGCGCCCACCCCGGACTCAATGTGACGGTGGTCCGCCCCGCGGCCCTCGTGGGCGGCGTCGACACCCCGCTGACCAGGTACTTCGAGTCCCCCCGGCTGCTCGTCGTGAAGGGCTCGCGGCCGTGCTGGCAGTTCTGCCACGTGACGGACCTGGCGTCCGCGCTGGAGTTCGCCGCCCTCGGCAAGGCGGAGGGTGAGCTGGCCGTCGGCTGCGAGGGCTGGCTGGAGCAGGAGGAGGTGGAGCAGCTCACCGGGATCCGGCGGATGGAGCTCCCCTCCGCCGTCGCCCTGGGCGCCGCCGCCCGGCTGCACCGGCTGGGGCTCACGCCCTCGCCGGCCGGGGACCTCGCGTACACGATGCACTCCTGGGTCGTCAGCGGCTCGCGGCTGCACGACGCGGGATGGCGGCCCCGGTGGACCAACGAGGAGGCGCTCGCCGCGCTGCTCCAGGAGGTCGCGGGCCATCACACGGTCGCCGGCCGCCGGCTCGGCCGCAAGGACGCCACGGTCGCGGGGGCCGCGGGCGCCACGGTCGCGCTGCTCGGCACGGCCGCCGCGGTCCGCCAGATCCGGCGGGCGCGGCGGGGGAAGATCTGACGCGGCGACGGAATCCGCGTTCCGCGTTCCCGGACCATAGGGCAGGATGATCGCCATGGCACACACGTACGACCACCCCGGCGAGCAGGGCGTGGCCGACCCGATCCGGCTGCTCGGCATCCGGGACACGCCCCTGTCCCTGGACGAGGTGTACGCGGCCGTCGGCGACGACGCCGCGGGCGGCACGACGCTCTTTGTGGGCACCGTCCGCAACCACGACGGCGGCACCGACGTGGACACCCTCGGCTACTCCTGCCACCCCAGCGCGGAGGCGGAGCTGCGGCGCGTCGCGGAGAAGGTCGCCGCCGGCTATCCCGTCCGCGCGCTGGTCGCCGTGCACCGGGTGGGCGACCTGCGGGTCGGCGACATCGCGGTGATCGCCGCCGTCTCCTGCGCGCACCGCGGCGAGGCGTTCGAAGCGTGCCGCGAGCTGATCGATACCCTGAAGCACGAGGTGCCGATCTGGAAGCACCAGCGGTTCTCCGACGGCACCGAGGAGTGGGTCGGGGCCTGCTGACCCCGGCCCGTCCCGGGGAGCGGACGCCCCCGAGTTGCGTAACCCTCGCCGGGGCCGGAGCGTTGGCTTGACGGGCAGGTGAGCAGTTCACCGGATCAGCGCACAACACAAGGAGCACACCGGATGGCCGCGATCGCATGGCTGGTGATCCCCGTGGTGTCCGCCGGTGCCGCCGCGATATGGGCGGGCTGGGCGACCCGGGACAAGACGCAGGGAGACAACGCGGAGCTCCAGGGATACGAGAAGTTCCGCGAGGCCATGGAGCGTACGCACTCCGGATCGCACTCCCGTTCCGGAGCCGCGTAGGCGTCCCGTACTGTCTCCCCCATGCCACGCCGCACCGCGACGCTGCTCGCCGCCACGCTGACCCTCATGGTCTCCGTCTTCGCCCTGGCTCTGATCCCCTCGCCGTACGCCGAGATGTCCCCGGGCCCCACCGTCAATACCCTGGGCGAGCACGGCGGTGAGCCGGTCCTGCGGATCGACGGCCGCAAGACCTACCCGACCACGGGCAACCTCAACATGACGACGGTCCGCGTCACCGGCTCCGACTACCGGATGAGCTTCGTCGAGGCGTTCATGGGCTGGGTCTCCGGCAGCGACGCGGTCGTCCCGCACGACACCCTCTACCCCACGGACCAGTCCGCCGAGGAAGTCGACCAGGAGAACGCCGAGGAGTTCACCGCCTCGCAGGAGAGCGCCAAGGTCGCCGCGCTGAAGGAGCTGGACATCCCCGTCACGTCCTGGGTGATCGTGCAGTCCGTCGTCAAGGACAGCCCCGCCGAGGGCGCGCTGCACGCCGGCGACGTGATCGTGTCCGTCGACGGTACGCCGGTCAGGGCGACGGAGGACGTGGCGAAGCTCGTCACGAAGCACCAGCCGGGCGAGGAGACGACCTTCACGGTCATCCCCGCCAAGCGTGCCGCGGCGGCGAAGAAGGCCGGGAAGCGGCCGTCCGGCGGCGAGCAGGACGTCACCATCACCACGATGAAGGCCCCCGACGACCCCAAGCGGGCGATGGTCGGCATCCAGGCGGGGTCCGACCACGCCTTCCCGTTCGCGATCGACATCAAGCTCGCCGACGTCGGCGGCCCGAGCGCCGGCCTGATGTTCGCCCTCGGCATCGTCGACAAGCTGACGCCCGGATACCTCACCGGCGGGAAGTTCGTCGCCGGTACGGGCACCATCGACGACACCGGCAAGGTCGGCCCCATCGGCGGTGTGGAGCTGAAGACGATCGGCGCCCGCCGGCAGGGCGCGGAGTTCTTCCTCACCCCGAAGGAGAACTGCGCCTCCGCCGTCCGCGACACCCCCGACGGGCTGACGCTGGTCGAGGTCGCCACGATCGACGACGCGATAGCCGCCCTGGACGACATCCGCCGGGGCGACACGGACCGGCTGAAGACCTGCCGCGCGAGCTGACCGGGCGGCGGACCGCCCGGCGCCCGGCACCGGCAGCAGGCACAGCACTCAGTCGTCGAACGTGGCGGCCAGCGCCTCCGCGAGCCCCGGCACCAGCTCCGCGCCGGTCAGGACCTCCTGCGCCGAGTCCTTCTCGCGCAGCCGAAGCGCGCACTCCCGCGTCCCGTCCCGCAGCACGGCGACGGTCATCCGCACCTCCTGCCGGTCGGGGTGCTCACCCACCCACTTCGCCAGCGCCGCCTCGTCCAGGTCGGTGGGGATCGCGCTCTCCGCGGCCGGCGGCAGCATCAGCCGCTCGACGGTCACCGCGCACCCCGTGACGGCGCCGGGCCAGGCCAGTGTGGCGAGGAACTCGTCCAGGGGCTGCCCCGCGGGCAGCTCCTGCTGCTCGACGGGGGTCAGCGGGGCGGCATCGGGGTCACCCGGCTGATCCAGCCCCAGCTGGGCCGCGAGCTGCGGCTCCTGTACGCGCAGCTTCGCGGTGTCTACCAGGGCGAACAGCCGTACCGGCTGGTCCCAGCCGAAGCCCGCCGTGTACTCGTCGATCTCGAGGACGGCGCGGGTGAGGGGGGCTGCCGCGAATGCCGTGCCGTCGGTGGGAAGGTTGGACATGCCGCCATCCTCCCCCATCGGAGGTTGCGCCCCCCGTTCGGGAACTAGGTAAAGCGCGAGTAAGTTGCACCAGTGAGCCATCCGTGTCCCGGCATGGCCCAGCGCAACACCGACAACCGCACGGACCGACCCGCCGATATTCATCACTCGCAGAGGTGCGCACCCTTGGCTTTCCAGATGCCGGACCGCGGCTCAGGCCCCTCGGGGCCACGGATCAATCTAGGCCGGCCGTCCCGGCGTATGCGGACCCTGCTGATGACGCTGGGCGCGCTGGCGGTGCTGGCCATCATCTTCGTCATGTTCGCCGGCTTCTGGACCGACTGGCTCTGGTACCGCTCGGTGAACTACTCCTCCGTGTTCACCACCCAGCTGTGGACGAAGATCGGACTGTTCTTCGTCTTCGGCGGTCTGATGGCGCTGGCCGTGGGCCTGAACATCTGGCTCGCCCACCGGCTGCGCCCCCCGCTCTCCGCGATGTCGCTGGAGCAGGAGAGCCTCGACCGGTACCGGATGAACATCGCCCCGTACAAGAAGTGGCTGCTCATCGGCATCGCGCTGCTGATCGGCCTGATCTCCGGGGCCTCCGCCGCCGGCCAGTGGCGCACCTGGCTGATGTGGGTCAACGGGGTGTCGTTCCACCAGAGCGACCCGCAGTTCCACAAGGACATCTCCTTCTACGCCTTCGACCTGCCCTGGTACCGCTTCCTGCTCGGCTTCGGCTTCGCCGCCGTGGTGCTCTCGCTGATCGCCGCCGCCCTGGTGCACTACCTGTACGGCGGGCTGCGCGTCTCCAGCCCCGGCGCCCGCGCGACCTCGCAGGCCACCGGGCACCTCGCGGTGCTGCTCGGCGTCTTCGTCGGGCTGAAGGCCGTGGCGTACTGGCTCGACCGTTACGGACTGGCGGTCAAGTCCAGCGGGCTGCGCTCCGCGCACGACTGGACGGGCCTGCGGTACGTCGACGCCAACGCGTACCTCCCGGCGAAGACCATCCTCTTCGCCATCGCGATCATCTGCTCGTTGCTCTTCTTCGCCACCCTGTGGCGGCGGACCTGGCAGCTGCCCCTGATCGGCCTCGGCCTGATGGCGCTGTCCGCGATCCTGATCGGCGGGCTCTACCCGGCGATCGTGCAGAACTTCCAGGTCAAGCCGAACGAGCAGGCCAAGGAAGCGCCGTTCATCGCGAAGAACCTGAAGGCCACCAAGGCGGCCTACGGCATCGACGAGGCCCAGGTCGAGGACTACAGCGGGGAGGGTGACAAGCCCGACGACGCGCTGCGCCAGGACGTCGACCGCACGGCCAGCATCCGGCTGCTCGACCCGAACATCGTCTCCGGCACGTTCCAGCAGCAGCAGCAGGTCCGCAGCTACTACCAGTTCCCCGGCACCCTGGACGTCGACCGGTACGGCGAGCAGGACACCGTGGTCGGTCTGCGCGAGCTGAACGTCAGCGGCATCGAGGCGCAGAAGAGCTGGATCAACACCCACTTCCGCTACACCCACGGCTTCGGCGTGGTGGCCGCCAAGGGCACCGAGGTGACGTCGATCGGCGCGCCCTCGTACACCGAGTCCGAGCTGCCGCCCGTCGGACAGCTCGGCGACTACGAGCCGCGGGTCTACTACGGCGAGAAGACCAGCCAGTACTCGATCGTCGGCGGTCCCCAGACAGAGATCGACTACATCGACAAGGGCGGCAACGAGAAGGAGTACAGCTACGCGGGCACGAGCGGCGTCAGCCTCTCCAACCCGGTCAACCGGCTGGCGTACGCGCTGTCCTTCAGCGAGCCGCAGATCATGTACTCGGGCGCCATCGGCGACGGCTCGCGGATCCTCTACAACCGCACGCCCAAGCAGCGCGTCGAGGCCGTCGCGCCCTGGCTGACCATCGACGGCGACCCGTATCCGGCGGTCGTCGACGGACGGATCCAGTGGATCGTCGACGCGTACACGACGATCAACAACTATCCGTACGCCTCCCGTACGACCCTCGGCGACACCACGTCCGACTCGCTGACCAACGTCGACGACCAGCGGTCGCTGATCGCCCAGCAGAACAAGGTCAACTACATCCGCAACTCGGTGAAGGCGACCGTCGACGCGTACTCCGGCGACGTCAAGCTCTACGAGTGGGACACCGAGGACCCGGTGCTCAAGACGTGGAAGAAGGCGTTCCCGGGCACCGTGGAGCCGCGGTCGGCCATCAGCGACGATCTGATGAACCATCTGCGCTACCCGCAGGACCTGTTCAAGGTGCAGCGGGAGCTGCTCACGCAGTACCACGTGAAGACGGCGAACCAGTTCTACTCCGGCAGCGAGCGCTGGGCCGTGCCCAACGACCCGACGCGCGACCGGAGCGAGGCGCCGAGCGCCGTCCCGCCGTACTACCTGAGCATGCGGATGCCCGGGCAGGAGGACCGGGAGTTCTCGCTGACGACGACGTTCACACCCAACGGGCGGGACAACCTGGGCGCGTTCATGGCGGTCAACGCGGACGCCACCAGCAGCGGGTACGGCACGATCAGAGTGCTCAAACTGCCGTCCACCAATCCCGTCGACGGTCCCAAACAGGTGCAGTCGAAGTTCAACGCCGACCAGCAGATCGCCGAGACGATCCGATTGCTCAGGGGCGGTGACTCGGAGGTCGAGTACGGCAATCTGCTCACCGTGCCGCTGGGCGGCGGGCTGATGTACATCGAGCCCGTGTACGTCCGGGGCAAGCAGGTCGACCTGCCCCTGCTGAAGAAGGTCCTCGTCCGCTACGGCGACGACATGGCGTTCGAGGACAATCTCGACGAGGCGCTGGACGTGATCTTCGGGGCGAAGGAACCGACCACGGGCGGCCCCGAGGAGCCGGAGAAGCCCGAGAAGCCTGCCGAGGAGCCACCGGCGAACCAGTCGCTGGAGGACGCCGTCCAGGACGCCGTCGACGCGATGGCGGCGAGCGACGACGCGCTGGCGAAGAAGGACCTCAAGGGCTTCGCGGACGCCCAGGAGGACCTCAGGAAGGCCCTGGAGCGGGCGGAGGCGGCCCGAGAGAAGGCGGGCGGCCGGCAGTGACGGTTCCCGTGGTCCCCGGGAAACCCCGGGGACCACGGGGGAGGCCTCGAACTCGGGCCACGCCCATGGGGGTGCGGGTGGCGAAGCCCCCGCCCGCGGCGCGGAGCGCCGCAACAAATGCGAAGGCCCTCCTGGGAGGATGCGAAGCATCCGACCAGGAGGGCCTTCGGGCCGTAGCGGGGACAGGATTTGAACCTGCGACCTCTGGGTTATGAGCCCAGCGAGCTACCGAGCTGCTCCACCCCGCGTCGTTGTGTTCACAACCCTAGCACGGTCCGGGGGAGGGTCTGACCACCCAGCCGTCGGGGCCCGCCCCACCGGGCGTTCCCTGTCGTACGGCCGGAAGTCGATGATCGGAAGAGGTCGCTGTGCCAACGTCAAGTCGGCGGGCGTGAATTCGCTGCTTCGAGGTAAAGGGGCGCGAAGGGGTTTGGGGACCCTTGTTGTCGGGAAGTCGACAAAACGCTGAAGTGACCTTCCTGGCTGAGGTATACCAGGTGTACGGCGGTTGCGGGTGATGCGACGATGGAGCTCATGGGGGATGAGACAAGGGTGTTGGACGCCCGAAGAGTGGCCGGTGACGCCGGCGAGCAAGTGGTGACGGCCCGAGATATGGCCGGAATCAGTCCTACCGCCGGCGCCGCGGGGACGCCGGCGCACAGCGCCCTGGGCGCGGAACTGCTGCGCAGGGGCGATCTCGACGGTGCCGAACCGTATCTGCGGTCGGCCGTCGCGGACGGGGACCGGGCCGCCGCCAACAACCTCGGGGTGCTGCTGCACCAGCGGGGACAGACCGACGAGGCGGGGCACTGGTGGCGGATCGCCGCCGTCGCGGGTTCCGCCGCCGCGGCGCACGCGCTGGGGCGGCACTACCGCGAGCGGGGGGACGAGCCGGCCGCCGAGTACTGGCTGCGCCAGTCCGCGGACGGCGGCCACGCGCTGGGCGCGTACGCCCTGGCGGACCTGCTGGAGCACCGGGGGGATCCGGCCGCCGAGCGCTGGTTCCGCGCCGCCGCCGAGCAGGGGCACCGCGAGGGCGCGTACCGGCTGGCCCGGATCCTCGACCGGCGTTCGCGCGGCGCGGGCCCGGCGAGCGGGCTGCTGCCGCGTCAGCGCGGTGCCGCGGCGCCCGATCCGGACACCCTCGCCGGGGTCCGCGAGCCGGAGGTGGCCGGCGAGGCCGAGCAGTTCTACGTCCAGGCCGCCGCCCGCGGCCACCGGCGCGCCGCCCTGCATCTGGGCACGCTGCTGGAGGAGCGCGGGGACACCGAGCAGGCGCGGCGCTGGTATCTGGCGTCCGCCAAGGACGGCGAGCCCCGGGCCGCCTGCGCGCTGGGCTTCCTGCTGCGCGACGCCGGTGACGACGCGGGCGCGGCCCAGTGGTGGCGGCGCGCCGCCCAGGACGGCGACGGCAACGCCGCCAACGCGCTGGGGGCGCTGCACGCCGACCGGGGCGACGCCGCCCTGGCCGAGCGGTGGTACCGGGAGGCGCTGGACGCCGGCGACGTGAACGGCGCGTACAACCTGGCGCTGCTGTGTGCCGGGCAGCGCCGGCCCGAGCAGGCCGAGCAGTGGTACCGGCGCGCCGCGTACGCGGGGCACCGGGAGGCCGCCAACGCGCTCGCCGTGCTGCTGCTGCAGCGCGGGGACTCGGACGGGGCGGAGCCCTGGTTCTCCAAGGCCGCCGAGGCCGGCAGCGTCGACGCCGCGTTCAATCTGGGCATCCTCTTCTCCGGCCGGGGCGACGAGCGGGCCGCGCGGACCTGGTACGAGCAGGCCGCGGGGGCCGGGCACCGGGAGGCGGCGCTGCAGGTGGCGATCGCCGAGCTGCGGGCCGGCGGGTCCGAGGAGGTGGCCGGGCGGATGCTGCGGCTGGCGGCGGAGGGCGGCAGCGCGGAGGGCGCCTTCCGGCTGGCGGCGCTGCTGGAGGGCGGTGACGGTACGCCCGCGGAGTGCGAGCGGTGGTACCGCGCGGCGGCCGAGCAGGGGCACCGGCGGGCGCAGGTGCGGGTCGGGATGTGCGCCGCCGACCGGGGCGACGTGGCGGACGCCGCGCGCTGGTACCGGGCGGCGGCCGAGGCGGGCAGCCGCAATGGCGCGTTCAACCTGGGGCTGCTGCTGGCCCGGGAGGGCAGTGAGGCGGAGGCGGCGCTGTGGTGGCGGCGCGCGGCGGAGGCGGGTCACGGGCGGGCGGCGCTGCGGCTGGCGCTGATCGCGGCCCGGCGCGGGGAGCTGCCCGACGCCCGGGAGTGGGCGGCGCGGGCCGCGGAGCTGGGCCCGGAGGAGGTCGCCACGCGGGCGGCACGGCTGCGTGACGCGCTGACGGAGGAGCTGTCGGCGCAGACGGCGTAGGAGGTGCGACCGGCCCTTCCGGCGGAGGAGGGGCCCGGTCCCGTTAACGAATTTGCACTGGTCGGGGCCGCGGGTTATGGTTGAGACACAACGACGCGGGGTGGAGCAGCTCGGTAGCTCGCTGGGCTCATAACCCAGAGGTCGCAGGTTCAAATCCTGTCCCCGCTACCAGATCGAAGGGCCGGAACCGAATGGTTCCGGCCCTTCGTGCATGCGTGGCCGCGGGCGTACGAAAAGCGGGGGCCGAAGCCCCCGCCCGTAAAAGAACCTGGCCGCTACGAGCAGGCCGGACACAGCCCCCGGTACGTCACGTCCGCCGACGACACCGTGAACCCGAAGCGCTCCGCGTCCGGGAGATCCGCCAGGGGGTTCCCCGTGGGGTGGACGTCGCGGATCGCGCCGCAGCCCGAGCAGACCAGATGCTGGTGCGCGTGGTGCGCGTTCGGGTCGTACCGCTTGGCGCGGCCGTCCGTCGAGACCTCGATCACCTCACCGAGCGTGACCATCTCGCCGAGCGTGTTGTAGACCGTCGCCCGGGAGATCTCGGGCAGCCGCGCCACGGCACGCGCGTGCACCTCGTCCGCCGTGTAGTGGACGTGGTCGCCGTCGAGCACCTCGGCGACGACGCGCCGCTGCGCGGTCAGTCGCCAGCCACGGCTGCGCAGTCGTTCCAGGAGGTCGCTCATAGGCATCAGGGTAGCAGTGCGCGCAACCAAAGCCAGATCTCGTACGGCTCTGATTCTCTTCTTGACTTGGACATAGTCCAATGTAGGATCGGATCAGAAAGATCGACGATCACGGAGGCGCACGTGTCGCTCACCACTGAGGCCGGTGCTCCGGTCGCGGACAACCAGAACAGCGAGACCGCCGGTGTGGGTGGCCCCGTCCTGGTCCAGGACCAGCATCTGATCGAGAAGCTCGCCCACTTCAACCGCGAGCGCGTCCCCGAGCGGGTCGTGCACGCCCGCGGCGCGGGGGCGTACGGCACCTTCACCCTGACCGCCGACGTCACCCGGTGGACCCGGGCGGCGTTCCTCTCGGAGGCCGGCAAGCAGACGGAGACCTTCCTGCGGTTCTCGACCGTGGCCGGCAACCTCGGCTCCGCCGACGCCGTCCGCGACCCCCGGGGCTTCGCGCTCAGGTTCTACACCGAGGACGGCAACTACGACCTCGTCGGGAACAACACCCCCGTGTTCTTCATCAAGGACGCGATCAAGTTCCCCGACTTCATCCACACGCAGAAGCGCGACCCGTACACGGGCAGCCAGGAGGCGGACAACGTCTGGGACTTCTGGGGGCTGAGCCCCGAGTCGACGCACCAGGTGACCTGGCTCTTCGGCGATCGCGGCATCCCCGCCTCGTACCGGCACATGAACGGCTACGGCTCGCACACCTACCAGTGGAGCAACGAGGCTGGCGAGGTCTTCTGGGTCAAGTACCACTTCAAGACCGACCAGGGGATCAGGAACCTCACGGCCGCCGAGGCCGAGACGCTGGCCGGGAAGGACCCCGACTCGCACCAGCGCGATCTGCGCGAGGCCATCGAGCGCGGCGAGTTCCCCCGCTGGACGGTGCAGGTCCAGATCATGCCGGCGGCGGACGCGGCCACGTACCGCTTCAACCCGTTCGACCTGACCAAGGTCTGGCCGCACGAGGACTACCCGCCGGTCGAGATCGGCACCCTGGAGCTGAACCGCAATCCGGAGAACGTCTTCGCCGAGGTGGAGCAGGCGGCGTTCTCCCCGGCGAACTTCGTGCCCGGCATCGGCCCTTCCCCGGACAAGATGCTCCAGGGCCGGCTGTTCGCGTACGGCGACGCCCACCGCTACCGCGTCGGGATCAACGCCGGTCAGCTGCCGGTGAACCGCCCGCACGCCGCGACGGCCCGCACCTACGGCCGGGACGGCGTGCTGTACGACGGCCGGCACGGCGGGGCGAAGAACTACGAGCCCAACTCCTTCGACGGGCCGAAGGAGACCGGCCGCCCGCTCTGGCAGCCGGTGACCGTGACCGGTCCGACCGGCGACCATCCCGCCCCCGCGCACGCCGAGGACGACGACTTCGTCCAGGCGGGCAACCTCTACCGGCTGATGTCGGAGGAGGAACGCGAGCGCCTGATCACCAATCTCGCCGGAAATCTCGCGGGCGTGACACGCGAGGACATCGCGGCCCGCGCGATCGGGAACTTCCGCCGGGCCGACGAGGACTACGGCAAGCGGCTGGAGGCCGCCGTCCAGGCCCTGCGCGGCTGACGGGCGCCTGCCGTACCGAAGGCGGAGAGGCCGGACGCCGCGGGGCTCCGGCCTCTCCGCGCGCTCACGGGGCCGGCGCGGCCGCCATCTTGGCCGGGGCCCAGCAGCGGATGATGTCGCGCACCGAGACGACGCCCACCGGCTCGCCGTGCTCCAGCACGATGAGATGGCGGAAGCCGCCGTGTGTCATGGCCTGTGCGGCCTCTTCCAGGGTCCACTCGGGGGCCGCGAAGACGACGTCGGTCGTGGTGTGACCTTCGGCCGTCTCGCGGTCGGGGCTCTGGCCCGCTCCCACGGAGTTGAGTACGTCGCGCTCGGTGAGGATGCCGAGCCCGTAGTCGTCGGGGTCGAGGACCACCGCCGCGCCCACCCGGCGGGCGGACATCAGGGCGGCGGCCTGGCGGAGGGTGTGAGCCGGGCCGATGGTGAGGACGACCGTGCTCATGGCGTCGCTGACGAGCATGGTTGCGGAGCCCCTCTCTCTCGGTCGTCACCGGTGCCGGCGTCCGCCGGTACCGGACTCTGAGAAACATTTCACAATCGCACAAGCGACCTGATAGTCAGAGTCCCATGCGGGGGCGATGTCAACAAGGGGCGCTCGAAGCCCGTTTCGGGGGTGCGCGGCTCAGTCGCCGAGGTACCCCAGCAGCTGGTCGTGCAGATGTCCGTTGGACGCCGCGGCGTTGCCGCTGTGCGGGCCCGGCACACCGTTCAGACCGGTGAACCGCCCGCCGGCCTCCTGGACGACGATCGCCGGCGCCGCCATGTCCCAGATGGACAGCTCCGGTTCGGCGCACGCGTCGACCGTGCCCTCGGCGACCATCATGTACGGCCAGAAGTCCCCGTACGCCCGGGTGCGCCACACCGCCCGGCTCAGGTGCAGGAAGCTGTCCAGCCGCCCGAGCTCGTCCCAGCCGGTGAGCGAGGAGTACGCGAACGACGCGTCGCCGAGCTCCGACACCGACGACACCTTCAGCCGGGTCGCCTGGGAGAGGCTGCGCCCCATGTACGCGCCGCCGCCCTTCGCCGCCCACCAGCGCCGGCCCAGCGCGGGCGCGGACACCACGCCGACGACCGGTTCGTAACCGCCCTCGGCCGGCGTCATCAGGGAGATCAGGGTGGCCCAGACGGGCACCCCGCGGACGTAGTTCTTCGTCCCGTCGATGGGGTCGACCACCCAGCGGCGGGGGCCGACGCCCTCCAGGCCGTACTCCTCGCCCATCACCGCGTCGCGCGGGCGCGAGCGGCGCAGGGCGGAGCGGATCAGCTCCTCGGCCGCCTTGTCCGCCTCGGACACCGGCGTCATGTCCGGCTTCGTCTCGACCTTCAGGTCGAGTGCCTTGAAGCGGGCCATGGTCGCCGCGTCCGCCTGGTCGGCGAGGACATGGGCCAGGCGCAGATCATCGTGAAAATCGGCCATGGGCGAACAGTATCCCGAGACCAGCCGGAGTAGTTGTGCACGGCGGGCGCGTCCGGCCGTGGGGCGCTCCGTGCCGGGAGCCTTGACAGCCTCCGGACGCGCGTCAATTCTGGGCCCACCGCGTGTGGTCGGAGGCAAGGATGCCTACAGCACGAGACGTACTGCTGGACGCCGCCTTCACGGCGCTCCGTAACCGGCCCTGGGCCGGTGTGCGGATGGTCGACGTGGCCGTCTCCGCCGGGGTGTCGAGGCAGACGCTCTACAACGAGTTCGGCAGCAAGGAGGGCCTCGCCCAGGCGCTCGTCAGACGTGAGGTCGACGGGTTCCTCAGGGGCGCGGAGCAGTCGCTGGACGCCGGCGGGTCCGGTGCCGGCGTGCCCGCGCGGCTCGCGGCGCTGGGCGCCTGGACGGTGCGCGCCGCCCGCGCCAATCCGCTGGTACGGGCGGTCCTGACCGGCTGCTGGGGGGTGGAGCTGCCCCTGATGGCCCGGCCGGGGCGGGGGCCCGGTGTCCCCGGGCAGCGCGGGCCGGACGGGACGCGGCCGGTGGAGACGCCGACGGAGCTGGTGGACAAGGTGTGCGACCGGGCGGTCGCGGCGCTGGCGGCGGACTGGGACGGGGGGCCGGGACTGGCCGCCGCGTGCGAGGAGTTCACCCGGATCACGGTCAGCTATGTGATCGCGCCCGCGGCCAAGGGGGAGCCGGATCCGCTGGAGCGGATCGCGGCGGAGCTGCTGTCAGTGCCCGCCGGAGCCCGACAGCTGCAGGCCGATGACCCCGACAATCACCAGTGAGATCGACACGAGCTTGAGCGTCGAGACCACGTCGCCGAGGAACGCCATGCCGTAGATCGCCGTACCGGCCGCGCCGATGCCGGTCCACACCGCGTACGCGGGGCCGACGTCGAGCTTCTTCAGGGAGAGCGTCAGCAGTCCGAAGCTGCCGAGGGCGAACGAGCAGAAGGCGATGGTCGGCCACAGCCGGGTGAAGCCGTGGCTGAGCTTCAGACAGACGGCGAACCCGGTCTCCAGGAAGCCGGCGACCACGACGAGGAGCCATGCGAGTGCCATTGCTCCGTACGACCTCCTCGTCGACTGCACTTTCCCGGGGGACAACCCCCGGACCCCCGGCCGGAAAGCGGGTCGGCCGGGTGACCCCGTGGAATTCGCGAGGCCGTCTTTGAGTAATGAAGTATGCATTGCCCGAGGCACGGCAGTGGGCAAACATCGCCGATCAGTTCGGTTCCGTGACCTGGGGTCCCGTACGGTCGGCGGCGGCGTCAGTCGCCCTCGCGGCGCTCCCGCGTCGCCAGCAGCCGGCGCAGCGAGTGCAGCCGGGCCGGGTCGGCGTGGCCCTCGGCCACGTACGCGTCCAGGGCGCAGTCCGGCTCGTCGTGGCTGCACGCGCGCGGGCAGTTCTCCGTGCCCGGCTCCAGGTCGGGGAAGGCGTGGATGACGCGGGACGGGTCGACGTGGTTGAGACCGAAGGACCGTACGCCCGGGGTGTCGATCACCCAGCCGTCGGAGTCCGGCAGGGGGAGCGCGAGCGCCGACGTCGTGGTGTGCCGGCCGCGGCCCGTCACCGCGTTGACGTCGCCCGTGGCCCGCTGGCGGTCCGGGACGAGGGCGTTGACCAGGGTCGTCTTGCCGACGCCGCTGTGGCCGACGAACGCCGTGACCCGGCCGTCGATCTCCGCGCGGACGAGGTCGACGCCGCTGCCGTCGGCCAGTTGGTCCTTGCGGGTGGCGACCGCCCGTACGCCCAGCGGGGCGTAGGTGTCCAGGAGGGTCTCCGCCGGCGCGAGGTCGGCCTTGGTGAGGATCAGCAGCGGCTCCAGGCCCGCGTCGTACGCGGCGACCAGACAGCGGTCGATCAGCCGGGGGCGGGGCTCGGGGTCGGCCAGCGCGGTGACGATCGCCAGCTGGTCGGCGTTGGCGACGACGACGCGCTCGTACGGGTCGTCGTCGTCCGCCGTGCGACGCAGCACGGAGGAGCGCTCCTCGACCCGCACCACCCGGGCCAGGGTGCCCTCGTCGCCGGAGAGATCGCCGATCACCGCGACCCGGTCGCCCACGACGATGCCCTTGCGGCCCAGCTCGCGGGCCTTGACCGCGGTGACCTTGCGGCCGTCGACCAGGCAGGTGATCCGGCCCCGGTCGATGGTGAGGACGAAGCCGGGCACGGCGTCCTCGTGCTTGGGCCGGTTCCGGCTGCGCGGCCGGCTGCCGCGCCGGTCGGGCCGGATCCGGACGTCGTCCTCGTCGGTGTGCTTGCCGTAGCGCCGCATCCGGGCGGTCAGTCCCGCTCGCCCAGCAGGGCGGCCCACATCGCCGGGAAGTCCGGCAGGGTCTTCGCCGTCGTCGCCACGTTCTCCACCTCTACACCTTCCACCGCCAGGCCGATCACCGCGCCCGCAGTGGCCATCCGGTGGTCGTCGTACGTGTGGAAGACGCCGCCGCGCAGCGGGCGGGGGCGGATGCGCAGACCGTCCGCCGTCTCGGTGACGTCGCCGCCGAGGGCGTTGATCTCCTTGGTGAGGGCGGCGAGGCGGTCCGTCTCGTGCAGCCGCAGATGGGCGACGCCCCGCAGGGTGGAGGGGGAGTCGGCGAGGGCGGCGACCGCGGCGATGCCGGGGGTGAGCTCGCCGACCTCGGACAGGTCGATGTCGATGCCGTGCACCGTGCCGGTGCCGGTGAACGTGAGGCCCTTGGGCGTCAGCTCGTACGAACCGCCCATCGCGGTGAAGATCTCCCGCAGCGCGTCACCCGGCTGGGTGGTGCGCGCCGGCCAGTCCGCGACCGTGACCCGGCCGCCGGTGATCAGCGCGGCGGCGAGGAACGGCTGGGCGTTGGACAGGTCGGGCTCGATCACCAGGTCCCGGCCGAGGAGGGCGCCGGGGGCAACCCGCCAGACGTTCGGCTCGCCGCTGTCGTCCGGGGTGGTGACCTGGGCGCCGGCGGCGCGCAGCATGTCGACGGTCATCCGGATGTGCGGCATCGAGGGCAGGGTGCGGCCGGTGTGGCGCAGCTCCAGGCCCTGGTTGAAGCGGGGGGCGGAGAGCAGCAGGGCGCTGATGAACTGGGAGGACGACGAGGCGTCCACCTCGACCCGGCCGCCGTCCAGCGCGCCCCCGCCGTGCACGGTGAGCGGCAGGGCGCCGCGTCCCGCGTCGTCGATGCGGGCGCCGAGGGCGCGCAGGGCGCCGATCACGCCGTGCAGGGGGCGCTCGTGGCTGCGGGGGTCGCCGTCGAAGCGGACGTCGCCGGACGCCAGCGCGGCGACGGGGGGCAGGAAGCGCATCACGGTGCCGGCGTTGCCGACGTCCACCGTCGCCGGGCCGCGCAGCGCGGCGGGGATCACGCGCCAGGCCTCGCCGGTGCCGTCGGGGCCGACCCCTTCCTCGATGCCGGCGCCGAGGGCGCGCAGACCCTGGGCCATCAGCGCCGAGTCGCGTGAGCGCAGCGGCCGGCGCAGCCACCCGGGCTCGGCCGCCAGCGCGGCGAGGACCAGGGCGCGGTTGGTGACCGACTTGGACCCGGGCACGGTCACGTCCGCCGCCACGGGCGCGGAGGCGGTGGGTGCGGGCCAGGGGTCTGGGTGGGCGGACATGGCGTCCACCTTAGTCAACGAGGAGCGTCGCTCCGCCCGCGAGTGCGCCGAGGGAGACGGCGTAGAAGAGGAACACCCACAGGGTCGCGGGGGCGTGCGTGAGGCGGGCGAGCTGGTCGGCGTCGGAGGAGGGGGCGCGGCCGCGGGCCCGTTTGCGCTGCAGCTCCTGGACCGGTCGTACGCCGCCTATCAGCAGGAACCACACCGACCAGTACGCGAACGCCGCCTGGACGTCCGGCCCGGCGAACCACGAGACCAGGAAGAACGCCGCGCCCGTGAGGACGACGCTGAGCACTCCGTACGCGTTCCGGATCATGATCAGCATCGCGGCGAGCAGCAGCACCGCGCCCCAGAGCAGGGCGGTGATGTGGTTCGACGCGAGCAGCCAGGCGCCGGCCAGGCCCAGGAGGGAGGGCGCGGTGTAGCCGGCGGCGGCCGTCAGGACCATCCCGGGGCCGTGCGGTTTGCCGCGGCTGACGGTGAGGCCCGAGGTGTCGGAGTGCAGCCGGATCGCGGTGAGCTGCCGTCCGGTGAGCAGGGCGACGAGGGCGTGGCCGCCCTCGTGCGCGATGGTGACGGCGTTACGGAGCAGCCGCCACGGGGTGCCGGTGAGCACCGCGAGCAGGGCGACCGCCGCGGTGGCGCCGATCAGCCACTGCTCGGGGTCGGGCTGGGTGCCGGTGACCTCGTGCCAGAGCGCGGAGAGGCTGACGTCGTCGGTCATCGGGTCCTCCGGGTCGGGGTTGCAGGGGAGTCTGGCACGGGCTCCCTCCGAGCGGAATCGCGGTCCCGCCCTCGGCCGGATTCCGGCGTGAGATCGTGGAACACATGTGTGGACGCTACGCATCCAGCCGTAAGCCCGAGGACCTCGTGAAGATCTTCGACGTGGAGAAGTGGGACCCCGTCGAAACCCTCGAGGCGGACTACAACGTCGCCCCCACCAAGGACGTGTACGCCGTCCTGGAGCGCCCCGTGCGGGGCAGCGACGACCCGCGGCCGGTCCGCCAGCTCCGCACCCTGCGCTGGGGGCTCGTCCCGTCCTGGGCGAAGAGCCCGGACACCGGCGTCAAGATGATCAACGCCCGGGCGGAGACCGTGGTCGAGAAGCCCGCGTACCGCCGGGCCTTCGCCTCCCGGCGGTGTCTGCTGCCCGCCGACGGCTATTTCGAGTGGATGACCGCCAAGGGCGAGCTGCAGCTCGAGCAGGAGGGGAAGAAGAAGCGCCCGCGCAAGCAGCCGTACTTCATCACCCCGGCCGACGGCTCGGTGTTCGCGATGGCCGGGCTGTTCGAGTTCTGGCGCGACAAGACCCTCCCCGACGACGACCCCCGCGCCTGGTGGGTCACCTGCACCGTGATCACGACCGACGCCGAGACCACCCCCCTGGCCGGCGGCCCCGCCCACGAGGGCGGCCCCGGCGCCCTGGCCGAGATCCACCCCCGGATGCCGCTGATGCTCCCCGCCGACCGCTGGGACGCCTGGCTCGACCCGGCGAACGCGGACCTCGACGAGATCAAGGGCCTGCTCGCCCCGCCCCCGCACGGCCTGCTCAAGGCGTACCCGGTGTCCACGGCCGTCAGCAACGTCCGCAACAACGGCGCCGACCTGGTGAAGGAGATCGACGCGCCGGAGGAGGGCACCCTCTTCTGACGGCCGGCCCCGTCCGACAATGGCCCGGTGACCACCCGACTCGTCCCCACCCCCGCCGGCGACGCCCGTATCACCTGGCACCCGGCGAAGAAGCCCCGCCTCGTCCTCGCCCTCGGCCACGGCGCCGGCGGCACCGGCCCCTCCCGCGACCTGACCGCGCTGGCCGCCGCCCTGCCCGCCCGCGGGGTGACCGTCGCCCTCGTGGACCAGCCCTGGCGGGTCGCCGGAAAGAAGCTGGCGCCGGCCCCCAGGACGCTGGACGCCGCATGGACCGCGCTCTGGCCGGCGCTGGAGAAGCCCGGACCGCCGGTGGTGGCCGGCGGCCGCAGCGCCGGGGCGCGGGTGGCCTGCCGCACGGCGCGGGAGCTGGGCGCACACGCCGTGCTCGCGCTGGCCTTCCCGCTGCACCCGCCGGGCCGGCCGGAGAAGACCCGGGCGGACGAGCTGACGGGCGCCGGCGCGCCCACCCTCGTCGTCCAGGGGGAGCGCGACACCTTCGGGCGGCCGGAGGAATTTCCGGCGGGGACGCGGATCGTCCCGGTGCCGTGGGGCGACCATTCCTTCGCCGTGCCGAAGTCCGCGGACATCGGTCAGGACGACGCCCTCGCGGTGCTGACGGAGGGGGTGGCCGCCTGGCTCAAGGAGCTGTGAGCCGGGGGAATGCGCCGGGCGCAACGGGTGTTGTAGCGGACGTCCGACTGGACGCGTACTCGAACACGGACGTGAGAAGGAGGGCCCGCCGAATGGGTGGAGCCATGTGCCTGTCCCGGTCCCGGACCGCTGACAAGGGCGCCCCGCCCGACTGGAGCGGCGGTGACCCGATTGCGCCCACGAAGAACCGGGCGGCGGATTCGGGCGAAGGTCGTCTATTCTCCGAACCGAGCAGGGAATCCGCGGCCGCCGCCCCGGGTTCCGTCCTGGTTCTGGAGGAGGTGGGTCTCGTACCTGGGACCGAAGCGGACGGTCAGCCCACGGAGCGTCCCGAGGAGAGCGCCGCCGAGCGCAGCGCGCGCTTCGAGCGGGACGCCATGGAGTTCCTCGACCAGATGTACTCCGCGGCCCTGCGGATGACGCGCAACGCCGCGGACGCGGAGGACCTGGTCCAGGAGACGTACGCCAAGGCGTACGCGTCCTTCCACCAGTTCCGCGAGGGGACGAACCTCAAGGCGTGGCTGTACCGCATCCTGACCAACACCTTCATCAACTCCTACCGCAAGAAGCAGCGCGAGCCGCAGCGCAGCGCCGCGGAGGAGATCGAGGACTGGCAGCTCGCGCGCGCCGAGTCGCACATGTCGACCGGGCTGCGCTCGGCCGAGGCGCAGGCGCTCGACCATCTGCCGGACTCGGACGTGAAGGAAGCGCTCCAGGCGATTCCCGAGGAGTTCCGGATCGCCGTGTATCTCGCCGACGTAGAGGGCTTTGCGTACAAGGAGATCGCGGACATCATGGGGACACCCATCGGCACGGTCATGTCCCGGCTGCACCGGGGCCGCAGGCAGCTCCGCGAGCTGCTCGAGGACTACGCACGCGAGCGCGGCCTGGTGCCGGCGGGTGACGCGGGCGGCACCATCGGAAAGAAGGGCGCGGGATCATGAGCTGCGGAGAGCCGCACGAGACCGACTGCTCAGAGGTCCTCGACCATCTGTACGAGTATCTCGACCACGAGATGCCGGCGAGCGACTGCGCGAAGTTCGAGACGCACTTCGACGAGTGTTCGCCGTGCCTCGAGAAGTACGGCCTGGAAGAGGCCGTGAAGAAGCTCGTCAAGCGCTGCTGCGGCCAGGACGACGTCCCGTCCGACCTGCGGGCCAAGGTGATGGGCCGGATCGAGCTCATCCAGTCCGGCGAGCAGGTGCCCGAGGCGCCCCTCGTCGGCAGGGACGCGCCCCAGACATGAGCGGCGGGTCACGCCTCGTATGACCCGATGGAGGTAATCCCCGGCAAACTCCGCCGGGGGCCTTCGCCACCCTCCTATTCTCCTCGGTCTGAGCTCCGCGGTGGGGCTCCGGAGGACGAGGAGTGTGGCGTTCGTGCGTATGCCAGCCGTCGGCCACGCGCTGATCGCGGGCGCCGCGGTCTGTGCCCTCTGCTGCGCCGCCCCCGCCGTCGTCGGCTGGTCGCGTACGCCGTGGGGCACCGTGCTGCTGCTGGCGGGGCTGTACGCGCTGTGCGAGCCGGTGTGGCGGGTGATCCAGGGGGGATCCGAGGGGCTCGCCGGCTTCTACCCGGTGCTGCTCGCCGCGGCCTTCCTGCTGGAGCCCGCGCAGGCGGCCCTGGTGGCCGTGCCGGGTGCCCTCCTCGCGCCGGTGCGGGGCGAGCCCGTCGCCGCCCGGCGGATCTGGCGCGCCGCCCAGCTCTCCCTGGGCACCGCCGCCGCGGCCGGCGCCGCCTGGCGGCTGCTGGGGGACGGGAGGCTCGACCGCCCGGCGTTCCCCTCGCTGCTGCTGCCGGGGCTCGCGGTCGCCCTGGTGTTCTGCCTGGCCGTCGGGCTGCTCGAGGCCGCCGTGCTGGCCGCCGCCGAGCGCCGTCCGCCGCGCGCCGCGCTGCGCGCCCTGCCGGGCAGCGTGCCGCCGTATCTGGTGCACGGGCTGGCGGGGCTGATGATGGCGGTGCTCTGGCACAGCCGGTACGGGCCGGTCAGCGCGCTGTTCGTGCTGCTGCCGATGCACATCTCCTGCTGGGTCTTCGACCGGTACCACCGCGAGCGCGCCGCCCACCAGGCGACGATCCGCGCGCTGGTGCACGCGGTGGACATCAAGGACCGCTACACCCGCGGCCACAGCGAGCGCGTCGGCCGCGCCTCGGTGCTCATCGGCCGCGAGCTCGGGCTGGCGGAGGACCGCCAGGAGGTGCTGCGCTTCGCCGGCATCCTGCACGACGTCGGCAAGCTCGGGGTGCCCACGCGCATCCTGCGCAAGGACGGGCCGCTCACGGACGACGAGCGCCGGATCATCCAGCTGCATCCCGAGTACGGGCACGAGATGGTGCGCGGCATCGGCTTCCTGGAGGACGCCCGCGCCGCGATCCTGCACCACCACGAGCGGCTGGACGGGCGCGGCTACCCGTACGGGCTGGCCGGGACGCAGATCCCGGAGTTCGCGCGGGTGGTGGCCGTGGCGGACGCCTTCGACGCGATGACGTCGACGCGCAGCTACAGCCGGGCGCGGGCGGTGCCGGCGGCGCTGGCGGAGCTGCAGGCCTGCGCGGGGCGGCAGTTCGACCCGAGGATGGTGCGCGCGCTGGTCCGGGCCGTCGGGCGGCACGGGTGGCACGCGGCGGTCACCTCCGACGAGACGGCGCTCCCCGCCGCGACCGTCTGCAAAAACGCTTCCGCTACGGAAAGTGACGATCGTCCGACCCGGAGCGAGGGCGCCCGATGACCGCCGTCCCCGCCCCGGCCGCCCCCGCCCCCCTCGTTCCCGAGTACGCCCGCACCCGCATCCCCACCGCCGCGGGCCTGGCCGGTGCCGCCGCCGGCGCGCTCACCCTCCTGGGCCTCGGCTGGACGTTCTGGCACGGCCTGCGCCAGCCACACCTGGCCGCCGCCTTCGCCGCGCTGATCGTCGCCGGCGAGCTCGCCGCGTCCCGCACCGGCGAACGCCACACCGCCCCCCTGGCCACCGCCGGCGCCCTGGCGTACGCGCTGCTCGGGGAGTGCGCCGGAACGCCGGCCGCCCACGGGGTCCCGCAGATCGTCGCCGTCGTCTCCACGGCTACCCTCGCCGGCGCCGTCCCCCGCGTCGCCCGCGTCCGCGGCCCGTTCGTCGCCGACCAGCTGACCCGCCGGGTGCTGGCCACGGCGTTCGCCGCCACCTGCTTCCAGCCCCTGTTCACCACCGGCGCCCTCGGCCGTCTCACCGGCGGCAGCGGCCCCGCGTACGCCCTCTGCCTGGTGCTCGTCCTGGCCCTGACCGCCCTGTGCGACGCGGTGCTCGGCGCCGCCCTGGCCCGGTCCCGCAACGGCTGGCCCTTCGTCCCCCTGCTGCGCGACGAGCTGCGGGCGCTGCGGGGGATCGGCTCCGCGATGGTGGCCACCGGCGCGGTGATGGCCCTGGCGGTGGCCGTGGCGGGCGCGTGGGCGCTGCCCGTGTTCAGCCTGCCGCTGCTGCTCACCCAGCTGCAGTTCCGCCGGTATGCGGCCGTACGCCGCACCTACCGCCAGACCATCGCCTCCCTGGCCCGCGCCACCGAGATCGCCGGCTACACCCCGGCCGGCCACGCCCGCCGGGTCGCCGCCCTCAGCCGGGCCGTGGGGCGTGAGCTGGGGCTGGCCGAGGCGGAGCTGGACGTGCTGGAGCAGGCGGCGCTCATGCACGACATCGGCCAGCTGTCCCTCGTCGACCCCGTGCCCGAGGGCGCCACCCAGCCCCTCGCGGCCACCGACCGGCGGCGCATCGCGCTCCTCGGGTCCGCCGTGGTGCGCCGGACCGGCGTCGGGACGGCCGTCGCGCGGATCGTGGAGCGGCAGGCCGATCCGTATCGTGACCAGCCGCTGGCCGCGCGTATCGTACGGGCGGCCAACGACTACGACGACCTCGCCGCGGGCAGCCGTCTCCTGCGGCCGCTGCACGCCCTGGAGCGGCTGCGGCTGGACACGGCGAGCACCTACGACCCGAGGGTGGTGGGGGCGCTGCACGGGGTAGTGACCCGGGTAGCCGGGGGGCCCGCGGACGGTGCGGGGCGGGCGGTCGACCGGGGAACCGATCGGTAAGGAGCGGGGGTCAGGCGCGGCATGGTTGGATGCGAATCGTGAGGATATTCGGCAAAGGACGGCATCGGCCCTCCGCCTCGTGGCGGCAGGCGACCGACCGGGCCTTCACGCTGATCGGCGACGGGCGGTACGAGGACGCCGGCGCCCTGCTCACCCGGGCCGCGGATCTGGAGCCGTGGCTCTCCGAGTCCTGGTTCAACCTCGCGCTGCTGCACAAGTTCCGGCACGACTGGGAGCAGGCCAGGGCCGCCGGTCTGCGTGCCGTCGCGCTGCTGGACCGGGCCACCGGGGCGCCCGACTGGTGGAACGTCGGCATCGCGGCCACCGCGCTGCAGGACTGGCCGCTGGCCCGCCGCGCCTGGCAGGCGTTCGGGCTGCGCGTGCCCGGGACCGGGACCCCCGGCGGCGACCCCGACCGGCCGGAGTCGCTGGAGCCGCTCGGCATGGACCTGGGCAGCGCTGCCGTACGGCTGTCGCCGGAGGGCGAGGCGGAGGTCGTCTGGGGGCGGCGGCTGGACCCGGCGCGCATCGAGGTGCACAGCATCCCGCTGCCCTCCTCCGGACGGCGCTGGGGCGAGGTCGTGCTGCATGATGGGGTGCCGCACGGCGAGCGGGCCACCGCCGCCGGGCACACGTACCCCGTGTTCGACGAGATAGAGCTCTGGGCGCCTTCCCCGACGCCCACCTGGGTCGTCCTGCTGGAGGCCGCCACCGAGGCCGACCGCGACGCGCTGGAGGACCTCGCCGCCGACGCCGGGTACGCGGCGGAGGACTGGTCGTCGTCCGTCCGGCTGCTGTGCCGCACCTGCTCCGAGAGCCGGATGCCGGCCGCGGAGGGCGGCACCTCGCAGGCCGGCCTGCTCGACCCGCACGACCACAGCGAGCCCGGCCACCCCGGACCGCTGCTGCACCGCACGGAGAGCCTGTGGGTCCCGGAGCGCGAGTGCGGCATAGCCGCGCCCGCCGGACTGGTGCGGGGGCTGCTGGACAGCTGGGCGGCCGACAGCCCGGACAGCAGGGACTGGCGGGATCTGGAGGAGGTCGGCTGACGATCCGGGACCGGGCTGTCCGTGGGGCCGCGTACTCTTGTTCCTCAACCAGGATGGACCCGGAAGGCGTAACGGATGACTCAGCACGCTCAGGTGGAGGACCCCTCGTCCGAGGAGGTGTACGTCGACGACGTCACGGACGCCGAGGCCCGGGAGGCGGCCTTCCGCGAGCGCGGCACGGTCCGGCCGATCACGGTCGTCGGCAACCCGGTGCTGCACCGTGAGTGCCGTGACGTCACGGACTTCGGCGACGAGCTGGCGACGCTGGTCGACGACATGTTCGCCAGCCAGCGGGCCGCGGAGGGCGTGGGCCTGGCGGCCAACCAGATCGGCGTGGACCTGAAGGTCTTCGTCTACGACTGCCCGGACGACGACGGCGTGCGCCACGTCGGCGCGGTGTGCAATCCGGTCCTGGACGAGCTGCCCGCGGAGCTCCGCCGGCTCGACGACTCCAACGAGGGCTGTCTGTCCGTCCCCGGCGCCTACGCCGAGCTGCCCCGCCCCGACTACGCGGTGGTGCGCGGCCAGGACATGCGCGGCGAGCCGGTCGTCGTGCGCGGCACGGGCTATCTCGCCCGCTGCCTGCAGCACGAGACGGACCATCTGTACGGGCGGCTCTACATCGACCGGCTGTCCAAGCGGGACCGCAAGGACGCGCTGAAGCAGATGGCGGAGCGCACCCCGCGGTACGAGACGGTGCCCAACGACTGACGGTTGACCCCGGGTTGCCGCGCGGTTGCGCGGGCGGACCAGACCTCTGACCGGTTCTACGATCTGTTGACGTGGCCCTGCCGGACCGACACGCTCGAACGCGCCCCCTATCCCTCCCGTATTCACGGAGGTGCGTTTTGATACAACGTACCGTCAGACTTCTGATCTCCGCGGTGCTCCTTGCCGTCGCGGCCATCGGCGGCACCGTCGTCACGGCCGGCACGGCGCACGCGGACGAGTGCTACACCTGGAGCAGGACCCTGCGCGAGGGCACGTCCGGTGCGGACGTGACCCAGCTGCAGATCCGGGTGGCCGGCCATGTCGCCTACGGCGAGGTCCTCGCCCTCGACGGCTCCTTCGGTCCCGCGACGAAGGCGGCCGTCACCCGGTTCCAGGCGGCCTACGGGCTCGCCGCGGACGGGATCGCCGGTCCGAACACGTACGCCGCCCTGTACTCGCTGCAGGACGCGGACTGTACGCCGGCGCACTTCACGTACGCCGAGATGAACAGGTGCAACAGCACATGGAGCGGCGGATCCGTGTCCGCCGCGACGGCCAAGGAGAATTCCAAGCGCACCATGTGGAAGCTCGAGGCCATGCGCAGGGCGCTCGGCAGTGTGCCGATCACCATCTCCAGCGGCTTCCGTTCCCTCAGCTGCAACAGCGCTGTCGGCGGCTCCGCCGGCAGCCGGCACACCTACGGCGACGCGGCCGACATGACCGGTTCGCCGTCGTTCTGCACGCTGGCCCAGCGGGCCCGCTACCACGGCTTCAACACGATCCTCGGCCCGGGCTACCCGGACCACGGGGACCACGTGCACGTGGACAGCAAGGGCAGCCGGACCTGGGCGGCGCCCAACTGCGGCGTCGGCTGAGCGGCACCCCGATCCACCGGTGCGCCCGCCCGTGACCGCGGGCGGGCGCACCACCCCCTCTCCCCGTACAGCCCGATCCCGTACCGACTGGGAGACACCCGGTGCGCCACATACCCCCCGCCGTCGCCACGGCCGCCGTCCTCGTCCTGACCCTGCTGACCGCCTGCACCGGTGAGGACCCCGCCGCCGCCCCCGTGCCCACGGGCGGCCCCGCGCAGAATCCCGCGAAGGCGGTCGCCGTCGAGCACAGCCTGTCCGAGGGCCTGAGCTTCCCCGTGGAGCGCTACGAGATCTCCGACGCGGACCAGCGGATCCTGGAGCGGGCGCTGGACACCCTCGCCCGCCGGTGCATGGACCGCTACGGCCTGGACTACGTCCCCGCCCACGTCGCGAAGGCCACCAACGCCGGCCCGTACACGTACCTCTACGGCGTGGACGACCCGGTGGTCGCCGCCGAGTACGGCTATATGGACCCCCGCGGTCTGGACCCTGCCGCGTACCGGCCGGCCCGCGCCCGGGAGCTGACCGAGGACGAGCAGCTGGTCATGTACGGGATCCAGGAGGAGCTCGACACCGGGGAACTGCCCACCACCCTGGAGGAGTCCGAGGCCATGAAGGGCCCCGTCTTCCACGGGAAGCAGGTCCCGGTGACGGGCTGCATGGGCGACTCGCAGCTGCGTATCAACCGGCCGGACAAGGGCTGGATCGACCCGACCTCCCTGGGCAGCCTCCAGGAGGACGCCGCCCAGGAGGCGGACGACGACCCCCGGGTGAAGGCGCTGCTCGGCGAGTGGTCGGCGTGCATGGCCGGGCACGGGTACCGGGTGAAGAGCCCGCTCACCGCACGCGACGAGCTGAAGGTGAACGGCGACAGGAAGCTGAAGCAGGCGATCAGGGCGGCCGTGCAGGACGTGGCCTGCAAGACGGAGACGGACCTGGTGAAGCGCTGGGCCGCGGTGGACGCCGAGTACCAGAAGAAGGTCATCGGCGAACACCGCGACTACCTGCGCAAGCTCACCGAGCAGCAGCGGGAGACCGTGCAGCGGGCCCGTGAAGTGCTCGGTCCGCAGTAGCCGTACGGACCTCAGAAGTCGTCGTCGAAGGCCACCGAGCCCTCGACGGCGACCTGGTAGGCCGAGGGGCGGCGCTCGAAGAAGTTCGTCAGCTCCTGGACGTCCTGCAGCTCCATGAACGCGAACGGGTTCTGCGAGCCGTACACCGGCGCCAGCCCCAGCCGGACCAGCCGCTGGTCGGCGACGCACCGCAGATACTCGCGCATCGACTCCGTGTTCATCCCCGGCAGCCCCTCGCCGCACAGGTCGCGGGCGAACTGCAGCTCCGCCTCGACGGCCTCGTCCAGCATGGCCGTGACCCGCTCGCCCAGCTCCTCGTCGAACAGGTCGGGCTCCTCGGCGCGGACCGTGTCCACGACGTGGAAGGCGAAGTCCATGTGGCAGGACTCGTCGCGGAACACCCAGTTGGTGCCGGTGGCCAGCCCGTGCAGCAGACCGCGGCTGCGCAGCCAGTAGACGTAGGCGAAGGCGCCGTAGAAGAACAGGCCCTCGATGCAGGCGGCGAAGCAGATGAGGTTGAGCAGGAAGCGGCGGCGGTCCTCCTTGGTCTCCAGCCGCCGGATGTCCTCCACGGAGTCCATCCACCGGAAGCAGAACCGGGCCTTCTCGCGGATGGACGGGATGTTCTCGACCGCCGCGAAGGCCGCCGCGCGCTCGTCCGGGTCGGGCAGATAGGTGTCCAGCAGGGTCAGATAGAACTGGACGTGCACGGCCTCCTCGAACAGCTGGCGGCTCAGATACAGGCGCGCCTCGGGGGAGTTGATGTGCTTGTACAGGGTGAGGACGAGATTGTTCGCGACGATCGAGTCGCCGGTCGCGAAGAACGCCACCAGCCGGCCGATCAGATGCTGCTCGCCCGGGGACAGCTTCGCCAGGTCGGCGACGTCCGAGTGGAGGTCCACCTCCTCGACGGTCCAGGTGTTCTTGATGGCGTCCCGGTAGCGCTCGTAGAACTCCGGGTAGCGCATGGGGCGCAGGGTGAGCTCGAAGCCCGGGTCGAGGAGGTTCTTGGTTGCGGCGGGGGCGGTCACTGGCAGGCCTCACACGATTCGGGGTTCTCGAGGGAGCAGGCGAGCGCCTCGGCGTCCGTCTGCTGTACGGGTACGGGTACGGGCGCGGCGGTCCCGCGCGCCGACCGCGCGATGCGGGTGGCGGGGCGCGAGCGCAGGTAGTACGTCGTCTTCAGCCCGGACTTCCACGCGTACGCGTACATCGAGCTGAGCTTGCCGATGGTCGGCGCGGCCATGAAGAGGTTCAGCGACTGCGCCTGGTCGAGATACGGCGTACGGGCCGCCGCCAGATCGATCAGCGCGCGCTGCGGCAGCTCCCACGCCGTGCGGTAGAGGGCGCGCAGCTCCGCCGGGATCCACGGCAGGTCCTGCACCGAGCCGCCCTGTTCGCGCAGCGCCTCGCGGGTCTGCGCGTCCCAGACGCCCAGGCGCTTGAGGTCGGCCACCAGATAGGCGTTGACCTGGAGGAACTCGCCGCTGAGGGTTTCGCGCTTGAAGAGGTTGGAGACCTGCGGCTCGATGCACTCGTAGACGCCGGCGATGGAGGCGATCGTGGCGGTCGGGGCGATCGCCAGCAGCAGCGAGTTGCGCAGGCCCGTCGCTGCGATCCGCTCGCGCAGCGCCGTCCACTTCTTTGGCCAGGTGACCGCGGCGTCCGGGTAGTGGTCGGGGTGCAGGACGCCGCGGGCGGCGCGGGTCCCGGCGTACGACGGGTGGGCGCCGTGGGCCTCGGCGAGGTCGGCGGAGGCGGCGTACGCGGTGAGCATGATGCGCTCGGAGATCCGGGTGGACAGCGCCTTCGCCTCGGCGGAGTCGAAGGGCAGCCGGAGCCGGAAGAACACGTCCTGCAGGCCCATCACGCCCAGGCCCACCGGGCGCCAGCGCTGATTGGAGGCGGCGGCCTGGGGGGTCGGGTAGAAGTTGATGTCCACGACCCGGTCCAGGAACACCACGGCCGTACGGACGGTCTCGTCCAGCCGCTCCCAGTCCACGGCGCCGTCCCTGATGTGCTCGGCGAGGTTGACCGAGCCCAGGTTGCACACGGCCGTCTCGCCGTCGTCCGAGACCTCCAGGATCTCCGTGCACAGGTTGGAGGAGTGGATGACGCGGCCCGGCTCCGCCGTCTGGTTGGAGACCCGGTTGGCGGCGTCCTTGAACGTCATCCAGCCGTTGCCGGTCTGCGCCAGGGTGCGCATCATCCGCCCGTACAGCTGGCGCGCCGGCACCTGCCGGACGTACCGGCCCTCCTCCTCGGCCCGCCGGTACGCCTCGTCGAACTCACCCCCGTAGAGATCGACCAGCTCCGGCACCTCCCCCGGGGAGAACAGCGACCACGGCTCGTCGGCCTCGACGCGGCGCATGAACTCGTCGGGGATCCAGTGCGCGAGGTTCAGGTTGTGCGTGCGGCGGGCCTCCTCGCCGGTGTTGTCGCGCAGCTCCAGGAACTCCTCGACGTCCGCGTGCCACGGCTCGAGGTAGACACAGGCGGCGCCCTTGCGCTTGCCGCCCTGGTTCACGGCGGCGACCGAGGAGTCCAGGGTGCGCAGGAACGGGACGATGCCGTTGGAGTGCCCGTTGGTGCCGCGGATCAGCGAGCCGCGGGAGCGGACGCGGGTGAAGGGGACGCCGATGCCGCCGGAGTGCTTCGAGAGGCGGGCGACCTGGTGGTAGCGCTCGTAGATCGAGTCGAGCTCGTCGAGCGGGGAGTCCAGCAGATAGCAGGACGACATCTGCGGGTGGCGGGTGCCGGAGTTGAACAGGGTGGGGGAGGAGGGGAGGTACGACAGCGTGCTCATCAGCCGGTACAGCTCCGCGACCTCCGCCACCGCCGCGTCGTCCGAGCCGGCGGCCAGTCCGCAGGCGACGCGCAGGAAGAAGTGCTGCGGGGTCTCGATGACCTGCCGGTTGACCGGGTGACGCAGCAGATAGCGGGTGTAGACCGTACGCAGGCCGAAGTAGCCGAAGAGGTCGTCGCGCCCCTCGGCCAGGGACCGCCCGACGAGCGCGTCCAGCGTCGCGGCGTGCTCGCGGACGAACGCGGCGGTGGCGTCGGCGATCAGGCCCTCGCGGTGGCCCACGGCGATCGACGCGCCGAACGAGACGGCTCCCTGGGCGCCGGCCTCCTCGCGGATCGCGCGGGTGAGCAGCCGGGCGGCGAGCGTGGAGTACTGCGGCTCCTCGCCGATCAGCCCGGCGGCGGCCTCCGTGGCCAGGGCGCGCAGCCCGGCCTCGTCGGTGCCGGGATGGCGGCCGGCCAGCGCGGCGGCGGTGACCCGGCCGGGGTCGGCGGCGGGCAGATCGGCGGTGAGCTCCGTCAGCAGCTGCGGCAGCGAAGCCGTTACGGGCTCCGGTGCCGGCGGTGCGATGGTCAAGGTGATGCACTCCCTCGCTCGGCTGGGGCCGCGAGGGGAGGGTCCGGCGCCGCGCGGGCAGGCTCGCGCGCACCCCCGTGGCGTCCGTGAGGCCCAACCCGCGAGACCCGGACGAATACAGACGCCCCGTGCGGGGCGTGCCGTCGGCAGGTCCTCGGACTCACGGGTATCAGGGCATACGCCGATACCGCACACCGTTGCGGGACAGTTCCGGACTCACACCGGATTCCCCTGCGTCGACAGCGGAGTCGAGCATACATGTGGGGGCGGCCGATGGTGGCCGCCCCCACATGTTGTGTCCGGAGTTCCCGTCAGAGGTCGAGCACGTACACCAGGAGCAGCAGCGTGGGGTTGGGCTCGGGGTGCCAGTCCCGCTCGGGGAGACGGACGAAGCCCAGCCGCTCGTACAGCCGGTGGGCGGCGTGCATGATCTGCTGGGTCGACAGCAGGATCCGGCTGCGCCCGCGCTCCTTCGCCAGCTCCAGACAGCGGCGTACGAGCGCCTCCCCGACGCCGCGCCCGCGCGCGTCCGGGTCGACGACGAGCATCCGGAACTCCGCCTCACCGGGCCCGGCGAGGTCCGCGTACCGCCCGCCGTCCCCGACGAACGCCACGGCGCCCAGCAGCGCCCCGTCCCCGGGGTCCACGGCCACCAGCAGCTCCGCGTGCTCGGCGCGGCCGCGGGCGTCCTTGAGATGCGTCAGATACGGGTCGTCCGCGCCGCCCCCCAGCAGCCCGCCGTCCAGATAGACGCGAGCGGTCAGCTCGCCGACGGCATCGGTCTCCCCGGGGCGCACGGGCCTGATCACGAAGTCCATGCAGCCAAGTGTGCAGGGCGGCTCCGCGGACGCGTCACCCGGGCGCCGGTACGCCGACGGGCCGCCGCCCGGTGAGGGCGACGGCCCGTCGGCCGCCTGTGCAGAGACGTTTCGGCGCTGTCTCCGCGGCGTAGGCGTCAGCAGCAGCGGAAACCGTTCTTCGGGTCCGCCTCGCGCTGGTCCATCCGGCAGCGTTCGAACTCCCGGCGGTCCATGACCTCGGCGGCGGCATCGTGCTTACGGGCGTGTTCCACATACCGCTCGTACGCCGTCTCGTCCGTCAGCTCCTGGATGAAGCGCCAGACCTTCTTGCCCACCGTCGTGATCGTCATGCCGGCTGACCCTCCCGGTCCTCGGAGATCCGGCCGCCGCCCGAGCCGAGGCCGGCCGCCTCCAGCTCAGCCTTCTCCTCCTTGGTGGCGAAGAGCTGCGCGGGAGCGACGAACTTGGACTCGACGTACGGGTCCTCGTGGCTGACGACCGCCTCGGGGTTGCGCAGCGCCTTCACGCACACCCGGGTGGCGTCGATGATCACGATGATCACCAGCAGGGCGAAGACCGCGGACAGCGTGCCCTGGACGGTGGCGTTGGTGACCGCGGTCTCGGTCTCCCCGATCGTCTTGGCCGGCGGGAACGGCTTGCCGGCGTCGATCGCGGCCTGGGCCTGCGAGCGCAGCTCGAAGAAGCCGACCTTGACGTCCGTGGAGAACACCTTCTGCCAGCTCGCGGTGAGCGTGACGACGGCCAGCCACAGCGTCGGCAGACCGGTGACCCAGGCGAACTTGAGCCGGCCGGACTTGATCAGCAGCGTGGTGCAGACCGTCAGCGCGATGGCCGCCAGCAGCTGGTTGGAGATACCGAACAGCGGGAAGAGCTGGTTGATGCCGCCCAGCGGGTCCTTCACGCCGGTCCACAGGAAGTAGCCCCACAGGGCGGTGGTGATCGCGGAGGTGACGATCAGGCCCGGCCACCAGCTGACCTTCTTCAGCGGCTTGTAGATGTTGCCCAGGGAGTCCTGGAGCATGAAGCGGCCCACCCGGGTGCCCGCGTCCAGCGCCGTGAGGATGAACAGCGCCTCGAACATGATCGCGAAGTGGTACCAGAAGGCCTTCAGGCCGTCGCCGGTCACCGCGGAGAAGATCTCCGAGACGCCGAGCGCGAAGGTCGGCGCGCCACCCGTACGGGACAGCAGGGACGCCTCCTCGACGGACTTGGCGGCGGCGGTGAGCGCCTCGGGGGTGATCACGTAGCCCATGTTGTTGATGGCCTCGGAGGCCGACTGGACCGTGGTGCCGATCACACCCGGCGCCGAGTTCATCCCGAAGAACAGACCCGGGTCGAGCACACAGGCGGCGATCATCGCCATGATCGCCACGGAGGACTCCATCAGCATGGAGCCGTAGCCGATCATGCGGATCTGGGTCTCCTTCTGCAGCATCTTCGGGGTGGTGCCCGAGGAGATGAGCGCGTGGAACCCGGAGACGGCGCCGCAGGCGATGGTGATGAAGACGAACGGGAAGAGCGAACCGGCGAACACCGGACCCGTACCGGCGCCGGCGAAGTCGGTGACACCGTCCATCTTCAGGGCCGGGGAGGCCACCAGCACACCGACGAAGAGCAGGCCGATGGTGCCGAACTTCATGAACGTCGACAGGTAGTCGCGCGGCGCGAGCAGCATCCACACCGGGAGCACGGACGCGATGAAGGAGTAGACCACGATCCAGATGACCAGGGCCTCCTTGCTCAGCGTGAACGTGTCCGCGAGCGAGGAGTCGGCGATGTACTTGCCGCCGACCAGGGCGAGCAGCAGCAGGACGATACCGACGACGGAGACCTCGGCGACCCGGCCCGGGCGGATGACCCGCAGGTAGAAGCCCATGAACAGGGCGATCGGGATGGTCATGCCGATGGAGAAGGTGCCCCACGGCGAGCCGGCCAGGGCGTTCACGACGACCAGGGCCAGCACCGCGAGCAGAATGATCATGATGGCGAACACGCCGACCAGCGCCGCGGCACCGCCCACCGGGCCGATCTCCTCACGCGCCATCTGGCCGAGCGAGCGGCCCCCGCGGCGGGTGGAGAAGAAGAGCACCACCATGTCCTGGACGGCACCGGCGAAGATCACGCCGGCCACGATCCAGATGGTCCCGGGCAGGTAGCCCATCTGCGCGGCGAGCACCGGGCCGACCAGCGGGCCGGCGCCGGAGATCGCGGCGAAGTGGTGACCGAGGAGCACCCGGCGGTCCGTCGGGTGGAAGTCGACACCGTTGTCGTTCAGCTCGGCCGGCGTCGCCCGGTTCCTGTCGACCTTCAGCACCCGCCAGGCGATGAACTTCGAGTAGAACCGGTAGGCGATGGCGTACGAGCCGAGCGCCGCCGCGACCATCCAGGCCGCGGAGATCTCCTCGCCCTGGGCCAGGGCGAGGACGGACCATCCGATGGCGCCGATGACGGCGACCAGGACCCAGATGGCTATGGACTTCGGAGTCAGCGGCTTCCTGGCTCTGTCTTCCGGTGGTGCTGTTGCGTGCGTCGTCGACATATCGGCTCCGTCCCCTGCGCAGATGCGTCTGGCCAGTGATTGCGGACGAAATCTAAAACAACCGTACGGTCCGCGTCACTACCTGTTCGGATAGCGGATCGGTCACGAAGGCGATACGCATCAGCAAAGCGGAGCGACGGATTCAGTCGTTCGGACGCTGCAGCCTCGCGACGAACTTGTAGCGGTCGCCCCGATAGACGGACCGTACCCACTCCACGGGTTCCCCATCCGCGTCGACGGAATGCCGGGAGAGCATCAGCATCGGCAGTCCCACGTCCGTGCCGAGCAGGCCGGCCTCGCGCGGGGTGGCCAGGGAGGTCTCGATGGTCTCCTCGGCCTGGGCGAGGTGGACGTCGTAGACCTCGGCGAGCGCCGTATAGAGAGAGGAGTACTTCACCAGGCTGCGGCGCAGGGCGGGGAACCGTTTCGCCGACAGATGGGTGGTCTCGATGGCCATCGGCTCGCCGCTGGCCAGCCGCAGCCGCTCGATCCGCAGCACCCGGCCGCCGGCGGTGATCTCCAGCAGCTCGGCGAGCCGGTCGTCGGCCGTGACGTAGCCGATGTCCAGCAGCTGGGAGGTCGGCTCCAGACCCTGGGCGCGCATGTCCTCGGTGTACGAGGTGAGCTGCAGGGCCTGGGAGACCTTGGGCTTCGCGACGAAGGTGCCCTTGCCCTGGATGCGCTCCAGCCGGCCCTCGACCACCAGCTCCTGCAGGGCCTGGCGGACCGTGGTGCGGGAGGTGTCGAACTCCGCCGCGAGCGTGCGCTCGGGCGGCACCGGGGTGCCTGGCGGGAGGGTCTCGGTGATCTCCAGCAGATGCCGCTTCAGCCGGTAGTACTTGGGCACGCGGGCGGTGCGCGGGGCGGTGCCCGGCCCCTCGGTCTCGTCCGCGGCCGTGCCCCGCTGGGGCTGGCCGGCGGCCGTCTGACCCGCGCGCGCCGAACCGGCGTTCGTCCTCATAGCTCCTCCGTTGACTGCGGCTCACATCCTGGCACGCCCCCGCCGTCCTGGGGCGGGGGCGCCGATGACGGGATGGTCACGGGCCACTGGTATCCGGCCGGTCCCGGGCGGTCACAGGTCCACCCGGCATCGGTCCGGTAACGACAGGTGACAAGGGTTCACCAGACCCTTGACACCCCCAATGGTCTAGGCCAAGCTGCCGTCAACTTAATTGGTCTGGACCATGACACCCCTGGCAGGTCTAAACCATTAAAGACCACACTCAGCCCCACGGGCAGTGCCCGGAAGCCTGGATTTTCCGTCGGGTGGGGGAGTAATTGGCATCCGAGGAGGATGGCGTGAAGCGCAAGATCATTGCGGCGGTGGGCGCCGCGGCCCTGATAGCGGGGCTGGCGGCATGTGGCTCGGACGACGACGGGGACAAGGGCTCCGGCAAGAAGGCCGGTCCCGAGAGCTTCAAGGGCCAGACGCTCACCTTCTGGGCGATGGACGGCTCGACGCCGGACCCGTGGCTGAAGGACCTGACCGCCGAGTTCGAGAAGAAGACCGGCGCGAAGCTGAAGTTCGAGGTCCAGCAGTGGAACGGGATCCAGCAGAAGATCACCACCGCTCTCTCCGAGTCCAACCCGCCGGACGTGCTGGAGGTCGGTAACACCCAGACCCCGGCGTACGCGGCCACGGGCGGTCTGTCCGACCTGTCCGACCTGAAGTCCGAGGTGGGCGCCGACTGGACCGAGGCCCTCAACGAGTCCTCGATCTACGACGGCAAGCAGTACGCCGCCCCGTGGTACTTCGCCAACCGCGTCGTCATCTACAACAAGAAGATCTGGGCCGACGCCGGCATCGCCGCCCCGCCGAAGACCCGCCAGGAGTTCCTGGACGACCTGAAGCTGATCGGCGACAAGACCGACGCCGAGCCGATCTACCTGCCCGGCCAGAACTGGTACTTCTTCGACGGTCTGCTCATCGGCAAGGACGCCCAGCTCGTCAAGCAGGACGGCGACAAGTGGGTGTCCAACCTCTCCGACCCGAAGGTCGGCGAGGCGATGGCGCTCTACAAGCAGTACGCGGACTACTCCAAGGCCCCCAAGGACAAGGACGAGGCCACCCCGCAGCAGGCCGAGGTCTTCGCCAAGGGCAAGACCGGCGCGATCATCGGCATGGGCTGGGAGGCCGGCACCGCCATCGCCGCCAACAAGAAGATCGAGTCGGACATCGGCTACTTCACCATCCCGGGTGAGACCGCCGACAAGCCCGAGGGCGTCTTCCTCGGTGGCTCGAACCTCGCCATCGCGGCGGGCAGCGAGAAGCAGGAGCTCGCGAAGGAGTTCCTGAAGCTGGCGCTGTCCGACAAGTACGAGGGTGCCCTGGCCAAGGCGAACGGCGTCATCCCGAACAAGGAGTCGCTGCTCACCAACCTGACGGGCAACGCCCCGGCCGAGGCCGCCGCCCCGTCCGCGAAGTTCGGTGGCACCACCCCGCTGATCCCCGAGTGGGCCGCGGTGGAGAACGTGCCGAACCCGATCAAGACCTACATGACGCTCGTGCTGCAGGGCAAGTCGCACGCGGACGCCGCCAAGCAGGTCGAGAGCGAGCTCAACAAGAGGCTCGCGCAGGATCAGTGATCGTGCGCTAGCCGCCCGGGGCGGGGTGTCTCCTTCCGGCACCCCGCCCCGTACCGGCGCCCGCACAACCCACCCCGCGGCGGCACCCGCCGCGGGGTGTTCCCACCCGTGGCCGCCCGTGGCAGGTGCGGTGGCACCGTCGCCGGCGGGCGTTCACGAGACTTGCCCCTCGCCGGCGCGGGGCGTGGACAGGAGTGCGGCCCCCGTGGCCGTAAGGAGGAGCAGTACATGTCCGTATCGTCCCAAGTGGCTCCGTCAGGAGCCGGCACGCCGCGCAAGGACGGCGGCGGAGGACAGCCTCCGGGGGAGGCGGCCGGCCGGCGCAGGGAGGGACGGCCCGCGCGCCGTGTGAGTACGGGCGCGGTGCCGTATCTGCTGCTCCTCCCGGCGCTCGTGGCCACCGTGGTGCTGCTGGGCTGGCCCCTGGTGAAGAACGGCATGCTGTCGTTCCAGAACCTCAACATGCGCCAGCTGATCCAGCACCTCACCGAGTGGAACGGCGTCGAGAACTACCGGGAACTGCTCTCCGACGCGGAGTTCTGGCACGTCGCCCAGCGGTCGCTGATCTTCACGGTGGTCAACGTCACCCTGGTCATGGTGCTGGGCACGCTGACGGGCCTGCTGCTCGCCCGGCTCGGCAAGCGGATGCGGCTCACGCTCTCCATCGCGCTGACCCTCGCCTGGGCGATGCCCATGATCGGCGCCACCACCGTCTACCAGTGGCTCTTCGCCTCCCGCTTCGGCGTGGTCAACTGGGTGCTGGACGCCCTGGGCTGGCACTCGATGGCCGAGTACAACTGGACCGGCCACCAGTTCTCCACCTTCTTCGTGGTGACCCTGCTCATCGTCTGGCAGTCGATCCCGTTCGTGGCGTTCAACCTCTACGCCGCCACCACCACGATCCCCGCCGAGCTGTACGAGGCCGCGCGGATGGACGGCGCCGGGGCGCTCAAGCTCTGGTCCACCGTGACCTACCCGTTCCTGCGGCCGTTCCTGCTGGCCACGACGTTCCTGCAGATCATCTGGATCTTCAAGTCGTTCGCCCAGATCTTCGCGGTCAACGGCGGCGGCCCGGAGCGGCTCACCGAGACGCTCCCCGTGTACGCCTTCGTCGAAGGTGTCGGCAACCAGCACTACGGCATGGGCGCGGCGATCTCCATCCTGACGATCCTGATCCTGCTCGCGCTCACCTCGTACTACCTCCGTCTGACCCTCAAGCACGAGGAGGAGCAGCTGTGAGGCGCTCACTCGCCGGCCGTATCTGGCCCAACGCCACCGCCGTGATCCTCACGGTCGTCTTTGTCTTCCCCGTGTACTGGATGTTCAGCACGGCGTTCAAGGTGCGCGGCGACATCCTGTCGGACACCCCCGTGTGGTTCCCGACGTCGCCCACGCTGGAGAACTTCCGTACCGCGATCAACGCGGACCACTTCTGGACGCTGGTGCGCAACTCGTTCGTCGTCACGGTCGGGGCGGTGCTGCTCTCCCTGTTCGTGGCGATGCTGGCCGCCTTCGCGCTGGCGCGGATCAAGTTCAAGGGGCGGCGCGGGTTCGTCCTGCTGTTCATGATCGCGCAGATGGCGCCGTGGGAGGTCATGGTCATCGCGATCTATCTGATCGCGCGTGACTCGGACATGCTCAACCAGCTGCTCCCGCTGACGCTCTTCTACACCATGATGGTGCTGCCGCTGACCGTCCTGACGCTGCGCGGCTTCATCGCCGCCGTGCCCAAGGACCTGGAGGAGGCGGCGATGGTGGACGGGGCCTCGCGGATGCAGGCGTTCATCAAGGTGATCTTCCCGCTGCTGGCCCCGGGCCTGATGTCCACCTCGCTCTTCGGTTTCATCACGGCCTGGAACGAGTTCCCGCTGGTGCTGATCCTCAACAAGGACGCCGAGGCCCAGACCCTGCCGCTGTGGCTGTCGAGCTTCCAGACGGCCTTCGGTGACGACTGGGGCGCCACCATGGCCGCGGCCAGCCTCTTCGCGATCCCCGTGCTCGTGGTCTTCCTGGTGCTGCAACGTAAGGTCACCGGAGGACTGACGGCCGGAGCGGTGAAGGGGTAACAGCACATATGTCCACTGTCATCCAGGGGCACGACACGATCACCCGGGACGCGCTCACCGTCCTGCACCCCGGCTTCGACGGGCTCGAGCCGCCCCAGTGGGTGCTGCGGCGGCTCGACGACGGGCTGACGTGCGTGGCGCTCTTCGGGCGCAACGTGCGTGACGCCGAGCAGGTCGCGGCGCTCACCGCGCGGCTGCGGTCGGTACGGCCCGAGGTGATCGTCGCGACGGACGAGGAAGGCGGTGACGTCACCCGGCTCGAGGTGCGTACCGGCTCGTCCTTCCCCGGCAACCTCGCCCTGGGCGCGGTGGACGACGTGGACCTCACCCGGGCGGTCGCCCGGGAGCTGGGGCGGATGCTGGCGGAGTGCGGCGTCACGATGGACTGGGCGCCGTCCGCCGACGTCAACTCCGACCCGGACAACCCGGTGATCGGGGTGCGCTCCTTCGGCTCCGGCCAGGAGCTGGTGGCGCGGCACACCGCGGCGTACGTCCGCGGGCTGCACGACTCCGGCGTGATCGCCTGCGTCAAGCACTTCCCCGGGCACGGCGACACCGCCACCGACTCCCACCACGCGCTGCCGCACATCGGCGTGCCGCTCGAGGTGCTGCGGGCACGGGAGCTGGTGCCGTTCCGGGCGGCGATCGACGCGGGGGCGAAGGTCGTGATGAGCGCGCACATCGTGCTCTCGGCGCTCGACCCGACGCTGCCGGCCACCCTCAGCCGTCCGGTGCTCACCGGGCTGCTGCGGGGGCCGGTCGCCGACGGCGGGCTGGGCTTCGACGGCGTCGTCACCACCGACGCGCTGGAGATGCGGGCCATCGCCGAGACGTACGGCATGGCCCGGGGCGCGGTCATGGCCCTGTCAGCCGGCGCGGACGCGCTGTGCCTGGGCTTCAACGCCGACGACGAGCTCGTCGTCGGGCTCCGGGACGCGATCGCCGCGGCGGTACGGTCCGGGGAACTCGCCGAGGAGCGGCTGGCCGAGGCGGCCTCACGGGTGCGGGGGCTCGCCGCTTGGGCGTCCTCGCGGGCGAGTGCGGTGGAGGGGGCCGCACTCGCCGACCCGTCGGCCGGGGCCGGTTCGCCGGTCGGGCTGGTCGCGGCGCGGCGGGCGCTCACCGTTACCGGGGCTTCGGGGGTCACCCCTTTTTCCGCTCCGGTGTATGTGGCGTCCTTTACGCCGGTCGCCAATATGGCGGCGGGGGACGAGACGCCGTGGGGGCTCGTGCCGGAGCTGGCCCGGCTTCTGCCGGGGACCGTGGGCGGGTACTTCGGGCCCTCCTCGTCCGGGGCGGAGGCTGTGGCCGCGGCGGGGGAGCGGCCGTTGGTCGCCGTGGTGCGGGACGTGCATCGGCATCCCTGGATGGGGGAGGCGCTGGCGGCGGTGCTTTCGGCTCGGCCGGATGCGGTCGTGGTGGAGATGGGGGTGCCTCAGGCTTCGCCTCTTGGGGCGCTGCACATCGCTACGCGGGGGGCTTCGCGGGTGTGCGGGGTCGCTGCCGCGGAGGTCATCGCGGGGGTTCGGTAGGCGTTTTGGCTGCGGTGCCGCGCCGGCCCCGCGCCTCCGGCGCGGGAATGTTCCCACCCACAGCCACCCGTTGCCGTGCATCGAGGTCACCGTGCCGGCGCTTCGTGGGGGGTAAAGGGCGGGGTCAGCGTGCCGGCGCTTCGTGCGGGGCAAGACGGGGCCAGCGTGCCGGTGCTGCGGGGGAGCGTCGGCAGGGTGACCCATCCGCACGGTAACGGGCGGCCGCGGGTGGGCATTCGCTCCGCGCCGAAGGCGCGGAGGCCGACGCGGCACTCCCGCGGACGCGAACGCGGCGCAGGCGCAGGCGGGAAGCTGGGCCTCCGCCGCCCCCTCTGCTAGATTGGTCTAAACCACTCCCACCCCGCATAAAGGCAGGCCAGCGTGGAAGTTGTCATCGTCCCGGACGCCGAGGCAGGCGGCGAGCTGATCGCGGAGGCCATCGCCGCCCTCCTGCGCCGCAAGCCCGAGGCCCTGCTCGGTGTGGCCACCGGATCCACCCCGCTGCCGATATACCAGGCCCTCACCGCGAAGGTCCGCGAAGGCGCCGTGGACGCGTCGAAGGCCCGTATCGCCCAGCTCGACGAGTACGTCGGACTGCCCCAGGGGCACCCCGAGTCCTACCGCTCCGTGGTGCTGCGCGAGGTCGTGGAGCCGCTCGGGCTCACCGAGGAGTCCTTCCTGGGCCCCGACGGCACCGCCGAGGACGTCCAGGCCGCCTGCGACGAGTACGACAAGGCGCTGGCCTGGGCCGGCGGCGTCGACCTCCAGCTGCTGGGGATCGGCACGGACGGCCACATCGGCTTCAACGAGCCCTGCTCGTCCCTGGCCTCGCGCACCCGGATCAAGACGCTCACCCAGCAGACCCGGGTCGACAACGCCCGCTTCTTCGCCGGGGACATCACCCAGGTCCCGCACCATGTGATTACCCAAGGCATCGGGACCATCCTCGACGCCCGCCATCTGGTCCTGCTCGCGACCGGCGAGGGCAAGGCCGACGCCGTCGCCGCGACGGTCGAGGGACCGGTCGCCTCCGTTGTACCGGCGTCCGCGCTGCAGCTGCACCGGCACGCGACCGTCGTGGTGGACGAGGCGGCGGCGTCGAAGCTGAAGCTGGCCGACTACTTCCGCCACGCCTACGACAACAAGCCCGACTGGCAGGGCATCTAGGGCCTGCCAGGAGTCCCCGGCCCGTACGGGGCGGGCCCGAGCCGCGTCGGCCCCGCCCCGTACGTACACCTCAGAGCAGCGCGCCGCCCGTCACGTCGATCCACTGTCCCGTGACCCACCGGCTGTCGTCCGAGGCGAGGAACGCCACGACGTCCGCCACCTCCGCCGGCCGCGCCAGCCGGTTCAGCGGGGACCAGCCCGCGACCTCCGTCCGCGTCCGCGAACCCTCGTCCCCGAGCCACGGCGCGTTCATGTCCGTGTCGATGACTCCCGGCGCCACCGCGTTCACCGTGATCCCCCGCTCGCCCACCGTCGCCGCCAGCTTCGCCGTGAAGACGTCGATCGCCCCCTTCGTCATCGAGTACGCGATGATCCCGGGCATCCCCGCTCCCCGGGTCAGGCCCGTCGACACGTTGACGATCCTGCCCCCGTCGCGCAGCCGGTCCAGACCGAGCCGGGTGACGAAGAACGGCGCCTTGGTGTTGACGGCGAAGACCCGGTCGTAGTCCTCCTCGGAGACCTCCGAGACCGTCCCCGGGGCCACCACCCCCGCGTTGTTCACCAGGACATCCACCCCGTCCGCGTGCGCGTCGTACGCCTCCCACAGCGCCTCGGCGGCCCCCGGCGCGCCCAGCTCCGCCCGGATCGCGAACGCCGAGCCGCCGGCCTCCTCGATCGCGGCGACCGTCTCCTTCGCCGCCGCCCCGTCGCTGCCGTAATGCACCCCCACCCTGGCCCCGTCCCGGCCCAGCCGCTCGGCGATGCCCCGCCCGATGCCGCGGCTGCCGCCCGTCACCAGAGCCGTCTTGCCCCTGAGCGCGCCCATGGCCGCGCCCCCCTTCTTTAGTGGTCGCTACAGAAAGGACCGTACCACGTTTCCTAACGCCCGCTATAGAATTGGCCGCATGACCGCCAAGCAGCGCGGACGCCCCCGGTCCTTCGACCGGGAGGCGGCCCTGAAGCAGGCCGTGTTCACGTTCTGGGAGCACGGCTACGAGGCGACGTCCGTCGCCGACCTGACGGCGGCGATGGGTATCGCCGCCCCGAGCCTGTACGCGGCGTTCGGCGACAAGCGGGCCCTGTTCGAGGAGGCGGTGCAGGTCTACGCGCACGCCTACGGCGGCTTCAGTGCCCTCGCCCTGACCGAGCCCACGGCGCGCGGGGCGATGGAGCGGCTGCTGCGCGACGCCGCGGTGGAGCACACGACGCCCGGCCGCCCGCGCGGCTGTCTGATCATGAGCGCGGGGACGAACACCAACACGGCGGAGGTCCGCGAATATCTGCGCGACCTGCGGATACGTAACATCGGCTCGTACGAGGAGCGCATCCGCCGCGGCATCGACGAAGGCGAGCTGCCGCCCGGCACGGACGCGGGGGCGCTGGCGCACTATGTCGCCGCCGTCTTCCAGGGGATGGAGCAGCAGGCCCGGGACGGGGCCACGCGCGAGGAGCTGGAGGCCGTGGCCGAGCGGGCGATGCAGGCCTGGCCCGGGACATGACTTCGGGCCGCGGCGCCTGGAGCGGGACCCTCAACCCGCCCCGGCACCGCAGCCCGGAGCTGAGCCGGCGGTGTCGCGGGGTGTGCGGCCCCGCGGGAACGGCCGGCGGGAGGCCGGGACGCAGTCAGGGCAGAGAGCGCCACGATCCTCGTTCCGCCCTCCTGTGCGGGGAGGCCGGAAGCAACTGCAAGCCATTGTGGACTAGACCACTTGTCTCCGTCTAGAGGTCTGCACCACCGGAACCGGCCCCGTACGCCCGCCCGGGTACGCTCGAGGCGTGCCCTCCATGAACGACCTCGTGCGCCAGCACACCGCGCTGACCGAAACCGACCTCGAGTGGCTCCATCTGCTCGTGTCGGAGTGGCAGCTGCTCGCCGACCTCTCCTTCGCGGACCTCGTGCTGTGGATCCCCACCCTCGAGGGCTCGCGCTATGTCTCCGTGGCGCAGATGCGGCCCAACACCGGGCCCACCTCCTACCAGGACGACATGGTCGGCCACCTCGTCCCGCGCGGCCGGCGCCCGATGCTGGACGTCGCGTACGACGAGGGCCGCATCGTCCGCGAGGGCGACCCGGAGTGGCGCGAGGAGGTCCCGGTCCGGGTCGAGTCGATCCCCGTGCGCCGGGAGGGCCGGGTGCTGGGCGTGATCGCCCGCAACACCAATCTGCTGACGGTACGCACCCCCAGCCGGCTGGAGCTGACGTATCTGCAGAGCGCCTCCGACCTGGCGCAGATGATCGCCGCCGGCGCCTTCCCGTACCCGGGCCAGTCGATGGAGTCCGAGGCCTCGCCGCGCGTCGGCGACGGTCTGCTGCGGCTCGACGCCGACGGCGTCGTCCAGTACGCCTCGCCCAACGCCCTGTCCGCGTTCCACCGCCTGGGCCACGCCGCCGACCTCGTCGGACTGCATCTGGGCAAGGCCACCGCCGAACTGGCCCTGCACCAGGGGCCGGTGGACGAGGCCCTGGTCAAGCTGGCCAGCGGCTGGGCGCCGCGCGAGACGGAGGTCGAGGGCAGCGGCGGCGTGATCCAGCTGCGCGCCATCCCGCTCAAGCCCAAGGGCGCGCGGATCGGTTCGCTCGTCCTGCTGCGCGACGTCACCGAGCTGCGCCGCCGCGAGCGCGAGCTGATCACCAAGGACGCCACCATCCGGGAGATCCACCACCGGGTGAAGAACAACCTGCAGACCGTCGCCGCCCTGCTGCGTCTGCAGTCCCGGCGGCTGGCCGCGCACGACCCGGACGGCCGGGCGCGCGAGGCGCTGGACGAGGCGGTGCGCCGGGTCGGCTCGATCGCCATCGTGCACGAGACGCTGTCGCAGACGCTGGACGAGCGGGTGGAGTTCGACGAGATCGCCGACCGGGTGCTGGCGATGGTCGCGGAGATCTCCCCGGGCCGGGTCACCGGCCGGCGCACGGGACGCTTCGGCGTCCTGGACGCCGAGGTGGCCACCCCGCTGGCGATGGTCCTCACGGAGCTGCTGCAGAACGCCCTGGAGCACGGCTTCGGCCCCGGCGACACCGGCACGGTCGAGGTCGGCGCGCTGCGCTCGGGAAACCGCGACAAGGCCAGGCTGCTGGTCACCGTCCAGGACGACGGCCGCGGACTGCCGCCGGGCTTCGACGCGGCCACGGCGGGCAATCTGGGGCTGCAGATCGTACGGACCCTCGTCGAGGGCGAGCTCGGCGGCACGTTCACCATGGAACCGGCGCCGGAGGGCGGTACGCGGGTGGCGCTGGATCTCCCGGTGCAGGGCGAGAAGAAACGCTGACGCCCATTCACTTCCCGTCCCGGAACGGATCCGGGAATGTAACGGTTTTGTCCCACCGGGGAATTGCAGGACCCCTGGAAAATGCCCGAGCCCCGGAACCGGAAAGGTCCCAGGGCTCAAAGGATCCGCGCGCTGCGGCTCGGAGGAGAGTTGCCGCGGCCCCCGTCGCCGGGGGGCCGGACAGCTGCGTTCAGGCGGGTCAGGCGGTGGCCTTGCGGGCCCGGTTGCGGGCGGCGCGGCGCTTCATCGCGCGGCGCTCGTCCTCGCTCATGCCACCCCAGACGCCGGAGTCCTGACCGGACTCGAGCGCCCACTGCAGGCACTGCTCCTGGACGGGGCAGCGGCGGCAGACAGCCTTGGCTTCCTCGATCTGCAGCAGCGCAGGACCGGTGTTGCCGATGGGGAAGAACAGCTCGGGGTCTTCCTCGCGGCAAACGGCGTTGTGACGCCAGTCCATGACTGCTCCATCTCATAGTGTTGCGGGCGAGTTGCTTGTGAATGTGAACGCTTTCACGAATCCCCCCACGAGTGAAGAGGCCGGACCGGGGGAACCCGTGTGACCTTCAACATGTGGAGTGAGATCCGGCGAGGAACTGGAGGGCCCGACGGTGGGTGCCGTTCCGATCGCCAAGAGAAGGTTCGCAAACCTCAGCTTCGGATACAACCCCTTCCGGGAAGTTTCTTTGGATTCCTTGGTGTCGATTGGCTCACAGCACTGGATCAAGGGGTCAGATGCAGTCCGTACGTTCGAGATAAAGGCCCGCAGGCCTTTCTACTCACACAATCACACGCAGTGCGCGCCGTACGCCTGTGAAGGACACACTCGTACGCAGTCCAAGGTGGTCACCGTCGACCTGAAAGGGCAGTGGGGCCTGTGATTCCAAGGTGAACGAGGTCTGGTCGTGCAGTGACACAGCGTGCTTGCCGTGCGGTCCGCGCTGCGGAGAGGAGACGAGCAGCTGCGTTCCGTAACGGGCCGCCGCGCCCGGTCCCAGGCGCGACAGTCCGAGGACGTCGAGCGCCGTGTCGAAGGACGCCTTGGGCGCGGCGTACAGCGGCTTGTTGCCGAGATACGACCACGGCGCCGTATTGCAGACGAACGTGGCGACCAGACCCCGCACCGGGTCCGCGCCGGGCCGGGCGAGCGTTATCGTGCCCTGCCGCCGCGGCTCCGACATCAGCTGGCGCACCAGCTGGCGGACGTACAGCGCGTGCGTCGACCGCTTCCCGCGCGCCCGCTGCTGCTCCACCCGGCCCACCACGCCGGCGTCGAAGCCCAGCCCCGCGCAGAACGTGAACCAGCGCTCCGGCGCCCCCTCGTCCGCCGTCCCCGGGGTGCCCGAGGCCAGGCCCAGGCCCACCGTGCGCTCCGAGCCGGTGCGCAGGGCGTCCAGCAGGGCGCCGGTGGCCTCCACCGGGTCGTTGGGCAGGCCCAGCGCGCGGGCGAAGACGTTCGTGGAGCCGCCGGGGACCACCGCGAGGCCGGGGAGGGCGTCCGGGTCGGGGCCGTGGTGCAGCAGGCCGTTGACGACCTCGTTGACGGTGCCGTCGCCGCCCAGGGCCAGGACGAGGCGCACCTCGCCGGTCTCCGCCGCCGCGCGGGCCACGTCGCGGGCGTGGCCGCGGTACTCCGTGGTCACCACGTCCAGCTTCAGATCGCTGGCGAGGGCGTGGATCAGGACGTCACGGGTCCGCGCACTCGTGGTGGTGGCGGCGGGGTTGACCACAAGAAGGGCGCGCATGGAGTGCAGGGTACCTACCGCCGCGTACGGGCGCGAAGCCGGAGCGGGGGCGGCCGATACCCTGGGGCCCATGAGCTCTGCATCCTCCCGGGGGGCGACCCCGACCCCCGAAGACCCCGCCGGCCCGCGTCCCGCACGGGTGACGGTCGCCGCCGTGCTGACCGCCGCCGAGGGCGTCGTGGTGGCCGGGCTGGGCGTCGCCCTGCTCGTCGCGCTGGCCGCCGGGGAGAGCGGGAGCCGGCGCTCGGCGCTGTTCGGCGGGCTGACCGTGCTGGCGCTGGCCGTGCTGCCGCTGGCCGCGGCGCGCGGGCTGTGGCTGCTGCGCCGCTGGAGCCGGGGGCCGGCCGTGATGACGCAGCTGATGACCGTCCCCGTGGTGTGGACGATGGTCGCCACCGGCGGGGTGCTGCTGCCGCTCGGCGCGCTGCTGGGCGCCGTGGCGCTGACGGCGCTGGTCATGCTGCTGAGCCCGAGCACCGTCGAGGCGCTCGGCGTCGGGCCCAGGGAGGCCTGAGCCCTACTCCTCCACCAGCAGCCGCTCGCGCAGCTGCGCCAGCGTGCGGGCCAGCAGCCGCGAGACGTGCATCTGCGAGATGCCGACCTCCTGCGCGATCTGCGACTGCGTCATGTTCCCGAAGAAGCGCAGCAGCAGGATCTTCTTCTCCCGCGGCGGCAGCTCCTCCAGCAGCGGCTTGAGCGACTCGCGGTACTCCACGCCCTCCAGGGCGTCGTCCTCGGCGCCCAGGGTGTCCGCGACCGCCGGGGACTCGTCGTCCGTGTCCGGGACGTCCAGGGACAGCGTGGAGTACGCGTTGGCCGACTCCAGGCCCTCCAGGACCTCCTCCTCGGAGATGCCCAGCTGCTCCGCGAGCTCGTGCACCGTCGGCGCCCGGCCGTGCCGCTGCGAGAGCTCCGCCGTCGCCGACGTCAGCGACAGCCGCAGCTCCTGCAGCCGGCGCGGCACGCGCACCGCCCAGCCCTTGTCCCGAAAGTGCCGCTTGATCTCGCCGACCACGGTCGGGGTGGCGTACGTGGAGAACTCCACCCCGCGGTCCGGGTCGAACCGGTCCACCGACTTGATCAGCCCGATCGTGGCGACCTGCGTCAGATCGTCCAGCGGCTCCCCGCGGTTGCGGAAGCGCCGGGCCAGATGCTCGACCAGCGGCAGATGCATACGGACCAGGGCGTTGCGCAGCTCCGCGTACTCCGCCGTGCCCTCGGGGAGTTTGCGCAGCTCGTGGAACATCTCCCGGGCCGCGCCGCGGTCCGCCGGATAGCCCCTGCCCGAGGGCGTGGGGTACGCCCTGCCCGTGGGGCCCGGGGAGGGATCACGCCGGCTGGTGTGCCGGCCGTGCTCGTGTCCGTCCATCTGCTCAGCCCGCCCGTCTGTCGCCCCTGCCGAAGGCGCCGCCTCCGGTGCCCCTTCGGCGCGTCCCCGCGGTTCCCGCTCGTGCTCCACAGCCGCCAACAAGCCCCTTCGTACGGCATCACCCCGGGACTGCTGTCCCGGGGCCGGCGCCTCGTGCCCCTCGTTCATCAGGCCGCCCTCCTCGCGCAGTTCATGTCTGGCCGGGGCCGGCGCCGCGCTCTTTGTGCAGGCTGATGGTGACCGTACGGTCCTCCGACACGGTCGAGTCGACCCGGCCGGCGAGAGCCGAGAGCACCGTCCAGGCGAAGGTGTCGCGCTCGGGCGCCCTGCCGTCCGTGGTCGGCGCCGAGACCGTCACCAGCAGGGCGGGCCGGTCGGGCTTCTCCGCCTGGCTGTCGAGCTGGAACACACAGGTGAGCACCGAGCCCGGTACGGCCTGCTGGAGCAGGATCGCGCAGGCCTCGTCGACCGCGATCCGCAGGTCCTCGATCTCGTCGAGGGTGAAGTCCAAGCGGGCCGCCAGCCCTGCCGTGGCCGTTCGCAGGACCGACAGATAGGCCCCCGCGGCCGGCAGCCGGACTTCCACGAAGTCCTTCGGCCTGGGCTCGCCTTCGTTCTGGGACACCCTCACCTCCAAGGTGGCGCGCGCTGCGTCTTTCAACGAGCGTGAGTACAGCGAGTTTCCATGGTGCCGGAACCCGGCGGTCATCCCTCACAAGGGGTGACCGGCCGGACCGGCGCACGGTTCGCATGCGACGCTACCGCGAGTGGTCGGCTGCTGTCCCCCTGGTACGGGGAAGGACCCGCCATCCCGCCAGTGTCACTAATGGTAAGCCTTCGGGTACGGACAGTGGCTAGAGCTGTGCAGGGCCAATTCCCGGGGCGATCACGGAGTGTTGACGCTCTGTGACGAAGCGAGATCAAGGAGGGCCCGGCCCTCCAGCCGGTAGCCGGTCCACACCGGCTGCGGGACGGCGCCCAGGGCCTCGTAGATCGCCGCCGCCTTCTCGTTGTCCTCGTGGACGGACCATTCGAAATGGTCCCAGCCCCGCTCCACGCAGAGCGCCGCCAGCCGCGCCATCAGCGCCTTTCCGTGACCGGAGCCGCGGTACGGCGGGCGGACGAACAGGTCCTCGAGATACACGCCGTGGTTGCCGGACCAGGTGGAGAAGCTGCGGAACCACAGCGCGAAGCCCGCCGGGGCCGGGTCGCCCGGCGCCTCGGCGATCAGGGCGAAGACCGCGGGGTGCGGACCGAAGAGCGCCTCGTGCAGCTTCTCGTCGGTGGCCTCGGTCTGCGTGACATCGTGGTGTTCGGCCAGGTCACGCACCATGGCGTGGATGGCCGGCACATCGCCGGGCCGGGCTTCGCGGATCATGGTCCCAGCGTAGGCCCCGGGCGGCCGAGTGGCTTGTTCGGACCCGTCGACTGATCGATGTGTCGACTTGCCGCAGGTCAGCGCGTACGTATCGGACCTCAGACCAGCAACTGGTCGACGAAGCACCAGCGCCAGTCCTCGCCCGCCTCGAAGCTGCGCATCACCGCGTGCCCGGACTCGTGGAAGTGGGCGGTGGCGTGCCGCAGCGGGGAGGAGTCGCAGCAGCCGACATGACCGCAGACCAGGCACAGCCGCAGATGCACGGGCTGGGTGCCGGCCGCCAGACATTCCAGACAGGTCTCGCTCAACGGCGACACTTCCACGGCCGGAAGTTCGGACACATGTAGGCATTCGGTCATGCGGCCAGGTTAGATCGTTGGCGATGAACGCGTTCCCCATGCTCATGCTGGTGGCCGGCAGCGCCGTGGTGGCGGGCCTCGCCCGGCGCACCCCCGTGCCCGCGCCGCTGCTGCTCGTCACGGCGGGACTGGCCGCCTCCTACGTACCGGGGATTCCCGGGTACGGACTCGACCCGCACGTCGTGCTGCCGCTCGTGCTGCCGCCGCTGCTGCACACCGCGGCGCTCGACAGCTCGTACCTCGATCTGCGGGCGAACATGCGTGCGGTGATGGCGCTCAGCGTCGGCTACGTGCTGTTCGCGACGGCCGCCGTCGGGCTGATCGCGTACGCCGTGGTCCCCGGGCTGCCGCTGACGGCCGCGCTGGTGCTCGGCGCGGTGGTCGCGCCGCCGGACGCCGTGGCGGCGACCGCGATCGCCCGGCGGGTCGGGCTGCCGTCGCGGATCACGACCATCCTGCAGGGCGAGTCGCTGGTCAACGACGCCACCGCGATCACCGCGTACAAGGTGGCGCTGGCCGCCGCGGTGGGGGAGGGCGCCAGCTGGGCCGGGGGGCTGGGGGAGTTCGCGCTCGCCGCGCTCGGCGGGGTCGGGGTGGGGCTGGCGCTGATGGTGCCGCTGCACTGGCTGCGGGTGCGGCTGACGGAGCCGCTGCTGCAGAACACCCTGTCGCTGCTCATCCCGTTCTTCGCGTACGCCCTGGCCGAGGAGCTGCACGCCTCCGGGGTGCTGGCCGTCGTCGTGGTCGGGCTGTATCTCGGGCACCGGTCGTGGCAGGTGGACTTCGCGACCCGGCTGCAGGAGGAGGCGGTGTGGAAGATGGTCGGCTTCGTGCTGGAGTCCGTCGTCTTCGCGCTGATCGGGCTGCAGCTGCGGGTCGTCGTGGAGGGCCTCGGTCCGTACGGGGTCGGGGAGGCGCTGTGGTACGCGGTCGCCGTGCTGGCCGCCGTGGTGGTGATGCGGTTCGTCTGGGTCTATCCGGCGACGTATCTGCCGGGGCTGGTGCGGCAGAAGATGCGCGAGGACATCCCCTGGCCGGTGCCGTTCGTCATCTCCTGGGCCGGGATGCGCGGGGTGGTGTCGCTGGCCGTCGCGTTCTCGATCCCGCTCACCGTGCGCGGCGGCGACTTCCCGGCCCGCAATCTGGTCCTCTTCCTCACCTTCACGACCGTCATCGGCACCCTCGTCGGCCAGGGACTGACGCTGCCGCCGCTGATCCGGCTGCTGAAGCTGCCCGGGCGCGACGCGCAGGCCGAGACCCTCGCCGAGGCGCAGGCGCAGAACGACGCCTCGCGGGCCGCGCTGAACCGGCTGGAGCATCTGCTCCACGATCCCGTCAACCGGCTGCCGGGGCCCCTGGAGGACCGGCTGCGCGCCGTGCTGGAGCGGCGGCGCAACGCCGTGTGGGAGCGTCTCGGCGGGGTCAACGAGGCCACCGGGGAGAGCGCGGACGAGACGTACCGGCGGCTCGCCGGGGAGGTCATCGACGCCGAGCGGGCGGTGTTCGTGGAGCTGCGGGACGCGCGGCGGATCGACGACGAGATGCTGCGGACGCTGCTGCGGCGGCTGGATCTGGAGGAGGCGGCGGCGTACCGGGAGGCGGCGGAGTGAGTCAGCCGGTGACGACGGCCGCGAGGGTCGTGCCCGGGGGGAACGCGCCCTCCTGGGCCAGGGTTGTCAGGCCCAGGAGCATCTTGGCGACGTAGATCCGGTCGGGCGCGAGCCCGTGGCGTGCCCCGAAGTCCGCGGCGAAGTCGTCGAGCTCCGGGGTCGTACGGGCGTATCCCCCGCAGTGGAAGCGGTCGTCGGTCGTCCAGTCGCCCCTGCGCGCGCCGAACGCCTCGCGCTGGAGCCGTTCGGCCTCCCCGCCCAGGAACCCGCCGCGCAGCACCGGGAAGCCGATCGCCCGCTGCCCCGGCCCCAGGCCCGCCGCCAGCCCGGCCAGGGTGCCGCCCGTACCGCAGGCGACGGCCGCCACGCCGGCGGCGCCCCGCAGCTCGCGGCCCAGCCCGGCGCAGCCCCGTACCGCCGCGGCGTTGCTGCCGCCCTCGGGGACGGCGTAGAAGTCCCCGAAGCGGTCGTGGAGCTCCGCCAGGTACGCGGGCTCCGCGCGGCGGCGGTACGTGCCGCGTTCGACGAAGTGCAGCCGCATCCCGTCCGCCGCCGCCCGCGCGAGGGACGGGTTCAGCGGCCGGTCCGCGAGCTCGGCGCCGCGGACCACGCCGATGGTGTCCAGGCCGAGCAGCCGGCCGGCGGCGGCCGTGGCGCGCAGATGGTTGGAGTACGCGCCGCCGAACGTCAGCAGCGTGCGGTGGCCCGCGGCGCCGGCGGCCTCGAGGTTGGGGACGAGCTTGCGCCACTTGTTGCCCGGCAGCCGCGGGTGGATCAGGTCGTCGCGCTTGAGCAGCAGCCGCAGCCCGCGCCGGGTGAAGCGGTCGTCCGGGCACTCCACCAGCGGCGACGGCAGCCGGGGGTGCAGCGCGCCGAGGTCCATCCCGGCAGCGTACGACGGTCAGGCGGCGTGCTTGTGGCCGCCCCGGGAGGGGAAGCCGCCACTGGCCGACTCGGCCTTGGTGAGGAAGTCCTCGCCGTGCATCCGGACGTGGTCGCGGACGGCGTCCAGGGCTTCCTGGAGGGCCTGCTCGTTGCCGCGGCCGCGGGAGGAGTTGAAGTACGCGACGCCGAGCTTGCGGAGCTTGTCGCTGCCCTCACGGCTCGCCTGGACCTCGTCCAGCTTCTCCTTGCCCTGGTTCAGGGCGTTCTGGGCCTGCGCCTTGGCCTTGTCGAAAAAGCTGGACATGAGGTGCCTCCGGGGGTACTTAGTGGCGTAATGAGACTGATGTCCAGTATCCCGGGGGGTGGAGGAGGAGCAACGGGTCGGGGGCCGATCGGGCGTCAGAGCCAGCCGCGGCGGCGGAAGGCGCGGTGCAGGACGAAGCAGATCACCGCCGTGACGGCGACCACCGCCGGATAGCCGTACGTCCAGCGGAGCTCCGGCATGTGGTCGAAGTTCATGCCGTACATCCCGCACACCATCGTCGGCACCGCGAGGACGGCGACCCAGGCGGAGATCTTCCGCATGTCCTCGTTCTGGGCCATGGTCACCCGGGCGATATTGGCCTGGAGTATCGAGTTGAGCAGCTCGTCGAAGCCGTTGATCTGGTCGGTCACCCGCGCCTGGTGGTCGGCGACGTCGCGGAAGTACGGGCGGATCGCCGGGTCGACCGCCGGCAGCGGCCGCTCCGCGAGCAGCTGCAGCGGGCGGGCCAGCGGGGCGACGGAGCGCTTGAGCTCGAGCAGTTCGCGTTTGAGGTGGTAGACGCGGGCGGCGTCCGCGCGTCCGTTGCCCTCGCCGAAGACGTCCGCCTCCACCGTGTCGATGTCGGTGAGGATCGCGTCCGTGACGGTCAGGCAGTCGTTGACCACCTGGTCGGCGACGGCGTGCAGGACGGCGGACGGTCCGTGCGCCAGCTGCTCCGGTTGCCGCTCCAGGGACTCGCGGACGGGGCCGAGGGTGCCGTGCTGCCCGTGCCGGACGGTGATGATGTAGTCCGGCCCGGTCAGCACGGTGATCTCGCCGCTCTCGACCACCTCGCAGCTCGACGTCAGCACGTCGTGGTCGGCGTACGACACGGGCTTGAACACCGCCAGGGCCATGTCCCCGAACACGTCCAGCCGCGGCCGGGGGGCGCGGTGCAGGGCGGCCTCGACGGCCAGCGGGTGCAGGCCGAAGAGCTTGGCGACCGGGGCGATCTCGGCTGCGTCGGGCTCGTGCAGCCCGATCCAGACGAACCCCGCGCCCCTGGCCCGTACGAAATGCACCGCCTCCTGCGGGGTGGGGTCACCGGGCAGCCGGTGGCCGTCGAGGTACACGACGCAGTTCTCCACCGAGCTGCCCAGGGGCGAGCGCACGGGATGGCTGAGGTCCACGGGCCGGCGCCGGCCCGGCAGCCTGACGACGGTGCGGAACGTGCGGCGTACGACAAACAAGTGCGTCCCCCGGTCAGCTGTTGGCGTTGCGCCCAGTCTGGTGTCAGGCGGCGGGGCGGAGCAAGATCTTCCCGATCGCGGTGCGCGCCTCGATCACCGCGTGCGCCCGCGCGGCGACGGCGGCCGTCACCACCCCGGCCTCGCCGGGCCCCGGCCGCGGCTTCGGTACGTTCGGTGAGGTCAAGCGGCCGGCGTCAGGCCTGTCCCGTCGGCAGGATCACCGTCTGGCGCAGGTTCACCCGGCGGGGGCGGCTGGTGGTGTACGCGACGAGGTCCGCGACGTCCTCGGCGGTCAGGGCGTCGAGGGTCTCGAACATGCCGCCGAGCTGGGCGGTGAGGCCGTCGTTGTCGATGTGGTCGCCCAGCTCGGTGGCCGTCAGGCCCGGCTCGATGTTCGTGACGCGGACGTTGCGCGGGCCGAGTTCCGCGCGCAGGGAGGCGGAGAGCTGGGTGACGGCCGCCTTCGTCGCGCTGTAGACCGCGTACGCGGGGAAGACGGTGTGGGCGCCGATCGAGGAGATGTTGACCAGGTCCGCCGGGCCGCCGTCCGCCGCCGCGGACAGGAGGTCCGGGGTGACGGCGCGGACGACGCGCAGGGTGCCGGAGACGTTGGTGTCGAGCATGCGCGTCCATTCGTCCTGGCGGCCGTCCGTCACCGGGTTCGGCAGCATGACGCCGGCGCTGTTGACGGCCAGGTCGATCCGGCCGTACGTGTCGTGGATCCGGCGGACCGCGGCGGCGACGGACTCGTCGTCGGTGACGTCCGCCGTGACGGGCAGCGCCCGGCCGCCGATTCTCCCGGCGAGTTCGGTGAGCCGGTCCTCGCGGCGGGCCAGCAGGGCGACGCGGGCGCCGTGCGCTGCGAGCAGGGCGGCGGTGGCGGCGCCCATCCCGCTGGCGGCGCCGGTGACCAGGGCGGTGCGGGCGGAGAGGGTGTCGTACGTCATGCGGGGTGTGCTCCTCGGGCTCGTGGTGTCCGACGGGCCCAACACTGCGCCGGGTCGCTGGGCTTACCCAGGGCAGGGCTTTTCCTGGGTCCGGCGGTACCACCGTAGGCTCGGGCCGTATGAGCGACGATCTCGGCGGCTTCCTGCGCTCCCGGCGCGCCCGGATCCGGCCCGACGACGTGGGGCTGCCCGCATACGGCCGGCGGCGCGTGCCCGGGCTGCGGCGCGAGGAGGTGGCGCAGTTGGCGGGGGTCAGCGTCGACTACTACATCCGCCTCGAACAGGGGCGCGGGCCCAGCGTGTCGGACGCCGTGCTGGACGCGGTGGCGCGGGTGCTGCGGCTGGACGCCGTCGAGCGGGAGCACCTGTACGACCTGGCCCGGCCGGGGCGCGCCCGGCGGTTCCCGGCCGAGGGGCCGGACGTCCGGCCCGGGCTGCGGGCGCTGCTGGACTCCCTGGGGACACCCGCGTTCGTGCTGGGGCGGCGGATGGAGGTCGTGGCGTGGAACGGGGCGGGTGACGCCGTCAACGGGTTCGCCTCCTGGGTGCCGGTGTACGGGACCGTCGTCCGGCACACGTTCCGGGCGCCCGGGGCCCGGGAGCTGTACCCCGAGTGGGAGACCGTGGCGCGGGAGGCGGTGGGGTATCTGCGGCTGGACGCGGGGCGGCATCCGGGGGACGCGGAGACGGAGGCGCTGGTCGGGGAGCTGTCCGCGGCGGACGCGGACTTCCGGCGACTGTGGGCGGCGCACGACGTGCGGGAGAAGGCGCACGGGCGCAAGCTGCTGCGGCATCCGGTGCTGGGCGAGCTGGAGTTCGGGTACGAGACGCTGACGCTGCCCGGGGACCCCGACCTGCTGCTGGTCGCGTACACGGCGGCGCGGGGGTCGGCGACGGAGGGGAAGCTCGCCGAAGTGCTTCCCCCCGCGACCGTGGCGACGTAATCTCGATTACATGCTTACAGCCGAAGAGCACGAAGAACTCCGCGGCTGGTTCGCCGGGCGGCTGCCCGACGGGCTCTACGAGCCGCCGCTGGACATCACCGTGGACCGCGAGGAGATCACGGTCGTCGGCCGGATCCCCGAGCCGCAGCTCGCCGGGGAGGTGTCCGACGCGGAGCGCGAGGCCGCCCTCGGGGCGCGCATCGACGAGTTCCGCGAGCGGACCCGGGGCGAGCGGATGGACGTGGCCCGACGGGCCGAGGAGCGCTACGGCCGCACGGTGTCGTGGGGCGTGGAGTGCGGGCCGGCGCGGGTGGTGTTCACCAACGTCGCCGCGCCGGTGATGACGCGGCTGCGGCAGCCGCAGCGCCAGGTGCTGGACACGCTCATCGCGGGCGGTGTCGCCCGCAGCCGCAGTGAGGCGCTGGCCTGGTGCGTACGGCTGGTGGAGCGGAACGCCGACAGCTGGCTGACGGAGCTGCAGGACTCGCTGGAGCAGGTCCGGCGGGTACGGGAGAGGGGACCGGACGCTTGACGACGCCGAGCATCTACGACTGGGCCGGGGGCGCGGAGGCCTTCGACCGCCTCACGACGGCCTTCTACCGCGAGGTCCACAAGGACCCCCTCCTGGCCCCGGTCTTCGCCGCGGCCCCCGCCGAACACCCCCACCACGTCGCCCTGTTCCTCGCGGAGGTCTTCGGCGGCCCCCGTACGTACTCGGCGGACCACGGCGGCCACGACGGCATGGCCCGCCACCACCTCGGCCGGCACATCACCCAGGAGCAGCGCCGCCGCTGGGTGTCCCTGCTGATGGACGCGGCGGACGAGGTGGGCCTGGCGGCGGACCCGGAGTTCCGCGCGGTGTTCGCGTACTACATCGAGTGGGGCACCCGGATGGCGATCGTCTACTCGGGCGACGACGCCCCGCCCACGGAGGGCCCGATGCCGGCGTGGGACTGGGGGCAGACACCGCCCTGGGTGCCGCCGCCGGGGGCGTGAGGGTCAGCGGGCGGAGGCCGTGAACCGCTCCGGGCGGAAGTCTCCCAGCAGGTCCGCCCGCGTGCCGTCCAGGATCTCCTCGGCGAGCAGCCGGCCGAGTACGGGGCCGAGGGTGATGCCGCTGTGGGTGACCGCCTCGTAGTAGCCGGGGACCGTGGGCATGGCTCCCACGGACGGGAAGCCGTCGGACGGGATGGGGCGGTTGGATGTGCGGGATCCGGTGATGCGGGCGTCCGCCAGGGGCGGGACGACGGCGCGGGCCAGCTCGTGGAGGTGGCGGGGGAGGTCTGCCGGGTCCTCGCGGTCGAGGCGGGCGTCGATCTCGCGGCTGTGGAGGGCCACCGATGCGTCGCCGTCGGGGCGGATCTCGATACGGGGGGCGTGCAGGGCGCGGTTGACCGGGACCCGGGTGCACGTGAGCCGGGTGACGAGGCCCGGCTCGCGGCGCATCGGGAGGCCGCGGGCGACGAGGGCGGCGATACGGGAGGCGTGGGGGCCCGCGGCGTTCACGATCGCGTCGGCGGTCAGACGGGTGCCGTCCGACAGGGTCAGGGTCCTGCCGTCGATGCCGTCGACCGCGGTGTCCCAGCGGTGCTCGGCGCCGGCGGCCGACTCGACCAGACGCCCGACGAGCCGCCGCCCGTGCACCCACGCCTCGTCGGGGTAGTAAAGCACCCGCGCCCCGTCCGGCACCGCGACGGCGGGCTCGAGCCGGCGGCGCACCTCGGCGCCCGTGAACTCCTCGACCCGGTATCCCCACCGGACCAGCAGCTCACCCGTCCCCAGCAGCTTCGCCTCCGCGTCAGGATCCCCGGCCCACCGCAGATGGCCGTCGGGATACCACCACCCGTCCGGCCCCACGGCCTCCGCCAGCGCGCGGTACGCCGCCATGCCCGCGACGTTCAGGTCGAAGTACGACCTGCGCACGGTCTTGTTACTGGCGTTGACCCACGCGAACGACCAGTCCGTGACCCCCTCACCCGGCCGCCCCGCGTCAAGGAACACGACCCCGGCCCCACGCCGCGCCAGATTCCACCCCACGCAGGCCCCGAGAATCCCCGCACCGATCACAGCGACCCGCATGAACGCCCCCTCCCGGACTCGCCCTCCAGCATGGATCCGTCACACCCCGTCGGCAACGCCCAGCCGCTCCCCGGCCTCCGCCGGCATCGGATACGGCCGCTCCACCGGCAACAGCGCCCCGGCCCCCGCGAGATCGCCCCGGCCCACGGCGTCGTGCACGCGCCGGACCAGCGGGGTGACGTCCTCGATGGCCACCGTCCATTCGTCCACGTACCGCCGCACCGCCTCCCCGCTCAGGCCGAGTTGCAGTGACCGGTGCGGCAGCGGGCGCAGCCGCAGATCGCGTTCCGGGTCCCACTGGACACGGGTGCAGGAGCGGCGCAGGTCCCTCTTCCAGGCGTCACGGGACTCGTGCAGCCCGCGGCTGTAGCTGCTCAACGCCGCCTGCGACAGCGCCCAGTCGAACCCCTCCCGGGTGAGCGTCACCGCCAGGACCGTCTCCTGACCCTCCGCCCGGGCCCAGTCCGACCGGTACGCCATCCACAGGAACGAGGGCTTGATCCACGTCATCCGGTCCCGCTTGAATCCCGCGCCGAAGCGGCCGGAGGCCGCGGCGGGGACGCCGATCTCCGGGCGGTACGCCTGATGGACCGTCACCGTCGACGCGGTCCACACGGCTCGTATCTGTCTCTCCGGTATTTCCATCAGGCCGGGATCATCCCCCTGGCCGGTACCGGAACACCACCGGATTAGGCCTGCGACGCAAGCGGACCAGCGCGGCGCGGCGGTCCCGCGCCGACCGTATCCGGCGCGAAACACCGTGCCAAGAACTGCGGCATCCCGCTGACCAGTACCGGAGCGCCACTGGATTAGTCCTGCGGCGTATCGCCAACCTCGCCCGGAACTCTGGACTTTGAGCCGATCGCTGGGTTAGAAGAGAACGCCTGCGGCGTACGAAAAGCAGTGTGACGCGGCGGGTGAGGCACGCATGGTCAGGTCAGCCGCGGAGAGGAACACCCATGTCCTTCGAGCCCATTTACATCACCCGACGCAATGCCGTGCGCGCCGGAGCCGGCGCCGCCGCCGCTCTCGGTCTGGGGGCGGGGGAGCTGGTCACCGCGACCGGTGCCGCGGCCGCGCCGTACGATCCGTCCGACACCTCGGAGATCATCAGCTGCGACGGGTGGGGCGCGCGGCCGCCGGCCGGGTCGCTGGACCGGCGGGTGGGGACGACGCGGCGGATCGTCGTGCACCACATGGCGTTCGAGAACACCATGGACTTCTCCCTCGCCGCCGCCATCGCCTGCGCCGAGCGCGTCCAGTACATCCACATGGACATCAACGGCTGGTCCGACACCGGTAACCACTTCAGCATCAGCCGCGGCGGCCATGTGCTGGAGGGCCGCCACGGCAGCCTGGACGCGCTGCGCGACGGCGGCTACCAGATCGTCAGCGCCCACGCGACCGGCCAGAACACCCAGTCGATCGGCATCGAGAACGAGGGCACGTACATCGACGAGCTGCCCACGGGCAAGCTCTGGCAGTCGCTCGTCGACCTGTGCACCACGATCTGCACCCAGTACAAATTCGGCGCGCAGCACATCACCGGCCACTGGGACTGGAACAACACCCAGTGCCCCGGCGCCGCGTTCTACTCGACCTTCCCCAACCTGCGGCTGCACGTCGCCAAGTCCCTCGGCCAGGACCCGCGGACGATCGCCGCCCGCACCTGGCCGGACACCTTCACCTCCTGCGCCGGCGCCACCGTCCGGACGATGCAATACCTCTTCCGGGCGCAGGGCTTCAACATCGCGGCGGACGGCGCCTTCGGCCCGATGACGCTGAACACCGTGCTCACCTTCCAGCGCGCGCACGGCTTCCCCACCGCCTCCGACGGCACGATGAACGGCCTCACCTGGGAGGCCATCGCCCCCGAGATCGGCATGGGCGACACCGGTGACACGGTCCTCGCGCTGCAGTCGATGCTGGCGAGCAAGCTGTACGACGTGACGGCGAGCGGCACCTACGACCGCCGCACCTGGGTCGCCGTCGCCAAGATGCAGGCCCTGCACGGGATCCGGGTCACCGGGACGATGGACCTCAGCACCTGGTGCGCCGTCCTCGGCGGCGTCGTGGAGGAGAACTTCCGCGGGCTGAAGGGCCAGGCCGGGCTGGAGGCCGAGCTTCCGGACGCCTCGGTGCTGCCGGAGCCCGTGGTGCCCGCGGAGGGTGTCGTCGCGGCCGACGCGCCGGCGACGCAGTTCGAGGAGGTCCCGGTGGACCAGGCGGTCACCACCGCCCCGTAAGCGGTACGGGGAGGGCCGGCCCCGGTCAGCCCTCCCCGAAGACCACCTCGCGGTGCCCGGCACCGGGCGCCGCGAAGGCCAGCAGCTCCTCGCCGCGCTCCTCCAGCCCCGCCTTCTCCCGCCGGGTCAGGCTCCGCAGCGGCGTGCACTCGAGGACGGCCCGGCGGCGGGTGAGCGCCGGTTTCCACACGCCGGCGACGAAGCCGTCGAGGACGAGGGTGCCGCGGACGATGCCGTTCTTGGTGAAGACCGCCTTGACGTCGTCCTTTGCGATGATCCGGGTGCGGTCGGCGTACGACAGCAGGATGTTGTCGAACGGGCCGAGCAGCAGCGGCGGGACCTCCAGATCCGCGTCGGGCAGCTCCGTACCGGCGACGTCGAACAGCTCGCGTCCGTCCTCGCCGCGGTACGTCACCAGCTTCGGCCGCAGCCGCTCGAACGCCTCCCGCAGCCCCTTGACGGCCAGCGACGACCACTTCTGCGCGTCCACGACCGTCGCGGGCCCGAAGGCGGCCAGATAACGCAGCACGAGCTCGTCCAGACCGTCCGTGCCGGGCGGCACGTCCAGCCACTGCTCCGCCAGCGCGTACACCAGCCCGCCCCCCTCGCCCCACACCCCGCGCGGCGGCACCTGCACCAGCGGCAGCACGCACCGCGCCAGATACACCAGCGCCCCCGCCGTGTACTGCGGCCACCGCTCCGCCAGCCGCGCCCCCAGCTCGTCGCCGGGCAGCGGCCCGTCCGCCAGCAGGTCCCGCGCGGCGGCGGCGACGGCCCCGGTGTCGATGCCGACCAGGGTCTGCCCGGCGGTGCTGTTGAACAGCACGGTGTTCAGGAACGGCTGCACCACCGCCCGCATCGGCACCGCGTCCCGCGCCGCGACCAGATGGATCGTCCCGCGCATCAGCACCAGCCGCGCGACCTCGCGGGAGGTGAGCGCCGCCGACAGATCCCCCGTCGTGAAACCGGCGAGGCGGCTGTGCAGCTGGTAGTACGGCGCGTCCCCGGACTGCGCCTGCAGCCCCACCAGATGGGCCGCCGCCTCGACCGGCCCGGCGGCGTGCCGCTCCGTCAGCCACTGCCGGTGCAGCGTCGCCCGGTTCAGCGCCCGCGTGCTCAGTACGTCCATGCCTCACCCTTCCGGATCTTCGACGGACCCATCCTGGCCGCTTTGCCGGGCGCGGACCGTACGAATGCCGAAGGGCCCGCCGCTACCTGGCCGGCGGGCCCTTCGGAGAAGACGGCGAGGGGGTCAGCCCTGCTTGGTCTCCCAGAAGATCTTGTCGATCTGCGCGATGTAGTCCAGCGCCTTCTGGCCCGTCGCCGGGTCCGTCGACGCCTTCGCGGCGCTGAGCGCCTTCAGGGCGTCGTTCACCAGCTGGTGCAGCTCCGGGTACTTCTCGAAGTGCGGGGGCTTGAAGTAGTCGCTCCACAGGACCGACACGTGGTGCTTGGCGAGCTCGGCCCGCTGCTCCTTGATGACCGTGGCACGGGCCTGGAAGTGCGGGTCGTCGTTCGCGGCCATCTTCTCCTGGACGGCCTTGACCGACTCGGCCTCGATACGGGCCTGCGCCGGGTCGTACACGCCGCAGGGGAGATCGCAGTGGGCGCTGGCCTTCACCTTCGGGCCGAACAGTCGAGAGAACATACACGTCCTTCCTCGTGATCCTTATTAAGACGGGACACTACTCCGTGGGGATGCCAATGCGCCGGGTGCCCCCGGCGGCTTACGCCAAAAGTCCGGTGCGACGCTTGTACTGGGTGGAGGATTGACCGGGGAGGTCGAGGACGATGCCGCAGCCGACGGGCGAGCGTGAGCGGGAGCTGGAGCGGCGTGGGCTGCGCAGGCTCGCGCTGTGCGAGGTGACCGGTCCCTCCATGGCGCCGACCGTGAACTCCGGGGACACCCTGGTGGTCCGTTACGGGGCGCGGGTCCGTCCGGGTGACGTCGTGCTGCTGCGCCATCCCCTGCAGCAGGATCTGCTCATCGTGAAGCGCGCGGTGGGGCGGCGGGACGGCGGCTGGTGGGTGCTGAGCGACAACACCCTGGCGGCCTTCGCCAACGACAGCCGGGACTTCGGCGCCGTACCGGAGGAGTTCGTGCTGGCCCGGGCGCTGCTGCGGCTGCGGCCGCCGGCGGACGTCGCGGCTCAGCGCACGCTGCGCTCGGCCGTGTCCTGGGCGGCGGTGGCGGTGCGGCCGCTCTCCAGACGCTTGCGGGCGCGGTAGGCCGCCACGTTGGCGCGGGTGGCGCAGCGGTCGGAGCAGTAGCGGCGGGAGCGGTTCGTCGAGGTGTCCAGGTAGGCGTTCTGGCAGGGCGCCGCCTGGCAGATGCCCAGGCGCTCCACGCCGTGGTCGGTGAGATGGACGGCCAGGCCCATACAGGCGCTGGCGGTGTAGCCGGAGGCGGCGTTGGCCGGGGTCTCCGCGAGGTGCAGGTGCCACTGGGGCCGGCCGTCCTCGTCGCGGAAGTCGTGTCCGGAGATCTGGGGGCTGGCCGGATACTCCATCAGCAGCGCGTTGAGCAGGTCCACCGCGCGGAACTCGTCCCCCTCGCTCGCCGCCTCGAAGACGGCGCGCAGCCGGGCCCGTACGGCGCGCAGGCGCCCGATGTCGGCGTCCGTGGCACGGCGGGCGGCGAGCAGGCTGGGGCCGAAGAGCTCGCGGACCGCGTCGAGCGTGGTGAGGGTGTCGGTGCCCCGGGCCGGCTCCTCCGTGTTGACCAGGCGCACGGCGAGATCCGAGTAATAGGCCAGTTCCACTTGCAGTCCTTACGAAGGGCGGTCTAGGGTCGGCGTACGAGCAGTAATGACCGATCTTCGACCCAGGGTATTACTTCCGGCCGCTTCGCGATATCTGCGGGGTCACCCCGGCCTGCCTGTCCGGCTGGGGTCCGGGGGTCGTCCCCCGGGAAAAGCAGCACGCGGGAGAGGGTTCGCAATGGGTGAGACCAGAACGTGGACACGGTGGCAGGAGAGCTGGGACCGGCAGCAGGAGGGTTACCTCCCGGACCGTGAGGAGCGGTTCCGGGTGATGCTCGATCTGGTCGAGGCCGTCGTGGGCCCCGCGCCCCGGGTGCTGGACCTGGCGTGCGGGACCGGGTCCATCACCGGGCGGACGCTCGCGCGGCTGCCGTCGGCGCGGGTCACCGGCGTCGATCTGGACCCGGCGCTGCTGACGATCGCGCGCGGGACGTACGAGGGGGACGAGCGGGTCCGCTTCGTCGCCGCGGACCTGCGGGACCCCGGGTGGCGGGAGAAGCTGCCGTTCGCCGAGTACGACGCGGTGCTGACGGCGACCGCGCTGCACTGGCTGCGGACGGAGGACCTGGCCGCGCTGTACGGGCGGCTGGCGGAGGTCGTACGGCCCGGGGGCGTGTTCATGAACGCCGATCACATGCCGGACCCCGCCACGCCCCGGCTGAACGCCGCCGAGCGGGCGTACCGGGAGGGGCGGGGGTCCGAGGGCGCGCAGACCTGGGCCCAGTGGTGGGCGGACGTCGCCGCCGATCCGGTGCTGGGGGAGGCGGCGCGGGAGCGGTTCGCGATCTTCGGGGACCCGAACGACCCCTCCGGGGGCAAGGACCACTTCTCCGACCGGTTCCAGACGGCCGTCTGGCACGCGGAGACCCTGCGGGCCGTGGGCTTCGCCGAGGCGCGGCAGGTGTGGGCCTCGCCCACGGACGGCATGGTGCTGGGGCTGCGCTGAGGCCCGTACACGCGAAGCGACCGCCGCGGGGACCCCACGGCGGTCGCTGCTGCTCGCGGGACGCGTCAGCGCCGGGCGACGCCCTCGGCGCGGGCCGCCGCCGCCACGGCCGCCGTCACGGCGGGCGCGACGCGCTCGTCGAACGGGGACGGGATGACCTTGTCCGCCGCCAGCTCGTCCGCGACGACGTCCGCCAGGGCCGTCGCCGCCGCCAGCTTCATGCCCTCCGTGATCCGCGACGCGCGGACCTGGAGCGCGCCGGCGAAGATGCCGGGGAAGGCCAGCACGTTGTTGATCTGGTTCGGGTAGTCCGAGCGACCGGTGGCCACCACGGCGGCGTACCGGTGCGCGACGTCCGGGTGGATCTCCGGGGTCGGGTTGGCCATCGCGAAGACGAACGCGCCCGGCGCCATCGACGCCACGGCCTGCTCCGGCACGGTGCCGCCCGAGACGCCGATGAAGACGTCCGCGCCGGCCATCGCCGACTCCAGGGAGCCGGTCAGCCCCGCCTTGTTCGTCAGCCCGGCCAGCTCCCGCTTCGCCGGGTTCAGGTCCTCGCGGTCCGCCGAGACGATGCCCTTGCGGTCCGACAGCGCGACGTCGCCGATACCGGCCGACAGCAGGATCTTCGCGATCGCCGCGCCGGCCGCGCCCGCGCCCGAGATCACCGCGCGCAGCTCGGACAGCCCGCGGCCGGTGAGCTTCGCCGCGTTGCGCAGGGCGGCCAGGGTGACCACGGCCGTACCGTGCTGGTCGTCGTGGAAGACCGGCATGTCGAGGCGCTCCTGCAGCTTGCGCTCGATCTCGAAGCAGCGCGGCGCGGAGATGTCCTCCAGGTTCACCCCGCCGAACGACGGGGCCAGCCGCACCACCGTCTCCACGATCTCGTCGACCTCGCGGCAGTCGAGCGCGATCGGCACCGCGTCGACCCCGCCGAACTGCTTGAACAGGATGGCCTTGCCCTCCATCACCGGGAGGGACGCCTCGGGTCCGATGTCCCCGAGGCCGAGGACCGCGCTGCCGTCGGTGACCACGGCCACGACCTGCGACTTCCAGGTGTAGTCGTGCACCAGCTCGGGCTGCTCCGCGATCGCGCTGCAGACCTTGGCGACGCCCGGCGTGTACGCGAGGGACAGGTCGTCCGCGTCCCGCACGGGGACCGTGGACTGGACGGCCATCTTGCCGCCGCGGTGGAGGGCGAACGCCGGATCGAAGAACTCGTCCTGCGCCGCGTCGGTATCACTGGGAGGGTTGACGATCTCCGCTGCCACTGTGTTGACCCCTTAGTCACAATTCTGTCGAGAGTGTCCACCTCCTGGTTGCGGAGGTGGGGCGGGCACAGCGTCCGCTCGGGCCTTGGGGTTCGGCTTGAAGCCCGGTCTGGTCGGACGCGCGGGCGCGCCGCACACGCGCCCTGCCCCGGATGCGGGGTGTAAGGGTCTGTTCTACCGCAAGATCAGTACAGAGGCGACCCGGATCCGACTACGGGTCCGTCACACACCCCCTGCCCCGCTGGGAAGGGGTAACGGTCGCGGTTTGAATCACATCAGAAGAATCTACCCATAAAGCGTCGAATGTCGTAATGTTACGAACACGCGGACAACGTCCGTGATCTAGGTCTCACGTGCCCGTCCGTGGTGGCCGTACCGCCCCGCAACGAAGCGGGAGTGGAGCATTCCGCGTATCACCCGTTATCGGATTTTGATACGGGGGCGAGGCTGAAGTGGCCGCTCCGGATGCGAGGATGCCGTCCATCAGACTGGGGCCCGACCACTCACTCGTGTGGTGGGCGTCGCAAGGGGCACCCCCCTCATTTCCGCAGGAGGAACCAGCATGACCGCAAGCACCACCCGTCGCACGACCGCCGCCAGGGGACGTCTGGCAGCCGTCGGGGCAATCGCGGCTGCGGGCGCACTCGTCCTGTCGGCCTGCGGGGACCAGACGGACGACGCGCAGAGCGAGGACACCGGCAAGAAGGACTCCGCCGCGGCCTCCAAGTACGACCTGCCGGCGAACGTCAAGAAGGCGGGCGTCATCAAGGTCGGCTCCGACATCGCGTACGCGCCGATGGAGTTCGACGAGGCCGGCAAGCCGGTCGGCGTCGACGTCGACGTGGCCGCGGCCCTCGGCAAGGAGCTGGGCGTCTCGTTCAAGTTCGAGAACGGTGTCTTCGACAACCTGATCCCGTCGCTGGAGACCGGCCGGCACGACGTGATCATGTCGGCGATGAGCGACACCAAGGAGCGCCAGGCGAAGGTCGACTTCGTCGACTACTTCAGCGCCGGTGTCTCGATCCTGGCCAAGAAGGGCAACCCCGAGGGCATCAAGTCCGTCGAGGACCTCTGCGGCAAGACGATCGCCTTCCAGCGCGGCACCGTGTCCGCCGACGTGGCCAAGGCCGCGAACGAGAAGTGCCCGGCCGGCAAGAAGATCAAGACCCTGACCTTCGACACCGACCCCGAGGCGCTGCTCCAGGTCAAGCAGGGCCGCGCGGTCGCCGACCTGAACGACTTCCCGGTCGCCGCGTACAACGCGCAGAAGTCCGGCGACGGCAAGGACTTTGAGGTCGTCGGCGACCAGGTCGGCGAGGGCCCGTACGGCATCGCCGTGACGAAGGACAACACGCAGCTGCGTGACGCGATAGCCAAGGCCATGGACGCGATCATCGCCAACGGCGAGTACGCCAAGGTCCTCGAGAAGTGGAACGTCGCCCAGGGTGCCGTCGAGAAGGCTGTCGTCAACGGCGGCGCCGAGTAACACGTCCGGAAAGTATTTCCTGTGACCGAAAAGAACTCACCGGGCCCGGCCGACGACAACTCGGCCGGGCCCCGGCTCTCCAAGACCGACACCGCTCCGGTCCGCCCGGAGGCCATCAAGGCGATCCCGGTCCGGCACCCCGGACGCTGGGTCAGCGGTCTGCTGGTGATCGCCCTGCTGGTGCTGCTCGGCATGGCGTTCGCGGACGCGCAGGTGGAGTGGGGTGACATCCCCGAGTACCTGTTCAACGACCGCATCATGAAGGGTGTCGGGAACACCCTGCTGATCACCGTGCTGTCCATGGTGATCGGCGTGCTGCTCGGTGTGCTGCTCGCCGTGATGAAGCTGTCGAAGAACCCGGTCACCTCGGTCTTCGCGAACCTCTACATCTGGCTCTTCCGCGGCACCCCGGTGCTGCTGCAGCTGCTGCTCTGGTACAACCTCGCCCTGATCTTCCCCATCCTGAACCTCGGTCCGTTCTACAAGAACGAGATGACCGAGTTCATGACGCCGTTCATGGCGGCGCTGCTGGGTCTGGCGCTGAACGAGGCCGCGTACATGGCGGAGATCGTCCGCGGCGGTGTCCAGTCCGTGGACGAGGGGCAGACCGAGGCCGCGCACGCCCTGGGCATGAGCCCGGGCAGGACGATGCGCCGCGTCATCCTGCCGCAGGCCATGCGGGTGATCGTGCCGCCGACCGGCAACGAGTTCATCAACATGCTGAAGACCTCGTCGCTCGCCTCGGTGATCACGTTCGCCGAGGTCACGTACGTCGGCCGGCAGATCTCGGCGACCGAGCTGAACGTGATGGAGATGCTCTTCGTCGCCGCGATCTGGTACCTCTTCCTGACCAGCGTGTTCAGCGTGATCCAGTTCTACATCGAGCGCCATTACGCGAAGGGCTCGGTACGGAACCTGCCGCCCACCCCGTGGCAGAAGGTCCGGGCGGCCCTGAGCCGCGGGCCGCGTCTGGCCGGAACGAGGGAGACGTCATGACGGCGATGGTGAAGGCCGAGGGCGTCCACAAGTCCTTCGGCGCCGTGGAGGTGCTCAAGGGCATCGACCTCGAGGTCGCCCCCCGTGAGGTGTTCTGTCTGGTCGGCCCGTCCGGCTCCGGCAAGTCCACCTTCCTGCGGTGCATCAACCACCTGGAGCAGATCAACGCCGGCCGGCTCTACGTCGACGGTCATCTGGTCGGCTACCGGCAGAAGGGCGACAAGCTCTACGAGCTGAAGGAGAAGGAGGTCGCGGCGCAGCGCAAGGACATCGGCATGGTGTTCCAGCGCTTCAACCTCTTCCCCCACATGACGGCCCTCGGGAACGTCATGGAGGCGCCCGTCCAGGTCAAGGGCGAGAGCAGGTCCGCCGCCCGGGACCGGGCGATGACCCTGCTGGAGCGGGTGGGGCTGGCCGACAAGGCCAAGAACTACCCCACCCAGCTCTCCGGCGGCCAGCAGCAGCGCGTCGCCATCGCCCGGGCGCTGGCGATGGAGCCCAAGCTGATGCTCTTCGACGAGCCCACCTCGGCGCTCGACCCGGAGCTCGTCGGCGAGGTGCTGGACGTGATGCGGGACCTCGCGGAGTCCGGGATGACGATGATCGTCGTCACGCACGAGATGGGCTTCGCCCGTGAGGTCGGCGATTCGCTGGTCTTCATGGACGGTGGCGTGGTCGTCGAGTCCGGTCATCCGCGGGAGGTGCTGACGAACCCGCAGCACGCCCGTACGCAGGCGTTCCTGTCGAAGGTCCTCTGAGGTTTCTCAGGCCGCGGGGCGGTACGAGTCGCAACGGCTCGCGCCGCCCCGCGGTGCGTTCAGGGCCACCGGCCCGGCGGCGGGGCGGTGCTCGGTGAACACCGCCAGCCGCAGGAACACGTACCGGCCCAGACCCACCAGGCCGGTCGCCGACAGATAGACGGTCTGCTCCAGGACCACCCCCGCGTCCGCGCGCAGGGCGTGCAGGGCCGCGACGGCCGCGGTGGTCGCCAGCCAGCCGATACCGCAGCCCGCCCCGCTCTGCAGATGCTGCCTGAGGTCCGGGCGGCCGTGGCCGAAGGTGAGGCGGGCGTGCAGCTCGGTGGTCGCCGCGGTGGAGACCAGGGCGATCAGCGCGTTGGCCGCCGCGAACGGCAGCCATCCGCCCAGGACCGCGAGCGCCGCGGAGGACACCAGGGTGACCCCGCCGCCCAGTCCGACGAAGCGGGCGAAGGCCGCCGCGTGCTGCCGGATGCCGTTGGTGCGAGTCATCGTGATCTCCTCCCCGTGAACCGTCGCGATGTACGGATCCTGCGCCCGGCCGCTTTCAACGCCGCCTCGACGGGGTTTCAGCGGGACAGGGCCCGCTGAAAAGACCGGAAATCGGGGCTCCGGCGTGACATGGTCCGGCCGTGACGTGGGTCGCTTCCGGGGCGCGCTCACTGGTGGGCCGCCGGGCGTCGGCGTAGCTTCGGGACATGATCGCTGCATACGCCGCCCGTATTGACCGTGACCAGCCGCTCAACGGCCTTGAGCTGGGAGAACGCCCCGAACCGGAGGCGCCCGCCGGCTGGCAGGTGATCAACGTCAAGGCCGCCTCCCTCAACCACCACGACCTGTGGACGCTGCGCGGCGTCGGCATCACCGAGGACCGGCTGCCGATGATCCTCGGCTGCGACGCCGCCGGGACGGACGCCGACGGCAACGAGGTCGTCCTGCACTCCGTGATCGGCGAGTCCGGCCACGGCGTCGGCCCGCGCGAGCCCCGGTCGATCCTCACCGAGCGGTATCAGGGGACGTTCGCCGAGCGGGTCGCCGTACCGTCGTGGAACGTGCTGCCCAAGCCCAAGGAGCTCAGCTTCGAGGAGGCGGCCTGTCTGCCGACGGCGTGGCTGACCGCGTACCGGATGCTGTTCACCAACGCCGGTGTACGGCCGGGGGACAGCGTGCTGGTGCAGGGCGCCGGGGGCGGGGTGGCCACCGCGGCGATCGTGCTGGGGGCGGCGGCGGGGCTGCGGATGTTCGCGACCAGCCGGGACGAGGCCAAGCGGGAGCGGGCCGTGGCGCTGGGCGCCGAGGGGGCGTTCGAGACGGGGGCGCGGCTGCCGCACCGGGTGGACGCGGTGCTGGAGACCGTGGGGGCGGCCACCTGGTCGCACTCGGTCAAGTCGCTGAAGCCGGGCGGGACCATGGTGATCTCGGGGGCGACCAGCGGGTTCACGCCGCCGTCCGGGGAGCTGCAGCGGATCTTCTTCCTGGAGCTGAGGATCGTGGGGTCGACGATGGGGAGCCGGGACGAGCTGTCGTCGCTGCTCTCCTTCTGTGCGGCGAAGGGGGTGCGGCCGGTGGTGGACAGCGTGCTGCCGTTGGAGCGGGCGCGGGAGGGCTTCGGGAAGATGGCGTCGGGGTCGCTCTTCGGGAAGGTCGTGCTGACTCCCTGATTCTTCTTCCTGTGCGCCGTTGCCGGGTCGGTCTGTCAACTTCGGTTGACAGGCTGGTTTTGTCAATCTAGATTGACAGGTATGACCGAGGCAACCGATCTCGCGGAACGCGCCGGTGACCGTGACCCCCGGGTGGGGCTGCGGGCCGTGGTCGCGCTGCGGCAGCTGCTGGAACGCCTCGAGGCCGTGCAGGTGCGCAGTGCGCGGGCGCAGGGCTGGTCCTGGCAGGAGATCGCCGCGGAGCTCGGCGTGAGCCGGCAGGCGGTGCACAAGAAGCATGGGAGGCAGTGATGTTCGAGCGTTTTACGGCGACGGCCCGGGACGCCGTCCGGGATGCCCTCGTTGCCGCCGAGGAGGCGGGGGACCGGGAGGTGACGGGGGAGCATCTGCTGCGGGCGCTGCTCGCTCCGGGTTCGTCCCTGCCTCTGCTCGCCGGGCGGCGGGCGGATCTGGAGCGTGATCTCGACGCCGTACGGCGGCGGGGCGGGGTGTCCCGGGCGGACGCGGAGGCGCTGGCGTCCATCGGCGTGGACGTCGAGGAGATCGTGGGGAGGATCGAGGGGGCGCACGGGGCGGGGGCCCTGTCCGGTGCCCGGCGGGGGCGCCGGGTGCGGTTCGGGCGTGAGGGCAAGAAGACGCTGGAGGCCGCACTGCGGACGGCGCTGCGGCGGGGGGACCGGTGGATCGGGGCCGAGCATCTGCTGCTCGGGCTGCTGGCGGGGGCGGGCGTCGCGGGGGAGGTCCTCGCGTCGAACGGGGTCACCGTCGCGGCGGTGGAGTCCGCGTTCCCGCCTCGGGCGGCGTCTTGAGGCGGGGGGTGCCCCCCCTGCGTGGGCTTCGTGTTCGGCGCCGGCCGCCCGGGCGTGGGCTTCGCGCCCGGCGCCGGCCGCCCGCGCCTTCGGCGCGGGATGATTCCCACCCGCAGCCGCCCGTGACCGACCCTGGGGGTCGCCCCCGGCCGGCTCGGGTCACCGCGGTGACGTCCGCCGGCCGACGGTGACCCCGGGAACCGGCAACGGGCGGCCGTGGGTGGGCAACTCCCCCGCGCCGAAGGCGCGGGGCGGCCGGCGGCAGGGGCGCCGACGGCGCGAGGCGCCTACGCCCCCGGCGTCTTCAGCAAGGACGTCACATGCGCCGCAGCCGTAGAGAGGTGGCGCCGCGCCTCACGGAGCTGCTCCGGGGAAACCCCATGGTCCCGCGCCGTGTCGCGGATGTCGTCGCGGAAGCGGTCGAGCAGCCGCTCGAGGTCCCGTACCGGATCCGTCAGGACCTCTTCCTCCTCCGCCCACGACGGCAGGTCCGCGGGATCCGGCTTCACGTACGACGGCCACGGCGTGGCACCGGAGCCCTTCAGCCGGCCCGCGAAGTCCCCCATCTCGCGGGTGAACTCCGCCATCCCCTCCCGGAACGCCCCCTGCCAGTCGCCGGCCCTGGCCCGCCCCTGCACCTGCTCCTGGATCTGACGGGCGATCCGCTGCATCTCGTCCCGCGACTGCGTCCGCGCCTCCCTGGCCGCGTGCCGGGCCTCGTCGGCCTCCGTCCGCGCCCGCCGGGCCTCGTCCTTGGCCCGCCGGACCTGCTCCTTCCACTCCTGCTTGGCCTTGCGCAGCTCCTCCTTGGCCTGCTGCCAGGCCTCCTTCTCCACCCGCTCCCGGTGCCCGTCGTGGGCACCGGCCTGCGCCTCCTTCGCGGCCTGGCGCATCTCGCGGCGCAGATCGCGCGCGGAGCCGCTCACGTCGGCGCGGATGTCGGCGGCGAGCTCGGCGACCGACTCGCGGATCTCCAGCTCCAGCTCCGCCAGCTCGTCGTGCCGGGCGGCGAGCTCGGCGCGGCCGGCGTCGGTGATCGCGTACACCTTGCGCCCGCCCTCCGACGTATGGGTGACGAGCCCCTCGGCCTCCAGCTTGGCCAGCCGGGGGTAGACGGTGCCGGCCGAGGGCGCGTACAGGCCCTGGAAGCGTTCCTCGAGCCGGCGGATCACCTCGTAGCCGTGGTGGGGGGCCTCGTCGAGGAGCTTGAGCAGATAGAGCCGGAGCCGGCCATGGGCAAAGACGGGAGGCATCGCTTACAGCACCTTCTCGTGTCCGGGAACAGTGGGTTCGGGCCCGTCCTGCGGCGGGCGGCGCAGCAGGGCGACCGCGCCGGAGACGGTGTTCATCCGCACCCGGCCCTTGCCCTGCCCGATCCGGCCGCTGACGCGCTTGGCCCCCCACTGCCCGGCGATCCGCAGGCTCTCGAACGCGCAGGACACGGCGCCGCTCGCGGTGTGCGCCTCGACCTCCAGGTCCGCGGCCTCGGGCAGCCGCAGCGCCGCGTCGCCCGATACGGACGTCAGCGTGACCTCCGCGGAGCGCGCGGCCGGGACCAGGTCGACGACCATGTCGCCGGACACCGAGTCCGCCCGTACCCGCGGACTGCCGCCGTCGACGACCGTCAGCTCGCCGGAGACCGAGTTGAACCGCAGCTCGCCGCTGACCGCCTGCGCCTCCAGCCGCCCGGAGACGGTGTCGGCGCGGACCGGGCCGGAGATCCCGACCACGGTCGTGTCCCCCGAGACGCCCTGGACCGCGATCGGCGCCGCGATCCCGGAGACGACGGCCGTCGCGTCCACCACGCCGAGCTCGACCCGGGTGCCGGCCGGCACCACCAGGCTGACGACGGCGTGCCGCTTCCACCCCTTGCGGTCCAGCCACTTCAGGAAGCCCTGCCAGGGCAGGTCCTCGTACGCGACGGTGAGGGTGCCGTCCGCCAGCGCGACGCGCAGCGGCGGTCCCTCGAGCGCGGTGACCTCCAGCCGGGCGCCGGGGTCGGGGCTGCCCACGACGTTCACGTTGCCGCTGACCAGGCGGACCTTCAGCGCGTCGACCGGTGGGTCGAAGGTGAGCGTGGTCGGCTCCGCGAGGAGCTGCTCGCTGGGCATCCGCCGGCCTCCCTGAGGACGGGGAACGCGCTGTATCGCGTCCCGGTGCTACTCACGATATATCGTGGAGTCGCGAGAGGGAAGCGGGGGACGGCGCACGGGGGGCTCGGGGGCGCCCCACGGGATCAGTCCTCGTCGTCCTCGTCGTCCAGCCGGGCCAGCCAGGTCGCCAGCCGTTCGACGGGGATCTCGAAATCGGGGTTGAGGTCCACGAAGGTGCGCAGCTGCTCGGACAGCTCGGCGAAGGTGATCTCCTCCTCGCCGCGGCGCTTCTCGAGCTCTTCGATACCTCGGTCGGTGAAATACAAGGGTGACGCTCCGTCTGACTCGTCGTGACGCCTCCAGAGTAGGCCCCGTCCGGCGGGTTCGGCCGCGCGCGTGAACAGCGCAACAGGGCCGGTGGACCCTCTTGAACCGCACCCCGCCGACCATGAATGCTGGGGGCCGCAGCAGCAGCCGGCCGTCGACGGGGGGCGCACGTGGAGTACGAGATCCGGGAGTTAGAACTCCCCGGCGGCGAGGTCGTCCTCGCCCGCGTGAGCATGGCGAGCGAGGAGGAGTTCACCGCCGCCGGCGAGGACGGCGGGGCGTTCACCGACGTCGGCGCCCGCGACCGCCTCGCCGCCTGGTCCCGCCAGCTCGACCGGCTGATCACCGGCGTCGGCCGCGCCGTCCACGAGGCCGCCCGGCGCACCGCCCCGCACGAGGTCAGCGCCACCTTCGGCGTCGAGCTGGTCGCCAAGCCCGGCCGGGCCGTCGCCGCGGTGATCGCCGACGCCGAGACCAGGGCCAGCATCTCCGTCACCCTCACCTGGCGCCCCGGCGAGACCCGCGGCGCCCCGCCCGAGGACCGCACCGCCGCCCGCGACACGTCACCCGACCGTGCCCCGGCCGTGAGCCCGCCCGTCCCGCCCATCCCCGCGCAGCCCCCGCAGGCCGCCCCGTGACCGACGGCATGCGCCTGCTCGACGACCCCGTGCGCCGCGCCGTCGTGCGTATCGGAGCCCCGGCCGACGGGTATGACGCTCCCGGCGGCTCCTTCTGGGGCACCGGCTTCTTCATCGCGCCCAGGCTCGTGCTGACCTGCGCGCATGTCGTGGCCAAGGGGCTGGGCGCGGTGTGGGAGGGGGCGAGGGCCATCGGTGTCGTGACCGACGGGGGACGCCGGCTCGCCGGCACCCTGCTGTACGGGCTGCCGCGGCCCCGCGACCCCGGCCGCCCCCCGCTGACCAGCTGGCCGATGCCGGACCTGGCGCTGATCTCCGTACCGGCCGCCACCGACGACGACGGCTGTCTGTGGCTCGCCGACCGCTACAGCGGCCCCGACGACCGCATCCGCTGGTACGGCTGGAGCGGCGACGCCGTCAGCCAGGGCCCCGTCTTCCTCTCCGGCAGCGGCACCCTCACGGGCTCGCGCGACATGCCGCACGTCCTGCGCGTCACCAGCGGCAGCTCGCTCTACCACGGGGTCTCCGGCGGCCCCGTCCTCGACGAGCGCACGGGCGCCGTGATAGCGGTCGTCAAGGCCACCGGCAAGGACAGCAGCGGCCTCGCGACCCCCGTCACCGGACTGCGCGCCCTGTGCGACCAGGGCCCGCGCGCCGCCGCGCAGTGGCACGGCGCCGTCGCCGCCCACGACCGGTACCACTACCGGCGCTACGCCAGGGGCGGCGACAGCTGGCCGCGCCTGCAGCGCAGGCTGGCGGAGGAGCGGGCGGAGACCGTCACCGGACTCGGCCCGCACGAACGCGCCCAGCTGTACGCCCTCTTCGCCGAGCTGCCGCCGCCCGGCTGCGCCGGTGACGTGCTGGAGCTCGTCCGGCTGGCCCGCGGCGAGGTGCTGCGGCCCCCGTACGACATCAACGACCACAACCCGCGCTCCTGGCGCGACGGCGCCGCCCTGCTGCGCACCCCGCGCGACTCCAGCGCCGAGGCCGCCCGGTTCGCCCTGGAGGCGGTCACGGTGTACGCGGCGCTCGTGTACGACTGGGTGCGCGCCACCACGGCCGACCCCTCGGCGCGGGTGCTCACCGGGCTGCGCGCGTGGACCGAGCGGTTTGTGCCGCGGTTGGACAACGAGGTCATCCAGGAGCGGATTCCGGCCATTCTCGACGGCGCCCGCCGCCCCGCGGGCGCGCACGCCGACGTCCTGGTGGAGATCGAGGCCGAGCCCGGGGACAACGCGTACGGCTGGCGCGTCAAGCTGCTCGACCCCCGGGGCAAGGTCGTCAGCACCCAGATGTCCGCCCGCCCCGCCCCCCGCGAGCGGCTGGAGGACGAGCTGCGGGCCGCCCTGCGCCTCCAGCTCAGCAAGGGCGACCTCGGACCCGCCCGCGCCTGCGTGGACTTCATGCTCCCCCGCGAGCTCTTCGGCGAACCCGTCGACCGCTGGACGCCCCGCCACCCCGACCCCGGCGAGCCCCCCGGCCCGCAGACCGGCCCCCTGGGCCGGCACCGCCTGGTCGCCCTGCGGGACTTCGAACGCCGCGCCCACGGCCCGTACGAGCAGTGGCGCAGCCGCTGGGACCGGATCACGGCGGGCCCGCTGCTGCCGTTCGTCCCGCCGGATCCCGTCGCCGAGCAGTCCAACGGCGCCGGCGCCCCCGTCCCCGTCGACGCCGGCGGTGTGAGTGGCGGCGAGGGCGCCCGGCGGCTGGCGGAGCTGCTGGACGGCGGCCATCCCGCGGCGCTGTGCGTGCGCGCCGAACTGCCGGGCGGCGCGGGGGAGGAGTTCCACCGCGAGGCGAGGGCCCTGGTGTCCGCTTCGGGGGACGGGGCGGGCCTGCGCGCGGGGGCGTGCGCGGCGCGTGGCGCGGAGCATCCTGCGGCGTGGGCCAGGGATCTGGTTCTCCTCTATGATCCGCCGGACAGGCCCCCACTCCCGTCCGACGACCTGTTCGAACCACTTCTCCCGTGGAACGAGTCCTGACCGGCTCAGCCGGAGGCTGGAGGAGGCAATGGTGAGCGACTGGCGCATCTACCGGGGAGCGGGCCGCCCCCACGACGGGCTCGGCGAACTGCCGGCGCCCCCGCCGTGGCGGGATTTCTCCCGTTCCCGCACGGACGCCGGCACGGCCGGCGACGCCGCCCGCCGGCTCGGCGTGCAGCGGCAGCTGGTGGAGAGCCTGCACCCGCGCCCGCAGGAGGTCGAGGCCGTCAACGCGGCCCTCTATCTGCGCCGCCCCCTGCTGGTCACCGGCGATCCGGGCACCGGCAAGTCGACGCTGGCCCACGCCGTCGCGTACGAGCTGGGCCTGGGCAAGGTGCTGCGCTGGCCCATCGTCAGCCGCTCCGCGCTGCAGGACGGCCTCTACCACTACGACGCCATCGGCCGCCTCCAGGACGTCCAGCTCGACCGCGCCCAGAGCGGCGGCGAGCCCGCCGAACGCCCCTCCATCGGCGACTACATCCGCCTCGGCCCCCTCGGTACGGCCCTGCTGCCCGTCCCCGAGGGCGAACAGCGGGTGCTCCTCGTCGACGAACTCGACAAGGGCGACACCGACCTCCCCAACGACCTGCTGAACGTCCTGGAGGAGGGCGAGTTCACCATCCCCGAACTCGAACGCGCCCCCGAGGAGCGGGTCCGGGTCCGCACCGACGACGGCGGCACGGCCGTCGTCGAACGCGGCCGGGTGCGCTGCCAGGCGTTCCCGTTCATAGTCCTCACCTCCAACGGCGAACGCACCTTCCCCGCCGCCCTGCTGCGCCGCTGCATCCCCCTCGAACTCGCCCCGCCCGACCCCCAGCAGCTCGCCGCGATGGTCACCGCGCATCTCGGCCCCGACGCGCTGGCCGACGGCGCCGAGCTGATCGAGGAGTTCCTGCGCCGCGAACCGGGCGAGGTCATCGCCAACGACCAGCTGTTCAACGCCCTGTTCTTCACCGCGCGTGCCCAGGGCGCGGAGCCGGCCACCCGGCGCCGGATCGCCGAGATGCTGCTGCACCGACTCGACCGTTCGAGGTGACGGACCATGCCCACGCGCGCGGACGGGGGGCCCGACCAGTGGCTGACGGCGTTCCTCGCGGCCCTGCGCGGCTCCGGCGCCACCCCGGCGGCCTGGGAGGTGGCGGACTTCCTGTGGCTGGCCCGGCATGTACGGGCGGACACGCCGGTGTCCGCGGCACCCGCCGACAGTCCTGACAACCAGTCGCCTTCCGACGTCTTGCCGCCCGGACCGGACACCCCGGCCCCCGCCCCCGCGCCCACCGGGCCCGACGCCGCCGCGGCCTTCGGCCTGTACGTCGCCGGCCCCGGCGCCCGTGACGGCGCGGCCCTGCCCGTACGCGCCCCCACGGCCCCGCCCGAGACGGCGCTGCCCGGCGTCCGGGGCCTGGAGCGGGCGCTGCACGCGCTGCGCGGCTACCACCCGCCGCTGCCGCCCGTCCCCGGCGAGCTGGACGAACCCGCGACGGCCGAGCAGAGCGCCCGCACCGGCACCGTGCTGCCCGTCCACCGGCCCGTACGCGGCCGGCGCACCGAACTGCTGCTCCTCATGGACGCGTCCGCCACCAACACCATCTGGCAGGACGCCTTCGACGCCCTGCGCCTGAGCTGCGAACGCCTCGGCGTCTTCCGCGACGTCCAGGCCCTCTACCTGTACGACCGCCCCGACGGCGGCCTCCTCGTCGGCACCGGCCCCGCCACCGAACCCGGCCGGCTGCGTCCCGTCGAGCAGTACCGCGACCCCGCCGGACGGCGCGTCACCCTGCTGCTCAGCGACTGCGTCGGCCCCCTGTGGCGCTCCGGGCGGGGACACCGGCTGCTGCGCGAGTGGCTGTACGACGCGCCGCTCGCCGTCGTCCAGCCGCTGCCGTTCCGGATGTGGCGCCGCGCCTCGCTGCCGGCGCAGCCCGGCGTGCTGCGCAGGCGTGGCACCCGGCCGGTGCTCGACTTCACGTCCGCCGGGCCCGCCGCCTTCGCCACGCCGCCGGCGGGGGCCCTGGCGGTGCCGGTGCTGGCCCCGGACGCCGGGCAGCTCGGGGGGTGGGCCCGGCTGGTGGGCGGTCTCGGGCCGGAGACGCTCAGTGCGGCGGCGGCGTGGCTGCCGCCGGGGGATGTGTCCGGTGCGCGGGCCCGTACCGCCACCGCCGCCGCGCGCGCCGAGGCGGGGGCGGAGGAGCTGCTCGACGCCTTCCGGGCGGTCGCCTCCCCGGTGGCGCTGGAGCTCGCCGGCTGTCTGGCCGCCGCCCCGCTCGTCCTGCCGGTGATCCGCCTCGTCCAGGCCGCGATGCTGCCGGCCAGCGGCTCCGCCCCGCTCGCCGAGGTGCTGCTGGGCGGCCTGCTGCACCGGCTCCCCGACCGCGACGGCCTCCCCGGCCCGCGCTACGAGTTCCGCCCCGGCGTCCGCCGGCTGCTGCTGCAGTCCCTGGACCGGGGCGCGGCCACGCTGGTCAACAAATACGTCTCCGACTACGTCGCCCGCCGCTTCGGCAAGGGCACCCGCAATTTCCCGGCCCTCGCCGTCGCCCGCCTCGAACGCACCACCCCGCCCGCCCCCGACGACCCCGCCGAGGCCGAGCCGGACCCGGCGGCCGAGGACGAGCTGTTCGCCGTCGTCGCCGCCGAGGTCGTCCGCTCGTACGAGCCCCCCGGCGACCCGGCCCCCGGCATCGAGGAGGCGGAACGCCTGCTGGAGCTCTGGTGGACCCAGCGCGACCGCCCCTCCCTGGAACGCGCCCGCCGGCGTGCCGAGGCCGCCGTCCGCACCGGCGGCGGCGAACGCGCCCGGCTGGTCCTGGCCCGCGTGCTGCGGGCGCTCAGCCGTACGGGACCGCGTACGCCCGAGGAGGCGGGGGCCCTGCTGGAGCGGGCCGAGGGGCTGCTGGAGGAAGGGACGGCGGCGTCGATGCTGGAACGGGCCGCCGTCCAGCACGAACTGTGGGAGCTCGACCGCGACCCCCGGCACCTGCTGGACGCGGTGGAGACGCTGACCCGGGGCCCCGCCGGCCCCTCCCGCCTCGACACCCGCGACGAGGCCGAGCGCCGCACCCGCCTCGGCCGCGCCCTGCTGGCCCTCGCCCGCACCGAACCGGACCCCGCCCCCCGCGCCCGGCAGGCGGCCGCCGAACTGCGCGCCGCCGAGGACGCGTACACCGGCCGCCCCGGCCGCGAACGCCGCCTGTGCTCCGTCCTGCGCGACCTGACCGCCGCGCTGCGCCTGCTCGACGCGCCGCCCGCGCAGACCGCGCCGATACTGCAGCGCGCCCTCACCGCCGCCGGCGACGACACCCGGCTGCGCCTCGCGTGCCTGACGGACATGGCCCAGGTGTACCGCGACGCCGGGGACTACGCCGCCGCCGACCGTACGTACGAGCGCGCCGAACCGCTCGCCCCCGCCGACGGCTGGCGGCGCAGCGAACTCCTCGCCGAATGGGGGGAGATGCGCCTGGTGGCCGACGGCGTCACCCCCGGGCCCGAGGGCGTGCTGCGCGAGGCCCTGGCCACCGCGCCCGGCGTCGGACCGGTCGTCGCCCGGCTCGGGCTGCTCCTCGGCCGCGCCCTGCTGCGCCGCTGGCAGGAGGAACGCTTCCTGCCCGACCTGTACGAGAGCTGCCACCAGCTGGAGCGCGCCGCCCGCCTCGCCCCCGACGCCCCCGCCCGCGCCGAGGCCTGGCGCCGCCTGGGCCGGGCCCGCGCCGCGTTCCCCGAACGCGAACGGTCCGTCGACGAGGCCCGCGACGCCTACCGCGCGGCGATCGAGGCCGCCCGTGAGGCCGGCCCGTCCTCCGTCGAGGGGGCGCGGGCGCTGCACGGCCTGGGCGAACTGTGGCAGGAGGCGGGCCGCCGGGGCGAGGCGCTGGAGGCCTTCCGCTCCGCCGCCGCCGAGTGGGGCCGGCTCGGCGCGGAGCACGGTGACCTGCCGTGGGCGGAAGTGACGGCGACGCGGCGGCGGGTGGCGGGGCTGGAGGGGGGATAGGCGCTCCGCCGGCGGGCGCGGGCGGAGGCCGGATACGCCTCACCCGGCGTACCGGCGGGTTTCCGGACCTGGGCGTTCGGGAAGGAGTCAACAGGCCGTGGGGGGCCCGTTGCCGGGTGGCTCGGAGGGAGAACGATCGTGCGGATTCAGACGGTCACCGGACACGCGGGTACGGAGGGCGCCGCGGCGCCACCGCTTCCGGACCTCTCCGGTGTCGACCTTCGGACGCTGCGGGGGCTGCGCACACCACAGTTGGACGCCGCCGTGGAGTTTCTGCTGACGTGCGGGGCGGGGGCCGAGGAGGGCTACGCGCAGCCGGACGACGACGACAAGGAAGACAAGACCCTGCCGGCGGGCGGCGGTCCCCCTGCTTGAGCGCCTGGGGAGCACCCGGCCGTTCCCCGAGGGCGACGCACAGCTCGACCGGTGGCTGCACCACCGCAGACTGCTGCTGGTCAGGGCGCTGGACGAACGGGTACGACGGGCCGGCGTCCCCGCCCCCGCCCGGGCCGTCCTCGCCGCCGACTGGGACCTCCTCGTACAGGCCGAACGCCGGGCTCCCGCGGCCGTACGCGACGTCCTCGGCTACCCCGCCACGGGCAACCGGCTGAGCCGGCTGCTCGGGCTCGACGCCCCGGCGCTCGGGCGTGAGCTGCACGAGTTCACCGCCGTCGCCGCCGCGGCCGCCGTCGCGGCGGGCCTGCCGTGCCCGGACCGGGCCGGGCCGACGCTCCCCGGCACCGGCCGCACCGGGGGGCCGGAGCTGCCCCGGCTGCCCGGCGGCAGCGGCCGGCTGGACTGCACCGACCCGCACCGCGTCCCCCGGGACACCGCGGGCCGCCCGCTGTGGCGCGTCGCCGACGCCGCCGCGGCCGGCCGCCATCCCTGGCCGGAGCTGTGGACCGAGGCCCTGGCGTGGCTCCGGGCGGCCGACGCCGAACGGGCCGCGGAGGTCGCCGCCCGCACCCGCAGCCTCGTCCCCCTGGAGCGCGCGCCCCGCGTCCCGGGCCCGCGCGGACCGCACACGCCCAACAGCGTCACCGGCCGCGCCGCCCCCGGCGCCGTGCTGTGCGTCCCGCCGGAGGACGTACCGGCGTTCGCCGCCCTGCTCGTCCACGAGATCCAGCACAGCAAGCTCGCCGTCCTCTTCGACGCGATGCCGCTGTACCGCCGCGGCGGCACCGCCCGCCACCGGGTCGCCTGGCGCGCCGACCCCCGGCCCGTACACGCCGTCCTCCAGGGCACGTACGCCCATCTCGGCCTCGCCGACCTGTGGCACCGGGTGGCGCTGCGCGACGACCTCGCCCCGTCGGCGCGAAACACCGCACGCGCCCGCCGCGAGGGCTACCGTGAGCAGGTCGGGGCCGCTCTGGCGCTCCTACGGGAGACGGGTGAACTTACGCCTGAGGGGACGGCGTTCAGCCGTGGCATGGCACATCACCACGCCGCCCTCGGGAATGGTGTCCGCAAGGTCTACTACTGAGGTCAGGGGAGCCGCCGATGAGCCCGCAGCAGGCGCCGTCAGGCGAGGAGACCAGGGACTACCTGGTGGTGTTCCCCGGATTCCAGCGCCACTGGGCCACCTGGGTCCTGCGCATACTGGAGAGCCACGGCCACCGGGCCACCATGTACCGCTGGGACCCGCCCCGGGAGAAGCCCCTGCAGGGCGCGCTCAGCGATCTGCTGCTCGCCGAGGCCCAGGTGGTGCTGGTGCTCAGCCAGTGGTTCTTCCAGCTCGGCCCGCGTCCCGAGGGCGACTGGGACGACGTGCTGCGCGGCTTCGTCCGCGAGCACAAGGACCGCTTCGCCGCCGTCAACGTCTCCAGCGGAGCCCTGCCCCCCGCCGCCGGCGTGGTGCGTCCCGCCGAGCTGTGGGGCATCGACGCGGGGGAGGCCGAACGCCGGCTGCTCACCCGGCTGGAGCTGCCCACCGAGGCGCAGCGCGCGCTCGCCGGCCGCCGCCCCTTCCGCTACCCGAGCGACCCGCCCGAGGTCTGGGGCGACGTGCCCCGCCGCAACCCTGCCTTCACCGGCCGCGACGAACTCCTCGGCGACCTCGGCAAGCGGCTCACCGACGCCCAGGCCGGCGCCGCCGTCTGCGCGCTCGTCGGGATGCCCGGCATCGGCAAGACGCAGATCGTCGCCGAGTACGCCCACCGCTACAGCGCGGAGTACGACGTCGTCTGGTGGGTCAACGCGGAGAGCCCCGCCCAGCGCCGGGAACGCTTCGGCCAGCTCGCCACCCGCCTCGATCTGCCCACCGACACCTCCGGCCCCGGCGAGCGGATCCGTGCCGTCCGCGAGGCGCTGCGGATCGGCGCCCCCTATCTGCACTGGCTGATCATCTTCGACGGCTGGGACGATTTACGTGACCTCGACACCCTGGTGCCCGTCGGCTCGGGACACGTCCTGGTGACGGCCCGCAACCGGCAGTGGGGGCAGCACGCCGACATGATCGAGGTGTCCGGCTTCAACCGGGCGGAGTCCACCGGCTTCCTGATGCGCCGCGCCCGGCGCATCACCTCGATCGAGGCCGAGCGGGTCGCCGACCGGCTCGAGCACGTACCCCTGGCCCTCAGCCAGGCCGCCGCCTATCTGGACGGGGCCGACATCGCCGTCGAGGACTATCTGCGCCAGACCGAGTCCGGCTACGGCGCCCCCGAGCTCGCCGAGGAGGAGGCCACGTCCTATCCGGCGTCCTCGCTGATGTCCTGGTCCCTGCTGATCAACCAGCTCCGCCAGGAGAACCCGCGGGCCGTCGACCTGCTGGCCCTGTGCACCGGCTTCGCCTCGGGCCGTATCCCGCTGGGCCTCGTACGACAGCTGCCCGACCGCGATCTGCCCGAGGGCCTGCGCTGGCTGGGCCGCGATCCCGCCGCCTGGTCCAAGGCGCTGGAGGCGCTGGCCAACTTCTCGGTGGTGACGCTGGAGCCCATGGACCGGACGGCCGCGGAGGAACCGGACTCGGTGGAGATCGCCGTCCGGATGCACCGCCTGGTGCACAGCATCGTCAACCGGCTCCTCGCCCCCGAGGGCCGCGAGGTCCACCGCCGGGTCGTCCGCCGGGCGCTCGCCGAGGCCGACCCGGGCCATCCGCAGAACGTCGCCGACTGGCCGCGCTACGCCGACCTGATGCTCCATCTGGAGCCGAGCGGCGCCCTGCGGAGCACCAACCGCCGGATCCAGCACCTGGTCGTCAACTGCCTGGGCTACTGCATGCACAGCGGCGAGTACGCCCTGGGCGCCGCCCTCGCCGCCCAGGTCAGAGAGGCCTGGCACGGGATGCTGGACCCCGGCGACCCGCTGTGGTTCAAGCTCACCCAGCGCCAGAGCCGGATGCTGCGCGACGGCGGACGACTCTCCGAGTCGTACGCGCTGGACGAGGCGCAACTGGCCCGGCTGCAGGCCGAGGAGACGCCCAACGAGGCGGAACTGGCCAGCACCCACAGCGCCCTGGCCGCCGACCTGCGCCGCCTGGGCCGCTACACCGAGGCGCTGGAGCACCAGGAGCGGGCGCTGGCGTACGCCGAGCGGCTGTACGGCCCCGACGACCAGTTCACCCTGAGCATGCGGGGCAACCGGGCCGTGACGCTGCGGCTGCTCGGACGGTACGCCGAGGCGTACGAGACCGACGTCCAGGAGCTGCGGGTGCTCGAGGTCGTGCTGCCACCCCGGGACCGCAAGACGCTGCTGGTGAGCAACAACGTGGCCTTCGACCTCAGACTGCTGGGCCGGTTCCAGGAGGCGCTGACGCGTCAGCAGCAGGGCACCAAGCTGCAGGTGCAGACGCTGGGCCGGGACCATGTGCAGACGCTGCTCGCCAGCCGGCAGCTCGCCCTGTGCCAGTACCGCGCCGGTGGCGCCCGGGACGAGACCGGCGCCGTTCTCGGTTCGCTGCTGGACCGCTTCCGCCGGGCGCACGGGCGCCGGGCCTGGCAGACGCTGATCCTCACCAACGACTACAGCTGCTACCTGCGCGAACAGGGCCAGCTCGACGACGCCCTCGCCCTGGCCAAGGAGGCCGAGGAGGGTTTCCGTGCCCTGCTCGGCACCACCCACCCCGTGTCCACCGGCCTGCCCAGCAACATCGGCCTGATCCTGCGCCTGATGGGCGACCGCTCCGGCGCCCTCAACCTCTTCGAGCAGTCCCTCGCCGGTATGCGCGCCCTCCTCGGCGAGCGCCATCCGTGGACCCTGGGCTGCGCCCTCAACGCCACCATGGGCCGCAACGCCAGCGGCCGGCTGCGAGAGGCTGCCGACCTGTCCCGCCGGACGATGACCCTGGCCCGCGAGGTCCTGGGCGAGGACCACCCCCTCACCCTGTCCGCCACGACCGCGGTGGCGGCCGACCTGCGGGCGCTGCAGGAGCTGGAGGAGGCCACGACGTACGAGGAGGAGGCCCTGCAGCGCCTCAACCGCACCATGGGCGCCCAGCACCCGCACACGGTCGACGCCCGCAAGCGCGTCCGCCCGTACTGGGACTTCGAGGCGAACCTGGGCTGAGGCCCCGCCTGGGGTGGGGTGGGTCCAGACACCCTTGGTCTCCTTCCGTCAGGGCGTCCATCCGGCGGTGAGCACTTGCTTGGGCTGTTCCGGTGATCCGACCACCGTCGGCATCCCACCGGCTTTCGGCAAAGTGGCGCTCAGCCACTGAGGCATGATTAGCATGTGACGTGTGCCTCATCGCGGAGGGAATGCCGTGTCGAACCCTCGGCCCGGGGAGTCGCTCGTAGCGGGCGGTTCAGTTCAGGCTGTCCAGCCCTGCCCTGGCGCGGAGAGCCAGCTGGAGAGGTTCCGGCGCGATGTAGAGCATCCGGTGCTGGCCGGGGTGCTGTGTTATTTACAGGAGCGGGCCGTCGGATCGATCGGGTATTACGAGGACAGTCCCTGAGGTGAGCGAAGGTCCACGGAGGGGAGCAGCGGCCGACCCGAACGTCCACGAGTCCGCCCCCTGGCCACATCGGCTGCTGGACGTGCCTGGTCTGCGGCGTGCGGGTGTGCCGCCGGTTCCCTTCCATCAATTCGTACTCAAGGTGCACAGCCGCTGTAATTTGTTGTGCACCTATTGCTATGTCTACACGGCGGCCGACAACAGTTGGCGCCACCGCCCCGTGCGTGTGCCCGACCGCGTGCTCACGCGCAGCGCGGAGCGGATCGGTGAGCATGTGGCGACTCACGGCCTGCGCCACATCAGAGTCGACCTGCATGGTGGGGAGCCCTTGCTGGGCGGCGGAACGGCAGTGCTCAGGCAGGCGGCCGAGGTCCGCAAGGCGGTGGAGGCGACCGGCGTGAGCTGCGAGGTACAGGTCAGTGTGCAGACGAACGGCACACTGCTGACGGACGACGTGATCCGGCGTCTCGCCGATGCCCGGATCAGAGTCGGCGTCAGCCTCGACGGCGGCTACTCCCACCACAACAAGCGGCGTGTCGATCACTCCGGTCGTCCCTCCTGGGACGCTGCTGTCCGTGGACTGTTGGTGCTCGCCGAATATCCGGAGACGTACGCCGGCATTCTCTGCGCCGTGGATCTCGACCGGGATCCGGTGGAGATCTACAACTCGCTGCTGGAGTTCCGGCCCGCCGCGATCGACCTGCTGCTACCGCATGCCAACTGGTCGTCGCCGCCGTACGGCAAAGGTCCGTCCACGGCAGGCGAAGCACCGTACGGGGAGTGGCTGACCCGTGCCTTCGACCGCTGGTTCGACGGCGACCGCTACCAGACCCGGATCCGGCTCTTTGCCGAGATCATTGGCTTGCTGCTCGGCTGGGACAGCAGTGCGGAAGCCGTTGGGCTGTCGCCCGTCGCCGCCGTGCTGGTCGAGACGGACGGCGTCATTCAGCAGGTTGACAGCCTCAAGACAGCGTACGAGGGTGCACCGGAGACCGGTCTGGACATCTTCCGCAACAGCTTCGACGAGGCGCTGGAGCATCCCGGCATTGCTGCCCGGCAACTGGGGTTTGCCGCACTGTCCGACACCTGCGGCCGGTGCCCGGTGGTGGCGGTCTGTGGCGGCGGACATTACGCCCATCGTTACGAACGTGGGAGCGGCTTCCGGAACCCCTCGGTTTACTGCGCCGACCTGAAACTACTGATCAGGCACATCGCCCGCCGACTGGAGCGGGTGCTGGGCGCTGTTCCGGTCCCGGTTCACTGAACGACAGCTCGTTGCAAGGTTGTTGAAGCCACGTCAGAATCGAGAGGTGACAGACGGGGGAAGGGCTGCGGCAGAGGATGTCTGGAGAGCCCAGAACATCTGGTCGCAGGCCGCGAATCGGCAGAAGACGGCGATCGGACGCGCGAGGCTCACGGCACTCTGTGCCACCCTCGCCGCAGGCGTGCTGGGCGCCGGATCCGCACAGCTGATGCCCGTGTCCCAGCCGACGGGACGCACGCTGGCCTTTCTCGCGTTCGTTGCCGCGGGGGTGGCTCCGCTTGCGGTAAGGGGAGCGGCCGCCGATCGGGTCCGGGACTGGACGCGAACGCGCGCGGTATCGGAGGAGCTGAAGAGTCAGACTTATCTGCGGCTTGCGCGCCTCACCCACTACGCGGCTGCCGCGGATGCCGATGCCGAGTTAGCCGACCGGGCCGGGCGGGTGCTGGCCGACGCGGCCGATCTGGAGCCCGGGATCTCCGCGATCCGCCCGGTGGACCGTCCGCTCCCGCCGGTCAGTGACGCCGCGACGTATGCCGCCGAACGGCTCCGGCGCCAACTCGAGGTCTACTACCGGCCCAAGGCCCGTGAGATGGCCCGGCGGGCACAGTCGATCGAGCGCTGGACGGTAGCACTCGCTGTACTCTCTGTCCTCCTCGGCGGGGTGGCCGGTGCCTTCGCGGTGGAGTCCGCGGCGGCCTGGATGCCCGTGGTCGCAGCCGTCGCGTCCGCCGTGGCAGCCCATGGGGCAACGGCGAAGTATGTGGTTCAGCAGGTGGAGTTCAGCCGGACCACCGGCGAGCTGGAGCGGCTGCTCCTGTGGTGGGAGCAACTCGATCCAGCCACCCCGGCGGACGGCGACCGTCTGGCGGAGCGGGGCGAGCACGTCATCTCGGTGCAGAACGAGGGCTGGATGGCCAAGTGGACGGCGGACTGAAAGCAGGTCGAGGGTGGTCAAGGTGTTCATCAGCCACAGCACCAGCCAGGACCCACAGACGGCACGGCTGCGGGACGAGCTGGCTGTGCGGTTGAAGGGCCGGAGTTACGACGTTCTGCTGGACGTCCAGGATCAGCGCCCGGGCCAGCCCTGGCGGAGGAAGCTGTACCAGTGGCTGGGGGAGTGCGACGCGGCCGTGGTGCTGCTGAACGAGGATGCGCTGGTGTCCGACTGGGTCCAGCGCGAGGTCGCTGTCCTGAACTGGCGGCAGAGTCTCGGGTCCGGGATCACAGTAGTTGGTGTGCGGGTGGGGGGCGTCAGTTCGAAAAAGCTTGCGGAGTCTGCACTGCGCGATCTGGGGAGGTCGGATCTGGGCCGGGCCAACGGGGAACCCGAGGCAGACGCGGACCGGATCGCCGCAGCGTTCCCGCAGCTTGCTCAGGTGACAGACGATGTGATCCAGCGCTGGATCAGGAAGATCGCCGCGCAGCTACGTGCTCTGGGCGACCGGCTGCCCCTGGTGGAGATCGCCAGGGAACTCCGGGTGCCGGAGGAGGAGCACGCGGCGCTGCAGCCCGACGGAATGAGCTGCCTGATGCTCGCCTCGCAGCTGCTCGACACCCACGACATCGAGACTCTAGCCCGGACGGTCGGCAGCGCACATGACGGAGGTCTGGAGATCAGCCGGACCCAGATGCTGGCAAGCCTGGTCGTCCCCGCCTGGATCGACCGGGACGAGGCCCGTCGCATCATCGGGGACACAGACGGTTCGGTCCACCGCATCGTCCTGCTCAACGTGCGCAGCGCCATGATCGGCGAGCAGTACTTGGACCGGGCCTTCTGCGTCGACTGGAACAGGTACTACATCGCCCGGGCGGCGGGTGACCCGCCCGGGGAGGAGGATCCCGAGGAGTACCTGCTGGAGCAGTGCCTGACGGTGCTCGGGAAGAGGTTTGGTGTCGAGCACGAAGACGACTGGCAGGAGCTCAGGAAGAAGCCTGTACTCAAGAGCCAGTTCTTCCTTGTACTCGATGCCCGCCAATGCGAACTGGACATGGTTCACCGGGTGGTGTCCCAGATACACGAACTGGTCCCCTGGATCCGGGTGCTGGTCATCCCCCGGACTCCGGTGGAGTCGCGCGAGCAATGGCCGGGAAGCCCCGATGATGTGCTGGTTCTGGCCCCGGAATTGGGGCGACGGCATGAGATGCTGGCAGTCAGCGTCGTGTCACGGTTGAAGGAGCGCGTGGGCCCGATCACCATCGGGGGAACAAGGGGGGCGCAGTGAGCGACAGCCCGAGTGAGACGCCGCAGCTGTTGGCCGGTGAGTCCGCAGCGAACTGGCTCGACACGCCGGACCGTAACGACGGCAGGGTGTATGTGATGCCGCCGGGGCTCGACTTCGCGGTGCGGGTCGCCCTGGCGACTGGTCGGCCGCTTCTCCTCCGGGGGAGGCCGGGATCCGGCAAGTCGTCCTTGGCGCCGTACATCGCCAGCACGGAGGGCTGGCGCTATTACGAACACGTCGTCACATACCGTACGCAGCCTCGTGATCTGCTGTGGAGTTTCGACAGCGTCCGCCGGCTGGGCGATGCGCAGGTGCGCCAGGAGCCGCAGCCGGACGACGCGAGCTATGTGGTGCCGGGAGTGCTGTGGTGGGCGCTGGCCCCGAAGTCCGCCCGCCGACGTGGGCGTCCGGAAGGAGAGCACGTACCCGATCCGTGTCCGGATCCGTTCGGCAAAGTGAATGACACTCGTCGGTCTCCTCGTGCAGTCGTGCTGATCGACGAGATCGACAAGGCAGATCCCGATGTTCCCAACAGCCTCCTCGTGCCTCTCGGCTCGCACCGGTTCAAGGTGGCTGAGACAGGCGCGGAGATTGTGTCCGAGCGTCTTGAACCCACCACGGAGGACGCCGATGCGACAGGCGACGAGGATGTGTACCGAACCCGCAACCTAATTGTGTTGACCACCAATGAGGAGCGCGAACTACCACAGGCGCTGTTACGCCGCTGCGTGGTGCACGAGTTACCGGAACACGACAAGGCGATGCTTGTGCAGATCGCCGAGAAACACATGGAGCTGTGGCCGGGCGGAACACGGCAGTCCGACCGGGAGCTCGCGGAGAAGGTTGCCGAGATGCTGATGGAGGTCCGCAAACAAGCGGACGCGCAGGATGTCCGCAGGCCGAGTACCGCGGAATATCTGGACGCCCTGGTGGCCTGTCGTAGTCTTGGTATCCGCCCGGGCGACGAACAGTGGCAGATGCTGACCCAGAACGTGCTGATCAAGCCTCAGCAGATGGCAGAGGACCGTAAGTGATCGGCGGCGCGTGGCTGGGGGACTTGGTCCGCGCCGCGCATGCGCTGGGCGCCGGGACACCTGAAGAACTCGCGCAGATCGCCGGACTCCTGGGACTGGGCGGTGAGCAGCCCGCGTCGGCGGAGTTACCGAACACCGAGGACCTCAGGGGCGATCCGGCGGGAAACCGGGAGGGCCTGGATCCAGGGCCGGAAATGCCCCCGCCCACGCGAACCCCCCGGGCCGAGGATCGCGTGGAGCAGCCGGGCAGCGTGGTGGTGCCACTGCTGGAGCCTGTCGAGCATACGCCGCCGCGGCGCATCCGCTGGACCCACGAGTCCCTGGAGCGGCCACGGGGCCGCGGCGAGCCCGCTGTCGTCCCCCCGCATCTGTCGCTTCTCGCCCCGCGCTCGACGGCTGCGCTGCTTACTGTGTTGCTCTCCCGGATAGTCCGAGACGGGGAACTCGATGTGGAACGGGCCACGGAGGAGCTGTCACAGGCCCGGCCGCTGGACGAGATTCCCCGTCTTCCGGTGCCCACGCTCCGGTACGGCGTGCAGATCCTGGCTGATGTGTCCGCGTCGATGGAGCCTTTTGCCCGGGACGTGCGTGATGTGATCAGAGAGGTCCGGGCGCTGGCTGGAGCGGCCGGCACGGAGGTCCTCTGGTTCTCCGACGCACCCGGGCGTGGTGCGGGTCCCGGGTCCCGGGCCACCTGGCGTCAGCCCTGCCGGCTGCCCCGGCCGGGTGCGCGCGTGTTGATTCTCTCCGATTTGGGCATGGGCGGGCCGCCCCTGAACCCGTGGCGGGCCGGGAGGCAGGAATGGCAGGCGGCGGTGGGAGCGATCCGGCAGCGGGGCTGTGAACCGGTGGCACTGGTGCCCCTGCCGGAGCAGTACTGGCCGAGGTGGGCGCGGATGCTGCTCCCGATGGTGGTGTGGGACCGGGGCACGATCGTCAGCAAGGCACTGGGGGCCCGGCCGTGAGGGGTGCCGAGCGGCCGGGCCGGACGCTCGCGGTGCTGCTCAGTGTTGCGGCCCGCATCGAGCCCGAACTCATGCGCGCCGTGCGGATCACGGCGGCGCCCGGCCTGGACGTGGCCGCGGAAGTGGATCTGTGGTTCGGCGACCTGGTCGAGCACCGCGGATACGGCTACGTTGAGTTGCGGGCCGACGTACTGGAACCCTTGCGCGACACTCTCAGGACCAGGCTGCGCGAGGCATCCGACGAGGATCCGATCCACCGGCTGTGGTCCGTTTATCAACGGGTTCGGTCCGGTCAGTCGCCCGCGCTCCGCGCCCAGGAGTACGCCACCTGGCTGGACGTCAGTGGTGGTCCGGAGGCATCCGAGCTCATCGAGGAGACGCTCCAGCCTGCCCTGCGTGCCTTGATGACGGAGGACCGGGAGGGTGTCGCCCGCTGGTTCACCACAGCCTGGGACCGGTTGCCGGATCGGGTAAGGCGCTCTACCGCTGCCTGGCAGCTGATGACGCTGTCCTCGCACCGGCTCGCCGGAGAACAGCCGCGCCTTCCCCGCCCAGCGCGGCTGGCTCTCGCCGATGTCGTGGCCATCGCAGGAAATCTACCGCTCGCTCGGCTGCATATCCGGTGGAGTGGAGACCGGCTGCTGATGGGGGACGCTTCGTTGGAGCCGGGTGAATTCGCGATCTCCGTGCCCGACACCGACCCCCGTGTCGTGGAGCTGATGACGGGTGACACTGTGCGTACGGTTCTCATCGGGCGGGACATGCTCGTACAGGAGTGGGTGGGTCCCGGACCACATCGGCTGGTCAGCGCCGACGGAGCGGTCTACATGCTGCCTCCACAGCCCGACGTGCAGCCCGACACACCGCCGGGAGTGGTGCTCCGGCTGCCGTCCGGTGATCTGAGTGTTGCAACCTCCGAGAAGGTGCCAACTGGCCCAAGTAGCGTACACATCAGCATCTGCTACTCGGGTGAGAGCCGTCCCTGGGCGATGTGGACGGCCCATCAACTGGAGGCGGCTGGCTGCGCTACTACCCTGCTGCGCTGGGACACGGCGTCCCGGACCCCCCAGGAGTCTCTCGGCTCCCTGCTTGCGGCCCCGGGCCAGGTGCTGCTGTTACTCAACGAACGTGCATTGCGGCCTGATCTGCATCAGGGGTCGGCCTGGTCGGCGGCCCTCCGGGCGATCGTGGACCCCAACCGGGAGCGGTTCGCGGCCCTTGTCCTGTCGCCCCGCTCGCTGCCCGAGGCGGTCACACTGCTCGAACCTGTCGACGTGGCGGGGCTGGAAGAGGAGGAAGCCCGCCGGTTGGTCCTCGAGCGGTTGGCTGTCCCGGTATGTGAACCGCCGGAGCAGCCCGACGGGCCACGATTCCCGAACGACCCCCCACAGGTACGCGAGGCGCCCCGGCGCAACACCCACTTCACCGGTCGGAAGGACGACCTCGAGGAACTCTCGGAACTGCTGGCGGAGCCCGGCCAGACCGGGGCCCGGGTAGTGCTCACCGGTATCTCCGGCGTGGGCAAGACCCAGATGGCGTCCGAGTACGCCTACCGGTACGGGGACAGCTACGACGTCGTCTGGTGGATCTACGCTGGCGAGCGCAGCACCGCTCGGGAACAGTTCGCCGCGCTAGCCGTCCATCTGGAACTAGCCGCAGGCCGCGACGTCGGCGAACGAATCCGGGCAGTTCACACGGCGCTGCGAGCCCGTACCACGCCCAGACAGCGCTGGCTGCTGATCTTCGACGGGGCGGACGACGTGGAGGAGATCCGGGATTTGCTGCCGGAAGGACGCGGCGATGTGCTCGTCACCAGCCTCACCCGGGACTGGGCTGGTGTGCTGGGGTTCCAGGAGTACACCCTGAGGGTGTACACCCGTGCCGAGAGCGTCGCGTTCATCCATCGCCGGGTTCCCCGGGCTACCTCGGTCGAAGCGGAGTACCTCGCGGAGTCGGTACAGGATCTGCCACTGGTGCTCGCACAGACCACGGCCTGGCTCGCCGCCAATCCGGAGCAGTCCATCAGCGAGTACGTCGACATGTTGCTGCGGCTCTCGCCGGAAGAGCTGGCGGTGCGTGTCGAGGATGATTATCCGCACGCGTTTGCGACATCGTGGGCCTTGTTGCTTGGGTCGCTGCGTGAACGCAATGCGGACGCAGCGGATCTCATTGAACTGATGACCATGTTCTCGCCAGACGCGATTCCCTTGCGCCTGATCGCCGCCGCCCCCGCGGCAGTCCTGCCACCGGGCAGTATCGCCCGTACCGTGGCCGACTCGGCCACCTGGCAGAAGGCGCTGGCGGAGCTCGCGAATCTGACGGCCATCGATCTGCGTTATTCCCAGGATCCCTCCCTGGAACACACCGTGGAGTCCGCACAGATGCATCGCCTGTACCACCGATTCATCCGTGGCAACCTCAGCCATGACACCCGTCTTTCCTTGTCCGCAGCGGCTTGCGGCGTCCTTGCCGCGGCCAATCCTGGACATCCCGCGGATCAGCGGGAGTGGCCCGTTTATCGGCAGATCATCCCGCACCTCTCCGTCGCGGGGGTGCTGGACCGCGATGAGCACGGAGTGCGCGAGCTACTACTGGACTGCGTCGACAACCTCCGACTGCGCGGTGAGTACGACACTGGGCTGCGTCTGTGCCAGCAGGCGGTCGCCCGCTGGCGACCCCGTTATCCGGGTACCGACGGCGATATGCTCGTGCTGGTGCACCAACACGCCAATCTGCTACGAAGGATGGGTCGTTACCGTGATGCGGAGGCCGTCGGAGTGGCCGTGGTGGACTTGCTGGCAGGCGCCCGGGACCCGGCGGATCCGGATCTGTTGCGAGCCAAGGACGGGCTGGGTGGCACGCTGATGGCACTCGGACAGTTCGCCCGGTCCCGCGAGCTGTTCCACGAGGTCTGGCGAGGGCATGCATCTAGAGCCGGGGATCACACACCCCGTGCCCTGAACGCCCGGAGTAACATGGCCGTGACCCTGGGTTTGCTGGGCCACTATCGAGAATCCCTCGACATCCACCGCGAGCTGTACGAACTGCGCGTCAGACAACTTGGGGACGACAACTTCCAGACCCTGTACTCCGGGCTGTGCGCGGCGTGGATGACGCGTTTGCTGGGCCGGTACGCCGAAGCGCTGGACCTGCAGCAGCGCAATGCCCGGCTGCACCGCCGGGCCCTGGGCCGCAACCATCCGCAGACGCTGAGCGCCGAGCACAATCTTGCCCAGTGCTTGCGTCGCGATGGCAGGGTCGAGGATGCCGCCGACCTGTTCAGAGGGGTGCTCAAGCGTTCCCGTCAGGTTCAGGGCCCCCTGCATCCGGATACGCTGATGATGGCGGCCGACCAGGCCACCCTGCTGCGAGCCGAGAGCCCGCGCGAGGCGTACAAGCTCGCCCGTGACGTGTCCGACGGCTATCTCCGACTTCTCGGACCCGACCACCCCTACGCGGCCGGATCCCTCGGCAACCTCGCACTCGCCCAGTGGGCGAGTGGGGTGGAGCGCGACGAGTCCGGAACCGCCGCTCGCACCGCCTGGCAACTGATGACCCGTGCGGTGGGTGAGGAACACCCGTGGACCCTCGGATGCCGGCTCAATCACGCGTCCATGCTCGCGCTGAACGGGGATGTGGGGGGAGCCGTAGACCACGACAAGGCGCTCCGTGAAGTGGCGTCGGAGCGGCTTGGCCCACAGCACCCGCTCGCTCTGGTGGCAGCCACCGCATACGCCTGGGACCTGCGCAGACTGGGACGCGCGCACGAGGCGGAGGAACTACATCAGCAGACTATGACAGACCTGCGGGATACGATCGGCGCCCAGCATCCGCACACACTCTCGGCCGGGCAGCAGGGGCGCCCGTACTGGGACTTCGAACCTCAGCCCATCTGAAACGACGCGACCTCGCCGCCAGAGGGACGAGGGCCGCTGAGGGGACCGTGGTATGGACGTGGAGAGCAGCAAGCACATCACCATCAGCTACGCGGGCTTCAACCGCCCGTGGGCGGTCTGGATCTCGCACCAGCTCCGGGCGCGTGGACTGACGACCGAGTTGAGGCGCTGGGACCCTCAGGTAGACGTTGCATTCGAGGACGAATTCGGTGCTCTGCTCAATGCCGCAGGTCGGATTCTGTTGGTGCTCGACAATTGGTACTTCCGACTGGGGCCCATCGCCACCGGTGACTGGGAGCGCGTCCTGCGAACCGTGGTGCCTCTCCACGCCGATCGTTTCGCCGCCGTCAGTTTGGCCACCCAGACGGTGCCTTCGGCGGTATCTCTTCTCGACCCCGTCGACCTCCACGACCTCGACGAACAGGAAAGCATCCGACGGCTCCTGCGTAGACTCTCCATCGAACCGGCCCAGACAGTGCGGCCGGCGCCCCCCGACGCGCCCCGATTTCCCAACGAGCCCCCGGAGGTGCTGGAGATACCTCGCCGAAATCGACGGTTCACGGGGCGGGACAATAAACTGGAGGAACTCCGTGAACTGCTGACGAGCCGGAATCAGGGGGACGGGACCGCGACCCGGGTTGTGCTGTTCGGCAGCTCCGGCACAGGTAAGAGCCAGATCGCCACCGAGTACGCACATCGCTTCGGCAACGACTACGACGCCGTTTGGTGGATCGATGCGACGCACCGGTCCGTGGCCCGTGAGCGCCTTGCTGTGCTGGCACCCCGGCTGGGGTTGCTTGTCGGTGAGCGCATTGGCGAGCGCATCCGGGCGGTACATGAGGCGTTGAACTCGGGTGAGCGGTACCGGCGTTGGTTGCTGATTTTCGACGGCGCCGACGAGGTTGATCAGCTGTCCGATCTGCTGCCCGAGCGGCATGGTCACATTCTGCTTACGTCCACGACACGGGAATGGGGCGACAGCGCCGACACCAGTGTCATCCACGTCGGCAGGTTCACCCGGCTGGAGAGCGTTGCCTATGTGCGCCGCCGCGCGGAGCGGGTTACCCAGGAGGAAGCCGACGAGCTGGCTGACGCAGTCCAGGATCTCCCTCTGTTGCTCGCGCAGACCGCGGCTTGGCTCAACGCCAACGACACCCCGGTTGCCGAGTATGTGGCCAAAGTGCGCCAGGGTGCCCTGCAAGCCGCGCAGATTCGTCCTGAGACGGAATATCCGCTGGGCTTCACGACCGCGTGGTCCGTGACGCTGAACACGCTGCGTGCGGATTATCCGGATGCAGCTGGTCTGCTGCACCTGCTCGCATTCTTTGCGCCCAACGAGATTCCCGTACGCTTGCTGACTGAAGCACGGCACGGCGATCTGCCTCAGCAACTCGCGAAGTTGGTCCAGGACCCCCGGGCCTGGCATCTGGCTCTGCGTGTTCTGTCCCAGTACACCGCTGTCCGGCTGGACTACCAGCAGGATCTGGCGGAGGACCCGGCCGTCGAGCAGGTCCGTATGCACCGCTTGTACCACCGGCTGTTGCGCGCGGAACTGGCGCCGGACGAGTGGCGGGCACACTCCCAGACGGCTTGCCAGGTACTGGTCAGTGGCGATCCGCGACGGCCCTCGGACACTCGTGACTGGGAGCGCTACGCCTCACTCATCCCGCATCTCGCGCCGGCCGGAGCTCTCGATTCTCCACGGCCGGCCGTGCAGGAAACCGTACTCAACTGCATCGAGTACCTGCGGGTCCGAGGGGAGTACCGCACTGCGCTGCGACTGTGCGGCAAGGTGCTGGAACACTGGCAGGACCTGGATCCATACGACAGTGCCTTGCTCAGCCTGCAGCACAAGCGCGGAAGTATCCTGCGTCAGACCGGTCGGTATGTCGAGGCCGAGCAACTCGGCAGATCCGTGGTGGGCCAGCTCTCCGGTCAAGGGGCCGATGATCCGCACCTGCTGCTTGCGAAGGACGGGTTGGGAAGCACGTTGCTGGCCCTCGGGCAGTTCACTCAGGCCCGGGACCTGTTCAAGGACGCTGCCGAGCGGTTTGCCGGACAGTTCGGATCCGAGGCCCCGCAGACTATGGCTGCCCGGCACAACCTCGGCCTGGCGCACATGCTGCTCGGCCGCTACGCCGTTGCCCGTGCCATCCACCGGGACGTGCTCCAGATCCGCCAGCGCCGGCTGCGCTCCCGGCATTACCTCACCCTGCTGTCAGGTGTCGTGTATGCCCGACTGATCCGCATCATGGGCGATTACTCCGAGGCCGCCTCGCGGCTGGAACAGATCCTCCGGACACTGCGCCAGATCTCTGACGAGCGACATCCGCAGTACATCATGGCCGAACATCAGCTGGGGCTCTCCCGTCGTCGCTCCGGCAACATTGCCGAGGCCGGGATGAGGCTGGCGGGCGCCGCGCGGCGGGCGGGCCAGGTGTTCGGCCCGCAGCACCCGGAGACGTTGGTGATGGAGGCGGACCATGCGTCGTACCTGAGGGAGCACGGGGAGCTGAACGTAGCTCTGGAGACGGCAAGTTCCGTTGCAGAGCGCTACGGAGAACTCCTGGGCCCGGACCACCCCTATGCGATCGGCACCCTCGGAAATCTGGGGCTGGCGTTCAACCAGGACGGCCAGCGGGAGACGGCGCTGGCGCATGCCGTGGTGGCAGTTGAGGGTATGACCAGGGCGGTTGGTCAGGAACACCCGTGGACTCTCGGCTGTGCCTTGAACCTGTCAGCGGCTTACAGCACCAACGGATACCCCGAGGAGGCCCTTCAGCTCAGTGCGGACACCCAGGAGCGAGCTGCTCGGGTCCTCGGGACCACGCACCCATTGGCTCTCTCGGCGATGGTGGCCCTAGCCGATGATCTGCGGGCCGCAGGGCGGGTGGCGGAGGCCGCGAAGGTTGAGCGCAGAGCGCTGGATCAACTGCGCCAGGTGTTGGGCCCGGAGCACTCGCACACTCGCAGTGCGCTGCGGCGGGTGCGGCCCTACTGGGATTTTGAGCCGCAGTCAATATGATCCCAGTGGACGTCGTCCAAGGCTGGAAAATTCATGCACAATCAGAAGCGAGCCGCAGCATCCGTTCCGCCCCCCAGGAGCCTGCTCATGGTTGTCGGGCATCCAGCGCAACATCTCCCCGTTTCTGTTGTCTTTGCCGGCATCAGCCACGGCTGGACTCAGTGGATCAGCTGGGCGCTGGCCCAGGAGGGGTGCCTCGTCACCGAGGTTCGTTGGTCACCACTGGACCGGCTGCCGGAAGTAGCCGCATTTGCGGCCTTCTTCAACAGACCGGGGCGGGTGCTACTGGTGCTGGACGACTGGTATCTGCGATTCGATACCGGGCGCACTGCCGGCTGGGCCCGGGTGCTGAACCAGGTGATGCCTCAGCTGAAGGAAACCATTGGAGCTGTCACCGTCACCACCCGTCCGCTGCCGCACGAAGCCGTCAGCCTCGGTGCCGTGACCCTGCGCGGTGTCGGTCCGGAGGAGGCGCGGCGCCGCGTTCTGTCCCAGGTAGGCATTACATCGGGCATACCCCATGCGAGCTCAGCCCTTGAGCCGCGCTTCCCCGAGGACCCTCCGGATGTGACAAACGCCCCGCGTTCGAATCCGCGGTTCACCGGCCGTGAAGACCTGCTCGACACCCTGCACGACATGCTGACCAGTGACGATGGGAGCGGTAGCCGGGTTGTGCTGCAGGGTCCCTCTGGAATCGGCAAGAGTCAGACTGCGGGAGAGTACGTCCGGCGATTTGCCGGAGAATACGACCTGATCTGGTGGGTGCCCTCCCCGACCAAGGCAGCCGCCCGAGAGGGTTTCGCCGCCCTCGCGCAGAAGGTGGGTCTCGGTACTGAAGGCCAGCTGACCGGACAGATCGAAGCGGTGCACCGAGCGTTGGCGCGGGACCCGCACGGTCGTTGGGTGATCGTCTTCGACGGCGCCGAGGATGTCGAGGGCCTTGCCCCACTTCTGCCACGGGGGCGGGGACAGGTACTGATCACCGCACAGTCATCGGCGTGGATCCGGCAGGGCGTCACTCCCTGCGAGGTGCCCTCGTTCGACCGTGCGGAGAGCGTCGCCTTCGCGTGCCGACGTGCGCCACGGCTGACCGAGGAACAGGCCGGACAGCTCGCCGACAGGCTTGATGACCTTCCGCTGCTGATGGATCAGAGCGCCGCCTGGATTGACGCGCATCCGACCGCTGATATCTCTGAATATGTGGCGGCCCTGGGGAACGAAAGTCTTGGGCCCGTCACAGTCGATGCGGATCAGGCGGACAAAGCCAAGATCGCACGCGAGACCGTCTGGGAAACCACGCTCGGCTCGCTGGCCACACGCTGGCCGAAGGTGCACGAATTGCTGACCCTACTCACCTTCTTCTCTCCGGACCTGCTTCCCGTCAGGCTGTTGCGTTCGGCTCGGACCAGTGACCTTTCGCCGGGAATCGCGGAGCTCGCACGGGATCCGGGCAACTGGAATGCCGCTTTGCGAACGATCGCCGAACTTACCTCCCTGAGGGTGGAATACGACGATGACCCGCGTCAGGACGCGGTCCTCAGCATCGTCTCGCTGCGTATGCACCGCAGTTTCCACCAGTTCGTGCGTCGTGGCCTCAGCTCGGCGGCTGCGCAGGGCCTGGCGGCGGCAACCGTCCGGGTGCTGGTTGCAGCGGATCCCGGTGAGCCGGGTTCCCCGCACAACTGGGCGCGCTACGCCGTGCTCCTTCCGCACCTTGAGACTTCAGATGTTCTGGTTGCGGAAGATGACGATGCCCGCCAGTTCCTTCTCAACTGTGTCGAGTATCTGAGGGTCCGCGGCGAGTACCAGGAGGGGCTCGCACTCAGCCGCCGGTTGCTGGAGCGCTGGCGGGCAGTACGCGGAGAGACCGACAAGGCGGTATTGGTCGCGGTCAACCAGGAGATACGCATGCTGCGTAGCCTTGGTCGCCACGTCGAGGCCGAGTCGTCCTGCCGGGATGTTCTGGCGCGCCTTGCTCTCGCGGAAATCGGTGGCATCGAGTTGCTGCGCGCGAAGGACGCGCTTGGCGGCACACTGATGTCCCGTGGTCGGTACGACGAGGCATACACACTCTATGCGGAGGCAGCTCGGCAGGCCGCCGACTGGCTGGGTGAGCGCTACGTACCACGAACCCTCCAGATTCGCAGCAATCTGGCTATGGCCCTCGGCCTGCAGGGCCACTATCGCCAATCCCATGCCCTGCACCGCGAGATATACGAGGCTCGTGTGGGACTTCTCGGGCTGCAGGAGCGGCGCACACTCCAGTCCGGAACCCATACAGCCCGTATGTTACGCATGCTCGGAGCGGTGCAGGAGGCACACAGCCTGCAGCGGCACAACGCGCAGCAACTCCGTAAGGCCCTTGGCGGAGATCACCGGGATACCCTGCTGGCCGAACACAATCTCGCTTTGTGCCTGCGTCGGAACGGTGAACTCGCCGAGGCGAATGAGCTGATGACTTCTGTACGCAGGCGGCTGACGAGGCGTAGCGGGGCACGGGATCCGGAAGTGCTGATGGTTACCTTGGACCACGCGATGTTGCTGCGTGCTCTCGGGGACCAAGGCATGGCTCGGCGATTGGTGAGCAGGACATCTGAACTGTATGCGGAGCAGTTGGGTACGTTGCACCCCTATGCCGTAGGAGCCCGTAATAACTTTGCCTTGATGCAGCTCGACGATGGCCAGGTGGACGACGCGTTGCGGCTGGCCACCCAGTCGATGGAGGAGCTGGAACAGGTGATCGGGCGTGATCACGTCTGGCTTGTGGGCTGTGCGATGAACTGTGCTTCGGCAATGGCAGCGGCCGGGGATGCGGAGGGCGCCGTGGAACAGGGACGGAGGGCGCTGGAACGGGCGATTACGTTGTTGGGAGCGGGCCATGTGCTGGCTCTCAACCTGCGGGCAGGGTTGGCTCAGGACCTGTACTCGTTGGGCCAGACCGACGAGGCGGAGGAAATGGAGAGGCTGGCGCTCTCGAAACTCTCCGAGAGTTATGGCCCGCACCACCATCAGACCATTTACATGCGTTCTCGCATGAGGCCGTACTGGGACTTCGAGCCCCAACCCATCTGACGTGCCCGCAAAACGGGAGGGGCCCCGCGCGATGCGAATCGCGCGGGGCCCCTCCCGTCATACGCCGTCGTACCGCCCGGCGGCCCGGCTCAGAGGTCGAAGACCTCCGCCACCAGCGCCGCCTGCTCCGCCTGGTGCCGCTTCGCCGAGCCCACCGCGGGGGAGGACGACGACGGGCGGGAGACCCGGTGGAGGCGGTCGCCGGACGGGGCCGGGCGGGAGCCCAGGAGCAGGTCGAGGTGGTCGATCAGGTTCAGGGCGATGAACGGCCAGCCGCCCTGGTTGGCCGGCTCCTCCTGCGCCCAGACGAACTTCTCGGCGTTCGAGTACTTCGCCAGCTTCGCCTGGATCTCCTCGCCCGGCAGCGGGTAGAGGCGCTCGAGGCGGATGATCGCCGTGTCCGTGACGCCGCGCTTGGTCCGCTCCGCGTCGAGGTCGTAGTAGACCTTGCCGGAGCAGAAGACGACCTTGCGCACGGCGGCCGGGTCGACCGACGCGTCACCGATGACCGGCTGGAACGAGCCCGTGGTGAACTCCTCCGCCTTGGACGCCGCCGCCTTCAGCCGGAGCATCGACTTCGGGGTGAAGACGATCAGCGGCTTGTGGTGCGGGTTGTGCACCTGCCAGCGCAGGAGGTGGAAGTAGCTCGACGGGAGCGAGGGCATCGCGACCGTCATGTTGTTCTGCGCGCACAGCTGCAGGAACCGCTCGATGCGGGCGGAGGAGTGGTCCGGGCCCTGGCCCTCGTAGCCGTGCGGCAGCAGCAGCGTGACGCCGGAGGTCTGGCCCCACTTCTGCTCGGCGGAGGAGATGAACTCGTCCACCACCGTCTGCGCGCCGTTGACGAAGTCGCCGAACTGCGCCTCCCACATCACCAACGACTCGGGACGGGCCAGCGAGTAGCCGTACTCGAAGCCCATCGCCGCGTACTCGGAGAGCAGCGAGTCGTAGACGTTGTAGCGGGCCTGGCCCTCGGCCAGGTAGTTGAGCGGGGTGTAGTCCTCGCCCGTGGTCTGGTCGACGAGCACCGCGTGGCGCTGGCCGAACGTGCCGCGCCGGGAGTCCTGGCCCGCGAGGCGGACCGGGGTGCCCTCGAGGAGCAGCGAGCCGATGGCGAGGGTCTCGCCCATGCCCCAGTCGATCGTGCCGTCCTCGACCATCGCGGCCCGGCGCTGCAGCTGCGGCTGCAGCCGGCGGTGCACGGTGACGGAGTCGGGGATGTTGACCTGGGACTCGGCGATGCGCTTGACGACCTCCTGGGAGATCGCGGTGCCCACGGCGACCGGGAACTCCGGCAGCGCCGGCAGGGCGGTCACCGGGGCGGGCGCGGCGGACACGTCGCGGACCTCGGTGAAGACCTTCTCCAGCTGGCCCTGGAAGTCCTGGAGCGCCTGCTCCGCCTCTTCCATGGTGATGTCGCCGCGGCCGATCAGGGACTCGGTGTAGAGCTTGCGCACCGAGCGCTTCTTGTCGATCAGCGAGTACATCTGCGGGTTGGTGAACTCCGGGTTGTCGGACTCGTTGTGTCCGCGGCGCCGGTAGCAGATGAGGTCGATGACGACGTCCTTGTTGAACGCCTGGCGGAACTCGAACGCGAGGCGCGCGACGCGCACCACGGCCTCCGGGTCGTCGCCGTTCACGTGGAAGATCGGCGCCTCGATCATGCGGGCCACGTCGGTGGCGTACATGGAGGAGCGGGCCGACTCCGGGGGAGCGGTGAAGCCCACCTGGTTGTTGATGACCACGTGCACGGTGCCGCCGGTGCGGTAGCCCCGCAGCTGCGACATGTTCAGCGTCTCGGCCACGACGCCCTGGCCGGCGAAGGCCGCGTCGCCGTGCAGGGCGATCGGCAGGACCGTGAAGTCCGTGCCGCCCTTGCCGATGATGTCCTGCTTGGCGCGGACGACGCCCTCGACGATCGGGTCGACGGCCTCGAGGTGCGAGGGGTTGGCGGTGAGCGAGACCTTGATCTGCTCGCCGTCCAGGCCGGTGAAGGTGCCCTCGGCGCCCAGGTGGTACTTGACGTCGCCGGAGCCGTGCATCGACCGGGGGTCGAGGTTGCCCTCGAACTCGCGGAAGATCTGCGCGTACGACTTGCCGACGATGTTGGCCAGGACGTTCAGCCGGCCGCGGTGGGCCATGCCGATGACGGCCTCGTCGAGGCGGGCCTCGGCGGCGGCGTCGATCACGGCGTCGAGCAGCGGGATGACGGACTCGCCGCCCTCCAGCGAGAAGCGCTTCTGGCCGACGTACTTCGTCTGCAGGAACGTCTCGAAGGCCTCGGCGGCGTTCAGCCGGCGCAGGATGCGCAGCTGCTCCTCGCGCTCGGGCTTGCTGTGCGGGCGCTCGATGCGCTCCTGCAGCCACTTGCGCTGCTTCGGGTCCTGGATGTGCATGTACTCCACACCCGTGGTGCGGCAGTACGAGTCGCGCAGCACGCCCAGGATGTCGCGGAGCTTCATCAGGGACTTGCCGGCGAAGCCGCCGACGGCGAAGTCGCGCTCCAGGTCCCACAGCGTCAGCCCGTGCTCGGTGATGTCGAGGTCGGGGTGCTTGCGCTGGCGGTACTCCAGCGGGTCGGTGTCGGCCATGACGTGGCCGCGGACCCGGTAGGAGTGGATCAGCTCGAAGACGCGGGCCGCCTTGGTGACGTCGTCGTCGTGCGACGCGTCGATGTCCTTGAGCCAGCGGACCGGCTCGTAGGGGATGCGCAGCGCCTGGAAGATCTCGTCGTAGAAGCCGTTCTCGCCGAGCAGCAGGTTCGCGACGATCCGCAGGAACTCGCCGGAGGCGGCGCCCTGGATGACCCGGTGGTCGTACGTCGAGGTCAGCGTCATGACCTTGGAGACGCCCAGCTTGTTCAGGGTGTCCTGGGAGGTGCCCTGGAACTCCGCCGGGTACTCCATCGCGCCGACGCCCATGATCACGGACTGGCCGGGCATCAGGCGGGGCACGGAGTGGACGGTGCCGATGCCGCCGGGGTTGGTGAGCGAGCACGTCACCCCGGTGAAGTCGTCCATCGTGAGCTTGTTGGTGCGGGCCTTGCGGACGATGTCCTCGTAGGCCTGCCAGAACTCGAAGAAGTCGAGGGTCTCGGACTTCTTGATCGCCGCCACCACGAGCTGGCGGTCGCCGTTCGGCTTCACCAGGTCGATGGCCAGGCCCAGGTTGACGTGCTCGGGCTTGACCAGGGTGGGCTTGCCGTCCTTCTCGGCGAAGGAGTGGTTCATCGACGGCATCAGCTTCATCGCCTGCACCATGGCGTAGCCGATGAGGTGGGTGAAGGAGACCTTCCCGCCCCGGGCGCGCTTGAGGTGGTTGTTGATGACGATGCGGTTGTCGAACAGCAGCTTCACCGGGACGGCGCGGACGGACGTGGCCGTCGGCATCTCCAGCGAGGCGTTCATGTTCTTCACCACGGCGGCGGCCGGGCCGCGCAGCGTGACGGTCTCGGGGCCGGCGGCCTGATCGGCGGCCGGGGCCTTCGCCGCCGGCGCGGGGCGCTCGGCGGGGGCCGCGGCGGGCGCCTTCGGCTGTGCGGCGGCCGGTGCGGGGGCGGGCTTCGCCGGAGCGGCGGCGGGGGCGGGCGCCGGTGCCGCGGGAGCGGCGGCCGGGGCGGCCTGCGCGGGGGCCGGGGCGGCGGCGGACGCGTCAGCCGCTGCGGCGGCGGCCTGGGCCGCCGCGTTCGGCTTGTAGTCCGCAAAGAAGTCCCACCAGGCACGGTCGACCGAGTTCGGGTCCTGGAGGTACTGCTGATAGATCTCGTCTACGAGCCACTCGTTCGGGCCGAACGTGGTGGCGGGGTCCCGGCCCTGGCTGGGTTCCTCGGTCGAGACGCTATTCGGGGACTGTGGCGACACGGCGGTATCCGCCCTCTTCCGCTTCACATAGGTGATGGACAGCGGAGAACAAGGCTACGCCCCCCGGAGGGTTCCTTGCAGGTCTCACCCGGTCCCAGTCGCGGAAGTCACAAAGAAAACCGGGTTTGGGCGGGAAGATTGGCGGGAAACACATGAGGTTTGCCTACGTCCGGCCACGCAGAGTAGGGGCCCGCTCGGCCCGTAGCCCCACGGGAGCCGCACGTCCTTGCTCGTCGACGGCCCCGACCAGGTCAGAGGGCCACCGCCGCGGCGCCACCCTACGTCAAATGATCGTTTTTGCCACGCCCGGAAGAGTGACGAGGATGCGGCAGCCGCGGGGGGATTCGGCCACGCCGATCCGTCCGCCGTGCAGATCCACCGCCCAGCGCGCGATCGCCAGCCCCAGCCCCGTACCTCCGTCGTGGCCCGGGCCGGACCGCGTCTGCTCGGTGGCGCCCCGGGTGAAGCGCTCGAAGACCCGGTGCCGCTGGGACTCGGGGATGCCGGGGCCCTCGTCGAGCACCTCGAGGACGAGGGACTCGGGACCCTCGCCGGAGCGGGCGCGGACCGTGACGCGGCCCTGCGGGGGGCTGTGCTTGACGGCGTTGTCGATGAGGTTCGCCACCACCTGGTGCAGCCGCTCGGTGTCGGCGTGCGCCACCAGGGTGGGCGGCTGGACGTCCAGCCGGAGGCTGACGTCGCCGCGGGCGGGGCCGCCGCGCGCGGTCATGTTCGCTTCGCGCAGAACCCCGGACAGATACGGCCAGACCTCGAAGCGCCGGGCCCGCAGCGGGACGGCGCCGCTGTCCAGCCGGGACAGGTCCAGCAGCTGCTCCACCAGCCGGCCCAGGCGCTCGGTCTGCTTCAGCGCGGTGCGCATGGTGTCCGGATCGGCCTCGGAGACCCCGTCCACCACGTTCTCCAGCACGGCCCGCAGGGCGGCGATGGGGGTGCGCAGCTCGTGCGAGACGTTCGCCACGAGCTCCTTGCGGTGGCGGTCCACGGCCTCGAGGTCGGCGGCCATCCGGTTGAAGCTGGTGGCCAGTTCGCCGTACTCGTCGCGGCGGCCCGCGGCCAGCCGGCGGCTGTAGTCGCCGTGCGCCATCGCCCGCGTCACCTCGGTCATCTCGCCGAGCGGGGCGGTCAGGCGCTGGGCGACGAACTGGGTGAGGAGCAGCGAGGCGACCAGGGAGAAGATCGTCGCGACGCGCAGCTCGGTGGACGACACGATCGACACGTACACCAGCAGCGTCGCGATGATCACCGAGAGGATGACCAGGCCGCTCAGGGCGGCGTTGACGGAGCGGAACGGGTCGACGGGACGCAGCGCCGCCCACAGCCGCGCCAGGGGGCGGCCGCGGGGGGCGGTGGGTGCGGGGTTCATGGTGCCTCGCTGCTGCTTCGGTTACGCGGCTTCCGGCTCCAGCGCGTAGCCGACGCCGTGCACGGTACGGATCCGCTCGGCGCCGATCTTCCGGCGCAGGGCCTTGATGTGGCTGTCGACGGTACGGGTGCCGGAGGCGTCCGCCCAGTCCCAGACCTCCACCAGCAGCTGCTCGCGGGAGAGCACGGCCCGCGGCCGGCACGCCAGACACACCAGCAGGTCGAACTCCGTCGGCGTCAGATGCACGTCCGCCCCCGCGACCCGGACCCGCCGCTGGGAGTGATCGATCTCCAGCTCGCCGAGCCGCAGCACCGCCCGGTCCCGGTGCGCGGCGGAGGCGGACGCGCGCTCCACCCGGCGCAGCAGGACGTGCGTCCGGGCGGCCAGCTCCCGCATGGAGAAGGGCTTCGTCATGTAGTCGTCGGCGCCCACGCCGAGGCCCACCAGCATGTCCGTCTCGTCGTCGCGCGCCGTCAGCATCAGCACCGGCACCGGGCGCCGCGCCTGCACCCGGCGGCACACCTCCAGCCCGTCGTACCCGGGCAGCATCACGTCCAGGACGAGCAGATCGGGCCCCCACTCCTCCGCGGCGGCGACGGCGGACGGCCCGTCCCCGGCGGTCCGTACCGCGAACCCCTCCGCCTTCAGCCGGGCGGCTATGGCGTCGCCGATGGTCGGATCGTCCTCGACCACGAGAATGCGCCGCGCGCTGGGGGAGGGTGGGTTCCCCGGCCGCGGCTGTACCTGTGCCATGTCGTGCCCCCGGCTTTCGTCGCTCCCCGTCGGTCCGTCGTGCTGCTCTGCAGGGTATGCGGGGGGATCCGCTCCGGGCTACGGGCGCCCCCGGCACCCCCGCGTGAACCGGGCGGGCCGGTGCGGTCGATAAGGGTGCGTGAGAGTGTTCCGGGCCGTGCCCTCCGAGTCCCCGCCCCCCGACGCGGTGCTGCTGCGTGCCGTGGCGCGCGGCGACACCGACGCGCTGGCCGCGCTGTACGACCGGCACGCCGGGTGGCTGCTGGTGCGGCTGGGGCGCCGGTGCGGGGACGGCGAGCTGGCCGGTGAGGTGACGCAGGACACGTTCCTGACGGTGTGGCGGACGGCCGCCGCCTTCGCCGACACCGGCGGGGGGTCCGCGGGCGGCTGGCTGTGGACGATCGCCGCGCGGCGGCTGGTCGACGCCCAGCGGTCGGCGGCCCGGGCGGCGCGGGGCCTTGCGGCGGCCGGTGCGCCGGTGCCGTCCGCCGCGTCCGCACCGTCCGCGGAGGAGCACGTGCTGGCGGGCGGGCTGGAGCCGGACGTGCTGCGGGAGCGGCTGGCGGGGGTCGGGGGGCTGCCCGAGCGGATCACCGAAGGCGGGCGGGAAGGGGGGTCGGCCGTGCCGGACGCGGCGATGTACAGCCGGCGGAACGAGATCACCGACCGGGACTTCTTCCTCCTCAACGCCTGGTCGGGGCTGGACGGGAGCACGTGCGGGAGGGGTACGGTCACCGAGACCGCCGTCGAAGTGTGGATGCTCCCCTTCATGCGGGACGTCTACCTCGGACCGGAGGACCGGCAGACGAAGGAGGTACGCGCCGCCCTCGCCCGTATCGAGGCCATGCCCCCGCCGGAGCGCGCCGCGTTCCTGACCCGGTACCTGGCGTGCGACAGAGGGGCGGAGCTCCGATGAGGCTCTACCTCCGCTCCCGCGCCCTCCCCGCCGCCCTCCTCGTCCTGATCGCCCTCACCCTCCTCACCTGGCGCTGCGCCGACTGGCTCGTCGACTCCCCCCGCTTCGGCACCACCGCCCGCGTCCCCGTCGTCGCCCTCGCGCCGCTGCTCGCCGGATCGGCCGCCGCCGCGAGCCTCTTCACCCACTCCGCCGAGCTCGAACGGACGGCGCCCCGCCCCCTCGCGGCGCTGCGCGGCGTACAACTGCTCCTCGTCACCGCCCTGTACGCCCTCGCCCTCGGCGCCACCGTCACCTCCGACGCCGCCCACTTCGGCGCCCAGGCCATGGTCCGCAACGTCCTCGGCACCGCCGGCCTCGCCGCGCTCTCCGCCGTGGCGTTCGGCGCACGGCTCGCGTGGGTGCTGCCCCTCGCCTGCACCGGCACGGCGTATCTGGCGGCGCCCCGCGTGCACGGCGGGGCGGTGTCCGTGTGGGCGTGGCCCGTGCAGCCGGGGGCCGAGGGCGGGGCGTGGGGTGCGGCGCTCGGGCTCCTCGCGGCGGGTGTGGCGGCGGGTGTGCGGTGGGGGCCGCGGGCCGGGTCAGGCAGGGCGTGAGGGTCGGGCCGGGCGCCGGGCCAGGTGCACGACGTCCGGCACCCCCCGCCGTACCGGGATCTCCTCGGTCACCACGTCCGTGAACCCCGCCGTGCGCAGCGCCTCCTCGAACGCGGGGGAGGGCTGCGCCGACCACACCGCCAGCACGCCGCCGGGGGTGAGGCGGGACAGGCAGGCGGCGAGGCCGCCGGGGGAGTAGAGGGAGGCGTTGTCGTCGGTCACGGTCCAGTCGGGGCCGTTGTCGATGTCCAGGCACAGGGCGTCGTACGACACGTCCGCCTCCCGGACGTACGCCACCAGATCGGCCTCGACGATCTCCGTACGGGCATCCGCCTGCGCCGCCCCCGAGATCGCGGCGAGCGGCCCGTCCACATGCCAGTCGATCACCGCCCGCTCCCGCTCGACCACGGCGATCCGCCCCCACCGGGTCTCCGCCGCGGCCTCGGCCAGGGAGAACCCGACCCCGAGCCCGCCGATGAGCACGGCCGGCGCCGGCCGCTCCCCGAGGGCGTCCAGCGCGGACCGCACCAGCAGCCGCTCGGAGCGGCCGTCGGAGGTGTCCATCAGGAAGCAGCCGTTGGCGATGATCTCGAAGTCGTCCCCGCGCCGGCGCAGGGTGACCTCGCCGAAGGGGCCTTCACGGTGGTCGAGGGTGACGGGTTGGTCCATGGCGGTCGAGCATAATTCCCGGCCGGCGGGCTCATCGGCTCACCGTCGCGGCGGCAGTGCGTCCAGGACCTCCCGCATACCGGGGATGTCCCAGCCCTCGCCGAGGACGACCGTGCGGTCCTGGTACTCGAGGAGGGTGTTGAGGGAGTCCGGGCCGGACTGAGGGGTGCCCTGGTCGGTGGCGTCGATCCGGTTGAACCGCACGGCGGCGAGAGCGTCCCGCAGCCGCTTCGCCTTCGCTTCCGGCAGCCGGCCCTCCTCGGTCCCGCGCCTCGTCCGCACCGTGTAGCGGCCGTCGACCCGCACGGTGAGGGTGTCGTCCCTGCCGTCGATGCCGCCCCGCTCGTGCAGGACGACCAGCTCCGCGCCGGGCGCGGTGGGCTGCTCGACGTCGGGGGAGGATTCGGCGGACGCGGACGCGGGCGCCGACGGTTTCGTACGAGGTCCGTCCGGCTCGTCCGACCCGCATCCCGTCACGAGCAGCGCGGGCAGCATGACCAGCCCGATTCCGGTACGAACCACACCCCGTCGTGTCATGGAGCAGTCATATCAAGGCAGGCCCGCGCAGGTCACCCCACAGACCGGGGAATGGCCGTACCGGCCCCGGCGGTTCTCCGAGCGGCAGCCGGTGCGGAGGTCCCGCTGATCGCTCACAGCGAACAACCCCGGGGCCGGGAACATCCCCGACCCCCCCGCGCATTGAGTCGATGTAACTCAACTTGCATGCCGAAGGGGAGATCATGACTACTGAGTCCATGCCGATCACACCGCACACGCTGCCCGTCCTCCCGCTCGACGACGAGGTCGTGCTCCCCGGCATGGTCGTGCCGCTGGACCTCACCGACTCCGAGGTGCGGGCCGCCGTCGAGGCCGCGCAGGCCGTCGCCCGGCAGACGGGACGGAAGCCGAAGGTGCTCCTGGTCCCCCGGGTCGTCGGCTCGTACGCCGGGATCGGCGTCCTCGGGCGGATCGAACAGGTGGGACGGCTGGCGGACGGTGACCCCGGCGCCCTCATCCGGGGCATCAGCCGGATCAGGATCGGCGCCGGTACGACGGGGCCCGGCGCGGCCCTGTGGGTGGAGGGCACGGACGTCGACGACAGCGCGCCCGAGCCGCTGCCCGGCTCCGTGACGGAGCTGATGAAGGAGTACAAGGCGGTCGCCGCCGAGTGGCTGCGCAAGCGCGGCGCCTGGCAGGTCATCGACCGCGTGCAGCAGATCGACGACCCCGGCCAGCTGGCCGACAACTCCGGCTACTCGCCGTTCCTCAGCACCGAGCAGCGCGTCGAGCTGCTGGAGACCACCGACCCGGTGGCCCGGCTCAAGCAGGCGACCGCCTGGCTGAAGGAGCACGTGGCGGAGCAGGACGTCGCCGAGTCCATCGCCAAGGACGTCCAGGAGGGCGTCGACAAGCAGCAGCGCGAGTTCCTGCTGCGCCGCCAGCTCGAGGCCGTACGCAAGGAGCTGCGCGAGCTGAACGGCGAGCCCGAGGGCGAGGAGAGCGACGACTACCGGGCCCGCGTCGAGGCCGCCGACCTCCCGGAGAAGGTCCGCGAGGCGGCCCTCAAGGAGGTCGACAAGCTGGAGCGCTCGTCCGACCAGTCCCCCGAGGGCGGCTGGATCCGCACCTGGCTCGACACCGTCCTCGAGCTCCCCTGGAGCGAGCGGACGGAGGACGCGTACGACATCAGGGCCGCGCGGGCGGTGCTGGACGCCGACCACGCCGGGCTGGACGACGTGAAGGAACGCATCACGGAGTATCTGGCCGTGCGCAAGCGCCGCGCCGACCGCGGGCTGGGCCTCGTCGGCGGACGCCGGGGCGGTGCCGTGCTGGCCCTCGTCGGGCCTCCCGGCGTCGGCAAGACGTCCCTGGGCGAGTCCGTGGCCAAGGCCATGGGGCGGAAGTTCGTTCGCGTCGCCCTCGGCGGCGTGCGGGACGAGGCGGAGATCCGCGGGCACCGGCGGACGTACGTCGGCGCGCTGCCGGGCCGTATCGTCCGGGCGATCAAGGAGGCCGGGTCGATGAACCCCGTCGTCCTCCTCGACGAGATCGACAAGGTCGGCTCCGACTTCCGCGGCGACCCCGCCGCGGCCCTGCTGGAGGTCCTGGACCCGGCGCAGAACCACACGTTCCGCGACCACTACCTCGAGGTCGAACTCGACCTCTCCGACGTCGTCTTCCTGGCCACCGCCAACGTGCTGGAGGCCATCCCGGAGGCGCTGCTGGACCGGATGGAGCTCGTCCGGCTCGACGGCTACACCGAGGACGAGAAGGTCGTCATCGCCCGCGACCACCTGCTGCCCCGGCAGCTGGAGCGCGCGGGTCTGGCGGACGGCGAGGTCGTGCTGGAGGACGAGGCGCTGCGCAAGCTGGCGGGCGAGTACACCCGGGAGGCGGGTGTGCGGACCCTGGAGCGGGCGGTCGCCCGGCTGCTGCGGAAGATCGCGGCGCAGCACGAGCTGGGGGATGCCGAGCTCCCGTACACGGTGGGCGTGGAGCAGCTGCGCCCGCTCATCGGGCGGCCGCACTTCACCCCGGAGGCGCTGCAGGAGCCGGAGGAGCGGCGGACGGCGGTCCCGGGTGTGGCCACGGGGCTGGCGGTGACCGGCGCGGGCGGTGACGTGCTCTACATCGAGGCGTCGCTGGCCGACCCCGAGTCCGGTGCCTCCGGGCTGACCCTCACGGGCCAGCTGGGCGACGTGATGAAGGAGTCCGCGCACATCGCGCTCTCCTTCCTGCGCTCGCACGGCGCCGAACTGGAGCTGCCCGTCGGTGATCTGAAGGACCGCGGCATCCACCTGCACGTACCGGCGGGCGCCGTCCCGAAGGACGGGCCGAGCGCGGGCATCACCATGACGACCGCCCTGGCGTCGCTGCTCAGCGGCCGGCAGGTGCGGGCGGACCTGGCGATGACCGGTGAGGTCTCGCTGACCGGGCGGGTGCTGCCGGTGGGCGGCATCAAGCAGAAGCTGCTCGCGGCGCACCGGGCCGGTGTCCGGACGGTGATCATCTCCAAGCGCAACGAGCCCGACCTGGACGATCTGCCCGCGGAGGTCCTGAAGGAGCTCGAGGTGCACACGGTGAGCGATGTCCGCAAGGTGCTGGAGCTGGCCCTGACGCCGGCGACGGCCGAGGTGCCGGTCGCCGCGTAACGGCCCCCGGCATGGTTCCGCCGGCCTTCCTGGAGGAGCAGCTCCGGGAAGGCCGGCGGCGTTTCGAACGGCTGACGCGGGGAGGAGGGGAAGGCGTCAGCCGTTGGCCAGGGCCTGGACGCGGTCGTAGGCGCCGTTGAACTTGTTGTGGTCGCCGACGGTCGGACCGGTCGAGGTGTACTGCCACATGGTGTAGAAGGGCCAGCCGGCCGGCAGGGTGCCGGGCGAGGAGGCGTAACGGGCGATCCACAGCGGGTGGTTGGTCGCGAAGCCGCCGTAGTTGCCGGTGCAGGTGGTCCACCAGTCGGTGGTCGAGTAGATCACCGCGTAGCGGCCGGTGCGCGACTTGTAGGTGTTGAGGAAGTCGCGGATCCAGGTGACCATCCCGCTCTGCGACTTGCCGTAGCAGGTCGCGCCGTACGGGTTGTACTCGATGTCGAGCGCGCCCGGCAGGGTCTTGCCGTCGCGGGACCAGCCGCCGCCGTGGTCGACGAAGTAGTTGGCCTGGTTGGTGCCCGAGGACACGTCCGGCGTCGCGAAGTGGTACGAGCCGCGGATCATGCCGACGTTGTACGAGCCGTTGTACTGCTGCGTGAAGTACGTGTTCTGGTAGTAGTTGCCCTCGGTGGCCTTGACGTAGGCCCAGCGGACTCCGCTGTTCCACAGCGTGGACCAGGCGACGTTCCCCTGGTGGCTGCTGACGTCGACGCCCTCGACGGTGGCCTGGGTGGAGTTGGGGGCCTCACCCGTGCCCGGTTCGTACTTCTCGACGGTCATACCCATGTACGCCTCGCCGCGCTCCGGTCCGTCGGCGGCCTGCGCCGGGACGACCAGGGCGGTGAGCATGCCCAGGGCGGTGAGCACCGTGCCGATCACGGCGGCGAGGGGTCTGTGCGGGACGCGCGATCCGATGGAGTGGGACATGCGGGATACCTCCGGGGAGTGGGGCCTCGGGGGCCGGCCGGCGGTACGGCTGGGGGGAGCCGACCGGTCGATCGGTAGATCTACATGACCATGCCATTACTGGTGCCGCACTGACGGTAGGCGGAGGGGGCGCCCCTGCGGAAGGGGGTCCGGGGGGTGCCGTTGGTCTACGCCAGTAGACCCCTGCCGGAGCTGCGGTTTAGGCGGGTCGCTGAAGAAAACTTTCACGCTTTGAAGGCGGGAAACCCGTGCTGACGTGCCTTGGCCCGGAGCCAGTGAAAAACGCAACCGTGCGGCAGGAATGGTGTGGACCACCTGAGGACCACCTGTCCCGTACGGCCCACTCACCACTCCACGAACACCGCCGTGGCATCGTCGTGCCGCTTCCCCCGCGGATGGGCGACCCCGTCCGGATCGGCGGACTCCGCGGCCCGGATCCGCCGTACGACGGCTTCCCCGCCCTCCTTGCCGAGCGCGGCCAGAAGGCTCGCCCAGTCACCGAGGCGCAGCACCTCGGCGTACCGCGTCGCCCCGTCGGTCAGCGCGGCGAGCGCCGTCACCTCCGCCCGCGGCAGCGCGCCGGCGACGGCCCGCGCGGCGACGGCGGGATCGGCGGCGGCGGTGAAGAACCCGCCCTCGGCGTTGCGCAGGGCCTCGACCGCCCCCACGTACTCCCGCCGCGCCGCGGCCCGTTCCGGCGACCCCTCGGGCAGCGCCCGCACCGCCGCCCGCAGGGCCCGCACGCCCTCGGGCAGTTCGTTCAGCCGCCGGTCGAGCAGCGCCGTCACACCCCCGTCCGCCCCCGCGACCAGCAACGCCGCGTCGGACAGCACCAGATACTCCACCCGCTCGTCGTCCCACCGGGCCAGCGCCACCGTCGCCTGCGGCGTCCGCACATGCGTCAGATCGCACCCCGGCCCGTGCGCCGCGGCGGTCCGCGCGACGCCCTCCGCCAGCGCCTCCCGCGGCGAGCCGTCCCGCCGGGCCAGCGCCTCGAGGACCGCGCCCCCGAGCCGGGCGCAGAACCACGGCACGTCGTGCACACATCCCGTCAGCCCGTCCCGCGGCGGCGTCACCCCGTCCAGCACGACGACCACGCCGCCGCGCCCGCCCGCCGGCACCGCCGCCGCCGCGAAGTCCTCGTTGGGCCTGCCGGGTTCGCCCGCCTCACTGACCAGGTCGATACGCATGATCCCCAGTCTGCCCGAGCGCCGACCGGCGTCACCCGCCCGGGGGAATCCGACAGGCCCTCGGTATGGCACGCATATCACGCATCACACTCGATCGGGTGAGCCTTGCGCATATGCACCAACCGCCTCCACGGCCCCTGCGATCGTCGGTGACCGGGCCACGGGGGACTCCCCCCGGGGATAGGAGCTCGGGTGCACACGGACGAGATGGCACACACCGGACGGGCCGCCGCACGGCGCGTACGCCGCCGCGCGCCGGTGAGGCTGCGCGCCGCCCTGGGGGTGGTGGGCGCCGCGGTCGCGGTGGCGGCCGCGCCCGGGATCGCCGCCTCGTACCGGGCGACGGACACCGGCGCCGGTCCGGCGGCGCGCGCGGAGGCCCTGGGCGGACTCCAGCTGCAGGGCGGCCTGCTGCTCCTCTGCCTGCTGCTCGCCGTCGGCGTCACGGCGTACGCCTGGCGCGCGGACGGCCGGCAGTCCGCCCAGGCCGCCGAGGCGCTGACCGCCCGGCTCGCCGAGACCCGCACCGAGCTGGCCGACGTCCGCGAGGCGCACACCGTCGAGCGGGACACCCTGCTGCGTGAACGCGCCGCGCTCACCCAGCGCATCGCCGCCCTGCAGGACAGCGTGCACGGCACGTTCGTCGGACTCTCCCGGCGCACCCTCGGCCTGGTCGAGCGCCAGCTCAGCTTCATCGACGCCCTCGAGGAGAACGAGCAGGACCCGGACGCCCTCGACACCCTCTTCAAGCTCGACCACCTCGCCGCCTGCATGCGCCGCCACAGCGAGAATCTGCTGGTGCTCGCCGGCGCCGACCAGCGCGGCGCCCAGCGCCGGCACGTCGCGCTGATCGACGTCCTGCGCGGCGCCGTCAGCGAGATCGAGGCGTACCACCGCGTCGTCATCCGCCCCGGCCTCCCCGAGGTGCGGCTGAACGGCTTCGCGTCCGGCGACGCCAGCCATCTCCTCGCCGAGCTGCTGGAGAACGCCACGGCCTGCTCCCCGCCGGCCGGCACGGTGGAGCTCGGCGGCCGGCTGCTGGACACCGGCGAGCTGACCCTCACCGTCCGGGACGAGGGCATCGGCATCACCCCGGCCGCGCGGCTCGCGGAGTTCAACGAGCGGCTCGGCGAGATCGAGCCGGGCCCCCCGCCGGGCGAGGAGCGCGGCCTCGGGCTGTACGTGGTGGCGCGGCTGGCCGGCCGGCACGGCGTCCGGGTCCGGCTGTACGGGAACGGCGCCGGCCTCACGGCGGAGGTCCGCGTCCCGGCCCGCCTGGTCGTCACCGCGCCCGATCCCGTCGCCCCCGTGGACCCCGCCGCGGCGCCCCGGTCGATGGTGCACGAGCCGGTGGAGCACGCCCGCGCGGCGGCGCCCCCCGCGCAGCCCGTACGCCCCCAGCCCGTCACCCCCGGCGGCCTGCCCCGGCGCACCCCGTCGGCCGCGCAGGGGATACCGCACCGGGCGCCGGCCCATCCGGTCTCGCCCAACGCCCCGGTGGACGCCGCCGAGGTGCGCCGCCGGCTGGCGGGCCTGCAGCAGGGGTCCCGGGAGGGCTGGCGCGCGGCCGCGGCCGAGGGCGGCGCGCTGCGGCGGGGCGTACCCCAGCAGGGGGTACGGGAGCGGGGCGTCCCGGACCGGGGCGTACCGGAACAGCGAGCGCTGCCACAGCGCGGGACCGACAGGACGTGAGGGGACAGATGACCACCGCGACAGAGATCCACAACCTCCGCTGGCTGCTGGACAGCCTGGCCGTCGAGGCGCCCGGCGTGCGCTCGGTCGTCGTCGTCTCCTCGGACGGGCTGCCGCTGCTGTCCACCGACCCGGCGGCCGACGCGAACACCGAACTGGCCACCGTCGTCTCGGGTCTGGCGAGCCTCACGCTCGGCGCGGCGGAGCTGATGGACGGCGGTGCCGTCCGGCAGACGATGGTGGCCATGGACCAGGGCTGTCTGCTGGTGATGACGATCGGCGACGGCGCGCTGCTCGGCGTGCTCACCGCGCCGGAGGCGGACATGAGCGTGGTCTGCTATCACATGGCCCTGTTCGTCGGCCGCGTCGGCCATGTGCTGACGCCGCAGCTGCGCGGTCAGCTCCGGGCGTCGCTGTCGGCGGGGGTCTGAGGGGCGTCGTCCGCCGGCGCCTTGCCGCCCGGGGTTTCCTCCGCCGGGGGCTTGCCGTCGTCCGGGGCTTCCGCTGCCGGCGGCTCACCGTCACCGTTGAGCGCGTCCTCCGCCGCCGCCACGTCCGCGGGGGCCAGTTCGGCCAGCAGCTCCTCCGCCGCCGCCAGCTCCCGCTTCACCTGCCGTGCCCGGTCCCGGCGGCGCTCCGCCGTCCCCCGCTTCTTTTCCAGCGCCGTCCGCGCCTGTGACGCCCGGCGGTCCACCCGCCGTTCGGCGAGGAACAGCTCGCGCAGGATCAGCGCCTGGTGCTCCGACACGCGCACCAGCGCCGCGCTCCGCTCGAGGGCGTCCTCGGGGTCGCGGGCCAGCAGGACCCGCAGATAGGGGCTGAACCCGCCGCCCGACCGGTACTGTTCGCGCGCCAGCACCGCCGCCCGCCGCCGTCCGTCGGCCAGTTCGCCGCGGGCCCGGGCCAGCGCCCGGTCGGCCGCCGCGGTCCGCCGCTGCTGGACGGCCAGCTCCGCGGAGAGCGCGGCGTACTGCCGCTCGGCGGTCTGTCCGCGTTCGTACACCTGCTGGAACCGGCCGAGCACCCCGGCGGGCGGCTCCTGGGGGTCGGGGGCGGCGGCGGGGAGGGTGAGCAGGGCGGCGCACAGGGCGAGCAGCGGACGCATACCGGGGAGCGTCGCACGGCGGTCGCGCGCCGCGGCGGCAGCACGCGGGCCGATCATCAGATCGGCGGATGGTCCCTCACACCACCGGCAGCGCCAGCAGCGTCCCCGCCGACTGGGCGAACACCCGGTTCCCCGCCCCCGCCACCAGCCACGGCGCGGTGCTCCCGGGCGTCGGCATGATCGCCGCCGTGCCCCGCTGCAGGTCGCACAGCGCGAGCCCCTGCGAGCCGTCGGGCCCCAGGCCCACGCACGCCGTGCGGTGCTGGAGCACGGGGGCGGCGGGGGCCACCGGGCGGGTCTCGTCGGCCAGTACGGGCGTCGCCGCGCGGCGGCCGTCGGAGGCGGCGAGGGAGAGGAGCTGGGTGCCGTCGTGGGCGTAGACGCGGCCGTCGTGGTACGCGGGCTCGCCCCACGCCGGCCGGCCCCGCTCGCGCCAGCGCTCCCTGCCGTCGGGCAGGCCCAGGGACAGCAGGTCCGGCCCGCCCAGATACACGGCGAGTTCCCCGATCGCCGGGGTGAGCGGCCCGTCGCCCAGGTCCCGCAGCTGCCACAGCACCGCGCCCGTCTCCGCGTCCAGCGTGGCCACGTGCCCGGTGGCGTCGTCCACGACGAGCCGTCCCGCCGCGGAGGTGGCCTGCGGCGGCCGGGCCGGGTCCGGGTGTACGGGACAGGGCCGCGTCCACAGCACCGTCCCGGTGCGCAGGCTGACGGCGCGCAGCTCCCCGTTCCCGGTGAGCACGTACAGCGTGAACTGGTCCGCGGTCAGCAGCCGCTGCGCGGCGGCGCCGTAGGACGTCCAGTGCGGTTCGCCGTCGCGCGGGTCGAGGGCGTGCACCGCGCCCGCCGCGTCGGCGGCCACCAACAGCCCGGCTGCCGCCAGCATCCCCCGCCGCGCGTCGGCCTCGGGGAAGCCCCAGCCGGGCTCACCGGCCACCACGGTGCGGGTGGCGATGCCCCCGTCGCGGGCCGCGAACGCCACGCGCCGGGCCAGCGGCACGGGGGGCGGGGCGTCGTCGGCGGCCACTCCCGTCAGGCGCCAGAGGGGGTGGGGCGGGCCGGGTTCGTACGCCTTGATGGGCTCGGCGTGCCACGCCTCGGGGGGCCGCCCGTCCCGCCCGGCGATCAGCCACCAGGCGCCGGCGGCCCCGCCCCCGGCCAGCGCGGCCCCGCCCAGCAGCAGCACCCGGCGCCGCACGGATGTCACAGGCATGACCCGCGGGTGCCGCGCCCGGACCCCCGGCCGGACGGGCGGGCCGGCCGGGGTGACCCCGCGGGCACCGCGAGGTGAACCCGGGTGAACGGCAGTGCGATCAACGGGCACGTCATGGTCATGTGGCGATGCTACGGCGGAAGCCCGCCCTCCAGTCCCGTACGGCGAACCCGGTCTCCGCCAAGCCGTCCCCGGAGGCTGGCCAACGCCGTACCGGCGCGCCACACTGGCCAGCCGGAGGAAGAGATGACGCCCACACCGGACGGACCGCCCGCGGACGAGGAGGAGATCCGCCGCGCCCCCCGCGCCTGGCACCCCACCGACCTCGACCTCTACCTCCAGCGCGAGCTGGGCGCCCCCGCCCACCGCGACGGCCCCCCACCGGCCGCCCGCACCGCCCCCGGCAACGGCCGCCACGTACAACTGCCCGCCCCGGCCCCGCTCCCCGCCACCGCTCTCGGCGACATCCTCGCCACCCGCCGCAGCCGCCGCGCCTACAGCCCGGCCCCCCTCCCGCTCACCGACCTGTCCACCCTCCTGCACCACGCCGCGCGAACCACCGGCACCCTCCACGACGCCACCCTGGGCGACCACGCCTTCCACCCGTACCCCTCCGCCGGCGCCCGCGCCGAACTGGAGGTCTACGTGGTGGCCGGCCGGGTGACCGGCGTACTCCCCGGCGCGTACCACTACGACACCGTCACGCACCGGCTGACGGAGGTCGCCCCGTCGGGCCCCCAGCAGGACGAGCTGTACGCCTACGTGCGCCGGGCCCTCGACAAGGCCGAGACCTCCACCCCACCGGCGGCGATCCTCCTGGTCACAGCCGTACTGCAGCGTCTCACCTGGAAGTACGGCCGCCTCGGCCTGACCCTGATGTACCAGAACCTCGGCTGCCTCTACCAGACGCTCTACCTGGTCGCGACCGCCCTCGGCCTGGCGCCGTGCGCGGTGGGTGTCGGCCGAGGCAGGCAGAACGCGCGCTGGCTCGACCTCGACCCCTACACGGAGCCGGAGGTGGGCTGCTTCGCCCTGGGCCGTCCGCGCCGGTGAGGCTCAGCCCCGCCGCCGCGCCCACGGCCACCGCGACGAGCGGTCCCGGCCCTCAGGGACGTACACGTACACCCAGCCGGCGATCAGCCGCATCCGCCTGGTGTGCCCCGCCGCCTCACGCAGATAGGCGTGCACGGTCGGCGGCCCGCCGTCCGCGTCGGGCACGGGGATCTCGTACCACTTGGGCGGATGGCCGGTCAGCCCGGTCAGCACCCGCAGCGTCCGGCCGTCCATCGGACCGCCCCTGAAGAGGACTTCCTCGCTCACGGGGTCAGTCTTGCCCGAGCAGATGCGACGCCTGGGTCATCACGGGCAGGACGCGCCGGGCGAGATCGCCCACCGGGCCGTCCGCGGACTCGGTGGCCAGGGAGCGCCGGGCGATCTCCGCGCACTGCTCGTCGCGGCTCGCGGTGGCGGCGAGGAGCACCACGAACTGGTCCACGAGCCAGTCCCGCAGCTCGGGCAGCGGCGGCTGCTTGCCCTCGTCGACCCATATCAGCGAGGCGCCCTCGACCGCGGTGATCCAGGTGCGGAGCATCATCCGCAGCGTCAGGCCCGGTTCGGGCACCTCGAGGTGCAGCAGGATCTGCTCGGCGGCGGCCCGGCGTACCTCGTCCACGATGGCCGTGGTCCGGGTGGTCTCCACGACGCTGCCGCCCTGCAGCAGCGCCTTGAAGCCGGCGTCGTGTTCGGCGACGAACTCCAGATAGCTGTCCAGCGCCCGGGCCAGCCGCTGCGACAGCGGTCCCGTCCGCACCTGGACGAAGCTCTTCTCGAGCTGGTCGGCGGCGCTGCGCAGCGCGGCCTCGTACAGCTGCTGCTTGCCGCCGGGGAAGTAGCGGTAGACCAGCGGCCGCGACACCTGTACGGACGCGGCCACATCGTCCAGCGACACCTCTTCGGGCGCGCGGTGGGCGAAGAGACCGAGCGCGGCCTCCAGCAGCTGGCGGCGCCGCTGCTCCACACTCAGCCTTCGGTAGGCGACCTGGCTCATACGGGAAGCCTAACGTCCGGACCAAGCACGCTTTCGGGCCACCCCTACGCCAACAGGCCCGAGCTGCGCCACAGCTTGCCCCCCACACCCCGCAGCACGCCTATCTCGCCGAGGAAGTCCGTCAGCCGCTTCGCGCCCGTCTGCATCACCTCGCGCCGGTGCCCGCTCGCCCGGACCTGGGCCAGCGCCTCGCGCCGGTCGAGCCCGGCGTCGGTGTAGACCCGCGGGTTGACGAACGCGACGGAGAAGACCCGGGCCGCCTCACCGGAGGTGACCCGCGTCAGATGACGTTCCCAGCGCGGCGCGGTGGCCATCTGGCGGCGCAGCTCCTCGCGGGCGTAGCGGACATGGCGCGCCTCCTCCACCACATGGATCCGCGTCGCGCCGCGCACCAGCGTCTGCACCCGCTCGTCGGGGAACGTCAGCCGCTGCATCCAGTCCAGGATCTCCTCGCCGAGCAGCGTCGCGGTGAACGAGCCGGGCGTGGTGGACACGGTCTTCAGCAGCCGCGCCAGGTTGTGGTGCAGCCGGGAGACCGGATACGGCTCCACCCCGGCCTTCTTGACCAGCCGGGCGAACATCATCGAGTGCCGGCACTCGTCGGCTATCTCCGTCAGCGCGTACCGGACATGGTCGCTGGTCAGCTTCTTGTCGTAGATGTGCCGCACCAGCAGCTGCATCAGGACGATCTCGAACCAGATGCCCAGCGACGCCAGCGCCGCCCCCTCCAGCCGGGCCAGCAGGTGCCGCTGGTCCTCGGACATCCGCCGCCACATCGGGGTGTCGTACAGCGACACCAGCTCGGGCGGCCAGAACCACTTGCCGTCCTCCCAGGGCGCGTCCCAGTCCAGGTCCTTCTCGGGATCGAAGGAGTGCTTCGCGGACGCGTCCAGGAGCCGGCGGGCCACGCCCTCACGGTCCTTGAGCGCGCCCAGCGCGTCGGTGAGTCGCCGGTCGGCCGCCGCAGTCGTCATACCTCTATGAGACTGACTGTCAGCAAGGGAGTCAATCCCCCCGTGCATGATTTGTTGACTCACCGGTAACGCATATGTGAATCTGCCAAGGATTGCCCGCACTGCGGGATTTGCGTGCGAGATGTGTACCACGGCGCGGACGGCGAGCGGCCGACAAGGAGGCGTCGATGACGACGCGGGACCTGTACACGCACCTCAACACCAACGGCACCGACGAGAGCAACGACCTGCTGTGGCAGGTCCCGGCCTCCGGTTCGGCCCGGCTGAGCTGGGAGTACGACGACGGCCGGGAGAGACTGCTGGCCCTCTACCAGAAGGGCAAGGACAAGCAGTGGGACGGCGCGAAGCGGATCGACTGGTCGCTGGAGGTCGACCCGTACGACCCGCTGGGCGTCCCCGACGAGGCGATGACCCTGTACGGCACCCGGTACTGGGACCTGATGACCGACAAGGACAAGGGGGAGCTGCGGCACCACTACGCGTCCTGGCAGTTCAGCCAGTTCCTCCACGGTGAGCAGGGCGCGATGGTCTGCGCGGCGCGGATCGTGGAGTCCGTGCCGGACCTGGACGCCAAGTTCTACTCGGCGACGCAGACCATGGACGAGGCGCGGCACGCGGAGATCTACGGCCGTTTCCTCAAGGAGAAGGTCGGACTGCTCTACCCGATCAACGACAACCTCCAGTCACTGCTGGGCGACACCCTGCGCGACTCCCGCTGGGACATGCCGTACCTCGGGATGCAGGTGCTGATCGAGGGCCTGGCGCTGGCGGCCTTCGGGATGCTGCGGGATACGACGACCAAGCCGCTGCCCAAGCAGATCCTGGCGTACGTGATGCAGGACGAGGCGCGGCACGTGGCCTTCGGGCGGATGGCGCTGCGCGACTACTACAAGGAGCTCAGCGACAAGGAGCTGCGCGAGCGCGAGGACTTCGTCGTCGAGGGCTGCTATCTGATGCGCGACCGGCTGCGCGGCGAGGAGGTGCTGGCGAACTTCGGGATCCCGCCGGCCCAGGCCGCGGAGTTCACCGAGCGCAACGAGTACCTCCAGCTCTTCCGGGCGCTGCTGTTCAGCCGGATCGTGCCGTGCGTGAAGGACATCGGGCTGTGGGGTCCGCGGCTGCAGCAGGCGTACGTCGACATGGGCGTGTTCGAGCTCGGTGACTCCAACCTCGACCAGCTGATGCGCGAGGACGAGGAGCTGGCCGAGCGGCTGGACGCGGAGCGGTTCGCGGCGGAGGAGCAGGCCCGTACGGCGGAGGTCGCGGAGGCGGTCGAGCTGGGGCGTACGGACACTCCCTAGCTCAGGGCCGCCTCCATCACGGCGCGGGCGATCGGGGCCGCCGAGCCGCCGCCGCTGATGTCCGAGCGGCGGGCCTCGGCGTCCTCGACGACCACCGCGACGGCGACCGCGGGGAGGCTGTCGTCGGGGGCCTGCGCCCAGGACACGAACCAGGCGTAGGGCTTGCGGGAGTTGTCGACGCCGTGCTGCGCGGTGCCGGTCTTCCCGCCGACCAGCGCGCCGGGGATCGCGGCCCGCGTGGCGGTGCCGCCGGTGACCGTGTCGACCATCATCTGCTGCAGCAGCCGCGCCACGTACCCCGGTACGACGGGACCGCCCAGCGGCTCCGGCCGGCCGCGCGCCACGACGTCGCCGTCGCCGTCGGTGATCTCGTCGACGAGGTACGGGCGCATCCGGATCCCCCCGTTGGCGACGGTCGCCGCCACCGACGCCATCTGCAGCGGGGTGGCCCGGGTGTCGAACTGCCCGATCGACGACAGCGCGACCTGCGCCGCGTCCATCGTGTCGCCGAAGACGCTCCCCAGCGCCGGCGACGGGATCCGCGGACCTTCGTCGTCGAAGCCGAAGGCGGCGGCGGTACGGGCCATCTCCGGCGTCCCCACCGTGGCGCCCAGCTTGGCGAACACCGTGTTGCAGGACACCGCGAACGCCTCCCGCAGCGGGGCGTCCGCGCAGCCCGCGGACTCGTTGCGCAGCAGATGGCGGGTGCCGACCAGGTTGTACGGGCTCGGGGTGCGCGTCGGGGCGTCGATGTCCGTGACGACCCCGGTGTCCAGCGCCGCCGCCGCGGTGACGATCTTGAACGTGGAGCCCGGCGGGTACGTCTGCCGGATCGCCCGGTTCAGCAGCGGCTGCCGGGGGTCGGCGAGCAGCCGCCGCCAGGCCGTCTTCACCCGCGCCGAGTTGCCGGACAGCAGGCCCGGGTCGTACGAGGGGCTGCTGACCAGGGCGAGGATGCGCCCGGTGCTGGGCTCGAGCGCGACGACGGCCCCCTTGCGCCCGCGCAGTCCCGCGTAGCCCGCGCGCTGGGCGGCCGGCTCGATCGTGGTGTGCACCTGGCCCCCCGGCTGCAGGCTGCGCGTCAGCTCCCCCCACAGCGGCAGCGGGGCGAGGCGGGTGTCGCGGCCGGAGAGGGCGGCGTCCTCGGTGTCCTCCAGCATGGTCGTGCCGTACAGCTGCGAGGCGTACCCGGTCACCGGGGCGTACAGCTCGCCGTCGGGGTACGTGCGCTCGTAGCGCAGCCCCTCGCCGGTGTCGACGGAGCCGGTGAGCCGTTCGCCGCCGGCCCAGATGTCGCCGCGGGGCTGGCCCCAGCGGGCGATGGCGGCGCGGCGGTTGGCGGGGTTGGCGTCGTACTCGGCGGAGTGGAGGACCTGGACGCGGGCGGCGTTGGCCAGCAGCGCCAGGAGCAGCAGCAGGCTGAAGGCGGCGACGTGCCGGATGCAGCGGATCACGGCGCTTCGGTCACCTCCGTCCGCGCTCCCGGCCGTCCGGCGGCGTTGCTCAGACGGACGAGCAGCGCCACGATCGCCCAGTTGGTCACCACCGACGACCCGCCCTGTGCCAGGAACGGCATCGCCATCCCCGTCAGCGGGATCAGCCCCGTCACCCCCGCCGAGATGACGAACGCCTGCAGCGCCACGATCACCGCCAGCCCCGTCGCCAGCAGCGTCCCGAAGTCGTCGCCGCGCAGCGTGATCCCGGCCCGCAAACCCCGGCTGACCAGCAGGGCGTACAGCAGCAGCAGCGCCGTCAGCCCCGAGAGCCCCAGCTCCTCGCCGGCGGTGGCCAGAATGAAGTCGGAGGTGCCGGCGAACCCGATGAGCACCGAGTCCCCCTGCCCGAGCCCCGTCCCCAGCAGCCCCCCGTGCCCGAACGCGAACAGCGACTGCGCCAGCTGGCTCGCGCCCCGCCCGTCCTCGATCCCGGCGAACGGCGCCAGCCAGTCCGCCACCCGCACCCCGACGTGCGGCTCCAGCGTGCCCACGACACACGCCCCCGCCAGCGACAGCAGCACGCCCACGGCAATCCACCCCGGGCGGGAGGTCGCCACGTACAGCATCACCACGAACAGCCCGAAGAACAGCAGCGAGGCACCCAGATCCCGCTCCAGCAGCAGCACCGTGAGGCTCACCAGCCACACCGCGAGGATCGGCCCCAGCACACTGCGCGGCGGCAGATGGATACCGCGGATCCGCCGCCCGTCGACATACGTGAGCGCCTGGCGGTGGCCCGACAGATACGCGGCGAAGAACACCGCCAGCAGCACCTTGGCGAACTCCCCGGGCTGCAGGGAGAAGCCGCCGAAGTGCACCCAGATCCGCGCCCCGTTGACCGGCGGGAAGAAGATCGGCGCCGCCATCAGCGCCAGCGCCGCCGCCGCGCACCAGGTGGCCCGGCGGGCGAGCCACCGGTGATCGGGCAGCAGCACCAGCACCGCCAGGAACACCCCCATGCCCAGCATCGACCACAGCAGCTGCGCCGGCGCCGCGTCCCGCCCGGGTGCCGCCGCGTCCAGCCGGTGGATGAGGATCAGCCCCAGCCCGTTCAGCAGCACCGGTACGGGCAGCAGCAGCGGATCGGCGTACGGCGCCAGCCGGTGCACGGCGCCCAGCGCGAGCAGCCCCAGCGCCCCCTGGAACGCGGCGAAACTCCACGCGTCCGGGGGCACCCGCCCGGTCAGCGCCACCCCGCTCGCGGCGTACCCGACCCAGGTCACGGCCACCGCCAGCGCCAGCAGCAGCAACGACGCCCCGGTCCGCCGCCGGACGGGCAGCTCCTGCGCCGGCGGCGCCTCGGCGGTGGTGGTCATGCGGGGACGGTAACAAGGGATGTCCGCTGTGCCCGGTATATCCGGGGCCTCTTGATGGGATCCGGGGGATTCGCCTAGCGTGCTCGAATGCGATCGAATACGTCCGTGCCCCGCGTCCTCGTCGTCCAGAACGGTGCCGCCGGCGGCCCCCGCCGCCTGCGTGACTGGCTCACCGAGGACGGGGTCGGCACCGAGGTGGTGCACGCCTACGAGGGTGAGTCGCTGCCCGCGGATCTCGGGGCGTACGACGCGCTGATCGTGCTCGGCGGGGGCGCGATGCCGGACGACACCGTGAAGATGCCGTGGCTCGCGCAGACGCGTGTCCTCGCCGACCAAGCCCTCGCGGAGGGCACCCCGTACCTCGGGATATGCCTCGGCGGACAGCTGCTCGCGCAGGCCGCCGGGGGGACCGTCGAGGCCGAGTGCGGGGCGCCCGAGCTGGGCAGCACCCGGCTCACCCTGCGCGAACCGGCGCGCGGCGACCGGCTCTTCGCGGGACTGCCCCCGCGGCCGACGGCGATAGAGCGCCATGTGGACCGGGTCACCGAACTGCCGCCGGACGCGGTGTGGCTGGCGGAGAGCGACGACTGCCCGTACCAGGCGTTCCGCTGCGGGGAGAACGCCTGGGGCCTGCAGTTCCACCCCGAGGTCGACGCCGAGCGGGTACGGGAGTGGCTCCCGGAGCCCATCCGGGAGGCGGGGTTCGACCCGGAGGAGATAGTCGAGCGCGCCGATCGGGACGAGCCGGAGGCGGCGGTCGCCTGGCGCGAGCTGACGCGGCGGTTCGCGGAGGTCGTACGGGGCGGGACCCCCGTAAAGAGCGCAGTGCTGCGTTCTCCCGGGGGTGACCCCCGGACCCCCAGCCGGGCGGGGTGACCGGCCTCGGACGGCGAGGCAAAGCCGCATGAAGCGCGCAGTGCTGCGTTCTCCCGGGGGTGACCCCCGGACCCCCAGCCGGGTGGGGTGACCGGCCTCGGACGGCGAGGCAAAGCCGCATGAAGCGCGCAGTGCTGGGTTCTCCCGGGGGATGACCCCCGGACCCCCAGCCGGGTGGGGTGACCGGCCTCGGACGGCGAGGCAAAGCCGCATGAAGCGCGCAGTGTAAAGCCCCGATGGTGCCCCCGGTGGGAAAAGCCGCGTGCGGCAATACCCGTGCGACATCGCCGATAGGATGCTGCACGTAAACGATCCGGCCGATCGGAAATGGGGCCGAAATGTGCGGCGACGACGCCGGATTCCGGCGGAGAATCCCCACGGACAGCGCGCTATTTGTCGGCCGGGAGAATGAACTTGCCCGACTCGCAAATCTGCTCGGGGAAACGCGGCTGATCACCCTGACCGGCGTCGGCGGCGTCGGCAAGACCCGGATCGCCCTCCGCGCGGCCGAGACCCTCGCCGAGGGCTTCCGCGACGGCGCGCGCACGGTCGCGCTCGCCGGACTGCGCGACCCCGCGCTGGTGGTGCACGCCGTCGCCGCCGCGCTGGGGGTCACCGACCACACCACCCGCCCGCTCGCCGATGTGCTCGCCGCCCACCTCTCCGACAGGCGCGCGTTACTCGTCCTCGACACGTGCGAGCACCTGCTCGACGTCGTCGCCGACCTCACCGCCCGGCTGCTGCGCGCCGCCCCCGGCCTGCACGTCCTGACCACCAGCCGCCAGCCCCTCGGCGTCCCCGGCGAACGACTGCTCGTCGTCGAACCGCTGTCCGCCGACACCGACGCCGTCACGCTCTTCACCGAGCGCGCCGCCGCCGCGGGCTTCACCCTCGATCCGGACCACCGCCCCGCCGCCGAGGAGATCTGCCGCCGCCTCGAGGGCCTCCCCCTCGCCGTGGAGCTGGCCGCCGGCCGGCTGCGCACCCAGACCCCCGCCGAGGTGCTCGAACGCCTCGACGACCGGTTCCGGGAGCTCACCGACGACCGTACGGACGGCGCCGCCCGCGACCCCCGGCACCGGGCGCTGCGCACCGCCGTCGGCTGGAGTCACGAGCTGTGCACCCCCGCCGAACGGCTGCTGTGGGCCCGGCTGTCGGTGTTCGCCGGGGACTTCTCGCTGGAGGCCGCGGAGGCGGTCTGCGGCGGCGAGGAGCTGGAGGACATCGACCAGCTGATCGGCGGCCTCGTCGAGAAGTCCGTCCTGGCCCGCCTCGCCGGCCGCGACCGCTACCGGATGCTCGACACCATCCGTGCCTACGGCGGCGACTGGCTGCGCGCCCTCGGCGAGGAGACCGACCAGCGCGTCCGGCACCGCGACTGGTGCCTGGAGCTGGCGGAGACCGGCGAGAGCCAGTGGTGGGGCCCCGGCCAGGCGGACGTCTTCCGGCACACCGCCGGGGAACACGAACAGCTCCGCGCCGCCCTCGACTTCTGCCTCACCACCCCCGGACACGAACAGGTGGGGCTGCGGCTGGCCGGCGCGCTGTGGTTCTACTGGGCGGGCTGCGGACTGCTCGGCGAGGGCCGGTACTGGCTCGACCGTACGCTGGCGCTCGACCCGATCCGTACCCCCGACCGGGCCAAGGCGCTGTGGGTGTGCGGCTATGTGGCCGTCCTCCAGGGCGACACCGAGTCCGCCGTCCGGCTGCTCGAGGAATGCCGGGCCCAGGCGCTGCGCACCGGCGACGACCGGGCGCTCGCCTACGCGGTGCACCGGCTGGGCTGCGCCCGGCTGATCAACGACGAGCACGCCGCGGCCGAGCCCCTGTTCGAGGACGCGCTGCACCGGTACGCGGAGCTGGCGGAGCTCAACAGCAATGTCGTCATGGCCCGCGTCGAGCTCGCGATGTCCGTGGCATTCCAGGGACGGCTGGCCGCCGCGGTCAATCTCTGCGAGGAAGCCAGATATATCTGCGAGGTTTATGGTGAACGCTGGACAAAGGCCTATGCGCTGTACGTCCTTTCGTTCGCCGAGCTGTCCGCCGGCCGGTTGCCGGAGGCGACGGCACTGGCGCGGGAATGCCTGCGGGTCAATCATGAATTCCGGGATCTGGTGGGGCTCGTGCTGCCGCTGGAGCTGCTGGCGCTGATCGCCGCGCTGGAGGGCGAGGGCCGGCGCGCGGCCGCGCTGCAGGGCGCGGCGTCGGGGATCTGGCGCCGGGTCGGCGTGCCGCTCTTCGGCTCCGCGTACTTCAACCATCCGCACGAGCGCGGTGTCCGGCTGGCCCGCGAGCTGCTGGGCGACCGGGGCTACACGGACGCGGCCCGCGAGGGCGCCGCGCTCTGTCTGGACGACGCGGTGGGGGTGGCCCTGGGCGAGCCGCGGCTGCCGGAGGTGCCCCGGCAGGACGGGCGGCGCTCGCAGCCGGCGCTCTGAGCGCTTCCTTGGACACACGTTCGATGGGTGTGTTTCGCTGGCGCCCAGAAATCGAACACCAGTATGATGGCGCACGTGAACGACTACGACTTCCCGGAGGATTTGCTGCAGGCGAAACGCGAGTGGTTCGCCGTGGAGCGGCAGCTGGACGAGCTGCCGCTGTGCCCCTGGACGGACGCCGACGGCGTCACGTACCGGGACGGCCGGGGCTGGACCCCCGAGCTGGCCAGGCAGGAGGCCGTGCTGCGCAAGCGGTTCCGGGAGCTGTCGATCCAGATCTCGATCCATCCGTACTGGGAGACCCTCACCGAGGGTGTGGTCGCCGCCCGGATGGCGCTGCGGGCCGCCGCCCGCCGGCCGCGCGAGGAGCCCGGCAAGGACCCGGAAACCGGGGATGATCCCGGTTGCCGGGTTACTGAACTTCCCGCCGGTGTACTGCCCTGAGATGATCTGGGCGCACACTGGTGTGCGAACGGTTCCAACGGGGGGTGAGCGGAGTGCGGCTGACGACTCCGCGCGGCGGCGCTGTGCTGCTGCTCGTCGCCGTGGCGGTGCTCGGTCTGCGGGCCGGTGAGGGGTTCGATCCGGCCGCGGGCGCGCGGACGCTGCCCGGGGGGCCGGGGTGGTGGATCGCCCTGCCGCTGGGGCTCGGGCTGCTGACGATGATCGTCACGCGGAGCGGTCTGGTGCCGCTGACCAATGTCGTGATGATCGCCGCGGTGTGCGTGGGCATCGTCGTACTCGTCGAGTCGGGCAGCGAGGGCACGCCGGAGAAGGTCGGCATTCCCAGGGCCACGGCGACGCCGAAGCCCCCGGCCGAGTCCGCCGGGGGCGGTGCGGACGTGCTGTTCTATCTCGGTGTCGGGATCATCGTCGTGATCCTCGCGGCGGTGACGGTCTACCTGCTGAACCGCGTGGGGCGTACGCCCGGCCTCCTCGAGGCGCGTGACACCCTGCGGCCCGCCGCCGAGGACGTCCTGCCGGCCGAGGAGGACGACGGCGATCCCGGCGGGGACTCCGCGGTGCTCCCGGGGGCGCCCGTCCCCCGTAACGGTGTTCCCACCGACGATCATCGCGGCGCCGTGATCGCTACGTACGCCCTGCTGGAGCGCACACTGTCGCGGTCCGCCCGGATCACGCGGCGCCCCTTCGAGACCCCGGAGGAACTGCTGCGCCGCGCCCGCCGCAAGGGGCTGCCGACGGCCGACGCGGAGGAGCTGGGCCGGCTGTACGCCGCCGCCCGCTACAGCGAGCACCCGGTCACCGGGGAGGAGCGCGAGCGGGCCCGGCGGGCGCTGGTGCGGCAGCGGGCGGCGTGGGGTGCTCCGTCCGGTGGGCCCGAATGAACCGGCGACAGGCGGGTTTCGCGTTCGCCGGGCTGTGCTTCACGGTCGCCGCGGCTGCCGGCGGCTGGCTGGCCGCCGGGGTCGCCGGGCTGCTCGCGGTGACCGTCACCGCCTGCGTGCTGCTGCTCCTCCGGCTCGCCCGGCTGCGGGTCCCGCCCGTGCCGTACCCCGGGGAGCGACAGCTCGCCGAGGGCGAGTCCGACCCGTACACCCGCTACCGCAAGCTCTACAACCGGGTCTCCTGGGGGCAGGTCTCCGCCCGCCAGTTCGACAGCAGCACCCGGCCCGCCCTCACCCGGATCGCCGCCGCCCGGCTGATGGAGCGGCGCGGCATCGACCTCGCCCGGGATCCGGCCGCCGCCCGCGAGGTGCTGGGGGAGCGGCTGTTCACCCTGGTCGACCCCGCCCGCCCGGACGCCACCGACCGCGCCGCCCGGGCCGCGGGGCTCGGCGAGGTCACCCGACTCGTACAACGCCTGGAGGAGCTGTGACCACCACCGCCGACGACCTCGACTCCGTACGCTGCGCGGCGCTCGCCGACGCCGTGCTCGACGAGGTCGAGCGGGCCGTCGTCGGAAAGCGCGACGCGCTGCGGCTGGTCCTCATCGGCATCCTCGGCTCCGGACACATCCTGCTCGAGGACCTCCCGGGCCTGGGCAAGACCCTTCTCGCCCGGTCCTTCGCCACCGCGCTCGGACTGACGTTCACCCGGGTGCAGTTCACCCCCGACCTGCTGCCCGCCGACCTCACCGGCGCGCAGATCTACGACCCGCGCTCCGGCGAGCTGTCCTTCCGCCCCGGGCCGGTCTTCACGCAGCTGCTGCTCGCCGACGAGATCAACCGCACGCCGCCCAAGACGCAGGCCGCGCTGCTGGAGGCGATGAGCGAGCACCAGGTCAGCGCGGACGGCGAGACGCGGCGGCTGCCGGAGCCGTTCGTCGTGCTGGCGACGGACAACCCGATCGAGTTCGAGGGCACGTATCCGCTGCCCGAGGCGCAGCTCGACCGCTTCATGGCCCGGGTACGCCTCGGCTACCCCGACCGGCGCGACGAGATCGACCTGCTGCGCCGCCGGCTGCTCAGCGGCACCCCAGAACCGCCGCGCGTCGAGGCCGTGGTGGATGCGCCACAGGTGCTGCGGATGCGGCGGGCCGTGGAGGGTGTGTCGGTCGCGGACGACATCCTGGAGTATCTGGTGTCCGTCGCGGAGGCCACGCGGGCGCACTCCGCCACCGAGGTGGGCGCGAGTCCGCGGGCGACGCTGGCGCTGCTGCAGTTCGCACGGGGGCACGCGCTGCTGGCGGGGCGGGACTTCGTGCGGCCGGAGGACGTGAAGGCGGTGGCCGTGGCGGTGCTGGGGCACCGGGTGGTGCTGCGGCCGGAGCAGTGGGTGCGGCGGCTGAGCGGGGACGACGTGGTGGGGGAGGTGCTGGGGGAGGTGCCGGTGCCGGCCACGGTGCCGCGGTCCGCCTCGGCTTCCTCCGGGCCGTCGGCCGGATGAGCGGGTGGCGGGCGGGGCCGCTCGTCCGGTGGTGTCTGCTGCCGGCCGTGACCGCGCTGGTGCTGGCCGCGCTGCTGCGGCGGGCGGATCTGGCCGTGGTGGCCGCGCCGTTGCTGTGGTGGCTGGCGTTCGGCTCGGGGGCGGCGGCGGGGCCCGCGGGGGAGGCGACGCTGGGGGCCGCCGCGCTGCGGACCGTGGAGGGGGAGGACTTCGAGGTCACCGTCGAGGTGCGCTTCGCCGCGCCCGTGCGGCTGACGCGATGCGTCCTCGAGCTGCCGCGGGACGTCGGGCTGGTGCGGCCGCCGGAGCTGCCGGGGGAGCCGGTGGCGTCGGCCGTGCTGCGGTGGGAGGTCCGGGCGCTGCGGTGGGGGCGGACCGTCGTGGGGCCGGTGCGGGTGCGGGCTTCGGCGGCGGCGGGGCTGCGGGTGACGGAGCTGCGGACGGGGCCGCTGCGGCTGGCCGTGCTGCCGGAGCCGGAGCCGGTGGAGGCCGCGCTGGTGCCGGCCGTGCTGCCGCGGCGGATCGGGGAGCATCCGGCGCCGGTGCCGGGGGAGGGCACGGAGTTCGAGGCGATCCGTCCCTTTCAGCCGGGGGACCGGCCGCGGCGCGTGAACTGGGCGGTGAGCGCGCGGCGGCGGGCGCCGTATGTGACCGTGCGGCAGGAGGAGCGGTCGTACGACGTGGTGCTCGTCCTGGACACGCTGCAGCGGGCGGGCGCCTTCGGCCGGGACTCGCTCGACCTGTCGGTGCGGGGGGCGTCCGGTCTGGCGGCGGCGCATCTGGCGCGGGGCGAACGCGTCGGGCTGGTCGCGGCGGGCGGCCGGGTCAGGGGCGTCGCGCCGGGGGTGGGCGGGCATCAGCTGCAGCGGATCGCGGAGGCGGTGCTGGATCTGCGGGTGGAGGGGGCGGCCGACGAGTCGGTGGTCGACCGGCTCCCGCGGACGGTGCTGCCGTCGGGCGCGCTCGTCGTCTACTTCACGCCGCTGCTCGACGAACGGGCCCGGCTCACCGCCCTCGATCTGCGGCGCCGGGGGCATCCGCTGGTGGTCGTGGACGTCCTCACCGCCGAGCCGGGCGGGAGCGGTCCGCGTCCGGCGGGCCGCGGCCCGTCGGCCTGGCGCGAGGCCGGCCGGAGCGCGGGGGTGCGCGCGCTCACGCTGCGGCTGTGGCGACTGGACCGGGCGGCGGACCTGTACGAGATCGGACGGTGGGGTGTGCCGGTGATCCGGTGGGACGGGACGGAACCGCTGAGGTCGGCACTGGGCGCGGCGGCCCGGCGGCCGGTGGTGGGGCGGTGGCGGCGGTGACTGGGTGCGGTGGTCGGTGGCGGAACGGTGGCGGCGGTGACTGGTTGCGGTGCACGGTGGTCGGTCGTGGGGCGGTGGCGGCGGTGACTGGGCGCGGTGGGGCGGTGGCCGGTCGTGGGGCGGTGGTGGCGGTGACTGGGCGCGATGGCTCTGCGGCCGGTGGTGGGGCGGTGACGGGGTGCGGTGACACGGTGGCCGGTCGTCGGACGGTGGTGGCGGTGAGGCCGCCGTGGGGTGATCCGGCTGCCGTGCGGCCGGGGGCGACGGTGGGGCGGTGGCGGCGGTGAAGCGGCTGTGGGGTGACGGGGCCGTCGGGCGGCCGGGGTCGACCGGCGTGGGCGTGCTGTTCGCCGGGGTATGTCTGGTCGCCCTCGGGATGTTCGCGGCGGGCACGGCGAGTGGGGCCACCGGGTGGGGGGACATGCTCGGCGTGCTGGGGCCCATTGTCGTGGGGCTGGTCGGTCTCCCTTCGCTGGCCGGTGCCCTGCTGCACCGGGGGCGCGGCGGCACGGGCGTGATGATCGCGGCGGTGCTCGGGCTGGCGGCGGCGCTGCCGGCGGCGGGCGAGCGGGTGCCGTATCCGCTGGTGGTCGCGGTGGGGCTGGGCATCGTGGCCTACCTCGCCGCCCTGCAGGGGTACGCCGCCGGCACCTGGCGAGCCGTGCACTGGCAGGCCGTGCTGGGTGCCGTGGCCGTGCTCCTGGCGGCCGCGGCGCTGTCCGTCGTACCGGTGAGGGTGTCGGAGGAGACCCGCGCGGTGCTGCTGGCCATGGGCTTCGCCGCGGCGGCGGGAGCCTTCGCCGTGGCGGTCGGCGTGCGGCCCCCGGGGTCCCGGCCCCGCCGGCGTCCTACAGGGCGGTCGCCGCGCCACTGACCCGCACCCGCGGATCACCGGCACGCAGCTCCACCTCGAGCAGACTCGGCCGCCCCATGTCGTCCCCCTGCCGCAGCACCAGCCGCACCGCCTCCGGCACCAGCCCCAGCTCCCGCAGATACGCGCCGAGCGCCGCCGCCGCGGCACCCGTCGCCGGATCCTCCACGACACCGCCCACCGGGAACGGGTCCCGGACATGGAATATCTCCGCCGACTCCCGCCACACCAACTGCACCGTGGTCAGCCCCAGCCGCTCCATCAGCGCCCGCAGCCGACCGAAGTCGTAGTCCAGGTCCGCCAGCCGCTCCCGCGTCCGCGCGGCGAGCACCAGATGATTCACCCCCGCGTGCGCGACGCGCGGCGGGAACGCCGGATCCAGCTCGTCCGCCGACCACCCGAGCGCCGCCAGCGCCTCGGCCGTGTCCTCGGGCGCTATGTCCCGCAGATGCGGCTCGACGCTGGTGAGCGTCGCCCGCAGCGTGCCGTCCCGCTCGGTCACCGAGACCGGCACCTCGCCCGGGTTGGCGTGCAGCACATACTCGCCGGGCCCGAAGCGCTCGCCCAGCACGACCCCGGTGGCGACCGTGGCATGGCCGCAGAAGTCCACCTCGGCGACCGGGCTGAAGTACCGGACCCGGTACGAGCGCGCGGCACCGTCCGGGGCCGGGGTGAGAAAAGCGGTCTCGGAGTAGCCGACCTCGGCGGCGACGGCGAGCATCGCCTCGTCGGAGAGCCCCGAGGCGTCGAGCACCACGCCGGCAGGATTGCCCCCGGCGGGATCGGTGGAGAAGGCGGTGTAACGCAGCACGTTCGTCATGATCAGGAGCTTGCCAGCCGACCGGGCGGGCGCGCCAGAGCCGGCGGGCGCAACCAGCCCATAGAGGGTCGAAGTTGTCCACAGGCGCCATGTTGTCCACAGGGGGAGGCGCGAACGGCCTCGATGGGGCGAGACTTGCGGCATGGAACTGCAGATCACTGCCACATCGCCGGACCACCCGGCGGACCTGCTCGACCTGCCCTGGCAGACCCCGCTGGAGGACTGGCCGGATGAGCATCTGGTCGCCCTGCCTCGAGGCATCTCGCGGCACGTCGTCCGGTTCGTGCGCGCCGGCGGCGAGGTGTTCGCCGTCAAGGAGGTCGGCGAGTTCTCGGCCCTGCGGGAGTACGAACTGCTGCGGGACCTCGACCGGCTCGGGGTGCCGGCCGTCGACCCGGTGGCGATCGTCACCGGACGCAGCGACCCGGCGGGCGAGGAGCTCACGCCGGTGCTGGTCACGCGGCTGCTGAACGGATCGATGCCGTACCGGGCGATGTTCGAGACGACGATGCGGCCCAGCACGATCAAGAGGCTGCTGGACGCCCTGGCGGTGCTGCTGGTGCGGCTGCATCTGGCGGGGTTCGCCTGGGGGGACTGCTCGCTGTCCAACACCCTGTTCCGGCGCGACGCCGGCGCCTTCGCCGCCTATCTGGTGGACGCCGAGACGGGCCAGATCCAGCCCCGGCTCACGGACGGCCAGCGGGACTACGACCTGGAGGTCGCCCGGCTGAACATAGCGGGCGAGCTGATGGACCTGGAGGCCGGCGGCTCGCTGCACCCGTCGATAGATGCGATCCAGAGCGGCCAGGAGATCGTCGACCGCTACTCGCAGCTCTGGTACGAGCTGACCCGCCCCTCGGTCTACCCGAAGGAGAAGCGGCACTACATAGAACGCCGCATCCGGCGGCTCAACGACATGGGCTTCGACGTCGCCGAGATGCAGATCCAGCGCTCCGAGGACCACGGCGACGGCGACACGGTCACCTTTGTGCCGAAGGTCGTCGACGCCGGTCACCACCAGCGCCAGCTGCTGCGCCTGACCGGCCTGGACGCCGAGGAGAACCAGGCCCGCAGCCTCCTCAACGACCTGGAGACCTGGATGGCCACCCAGGAGGACTACGCCCCCGGCGACAAGCTGGGCGCCCGCCCCGAGGTCCTGGCCCACCGCTGGGTCCGCGACGTGTTCCGCCCCGCGGTCCGCGCGATACCCCTCCGGCTGCGCGGCGACGCGGAGCCGGCACAGCTCTACCACGAGCTGCTGGAGCACCGCTGGCAGCTGTCGGAGAAGGCGGGCGAGGACGTCGGCATGCCGGCGACGGCGGAGGACTACGTACGGACGGTGCTCACGACGGCGTGAGCGGCGGCGGCGCCGCGTCGCCGTCCGGGTGCTCCGCGATGAAGCGCCGGAGTTCGGCGGCCAGTGCCGCCGGATTGTCCAGCGGGATCAGCGTCCGGGCGTCCGGGATCTCCACGTACCGGCCCCGGGGCAGCAGCTCCGCGAGCCGGCGGCCCGTCGCGGCCGGCATCATCCGGTCCTCGGCGCCCCACACGACGAGCGCGGGGCGGTCGAACGAACGGAGGCGTTCACCGGCCTCGACGTACAGGCCGCGCTCGGTGGCCCGGCAGAAGGCGTAGAAGTCGCGCCGGACGGCGGCACTGCTCAGCAGCGGCCCGTACCAGCGGCGGACCAGCTCCGCCGGGATCGGACGCTTCGCCATCCCGCCCAGCGCCGTCGGCATCCGCCACAGCGCCGGCACCCGGAACGCCTGAAGGAGGAGGAAGAGACCACCGGGCACCTTGCTCGCCCAGTACAGGGACTTGCCCTGGACGCCCGGCGGGTAGTTCGTCAGCGCCTCGCAGGAGGTGAGGACCAGCCGCCCGATCCGCTCGTCGCCGTCCGCGGCCAGCAGCTGCGCCGTGCCCGCGTCGTTCTGCACCAGGGTGACCCCGCGCAGATCCAGCAGCTCCAGGAACTCGCCCAGCAGCCGGGCGACCCCGCGCGGCGACAGATCGGCGCCCGCCCGCATCGGGCGCCGGTGACTGCCCAGCGGCAGGACGGGCACCAGCACCCGGTACTCGTCGCGCAGGGCCTCGGTCACCGCGTCCCACACGGACTCGTCGAACCCCAGCCCGTGCACCAGCACGACGGGCTCCCCGGGCCCGCCGGTGTCGACGTAGTCGATCACGCCCGCGCTCAGCTCCAGTTCCGGCATCCGAGACCCCCAACTAGATAGATCGCTCTACTCGGTTACCGTGCACAATAGCGACCGTGAAGACCAGAGGCGACACCAGACAGCGCATCATCACGGCGGCGACGGAGCTGTTCCGCCGGCAGGGCTACACCGCCACGGGCATGAAGCAGATCGTCGCCACGGCCCAGACGCCGTTCGGCTCCATCTACCACTTCTTCCCGGGCGGCAAGGTCCAGATGGGGGAGGAGGTCGTCCGCACCTCGGGCGCCGCGTATCTCGACCTGATAGCCGCCCTGTTCACCGACCCGACCGACCCGGCCACGGCAACGGAGGAAGCGTTCCGGGGCGCGGCCCGGACCCTGCACGACCTCGACTACGCCGACCCCTGCCCCGTCGCCACGATCGCCCTGGAGACGTCCGGCACCAGCGAGCGACTCCGCCACGCCACGGCGGAGGTCTTCACCTCCTGGACGGACGCCCTCACCGCCTACTACACGTCCGCAGGCCTCCCTGCCCCCGCCGCCAACGCGACGGCGACATCCGTACTGGCGCTGCTGGAAGGCGCGTTCATGCTCGGCCGCGCGTCCCGCAGCACGGCCCCCGTCCTGGCGACGGCCCCCGCCGCGGCGGCGATCGTCCGGGCGGCGTCAGCGTCGTAGCCGTAAGGGCGCCCGCCTCTGCCGATCAGCGCTACGGGCCGGCCCCGGGCTATGCCGAAGGTCCCCGGCCGGGATCGTGCCGGCGGCGGACGAAAGGGCGGACTCCCCCTCGAAGACTGGACGTACAGAGCGTCAACCGGCCAGCACCCGAGGAGCCGCCCATGCGGATCATCCGGTCCCTCCCCGCCAACGCCGCAGTCGGAGCCGTCACCGGCTACCTGTCCCTCCTCTTCGCCCTCGGCGGCGACGCCAAAGGCGGCTACTGGAGCTACCTCGCCAGCGTCCCCCTCTGGCCCTGGATGCTCATAGTCGGCGTCATCGCCGCCACCGCCCCCCGATTCCCGGACGCCGTCCTGCGCCCCGTCCTCGCCATGTGCGTCATGGTCTTCGGCTACTACGCCGCCCAGGGCATCGCCCCCACCGGCGTCATCGGCGGCGCCCTCACCCTCGGCCGCGCCGGCGACGTCCCCGGCCTCTGGCTCCAGGCGGCCCTCACCGCCGTACCGCTCTACGCGGCGCTGGTGTACGGCGCCCGCGAGGTCATTCGGCGGAGTCTGCCGGCGCGCTGAGCCCCGCCTCGTGGGCGACGATCGCCGCCTGCACCCGGTTCGCCGCCCCCAGCTTCGCCAGGATCCGCCCCACATGCGCCTTCACGGTCCCCGGCTCGACCCCGAGCCGCCCGGCGATCTCCGCGTTGGACAGCCCCGTACCCACCATGGCCAGCACCTCCCCCTCCCGCGCCGTCAGTTCCCCGATCAGCCGCCGCGCCCGCGCCCCCCGCGGATCACCGGCGGGCGCCGTGTCCCGCAGCCGGTCCAGCACATGCCGCGTGACCTTCGGCGACAGCACCGAGTCCCCGGCCGCCGCCGCCCGTACCCCCTGGATCAGCTCCTCCGGCGCGCAGTCCTTGAGCAGAAACCCCGAGGCGCCCGCCCGCAGCGCCCGGTCCACGTAGTCCTCCTCGCCGAACGTCGTCAGCATCACGACCGCCACCGCGGGCGTGAGCGCCGCGAGTTCCCCGGCGGCCGCGATCCCGTCCGTCCCCGGCATCCGCACGTCGACCAGCGCCACGTCCGGCCGCTCCGCCCGCGCCAGCCGTACGGCCGCCGCCCCGTCACCGGCCTCGGCGACCACCTCGAGATCCTCCGCGTGCCGGAGGATGAGCCGCACCCCGGCCCGGACCAGCGCCTCGTCGTCGGCCAGCAGCACCCGTATGGTCATGGCGCCAGATTAGGCGACCCGACCAGTGGGAACACGCGCGTTACGGCACCCACCCGCCGTGCGTCCGGACGCGGCCCCAGATGCCGGTACCGGTCCAGCACCCCCCGCAGTTCGTCCGTCAGCTCCGCCAGCTCCCGCGGCGTCAGATGCAGCACGGCGTCCGCCCCGTCCTCGTACCGACGCTCCTCGGGCACCGAATCCCGGCGCGACAGCCACCGCCGGTAGCTCTCGTCCGGCTCCGCGAGCCCCTCCGGCTCCGGTACGCCCCACCGCAGCCGCCACGGCCGTGACCGGCCGCCGCCCCGGCGGGGGGCCTCCTCGATCAGCCCGTGCGCGGCGAGCTGCCGCAGATGGAACGAGCACAGGCCCGAGCTGTGGCCCAGCCGCGCGGCGGCCTGCGTGGACGTGAGCGTCCCCACCTCCGCCAGCAGGTCGAGCAGCGCGACCCGTATCGGATGGTCGGGCAGGGTCTTCCGATTCTCTTCGGTCACCCGCCCAACGATGGTACTTTGCAAAGGACTTTGCAAGCCATACGTCGAAGGGCGGCCGTCCCATGACCGAATCCCGCGTACAGGTCCAGGGCCTGCCCGTATCCGAGTACCCCGAGCTTGCGCCCGAGACCGTGCGCGGCACGCCCCGCAGGATCACTGTCGTCGGCGAGGACATCCTGCGCCGCAGGCTGAAGCCGGTCACGGAGTTCGGCACGGCGGAACTCTCGCGGCTCATCGACGACATGTTCGCCGCCAACCACATCGCCTCGGGCGCGGCCATCGCCGCCAACCAGGTCGACGTCGACCTCCAGCTCTTCGTCTGGGACATGACCGACGACTGGGGCGTCCGCCACGTCGGCCACATCGCCAACCCCGTCCTGGACGACCTCCCCGCCGAGGACCGCCGACTGGTCGAGGAGCGCGAGGGCTGTCTGTCCGTCCCCGGCCCGTACCGCCAGGTCGCCCGCCCCGACCACGCCGTCGTGCGCGGCCAGGACAAGGACGGGAACCCGCTGGTCATCGAGGGCCGCGGCTACTTCGCCCGCTGCCTCCAGCACGAGACCGACCATCTCTACGGCCGCCTCTACATCGACCGCCTGACCCGCCGCGAACGAGCCTCCGCCCTGCGCGAGATGGCCGAGCGCCAAGGCGATGTGTTCGCCCGCCGCGAGGAGGCCGTCAGCGCACTGAGGTCGGCACGCTGAAGCGCGCGATCTCCACCAGCCGCCCCCCGCCGAAGCAGTACCGCACCACCGGCAGCCTGCCCACCGCCGCGTCCCGCCCCGGATACGGGTAGAGGCACTCCGCCCCGCGAGGCCGCGCCGGCTCCCGCCCCATGGCCGCGGCCCGGTACGACGGCTCGTCCGGCCCCACCACGGCCTCCACCTCCGCCCGCCCCATCCCCAGCCGAGGCCGCCCGTCCTCCGGTACGACGGGCCGCTCACCCGGCCCCGCCGGCACATACGTCGCCGCTCCCACCAGCCCCACCAGCAGCAACGCCCCCACCGACGCCAGCCCCACGGCGCCCGCCGCCAGCCTCGGCAGCAGCGTCAGCACATCCCGTACGGGCCCGCCCCCGGCCCCCACGACCGCCCCGCGCACCCCGCCCAGCGGTATCCGCGCGGCGACCGCGAACCCCCCGTCCGCCGGCCCGCACTCCAACGAGCCCCCCAGCACCTCCACCCGCTCCCGCAGCTGTACGAGCCCCCGCCCCGTCCCCCCGTCCAACGGCTCCCCGGAGCCCCCGGCGTTGACTATCCGCACCGCCACCGAGGCGGCCCCCGCCTCGACCGCCACGGTGACCGCGGCCCCGGGGGCGTACCGGTGGGCGTTGGTCAGCGCCTCCCGCACCACCCGGTGCAGCGCCCGCCGCACCCGTACCGGCACGCCCGCCAGATCCGGCCCCGACCAGGCGAGCGTCACCCGCTGGGACGCCGCGGCGGAGTCGTCGACCAGCGCCTGCAGATCGGCCCGCGTCCCGGTGGCGTCCGTGGCCCCGTCCCGTACCGGACCGAGCACGCCGAGCACGTCCCGCAGCTCGTCCATGGCCGTCCCGGCGGTACGCCGCAGCTGCCCGGCCTCCTCCTTCAGCTCCGGACTGGCCTTGGCCACCCCCAGCTCCAGCCCGCCCGCGTACAGGGAGATCAGGCTCAGCCGGTGCCCGAGCAGGTCGTGCATCTCGGCGGCGATCCGGGACCGTTCCGCGAGCCGAGCCTCGCCCTCGGCGGCGGCGTTCTGCTCCCGCAGCGCCTGGACGACCTGCTCCTGCTGCCCCACGGTCGTCCCCACCAGCCCCGGCCCGGCGACCGCGATCAGCGCGACCATCAGCCCCGTCCCCGGCGCCCGCCACCCCCCGGCCTCCGCCAGCCACAGCCACTGCCACGCCGCCACCACCGTCAGGGCGCACGCCCCCAGCAGCACCGCCGGCCGCGCGAGCCCCCGCAGCCGCCGCCCCACCTCGTACGCCCCCACCGCCGCCAGCAGCGCCGCGTGAGGCATCGCGCCGGCGACGGTGGCGAGCCCGACCAGCGCGGCCCCCGGCCACGGCCGCCGCAGCAACAGCAGCGCGACGGCGAGCACCCCGAGCTGCACGGCGTGCGGCGGCGCCACGACGGACCCCAGCATCCCGACGGCGACCGCCGTGGCCCCGAGGGTGACCACCCCGAACACACCGTCGGCGAACACACGTACAAGCACGGAGACCTCCGGAGCGTCTCCGCCCGAGGTTACGCCCGGAAGGGCCCCGTGACCTCGTACGTGATACCGCCCGACGAACTCCCGGACGTACCGCGCTGGCTGGAGAAGTACAGCCGCCGCCCGTCGGGCGAGTAGGCGGGCCCGGTGATCTCGGAGGACGACTGCCCACCGATGCGCAGGAAGGGCGTGACGACGTCGTCTACGGGTCGCGGTCGCCCCGCTCGGATCGGGGACGGCGGCCCAGCTGACGGGCCCGGGCGCCCCCGAGCCCGCGACGGCGGCCGGCGAACCCGGACGGCAACCGGATTCCGTTGGCGTCGGCGACCTGCAGCGCCCTGTACGGCCCGGCGCCGGGCTGCGTGGGGGCGGCACCGGCGACACCGCGCCAGAGGGTGCCGCCGAGGGCGGCGTTGGATCCGCCGACCTGACGCCCGGATGGAGACGGGCTTCACACCACACGTCCCCCGCTGCCGCCCGGGCCCGCACCTAGGCTGAGGCGATGCTCGGCGACATAACCCTAGGCGTGACCGTCCTGCTCGGAGCCTCCGTCCAACGCCTGGCGGGCATCGGCTTCGCCCTGGTCGCCGTACCCGCGCTGGTCCTGCTCCTCGGCGCGTCGGACGGCGTGGCCCTGGCGAACCTGGCGTCGGCGTCGATCAGCGTGATCGGCCTCACCCAGTCCGGCGCGTGGGGCGCGATCCGCCTCCGCTCGATGCTCCCGCTCCTCGCGGCGGCGGCGTGCACGGTCCCCCTGGGCGCGTGGGTGGCGGCCCGCCTCCCGGAGCCGGAGCTGCTGGTGGGGATAGGCGTACTGATCACGCTGGCGGTGACGGCGGTGCTGCGGGGCGTGACGTTCCCGTCGCTGAAGGGCAGGGGCGGCGCGATAGCGGCGGGAGCGGCGAGCGGCTTCATGAACTCCTCCGCCGGCGTAGGCGGCCCGGCCCTGACCCTGTACGCGCTGAACGCGGGCTGGACGGTGACGGAGTTCGTCCCGAACGCCCAGCTGTACGGGGTCCTGGTGAACGGCCTCTCGATCACGACGAAGGGCCTCCCGCACCTGACCCCGACGTCCTGGCTGACGGCCACGACAACCCTGGCGCTGGGCACGGCCCTGGGCACGATCCTGGCCCCCCGCATCCCAGAACCCCGAGCCCGCACCCTGGTCCTGACCCTGGCCCTGCTGGGCGGCGCCACAATCCTGACGAAGGGCGCCCTGACCTGGTAAGACCCACACCGGAATACCCGTTCACGATCACCCCCGGGAAGCTGGTAAAGTTCTACCCGTCACCCCAACAGGGACGACACGCCCCCGTAGCTCAGGGGATAGAGCAACGGCCTCCGGAGCCGTGTGCGCAGGTTCGAATCCTGCCGGGGGCACCCGGAATATGGGAACGGACGTGACGGTTATGCCGTGATTGTCCGTCCCGGGTGTCATGATCGGGTACCAGCACTTCGGTGCGGGTGCCCGATTTTTTGTTCCCTGTGTCCACCTCGCGGGTGATGGACACCAGCTCGTCAAGCAGCGACTGCATGATGGTCACCCTCAGGGTGAGCTCTTCACGGGAGCGGTTGTAGCGAACCTCGAGCCCGAAGGCCTCGTACAGCCGGCGCTGCGTTTCCTCGGTCAGCGTGGACAAGTCGGTGCCGATCTGCGGCAGCGCGTCCAGCAGCACCGCGTTGCCGGGCGTCTCGACCCGAGCCGCCGGGGCGGGCTGCAGTCCGGCGAGCCGTTGACCGAGGGCTTGAGCCTGCTTGCCGAGGGCGGCGTGTTCCTGGCGAATCGCGTCACGGAAGGCCCGCTCGGCGTCGGGATCAGCATCGTCCGCGGCAGGATCTCCGCCGATGGCGAGACTCTGGATCAACCGGGACTGCTTCTCCTGAATCCCCGCGATGGCGCGCTCGACTGCAGAGCACTGCTCGGCGTGAGTGTCTGGCCCAAGGTTCCGGGCGGCAACGGACAGCGCGGCGTCCAGGTGCGCGCGCCGGTCCGGGCCGAAGACGCGCACGGAGAAGAAGCGCGTCACATGATCCAGCAGGACCTCTTCCCGGATCCACAGGCTCTTCGGGTGGGCACGGAACCAGGCCTCGTCGCGGTGCTGGCGGCCGTCGGGCTGGCAGGCGTAGTACGAGATCTTGTGCCGATTCTTGCCGAACATCCGCCGCCCGCACAGGTCGCAGTAGACGTAGGAGCGGAGCACGTAGGTGCGCTTGGCCGCAGGATGACGGTTCAGCCCGGCGCCGGACCGTGAACCCTGACGCTTCTTGGGCAGGGCCGCGACCAGGTCGAAGATCTCACGGGTGACAAGGGGCTCGTGCGTGGGCTGGGGCGACCAGATCCACTCCTGTGGTGGGTTGTTCCGGCCGCCCTTCTTGGTGGCACGACGGTTCCAGACCTGGTACCCGGTGTACTTCGGATTCCGGAGAATCTCACGGACGGCGGATCCGGTCCATCGGCCGAGAGCGGCGTGCGCTCGCGTCGGTTCGGGAGGAGGGTAGACGGCCAGTTCCAAGTTGAGCCGGTCGGCGATGCCGTCGTAGCCGAGCCTGTCGAAGGCCCGCAGCTGGAAAATACGTGTGACGGCTGGGGCGCGCGTGTGGTCGGGAACAAGCCGGTGTTTGGTCCGGCCCTCGGCCCGTCGGGCGGGAACAGGGTGCGGCACCTTCTCCGCGAGATACCCGTGCGGCGGCTTGCCCGTGTTCCAGCCCTGATGGGTGTGCTCGACGAACCCGTCCCAGGACAACTCCAGCATCTGCAGCACATACCACTCAGCCACCGCCTGCTTAACCCGCCGGGTCAGCGTGGGTGTCGCCCGCTTGGCACCACGCCCGGTGACGATCGGCTCATCCGCAGCGCACAACGCGACGCCGGCCTGCTCCAGCTCGTACTCGATCTTCGTTCCGAAGTACGTACGCCGGGCCACCCGCTCGATCGACTCGCAAATCACGGCGGCGAACCGGCGGTCAGGGCGCTGCGCCTCCTCCAACAGGTCGGCAACGCTGCCGTCGCGCGGAATGGGGATCGAGAACCGCTCGTGCGCGCGCGATCTACCGCGGGAGTCGAGGTCCTTGCGGCCGGACTCCACGTCGTAGAAGTGCGCGACGATCACCCATCCCGGCGGTAGCGCGGCACGGGCATTACGCAGCTGTCGAGGCAGGGACAGCGTCGGGTCCTGCGCGTCCTCGGTCGATGTCCGCCCGAGCCACGCCACCGGGAGGGTGACCGGCGCCGCCGCGACCGTGGACGTTGTGGGGGGAGACCAGGGACGATCGGGGGCTGCCTGGCCCCACACACTGCCGGGTGGTTCGGGTGATGTCATTGGCGATGCACTCCAATCTCGGCAACCCGATGCCTACGCATCCTGTTGGCAGAAATCCGCACCGGCAGCGCTCCCGCGACGTTCATGCCACTCAAGCAGCACCTCGCGGATTGCAGCGGCCTGGCGCTCCTCCAGGGCCCTGGCATCGACGCCGCCGACCGCGACGTACTCAACAACAACACGCGCGACCGGAGCGGCCAACTGCACTGGATCCATCCGCGTCTCCGTGTCTTCCCCGGTCACTGGCGTGGTCGACGACCATCGACGCTCGCCTTCAACGTCCGCGTCAAGCCCCTTCAAGTCGCTGCCGCCTCTCGCACTCACTTCAGAAACCTCCAAGGCGCACGTCTGACTGCTGACATCAGGGAAGGGAGAAAGAGGCGCAAAGAGCCTGCCGGAACGAACCCCATTGCCTGTCTCCCCGAGCTCGGTTTCGGCTCACTCGGGAGACAGAACCCGGCGTACAGGCCGACTCGTCCGCCAAAACGGCTCTGACCTGGGGTTTTCCCCGGGTTGGGGCCGTTTTGCGGTTGGGAGGAGTGCCCTCGATGACCTGGGGTTTCCCGGAAGTTCCCGCGACGTTGTGCAACGGATGTGCAATGCGATCTTGGACGCGCCTATGGCTGGCGGAAGGCGCGGGGTCTGTGTGGCGTGGAGTGACCCCCAGGGCAGGCCCACGCCTTGGACGCGGTCCCGGCCGGGACGGCGTTTACCGTGCCACCAGTCCTCCTCGCGAAGATCACCGCAGAGGAGCCGGACGCTTATCGGGACCGCTTCGGCGGAGCCGACAACATCTGAGCGGGGTGATCGCTCGGTGAGCTGCTGCTCACAGGTGGCTTGCTCTACTTCTCTGCTGTACCAGCGCAGCGGAACCCGGTGTCGTTGTCGTACATGGCCGCTGACGCGTCGTTGAAGAGTGCCGGAGCGGCACGTGTGAACGGGCTGGTGAACGCCGAGCCCTTCAGCATATGTCGGCCGGGGTTGCTCTCGGTTGCACACCACTCCCAGACATTGCCGCACAGGTCGAACACGCCGTACGGGCTCACCCCGGACTGGTAGCGGGTGACGGACGTGGTGCGCCCCATCGCGGAGTCCAGCACGTTGCACTTCGCGGCTGTAGGTGCGTCGCCCCACGGATAGACGCGGCCCTTCGATCCACGGGCCGCCTTTTCCCACTGTTCACTCGTCGGCAGTGATTTCCTGGCCCACGCGGCGTACGCGGCCGCGTCGTGCCATGTCACCCACACCACCGGATGATCGAAGATGCTGTCCGGGCATCTCCTGTCTGGCCAGTGCTGTGGTGCTGGATGACCGGTTGCCAGTACGAAGCGGGCATAGTCCGCGTTCGTGGTCGGGTACACGTCGATCAGGAAGGTGTCCACCCAGGTCGGCCGGTTGTCCGGTCCGGCTTGGTAGACGCCTTCCTCCACGAGCGCCATGAGCTTCCCGTCGATGGGGCTCTTGACGTACGGGATGTCGCGGCGGAGTAGTTCCTCTGCCCGCGCGTCCTGCGCAGCTGCGGCACGTTCGGTGATCAGTGTTGCGAACCGTTCCTGCGCTGCGCGGTCGGCTGTTGCCAGGATCGTGTCGAGTGCCTCCTGGTTCGCTGCCCGTGGGGTGATGGTCGAGCCGCGCGCCTCCCACTCGACCAGCATGCGAGTGCTGATGCCTACTGCTGCGGCGAAGTCCCGGCCGCTCTTGCGCAGCGCCTTGCGTAAGGCCAAGACCTCTACCCCGGTCCATCGTGTGACGACGCCCGCCATTGTCGGCCGCCCCTTACAGACGCTCGCCCGGGAGGGCGAGGTAGGCGTCGCGGAGTTGCGCGAGCAGCGGGTGGTCGGTGGCCATCGGGATGTCGTCAATAGCGGACAGCGCCCGCACGCCGATGGTGGTGTTGGTTGCGAACGCGGCATGCATGTGCTGCGCATCCGCAAGTGTGACGGGGGCGGTGTGATGTTCTCCGATCTGTTGCAGCAGCGCCATAGTGACGCCTGGCAGGACATCCGCTTTGGGCCACACGATGCCGTCCTCGCCGACAAACGCCACGTTCCAGGTGCCGCCCTCGGAAACCAAGTCGTCCGCCCCGACGAAGAGCGCATCCTCGTAGCCGTCGATTCTCGCAGCCCGGCGGGCATGCAGGGCGCCGAAGAGACCCAGATGCTTCACGGCGGGAACGTCCCGCTCGTAGCGGACAGTCTTCACGCGCAGGGGTGGCATCGGCAGGTTCGCGGCCGGACGAACCGTCACCAGAACGTGCGGATCGGTGGCCTCGTCCGGGCCTGTCGCGTGGTTTGTGTATGCCCGGTATGACCGGTTGGCATCAGAGTGACTGGTGCCGGGAAGGATCATCATGGGCAAGGCACGTGGCTCCCACAACAGTTCGGACATCGTACGCACGGGAGCCGAGTTGATGCAGCAGCAGGAGAAGGACGCGG
>NZ_WEGJ01000015.1 GCF_009604385.1 Streptomyces smaragdinus
CGTCGACGGCGATCGGCCGAGGGTCGTCGAACTTTTTGCCGAGGCGGCTGCGCCAGGTCTCCTTGCCGGTCGCGGGGTCGTAGCCGGCGACGGTGCCGTCGTACTCGTTGCTCGCCAGATAGAGGGTACACTCAGCTCACTGGTCTGCGCCCACCGCACCCCGGCCCCGAGCCGGCCGTCACCGGCCAGCACCCCCAGCCGAAGACCGGGGTGACGAACGAGGGCGCCGGCGTCGCGGTAGGTCTTGAGGCGGGCCTCGGTCTCGTCCTGGCGGCTGCCCAGCCAGTACGTGTCGGTCCTGGCGTTCACGAACAGCCCCGGCACGGCAGCCTTCACCGCCGCCACCTTCGCGGCGTGCCTCCCGGGATCCCCCAGCCCGTCCTCCAGGTTGATCCCGGCGGCCCCCACGGCCCACAGCTCCCGGGCCAGCACGGCGACCTCCGCGGGCTCGTCGCCGAACCCGTCCTCGGCGTCGACGGTGAACAGGAACCCCCCACGCCCCAGGGCGATCGCGAGGGCGAGGATCCCGTCCCGCGTCTCACCGGCCCCGTCCGGCAGCCCGGCCCCGGCGGCGACCCCGAGGCTGGTCGTCCCGACCGCCGGGAAGCCGGCGTCGATCAGCGCGGCGGCGGAGGCGAAGTCCCAGGCGTTGGGGAGAAGCAGGAGCCCGGGACCGTCGTGGAGGCGGGCGAAGGGGGTCATCGGGCGGCCCCGTGGGCAAGGAGCTGTGTCATACCACCGACGCTAGGCCCGCGACAGTTCGGCGCCCGCCGAACTGTCCGCCGGACGAACGGGCCCGGACCGGGGGGACCGGCGGACGAACACCCGCCGCGACCGGTCGGGGACGGTCTGCCGCTGTATGAGCTCGGTCCCCCGGGGTGCGCCTTCTTTGGTCCGGGGGTCGGGCCCGCCCGACACACCTACGCGCGTACTGCCGCGTCGTGGTCCCTTCAGGCGCGTTTCCCGTACGCGCGCAGGCGTGTCGAACGTCCCCTTACTTTCGTCGGCGGCTACCGGATTGTCCCTGGTCACCGCCCCCTCCAGCCCGCCAACCGTGGGGAACTCCCCCGGGGCACAGCACCCGTACGGTCGCCCTCGCAGTCGTTCGGCCCGGCGGCGCGCAGCGCCGACACCTCACTCCACACCCCCGGGGGCGCGCAGCGCCTCCGCCCGAAGCCGCGCCAGCGGCTTCCCTCACTCCGCATCACGAGGCGCGCAGCGCCGCAGAAACACTCCGCATCCAAACCCACCCCACCGGACCACCCCCACCCCCACGGACCGCGCCAGCCCCGTCACCGACACCGCCCACCCCGCCGCCGGCTACGCCCACCCCGCCACCCCGAAACGGGCGGCCGTGGGTGGGCAAACCGCCCCGCGCCGCAGGCGCGGGGAGCCGACGGCACAACGCCGCACAAACCCCCCGGGAAACAACCCACCCGCGCCGCAGGCGCGACGCCGCACAAACCCCCGGAAAACAACCCACCCGCGCGGGCAGCCGACGGCGCGACGCCGGACCCACCCGAGCCCCGGCCCCCCGCACCGCACACCGCCGGCGCAAGCCGGCCGAGGCCTCCCGCTACATATTGATCATGTGCCCCGCCAGCCCGTGAATCGCCTCCTTCACCGCCTCCCCCAGCGTCGGGTGCGCGTGGACGTTGCGGCCGATCTCGTGGACCGTGAGGTCCCACTGCTGGGCCAGCGTCAGCTCCGGGAGGAGTTCCGTGACCTCCGGGCCGATGAGGTGGGCGCCCAGCAGCTCGCCGTGGCGGTCGTCCGCGATCACCTTGACGAAGCCCACCGCGTCCGCGAGGCCGTGCGCCTTGCCGTTCGCCGTGAACGGGAACTTCTGCACCTTGACGTCGAAGCCCTTGTCCCGGGCCTGCGCCTCCGTGTAGCCGAAGGAGGCGACCTGCGGCTGGCAGTACGTGGCCCGCGGGATCATCACGTAGTCCAGCTCCATCGTCTCCGCCCCGGCGATCGTCTCCGCGGCGATGACACCCATCGACTCGGCGGCGTGCGCCAGCATCAGCTTCGCCGTGACGTCGCCGATGGCGTAGATGTGCGGGACGTTCGTACGGCAGCGGCCGTCCACGTCGATCGCGCCGCGGTCGGTGAGCGCGACGCCCGTCTGCTCCAGGCCGTAGCCGCTCACCCGCGGCTGGAAGCCGATCGCCTGCAGCACCTTGTCGGCCTCCAGCACCTGGCTGTTGCCGTCCTTGCCGGTGACCGCGACGCGGACCTTCGCGCCCGAGTCGTCGATGCCGTCGACACGGGTGCCGGTGAGGATGTCGATGCCGAGCTTCTTGTAGCGCTTGGCCAGCTCCGCGGACACCTCCTCGTCCTCCAGCGGGACGACCCGGTCCAGGAACTCGACGATCGTGACCTTCACGCCGAAGTTGTGCAGCACGTACGCGAACTCGACGCCGATCGCGCCCGCGCCGACGATCACCATCGACTCCGGGAGGGAGTCGGAGAGGATCTGCTCCTCGTACGTCACGACGCGCGGGCTCAGGGTCGTCCCCGGGACCAGGCGGGTGGTGGCGCCGGCGGCGATGATGCAGTGGTCGAACGTCACCGTCTCCGAGCCGCCCGCCGTCAGGGCGACCTGGAGGGTGTGGGCGTCCGTGAAGGTGCCGCGGCCGTCGTACTCGGTGATCTTGTTCTTCTTCATCAGGTAGTGGATGCCGCGTACGCGGCCGTCCGCGACCGTCCGGCTGCGCTTGAACGCCTGGCCGTAGTCGAAGGTCACCTTGCCCTCGACCTGGATGCCGAAGGTCTTCTGCTCGTTCGTGAAGATGTGGGCCAGCTCCGCGTTGCGCAGGAGGGCCTTGGAGGGGATGCAGCCCACGTTGAGGCAGACGCCGCCCCAGTACTTCTCCTCGATCACGGCGACGCTCTTGCCGAGCTGGGCGGCTCTTACGGCGGCGGTGTATCCGCCGGGGCCGGCGCCCAGCACTACGACGTCAAAGTGTGCAGTCATGTTGTCCACAGTAGTTGGGTCGGCTTGCGTCGGCTTCGCGGGTGGGGGCTGCGCCCCCTCGCCCCCTGGTCGGCGCTGCGCGCCTCGTCCTCAAACGCCGGACGGGCTGGAATGGGGCTTTTTTGCGCTCTTGGCCGCCGGATGGGCTGGAATGGGGCGATTTTGCGCTCTTGGGCGCCGGCCGGACGGAATGAGGCTATGTCTCGCTCGTCCGTAACGTAACGCCGCTCCTCCGTTACGGAAGCCGTCCGCAGGACATGGGGCCGCCATACGTGCCACGTCCTGCCACCCCTTCGGACGGACTCCCCGGGACCGATGAGTCCCGGCGGCGTCGGGCGTCTATCCCTACGAACGGACGACAACCGAAGGAGAGAGCACCCATGCAGAAGATCAAGACGTTCCTCTGGTTCGACACCCAGGCCGCCGAGGCCGCCGAGTTCTACACCTCCCTCTTCGAGGACTCGAAGGTCACCGGGACCACGCGGTACGGGGAGGCCGGGCCGGGAGTGGCGGGGTCCGTCATGACCGTGACGTTCGAGCTCGCCGGGCAGGAGTACGTGGCGCTCAACGGGGGGCCGCAGTTCCCGTTCACCGAGGCGATCAGCCTGCAGGTGGACTGTGAGTCGCAGGAGGAGGTCGACCGGCTGTGGGACGCGCTGACCGCGGACGGCGGGGAGGAGGGGCCGTGCGGGTGGCTCAAGGACAAGTACGGGCTGAGCTGGCAGATCGTGCCCACCGAGTTCGCCGAGCTGGCGGGCGACCCGGACCCGGAGAAGGCGCAGCGGGTGATCCAGGCGATGCTCGGGATGAAAAAGCTCGACCTGACCGAGCTGCGGAAGGCCCACGAGGGGAAGTGAGCGGAGGCAGGGGCGCGGGCTCGCCGCGCCCCGCTCCGAACCGCACCTGATCGCACACGATCCGTAACCGAACGAACTCTTCCGCTCACCTGATGACAACCGCGCGACGGCGCGTACTCATCTGCGAGAGGGTGGCCGTCCCCGCAGTGGGGACAGGAGGAGCGCCATGACCCGTGCACGAACATGGCTGCGCGGGCCGGCCTGCTGGATGCTGCTCGCCCTGACGCTGTGCACCCTGCTCGGCGCCCTCAATCTCCGGGTCGCCCAGGGCCACGCCACCGGCGTCGTCCTCCTCGGCCCCGTCGTCGCCTGTCTGCGCCTCGGCCCCCGTCCCACGGCCGCCGTGGCCGGGTGGGCGCTGCTGATAGCGACCGCCCCGGCCACCACGGCGCCGCTGTGGCCCGAGCTCTACGGGAGCCTGGACGCCGGCTTCCCGCTGCGTACCGCCGCGCTGTGCGCCGCCTGCGGGCTGGCCGTGTACGCCGCCGCGCAGCACACGGCGCTGCGCGCGTCCCTGGCGCAGGTGACGCGGGTGGCCGCGGCCGCGCAGTCGGCGATCATGCGGCCGCTGCCCCCGTGCGCGGGCGGGGTGTCGTTCGCCGTGCGGGAGCGGGCGGCGGTGCGGCAGTCGGCGTTCTGCGGGGACGTGTACGCGGCGGTGGAGACGCCGTTCGGGGTGCGGCTGCTGGTGGCCGACGTCAGCGGGCACAGCCTGGACACAATCCGGCCGGCGGCCGCCGTCGTCGCGGGCTTCCGGGATCTGGCGGCCTCCGCGCCGACCCTGACGGAGCTGGCCCGGGCGCTGGACACCCGGCTGCTGCCGGAGCTGGGGCCGGAGGACTTCGTGACGGCGGTGTTCGCGGAGTTCGACGCCGGCGAGGTCACGCTGGTCAACTGCGGGCATCCGGCGCCCGTGCGCAAGGGCGGCGGACGGGTGCGGTTACTGGAGCCGCACGCCGTCAGCCCGCCCCTCGGCCTGCATCCGTCGCCCGAGGCGTACCGCTTCCGCTTCCAGGGCGGCGACCGGCTGCTGTTCTACACCGACGGGCTGACCGACGCGGCCGCCGACGGCCCGCCCCTGCCGCTGCTGGAGCTGGCGGGACGGGCCCTGGGCGAGCCCCTGGCGGCCGACGCGCTCGCGCGGCTGGAGAAGCTGGCGGGCGGCGGCCGGCGGACGGACGATCTGCTGCTGGTCCTCTGCCAGCCGGTGGACGATACGGCCGCTCACTCCACGACGATCTCCACCGGGATGTTGCCCCGGGTGGCCCGCGAGTAGGGGCAGAACTGGTGGGTGGCGTCGACGAGCTCGCGCGCCGTAGTGCCGTCGAAGCCCTCGGGGAACTCCACCCGCAGCGTGACGGACAGCTCGAAGCCGCCCTTCCCGTCCGCCCCGAGGCCCACCTCGGCGGTCGTGGACACCTCGGAGACGTCCAGCTTCCGCTTGCCCGCTATGGCCTCCATCGCGCTGGCGAAGCACGCCGCGTAGCCGACGGCGAACAGCTGCTCCGGGTTGGTGCCCGCGTCGCCGCCGCCGAGCTCCTTGGGCAGGTCCAGCCGGACGTCCAGCTTCCCGTCGGTGGTGTAGCCGCGGCCCTTGCGGCCGGTGGCGGTGCCCACTGCCGTGTACTGAGCGCTCATGGGAGGGTCCTTCCGTAACGATGAACAGACAGGTCTGTCTGCTTCGGACCTCAGCCTAGACAGACCTGTCTGGTACGGTCAAGTCATGGCCGCGAAAATCCCCGCACGCACCCGTGTCCTCGACACGGCGAGCCGGCTGTTCTACGCCGAGGGTGTGCACGCCGTGGGCGTCGACCGGATCATCGCCGAGGCCGGCGTGGCGAAGGCGACCTTTTACCACCACTTCAAGGCGAAGGACGACCTCGTCGTCGCGTACGTCCGGGACAACGTCCGCCGCCAGCGCGAGACCGTCGCTCCGCTCCTGGCCTCCGCCTCGCCCCGCGAGGCGCTGTACACCGTCTTCCGGCTGATGGGCGAGTTCGGGTCGGGCCCCGGCTACCGGGGGTGCCCGTTCCTCAACGCCGCCGCCGAGTACCCCGATCCGGAGCATCCGGTGCGGCGGGCGGTGGGCGAGTACCGGGTGTGGTTCCGCGACGGGATGCGGGATCTGCTGGCCGCCGACGGGCATCCGGACGCGGAGCGCACCGCCGACATGCTGCTCGTCCTGCGCGACGGGCTGGCGGCGGGCTTCCATCTGGACGACCCGGTGCGGCTGCGCGCGCTGATCGCCGATCTGGTGGAGCGGACGGTCACACCGGTGGCGTCCGGACGTTGAGCACCTGGGCGCGAGCCGTCCGATCGAGGACGACGATCCGCCCCTCCGCCTCGTACAGCGTCACCAGTCCCGCGTGCGCCCGCAGCCGCGGCAGGCCGGGGAACGACACTCCCGCCCACGGCCGTCCGCCGGGGGTTTCGGCGAGGGTGACGGACACCTCCGGCTCCTCCTCCGCCGCCACGGCGAGCGTGTCGCCGTCCGCGAGGAGGGTGAGGGTGTCGGCGGGGAGGGGGCCGCGGTCGCCGGGGTTCCGGCCGTGGGCGCGCAGGCGCAGGCCCGTGTCGGTGGGCTCCGGGAGCAGGGCGGTGCCGGTCGCGAGGAGGGTGTAGCGGGCGGGCGGGAGCCCGGTGCGGTCGCGGAGGGTGAGGCGGGGGAGGTCCCAGCGCCGGAGCTGGTCCCCGGAGCGGTGGCGGATGAGCGCGGTGAGGGTATCGGGGGTGCGGGCCAGGGCGAGGACGGTGTGGTCGCGGTCCAGTTCGCGGGCGAGGGCGCGCAGGCGGGGGGCGCGGGTCTCGAGGAACGCGAGGCCGTCGGCGTCGGGGACGGGGAGGACGGTGCCGTCGTACGAGGTGGGGAGCGGGCCCGCGGCGAGGGTCGCCCAGTGGGCGGTGCGGCGGGTCGTGAGGTCGAGACGGTGGACGTCCTGTGCCTCGCCCCGGTCGGCGACGAGGAGGGCGGCTCCGCCGTGGTCGGCGGCGATCAGGCGGTGGGCCGGTACGTCCCAGGCGGCGCGGACGCGGCCGTCGCGGCCGAGCAGGCGGACACCCAGTTCGCCGTGGGCGGTGAGGACGGTCGTACGGGACAGGGCGACGGCGTCCGTCAGCGGCAGTCCGCCGGGGCGGCGTTCGGCGCGCAGCCGCAGGACGGGGCGGTCCGGCGGGGGCGGGCAGGCGGGGAGGTCGGCGGCCAGGAGGGGGTCGGCGCGGCGGCGCAGGGCGCGGATGAGGCCGGGGCGGGCGGCGGGGTCCGTCTCGTGCGGGGCGGCGCGCAGGACGGCGCGCAGGGCGGCGCCCGTGAGCTCGGTGTCCAGGGCGCGGTCGGCGAGGTCGACGGTGCGCAGGGTGCGGACGAAGGCGCGCTGGTCGTACCAGTCGGCCTCGTCCGGTTCCGGCTTCGCCAGCAGTGCCCGCGCCTCGTCCGCGTGCCCGGGGTCGGGGCGGCGGGCGAGGGCGTACGCGAGGAGTACGGGGCGGTGCGGGGCGTCGGCGTCCAGGCCCTGGCGGGCGAGGCTGACGGCGCCCGCGCGCAGGTCCTCGGCGGGCCAGGCCGCCTCGACGGCGCCGACGGCGTCACCGGCGGCCCAGCGGTCGGCGGACCAGGCGAGGCGGAGGTGTCCGGCGGCCCTCGGGTCCACCTTGGCCAGCCGCTCGACGGCGGCCTCGTACGCGCCGCGCAGCCTGGCGATGCGCAGCGCGCGGTCGCGGTCGCCGGCGCGCCACCACAGCCGTACCACCAGGGCCGGTTCCAGCCCGCGGCCCTCCGCCAGCTCGGCGGCGGGACGCGGTCTGCCGTGCCGCTCGAGGAGGGTGACGGCGGCGAGGGCGTCGTCGAGAAGGTCGGCCAGGACGAACGCCGCCTCCTCGATCCGCCCGTCCTTCTCCAGGGCGGCGGCGGCCTTCCGGTAGAGGGTCCTGAGCCGCCGGTGCGAGTCCTCGTCGTACGGCATCGAACCGCCCCCCGGACGGCGCACCGGCGTCGGGACGAGCGGACCGGAGCGCCGGCCGGGGAGACGCAGCGTGGGATGACCGCCGCCGGGACCACCGAGGGGGACGGCGTTACGGAGGGCGTCGCCCCAGCGGCGGCGCTCGAACTGTGCGGCGAGGCGGTCGACGTAGCGGCGCCGGCGGTCGGCGTACCAGCCGCGCAGTACGCGGCCGAGGAGGCCGCCGTCGGGCCAGAGGGGCGGCATCGGGTCCGGCTCTCCGACGGATGCCAGTTCGCGGAGGTCAGGTTCTTGCGTGAACGACGGCTCGACGGGCGTGGGCTTCAGCTCCGGCTCCGGCACGGTGAGCGGGACGACCTCGAGCTCCCCGAGGTCGAGCCACGCGGCGGGGTCGACCTCCGGGAGCCGTGTGCGGTCGTAGCGGTGGATGGCGCCCGCCCGGGGAACCTCGGCGGGGGTGGGGAGGGGGAGGCCGGGGGCGTGTTCCGCGCGGAGGGAGAGAGGGGCGGGGAGGGTGACGAGCCAGTCGCCGCCGGGGAGTTCGTGGACGGTGACGCCGGGGGACCACAGGGCGAGGACGCGCGAACGGGCCTCCGCCTCGCCTATCAGAGGGACGGCGATCAGAAGCGCGCCGGCGTCCGTCCGGCCGCGGAACGTCATCGGGTGCCCCTCAGGACGAGCAGACGGACGTCCTTCTCGACGTTCGCCACCTCCACCGTGCCGTCGTCCCTCCGCACCGCCAGCAGCGGCCGCAGCGGATGCACGGCGGGCGGCAGCGGCGTACCGGACCACCGGGTGAGCGCCGCGTCCCGTACGGGACCGCGCAGCCGGACCAGTTGCCCCGCCGGCGACCGCGTCACCAGATGCGCGTGTCCGGCGAGCAGCACCGCCCCGCACACCGACTCGCCCGCCGCCGTCTTCCGCGTCACGGGATGCTCGCCGTCCGGCCCGGTGAACCGCCAGCTCTCACCGTCGGCCGACCAGGCGTACGTCCCTCCGGGCGCCAGGACGATCCGCATCCCGTCGGCGTGGTCGCCCGGCAGATGCGCCAGCCGGGGGGCGTCCCCGCGCTCGCCGGGGAGGGCCCACAGGATCTCCGGGGCCTCGGTGGGCGCGCCCTTGAGGGGGAGGCGCCACCAGGCTCCGGAACGGCGCAGGAGCATGGCGTGCGCGTGGCCGATGATCGGGTCGAGGATGTGGCCCTCGTCGTCGGGGTACAGGTCGCGGGCGGTGACGCGGAAGCCGTCCGCCGCCGGGAACGGCTTCCCGATGACCTGCAGCCGCAGATACGGCCCCGTACGGCAGAGCACCAGCAGCCGCCGCCCGTGCTGGCCCACCGCCAGCGCCGGGCCCATCAGCCGGTGCCGCCGGGGGCGGGCGTACGCCGCGTTGCCCGGCTCGTCCGGCAGCTGGACGGTGATCAGCTCCTGGCCGTCGGCGGAGGTGAACGCGAGGCGGTTGCCGTTGCCGGGGAAGAGCAGCGGGCCGGTGCCGGGGGCGGGCAGCGGGTGGGCGGCGGTTTCCGTGCGGCGCCAGCCGGTGCCGCGCAGGATGCGGACGGCGGCGCGGGGGTCGGGCATCGCGAGGCGGGCGCGCCGGCCGGCCCATCGGACGGTGAGCGCCGACGCGCCCGTCTCCGTCCAGGCGGTCTCCCCGGCGGTGAGGGTCTTGAGGCGGTGGGCGGCGGGGTGGGCGGCCAGGAGGGCGCCGGCGAGGAGCCAGCAGTCGTCGGCGCGGTCGAGGGTGTCCGTCCATGCCGTGAGCTCACGGGGGTCGGGTTCGGCGGCGCTGCGGGCGCGGAGCCAGAGGCGGAGCTGTTCGGGGAGGTCGCCGGCGTGCCAGGTGCCCGGCTCGCCGTGGCCGAGGACGCCCAGGAGCAGGGTCGTGCCGCGGGCGGTGGCGCGGCGGTGGGCGACGAGGAGGGCGGCGAGCTGGACGAGGCGGGCGGCGCCGAGCTGGGAGGGGCCGGTGTCCGTGAGGACGGCGATACGGCCGCGCCGGTCGCGGGAGGTGTGCGCCGGCGCCAGGTGGAGGAGCTCGCGCCGGGCGGCGCGGCGCAGGAACTCCTCCGGCGCCTCCTCGGCGAGCAGCCACTGCGACATCAGCAGGCGCTCGGGGGTGCCGCGGTTGGTGAGGCCGTCGTAGCCGTCGGGTTCGCCGTCGGGGCGGGCGGTGCGCGGTTCGCCGCCGAGGAGGCCGTCGACGCCGCGGACGACGGGGCCCAGGGCGGTGGCGCAGGCGGGGTCGAGGAGGGCGAGCTGTTCGGCCCAGGCGGCGAGGTGTGGGGGGAGCTTCACCTGGCGGTCACCGCCAGGAGGTGACCCGGGAGGAGGGCGAGGAGCGTGTGGCCCCGGGGTGCGCGCCGGGCGGCCGCGCGGGCGACGAGCGCCGGGGGTGGGTCGGTCGTGAGGTGGGTGGGGAGGTAGAGGCCCTGGTCGGGGGCGAGCCAGTGGACGCCGTCGGCCCAGGGGAGGTCGGCGCCGCGGGGGTCGCGGGAGAGAAGCAGCAGCCAGCCGTCGGCCTGCGCGACGCGGAGTGTCGTACGGGCAGCCGCCCGCAGCGCCTCGGCGGCGGGACCCCGGGCGGCGACCGCCGTCGGGGTCAGGGGCGGTTCGCGGGGGACGAAGCGGACGGGAGTCATGGCGCGACGGCGGCGACCAGCCGCTCGCGTACGGCCTTCAGCAGCTCCGGCAGCGCGTCCGCCGCGAACGAGGCGTCGATCTCCCGCAGCGTCGCCTCCGCCCGCAGCCGCGCGTCGCGGTGGTACGGCGGCAGCCCGAGGTCCGCCAGCAGCTCCGCCCCCGTCGCGGCCAGCCGCCCGGCGCGGGCCTCGGGGCCGCGGCTGAGCTCCTCGGCGGTGAGCGGCAGGCTCTCGTTGCGGGCGGCGCCCAGCAGATCCGCGAGGGTGTCGCGCGCGAGGGCCTGGGCGTCGGCGGTGGGGGCGATCAGCGGCAGCACCCACAGGTCGGCGTCGGTGGCCGCCGTCCGCCCGTCGAGCACCGCGGCGGCGGCGATCAGGCGCTGGCTGCGCACCGCCCGCCGGTCGGTGAGCGGTACACCGGCCGCGCGCAGCCGGCGTACGGCGGTGGCGAGCGGGAGGCGTACGGCGTCGAGGTCCGCGCCCCGGGCCGCCGCCGCGAGCCGGTCGACGGCGGGGAGCAGGCTCGTACCGGCGTCCCTGCCGTGGCCGTCGGCCGACCAGCCCGTCTCCAGCAGCTCCTCCAGCCGCGCGTCGGCGACGGGCTCGACGAACACCCGGGCGAGGAACCGGTCGGCGAACGCGGCCAGCGCCGGATCGTCCGGCAGCGTGTTCGCGGCGCCCACGCACACCCGCAGCGGGACGCCGACGTCCGTCGAACCCCGGCGGTACGTCCGCTCGTTGAGCAGCCCCAGCAGCGTGTTGAGGATGGCGGAGGAGCCGAGGAACACCTCGTCGAGGAACGCCACATCGGCCTCGGGCAGCATCCCGGCCGTCTCCACCTCGACGACGCCCTCGCGCAGCCGCCGCAGATCGACGGGCCCGAAGATCTCGTTCGGCTCGGTGAACCGCCCCAGCAGATACTCGAAGAGCCGCCCCCCGAACTGCCGCGCCACCCGCCGCACGGCCTCGGACTTGGCGGTCCCGGGCGCCCCGACGACGAGCAGATGCTCCCGCGCCACGGCACACAGCACGACGGTCTCGGTGACCGTCTCCCGGTCGACCAGCCCCCGCCGCGCGACGGCCACGGCCTCCCGTACGACCCGGGCGTCCTCTGTCGTCTCCACGGCGGGGAGTCTATGAGCGGGACGCACGCCGCCCCCAACGGATTTCGTTCATACGAGCGGATACCGGTCCACGAGCTGCCCGTACCCGCCCGCCGTCCACACCTCGCGGCGGAACTCGCCGAGCGACCGCGCCCGCGGGTCCCCCACGTAATGCACCGTGCCGCAGCGCTCGCAGTACCAGCCCCGCTGCCACAGCGCCTCGGCGCCGGCCCTCCCGGAGACGGCACGCCGGTGCTTCACGATGAGGAACACGCCCGGTCCGAGGAGGACGGCACCGAACACGGTGGCCAGCACGAGGACGGAGAACGAGTCCGCGCCCGGCTCGGCGACGAGGAACCCGAGAGCGGCCAGCCAGAAGAACGGCACAGGCAGCCCGAGGACCAGCAGCAGACACGGCCAGACCTTCATCTCCGGCACCGGCCGCAGCGACTGCGCGAGCGGCGACATCACGGTCCGCGTGTGCCAGTGGCCCTCGTGGTCCCGCTCCCGGACCCTGCCCCGGCCCCGCTGGTACACGGCGGGCACCGCACTCACCTGGTCGTCCCGCCCGCAGCTCGGACAGGACAGGTCCGGGGGTCCCGGATTCCGGTCCCGCCGGTTGTAGTCGATGCGCCCCACCACACACCCCCGTCGTCAGCCGGGCACGTCCTGCCCAACCAGACGCCGGGGGCGGCGATTCGGTTTCCCGCCGTGAAGCCGTCTCAAACGGCGGGTGCGGCCTCCTCGTTCGGCGCCAGGGAGTCCATGAAGGAGCTCACCGAGAACACCGCGCGCCCCGGGCCCGCCGGACCGTACCCGGGGGGCGACGACAGGCCGTGCTTCTCCAGCGTCGCCCGGTACGTCTCCAGCAGCCGGATGTGGTACTCCAGCGGCGCCCCCGCCGGGTTCGCCTTGCCGAGGGGGGTCGTCGGCTCCGGGCACCAGGTGGTGAAGCGGGGGACGACGCCGTGGGACATGAAGAAGTTCAGGCCCTCCTCCGTGGAGGCGATGGCCTCGTCGACCGTGGTGAAGCCGTGCGGCTGGGCCATCTCGACGCCCGCGACGAAGTTCGGGATGACGTTCTCCGCGCCGAAGACCTCCGTCGAATCGAGGATCCGCTTGTGCCACTCCGCCCGGCCGACGTAACGCTCCTTGCCGGGGCAGTACAGCTCGAACAGCTTCTTGTCCCACACCTCGAAGTTCGGGTGGTAGATCTTCACGCCGTAGTCGTGGAACCGCTTGACGTCGTCCAGCGGCAGCGCCTGCGCCACGACCTTGCCGATCCACCGCTCGGGGAACATCTCTTCGATGGCCTTCGCGTACGAGCCGTAGAAGTCGGCCTCGTCCTTGCCCCCGACGTGCGAGGTGATCGCGCCGCCGGTCAGCGTGTACGCGGTGGAGGTGCGGGCCGTGTCGTACCGGTCGATGATCTGCAGCGCCTCGAGGATCTCGTCGGACGGCTTCACCCCCGTGTACGGGCGGCCGGCCGCCTTGTGCTGGCGCCAGTTGTGGTTGATGTCGCAGTACTGGCACTCCTCCTTGTGCCCGAAGTACTGGCAGACCCGGAAGACCGTGAGGTAGATCAGGTAGCCCCACTGGATGGTCGGGGCGACCTCCATCACGGACTTCCCGTTGGACAGCTTGTGCCGGTAGTAGTCCGGCATCGGCGGCAGGCCGACGTCGGCGATGCGCACGCCGTCGAGGTAGAGGCCGAGGCTGCCGTCCTCGCCCGCCCTGACGCGGTACGGCGAGTCGGGGTTCACGCGGACCGAGACGACCGTGCGGCGCATGTCGTACGCGCCGCCGGTGAGGACGATCTCCTCCGGCGGGCGGTTCAGCGCGGCGGCGCCGAGCTCGGGGAGGGTGCGGTGGTCGAAGGAGAAGATGAAGTACGACTTCGGCTTCACGTCCCCGTCGTCGCCGCCGCTGAGCGCCGACTCGTCGAAGGCCATCCCGCCGCGGAGGAGGTCCTCCTTGATCACGGCCTCCCGCGGCACGTGCGGGAAGCGTTCCATCAGGTCCTCGACGACCGCGGTGCGGCTCAGGCTCTCCATCGGGCTCGCTCCATCCAGAGTGACAGGTCTCGTCCCCTCCATTGAACGCGTTCGGGCGCCGGACGCGGACAGGGGGCCCTGTTTTCGGTTGACGTGCCGCCCCGGGCGCCGGTTGGCTGGGCGGATGCACGGGCTTCTCGTACAGCGGGTGGACGGCTCCTCCGACGACCTGGTCGCGGACTGGCGGCGCGTCCACAACACCATCATCCCCAATCACCGGCTGTCCCTCGCCGACGTCCGTGAGCGCTCGGGGCGCAACCGGCTCGAGGTCGCCCGGCTGGACGGGGTCGCGGTCGGCTGCTCGACGGTCCGCCCGCCGTCGGAGGACCCGTCCGTCGCCATGGTGATCGCCCGGGTGCTGCCGGAGTTCCGGGGGCGGGGTTTCGGCGGCGAGCTGTACGGGCGGGGGCTGGCGGCGGCGGCCGGGTTCCCGGGGGTGTCGACCGTCGAGACGCTGGTCCTGGAGCAGAACGAGGCGGGGCTGCGGTTCGCCCTGGCCAAGGGCTTCATGGAGATCGAGCGCTATCCGCTGCCCGGTGACGTGATCGAGATCGCACTGGGCGCCTCGCTGAGCTCCCTCCTGGGGCAGTAGGAATCACATCCTCCGCATCCCGTTCCTCGATCCCGGAATTTCTAACCTTTGAAAGCGACTTGAAGGGTTAGACAAGATCGGGACACGACACGGGAGTACGCCATGACGACCATCCACCACCGCACCGCCGAGATCGACGGCCTGGAGATCTTCTACCGCGAGGCCGGCGACCCCGCCGCCCCCACGCTGCTGCTCCTGCACGGCTTCCCCACCTCCTCCGTCGCCTACCGGACGCTGATCGAGGAGCTGAGCGACGAGTTCCATCTGGTGGCCCCCGACTTCCCGGGCTTCGGGCAGAGCTCCGCACCGGCCGTGGACGCATGGGAGTACACCTTCGACCACCTCGCCTCGGTCACCGGCAAGCTCGTCGACCACCTCGGCCTCACCCGGTACGCGATCTACGTCCACGACTACGGCGCCCCCGTCGGCTTCCGCCTCGCGCTGGCCCGTCCGGAGCAGATCACGGGGATCGTGTCGCAGAACGGCAACGCGTACGACGAGGGCTTCACGCCCTTCTGGGAGCCGATCAAGGCGTACTGGGCGGACCCTTCGACGGCCAACGGCGACAAGCTGCGCGGGCTGCTGACCGCACAGGCCACGCACTGGCAGTACACCCACGGCGTCCCCGACCCGGAGCTCGTCGACCCGTCCCTGGCCGTCGCCGACCAGGCGCTGCTGGACCGGCCGGGCAACCAGGAGATCCAGCTCGCCCTCTTCCTGGACTACGGCACCAACCCCGGCCACTACCCGCAGTGGCAGAAGTACCTGCGCGAGCACCGCCCGCCGGTGCTGGCCGTCTGGGGCCGGGGCGACGAGATCTTCGGCCCCGACGGAGCCCGCGCCTTCGCCCGGGACGCCGAGGGGGCGCAGATCCATCTGCTGGACGCCGGGCACTTCCCGCTGACGACCCGGCTGCACCGCAGCGCGGCGCTGATCCGCGACTTCCTGCGGGGGCTGCCGGACTGATCGCCGAAGGGGAGCCCGTCCGGGCTCCCCTTCGTGTGCCGTTACGTCACATCTCCCGGACGGCGACCCTCGCGTGCAGCCGCCGCAGCGGGGCCGGCGCCCACCAGGCGCGGCGGCCGAGGAGGGCCATCGTGGCCGGGACCAGCAGCATCCGTACGACGGTGGAGTCGATCAGCACCGCGAGCGTCAGGCCCAGCCCGATCTGCAGGACCGGGGAGAAGCCGCCCGTCATGAACCCGGCGAAGACCAGCGCCAGCAGGAACGCCGCCGAGGTGACGACCCGGCCGGAGCGCCGCAGCCCCTCCTCCACGGCCGCGGCCGGGTCGCCGGTCGCCTCGTACGCCTCGCGCATCCGGCCCAGGATGAACAGCTCGTAGTCCATGGCCAGCCCGAACGCGATCGCGAGGATCAGCGGCGGCGCCGTCAGGTTCAGCGCGCCCAGGCCCTCGCCGCCCAGCCAGGAGGCGAGATGGCCGTCCTGGAAGACCCAGGTGACGACGCCGAGGGCGGCGCCGAGGCTGAGCAGGGTGGTGGCGATGGTGCGCAGGGGGATCAGCAGGGAGCCGGTGAAGGCGAAGAGCAGGACCGTGATGCCGAGCAGGACGACGGCGATCGCCCAGGGGACGCGGGAGGCCAGGGCCGCGCGGAAGTCGACCAGCTTGGCGGCCACTCCGGTGACCTGCACCGGCTCGTCGCCGCGCAGGTCGCGGATGTCGCGGACGAGCCGGGTCGCGGCGGGGCCGTCGACGTCGCCGCGCGGGGTGAGGTCGAGGACCGTGGAGCCGTCGTCGAACGTGCGCGTCTCGGCGGCGGCTGTCCCGGGGAGCGCGCGGAACCTGGGCAGGCAGTCCGGGTCGGTGCCGGGGCCCATGAGGACGCGGACGGGGCTGGTGACGGCGCCCTCCGGGAAGTGGGCCCCGACCGTCTCGTACAGGTCCCGGGCCTCGGTGCCGCGCGGCAGTGAACGGGCGTCGCCGACCGCGAGACGGGTCCCGGCGGCGGGCAGCGCGAGCAGCACCAGCCCGACGGCGACGACGGCGAGCACCACGACCCGGCGGGCGGCGGAGAAGCGCGCCAGCCGCGCGAACACCGCACCGCTCCGGTCGGCCTTCGCGGGCCTGATCCTTCCCCAAGCTCTCAACTCCGTTCGAGCAGGGGATACCCCAACCCCGAACCGCGTGAGCAGCGCCGGCAGCAGGGTCAGCGCGGCGAGCATGTCGACGACGACCACGGCCGCGGCAGCCATACCCATGCTGCGCAGGAACGGACTCGGGAAAACGAGCAGCCCCGACAGACTGACGGCCACCGTCAGCCCGGAGAACAGCACCGTCCGCCCGGCCCTGGCCACCGTCCGCCGCACGGCCTCGGCGACGTCCTCCGTACGCCGGCGCTCCTCGCGGAAGCGGACGACCATCAGCAGCGCGTAGTCCACCGCGAGGCCCAGACCCAGCATCGTGACGATCTGCACCGCGTACACGGAGATGTCGGTGACCTGGCTGAACCCGTACAGCGTGAGGAACGCCCCCGCCACGCCGCACAGTGTGACCACCAGCGGCAGCAGGGCGGAGCGCAGCCCGCCGAAGATCAGCAGGAGCAGCAGCAGGACCGCCGGCAGGGTGATCAGCTCGGCGTGCGCGACGTCCTCCTGGGCCCGCTCACCCATCTGCACGCCCAGCAGCGGACCGCCGCTGGTGTACGCCTCGGGCGCGGCGTCGATCCGGGCGATCCGGGCGGCGGCCTCGCCGGAAGCCTCCTCCTCGTCGTCGTCGGACATCCCGCCCTCGAGGGTGATCGGGATGAGCAGGGCCTGCCCGTCCTCGGCCCGCACACCGCCGGTGGTGTACGGGTCGGCTACGGCGGCGACCCCGGGGAGCCGCCGCAGGTCTGCCACGGCCGCCCCGACCTGCGCCCGCACCGCCGGGCGGGTCACGTCGGTGCCGGCGACGACGCCGGTGATCCCGGGGCCGTCGGGGTCGAGCCGCCCGAGCAGGTCCCCGGTACGGACGGACTCACTGCCGGGGATGTCCTCCACGGTGCCCTCGAGGTCCTCGAAGACCCGGATGCCGATGCCGAACCCGAGAAGCAGCATCAGCAGCCAGACGACCATGACCGTGATCGGACGACGGGTCGCGGTCCTTGCGAGTGAGTTCAGCATCTGCCCCTCCGGAGCCGGCACTTGGACTGGTTACGTCCATGAGCCTCGCCCCGGAGGGGGTGCCGCCGAATCGCCGGAGGGAGCGGTCTGTGCCCCTCGCCCGCACGGGGGATACGGGCCTCCGCCTCCCTCCCGAGAGGGAGCCACGGCGGGGGGCGCAGGCAGCACGGGGGCAATCCCGGGCAGCGACGAGCGGCACCAGGGGCGGCCTCGGACACCGACAAGCGGCACCAGGGGGCGCCCCCGGACGGCGGCAAGCACCGGCCCCCGACCCGCCCTCACCCCTCCCCCGCGACCACCAGCCCCGTCTCGTACGCGCAGATCACCGCCTGCACCCGGTCCCGCAGCCCCAGCTTGCTCAGCACATTGCTGACATGCGTCTTCACCGTGTGCTCCGACACCACGAACTCCCCGGCTATCTCCGCGTTCGACAACCCCCGCGCGAGCAGCGTGAGCGTCTCCCGCTCCCGGGCCGTGAGACCCGCGAGCCGGGCGTGCGGCTCGGCGGAACGCTGCTCGCCCGGGGGCGGCCCGCTGCCCCGGCGCCGGATGATGTCCGCGACGAGCCGGCGCGTCACCGACGGCGCCAGCAGCGAGTCCCCGGCCGCCACCACCCGCACCGCGTGCACCAGATCGTCCCGGCGCACGTCCTTGAGCAGAAACCCGCTGGCCCCCGCGTACAACGCCTCGTAGACGTACTCGTCGAGGTCGAACGTCGTCAGCATCACGACCCGGCAGCCGCTCCCCTCGCATATCCGCCGCGCCGCCTCCAGCCCGTCCATCACCGGCATCCGGATGTCGAGCAGCGCCACGTCCGGCCCGTGCAGCCGCACCGCCTGTAACGCCTCCGCGCCCTGCCCGGCCTCCGCGACCACCTCGATGTCCGGCTGGGCGTCCAGGATCATGCTGAACCCCGACCGCACCAGCTCCTGGTCGTCCGCCACGACCACCCGGATGCTCATCCGAGCCCCACCGCCTGCCGCACCGGCAACCGAGCCGTCACCCGGAACCCCCCGCCGTCCGCCCCCGGACCCGCCTCCGCGCTGCCCCCGCAGGCCACCGCCCGCTCCCGGATCCCGACGAGCCCCCGCCCGCCGTCCGGCCACGGAGGCAGCGCCTCCCCGCCGGCCCCGTCGTCGACCACCGTGATCACCAGCTCCTCGGCGCTCCACCCCAGCCGCACCTCGACGGCCGAGGCGCCCGCGTGCTTGAGCGTATTGGTGAGCGCCTCCTGGACCACCCGGTACGCGGCCACCTCCGTCTCCGGATCCAGCGCCCGCACCTCCCCGTCCGACGTCAGCTCCGCCCGTATCCCCGTGCGCCCCACCTGCCGCACCAGACCCGGCAGTCCGGCCACCGTCGGCTGCGGCTGCACCGGCGTCTCCTCGGCCCGCAGCACCCCGAGGATGCGCCGCAGCTGGGACATGGCGTCCCGGCCGGCCGAGGCGATGGCGTCGAACGCCGCCTCCGCCCGCGCCGGGCTGCTCGCCAGCGCCACCGGGCCGGCCTCGGCCTGGACGACCATCAGGCTCACCGCGTGGGCCAGGATGTCGTGCATGTCCCGGGCTATCCGCGCCCGTTCCTCCGCCGCCGCCCGGGCCCGCTCGTTCTCCCGCTCCCGCTCCAGCCGCCGCGCCCGGTCCTCCACGGCCGAGGTGTACGCCGACTGCAGCCGGGCGCCCACCCCCAGCCCGTACACACAGGCGAAGCTCAGCAGATGGAAGGCGTACTCAAAGGTCTCCGCGTGCTCCAGCCAGGTGAGCACCACCGCCGTCCCGCCCAGCCACCCGCCCAGCATCAGCCTCCGCTGCCAGGGCCGTCCGAGCACCGCCACGGTGTACAGCGCGACGAGCCCGCCGTAGCTCACGTCCGGCGGCGGCGCGTGATACAGCGCCATCGCCAGCGAACTCGCCGTCACCACGCACACCACGGTGAAGGGCGCCCGCCGCCGCCAGACCAGGGGCAGCGCCGCCCCCAGCACGAAGACATAGCCCAGCCAGGACGCCGTCGAGTCGTCGTTCTTCTCGGGGAACACGAACTGCACCGACGCCGCGAACAGCACCAGCGCGGCTATCGCCCCGTCCACCGCATACGGGTTGGCCCCGCGCAGCAGGCGCGGCCAGGTGAACGAAGGAAAGGACACGGACGACATGAGCGGCTCCCCGGATCGGAGGAATGCCCGCCCAGTATCGGCTCGCGCCGGACCCCGAGTCCTCACCGATGCGAGGGATATTCGGCGCCCGGAAAATCCCCCGGCGCCCGGGGTGTATCCCAGGTCCGCCGGGGAACCCGCCCCTTCAGCGGCCGGCCGGCACCCACCACGCGAACGGCGGATCAACGGAACGCCCCACCCCGCGAGTTCGACTCTCGCATCCCCCGCAGCGAGCACGTCCCCCGCACCAGCCACCCGCCCTACGCGAACCGGTTGCTCCCGACCGGTCCCGCCGACTCCATCCACTCCCGGGCCCCCTCCGCCGGCCACACCACCGCGCCCGCGAAGGCCGAGAGCGCCGTGTCCGGATCCGCGGGCGTCTCCCCGTCCCCCTCGTCGGCGGCCGCGTCCCCCGCGAGGATCTCCGCGACCAGCTCGGCCACCGGCCGCGAGTCCGGCGGCACCGTCTCCGTCCCACCCGCCTCGGTGACCCGCATCCGCTCCCCCCACGGCGACACGTTGACCTGCGCCAGCAGCGTCGTCACGTCCGCGGACACCCCCGGCGGCGACGTCCAGCACGTCACGTGCGCGAAGAGCAGCTGCCCGGGCGCCCGCTCGAACAGCGCGCCCACCACCTCCGGCTCCGAGTCGTCCAGGTCGTACGCGACGACCAGCGTGTCCTCCCGCGCGGGGTCGAAGGGCACGGCCGGCAGCCCCAGATACTCCGCGGCGGCCCGCCCGAGGATCTCGCTCGCGCGGTCCGGCAGCAGCGACACCGAGGCGGGCGTCCTCCCGGCCGCCGCGAGGGCGGTCCGCAGCCGGTGCAGCCCGTGCAGACAGCGGTCGGCGTCGTCCTGGGTGTAGGCCCAGCGGCCGTTCATGCCCGCGCCGTAGCCGTACGGCGCGTACGTCGTGAGGAGTCCGCCCGTCAGCACGTAGTGCCAGCCCCGCAGATCGGTGCGCGACAGGTCCGTCGGCACGGCGCCGGCCCGCCCCAGCAGCCGCCGGATGCGGTCGTACGCCGGCCGCCAGTCACCGTCCGCCGGCTCCGTCAGCGCCCCGCCCGCCTCCCGGGCGCCGGCGGTGTCACCGGCCAGCAGGGCGTTGTACGCGAGGAGATACCGCTCGGGCCACTCGGGCAGCTCCCCGGCGCCGCGCAGCACGTCCACCACCTCGCGGTGCCGTTCCTCCGCCTCCAGCGCGGCGACGTACTCCATCAGCACGGGCCGCTCCCCGGGCGCCAGCCGGTGCGCCTCCGCCAGCGCGGGGACGGCGAGGAACCCGGCGCCGCGCTCGACGCACGCGTACCCGTAGCCATACAGCTCCCGCAGCCCCGCCCGCTTCCCCGCGAGCGCCCCGGCGGCCTCCGCCAGATCACCCATGCCGGCGTCGCGCGCCACCCGTTCCACCAGCGGCGCGATCACCGCCGGCGCGACCTCCCCGGCCTTCAGCCGCAGCTGCCGCATCGCCCCCTGGAGGTCACCGGCCGCCACCAGCCGCCAGCCCTCCGCGAGCTCTTCGTTCCCCGCCGACTTTCCCCACGCCACCGGCCAACAACCCCCTGGGCATCCAGAACACACGTACGCCCGAGAGCGTAGAGGCGCCGGACACCCGCCGGAAACCGCTTATCCCCGGATCCCCCGCGGCACCACCACGCGCCGCAGCCGCGCCCCGCCCCACGCCAGCTCCCGCCAGTCGCCCTTGAGGTCCAGCACGGCCACCGCCGACGTCGGGAACTTCTCCCGCGCCGTCTCGAGCGTCTTCCCGTCGCCCTTCTTCGCCAGCCCCAGCACCAGCTCCTGCAGCTCCGGGTTGTGCCCGACGAGCAGCAGCGTCCGCGCGCGCTTGGGCGTCTCCCGTACGACGTCCAGCACGGCGTCCGCCTCCGCGTGGTACAGCCGGTCCTCGAAGGACGCCGCCGGCGGATCGTCGAGCTGGTCGGCGATCAGCTCCCAGGTCTGCCGCGTCCGCCGGGCCGGCGAACAGAGCACCGCGTCGGGCCGGAACCCCTGCCCCCGCAGCCACCGCCCCGCCGCGGGCGCGTCCCGCCGCCCGCGCTGCGCGAGGGGCCGCCGCAGATCGGGCACGCCGTCCGGCCAGTCGGACTTGGCGTGGCGCAGCACCACCAGCCGCCGGCGCCCGGACCGGAGCTCGGGCAACGCCGAATTCTTGACCATGCGTTCAGGCTACGGCCCGCAGACCTGCAACGCAGCGGTCCGAACGGCCTGAGTCGAACGGATAACCGCAACGCGCTCCAATACCCGGTCCCCGCCCCCTCCCCGGCGAGGATGACCCCATGAAACGCACCGACCTCCACCTCGCGCAGAACCCGGAAGCGGACGAGCTGCTGGGCCGCAGCCCGCTCGCCGCTCTGGTCGGGATGCTGCTGGACCAGCAGGTTCCGATGGAATGGGCGTTCTCGGGCCCGCACACGATCGCCACCCGGATGGAGGCGACCGACCTCGACGCCCACCGGATCGCCGCCATGGACCCGGAGGACTTCGCCGGGCTGCTGCAGCAGAAGCCAGCCGTCCACCGCTACCCGGGGTCGATGGCCAAGCGCATCCAGCAGCTGTGCCAGTACCTGGTGGAGCACTACGACGGCGACGCGGAAGGCGTCTGGCGCGACGCGGGGACGGGCGCACAGCTGCTGAAGAACCTCGGCGACCTGCCGGGCTTCGGCACGCAGAAGGCACAGATCTTCACCGCCCTGCTCGGCAAGCAGCTCGGTGTACGGCCCACGGGCTGGCGCGAGGCCGCCGGCCCGTACGGCGAGGACGGCTCCCACCGCTCGGTCGCGGACATCACGGGACCGGAGTCCCTCGCCCGGGTCCGGGCGTACAAACAGGAGGCCAAGAAGGCCGCATCCGGTAACAAATAAGTGATCACCTGCCATAACTGGACCTAACCACTCAGAGTCACAGGCCCGCCAACCCCTTCCGCCCCGGCCCACGACTCGCTAGCTTTCGCGTCACCGTTCGCTTCTCGAACAGCAAGTCCCGTAGTCCGGAGTGGTCTTGCTGTCCCTCCTTTCGCCCGAACAGCCCGAAGGGACGTTCCGTGAATCGACGAAGAATGACCGCCACCCTGGCCACCGCCGCCCTGGCAGGCTCCCTCCTGATCGGCGCCTCGGGACCGTCCGGCGCCCACGGCCGCCCGGACCCCGGCAAGGACGCCCGACAGCTCGCCGCGAAACTCGTGAAGGAATCGTCCGCCGCGAGCGCGCACAAACATCTGCGGGCGCTGCAGGCCATCGCGGACGCCAACGACGGCAACAGGTCGGCCGGTTCGAGCGGCCACGACCGGTCCGCCGAGTACGTCGCCTCGCTGCTGCGGCACGCCGGCTACCGGGTCTCCCTCCAGACCTTCGACTTCTTCAGCTCGCACACCTCCGCGCAGACGCTCTCCGTCGTCTCCCCCGACCCGCGCGCGGTCGACATCTTCGCGATGACGTTCTCGAAGTCCACCCCGGCGGGCGGACTCACCGCGCCGATCGCCGCCGTCCCGGTCGACGCGGACACCACCTCCGGCTGCGACGCGGCCGACTACGCGGGCACCGACTACACCGGGAAGATCGCCCTCGTGTCGCGCGGCGGCTGTACGTTCCTGCAGAAGCAGGGCGCCGCGGCCGACGCGGGCGCGGCGGCGGCGATCGTCTGGAACAACGTCCCCGGCGCGCTGAACGGCACCCTCGGCGACGCGACGGCGGTACGCATCCCGACCGGCGGCGTCTCCCAGGCCGACGGCCAGGCGCTCGCCGCCGCGGCGGCGGCGGGCACCGTGACGGTCACCATGGACCTCCAGGTCACCGTCGAGCAGGCGACCACCAGCAACGTGATCGCCGAGACCCGTGACGGCGACCCGGACAACGTGGCGATGTTCGGCGCCCACCTCGACTCCGTGGCCGAGGGCCCCGGCATCAACGACAACGGCTCCGGTTCCGCCGGCCTGATCGAGGTCGCCCTCGACCTGGCCAAGCAGGAGAAGAAGCCGCGCGACAAGGTCCGCTTCGCCTGGTGGTCGGCCGAGGAACTGGGCCTGGTCGGCTCGACGGAGTACGTGAACCGGCTCACCGAGGAGCAGGCGGCGCAGATCAGCCTCTACCTGAACTTCGACATGATCGCCTCGCCCAACTACGGCCTGTTCGTCTACGACGGCGACGACTCCGACGCCGTGGGCTCCGGCCCCGGCCCCGAGGGCTCGGCCCAGCTGGAGCGCGGCATCACCGACTTCATGGACGCCGCCGGTTATCCGCACGCCGGTACGGACTTCACCGGCCGCTCCGACTACGGCCCGTTCATCGCGGTCGGCATCCCCTCCGGCGGCACGTTCACCGGCGCCGAGGGCGTGAAGACCGCGGCGGAGGCGGCCGTGTTCGGCGGTACGGCGGGCGTCGCGTACGACTCCTGCTACCACCAGGCGTGCGACACGATCGACAACATCTCGATGCCGGCGTTCGACGCCAACATCGACGTCATCGCGAACGCGGTCGGCACCTACGCGCACGACCAGTCCGCGCTGACGTCCCCGGCGGCGAAGGCCGCCACCACCGGCTCCACCACCGGCGGCGGACTGCACGAGGGCCAGGGGGTCACCCGGTAACCCTCCGGTACGAGGCGGGGGTCCGGCGGTCCGGACCCCCGCTTCCCCGTATCCGTCACCGGAAAGCCCTTACCGGAGCCGGGAATTCGCCCGATGGAGTGGCCGCGGCGGACCCGGCGCCGGACAATCCCCTGAGCCCGCGTCATATGACCGGGTCTGTCGCGATCGCGCCTGTGCACCACTGCTGCGCCCCGGGCCCCGCGCCCGGTAGGCTTTCCGTGTGATCTTCAAGCGCATCGGAAACGGGAGGCCGTACCCCGACCACGGCCGGGAGGGCACCCGGCAGTGGGCGGACGTGGCACCGCGCCCGGTCCGCCTCGACCAGCTGGTGACCACCAAGCAGCAGCTGGATCTCGAGACGCTGCTCGCGGAGGACTCGACGTTCTACGGCGACCTCTTCGCCCATGTCGTGAAATGGCGCGGCGACCTCTATCTGGAGGACGGCCTGCACCGGGCGGTGCGGGCCGCGCTGCAGCAGCGCCAGGTGCTGCACGCACGGGTGCTCGAGCTCGACTGACGGGCGGTTGCCCCGTTCGGGGGGCATCCGGGAACCCTTTGATCATTTATTAGGCACGGCTGCCGGAGCGCACTACGCTGCGCCCCATGAGCATGCTGACGCCCCCCGGCATGGGCGGCGAGTACCGCATCAAGGGCACCAAGTACCCCAGAATGCGCCGTACCCGACGCCGTCGCACCGTGCTGCTGCTGACTTCCGCCGCCGCACTGGTCACCCTTCTCGGGGTGGGCGCGGTGCAACTGGTCGACGCCTTCGGCGGCGACGACGGCGCGGACGGAGCGCGTACGACCGCGGGCCGCGCCTCGGAGTGCAAGCCGAAGAGCGCGCCGGCCTCCACGTCCTCCGCCAAGGACACCGCGGCCCCGCTGCCGAAGCCCGCGACCCTCACCGTCAACGTGTTCAACGCCACCACCCGTACGGGTCTGGCGGACAAGACCGCCGCGGAGCTGAAGAAGCGCGGGTTCAAGATCGGCGAGGTCGACAACGCGCCGCCCGAGTACGACAAGAAGGTCAAGGGCGCCGGCGTCCTCCTGGGCCCGCCGGCCGCCGTCGACGCGGGCCTGAAGGTCCTCGGCACCCAACTGCCGGGCGCCGAGGCCAAGGCGGACGCCCGCGACGCGAAGACCCTCGACCTGATCCTGGGCGACGACTTCACGAGGCTCGCGCCGAAGCCCGCGGCGGACGCGGCGCTGCGGGCGCTGTCGAAGCCCCTGACGAAGCCTTCGGCGGGCTGTTAGCCGACTCCTAGTCGACGACCCCGTACATCCGGTCCCCGGCGTCACCGAGGCCGGGAACGATGTACCCCTGGTCGTTCAGCCGCTCGTCGAGGGCCGCCGTCACCACGGTGACCGGCTTCCCGGCGAGCTCGCGCTCCATCGCCTCCACGCCCTCCGGCGCGGCCAGCAGACAGATCGCCGTGACGTCGTCCGCCCCGCGCTTCATCAGCTCGCGGATCGCGGCGATCAGCGTGCCGCCGGTGGCCAGCATCGGGTCCACGACGTACACCTGGCGGCCGGAGAGATCCTCGGGCATCCGGGTGGCGTACGTGCTGGCCTGCAGCGTCTCCTCGTTGCGGATCATGCCCATGAAGCCGACCTCGGCGGTCGGCAGCAGCCGTACGAGCCCCTCGAGCATCCCCAGCCCCGCCCGCAGGATGGGCACCACCAGCGGCCGCGGCCGGGCCAGGCGCACACCGGTCGTACCGGTGACCGGGGTCCGGATGTCGACCTGCTCGGTGCGCACGTCCCGGGTGGCCTCGTACGCCAGCAGGGTCACCAGCTCGTCGGCGAGCCGGCGGAAGGTGGGGGAGTCGGTGCGCTCGTCGCGCAGGGTGGTGAGCTTGTGCGCCACGAGGGGGTGATCGACGACATGAATCCGCATGACTCGACAGTAACCGAGGCTCCGCCCGCCGCGCTCCCCGCCCGTCACCGGCGATCCCCCGGGCGCTTGGGAGCGGCCCGCGAGGGGAAGGATCTGTGGCCAAAGCATCAGCGAAAGCGGAGCACCCTCATGTCGTCCGAGCCGTCCGTCGATCTGCGCAGCGGCCGTCCGCTCGCCGAATCGCGCGCCGACCGGCTGCGACGGCGGGCGGTGTTCCTGCGCGAGCTGCACGAGGCGCAGGCCCTGCGGGACCGGGTCCGGCCGCGGCGCGCGCGGGCGGCACGGATGCGTCTGCAGATGCGGATGCGTACGTTCCGGTGGTGACGGTACGAGGCCCCCGCGGCCCCATCGGGCGGCCGTCGTACGGGCGATGACGGCAACAGGCGGAACACCGATAAGTCACACCCGGTCACAGCAACGGATTCGCAACCTTTATCCTCTACGACGCAACGTGGAAGACACCGCGCGAGCGGGAAGTTTCTGCCACGATGCGGAGGTGGGCGGGCCTGTCGGCGGCCGCGGACGACGCGATCGGCGGCAGGGCGGAGCATCCGGTTTCCACACCGCCCGGCCCAGGACACCTAGGACCAGTGGGAGAGTCACGGTGTACTTCGCCGCACTGCTCGCGCGCACCGAAGACGGGTGGGAAGCGAGCGACACAGAGCTCGACGATGTGGAGACCCTGGCCGATCTGGCCGATCTGGCACGGGAGTCCGCCGCCGACGACGACGAGACGGTGCTGGTCTTCATCGAGCAGGAGGATGCCTGGTTCGGCATCGTCCGGGTCGACGGTGAGGACGACCCCCGTATCTTCGTCTCGGACGCCGCCGCCGCCAGCCGCAGCTCGTACGGGGAGCTGCTGCTCACCGACGAGATGCTCGGCCGCGACCCGGACGCCGCGGCGGCCGAGGACGCCGCCCTCGACGAGCTCGTCGACCTCGACATCGAGGACGACGGGCCGGGCGGCCGGGAGGAGGACGAGGAGGAGGCCGGCGACCCGGCGCACGCGGTCCCGGCGGGACCGGTCGGCGACCCGAGGCTGCTGGACGATCTGGGGATCGGGGAGCGCGAGCTGCTCACGCTCGCCGACGACGCCCTCGGCACGATCGCCGAGGCGCTGGGAGCCGCCGACGTACTGGAGACGGTCCGCTGACGGCGCCCCCCGATCCGGTACGGGACCCCTGGACGGGTCCCATGCGCCTCGCCCTGGCGGAGGCCCGGGCGGCCCTCCTCACCGGTGACGTACCGGTGGGGGCGGTCGTGCTGGGCCCCGACGGCACGGTGCTGGGGTCGGGCCGCAACGCCCGCGAGGCCACCGGCGACCCCACGGCGCACGCGGAGATCCTGGCGATCCGCGCCGCCGCCGTGCGCCTGGGCGGCTGGCGGCTGGCGGGGTGCACCCTGGTCGTGACGCTGGAGCCGTGCACGATGTGCGCGGGCGCGGCGGTCCTGGCCCGGGTGGACCGGGTCGTCTACGGCGCAACGGAGGAGAAGACGGGCGCGGCGGGCTCCCTCTGGGACGCGCTGCGCGACCGCCGCCTCAACCACCGCCCGGAGGTCGTCGCGGGCGTCCTGGCGTCCGCGTCCTCATCCCTCCTGACCTCGTTCTTCCGCTCACCCGAGCCCACACGAACAACCGATTTCAAATCTGCCCCCGAGGTGAGCTAAGCTCTCCGACGGTAGCGTGTCCGAGCGGCCGAAGGAGCTCGCCTCGAAAGCGAGTGTGGGGGCAACTCCACCGAGGGTTCAAATCCCTCCGCTACCGCTCTGAGCAGGACAAACGTGGGGCCCGGTCCAGATGGACCGGGCCCCACGTTTTGCAGGGTCTCAGTTTGCGTCTCACTTCACGGGTTCGAGCGCTCCGGAAGATTCGTCGTCGGCCTCGTCGGGGGCCGTCCGTCCGGCCGTCCCTCTCCAGGCTCTGCGTCAGAACGACGGGATCTCGCTGCAGCCGAGGCTTCCCCAAGGGTCGCCCGAGCGTTCGGCCTCCAGACGGGCGCAGCGTTCGCGTTCGGCCAAGTCGTCGGCGTTCTCAAAAGCGGTGGTGTCGTGTCCCCATGCCTTCAGAGCCTCCAGGACGAAGGCGCGCTTGCCGATATGGGAGCCGGTGGACAGCCAGACGTGTGCGTGACCGGCAAGTTCGTCTTGGTGTGAAGTGAGCGCAGGGTGCTCCACCAGGGGAATGGCAGCCATGAGTGCCTCCTCGCGCACAGCCGCGTGGTGATGGCTGAGCAATGGGTGGACCGCAGAGTGGAGCAAGGGCCGTAGGTCCCGGAAAGCACGCATCGCGGGGTAGTCGGCAAGAAACTCCCCATTCCAATGGCGTTCGCCGATAGCCACAACTTCGTCGGCGGCTTCGTAGGCAGCGCTGCCGAGCCATTCCAGAAGTGCCGCGCGGGTCGGGTAGTGCTGTGCTTCCTCACCGTTCTCGAAGTAGTCGCCCGACTCGGTGGCCGGGTGACTCAGGATTGCCGCAACGTACGTTGCCACGGGTGCAGTGACTCCGTAGATGGTGTTCTGGTGCTCTATCACGCCGATCACGTCGGCGATCGCGGCCTTCCTGACGGCGGGATCGTGGTCAACGAGACGTGCCAGTGCTTTTGGAAGGGATGCGCCCATTCCGGACGGCGTCTCGAGCGAAGCCCAGTCGGTACTGTCGAGAATCACTTGGTAGTGAGGCAGGGCGGCCTCTCGCAGGTCTGCGGTCTCGTTGTCCCGACTCGTCACGGGCGGAGATTACACCGCCCGTCTCGCTTTCCGTCTCATTCGCGGGCGTCCGCATCGCCAGCGCGAGTACGGGATCGAACAGCCCTACGGCTCGTGAACGTAGGGCTCCGTGCCCCCGGCAGACCAAGGCGCCGACAGCAGCTCGACGACGCTACGCCGCTCACGGCCCTCCGGCATCGCTCCGGACGCCTTGCCGAGCGCGACCATGGAGACGATCACCCAGCCCGGATCCGGGTTCAGCTCCTTGGTAAGGCCTTCCAGGTCGAAGGCCCGGAACTGATGCGCGGCCAGCCCCATCGCCTGAGCCTGGACGGTCATGTGCCCGACAGCCTGCCCGAGGTCATAGTCCGCGAACTCGGAGTAGAGCAGCTCGCTGTCGTCGACGTAGCGACGCGCCAGGGCGACGACGAGCAGCCCCGCATCCACCGCCCACCGGGCGGAGCTGGGGGCCAGGTGCCGGACCACCCGCTCGTGCCCCACCTCACCGGGCCGGCTCGCGAGAAACCCCCACGGCTGCGAGTTCCCGGCGGACGGCGCCCATCGCGCGGCCTCCAGCAGAAGAGCCAGGGCGTGATCGTCGACACCGGCCGACGGATCGAATCGGTAGGGGCTGAACCGCCCGGCCAGCAGGGGGTGGATGCCGCCGGGCGGCTTGGGGTCGGGGCGCATGTCCCGCTGCAACAGGCGTAGCCACATCCGCATTCCTGCCGAGGTGGCGGCGCCCGATTCAGGTGCCGTCCGGCGTCCGCACGTAGATGCCCATACCCGTGACGGTCTCCACCAGGCCTTCGTCCTTGAGGACCTGGACGGCCTTGCGGAGCGTGTCACGGGCCACCGCGAACTCCGCCTCGAGCTCGACCAGGGACGGGATGCGCCGACCCGGAGGGATCTCGCCCGTCGCGATCCGGTCGCGGAGGATCGCGGCGATCTGCCGGTACGGCGGGACGGGGCCCTCTCGGTCGATTTCGGTCATGATCACGAAACTAGGCGACCATGGCCGTCTCACCATAGCTACCCCAGAGGCTAGTAGGGGGTAGTACAGTGGCTACACGCTGATCAGACAATGGCCCTCCAAGCGCGCAAACGCTGCCGGGGCCGGGACGATCCGAGAAAGCAGATCGACATGGCGCAACCAGCAACGCGAGTTCGAACCGCCGACCATCCCTGGTACAGCGAGACGCTGCCACGCAAGCCGGAAAGCGCGGCCATAGCCCGACGGCTGGTGCACACCGCACTGACCGTATGGAGGCTGGAGGACTTGGCCGACGACGCCGCCCTGATCGCCTCGGAGCTGATCACGAACGCCGTCCAGCACGGCAGGCGCAACTGCGTACGAGTGTCCGTCGAGCACATCGCGCCTCAAGCGGTACGCGTGGCCGTGGCGGACTTCTCGCACGCGTCGCCGATGCCCCGCAAGCCGGAGGACGACGAGGGCGGCGGGCGTGGATTGATGCTCGTGGGGGCCCTGGCAGAGCAATGGGGGATCGACAAGCGCCGCTGGGGGAAAGTTGTGTGGGCGGTTGCCACGCGCAGACCTCAGCCGCAGTCGGCCAGGAAGCGGCCCTCGCGGTGATCCGGGCTAAGGAAAACAAAGCCGCTGCCGTAGCCGAAGTTGAGGAAGAACGGGTAGCCCTCTTCTTCCTCTCCCCGGTCGGTGAACTGGCAGAGGAACTGCCAGGAATCGTTCTCCAATTCGAAGGCGCGATGGTTGGGGAACACGGCGGTGCCACCCAGGAAGTCCTCGAGTACATCGCCACACGGCAGATCGATCTCGGGCCCCTCCTGACGCAGGCTGCGCCCCCACGCGGCCATCTTGTCCGTCTCCGCGTCCGACTCCGGGGTCGGCGGCTCAAGGTCGACGAGGTATTCGACAGGGATCGGTGTCTCGTCGCGACCCCAGCGCCACAGCGTCCTCCCCTGAGTCCCGGGCGGGCCGATCACCGCGAACGGAGGCACTCTTCCGTCGGGCTGGGTGAGCACCACCGCCTCGCCGTCGGTCGGGTACATGCCCATTATCCTGCCGTCCTCGTCCAGAAAGAGGTAGGCCAGGCGTACCTCTTCCCCCGGCACCCGGAACTGGCCGATGAACACCAGCGGCTCCTCGGTCCGCGGGTTCACTGGCCAGGCCGGCTCGTCGAGCCACACCGGCTGTCCGCCGAACTTGGCCACCGGCTCCGTCACCGGTTCGTCGGCCGGGCGCAGGGTCATCTGCAGTCGCGGCAGGAACGCCGCGTCGTAGGGGCCCTGGGCCTGGCCCGTGGGTTGCGTGAGCATGGCGGGATGGTACGTCTCCGAGGGGAATGCCTGGCCCACCAGCATGGAGGCGGAGTAGTCAGCGGATGAGCGAGCGGCCCGTGGGCGACAGGCGGAGGGTTTGGGCGGTCGTCTGGACGCGGGGGTGGTCGCGCTCGAAGGTGGCCTCGCCCGGGTACCGCGTCAGCGTCACCGTGACGTTCTCCCCCGTGCGGACCGGGAGGCGGGTGAAGGTGTTCGTTGAGGGCTCCGTGGTCAGGGTGAGGAACGGGGCTTCGGTGGCGGGGGCGCCCGGTGGGGTGGGCCAGATGGTCGCGGACACGCAGGTGCCGGGGGGTGGGGTGCCGGGAGCGGGTCGGGCCGGGAGGGTGGGCAATGGGGTGAGGGGGCGGAGGAGGAGGACGTTGTCCGAGTCGAGCATCGTGGCGTTCGCCGCGGGGCCGTGCTTCGCCCAGACCGGGCCGTCGTAGAAGGTCGTCAGGGCGCGGTGGCGGGTGGTCATGTCCGGGAAGCCGCGGAGCCAGACGAAGCGGTCCGGGTCGTCCAGGTCGCGGAACTGGCCCAGGACGGACATGCCGGCCTCCTCCTGGGGATCCACGAACTCGCGGTCGAAGAGGTCGATGAGCTCGTCGCGGCGGCCGGGGCGGAGCGTGTACTGGCGGAGTTCGATCACGGACATGAGGGACTCCTCGTTCGGGGCATGGTCCGGTGATCGACCATAGGAGGAGTCCCCTGACAGGTGGCGTCAGTGTCTGTCGGAGCGGTCACGCCGCTCGAAGGTCATTTGCTACCGGCTGGACAGAAGTCCTACTTGTAGTGGGATAATGACCGCATGGCAATCGAGCACGCACCCGCGGACGACGCCACCGTCAAGAAGTCCGTCACCATCCCCCGGTCACTGGCCCGTGAAGTCGAGGCCCGCACCGGGGCGCGCGGCTTCTCCCGCTTCGTGTCCGAGGCGATCGCGCACGCTCTCGCCCTGACCAAGACCAGAGAGATCGTCGAGGATTACGAGCGGGAGCACGGCCCGTTCACCGCCGAGGAGATCGAGGAGGCCCGTCGGGCATGGCACGGCGAGTAGCGGCGCCCTTCCCTCAGGCCTTGTTCGTTCTCGACGCCGAGCCCTTGTCCCTGCTGGCCGATCAGGACCGGCGGATGACCCTGATGCTCAAGGTCGCCGAGTCCGAGGGCTACGCGGCCGCGATTTCGGCCGTCAGTCTCGCTGAGGTCCGCAGGACCGGACAGGCCGCACGGCGGCTGGCGTGGCTTCGTTCCCGGCTCACGGCCTTCCCCGCCACCGAGGCCGTCGCCGATCGGGCCGCACGGCTGCTGGAGGACTCGGGGCTCGACGGGCACGAGAATGTCGTGGACTCGCTGGTGGTGGCTACGGCAGCCGGTTCACCCGGTCCCGTCAAGGTCGCGTCCACCGATGGCTCCCACATTCCCAAGCTCTGCCATGCGGCCTCGATCGACCGCAGCACCCCGGTGGAGTGGGTCCGCATCTGACAGCCCGACATCACCTCCCGCCCGGCTGGCCGCAGCCTCCGGGCGAGAGGCGGGAATCACGCGATGCGGAGCGTGTACGTGACCTCCTTGCCGCAGTACGACGGGGGGAGCGTGAAGATCGGGTGGCGGCAGACCTGGACCACTACGCGGTCGACCGGGCCCGCCGACCAGGCCTTACCCAGGGTGAACGAGAAGGCGACGGTGCCGTTGTCGGCGGTGGCGGAGTTGCTGTCGACGGCACGGGTGCCGGAGTACGCGGTGAAGGTGGCGGTGCTGTTGAAGCCGTCGCTCCGGCAGTTCGTCGGGTCGGCCACCAGCGTGGGCTTGTCGGACAGGCGGCCCTTGACGTCGACGGTGTCCACAACGATCGCCGAATCGCTCGCGTAGTTCCAGTCGAGGGTGCCTTCGGTGGTGCCGTAGAGGCAGGCGTCGCCGGAGTCGGCGGCGAACGGTTGGGTGTAGGCCGCCGCCTGGGCGGACGTGGCGAGGGCGAGCACGGTCGGGACGGCGGCGAGGGCGGCTAGAACACGGGTGCGTTTCATCTGAACCTTCCTCCTCGAGGGTGACAGCTATGTCATGTTCACAACGAACGACCTGTCACCTACCGACGACGGCAGGGCCTGTCAACGAAGGCCCTGCCGTCAACCCCTCCGGGAGCTCAGTTCGCGCCGATTTTCGCCAGCAGATCGACGATCCGCCCCTGCACCTCCGCACTCGTCGACCGCTCCGCCAGGAACAGCACCGTCTCGCCCGACCGCAGCCGCGGCAGCTCGTGCCGGTCGATGTCCACGGAGGTGTAGACGACCATCGGCGTCCGCGCCAGCAGCCCGTTCGCGCTCAGCCAGTCGACCAGCCCGGCCCGCCGGCGACGCACCTGCATCAGGTCCATCACCACCAGGTTCGGCCGCATCTGCGTGGCCAGCTCGACCGCCGCCTCGTCCTGCGCCGCCTGCCCGACCTGCATCCCGCGCCGCTCCAGCGCGGCCGTCAGGGCCGCCGCGATGTCCTCGTCCTCCTCGAACAGCAGCACCCGCGACGGATGCTGCTCGCTGTCGCGCGGGGCCAGCGCCTTCAGCAGGACGGCCGGATCGGCGCCGTACGCCGCCTCCCGCGTCGCCTGGCCGAGCCCCGCCGTGACCAGCACCGGCACCGAGGCGGCCACCGCGGCCGTACGCAGGGACTGCAGCGCGGTCCGGGTGATCGGGCCCGTCAGCGGGTCGACGAACAGCGCCGCCGGGTACGCCTCGATCTGCGCGTCCACCTCCTCGCGGGAGCGGACGATGACCGGGCGGTAGCCGCGGGTCGTCAGGGCCTGCTCCGTCGCCTCGTCGGGCTCGGGCCAGACCAGCAGCCGCCGGGGGTTGTCCAGCGGCTCGGGCGGCAGCTCGTCGTCCATCGGCAGCGGCGGCGCGCTCTGCTCCGGCGCGACCTCGCGGACCCCGTGCGGGGCGTCGAGCGGCTCGGGGGTCTCCACGGGGGAGGTCTCCGAGGGCTCGATCGAGAACGCCCGCCCGATCGCGTCCCGCCGCCGGTCGCGCTCGTCCGGCTGCGGATGCGGTCGCACCTGCGGTACGGGGGTGCCGTGCGGAGGCGTGCCGAGGCGGCGGCGGTTGGCGGCGTCCGTCCGGCCGGCGATCTGGTCGGTGAACGCGACGCCGTGGCCGAGCGTGCGGACGCTGATCCCCCCGGGCTGCGCCTGCGGCAGCGGCGGCGGGGTCGGCCGGGGCACCGCCCGCGCGAACCGGCGGGTGGCGCTCGGGTCGTCGGGGTCCTCGGGGGCGGGCTCCGGCGGCGCGGGCGCGGGGGGCTGCGGTACGGAGGCCGGCTGTACGGGAGCGGGCTGCGCGGCGACCGGCGCCGGTTCGGGGGCCGGGGGCTCCGCGGCGGGGGCGGGCGGGAGCTCTGCCGGGGTGGAGGACTGGTCCGGTACGCGGCGGTCGGCGACGTCCGTCGCGAGGGCCCGCCGGGGGCGCTTGGGGGCGGCGGGAGCGGCGGCCTGCTGGCTCACCGCGGCGCTGTTCGCCGGGTCCTCGGCCCACCAGTCGTCGCCCTCGGGGGCGTGCTGCCCGGCCTCGGCGAGCGCGGTGGCGGCAGCGGGGGACGCCGGTTCGGCGCCGGGACCGCCGGGACCCTCCGCACGGCGCCGGCGACCGCTCGGCGACGGCTGCGGGGCGGGGGCGGGGGCGGCGACGGGCTCCGGCTGCTCGGATCCCGGTACGGACCCGGGGCCGGTGCCCACCGGCCGCCTGCGCCGCCCGGCGCTGGTGCCGTGCGGCGGGGTGCCGTGCGCGGCGGGGGTGGCCTGGGGCGGGGTGCCCTGGGCCGGGATGTTCTGCGGCGGGATCTGGCGCGGCGGCGCGCTCTGCACGGGCGCATCCTGCGGCGGCGTGTGCTGGGCCGGCACCCCTCCCGCAGGAGACGGAGTCCCCTGCGGCGGCGTACCCGCACCGGGCTCAGCCCGGCCCGGCTGCGGCTGCACGGGAGCCGCCTGAACCGGAATCCCCCCTGCCGGCGTCCCTCCGGCCGGAGTCCCCCCACCGGGAGCACCCTCAGCCGGCACCGGAACGGCACCGGTAGCCGGAGCCTGCGAAGGCACCGGTACGGCCCCTCCGCCCTCCGGCGCAGCCCGCCGCCGCCGCCCCGACCCCGCCGACGTATCGGGCACCCCCGTAGCCGGACCCGACTCCGGCGCCGCCCGACGCCTGCGCCCCCCGGACGTCTCCCCACCGGACCGCCCGCCGGCGGGCCCGGACGCCTCCCCGGCGGACCGACCGCCCGCAGAAGCCGTCTGCGACCCCTCCGGCATCAAAACGTCACCGCTGTCCGGCTCGACGACAGGCACGCGCCGCCGCCGTCCCCCGGACGCCCCCTCGCCGTCCCCCCGCTCGTGCTTGGCGGGCTCCGGCATCACCGTCGTCTCCCCGGCCCGGTCCCGCGCCTTGGCCGGCGCCGGCACCCCCGTGGCACCGCCCACCGGAACCTCGACCACGTACGCGCTGCCGCCCGGCCCCGGCACCTCGTGCGTCTGCAGCACGCCGCCATGCAGCCGGACGATCCCCCGCGCCAGCGGCTCGTGCACCGGGTTGCCGCCGCTGAACGGCCCGCGAACCTCGATCCGTACGACATCGCCCCGCTGCGCCGCCGCCACGACGATCGTCGAGTCACCGCTGCCGCCGGTCGCCGGTGCCCGCCCGGTGGCGTCCACGCCCGCGACGTCCGCCACGAGGTGCGCCAGCGCCTGCGCCAGCCGGTCCGCGTCGACCCGTACCGCGATGGCGGGCGCGTGCACGACGAACTGGGCCCGCCCGGGGCCGATCAGCTCCACCGCGCGCTCCACCGCGTCGTTCACGACGGCGTCCAGCCCGACGTCCGCCAGCCGCAGCTTCTCCTTGCCGGCGTCGACGCGCTGATACCCCAGCACGCTCTCGATGAGGGTGGACATCCGCCCGTAGCCGGCCGCCAGATGATGCAGGACCTGGTTGGCCTCGGGCCACAGCTGCCCCGCGGAGTCGGCGGCCAGCGCCCCGAGCTCCCCGCGCAGCTGCTCCAGCGGCCCGCGCAGCCCCTCGTCGAGCACGGCCCGCAGCTGCGCCTCCCGCGCCGCCAGCGCGTCGTACGCCCGCCGGTCGGTGAACGCGAGCACCGCCCCGACGAGCTGGTCGCCGTCGCGCACGGGGGCGGTCGTCATGTCGACGGGCACCGCCTTGCCGTCCTTCGCCCACAGCACCTGTCCGCGCACCCGGTGCTTGCGCCCGGAGCGCAGGGTGTCCGCGATCGGCGTCTCCTCGTACGGCAGATCGCTGCCGTCGGGACGCGAGTGGTGGACGAGCGGATGCAGCTCCTGGCCGCCGAGTTCACCGGCGCGGTAGCCGAGGATCTGCGCGGCGGACGGGTTCACCAGGACGATGCGCCCCTCGGTGTCCACGCCGACGACGCCCTCCGCCGCGGCGCGCAGGATCATCTCCGTCTGGCGGCGCTGGCGGGCGAGCTCCGCCTCGGTGTCGAGGGTGCCCGTGAGGTCCCGTACGACGAGCATCAGCAGCTCGTCGCCGGTGTAGTGGCTCTCCCCCGCGTACGGCGACTGGCCGTCCTCCAGCGTCTTGCTGGTGACCTCGGCGGTGAACGTCTCGCCGTCCGTGCGGCGGGCGGTCATCCGGGTCGGCGGCGTGCGCCCCTCTTCGACCTCGTCCGGGCGGCGCATCGAACCGGGGATCCGCTTGGGGTCGAAGTCGGGCAGCAGATCGAAGAGTCCTCGCCCCACCAGCGCCGTACCCGGGGTCTCGAACGTCTCCATCGCGACCGGGTTCGCGGCGACGACCGTACCGTTCGTGTTGACGAGCAGCAGCGCGTCGGGGAGGGCGTCGAGTATGGCTGCGAGGCGAGCCGCGCCTCGGGATGGCCGGCTGCTCACGACGAACTTCCTCCTTGGTGACCGCATCCCACCGACACCCGCGGACGCGCACACCGCCCGCGGCCCCCCGTGCCGTGTCTGGTGAGGATTCTACGGCCATGGGTTGCGACCGGGACGGCGGATGAGAATCGTCACTCGGGCGGCCCACCCGCAAGGACGCGCTTACCTCCGGGTTCACCCTCGGGACGGACTTCGGACAAGCGATTGCGCACGGGCGTGGTGCGGCTGCTACGCCGTCGGCAGAGACCCCTGGCGAAGACCCCCCGTCCTTGGGAAGTCTGGGGTGATGACGACTTTCGCGATCTCCCTCGACGCCGAACCGAACGACGCTCCCTCCTGGCTCGCGCTCGCCCGCCGCTGCGAGGCGGCGGGCTTCGCCGCGCTGCTCGCCCCCGACCATCCGGGAAGCTGCGCCTCCCCGTTCGTCGCGCTGGCGGCAGCCGCGGCGGTGACGGAGCGGCTGGAGCTCGGTTCGTACGTCTCGCAGGGCGGCATCCGCGAACCGCTGCTGCTGGCCGCCGACGTGGCCACCCTCGACGTGGTGTCCGCCGGCCGCGCCCGGCTGGGGCTGGGGACGGGTCACACGCCGGCGGAGTGGGAGATGCTCGGTTCGTCGCGTCCGGACGTCGACGGGCGGGTACGGCGCTTCACGGCGGTCGCCGAGGCGATCCGCGCGCTCCTCGCCGGCGAGGAGGTCACCGTCGACGCCCCCGAGCTGACCCACCGCGCGGCGCGCCTGACGGAGCCCCGCCCCGTGCGCGAGCGGATCCCGTTCACCTTCGGCGGCGGCAACTCCACGCTGCTGCGCTGGGCGGGGGCGCACGCGGACGTCGTGGGGCTCAGCGGCCTGGGGCGTACGCTGGCGGACGGGCACCGGCATCTGCCCCGGTTCGCCGCGGCGGAGGTCGACCGGCAGGTGGCGCTGGTGCACGAGGGCGCGGCGGGGCGGGAGGCGCCGCCGGTGCTGGAGGCGCTGGTGCAGCTGGTCGAGGTGACGGACGACGCCGGGGCGGCGGCGGAGCGGCTGGCGGACCGATTCCGGTGCTCGGCGGAGGACGTGCTCGCGACGCCTTACGTGTGGGTGGGGACCGAGGACGAGATCCGGGCGGAGCTGGTTTCGCACGGGGAGCGGTGGGGGATCACGCGGTTCGTCGTACGGGAGCCGGCGTTCGACACGGCGGCAGCGCTGCTGGCGGGCTGAGCTACAGCTCCTGGGCCAGCCGGCGCAGCGACGGCCCGTACGCGGGGTCGGCTAGGGCGGCGGCGAACTGGGCGGTGAGATAGGCGAGCGGGTTACCCGTGTCGTACCAGCGGCCCTGGATCACCTGGCCGTAGACGGCGCGGGTGTTCGCGTACGCGTTGATGGCGTCGGTCAGATAGATCTCGCCCGTACGGTGCTCGTACCAGCGCTTCGTCTGCTCGCGGAGTTCGTCGACGATCCCCGGCGTGATCACGTACCCGCCGATCGCCGCGTACGACGACGGCGCGTCCTCCGGCTTCGGCTTCTCCACCAGCCCGCTGATCCGCAGCAGCCCCTCGCCGAGGTCCTCGCGCACCACGGGCACGCCGTAGCGCCGCGAGTCGGCCGGCGCCATCGGCATCAGCGCGAGGACGGGGCAGCTGGTCGTCTCGTACGCCTCGATCAGCTGCTGCGCGCGCGGCACCTCGGCGACGAACACGTCGTCCGGCCAGAGGACCAGCATGGGCTCGTCGCCGATGTTGCGGGCGGCGTTCAGGACGGGCGTGCCGTTGCCGTACGGGCCGTGCTGGTCCAGATAGGTGATGTGGCCCTCGCGGGACAGCTCGCCGACCTCCTCCACGGCGTCGGCGTACGCCGTCTTGCCGTCGGCGCGCAACTGGGCGACGAGCGCCGGGTTGGGGCGGAAGTGCTCCTGGATCAGGGACTTGCCGCCGGACACCACGATGGTGATGTCGGTGATCCCGGAGTCGATGAGCTCGCGCACGGTGTGCTCGATCACCGGCTTGTCGCCGACGGGGAGCATCTCCTTGGGCGTGGCCTTGGTCAGCGGCAGCAGCCGCGACCCGAGCCCGGCGGCGGGGATCACGGCCCGGCGAATCGCGGCACCCATGTACGTACCCTTCCGGTCGTCGTCGGCCTCACCCTACGACGCCGGCGGGCGGCGCACGCCGACTCCGTGTCGAGGTGCGCCGCCCGGGTGCGGCTCACTTGGAGTCGCGGTTGAAGGTGGCGGTGGACCAGCGGTAGCCCAGCAGGGTCAGGACGACGCACCAGCCGAGGGCCAGCCAGCCGTTGTGCCCGATCTCGGTACCCAGCAGCAGACCGCGGAGGGTTTCGATCGCGGGGGTGAAGGGCTGGTACTCGGCGATGGGCTGGAACCAGCCGGGCATCGCGTCGATCGGGACGAAGGTGGAGGAGATCAGGGGCAGGAAGATCAGCGGCATCGCGGTGTTCGAGGCGGCCTCGGCGTTCGGGCTGATCAGCCCCATACCGACGGCGATCCAGGTCAGCGCCACGGTGAAGAGGACGAGCAGCCCGAGGGCGGCCAGCCACTCCACCACGGTGGCGTCGGTGGAACGGAAACCGATCGCCACCCCGACGGCGCCGACGAGGACGACGCTGGCGATGGACTGGACGACGCTGCCCACGACGTGCCCGATGAGGACGGACCCGCGGTGGATGGCCATGGTGCGGAAGCGGGCGATGATCCCCTCGGTCATGTCGGTGGCGACGGAGACGGCGGTGCCGATGGTGGTGGAGCCGATGGTCATCAGCAGCAGACCGGGCAGCAGGAACGCCACGTAGTCGGACCGGTCGCCGCCGCCGATGCCGGCGCTCATGGTGTCGCCGAAGATGTAGACGAAGAGCAGGAGCAGCATGATCGGCGTGAGCAGGAGGTTGAGGGTCAGCGACGGGTAGCGGCGGGCGTGCAGCAGGTTGCGCCGCAGCATGGTGGACGAGTCACGGACGGCCAGGGCGAGGGTACTCATCGGGCGTTCTCCTTCTCGGTGTTCTGCGGGGCGTTCTGCTGGGCGGGGACGGGCTGGGCGGTCAGGGCGAAGAACACGTCGTCGAGGTCCGGGGTGTGGACGGTGAGCTCGTCGGCCTCGATGCCGTGGGTGTCGAGCCAGTCGAGGATCGACCGCAGCTCGCGCTGGCTTCCCCCGGAGGGGATCTGCAGGGTCAGCGCCTCGTCGTCGCGGGACACCTCGCGCAGCTTGCCGGCGGCGTTCTTGTACGTGTCGGGGGCGGTGAAGCGGAGGCGGATGTGGCCGCCGGGGATGAGGCGCTTCAGCTCCTCGGCGGTGCCTTCGGCGGCGATCTTCCCGTTGTTCAGTACGGCGATCCGGTCGGCGAGCTGGTCGGCCTCCTCGAGGTACTGGGTGGTGAGGAAGACGGTCGTACCGCCGGAGACGAGCTCGCGGATGATCTGCCACATGGTGTGCCGGCTGCGCGGGTCGAGGCCGGTGGTGGGCTCGTCGAGGAAGATGACGCTCGGGTCGCCGACGAGGGTCATGGCGATGTCGAGCCGCCGCTTCATGCCGCCGGAGTACGTGGAGGCGGGCTTCCCGGCGGCCTCGACGAGGTCGAACCGCTCGAGCAGCTCCCCGGCCACGCGCCGCCCCTCGGCCTTCGAGAGGTGGTGCAGGTCGGCCATGAGCAGCATGTTCTCGTTGCCGGTGATCAGGTTGTCGACGGCGGAGAACTGCCCGGTCACACCGATGGCGGCGCGCACGGCCTGCGCCTGGCGGGCGACGTCGTGCCCCGCGATCCGGATCTCGCCGGCGTCGGCGGAGATGAGGGTGGACAGGATATTGACGGCGGTGGTCTTGCCGGCGCCGTTGGGGCCCAGCAGGGAGAAGATGGTGCCCTTCTCGACGTGGAGGTCGATGCCGTCGAGGACGAGCTTGTCCCCGAAGGACTTGCGCAGCCCGCTGGCTGCGATCGCGGTTTCATGTGTCGTCGTCTGCATGTGGAGGAGTCTGCGACCCGCTCCGCTCAACGACCTTTCAGCGCCATTTCACGCCCGAGCGGATACTGAACGGGTACGTCCCCGGCCTGAAAGGACGCGACCGTGCAGCCGACGGAAGTCACCTCGATCCTGACCCGCCCCCTGGCCCAGGAGCTCCTGGCCCGCGACCTGACCCGCCTGGCCTACACTGCGAAGGACGGCACGCCCCGGGTCGTCCCCATCGGTTTCACGTGGAACGGCTCGTCGATCGTCATGTGCACGCCTCCGAACGCACCGAAGATCCGCGCCCTGCGCCGCAACCCGGCGGTCGCCCTGACGATCGACACGGAGGTCCACCCACCGCAGATCCTCCTGCTCCGCGGCCGGGCCGCCCTGGACGAGGTGGAGGGCATCCCGGACGAGTTCATGAAGGCGAGCGGGGCGTACCGGATGACACCGGAGCAGCGGACGGAGTGGGAGGCGGAGGTGCGGTCCCTGTACAAGTCGATGGTCCGGATCGTGGTCACGCCGACGTGGGCGAAGCTGATCGACTTCGAGACGACGCTGCCCCAGGCGGTGGAGGAGCTGGTACGAGGCCGGGGCCCGGCCTGACCCGCGATCACCGCTCCGCGCGCCGCCGCTTGCGCACGATCTGCCCGAGCCGGCTCCCGGCGATGTTCCTTATCTTCTTGCTCCGCCCGCTCTCGGCCAGCACGGCCAGCGCCTCGGGCACGTCGAAGGTTTCGGCGACCATGCGCTGCACCCACTGCGCGGCATCGGCCAGCGCGGCAGGCTCCCACGGCTCCCCGACGGCGATCGCCCGCGCCAGCATCCACTCGTCGAGCCGCTGCGTCAGCCACGGGTACTCCCGCACCGCCTCGGCCATGGCCCGCAACCAGTCCCCGAAGTCCGGCCTGTCGACGACCTCGGGCACGCGCTTCGACAGATGCCAGCTGATCGTCCCGGTGGCCATCCCCTGATCCGGATCCGCGAGAATCCGCCCGACCAGTCGGACCTCGTCCTCCAGATCCGCGACACCTCGCAGGGCTTCCTGATACGCCCAGAACCGAACATGCTCATCGGCATCCGCCCAGGCACTCTCCCGGTCATACGCCCTGACGACGTACTCGCCGTCGGCGTCAAGCACCCCACTGTCCAGCACGTCCGCCACCACGCCGAACACTCCGAAGTGCACCGGATAGCTGCGCCGGAGGTACCAGGGATCACCCTCATCAGGCGGAACGACCTCACGCAGCCTGACCAGCTCTTCCCGCCGAATCGGGCAGACGGCCCGCCCCACCCCACCGGCCTCGAGCGAGGCAAGCACCCAGATCGTCCCCGGACTGTCGACCGACATGCGCAGAAACTACCCACGGACGCGGTCCCTCAGCCCGCAGGGGGTGACCAACCGCCTGGATACGGACCGCGGACCCTTCCGGCCTCTCCCCGTTCTTCCCGGACCCAGCGGACAACCCCTGCGGTCATCCAGGAGATACCAAAGGCCGCGAATGCCGCGCCCCAGAAGATCGCGCCCGCCCCCACATCTTTCTCCACGACTATGTGGTCCGGGTTCCCGCGCTCGTACCGGATCGCCACCTCGTCGCCCTCGTCAAGCATCTTCACAGGGGCGGGCAGCTTCACCACAATGCGCTGCCCCTCGGCCTCGAACCGAACCCACTGGCCGTCGGTCCCATCCGGCGCCTTGACACAGGTCGCCGTAACCCGGATGCCATCGCGGAAATCGACGGTGTCCATGATGGTCGCGATCAGAACACACGCACCAATTACCGCAAAAACCAACCCCATAAAGGACCACAGTCGCGGGTCACGGGACAGGCCCGCGACCGTATCGGCGGTTGTCGGCACAGGCGGAGCCGGCGGCACAGGCTTGATCCATCCCGGATACTTCGGCGGCTTCCCCATGCCCGCAACGTACCCGGGCACAGCGCGCTCCGACCTGCCACATCCCTGGCAATCTGGCGCCAGGTTCAACGCACCTCTCGCCCACGGCGCATCACGCAGAGGACCCCCCGGATGATCTCCAGGGGGTCCTCTGACTGTGCGCGCTCGGCAGGATTCGAACCTGCAACCTCTTGATCCGTAGTGATCTACAGGGCGTCCACGCGTTCCGTGGAGTCCAGAGGGAGTCTCGCTAGGCAAGGTCAGAGGCTCTGCAATCCGCCCCGCAACACCCCGTCTGTGAGACGCGCGTGAGATGCGGGCGGCCCTGCACCGGTGACGCAAACACCGGAACAGGGCCTTGATCCGAACCCCTTTCCGATCAAGGAGTGCAGACCCATGCAGAACGTACCCGAGCGCCCGCACACGCTCACACCCACCGAACCGCGCACCCTGCTTGCGCCGCTCCCCGGCGTGCCCCTCGACAACGCGCTCGACACCGCCCGCCGCATCCTCAAGACCGGTGCGACGCTCGACTACAGCGACGTACGCGCCGTGTGCACCCAGCTCGGCGCCGCCGAGTGGGCACTGACCCAGCTCATCGCCTCCGCCGAGGCCGGCGCCCGTGCCGCGGACGGCGGTGAGGCCCGATGAGCACCCGCCCCCGTACGGCGTCCGTGAACGTCTACGTGCACAAGCCGCTCACCGTCGACGAACCCGCGTGGTGTGCCGGCCACCCCGACGCCCTCCCCCAGTTCAAGACCGACGTCCTCCACAACGGCCCCGAGCAGATCATCGCTCCCGGCGGCCGGGCCATGTTCCGGGCGTTCATCACCCAGGCCCCGTTCGCCACCAACCCCGACGCCCGTACGGCCGGCCTGTACGTCGAGGCGGCCGACATCACCGCCACCTACAGCCCGAACGAGGTCGAGCAGCTGGCGGCGGACCTCGTCGAGGCTGCGGCCGTCCTGCGCGTCCTCGGCCGGGACATGGCGGTCCGCGCCGAGACGGGGGTGAGCGAGGCGTGAGCACTCCCCCGGAGATCGGAAAGTCTGTCGGCGTGCGCGTCGACGAGTGGATGCGCGACGACCTCGAGGTCCTGTTGAACACCGGGATCTCCGTGTCCGACGCCATCCGTGCGTCCCTCGCCCTGGCCGCCGGGATCTTCCGCGGCGCACAGGAGGACGGCGCCCCCAAGGACGCGGTTGTTCAACTGGTCACCTACACGTGGCAACTCGCGTCGAACAGCACCCCCACCAGCGACGACGCCGCTCCGGCAGATGGCGGGGTGGCGGCGTGACGCACCCCGTGTTCAACACCGCCGGTGGGCTTGTTCAACGCGTTCGACAGGGGGCCGTGCGGTGATCCTCGCCCTGATCGTTTTCGTCATGCTCGCCACTCTGGCCGCGCTCGGGCTGGTCGCGTGCTCGCGCCGTGAGCCGTCCCGTCACCTGCTCCCCGCGGTGCGCACGGTGGCCGTGCTCGGCGTCGCCGTGGTGTACGTCGTCTGGCTGTTCACCCTCGGGGGTGGGCGGTGAGCCTGAACCTGGGACATCCGGCCGTCACCCTCGGCGGCGTCACCCTCGGCACGATCATCGTCGCCCTGACGGTGCAACGGTGGTGGAAGAAGGGCGGCGGCAAGGGCGGCACCCCGTCGTGGAAAGAGCTGCTGCCGTTCGTGTTCGCCCTCTGCTACGGCATGCTCGCCGTCCTCGCCTCCCCCGGCGTGAGCTTCATGGGCGTCGTCTCCCGCGCCGGCCTGTGGGGCGGCAACCAGCTCGGATACGGCTACCTCGTCTGGGGCCTCGGCGGCACCTCCCCCGGGGTCACGCGCGCCTCGGCCGTGGTGCTGACGCCCGGCGGGTACGCGGTGTACGGGATCTGGACGGCGCTGCTCGTCGGACAGCACCTGTGGTCGAAGCGCATGCCACGACTTCAGACGGCGTTCGGGGCGGTCGCCGGGATCCTCCTCGGGCTGTCCGCGGGGATCGCCGGTATCGCCGCCGTACCCCTCGCCTCGGCCGTGAACGCGCTGGGGTCCTGGTACGCGGGGGTGGTCCAGTGACCGGGCGCAGGCTGGTCGACGGGGCCTCGGTCATGGCGCGCCAGGCCGTACGGGCGCTGTGGCCGGGGGAGTGGGGCGAGGCGTTGGCCCGCTGGTTCATCCTCGCCCTGGCGGGGGCATTCGTCGGGACGGCAGTCGCGCTGCACCCGCGCCTGTGGGCGGTGGTGGCTGCGGCCGTGCTCGCCCGCGCGTATGCCGCCGGCCGCCGCGCCGCGGTGGTCGACGAGACAGCGGAGGAGACGTACGAGGAGTACGAGGCTGACCCGGTGGACGTCGTGGCCGTGGTGTGGAACCTGATCGGCCAGAGCAAGGGCGTCCACCTCGCCACCGTCGCCCAGGCCCTCACCGACGCGGGCTCGGGCGAGGTGTGGTCGACGGTCGACGTGCGCCAGCTGCTCGACGACGCCGGGGTCCCCGTACGGCACTCCGTACGCGCTACCGGCATGGGGGTGGCGGTGGGGGTCCACCGTGACGACCTCCCGCCGCTCCCCTCCCCCACCCCTTCCGAGGCGCCCTGTAGCGGTGTAGCCGCGCAGGTCACAGCCGCTACAGCTACAGCTACACCCGCCGTCGAGGAGATCGGGGGAGGGGCCGCGCTGATCGTGACCCCGTCCGGTCCGCGGCGCCGGCAGGGGGTGAACGGACGATGATCCGTCGACTGTTCGCGGCGCTCCTGGCCGCCAACGGGAACAAGTGGGAGTCGGTGTACTGCGCCGAGTGCGGGTGGTGGCACGCGCCGCCCAAGTGCTGACCTCGTGATGATGCTCCCGAGCGCGAACAGGTGCGCTCGGGAGCATCGCCGTATCGGGAGTTGATCAGCCCTGTGATTCGCGCGGAGAGAGAGGCGGAGAGGTGGGCGCGGGGTCGTCCGGCGACCCTCCCAAAAAACGAGCCCCGGTCATCCGCCACGGGGGGAGCGGACAACCAGGGCCCACCGGACCCTCACGTGTTCGCCGTCGGGTCCGGCACCCACCCCGACCAAAGGGCAGGAGAATATGCTGCCCGCCGCCGAGGCAGAGCTGGAGAACCGGCGGCGGGCCCTTCCGCCCCGCCGCACGGAGGCGGCGACGAGGCGGGACCATGCCCCGTCTCCTGCCCGTACCCGGCGGCTAGGGCTCTGCGGGCCGGCCGCCACAGGACGGCGACGCGGGCAGGAGACGGGAGTCCTATCTCGGATCGGCCGACACCGGCTCCTCCTGGCCGTCCTCGTCGGCCTCGGGCTCGGCGGGCGGCGCCTCGAGCATCCGGCGCATCGCCTCCAGGCGCAGCTCCAGCTCCAGCGCGCTCGTCACCGGGCCCTCCTACCCGACCGGCGCCAGCCCCACGGGAGGAGCAGCACCATCACCGGAGTCCACCAGCGCCACGGCCTCACCGCGCACACCCCTGCCCGCGGGCCGCGTGGGCGGCGCGGGCTTGTTCGTAGGCGGTGCGCTGCTCGGCCGTGGCCGGCTTCATGTGGCGCGGCCGGACGGTCATCTCGTAGGAGACGAACCGCACCCGGTACATGTCGCCGCCCAGATCCATGATGACCTTGCCCGTGCCCTCGGGATCGGAGACGACGTAAGTTCCGACTTTCACCCGGCCGATGTCCATCAGGGGGTCCTCCCCACCTGGTGGCGGGGGCACTGGCACGGCGGCCAGGCGGAGGAGATGTCAGGGATACACGCCTCGGGCCGGATCTCCCGGGTCGGTCCCCAGGTGCGCCCGGAATCCCGGGACACGCGCAGAGTGAGTAAGGGCCGTTGAGGCTCGGTGGCGTCCACGGCCCGCAGAGAGTGAGTCGCCATGGTGAGGACCGTAGGGACGGTGCGGACGGGGCCTCAACGAACGTGCACGAACTTGCACACGGGCTCAGGCAAGGGCGCCGATGGCGGCCGTGATCAGCGCCCGTGCCCGCGACCCGTACACCGCGACCTGTGACAGATTCGCGAACGATCGTGCGTATTCCTCGATCTCCCGGGGCTGTGTGACCGTGAGGTGCGCGGACACGAGCTCGGCGTTCACCTGGGCGTCGTCGTACAGCGTGAACGACTCCACGGGCCACGCCGCGCCGCGCGAGATGCCCAGAGGGATGACACCGAGGCTGACCGCGGGCAGCGACGCTACGGCTATCAGGTGCCCGAGCTGGCCGGCCATCACCTCCGTGTCGCCGATGATGGTCCGCAGCACCCACTCTTCGATCAGCATGGCGAAGCGGTGGTTCCCGGACCGCAGCACGCGTTGGCGCTCCATGCGCACCGCGACCGCGGCGGCAACGTCGTCGGGGACGTCGCGCAGCTCGGCGACGGTGTTCAACACCGCCTCGGTGTACGCCTCGGTCTGCAACAGGCCAGGGATCACCCACGACTGGTAGACGCGGAACACGCGGGTGCGCTCGAACAGCGGGGCCACCGACTCCTGTACCTGCTTGAGGCCAGCGCGCTCCATGCGGCGCCACTCGACATACATGCCCTCGATGCCGCGGGCCGTGGCGATCAGGTCCGCCGTCTGGTCCTGGGCGTCGCAGTGCAGCGTCCAGGCGCGAAGGTCGGCGTCCGACGGCGGGGTGCGGCCGTGTTCGAGGCGGGAGCACTTGGACTCGTGCCAGCCTGCCCGCCGGGCCAGTTCGCGGGCCGTCAATCCAGCGTCCTTCCGGATCTCGCGCAGACGCTGCCCGAGGGCGTGCCGGGCTTGCTGGACGCTGGACGACGGCGACGACAACGCGGGGCCGCGGGCTCAGACGGGCCGGTAGGCGTCGTGCGGTACGGCACGCTCCCACACCGCCTCGAACGCGGACGCGCACAGCTTGACGACGGCGGGCTCGGTACGGATCTCCTCGTCATTCGGGGCCAACTCCCCGTCGCCCGCGAAGTGCAGGAACATCACGGTATGGTCGTCGAACAGCCAGAAGTCGTTCCCAGGCAGCGCGAGATCCGAGGCGCGCCGGCGCGGTAGCCAACGCACCTGTTCGCCCGCGTCGATGTTCCCGGCCGTGACGTCGTACTCGTACCGGACGTAGTCGCTCACGGGTTCGGAGACGACGCGTGCACGCCGTACCTGTACGCCGCGGGCGTCGAGTTCAGCGACCAGGGCGAGCCAGGGTCGCAGCTGCGGGTTCCGGTCGGCGGGGTCCTCCTGGACGCCGTTCTGCCAGGCCCGGAACCGGGGGTCTGAGCGCATGTATCCGTCGCGTGTCTCCAGGTGGACGGCGGATCGCTCGCAGGCCCGGAGACGGTCAGCCAGCGTCGGTTCCGGCACTGCCTACCTCCGGGAAGAACTGCATCATGCGCTTGGGGAACTCGATCACGGTCTCATGGTCGGGGAGGTCGAGTCGGCCGAGGCGTTCGGCGTCGGTAACCTTCCATCCCTGGAGTACGTAGTTGTCGGTCTCGTCGTCGTAGTACACGGTCGGAGACTTGCCGTCCGGGCTGTTGGGGTCCTTGCCCAGCATGTGCAGTGCCATGAGTGGCCTCCTTCGCCGTAGTGGACGAACGCTGTGTCCAGGCTTGCGCGGCGGGACGTCCGGGCACCAGAAGTGTGCGCGAACTTGCACGCACCGTAGCGCCATCCGGGGCCGGCCAGAAGAGCGCGCACGGAAGCGCCCGGCGCCCCCGCGGGGGAGACGCCGAGGTTGTGTCTCCCATGGGAGACAACGGCAAGCGCCCGGCGCCCCCGCGGGGAGGCACCGGGCGCCGGACGTCGTATGACGGGCTACGGGAACGTCACGTGTCCGTCCTCCACCAGCCGACGGGCCAGGGCAAGTACCTCGTCCCGCCGGCCGCCGAGAATCAGTCGCGCCCGACGGGTGGCCTCGGCCACGTTGTACGCGTCCGCGGCCGTCGCCCGCGCAAGCAGTTGCTCATCCCTGCCGCTGCCACGCGCCCCGTTCGGGAACACCACCGCCCGGAACTCCCCCACCCACACCCGCGGCGCCACGGCGATGACAGCCGTCGCTTTCCGCGACGTCGTCTCGAACGAGGTGGAGCCCGATCCATCCTCGGTGATGCTGATCTCGGCCACGTGCACACCCAGCGCCCGCGCGGCCACCGCGTGAGCCGCCTCGTGCTCGGCCGCCTCCTGGCGGATCAGGGCCTTGTCGATGCCGAGGGATCGACGCGTCCAGTCCGCAGTATCACCAGCGGGCAGCCGGCGCGTCTCACCGGATCGCAGTACCCCCGCGTTCAGGAGCGACGTCACCACGTCGTTGCCGAGGTCCCGCCACGCGTCGACCGCCCGCCGGTCCTCCACGGGCAACGCCGCGTACATCGACCAGCCGATCTGCTCCGAACCGCTCACCTCAACACCGCCCATCCCGTTGTTCCGTTCCGATGGGGCACGGGCGGGAGCCGGTGCGGGCCGTGACGTCTCCGGCCGCGCGCCGCCTCCCCGCTTCCGGGACATCTGCCGTACGGCGGTGCCCGAGCCCCGAGGCCACCTCACGCCGTCCGGCGACGCTCCGCGTACGCCAGGACGACAGACCGGTCCAGCACCCACCGGCCGCCCCTGCGGGCACCCATCCCGCCGGCCGCAAGCTGCCGTACCCGCCGCTCCGTGCACCCGAGCAGCACAGCCGCTTCACCTGTGGTGACCTCATGACCCGACGATGCCCCGACCTCGGGCACTTCCGTTTCCGCGCTTCCGTCTACGGCAACGGCCCGTGCCTCGTACTCCCGGGCCGCCCGCCGGATTGCCCGTCGCGTCTCGTCCAGCTCCGGGCCCATCCACGACGGCAGCGACCGCAGCACCGCGACGACGTTCGGGGAGGCCAAGACTCGGTCGAGGACGTGCGCGGACGCGCCCTGGACGAGCGCCCCACGCACATACCCGGCCGCCGTCGCCACGCCGTCACACGCCCATCGGGGAACGTCGCCGCAGGAGCAACTGGCGGCGCCGGTTGACGTGCTCGACACCCGCGCGGGCACGCTCCCGCGCTGTCCTGCGCAGCCGGGTAAGCGCGAGATGTTCCTGTACCCGCTCGGCCACCCACGCGGCCCGCTGCTGCGAGAACTGCGAGCCTGCCGGTACACCCCACTCCGCGGGGAACACGCCGGCCGCCCGCTCTTCGTCGGCGAGCTCCACTGTCACCTTGTCCATCTGCCTCTCCTTCATCATGATCATTCGTTGGATTCGTTCCGGGGGGAGAAAAAAAACAGGTGGGCGCGGGGTCGAGAAGGGCCCCGCTCTAAAGATCACGTCGCGGCGTCTGCGAGTTCGGCGATGACGTCGGCGTGGCGGGGCTTGTCGAGGGGGCACCAGCAGGCCAGGCGCCGGCCGCGCAGACCCTGGGCCAGGGCGAGTAGCCCGGGGTTGGCCGTGAGGTGGTCGCGGTATCGCTGGAGGGATTCGGCGAGGGTGTGAACGGCGCCGTCGCAGCGTCGGCAGGGCTTGCCGACGGGGTGGGGGTTGGCGAGGGGTGAGCGGCGTAGGCCGGGTGCTTGGCGGCCGACGTAGACGGCGGCGGCGGGGATGCGGCCGTGGTACAGGTCGCCCTCGACTCGTACGCGGGTCGTGGTCATGGCTTGTGTCTCCGTCCGTGTGTGGGTGTGGCGCGCGGTGGGCTCGGGAACCGGGTGCGCGTGAGAACTACGGGTGTAGTGGTCAGAGGATGAGCCCTGGCGGCGGGTTGTTGACGGGCAGGGCGAGGACGGCGGCATGGAGTTCCCACCAGGGGCGGCGGTGCCGGTCGCACAGGGTGTAGAGCGTGAGGGCAGGCCAGTTACCACCGACGAGAACGACAGCGATGGTGGCCTTGGCCCAGCACTTGGGGCAGGTGTCTTTGTCGTGGCGGCCGAGGATGGCGTCGTCGTCCGGGCAATCGCACCACGCGCACGGGCGCGAGCCGGTGGGCAAGGGGTCGATGCGGAAGGCTGGTTGTCCCATGTCGCGTGATGTGGCAGCGGCCTGGTCTACGAGGGCGACGGCGGCCGGGGACAGGCGGGGCTTCCGGTTCGGGTTGCTCATGATGCCTCCACGGCGGAGCGGTTCGTACGGTCCTCGGATCGGTCCCGGCGTAGTCCGGTAGGGCTGAGAGGGTCGATGCAGTCCGTGTGTTGGTTCACGCCCGGGCGGGCGGTACTGCGGTTCAGAGGTTCACCGCATACGTCGCAGGTGGGCCCTGTGTGCCCTGAGTGGTCCCGTGGTCCCCTCCCTAGAGAGGAGGAGGGGACCACCGCTCCGGGAGCACTGGTCCGGGAGCGGTCCTGAAACGGTCCGGGACCGGTCTGATCTGCGGTTTCCTGTGATGCGGTCCCGGAGTTCCGGACCGGTTGCGTTGAAGGCGGCGCGGACCGGTCTGCGGACCGGTTCTTGCGGATGCGTGCCGCCTCGTTGAGCTTCTCGTTGCTGGCCTTGAAGGCGAGCCTCTGGCACTCCTCGGCCAGGCGCCGGCGGCCGTACTCCACGGGGACGTTGGCGTTGTCGAGTTGCTGCACGATCCATTCGACGCTGCCCTCGGCGAGGGGCCGTTCCGTGGGCGGGATGAGGTCGAGGGACTCCAGTACGAGGGATGTGACGGGGCGGCCGTCGGGCTTGGCCTCGCCGTGGATGGCGATCGACTTCAGCATGAACTGAAGGTCGCCGTCCTCGGCCTCGTCCTTCTGCTTCCCGGACTTGACCGTCAGGACGGTGTTGGAGAGCGGCTCGCCCTTCTTTGTAATCTTGATCTCGGACTGAAGGGCGCCCTTTACCGAGCTGGATCCGCGGCCGTGGTCGCCCGCGTGGCCGGTGTGGTGGATGACGGCGACGCAGGCCCCGGTGGACGTACGGAGCGCGTCGAGGCGGTCGACGACGAGGCCCATTTCCTTGGCTGAGTTCTCTTCGATGCCGACGGAGACGCGGGCCTGTGTGTCGACGCCGATGAGGACGGGCTTGATCTCCTTCATGACCTCTATCAGCACGTCCCATTCGGGGCTCATGGCCTGGACGGGGCGGGTCAGGAAGAGGACGTTCGTCATCCTGAGCCCGTGGTGCTGTTCCCAGGCGCGGACGCGTTTGCGGATGCCCTGTTCGCCCTCGGCGACGAGGTAGACGACGGTGCCTTGCCGTACGTAGTGGCCGTGCCACCTCATGCCGGTGCCGACGTGACCGCACATGTCGAGCAGGACGAACGACTTGAAGGTGCCCGACGGGCCGACGAGGCGGGCGAGGGTGTTGACGGCGAGGAGGTCACCGACGAGCGGTTCAAGGTCGGGAATCTTGTCGAGGGCGTCGGTGTCGAGGAGTTCGGCGCGTAGCGCCTCGACACGGGCCCGAAAGTAGTCTTCGGACGACGTGGTTTCGGCGTCCAGTGCGGGCGGCTCGGTGCCCGTGGCCTCCACCGGTGGCGCGATGAGGTCCGCCGGTTCAGGAAATCGGGCGTCCAAGTCACGTACCTTCTTCTGGACCTCGTCAGGGGTGACCTGAGCTATGGCCCAGGCGAGCATCCCGGAGAACTCGGCGCGGGCCTGCGTGGGGCTCGACACGCGGTCGCTGCCCGTTCTGGGAGTGCGCATGGCGGTGCTGAATATCGAGTGCAGCTCGTTCGCGGCGGTGCGCGCGGGGTACTGGCCGGCGGCGGCCTCCCGAGCCACGTCGGCGAGCACGCGGACGGTTGCTTGGTGGCGGGAGTCCCCGTCTGCGTACGCCTTGTTCAGCCGCTTGACGGCAGCCCCCAGCAGGAAGGGCCGTGCCGCCTCGGTGTGCTGGTCGAGGAACGCCTCCACTTCGGCATCGGTGGCCGCGTCGTTGGTGTCGCCGGTGTCGTCCAGCAGCTCGGCCACGACGTCGGGGAGGACGGGAAGGATCCCGGTTGCCTGCCACGCGTAGCGGGCCCCGGCGTCCGCGTCCTCGTGCTGGGACGGGGCGGCGATGATGACGCCGTTGCGCCCGCGGATCTCCCCCCACTTTCCGCCGAGCTTTCCCGTGCCGTTGCCGAGGCGGCGGCCGGGGGGCTGGACGAACAGGTAGTGGCCGCGGCCCGGGATGGGGCGGCTGGACTGGTGGGGTGCTCCGGTCCCGTTGAGGACGTCGGCGAGAAGTTCGGGGAGCCGTTCAGGGGTGTCGACGTCGAACGCGACGGCACCGGAACGGCCGACGTGCAGGGCCAGGCCGTGACTGGTGCCAGCGAACCACAGAGCGATCTGTTCGGGGTCGCGGCTGGACTTCTCCTGCCACCGGTCTTTGACCACGCTCCCGGGGTGCTTGCTGCCTCGGCGGACGGGGAGGACGTACCAGCCGGCGGCGGTGTACTTGAAGGCTGCGGACATGACGTCGTCTTCGTCGCTGATCTCGGGGACGTACAGGTTCACGGAGTGCCGTCCTCGGTTCGGTCGGCGGCGAATCGGGTGCGGAGTTCCCACAGCTGCCAGCCCTGGCCGGCCCTGAGACGGATCTCTGCCAGGAGTTCGCGGCGGGTCATCCCGAACGGGTTGAGCCACGGGTTGGGGGAGAGCCGGAAGCCCCGCCCGCACGTAGGCGGGCGGGAGCTGCCGGTTGTGGTGCGGTTGGTCACGCGCGGGCCTGGGGCGTGCGGTCGCGGATCTCGGCCCCGACGAGATCGACCCAGCCCTGCATCCCCTGGACGGTCCTCATCGGGTTGTCACCGGTCTCCACCGCGATGCCCAGGGCAGTGATGGCGAGAGCGAACGCGGCCTGCGACCACTGCTCGCGCTTGGACTCCACCGCGTCCAGCGGCACGCCGTCGGCGGTGGGGTTGAGCTGGTCGGCGAGTTGCCGGCGCTGGGCCCGCAGCCGGATCGCGCGGTCGGTGGCCTCGGCAATCTCGGCGTCGAGCCGGGCGAGGCGGCCGGTGGTGGCCCAGGTGGGGTTGTTGGTGTGCCAGAGGTTCAGGGCCTCGGGGAGCCGGTTGAGGGCGTCCGCGGGCGACCAGGCGGCGGGCACGAGGTAGGAGAGGCTGCCGGGGCCGTTGGCGGCCTTGATGACGGGCTCGGTGATGCGCGGCCCGTTGGTGATCTCGAGCAGCACGCCGTTGTGGCAGCACGCGGTGTGCAGCGGTCCGTAGTCCCGGTCCGGGGTGTGCTGCTTGTGCTTGACCGAGTTGGCGGGCTTCGGCTCAACGACCTGAGGGGGCGCGGGGGTGAGCGCGGCGATGCCATCCAGGCCGGGCGTGCGCCGGCGGGTGTCAGCGTCGGCCAGCTGCTCGCAGAGCGGGACAGCGGGCACGATCTCGGCGGCCTGTGCGATGCTGTTCAAGACGTTCTCCTTCATGGAGACGAGGGGCCCGGGATCTTCGCTGGCAGGCGACCCGGGCTCTCGTCGTTGGACGGACGTTGCGAGGGGCTGTCTGGCGGCGTTCCAGCGCCGTCAGACGGCTTCCAATAGGGACACGAGTGATGCGGTGATGACGACGTAGCGGCGGCCGAACGAGAGCGTTCGTACGGGCGCATCGCCTCGTTTGATCAACTCGTACAGCTGGGACTTGCTGCACCCGAGCGCGGTCGCGGCCTCGGGCACGGAGATCGTGGCTGGCCACTTTCGGACCTCGGCCAGAGTCGGAGACAGGCTGGCCTTCACGCGGTACCCACCGAGAACCCGCACTGGGCGAGGAACTGACGGGTGCGGACGCGTACAGCACGGCCGGTGCGAACCACGGGCCACTCACCGCGCTGCGCTGCCGCATACCCGGTCCGCCTTGCTACCCCCGCGATGCGAGCCGCGTCGGGCACGGTGATCGTTGGGAACTCGTCCGGGTCTGGGAGCCTCCGCCCATGCAGACCCTTTGCATCGATCGTTCGATCAGAATGATTCGTCACGACATCAAGAATGACTGGCGCAGGATTGAGCGTCAAGTGCATCAGGTGCACCTTGTGCATGCATCAAGATGATGCGATGCTGCCGTGTGTGGCGGAGAAGCAGAAGATGACCACTGGCCCTGCCGGCGAAGTACTTCGGCAGAACATCAAGAACTTCCGAGAAGGGAAACGGATCACCTTCGCGGAGCTATCGACGCGGCTGGCCGACCTCGGCCGGCCAATCCCTGTGCTGGGATTGCGCCGCATCGAACGAGGTGAGCGACGTGTCGACGTTGACGACCTGATCGCATTGTCGTTGGCCCTCAATGCAAGTCCTGGACGTCTACTGCTCCCCCCCGGTGAGCCGCAGGAAGACCGTCAAGACGGGCGTCAGCACTGGATGCCTCTTACCGAGACGGTAGAGGTGCCCTGGGAGACCGCTTGGCGGTGGATGCACGGCGAGTATCCACCGGAGGACGTAAGCGCACGGGAGGTTCGCGAGTTCAGGGCGGAGAACCGTCCCTACGAGGACCCAGACCCCGCCAGAGAGGTGGGCGAGATGCTGCGAACTCGAATCGATGGTCCATGGGAACTGTCGGCGAGCGGAGATGGCGAGAGCTACGCCGCCCAACTCGTTCGCCACGCGAAGCGCGAAGGTTGATCAAGAGAGGAGGTGTCGGATGGCCGATCCGATCAAGAAGGTCACCCTGCGGGGTGGTCAGGTCCGGTATCGGTTCGTCGTTGACGTCGGCTACGTCCCGAAGAAGGACAAGACGACCGGCGACGTGATCACCGACCCGGAGACAGGTAAGCCGGTGATGCAGCGCAAGCAGCTCACCGTCACCAAGGACACCAAGAAGGAGGCCCGCGCCGAGTACGCCCGGATCCAGCACCAGAAGGACATGGGCACGTTCATCCTCCCCGTGAAGACGACCGTCGCCGAGTGGATCGAGGTGTGGCTGAAGACGGCCACCCGGGACGTCGAGGCGTCGACCGCGGCCAGCTACCGGCACGCCATGGAGTACGTACGCGTGCACCTGGGCGACAAGCAGCTGCAGCAGCTCACCGAGGAAGACATCGAATCGCTCATTGACTGGATGCTCACCTCGGCCAGGCGCCGCGGCGGCAAGCCCGGCACCGGGGTCGGGCTGCGCTCCGTACAGCTCACCCTCGGCCGTCTGCGGGCCGCTCTCAACCTGGCGATCCGCCGGCACCTCGTCGTGCGGAACGTCGCCGAGCACGTCACTATCCCGCGCCAGGCCCGGGACGCCGCCAAGGCGACCGCCAAGGCCCGGACCCCGTGGGGCGAGGACGAGGTGAAGGTGTTCCTCACCCACGTGGCGAACGATCGGCTGTACGCCGTGATGCTGCTGTCCCTGATCGGCCTGCGGCCAGCCGAGGTCTGCGGGCTGCGGTGGGATGACGTCGACCTGGACGCGGGCACGATCTCGGTGGAGACGACGCGCACGCTCGTCGAGGGCGTCGTCATCGAGAAGGACGCCAAGAGCGCCGCCGGGGAGCGCACGCTGCCTCTGCCGGCGGTGGTCCTGGCCGCGTTGAAGGCGTTCCGCAAGAGGCAGGCCGCGGAGAGGCTGCGGGCCGGTGAGGGCTACGAGCTGTCGGGCCGCGTGGTGGTCGACGAGCTCGGGCGGGAGGTGAAGACGGATTGGCTGCGCCGTCGGGCGTACGAGCGGATGCAGTCGGCCGGCGTACGCAAGGTGCGGTTGTACGACGCGCGGCACGCGTGCCTCAGCTGGATGGCGAACAACGGCGTTCCGGACACGGTGGTGTCGGCTTGGGCGGGTCACGCGGATCTCGGCTTCACGAAGCGGATCTACGTGCACCCCGATCCGCAGTCGTTGAAGGCGGGTTCGGACAAGCTTGCCGAGCTGCTCGGATAGGCGTGATCAACAGGCGATTGTGAGAAATTGTGAGACGCAGGCCCTCGGGGCATGAGAAAGGCCCCGACCCACCGTAGTGAATTCAGGGCCTCTGACCTGGGCTTAAGCCCGTTTCGGTCTGGCGCGCTCGGCAGGATTCGAACCTGCAACCTCTTGATCCGTAGTCAAGTGCTCTATCCGTTAAGCTACGAGCGCTTCACGTCCCGGCTTCGTAGCCGGTCGGTGTTGCGGGAACAACATTACATGACCTGCGGCCGGAGGCGAAATCCGATTAGTACAGGCCGCCTGAGCTGGGAAAACGTCCCCGGGCGGGGTCCGGGGACGACGGCGCGGGCCGGGTGAGCCGGGGCTTCGGGGCGGCCGGGCCGAGTGGCTGGATCGCGGTCGGGTGTGGAGCGGCTGCGGCTCACGAAAGGGCGGGTGTCGGCCTCCACGACCACGTCCGGCGGCACGAACACGAGCATCGCCTCGCGAGCCCGGATGTCCCACCCCGCGCCAAGCACGAGATCAGCTCCCTCGCCAGCAGCCTCGGCCCCCTCGCCACTCGCGCAGCGATCCCAGCCCGCCCTCCCCGAGGTCGAACGCGCCCACCGTGCGTACGACGCCTCCGGTGCACCCCTCCCGTGCACGCTCACGCCTCGGGGTCGGCCGGCATACGGCGAAGAAGACCAAACCCCTTTGTTGGGACGGATGTTCTAGTATCACCTCAGATCAGTTGACTTCCGCAGCACCTTCCACCCGAAGGGACACGGCGATGACAACCCCGACCCCCGGCCCCACCCCGACGCCGGGCCTCACACCCTCACCGCCGAAGAACTCCCCGGATCCGACACCGGCCCCCACCCCGTCTCCGAGCCCGCAAGCCCCTCCGTTCCCGCGCCCGCCGTGGGGATTTCCGCCGGACATCGAGGTCTCGGAGGCCTGGTTGAAGACCCGGGCGGACTGCTGCGACAACGCCGGCGATGCACTGCGCCGCACGCTGCCGGAAGCGTCGGACGCGTTCGCGGAACTCAAGCAGGCGGCCCCCGGCTGGTCGTTCACGGGCAGCGTTCCGCAGATGCAGCAGCGCTGGGAGGCGTTGAACAAGTACCTGCGCAGTCAGCTGACGCAGGGCGCCGAATCATTTCGGCTGAGCGCGGGGGAGTACCACGGGATCGACATCAAAGCCGCGCTAGGAATTGCCCGTACATCCGGCGGAAATTGATCGGGGATGGCACATGATTACGGTGACGCAGTTACGTCAGCTGAACGTGTACGCCTTCGAAAGCTTCGCCGAGGCCTGGTCCCGGATAGACCGCAACGTCCAGTCCTTACGTACGGACTTCACTGAGGATGTGCTGGACGAGTTACGGCGCGACAAGTGGCGCGGAGAAGGCGGAAAGGCGGCCGAGGAATACGCGCAGAAGATGGTCGCCGAGATAGACGCGCTGGACACGGAGATCAAGAGCGTACGCCGCTTCCTGGACGAAACAGCAGACGGCGGCGAGGGCCGCGGAGGCATGAAGGGCCTGGTAGGACTACAACGAGACCTGGGCCTGCTGACGCAGGAAATCCTCGAGAACGACTTGCACCTCGCCGATAACGGTGACGTGACATGGACAAACACTCAGGTGTCGAACGACCCGTCGCCGGCCCAATTCCGCATCGCGGAGGAACGCTCGAAAATGGCGCAGCGCCTGAGTGAAGAAGTTAAGAAAGTCCTGTCGAAAGCCACAGAGGTGGATAAAACGCTCACATATTCCCTCAAGGTGATCTTCGGCACGGTCGACAACTTCGACACCGAAGACCGCAAGCATGGCGTGGAGTCGCCGGACTGGCACGACCGGTGGGTAAAGATGCAGCTCATGGCCGTGGTCCTGTGGCTGGACAACTCGGGTAAATCCAACGCGGCCGGCTACCTCAAGGCCTACCTCGACGGCGAGGGAAAGCCTCGCAACGCCGACGTCAACCAGATGCTGGCTGACATGCCGGCGTTCCGCAGGGACGTCGACACCACGCTCAAGGACGTCCGCAAGGGTCCGAACGGAGTCTTCACCACAGAATGGGGTGATTCCGCACCGAACCTGACGGAAGGACCGAAGAGCCTGGACTGGTACTACGCGTTCAACAACTTCGAGTATCGACTGGTGGGTACCAAGAACGGCGACGAGATCGAATACCAGGTCGAGGTCAGAAAGCGCTACGACTGGGGAATTCCGAGCGAACACAGGCGTAACCCCGAAGGGGCCGGAATCAACCTGGAGCAGGCAGACATCGCCCATCTCAACCGTACGGGACTGGCCAGGGATTTCGACGTCTCGGGCCGTTCCGGGCCCATCACGGTACGCAACTGAGCCCCCGGACGGAGGAACATAATTGAGGCCCGCAAGAATACTACTCTGGGGTTGTTTCACCATCGTCGTGGTGCTCATCGTACTGGTCGTGGTCTGGTTCTTCGCACTCGGAGATTCACTGGACAACCCCGAGGAATCGGGCGGTTGGGTCGGCGTGCTCAAGCCCCTGGAAACGAAAGTCGGATGAAACGCCGAGAGGGCAACGGGATTCGCCCATGGGAGAAAATCGCCTTCGGCGTCGCGATCGCCGTCGCTCTCCTGATCGCCCTGATCACCGTGCTGGCCTACGTGGGGGTTGACACTCCGCCACCGGCAAAATGAGGGCCGTTTTGGGTGAATGAATCGCCGCCGGTCAGTGGCGGTAGCGTGGGTGGCCGGTGGGTCAGGCGGCGAAGGCCATGCGGATGTACCCTCGTCGACCGCCGCTCAGGAGCCCCCGAGCGTCCGCACCATCGTGGCGTAGAGCGGGGCGTCCGGGAACGGGCGCTGGTCGCCAGCGTTCGTGTACGACCAGCTTTCGTACAGCTGTTTGACTTTCGGGTGTGTCGGGTCCACCAGGAGCGTTACGCGCTGCTCCGGGCGGCCGGTCAGCAGCTCCTCGTGGATACGGTGGGCGAGGCCCGTGCCACGCCAGGGGCGGCGCACCATCAGTTCGAACAGGGCCAGGGTGCGCGTGCCGTCCTCGGCGGTGTACTCCTCCGGCATCGGCTTCAGCATTCCGGACCACCAGCGGGACCCTGCGGGAAGCGTGGAGGCGAAGGCGTATCCGGTGACCTCGCTCCCCTCGTACGCCAACACGGCCTCCCAGCCGGGGCGGGACGCGTAGCCCTCCAGGCGCTCCTCGAAGCGCTCGACGGAGTGGAACGGCGTCCTGAGCTCTTCGGCGTACACCTCGGCATAGACGGTGACGAGGGTCGGGCGGATCTCGGGGAAGCGGTCCTGGCCGTAGCGGACGAGTTCGGGAGTGGCGGGGGTCACGTGGCGGCTCCTGGGGTGGGGCGGGGCAGGTCTCGGGTGCGTTCGTTCCACTCGCGGGTGATCGCGGCGTCCGGCGCCTTCGCGTTCAGGGCCGAGGCGAAGGTGCCGAGGAGGCGGGGGACGCGGCCCGTGGGCTCGGTGCCGGGTGGGGGAATCACCCCGGCGGCCGTGACGGTCGCCTGTTCCAGGTCCCCCTGGTCGAGCTGCGCGAGGGCCAACTGCGCGGTGTAGTAGGCGCGGTTGCGGTGCTGGTCGGGGCTGAGCGCGGCGAGGCAGCGGTGGGCGTGGAATTCGGCCTCGTCGGCTCGCCCCAGCCGGTAGTGGGTGATGCCGGTCAGGCCGTGGAGTTCACCGAGCGTGAAGAAGCCCATGGAGGCGGGACGCGGCAGGTCGAGGTCCGCGCGATCGTACGCGGAGGCCGCCCTGTCGAGGGCTCGGAGGGCGCGGGTGTGATGACCGGCATCGGCGGTGGCGAGGGCCAGACGAGCATGCCCCAGGGAGGCGTACAGGGGGTCCCGGCGGTGGATCGAAGTGAGGATGGCCGCCTCGGCGGCGGCGATCCCATCCGCGTGATGGTCACGCTGGCGGGCAAGCATCGCGGCGAACTGCCATGTCTGGTGCTGGACCTGGCCGTCACCGGAGAGTCCGGCGAGAGGCAGGGCCTGCTCCATGTAGCGCTGGGCCGCGCCCAGGCGGCCGGAGTCCACGCACGCCCACATGGCTGCGGCAGTGAAGGCGGCGGCGAGGGAGTAGAGACGGCTGCGTACGCGGCTGGTGGCGTTCCCGCTCTGCTGGAGGGCGAGCGCGTACCGCGCTCCCCTGTTGGCCCTTTCCTCCAGGCTGGGACCGCCGCCCTGCCTGTCGTCCTCTTCGCCCAGTTCGGCAAGCCGTTCCCGCAGGCGCTGTACGTCGGTGATGCCCACCGTTGGGCGCGCAGCGGCGCCGGCAGTCGTGGTGGTGACCGCCAGAACGGTGCCAGTGCTCGCTGTTATGAAGGCGCGTCGGCGCACGGGGTCCTCCTGTGCTGCTCGAGTCGACGCCATCCCGCGGGCTCGTGGTACGAACCCGAGGCGGGTCGCCGGCTGTCCGGTGACGTTCTCCAGAGCCAGCCGCTGACGGGACTGTGGCCAGCGGTTCTCCCCCGATAACCAGCGGAACACCGTGCGTTCGCAGACCACGCCGCGTCGCCCCGTGAGCCGGGCCATGGCGTCGTTGACGAGTTCCGCCAGTTCGACGGCCGTGACCTGATGCCGGTTCATCCAGTCCGCGAGGGTCTGGTTCCTGCTCCGTGCCATGGGATCACCGTAGGCGCGCGGCGCTCGTCCGCGTGAGTAAAGGAGTGGTCAATTCGTCAGGGTTGGGGCTAGTACGACCTCGGGCTTCGTCATGCACCTGGACCCCCGGCAGCCGGTTAGTTGGTCGTGAGCACACGCAACACCCCCGAGGGGCAAGACGATGAGCACGACCGCTGCACACGTAGGGCCACAGCGCTATCAGGAGCGCTATCCGGCAACGCCGAAGGCTGCCACGCGGGCGCGGCGGGACATATCGCTGGCCCTGAAGTCCTGGGGGATGCCCCAGCTGATGGACGCCGCCGCGCAGATCATCACGGAGCTGGTGGCCAACGCGGTGGAGCACACCGACACGAACACCGTCGGAGCGTCCGTCGTCCGCACCGGCGAGGTATCCGCACGGATCGTCGTCACGGACACGTCCCGCACCGGACCCGCCCCCTGCGATCCGCGTGCCGAGGACGAACACGGGCGTGGCCTGATGCTCGTCGCCGCGCTGGCCCACGACTGGGGCAGCGAGCCGGTGCACGGCGGGAAGCGGGTGTGGGCCGAGCTTCGTGCGGACGGCGAGCAGTGAGAACACCCGGCATCGAGAACAACGAGAACAAGGAATCAGACATGACCACCACCACCCTCATCCCCTTCGGCGCCCGCGCCGAGCGCACCCCTTACACCGTGACCCTGGCGGCGGGCTCGTTCGTGTACGACCCGTCCCGGCAGGTCAACACGCTTACCGACGGCTCCGGCGCCCTGTGGAGCCGGTCCGCGAGCCTCGCGGGCAGCTGCACGAACACGAACTGGGACAGCAAGAACGACGACACGTCCGACCCGTACCTGATGCGATGACCCAGCAGCCGTGCGGCGACCCGGTGCTGGTCGTCACCAAGGAACTGGACCCCTCGGCGGACCTGGTGGTAGACGAACTGACGATCCGGCATGTGCCCGTGATGCGGTTCGACATGGGCGACTTCCCCCGGTCCATCAGCCTGTCCGCCGAGCACGCCGCGGCACCCTGGGCGGGGGTCCTGGCCGACGAGTACCGGTCCGTACGGCTGGAGGAGGTGAGGGCCGTCTACTACAGGCGGCCCCGCCTGCCCGCCGTCCGCCCGGAGTTGTCCGAGCCCCACCGCACGTGGGCCAACGAGCAGGCACTGGCCGGCCTCCTCGGCACGCTGTACGCACTGCCCGTGACCTGGGTGAACCGTCCGGACGTGGACGGCATGGCCTCGCACAAACCGGGACAGCTTCCGGTGGCCGCCGCGTACGGGCTGCGTACTCCGCGCTCCCTGATCACCACGGCTCCGGAGGCGGCCCGGGCGTTCTGTCGTGAGGTGGGTGGCCCGGTGATCTGCAAGCCGCTCATGGGCGGCCCGCTGGAGTATCCGGACGGCCGCCGCACCGGGGTTCCGACCCATGTGGTCGACCCCGACGCCATCGACGACTCCGTGGCACTCACGGCACATCTGTTTCAGGAGTGGATCGCCAAGAGCCACGAGGTGCGACTGACCGTCGTGGGCACGGAGATGTTCGCGGCCGAGATCCACGCGGGCAGCGATGCGGCCCGCGTGGACTGGCGCAGCGACTACGACGCCCTCGGCTACGACGTGGGCGAAGTGCCGGACGGCGTACGGGCAGGCGTGCTGGGCTGGATGAAGCACTTCCGGCTCAGCTTCGGGGCCTTCGACTTCGCCGTCACCCCTGCCGGGGACTGGGTGATGTTCGAGTGCAACCCGTCCGGGGAGTGGTCCTGGATCCAGAACAAGACAGGCCTGCCCATCGCCGCGCACATCGCCGACCTACTCGCCGAGGGATGACCATGACGACGTACGACGAAGAACGCGCCACCCGGTTGCGCACGGCACTGGCCGACGTCCTCGAGGCCGGCGGGCGGCTGAGCGACCCGGCCTGGCGCAAGGCGTTCGAGGCCGTTCCGCGCCACCTGTTCGTACCGGAGTTCTGGACCCTGACCGACGACGGACCCAGGCGAGTGACGGCCGCCGATTCGGACTGGCTTGAGCTCGTTTACTCGGACGACGCCCTGGCCACCCAGTTCACGGATGGTGTGGCCACCTCGTCGTCGACCGCTCCGAGCTTGATGCTCGCCATGCTTCAGGCACTCGATGTCGCTGACGGCCACCGCGTGCTGGAGATCGCGACCGGGACCGGCTACAACGCGGCACTGCTGGTGGAGCGGCTGGGGAGTCCGCGGGTCGTCACCGTCGAGGTGGACCCCATGCTGGCGGGGCTGGCCAGAACTCGGCTGCGGCACTGCGGATACGACGCTCTTGTCCACGCCGGAGACGGCCGGGAGGGGTACGTGGATTCGGCGCCGTACGACCGGCTCATCGCCACCTGCGGGTTCCACACGGTCCCGAAGGCCTGGCTGGAGCAGGTGCGGGCCGGCGGGGTCATCGTGTGCCCCCTCGGGTGGGGGACGGTACGACTCGTCGTCACCAGTAACAGCCATGCCGAGGGGCGGTTCCTTCCAGACCCCTCGTACTTCATGGCCGTCCGCGACACCGACACCACCGGCACCCCGGCCCACCCGGGCAGGCCGGCGGCGATCAGCGACAGGTCCACCGACCTGGATCTGACCGTCGTCGCCGAGGACGAGACGTTCCGCTTCGTACTCTCGCTGGTCGTGCCGGACACCGTTTTCGCTTCGGAGAGCGACGGTGACGACCGGGTGACGGCCGTGGAGCTGTGGGGCGCCGGCGGGGCCTGGGCGCGGGCTGAGGGCGACAGGGCTCGGCAGGCAGGGCCCCAGGCCCTGTGGGACGCGGTGGAGGCCGCACATCGGTGGTACGAAGCCCACGGCCGCCCCGGTCGCGAGCGCTTCGGGGTCACCGTGACGGCCGGGGAGCAGAGCGTCTGGCTCGACTCACCCGACCGTCCGGTGCCCGGCGCCGGCCGCATCACGCCAGCGCCGCCGCCAGGAAGGCGAACGCCGTGACTATGACCGCGACGCGGACGTAGTGGTAGCGGTCCCAGCGGTTCGACTGTTCCTTCCAGTCCGCCGGGCGGGTCTCCGGGGTCCAGGTCTTGCCGCGGTTGTTGATCGGGACCAGGAGTGCGATCGACATGATCACGCTGAGCAGGAGCAGGGCGCCCGAGGTGATGACCAGGGGGGTGGACTCGTCGGTGGCGATGGCCCAGATCGTCACCAGGACGAGTGAGCCGATGTACCAGAACGGCATCAGCGCGCCCAGCATCCGGCCGCCGTGGGAGCGGGCCATCTGGTCGCTGTCCTCGGGGAGGGCGTTGAAGATGCGGTTCATGACGAAGGCGACCGAGAACTCCACGCCGACCATGACGCCGACGATCACGGTGGTGGAGACCTGGAGTGCGGTGAGCATGGGGGATCCCTCCTGAAGGGAATCTAGCGCTGCTAGGTGATGAGGCAACGCTAGACCTACTGATGCTTGATTGTCTAGCGGTGCTAGGATTTGCAGCATGTCGGTTCAGGAACGCAAGGAGCGGGAGCGCGCCGGACGCGAGCGCCTCATCGTGGCGACGGCGCGCGAGATCGCCGAGCAGCAGGGCTGGGACGCCGTGACCACGCGGAAGCTCGCCGAGCGGATCGAGTACAGCCAGCCCGTCCTCTACAGCCACTTCCGGGGTAAGCGGGAGATCGTCGGCGCGGTCGCGCTTCAGGGCGCCGGTGAGATGGCCGTGGCGATGCGGGCGGCCACCGCCGGTGTGGACGGGAGGCGGGAGAAGGTCACCGCCCTTGCCCGGGCCTACCTCGACTTCGCGCGGGCGAATCCCGCCGTGTACGACGCGCTGTTCCAGATGGACAACGGTCTGCCGTACGCCCGGGAGGACACCCCGGAGCCGTTGAAGGACGCCTTCGCGGCGCTGATGGAGACCCTCGGCGGGGTCGCGGGGGAGGGTGTCCATCCGGCGCTCTTCACGGAGGTCTTCTGGGCGGCCCTGCACGGGCTGGCGACGCTGGGGCGGGCCGGGCGGCTGCCGGCGGAGGACGACGAGCGGCGGGTGGAGGTGGTGGTGGAGCGGCTCGCGGTGCTGTGAGGGTCACATCAGCCCGTACACAGACGTCAAACCCGCCCCCGTACATGACAAAGGGAGTCCGGCCGCGACGGCTGAACTCCCTGGTCAAGGTGGCGGAGGCGGAGGGATTTGAACCCTCGATGGACGGTAAAGCCCAAACCGCATTAGCAGTGCGGCGCCATAGACCGGACTAGGCGACGCCTCCAGCACGCCACCGTGCCCGCCCGCAGGCGATCAGGTGGTGTGAGCAGATGATGGCACAGCCCGAGGGGCTGTCACCAATCGCCCCTACCGTACCCGGCGGGAGGCCGCCGGGGCAAAGCCCTTAACCCTCCGAGCCGCCGCCCGTCAGCTCCAGCACCGACGCCAGCCGCCGCCACTCCTCGCGCGGCAGGTCCCTGGCCGGCGTCGCCGTGACCACCTGCAGGGCGAGGTGGTCCGCGCCCGCCTGGAAGAACGTCTGGGCGCGGGCGCGGATCGACTCCGGGGTCCCCAGGGCGAAGACGGAGTCGATCAGGCGGTTGCTGCCGTGCGCCGCGAAGTCGTCGTCCGTGAAGCCCAGGCGGCGCAGGTTGTCGGTGTAGTTCGGCAGGCTCAGGTAGTAGCGGAGGTACGCGCGGGCCGTCGCCCGGGCCTCGGTGAGGTCGGAGGACATGACGACCTTCAGCTCCGGCGCCAGCAGCGGGCCCTCGCCCAGCTGCTTGCGGGCGTCCGCCACGTACTCCGGCGTGACCAGATACGGATGCGCCCCCGCCGCCCGCTCGCGCGCCAGGCGCAGCATGCGCGGGCCGAGCGCCGCCAGCACCCTGCCCTCGGGCGGGACCGGCAGGGCGGCGTCGTCGAGCGCCGTCAGGTACGCCGTCATCGCCGCGTACGGGCGGTTGTACGCGGAGGCCAGGGGGGCGTGGCTGACGCCCAGGCCCAGGGTGAAGCGGCCGGCGTGTTCGGCGTTCACCGCGTCGTACTGGGCGGCCACCGCCGGTGCCTCGTGCTGCCAGATGCTGAGGATGCCCGTCGCCACCCGGATCCGGCCGGTCGCCGCGAGGATCCGCGCGGCGTGCTCGACGCCGGGGCTGCCGCCCAGCCAGAGGGTGCCGTAGCCGAGTTCCTCCAGCTCGGCGGCGGTCTCGGCGATCTCGCCGCGGCGGGCGGGGTCGTCCTGGCGGAGGGCACTGCTCCAGAGGCCGATGCGGCCGAAACGCTGATGGTTCATGTACGTACAACCGATCGAGAGGGGGTCGTTGTTCCAGCGGCACGCGGTCAAGCGGCCCAGAACCCGTCAGCCGTTCGGGCAGGGTTCCCGATCCCCGCCCCCAACAGGGGTTATCGACCGCAGGGCGGGCATAGCATCAGGTACGGGGGACGGGTCGCCGCATCGGGCGTACCCGGCCGAGGACTTGGCTCCATCCCGAGCTCCACCCCGAGGAGGCGCACCATGGCGTCCGACCGCCGTTCGGCCCGCGACGCCCGTTCGAGCGTCTGGCTCAGCGACCGGCCCGCGCCCGCCGCCGGGAAGGAGCAGCCGCACGGTCTGCGGCTGGACAAGATCGTGGACGCCACGGTGCGGCTGCTGGACTCCGAGGGTCTGGCGAAGGTGTCGATGCGGCGGCTGGCGGCGGAGCTCGGCGTGACGGCGATGTCCGTGTACTGGTACGTGGACACCAAGGACGATCTGCTCGAGATGGCCCTGGACCAGGTGCACGAGGAGATCGGGCTGCCGGACGAGGCGGCGGACTGGCGGGCGGCGCTGCGGGAGCTGGCGTGCGAGCACCGGGGGATGCTGGTCCGGCATCCGTGGGTGTCGCCGCTGGCGGGCGAGTTTCTGAACGTGGGGCCGCGGGCGCTGGCGTTCGCCGACCGGGCGCAGCGGGCGATCCGCGGGTCGGGGCTGCCGGACGGGTCGTGGATGGGGGCGCTGGCGCTGGTGTTCCAGTTCACGTACGGGTTCGGGACGGTCGAGGGCCGGTGGCGGGAGCGGTGCCGGACGTCGGGGGTGAGCGAGGACGCGTTCTACGGCGAGGTGATGGGGCGGCTGGCGCGGCGGCCGGAGTACGCGGAGTCGCTGGCCACGGTGCGGGCGCGGGGGGAGCGGACGGTGGCGGCGATGCGGGAGCGGGACTTCGAGTTCGCGCTGGACTGCGTGATCGCGGGGATCACGGCGATGCGGGAGGCGGTGTGATGTCCACCCGGTCCTTCGCCGTCAGCAGACCGTCCGTGAAGCAGAGGCGGTACGCGCGGTCCAGGGACCAGGCGCCGATCCGGTAGAAGCGGCACTCGTCGGTGCCGGGCGGGTCCGCGGGGGCGCCGGCGGGGCGTTCGTCGTCGTCGGCCTGGTACGCGGGCAGCCTCCCGGCCACGGACGTCTCGCTCTGGCCCACCCGCAGCTCCCCGTACACCTGGGCGTCGAGGACCGAGCGGTACGAGGTGTACGTGTTGAAGCCGAACATCGTCACCCCCAGCACCCCTGCCGCCACCACCGGCACCCAAATGGCGTCGAGCATGCTCCGCCGCACCTTCCGCCGCGCCCGCTCCAGGGCCTCCCGCGACCGCCGCTCCCCCGGCGGTGTCGCCGCCGCCCCCGCCGCGAGCGGCAGCCGGGCGGTGACCGCGAAGCCGCCGTCCACAGGGTGTGCGTGGAGCCGCCCGCCCGCGAGCCGGACCCGTTCGTCGAGCCCGACGAGGCCGTGACCGGACCCCGACCCGGGCAGCGGACCGGCCGGGGGAGCGTCGTTGGCCACGGTGACCACCGCCTCTCCCTCCGCGAGGCCCAGCGTCACCCGTACCGCCGCCCCCGGCGCGTACTTCGTCGCGTTGGTCAGCCCCTCCTGGACCACGCGGTACACCGCCCGGTCGGCCATCGGCGGCAGCGGCTCACCGAACGCCCCGGTCAGGGTCACCGCCATCCCGGAGGCCCGCGCCCGCTCCACCACGTCGGCCGGGGTGTCCCCCGCCGGCAGCACCGGCGGGCCCTCGCTGTCCTCCCGCAGCACCCCGATGATCTCCCGCAGCCGCTCGGTCGCGGCGGCGGCCGACGACCGCAGCTCCCCGGCGGCCTCCCGGGCCGGAACGGACAGCCCCGCGTCCACCTGCAGCGCCCCCGCCCGCAGCGCGATCAGGCTGAGCTCGTGGCCGAGGGAGTCATGCATGTCCCCCGCGATCCGTGACCGTTCCTTGAGCCGCTCCCGGTCCCCGATCAGCTCCTGCTCCCGCTCCAGCCGCTCGGCGAGCTCCCATCCCGTACGGACCAGCTCGTCGTGCTGCCGTACGTACCGCCCCGCCAGCCACGGCAGCAGGATCGTCACCAGCGCGGTGGCGACCACGGTGAACCAGCCCGACACCGTAGCCGCGGGGACGATCCCGACCAGCACCAGCCCCGCCAGACACACCCCGCCGAAGAACAGCAGCCCGGTACCGCGGGCGGCGGCACGGCGGCCGAGGAGGAACGCCAGCACAATCTGGGCGATCGCGAAGTTGTTGGTGAACAGCTCCGGCGTCGCCGCCAGCCCCAGCCCCGCCGGCACCGCGGCGGCCAGCACCGGCAGCCGCCTGCTCACGGCGACGGCCAGCGCGAGCAGGGGCACGGCGGCCCACTGCACCCACACGAGCGGCAGGCCGGCGGGCTGCCCCCGCCCCGGCAGGTCGTCGGCGAAGAGGGGCGCGAGGATCGCGCACCACAGCAGCACGTCGGCCGTCACCGGCGACGACAGCAACCGCCGCAACATCGAACGCATGCCCGTCACGCTAGCCCGGACAGCGGACCACAACACCTGACGAAAGTAAGTACGACCCGCTGCCGATCGTGCACGGCCGCGAGCGCCCCCGGTTTCCTACCGTCGGAGCCCATGATCACCCTGAGAGCGCTCACCAAACGCTACGGCGACAAGACCGCCGTAGACGGCCTCACCCTCGAACTCACCCCCGGCACGGTCACCGGCTTCCTCGGCCCCAACGGCGCCGGAAAGTCCACCACCATGCGCATGGTCCTCGGCCTGGACGCCCCCACCTCCGGCACCGCCCTGATCGGCGGCCGCCCCTACGCCGACCTCGAACACCCCCTGCGCACCATCGGCGCGCTGCTCGACGCCCGCGCCGTCCACCCCGCCCGCTCCGGCCGCGACCATCTGCGGGCGATGGCGCTGAGCCAGGGCATCCCGTACAGCAGGGTCGAGGAAGTGCTCGGCCTGACGGGGATGACCGGGGCGGCGGGGCGGCGCGCGGGCACGTACTCGCTGGGCATGAGCCAGCGTCTGGGCATCGCGGGGGCGCTGCTCGGCGATCCGCGGGTGCTGATGCTGGACGAGCCGGTCAACGGGCTCGATCCGGACGGCGTGCGCTGGATCCGCACGCTGCTGCGGTCCCTCGCCGCCGAGGGGCGGACGGTGTTCGTCTCGTCGCACCTGATGAGCGAGATGGAGCGCACGGCCGACCGGCTGATCGTCCTGGGCCGGGGCCGGCTGATCGCCGACGAGCCGATGTCGAAGCTGGTCGCGGGCACGGAGGTGCGCGTCCGCGGACCGCGGCTGCAGCCCCTCGCCGACGCCCTGCCGGCCGCCCGCTGGACGGGCTCCGACGAGCTGACGGTCGCCGGGCCGAGCCCGCGGGAGGTGGGGAAGCTCGCGTACGACCTGGGGCTGCCGGTGTACGAACTGCGCGCCGTGGAGTCGTCCCTGGAGGACTCGTACATGAATCTGACCGCACAGAGTGTCGAATACGGAGCCGAACGATGACGAACACCGCGGCAGCCGAGTGGCTGAAGCTCCGGTCGGTCCGCTCCACCTGGTGGTTCGTGGCCGGCGCGGCGGTGACGATGCTGGTCGTCGCGCCGGGGACCGCGCTGACCACGAGCAACAACCTGGAGATGCACGGCGGCGACCCCGGTTCGGTGGACGCGGCGTCGGCGGCCGTGGGAACGGTCGCGTTCGCCGTGCAGTTCGTGCTGGGGGCGCTCGGCATGCTGGCGATGACCTCGGAGTTCGCCGGCCGGAGCATCACGGTGACGCTGGCCTGCACGCCGGTGCGGGCGCGGCTGATGCTGGCGAAGGCGGGGGTCGTGGCGGTGGTGGTGTTCGCCGTGGGGGTGCCGCTGGCGGCGGTCGGGACGGCGGTGAGCGCGCCGCTGCTGGACGAGTACGGGCGCTTCGACGCGGCGAGGACGGTGGCGCAGGTCGGGGCGATGGGCGTGCATCTGGCGCTGGTCGCCGTGCTGGCGCTGGGGGTCGGGACGCTGGTGCGGCGGTCGGCGGGGACGATCACGGTGCTGTTCGGGCTGCTGCTGGTCGTGCCGTTCGTGCTGCAGCTGCTGGCGGCGGCGTTCGACTCGGAGGTCTTCGCGACGGTCGCCGAGTTCACGCCCACGCTCGCCGGGCAGCGGTTCATGACCGGGGACGCGGAGTACGGGCTGGTCGTCGCCGCCTGGGCGGCCGCCGCGCTGGCGGCCGGGATCCGGGCGCTGCGGACCCGGGACGTCTGACACACGGAGACCGGAAACAACCGGTTCGCGGCGATTCGGCGCGTACGCTCCAGCCCATGCGCCGCTTAGTCGTGACCGCCCTCCTGCTCGCCGCGCTCGCCACCGGCGGGGCCGTCCGCGCCGTGGACGCCCCCGCCGGCCCGTCGGGTACGAACATCCTCGTCGCCGGGATCGACCGCCGCGCCGGACTGCCACGCGAGACCATCGACCGGCTGCACGTCGGCGGGGAGGGCTGCGACTGCACGGACGTGCTGATGCTCGTCCACCTCTCGGCGGACGGCCACCGGGCGAGCGTGGTGTCGCTGCTGCGGGACTCGTACGTGGCGTTCCCCCCGCACGGGCAGCACAAGGCGCACTCCGGGAAGATCAACGCGGCGTTCAAGGAGGGCGGCGACGAGTTCGCCGTCAGGACGGTGGAGCAGGCGACGGGGCTGAAGGTCGACCACTATCTGCGCGCCGGCTTCGAGGACTTCGCGCAGACGGTGGACCGTCTCGGCGGCGCCACGGTGTGCACCGCCGAGCCCGTGGAGGACGTCAACTCCGGCCTCGCGCTGGCCCCCGGCACCCATCACGTCGACGGCCGGGTCGCGCTGCGGTACGCCCGCGCGCGGCACATCCCGCCGCCGGGGGACGGGGGACGGGTGCGGCGGCAGCAGAAGCTGGTCGCCGGGATGCTCGACCGGCTGCGGGAGGCGGGGGCGTTCACCGATCTGGAGGCCGCCACCTTCACCGCGAGCGCCCTGCTGACGTCCGTCCACGCCGGCGGCGGGACGAGTCTGGTGGACCTGGCGCGGCTGGGGATGGCGCTGGGGAAGGTGCGGGACACGGAGTTCGCGACCGTGCCGGTGTCCGACTGGGACCACCGGGTGCCCACGTGGGGCTCGACGGTGGTGTGGGACCGGAAGCGGGCCGGGGCGATGTGGGAGGCGCTGCGGGAGGACCGGCCGCTGACGGGCGACGAGCGGATCACGCCGGCCGGGCGGACGGCGGTCGACATGCCGACGGAGTTCATCCGGGTGCGGACGTCCGACGCGGACGTGGCGAAGCGGCTGAAGGCCAGCGGTTTCGACGCCGTGGTGGAGCCGGTCGCCGCAGGGGCGACGGGGCAGACGGTCGTCACGTACGACCCCGAGTGGATCCGTTACGCCCCCACCCTGGCCGCCGCGCTGCCGGGCGCCCGGCTGGAGCCCGTCGCGGGGCACGGGAAGACGTTCGACATCGCGCTGGGGACGGACGGGCAGAAGGTGCTGCCGGTGGTGTTCGACCGGACGTCCGTCGAGGGCGCGCCGGTCTCCGGCAAATCACTGCTCTGCGACTAGCCCAGCCTCGTAAGCGACGACCGCCGCCTGGACCCGGTTCCGCACGTCCAGGCGGCCGAGGACGGCGCTCACGTACGCCTTGACGGTGCCCTCCACCAGAAACAGCCGCTCCCCGATCTCCGCGTTGGACAAACCCGCGCCGACCAGCGCCAGCACGTCCCGCTCGCGGGGGGTGAGCTTGTCGATCCGCTCGCGGGCGGCCGTCCGGCGGCTCATCCGGCCGCCGCTCAGCTGCTGGATCACGCGGTGCGCGATGCGCGGGGAGAGGAACGAGGCGCCGCCGTGCACGGCACGGACGGCCGCCATCAGCTCGTACGGGTCACCGGACTTGAGGAGGAAGCCGCTCGCGCCGCTGTCCAGGGCGCCGGTGATGTACTCGTCCTCGGAGAACGTGGTGAGCATCACCACCGCCGTGTCCGGCACCGTCCGGCGCAGCTCCGCGGCCGCGCCGAGGCCGTCCAGCAGCGGCATCCGGATGTCGAGGAGTGTCACGTCGGGCCGGTGGGCGCGGGCCAGGGCGAGGGCCTCACGCCCGTCGCCGGCCTCCGCGACCACCTCGATGTCCTCGGCGGCGCCGAGGATCGCCCGGATGCCTGCCCGTACCAGAGCCTCGTCGTCGATGAGCAGGACCTTGATCACCCCTCCGACCGTACTCCTCAGGACGGCCGGAGGGGTGGCTCGGAGCAGAATCAGCTTGCCTTGCCGACCGTGGTCGCCGAGGCCTGCTCGGCGGCCTGCTGGAGACCGCTGTGCTTTCCGAGGGCGACCTCCTTGATGAAGATCACCAGGATCAGCGCCACCGCGGCGATCGGGGCGGCGTAGGCGAAGATGTCGGCCACACCGTGCCCGTACGCGCTCTCCACGACGACCCGGACCGGCTCGGGCAGCTCGGACAGGTTCGGGATCTGCGACCCGTCGCCGCCGGGCGGCTTGATGCCGAGCCTGGTCAGGCCCTCGGTCAGATAGGTGCTGATGTGGGTGCTGAGCACCGCGCCGAGCACCGAGACACCGACCGCGCCGCCGAGCGAACGGAAGAACGCGACGGTGGAGCTGGCCGAGCCGAGGTCCTCCGGGGCGACCTGGTTCTGGGTGGCCAGGACGAGGTTCTGCATCATCATGCCGACGCCGAGACCCAGCAGGCCCATGAAGATCGCCAGGTGCCAGTACGGGGTGTCGTAGCGCATGGTGCCGAGCAGCCCGAGCGCGCCGCTGAGCAGCACGCCACCGGTGACCAGCCAGCCCTTCCAGCGGCCGGTACGGGTGATGATCTGGCCGGAGACCGTCGAGGAGATGAACAGGCCCGCGATCATCGGGATGGTCAGCACACCGGACATGGTGGGCGACTCGCCCCGGGCCAGCTGGAAGTACTGGCTGAGGAAGACCGTGGCGCCGAACATCGCGATACCGACGAAGAGGCTCGCGGTGGAGGCCAGGGTGATGGTGCGGTTGCGGAACAGCCGCAGCGGGATGATCGGCTCGGCGGCGCGGGACTCGATGAACACGAAGAGCAGGCCGAGCAGGATCGAACCGGCGACCATCACATAGGTCTGCCAGGACAGCCACTCGTACGAGTCGCCGGCCAGCGTCACCCAGATCAGCAGCAGCGAGACGGCGGCGCTCATCACGGTGGCGCCGAGCCAGTCGATACGGACGTTCTCGCGCCGTACGACGGGCAGCTTCAGGGTCTTCTGCAGCACGACCAGGGCGATCAGCGCGAACGGCACACCGACGTAGAAGCACCAGCGCCAGCCCAGCCACTCGGTGTCGGTGATCACACCGCCGAGCAGGGGGCCGCCGACGGTGGCGACGGCGAAGACGGCGCCGAGGTAGCCGCTGTAGCGGCCGCGCTCACGCGGGGAGATCATCGCGGCGAGGATGACCTGGACGAGGGCGGTGAGTCCACCGACGCCGATGCCCTGGATCACCCGGCAGACGATGAGCATGCTGGTGTTCTGGCTGAGTCCGGCCACGACGGAACCGGTGACGAAGATCACCAGGGATATCTGGACCAGCAGCTTCTTGCTGAACAGGTCGGCCAGCTTGCCCCACAGGGGGGTGGTGGCCGTCATCGACAGCAGGGCCGCGGTGACCACCCAGGTGTACGCGCTCTGGGTGCCGTGCAGGTCGGCGATGATGCGGGGGAGCGCGTTGGAGACGATGGTGGACGACAGCATCGCGACGAACATGCCGAGGAGGAGGCCGGAGAGGGCCTCCATGATCTGCCGGTGGCTCATGGAGGAGGAGTTTGTTTGTTGCACTAAGCAACGATATCCCAGGTCGTTGCCTCAGGCAAATACTCTTCTGGTCAACCCACGGCACGTTCGCTAGGGTGCGGCACCATGGCTCACAATCCCCAAGGTCAGGCGCCGGACCCCAACTACGACCCGGCGGGCAACACCCAGATGTTCCGCGCGTTCGTCGACGAGGGCGGCGTACCGCAGGCCGGCCCCCGGGCGGCCCAGCCGCAGAGCGGCGGAAACTCGCGCGTCGGACTGATCGTCGGCGTGCTCGTCGCCGTGGTCGTCGTGGCCGCCGCGGCCTGGTTCGCACTCGGCTGATCCACTCTCATCCGGCCGCCGGGAGCTCGTACCACTGCCCGGCGGCCCGGCCGTGCCTCAGTCGGAGATCAGACCCTCGCGCAGCTGCGCCAGCGTGCGGGTGAGCAGCCGGGACACGTGCATCTGCGAGATGCCCACCGCCTCCCCGATCTGCGACTGCGTCATGTTGGCGAAGAACCGGAGCATGATGATCTGCCGCTCCCGGGCCGGCAGCTGCGCCAGCAGGGGCTTGAGCGACTCCCGGTACTCCACGCCCTCCAGCGCCGTGTCCTCGTACCCCAGCCGGTCCGCGAGGGAGCCCTCGCCGCCGTCGTCCTCCGGCGAGGGGGAGTCCAGGGAGCTGGCGGTGTACGCGTTCCCGACGGCGAGGCCGTCCACCACGTCCTCGTCCGACACGCCGAGATAGCGGGCGAGTTCGGGGACGGTCGGGGAGCGGTCCAGGCGCTGGGACAGCTCGTCGCTGGCCTTGGTGAGCGCCAGGCGCAGCTCCTGCAGCCGGCGGGGGACACGCACGGACCAGCTGGTGTCGCGGAAGTAGCGCTTGATCTCGCCGATGACCGTCGGCATCGCGAACGTCGGGAACTCCGTCCCGCGGCCGCAGTCGAACCGGTCGATCGCCTTGATCAGGCCGATCGTGCCGACCTGGACGATGTCCTCCATCGGCTCGTTGCGGCTGCGGAAACGCGCCGCCGCGTACCGCACCAGCGGCAGATTGAGCTCGATGAGGGTGTCGCGGACGTAGGTGCGCTCGGGGCTGTCCTGGTCGAGCTCGGCGAGCCGCAGGAACAGGGAGCGCGAGAGCGTACGGGTGTCGATGGCGCCGGTGGGCGCCGGCAGCGGAGCCGCCGGGGTCTGCGCGGTCGCCGGCTCGGCATCGGTGAGCACCTTGGAGCTGCCCAGTTCTACGGACATGCCACCCCCTCGAGGTCGCGGTCGGTTCGCGGCCGTCCGACGGCGCCGGGGCACCGGCCCAGTCAGTCCAGCCTCATCCTGAATACCGGAGGCTGGGGCGCGGCAAACACGGTTCCAGCAGAATGTCACAAGTCGGCAACACGCTGTAGCGTCAAGTCGACATATTTGCGCAGTTCGCGAGCTTCCCGCCGGGAGCGGCGTGACCTGTTCCGGTTACAGGTCGATCCTGTTTGCGGACCTCAGCCTGGCGAAGCTGCGCGACAGCAGCCGGGAGACGTGCATCTGGGAGACGCCGAGTTCGGCGCTGATCTGCGACTGGGTGAGGTTGCTGTAGTAGCGCAGGACCAGGATCCGCTGTTCGCGTTCCGGTAACTGGACCAGCAGATGGCGTACGAGATCGCGGTGCTCGACGCCCGCGAGGGCCGGGTCCTCGTAGCCGAGGCGGTCGAGCAGCCCGGGCGACCCGTCACCCTCCTGCGCGGCCTCCAGGGAGGCGGCGTGGTACGCGCGGCCGGCCTCCCGGCAGGCGAGCACCTCCTCCTCCGGGACGCCGAGCCGGTCGGCGATCTCGGCGGCGGTGGGGTTGCGGCCGTACTGCGTGGTGAGGTCCTCGGTGGCGCCGTTGACCTGCACCCACAGCTCGTGCAGCCGGCGCGGGACGTGGACGGTGCGGACGTTGTCGCGGAAGTAGCGCTTGATCTCGCCGACGACCGTCGGCATGGCGAAGGTGGGGAACTGCACGCCGCGGTCCGGGTCGAACCGGTCGATGGCGTTGATCAGGCCGATCGTGCCGACCTGGACGACGTCCTCCATCGGCTCGTTACGGCTGCGGAAGCGGGCGGCGGCGTACCGCACCATCGGCAGATTGGCCTCGATCAGCGCGGCCCGCACCCGGGTGTGCTCCGGGGTGCCCGGCCGGGCGGCGAAGAGCTCCCGGAAGAGGACCTGGGTCAGCGCCCTGGTGTCCGTGGGCCGCTGCCGCGGCGGGCCCTGCTCGGGTGTACGGGGCCCGGGGGCCGGCGGTGCGGCGCTGGTCGACACGGACCGGACCACCCCTTCGCGCAACCTCGTCCCGGCCGGCTGCCCTGGCGGCAGACGGCTCGGACAAAACGGGAAAAGCGGTCATAGCATCACAAGAGATGTGCGCTCGTGCAAGCACCGTAAATCACCGTGTTGACGGCTAGTTGAGGCCGCGATCCGGGGGTATGGGATGACTCCCCGTCAGGGGGACGGCGGTCAGTTGACCAGTTCGGTCATGAAGTCGCCGATCCCCTCCGCGGCGTCCGCCACCCCCTGGAAGCCCACACCGACGAGGTCGGCGGAGCGTTCGGGTGAGTTGATGATGGAGTAGAGAACAAAGACGACGAGGATAGATATCGTCAGCTTCTTCACGTCCATGTGCGTCCACACCCTCCCCGGCGGCCGTCCGTGCGCCGCCCCCATGCGCCGGTCGCGTGAGTCTATCCAGCGACCAGGAATTATGGACCAAAGTCCTCCCGGGGAAGGTCTTTCGCCGCCTGTGGACGCCGCCCCGGGGGGCCACTATTGAGATGTGAGCCCGCCGCGGGCCGGACGGAACCCGGCGGCTCAGGGACGGCCCCACTGCGTGGCCGGCGCGCGCCGCGCTTCCCCCCAGTGGCGCAGCGGGCCTGAGGGCCGTCCCCATCGGGGGGAGGTGGCTTGTCCCCCCGATGTCACCTCCCCCCGGCCTTCCCCCTCCGGGACTCCCCGTGATCCACGGCACACGTACCGTAAATCTCCTGCGCTCGAAATTCGAACAGCAGTAGCATTGGCGCGTGGTCGAAGCGATGCGGGAACCTCAGCCCGCCGAGGCGGAACTCGCCTGGGTGCGCGCCGATTTGGCGGCCCTGTGGCGGACGCTGCCCTGGTCGGTGGACCCCTCCCCCGGACGTACGGACGACATCGGCTGGCTGCGGATCGAGCTGGTCGCCAGCCCCGCGTGGACGCCGGAGCAGCAGGCGGAGATGGAGCGGCTGCGGGCCCGGGAGCGGGAGCTGGTGCTGTGGCTGGGGACGGCGGCCTGAGTTCTTTGACGAGGGGGGCTTACGCGCCCGGCGGCGGCACCGCCCGCGGGCCGAATGCGCCCGGGGTCAGCGGCTCCTCCCGGGCATCCTCCGCCGTCTCGGCCAGCGCCCTGACCAGCGCCGTCTCATGCGCCGTCCGCCACACCAGGGCCCAGCGGGAGGGCGTCGCGTCGCGCAGGGGGACGAAGTCGATGTCCGCCCGGGGATAGTAGCGGGTCACGGGGGCGAAGACCGTCGTCACGCAGAGGCCCGCCGCCACCATCGCGAACGCCTCCTGGATGGTCGCCGCCCGTACGCCGCCCCGGATCGGGCGGCCGGACGGGGTCGTATCGGGGGCGAGGGTGCGCAGCCAGTAGTCGGGGACCGGATACGCCGGCCGCATCATCTCGCAGTCCGCCAGATCCTCCAGCTCCACGTACTCCCGCCCGGCGAGGGGATGGTCCGGCGATACGGCGAGGGCCACTGGCTCGACCAGCAGCTCGGGCCCGACGGTGAGATCGGCCTCGCGCACCGGCAGCCAGGTGAGCTGGACGTCGACGTCGCCGGCCCGCAGCGGGCCGAAGGGGTCGGAGAAGTGGGCCTCGCGGAAGCGCAGCTCGCACCCCGGATGGCGGGCGCGGAAGAGCGCCGTCAGATGCGCGATGTCGTGCGCCAGCGGCCCCATGATGCCCAGGTTCAGCGTCCCCGAGGCGCCGCGCGCGGCGTCCGTGGCCCGCTGCAGTCCGGCCGTGATCAGCCGGTAGCCGGCGTCCAGGTCGTCCCGCAGCCGGCTGCCTATCGGCGTCAGCGCGACCTTACGGGACGTACGTTCGAACAGGGCGGCGCCGATCCGGCGTTCCTGCTTGGCGATCGACTGGCTGACCCGCGCCTGGGAGACGTGCAGCCGCTCGGCGGTGCGGCCGAAGTGCAGCTCCTCGGCGAGTGTGAGGAAGATCTCGATGTCGCGCAGCTCCACTGCCGTTCACGCACCTTGTGGGTGTTCCATAACCGGACGGTTATTCAATCATCCGGGATACGTCCTTGATCAACCCCGGGAACGCGAACACGCTGTGGGTCATGAGCATGCTGGCCGAGGTCCCTGCCTCCGGCGCCGGGCCCGAGGTCTGGCACGCGGTGATCGCGGAGTCCCTGGCGCACGATCTGCCGGGGCTGCCCGCGCCCACGGTGGGGCAGATCCGCGGCCGGCTCGCTCACCCCGGCGCGGACAGCCGGCTGCGCTGCTGGCAGGCGCCGGGGACGGACGGGGAGGTGGCGGCCGTCGCGGGGGTGCGGCTTTTCACCTCCCCGGGGCAGGACCATCTGGCGGAGCTGGCGCTGCACGTACGGCCGGCTGACCGCGACCGGGGGCTGGGCGGCGGGCTGCTGCGGGCGGCGGTGGAGGCGTGCCGCGCCGAGGGGCGGCGGACGCTGTTCTGCGGGGTGCCGGCGGGGACCGCCGGGGAGGCCTTCTTTCTGCGGCACGGGTTCCGGCAGGTTCTTACCGTGCGCCATCTGGTGCTGGAGCTGGACGGGGTGCACCGGGCGTGGCTGGAGGAGCTGGTGGGGGAGCGGGAGGGGTACGCGCTGGCCCGGTGGCGGGGGACGGTGCCCGACCGGTACGCGGAGGCCTTCGCGCGGGCCAAGTGCGCGATGAACGACATGCCGGTGGGTGAGCTGGACCTCGGCCCGGTGGGCTGGTCCGCCGAGCGGCTGCGGGCGATGGCCTCGGTGGTCGCCGACCGGGGGGACGTGCTGCTGACGGTCGCCGCGCTGACGGGCGGGGAGATCGCCGGGTTCACGGAGGTCGTCGTCCCGGAGGGGACCGCGGCCCGCGCCCTGCAGTACGACACGGCGGTGGTGCCGGCGTACCGCGGGCACGGGCTCGGGATGTGGGTCAAGGCCGAGATGCTCCGCTGGCTGCACGACGCCTACCCCGGGGTGAGCGAGGTGGAGGCGGACAACGCGGCGGACAACGGCCCGATGCTCGCGGTGAACGAGCAGCTGGGGCTGCGGTGGGAGCGGGACACGCACGAGTACCAGCTGGAGCTGTGAGGACCCGTCAGAGCGTCGTGACGTCCAGCTCTCCCTCCGCGTACTGCGCCCGCAGCCGCTTCTTGTCGAACTTCCCCACGCTCGTCTTGGGCACCTCCGCGATCGCCGCCCACCGCTCCGGCAGCTGCCACTTCGCGATCCGCCCGCCGAGGAACTCCCCCAACTCCGCGAAGTCCAGCTCCGTCCCGGGCGCCGCCACGACCGCGGCCAGCGGACGCTCGCCCCACTTCTCGTCCGGTACGGCGACCACCGCCGCCTCCGCCACGTGGGGGTGGGCCATCAGCTCGTTCTCCAGCGCCACCGACGAGATCCACTCCCCGCCGGACTTGATGACGTCCTTCGACCGGTCGGTGAGCGTCAGGAAGCCGTCCGGGGTGATGGTCCCGACGTCCCCCGTACGCAGCCACCCGTCCGGGCTGAACTTGTCCTCCGGCCGGAACGCCTCCCCCTTCGCGCCCCCGTAGTACGCCGCCGCCACCCACGGCCCGCGCACCTCCAGCTCCCCGGCGGACACCCCGTCCCACGGCTGGAAGCCGCCGTCCGGCCCCGCCAGCCGCGCCTCGACGGAAGCGGGGAACCGGCCCTGGGTGAGCCGGTACGCCATCTCCTCCTCGGCGCCCAGATGCGGCGGCGGGTGGGCGACGGAGCCCAGCGGCGAGATCTCCGTCATCCCCCAGGCGTGCACGAGGCGGATGCCGTGCCGCTCGTCGAACGCCTTCATCAGCGCCGGCGGACAGGCGGAGCCGCCGATGATGACGCGGGTGAGGGAGGAGCAGTCGCGGGGCTTGGCGTCGAGCTCGGCGAGCAGCCCCTGCCAGATCGTCGGGACGGCGCCGCTGATGGTCGGCCGTACCGTCTCGATCATCTCGGCCAGCGGCGCCGGCTGCAGGAACCGGTCGGGCATCAGCAGCGAGGCGCCCGCCATGAACGCGGCATGCGGCATCCCCCAGCCGTTCACGTGGAACATCGGGACCACCGGCAGCGCGATGTCGCGGGGCAGCAGGGCGAAGGACTCGGCGGCGTTCAGCTGCAGGCAGTGCAGATAGACCGAACGGTGGCTGTACAGCACGCCCTTGGGGTCGCCCGTGGTGCCGGAGGTGTAGCACAGGGCGGCGGGGTCGCGTTCGTCGAGGGACGGCCAGTCGTACGTGTCGGGGCGGCCGTCGATCAGCTCCTCGTAGTCGTGCACGCTCACCGCGGCGCCCTCGAGCGGGGAGCGGTCGCCGGCGCCGGCGACCACGACGTGCTCGACGGACGTCAGCCGGGGCAGCAGCGGGACGAGGAGGGGGAGCAGGGTGGCGTTGACGATGATCACGCGGTCGGCGGCGTGATCGATGATCCAGGCCAGCTGGTCCGCGGGGAGGCGGAGGTTGAGCGTGTGCAGGATGGCGCCCATGGACGGGATCGCCATATACGCCTCGAGGTGGACGTCGTTGTTCCACATCAGGGTGCCGACCGGCTCCTGGGGGCGGACGCCGAGCTCGTCGTGGAGGGCGTGCGCCAGCCGGGCCGACCGGACGCCGACCTCGGCGTAGGTACGGGTGTGCGGGTCGCCCTCCCCGGTCCAGGTGATCACGCGGGCTCCGCCGTGCACGGTCGAGCCGTGGGCAAGGATCCGCGAGACGGTCAGAGGTACGTCCTGCATCGTGCTGAGCACGGGGCCTCCCGAAGGGCGCGAGGGTCACGAACGCGGTCGAGCCACGGGTCGCCGCCAGTGGTCGATGGCGCTGATTGTGCTGACCCGGGGAGGGCCTGTCACTACCTCGCGCGGCGGGGGGCTCAGGCGGCTTCGGTCAGCTCCCCGAGGCCCGCGTCGGCGCGCAGCTTCGCCAGGGCGCGCGAGACGGCGCTCTTGACCGTACCGACCGAGACCCCGAGGACCTCGGCGGTCTGCACCTCGCTGAGGTCCTCGTAGTAGCGCAGGACCACCATCGCCCGCTGCCGGTCCGGCAGCCGCAGCACCGCCCGCCACATCGCGTCGCGCATCGCCTGCCGCTCGGCCGGGTCCACGGCGGCCTCCGGCTCGGGCTCGGGCAGTTCGTCACCGGCCGCGTACTCGTCGACCCGGCGCCGGCGCCACTCCGAGGTGCGGGTGTTCAGCAGCGCCCGGCGGACGTAGCCGTCCAGGGCGCGCGGGTCCTCGATCCGGTCCCAGGCCAGGTACGTCTTGGTGAGCGCCGTCTGCAGCAGGTCCTCGGCGTCCGCCGGGTTGGGGGTCATGGAGCGCGCGGTCCGCAGCAGCACCGGTCCGCGTTCGGTCACGTACGTCGAGAACGCCGGCAGGTCGGCGGTGGCGGTGCTTACGGGCAGGGTCGCGGTCATGGCACCACGCTAGGAGCGGGCGGGCTGCGGCGGATCCGCCGCAGGTCGTGATACCTCGTCCCCCTCAGGGACTAGGCGGGAGGTGGACTACACCTTCTGGAGTCGGAGCGCGGGATGAGGGTGTCCCCCAGGGGCGTCCCCCACAGGGGGTACGGCCGCGCCCCCTTCGCAGGGAACGCGGCCGCGCATGACCCGAAGCAACCCCGGCGTGCTACCAGAGGTTGGTGAAGACGACCGCCGTGTCGCTCTGGTCGATCACGTTGCCCCAGCCGACGGCGGTGGCGGTGCTGCTCTCGTTCGATCCGCCGCCCTGCGCCACCTGCTGCGTCTGCGAGCTGATGCCGCTGTTGCTCCCGCCGACCCCGGCCTGCCCGACGTTGGCGGCGTTGGAGAATCCCTCGGCGAAGGCGCCGTTGTCCGCCTGGGCGACGCCGGAGAACAACGCTGCCGCGAGCGGAACGGCGGCCGCGGCGGCGATGAGGCGGGCGGTGCGGATGCTTGCCATATCTGGTCCCTCCCAGTGGCTCGAAAGCCGTTGAGTGCCGGAGCGGTTGGCCGTCCGTCCCGGCTGCTGTAACGACGTCGCGGACACATCCTTGCCCGCGGATCCCGGGCTATTCGGCCCAGAAGGCCCGAATCCCCCGCAGGCGTGAGCGAAGGTTCGTAAACCCGGTCGCGTCTCACCACTTCCGGTCATCGAACATTCGTCCGAACATGGACGTATGGTCGGTCCCGGATCCGCCTCTGCCCACACCGCCGCTCTCGCCAACGCCCTCGTCGCCGTACGCCGCGGCCTGCCCGTCTTCCCGCTGTCGCGCGCCAAACAGCCCGCCGTCCCCTCCCCCCACCGCACCGACTGGCCCCGGATCCCCTGCCGCGGCGAATGCGGCCGCGTCGGCCACGGCGTGTACGACGCCACGCTCGACCCGGACGCCGTGCGCGCCCTGTTCGCCGCCGCGCCCTGGGCCACCGGGTACGGCATCGCCTGTATGCGCCCGGCGCACCACCTCATCGGCATCGACCTCGACGTGAAGACGGGCACCGCCGGCCTCGCCGCGTTCCGCGCCCTCGCCGCCGGACTCGGCTTCGCCCTCCCCGCCACGGTCACCGTCCGCACCCCCTCCGGTGGCAGCCACCTCTGGCTCACGGGCCCGCCGGGCATCCACGTCCCCAACTCCGCGTCCCGGCTGGCCCCCGGCATCGACGTCCGGGGCACCGGCGGCTATCTGGCGGGCCCCGGCTCGCTCACCCTCAGGGGGACGTACCGCCTGGCCCCGGGCTCGCCCCAGCGCCCCGCGCCGGTCCCGGGGGCGCTGCTGGCGCTGCTCACGCAGCCGTTACGCCGCCCGGCGCCGTCTATCGGCACCGCCTGGAGCCCCCGGGCACGGGCGCTGGTGCGGTTCGTCGCGGCGTCGCGCCCCGGCGAACGCAACGCCCGCCTGTTCTGGGCGGCCTGCCGCGCGTACGAGTCCGGCCACGGCGAGGACACCGCCGGAGCGCTGATCGCGGCGGCCGCCGCCACGGGGCTGCCGCGGCGCGAGGCGGCGGCGACGGTGTACTCGGCGGGGCGGTACGGGCGGTGAGCTACTCGCCCGTAGCGCTGGTGAGCCGTGAATTCGCCCGGCTAACTTGGGCGTTGAAGAACCGGCCTCACCTCTGGAGCTCCCCTGTGACCTCGCTCGAGCAGCAACCCGATCCCGTGATCGACACCACCGTCCCGCACTCGCCCCGTATCTGGAACTACTGGCTGGGCGGCAAGGACAACTACGAGGTCGACCGGATAGTCGGCCGGCAGTTCCAGGAGATCTACCCGGACATCGTCCCGATCGCCCGGCACTCCCGCGGCTTCATGTCCCGCGCCGTCACCTATCTGGCGGGGGAAGTGGGCGTACGCCAGTTCCTCGACATCGGCACGGGCCTGCCCACCCTCGACAACACCCACGAGGTCGCCCAGCGCACCGCCCCCGACGCGCACATCGTGTACGTCGACAACGACCCGATCGTCCTCGCCCACGCCCGAGCCCTGCTCACCTCGAGCCCCGAGGGCGCCACGCACTACATCGACTCGGACCTGCGCGACCCCGACCGCATCATCGAACAGGCCGGAAAGCTGCTGGACTTCGAACGGCCGATCGCCCTGATGCTCTTCAACATCCTCGGCCACATCGAGGACACCGAGGAGGCCAGGTCGATCGTCCGCCGGCTGCTGCGGGCCCTGCCGTCGGGCAGCTATCTGGTCACGGCGGACGGTACGAACGTCGTCACCGGCGAGGCGTTCGAGCGGGCCATCGGCATCTGGAACGAGGTCGGCCGGCCCACGTATCACCTGCGGAAACCCGAGGTCATCGCCACCTTCCACGAGGGCCAGGAGCTGCTGGAGCCGGGGCTGGTGTCGTGCTCGCGGTGGCGTCCGGCGGAGAACCCGTTCGGGCTGCCGGCCGAGGTGGACGAGTTCGGGGCGGTGAGCCGCAAGCCGTAGTCCGTCCCCTCCCGCCGTGTCGTTCGCGGGTGGTGGCGCCGCTGTCCGGCTACCGCCGACGGCCCTCGGCGGGGGTGTGCATGACGGCCAGCAGCGCCATGTCGTCGTCCGTCTCCCCGCCGGTGTGCCGCCGTACGTCCTTCACCACGGTGTCGAGCAACCCGGCGGGATTCGGGAAGCTCCGGCGGGTGAGGCGCGCGCGGGGGTCGTAGAAGACGCCGTGCGCGTCGCGGGCCTCGCTCACGCCGTCCGTGTAGAGGAGTAGCAGCGCCCCCGGCGGGAAGGCCCACTCCCGCGCCTCTCCCGCCGGCCCGCCCCCCAGGTCCCCCAGCCCCAGCGGCAGGGCGCACGAATCGGGCTCCAGCACCTGTACGGGCCTGCCGGCGCCGGGAAACAGCAGGGGCGCCGGATGCCCCCGGTTGACGACGCGCAGCACGGACGGTTCCCCGTCGGGGATCTCCACCAGTACGGCGGTGACGAACCGCTCGTCGAGGCTGCCGTCCGTCACCCGCTCGTTGTCCCGCAGCAGCGACTGCTCGACCTTCGCCGCCGCCACCGCGAGATCCGGCTCGGTGTCGGCGGCCTCGTGGAAGGCGCCGAGCACCGTCGACACCCCCGCGATCGCCTCCAGCCCCTTGCCCCGCACGTCCCCCACCATCAGCCGCACGCCGAAGGGCGTCCGCCGCACCCCGTACAGGTCCCCGCCGACCTTGGCCTCGGCGTGGGCGGCCTCGTACCGGGTCGCGAAGGAGTACCGCCCGATCCGCTCGGGGGGTACGGGCATCAGCGCGACCTGCAGCGCCTCCGCCACCTCGCTCGCGGACGCCAACCGCGCCTCGCCCACCCGCAGCGCCTGGCTGACGACCAGCGACAGCAGGCCCACCGTCGCGGTCGTCGCGAGGCGGGCGATGGAATCCGCGGTCCCGAGGCGGTCCCAGTAGAGGAGCACCAGCGCGAACGAGACGATGGCCCCTCCGGCCACGACGGCGGTCCCCCGGAACGTCCACAGGGCGGCGGCCGCCATCGGCGCGGCGGAGAAGGCGGCGCCCACGACCGCGTCCCGGGGGGTGGCCAGGTTGATGACCAGGCCGGCGGCGATCAGCAGCGCCGACGCCAGCCACGGCACCCGCCGCAGCACCCGCGCCACCTGCTTGACGGCACCCACGCACCGGCCTTTCTCCCTCGGAGGTCGCAGATTTCGGACGTTACCTCCGGTAGCGTCGTCGCGCCCTTTGCGTACCGCCGTCAGGAGCACCCCGTGAAGATCCATCTGACCAGCGTCTTCGTCGACGACCAGACCGCCGCCCTGCGCTTCTACACGGAGGTGCTGGGCTTCGTGAAGAAGTACGACGTCCCCCTCGGCCCGGACCACCGCTGGCTGACGGTCGTCTCCCCGGAGGACCCCGAGGGCACCCAGCTCCTCCTGGAGCCGTCAACCCACCCCGCGGCCCGCACATACCGCGACACGCTGGTGGCGGAGGGCATCCCGCTGGCCCAGTTCGCGGTCCCGGACGTAGAGGCGGAACACGCCCGCCTCGTGTCCCTGGGCGTCCGCTTCACGCAGCCGCCGGTGGCGGCAGGGCCGGTGACTACGGCGGTGCTGGATGACACGTGCGGGAACTTGATCCAGCTCTCGACGGAGCCGTCGTAGCCGCTGTCAGTAGGGCGGGATAGCGTCGTTCACGGAGGGGATGACATGCCGCGACCACCGATGGACCTCAGCGGGCTGCTGCCCGAGTACACCGCGCTGGCGCGGGAGACGACGCTCCTCAACCCTGCGCCGGGCGACCCGGGCCCCGGGGACAGCTCGATGGGCGGGCCCCTCCTCTGGCCGGCGGCCGAACCGTGGCCGCACTGCGCCCGGGAGGGCCACTGGACGTATGCCGACGACGGGCGGAGCCTCGAGGAGATCACCCCCGGCCGCACACCGATGGTCCCGGTCCTCCAGCTCTACGCCCGGGACGTCCCGCAGCCGGCCTTCCCCACGGGGACGGACGTGCTGCAGCTGGTGTGGTGCGCGCTCCACCACGACGACAACGAAGACGGCCCGATGATCCCGCAGCTGCACTGGCGCAACGAGGCGGAGGTCATCGCCGCCGGGACCCTCACCGACATCCCCCGGGCAACGGACTTCACCCACCCCGAAGACCTGATGCCCACGCCCTCCACCCTGACCCCGACCCCGGACATCGACTACCCGGGCTTCGACCTCCCGTACGACCTCCAACAGACCTGGGAGAAACGCCTCCACGGCGTCAACGGACTCGGCACCTGGTCCTTCGAGGACGGCTGCGCCATCGCGACCAAAGCCGGCGGCTACCCGGCCTGGACCCAACCCCCGAACTGGCCCACCTGCGTCTGCGCCCGCCGGATGGAACACCTCCTCACCATCACCGGCGACATCCAGCTGGGCGACTGCGGCGGCTTCTACGTCTTCCTCTGCCGCCACTGCCCCGACACCCCGTACGCCTACCGCTACGACTGCCACTGACCCGCCACGCGATCCCTCGCTTGCCCGCCAGTACGCTGCGACTACACCTGGGGAGGGATCGGATGGGACTCGACGCCGACCGTATGGCGCGTATCGCAGCGACGACCGAGCGAGTCCGACCGTTCTGGGAAGCCGACCACGATCCGAACCGCCTGCAGGAACGCCTCGTGGAGCTGGACTGCCACGGGCTGGACGCCTTCCTCGTGACGAAGGAACTCATGCGGTGCGACACCGGCGAGGTCCAGCTCGCGTTCTTCGGCGCTCCGTGCAGAGACGCTGAGCGCCGGTTCCACAACGCCTTCGTCGACGCACTCGAGCAAGAGGCCGATGCCGCCGAGGACCAGGCCCTCGATCCAGATCACCGGTAAGGAATCGGTCCGAGACACAGTCTCGCGAGGCGGGGAAGCCGTCGATGCATCTCCTCGGCGTCGTCGAAGTCGAAGTCTTCGCCCATGTCCGCTTCCTCGCCTACGTGTTCATCGTCGGACCGGTACTCGTCCCAGGCGTCGTAGAAGGCATCCGGGTCCCCGGTGAGACGTTCGAAGGCGCCGGCGGCCACGTAGTTCATGTCCTCGTAGAACAGGCCTCGTCGCGGTAAGCCACCACGGCAGGATGCCCGGCAAGGCTGTCCGGATCAGCGGCGGTGCGCTCGTACCACTCGCGGCCCAGGGCGATCACGCCTGCTCGGAAGTCGATGAAGCTGTCGTCGGAGCAACCGCCGCCCATGAGGTACGCGGCGGCCCACACATCCCACCGGTACAGGCCGTCATGCACCGCGTCGAACCGCGCCGCGTACGCAAGGATCTCCTGGGACGGGCGCTCGGCGAGCAGGCTCACCATCACCTCGTCGAGAGGCTTGCCGACCGTGGCTGCGGAAGCACGCGCGGTCTCGATGAGCTGCCAGAACCGATCAACGTCCATGACAGGCACCCTGCCATGCGGGTATGACACCCGGGCCGACCCGAACTCATGCCAAAGGGGCGCCCCGGACTGGAGCACCCCTTCCGATCAGCGCGTCGTCTGACCTGCCGGCGGTGGGTGTGGGATTTGAACCCACGGTGACATCGCTGCCACGACGGTTTTCAAGACCGTTCCCTTAGGCCGCTCGGGCAACCCACCCTCGCCCCGCCCGCCTGCCGCGGGGCGGGTACAGCGTACCGGCCGCCCGGGTGTCGCGGGATCCGCGGGCCAGGGGTCTGTGCGGGCGGGGTGAGCAAGGCGGGGATCCGCGCACGCCTGGGGCGCGTACTCGTCGGACGGGCGCACGAACCTGGGGCCGAGCGACACGCGCAACCGCGGGCCCGTTCCGCGCGGTCAGGTATCTGCGCAGGTCAGGGCAGTGATAGCGGGGCCGCCGACGCACGAAGTGATTGTCATAGGTGCTGCGTCGCCGTTTACCGATTCCCCGACTCGGCCAGCATGACTCCGGAAAGTAATAGATCAAGCACGGAGAGTAATTCTCCGGTCAGGGAAAGGACCGACACACATGAGTCACTTCACCCGGAAGCTCGCGGTCGCAGCCGCCGCGGTCGCCGCTCTCGCCGGCGCGGTCGCACTGCCCACCGCCCAGGCGCAGGCCGCTCCGGGGCAGGAGGAATGCTGGATGCCCGTCCTCTCCGTCTGCGCGGAGGACGTCGAGGGCAACTCGCGCCAGCTGGTCCGCCCGGAAGAGATCGTCATCCCGCCGCTCGCGAAGGCCAGGAACCAGGACCACCAGCCCTGGTGCTTCTACGGCCACCCCGGCTTCGAGAACCCGGTGGCCCAGCTGCTCCCGGGTGATGAGCAGCCGTTCGACCGGCCGGTCTTCTCCGCCAAGCCGGGGCCCTGCGAGTACTGACCGGTCCCGCTGGGCCGGCAGGCACCTCAGCCCGGCCGGCCCAGCGCCACTCCCGCCTTCGGGCGATGTGGCTAAACCGCACTCAGCAGCCGCGTCCCGTCGTGGGTCCGTACGTGCGGAGCCGCGTCGCTCAAGGCGTCCAGGAGGCGGATCGCGTACGCCTCCGTCATGCTCGCGCGGATCTCCTGCGGCGTCATCCAGGTGACGTGGGTGGACTCGGCGGACGTGGTCTCCGCGCCACCGACCGGCCGGCATCGGAACACCAGGGCGACGATGCCGCGGTGCATGTTCTTGTAGACGCCTGTCAGGCCGTCCACGGCGACATCGACGCCGGTCTCCTCACGTACTTCGCGACGGGCTCCCGCCTCGGGCGCCTCGTCGAGTTCGAGCACCCCGCCGGGCAGTTCCCATCTGCCGTTGTCGGCCCGTCGGATCACCAGGATGCGGCCGTCGTCCCGGATCACCGCGCCGGCCACCGAGACCGAGTGCAGCGGGGTGGACCTGCCAGACTGGGCGCTGGTACTCATGCACAGGAGCATAGGTGGCGGGAGGGGCAGTGGAGAGCGCAGCGGCAAAGGGCTCCGGGAACCCCCGGTACCTGCAGATCGCGGATGAGCTGGCCGAGCAGATCCGCACCCGGGTCCTCGCCCCCGACGCGAAGGTTCCGAGCGAGACCGAGCTCATGAAGCGTTACGGGGTGGCTGTGGGAACGGTCCGGCGGGCGATCGCCGAGCTGCGGATCCGCGATCTCGTCGTCACCCATCACGGACGCGGTTCGTACGTGAAGGGCCGTCCGCCCGTCCAGCGGAAGTCCTCCGACCGCTTCCGGCGAGCGCACCGCAAGGCGGGCAAGGCCGCCTACCTGGCCGAAGCCGACCGGTCCGGGGCATCTGTCCACGTGAGCGTGCTGTACGTCGGCGCCGCGGACGCTCCGCCGGACGTCGCGCAGCGACTGGGCGTCGGCGTCGGCGAGAAGGTGCTGGCGCGTCGGCGCCTGTACTTCAGCGACGGGGTTCCCACCGAGGAAGCCACGTCGTACCTGCCGTGGGACGTCGCGCAGGACATCCCTGAGCTGTTCGCCGAGAACCCCGGAGGAGGCGGGATCTACGCCCGCCTGGAGGAACACGGCCATCTGCTGGTCGAGTTCGTCGAGACGATACGAGCCCGCCTGGCCACCAAACAGGAAACCACCGCGCTCAAGCTCAGCCCCGGAGCCCCGGTGATCCACTTGGTACGCGATGCGGTGGTCGAGGGCGGGCGAGTGGTCGAGGTGTGCGACACCGTGATGGCCGGTGATCAGTTCGTTCTCGACTACAGGATCCCCGCAGTCGATTAGTACAGCCGATCCATCAACTTCCCCGAGCGTTACCGAGCTTGACTCATGCATATGAGTTGCATCACTCTTGATCCAGCTACTCATACACATGAGTGAATGAGTAGCCGGGACATGAAGTACGCCGAAGGGCCCGGTGATCCTGGAGCAGCAGGTGTTGGCCCACCTGCCGAACCCTCACCGAGCCCGCGCACCAACCCCTGCTCGAAGGAGTTCACCGATGCTCGACCACCCTAACCCCGCCTCCCGACCCCCATCCGCGCCTCCCCGCGTCACCCACGTGACCCCGCTGCGTCGCGACGCCGTCTTCGACGGGCGGGCCGAGCAGGCCGCCCTGCAGGTCGTGGTGCACGACGACGGGGGTGGCTCCAGCGAGACCGTGATGGTCTTCACCGTCGCCCAGCTCGAGCAGTCCTACGCCCAGTTCGCGCGGCTGCTCGCGGCGAGGGATGCCGTGCGCGGGGAGTGATCCCGTGGTCCCGTCCCCGCCGGGGTACTCACGATCGGCGGCGGGGACGGGACGGACCAGGGCCGGGTTACTTCTTCCCGTGCAGGCGTACGCTCGTCCGCGTCACCGTCAGGTCCGGGACGTCGGACGTGAGCTCGTACGGGCCCGAGACCGGGTGCTTCGGCATCACGTAGTCCTCCGGGACCGCCGTTTCCTCCAGGTAGGGTCAGCGCCACCGAGTGGCCGCACCCGCCGCCGACCGCCGCGACCGTGACGCCGTCGGGCGGATGGGGCCATACAGGACCAAACGGACGAAAGACATTCAGAAGCTGTACCGCGTATGCCCGAACGGCCCCTTGGCGAACGCGTACGCCGTGACCGGACGGACCTCGAACACCGGCGTCGGCCCGTGACCCGCCTCGAAGGCCCCGTCGGTCACGTCGAAGTGCCACTCCGGCCCGTATTTCGCCTCCCAGTCCGCCGCCAGTGCGCGCAGCCGGGACTCGTCGCGGACCCGGACCGCCGTCCCGTTCAGCACCAGGTCCAGGCCCTCGGCCAGCACGTTCGTCCCGGTCGTCAGCGCGACCTCGGCGTTCGCCGCCAAATTCCTGTACTTCTGCTCCGTCTCCCCCGTGCAGAAGTGCAGCGTGCCATCCCGCCAGACGGCCAGCAGCGGCGTCACATGCACGCCGCCGCCCGGGCGGATCGTCGAGAGCCAGTAGAGCTCCGCGCGCGCGAACGCGTCCGCGGCCTCCTCCCAGGGGGTCGCGGACGCGTTCTTGTCGCTGTAGCGGGCGTCCAGGTCCGTGCGTACGGGGTGGTGGGTCATGCCGTGCCCTTCCGGTCGGTCGGTCCGTCACCCGTACCGACCGAACGGAAGGGCGGAACTCATCGGTCGCCCTTGAACTCCCCCAGCGTCACCGTCACCGTGTGCTCCTTGCCGCCGCGCTCATACGTGACCTTCACCTCGTCGCCCGGGCGGTGCGTCCACAGCTGGCCGATCAGGGTCGGGCCGCTGTCGATGACCGTGTCGTCGACCTTTGTGATCACGTCGCCGGGCTTGATGCCCGCCTTGTCCGCCGGGCCGCCCGGGGTGACCGCCGCGTCCGCGCCGGAGGCGGCGTCCGTGACCCTGGCGCCCTGGCCCTGGTACGACATGTCGACCTGGACGCCGATCACCGCGTACACCGGCTCGCCCGTCTTGATGAGCGTGTCGGCGACCCAACGGGCCTGGTTGATCGGGATCGCGAAGCCCAGGCCGATGGAGCCGCCCTGGCCGCCGAACTCGCCCGAACCGGTCGTCTGGATCGCCGAGTTGATGCCGACGACCCGGCCCTGCGAGTCGAGCAGCGGACCGCCCGAGTTGCCGGGGTTGATGGACGCGTCCGTCTGGATCGCGCTCATGTACGAGTTGCTGTCGCCCTGGCCGTCGCCGGAGGCCACCGGGCGGTTCTTGGCGCTGATGATGCCCGTGGTCACCGTCCCCGAGAGGCCGAACGGGGCGCCGATCGCGATGGTCTGGTCGCCGACGTCGATCGCGGCGGAGTCGCCGAGCGGCAGCGGCGTGAGCTTGGCGTCGCCCGCGTCGGTGAGCTTGACGACCGCCACGTCGTACCCCTGGGCGCGGCCGACGACCTCGGCGTTGTACGTGCGGCCGTTGGAGAACGTCGCCGACAGCTTGCCGCCGTTCGCCGCGGAGGCCACCACGTGGTTGTTCGTGAGGATGTGGCCCTCCTTGTCGTACACGAAGCCCGTGCCCGTACCGCCCTCCTGGTCGGAGGCGCCGCGGGCCTCGATCGTGACGACCGACTGCAGGGCCTTGTCCGCGATGGCGGCCACCGAACCCGGCGGGTTCTCGATCTTCTGGCTGTCCCCGGACGTCGTGATCGGCGTCGAGCTGGTCGAGTCGTCGCCCCGCTCCGCCGCCCAGTACCCGATGCCGCCGCCGATCCCGCCGGCCAGCAGCGCCGCGGCCAGCACCGCCGCCACGACGCCGCCCATGCCGCGCTTCCCGGACGCCGGGGGCTGCCCGCCCGGCGACGAGCCCCAGCCGCCGCCCGAGCCGGATCCCGGGTCGCCCGGCCCGCCGCTGCCCCACGAGGGCTGCGCGGGGGGCGGCGGGGGCTCGGCGCTCCACCGGGAGGTGGTCGGCTCCGTAACCGTCGGAGGAGTCGCCGGCGGCTCCGTACGCCAGGACGGCTCCGCCGGGGGAACGGCCGGCGGTACGGGGTCGGCCGCGGGAGGGGCGTCCGGGGGCGGGAGGTCCGGGCGCACGGGCGTTCCGCCGTTCTCGGTGCTCACGTCTTCTCGTCTCCTTGACTCGGACCCTCGTCTGACACGGCGATGCGCCACCGCCCGGCGGCGCACCCTCCCCACGCCCAGCGTGAGGGGTACCCCTGACTCAAGGGTGTCTCACGGGACGTCAGAGGACGGTAAGGCGCACACACCCCATGAAGGGCCATCCTTTACTCCGGACATTCCGGACGCATCCGCTGACGTGCGAACGAGCGGTCCATGCCGCTCCCCGGCGCCGGGTGGCACCATTGCCCGGTGGAATCCACCGGCCCCGCCGTCATCGCCCACCGGGGCGCCTCCGAGGAGGCCCCGGAACACACCCTGGCCGCGTACCGTACCGCCATCGAGTCCGGCGCGGACGCACTCGAGTGCGATATCCGGCTCACGGCGGACGGTCATCTGGTCTGCGTCCACGACTGGCGGGTGAACCGGACGTCCAACGGCCGCGGCGCCGTGTCGAAGCTGGAGCTGGCGGATCTCAACGCGCTGGACTTCGGCTCCTGGATGAAGCAGCCGCAGAACGGCGAGTCGCCCGAGTGGGAACGTACGTCCGTACTCACCCTGGACCGGCTGCTGCGGCTGGTCGCCGAGTCACCGCGGCGGGTGGAGCTCGCCATCGAGACCAAGCACCCCACCCGCTGGGCGGGGCAGGTCGAGGAGAAGCTGGTCGAGCTGCTGCGCCGGTACGAGCTGGACCGGCCGTCCGGCGACTCCGCGGTACGGGTGATGAGCTTCTCGGCGCGCTCCCTGGCCCGGGTACGGGCGGAGCTGCCGCGGGTGCCGACGGTGTTCCTCATGCAGTTCGTCCGCCCCCGCTACCGGGACGGCTCACTGCCGGCCGGGGTGGGCGTCGCGGGCCCGAGCATGCGCTTCGTCCGCGGTCACCCCGAGTACGTGGAGCGGGTGCGCCGGGCGGGGCATCCGGTGCATGTGTGGACGGTCGACGATCCGGCGGACGTCGAGCTGTGCGCGCGGCTGGGGGTGGAGGCGATTATCACCAACCGGCCGCGGCAGGTCCTGGCCCAGCTGGGGCGATAAATGAACGCCGGGTGTACGGGGCGGCGCGGGGGCGCACAAACGGAACGCGCGGTGTCGTAAGCGCTACGTAACGCGGTCCGGTGCATTCGCTGCGTAATGGTTCGTAACGAGTACATCAAGGGATCACTTGTGGCCGGTTTCCGGCACGGACGGTGAGGGCATCTCTCCCGTGGCGTGGGGCAGAGGAGGTCTCGGGGGTGGTGACGTTCGTGATGGCACAGCATGTGCCCGCTTCCTCGGTGATGGCCGTACCCCACGGTCCCGCGGGTGTGGGGAACGCGCGACGGCGGATGCGACGGGAGCTGGCGGAGGCCGGAGCGGGGGAGACCGCGGTCGACGACGCGGTGCTCGTCCTGTCGGAGCTGCTGAGCAATTCCTGTCGGCACGCCCGGCCGCTGGCCGGGGGCGGGACCAGTGAGGTACGGGCGTCCTGGGCGCTGGATTCACGGGGGCTGATCACGGTGGCGGTGACGGACGGGGGTGGTCCGACCAGACCGCTCCCGGCGACTCCGTCGGTCACCGCGCACGGCGGCCGGGGGCTGGCGATCATCAGACGGCTGTCGAAGGACTGGGGGGTCAGGGACCGCTGCGGCGAGGTGACGGTATGGGCGACGCTGCCGCGGCAGGCGTCGGCGATGCACGTGGTCGGTACGGCCGAACGCGACGCGTCCTAGGGGCCGCAGGGGGCGAGGGGGCCCGACCGGCTAGGCTCGCGCGCACAGGAGCCGACGATCCGGGAGACCGACGACACCATGGCCAAGAAGCGCCGTCCGCAGACCACGGCAGCAAGCAGCCGGCCGCAGCTCAGCGACGGGGAGATCCCCGTCGTCGGCGCCCGTGAGCCCTGCCCGTGCGGCTCCGGCCGCCGGTACAAGGCGTGTCACGGCCGCGCCGCCCAGAGCGCCGCGACCGAGCTGGTGCGCCGCCCGTTCGAGGGCCTGCCCGGCGAATGCGACTGGGTCGCCCTGCGCGAGCTGGTCCCGGCCGGTACGGCCGAACTGACGCTGAAGGACGGCCTGCCCGAGGGCGTCCCCTCGGTGACCCTGGCCACCGTGCTGCCGATGGCGTGGCCGGCGCTGCGCCGCGACAACGGGGCGGTGCTGCTGGGCCTGCAGAACGACACGGCGACGGGGGACATCAGCCGCGATCTGGCGGCGGTCCTCTCCCGCGCGCTGACGGTCGAGCCGGGCACTCCGGTGGAGGGCGTGGCGGGCGCGGTGGACGGGCCGCGGCTGCAGGATCTCCTCGACACCGGCGCGCCGTTCGAGCCGGTGGTCCACAGCGGGTTCGAGTTCTGGATCGAGGAGGCGGAGTCCGCCACCGGCGAGGTCGCCGCGTCCCTGGAGCGGGCGAACGCCGCCGCGCTGCCGACCGTACGGCTGACGGGCGTGGACTCGGCGTACTGGTGCGAGACACCGGAGAAGAACCATCTGCGGTGGGTCATGCCGCAGGACGAGGACCGGCTGCTGGACGCCCTGGCGCGGCTGCACGCGGCGGGCACGTCGACGCTGGGCGAGGGGACCCGGCTGGTCGGTTCGTTCCGCGCGCACGGTCTGCTGGTGCCCGTGTGGGACCTGCCGTCGTCGATGGGCGCCGAGGACTGCGAGAAGCCGGCGGCCGCTTTCGCGGAGCGTCTTCAGGACGCGCTCGCGAAGACCGGACCCCTCACCGCCGAAGAGCGCGGGGCGCGCGGCGGGTTGACGAACCGGCAGGTCACTCTGAGCTGACGGCCGGACACGGACCGGCGTACCGGTCGGTATGGCCTTCGTCACTCCGGTCCAGAATCGCGCGATCCAATTTGCATGACGCCGATTCCTTGTTACCTTCGCTTGTAGCCCGGTCGCTGGTGCATCCCCCGTCGCCAGCGACCGGGTTCTTCCATGCCCGGTACGGGAAGGCCCTGCGTCAGCGTCCGCCCGGCTCCGAGGGCCGCAAGGCCGCCCCCGCCGCGACGAGTTCACCGATCACCGAACCGATCCCCGGCAGCCACGGCGCACCGCCGTCGGCGCCCGCGCCCGGCGGCCGCTCCCAGCGCACGCGCCGCGCGCCCGCGCCGTTCGTCGCCACCGTCCCCGGCAGCGCGAGATAACCGCCCTCGCCGTGGAAGCGCAGGGTGGGCGGCACCCACTCCAGCTCGTTCAGCAACTCGCCCAGTTCGGCGAGGCTGTACGGGGCGACCAGCAGCGCCCACCGGTCCGGCGTGGCGACCACCGGCCCCGTACGCACCCCGAGTTCGTCGAGCCGGCGCAGCGCGCGCACCCCGGCCACGGCCGGCAGGCTGACGGCGCTCGGGCCGCGCCCGCCCGTCGCCAGCACGACGGGGGCGTCGGGCCGCCGCTCCCACCACCAGGCGACCATCCGGGCGTCGGTCGTCGAGGCGAGCAGCGGCGGCTCGAACGGATGCGCGCCCGGCTGGGCGCAATCGGGCGCCGGGCAGCCGCAGCGGACGTCGCGCCCGGCGCGTCGGACCGGGGCGCCGACAGTGCGGTCCCGGGCGGGGGCCAGCCCCGCACCGGGCAGAATCGGCCAGCCGAAGACCGTGGCGTAGCCGAGGGCCGTTGCCGGCAGCGCGGGTGTCGCACTCCGAGGGAGCCGGAGCCTGCGCCGCATTCGCTTTCCGGGGGTTTCGCGCATGGCGCTCAGCCTCCTCGATCGATCCCGCGAAACTTGGATACAGGCGGTGCCGCCTTGTACGTGACTGGACTGCCGGCCTGGACGTGCTCCGTGCGTGGTCAACGTGCGTGTACGAACCTGTACGTGCTGACTGACGAGCATGCTGCAGGTACTGCATGGCGCGGGGGTGGCGCGCGGACAGCGCGCGGGACTCCCTGCCGCCCTCCCCCCGGAGGAGCGGTGCAGGGGTCTCACCGTTCTACGAGTATGACGCTCCGCAGGCCCATTGGGTTCCGAACGGACCGTTCAACCTCATGTCCAGCAGACCGCAATCCACCCGACGGCGGGGCGCTTTTCAGCCAATCCCATACGTGTCCCCCGACCGCTCCAGACTCGCTCTGACGCACGTCGACAACACTGGACATCGCATCACCAGAACGTGTAAATGTGGACACATTGCCAGCGGGGCAGCTTGCTGCACTCTTCTCCAGGCACGGGGGTACGTCGTGACACCGTCCAGCGAACAGCACCGGTCGGCGGAGACATCCGCCCCCCGCGTCCCAGGACGCGTTCCGTGAGCACCCCACCCCTGCCGAATGTGGCCGGAATTGAACTGCCGCGAGCGGCCTCGGCCCCTCCGTCCGTCTCCGTGGACCCGGACCAGGGCGGCGTCACACGCGCCGATCTGACCGCCTGGGTCTCCGATCTGACGACGCTGCACGAGCTCACCTCGCACCTCTTCCGGGCCGGTTCCCTCGACGACGCGCTGCGCGAGGTGCTGCGCGCCGGCGCGCTGCTGACGGGCGCCCGGCGCGGGCTGCTCGTCCTGCACCCCGCCGACGGGCTCGGCCCCATCGCGCACGTCGGACTCGGCCTCAGCCGCTCCGAGCTGGGCGCCATCGAGACGATCCCGCGCCACTCCTCGTCCTGCGGCCGCCTCATCGACGCCCCCGGCCGGCCCGCGCCGGAGATCGTGCACCCCGATCTGGCGCACGAGACCGGCCTCGACCCGCGCCACCGCGAGGTCGCCGCGCGCCTGGGCTGCGCCGCCAGCTACGCCGTACCGCTGCTCACCCGGGCCGGGGCGCTGCTGGGCGCCGTCGTCTGGCTGTACGACGAACCGGCCGTCCCCTCGGACGCCCGCCGTCAGCTGATGGCGCTGTATATCGGCCAGGCGTGCGAGAGCGTCGCTCGGCGCGTCGAGCTGGCGCGCGCCCAGCACGCGCTGGCCCTGCTGCGCGAGGGCCTGCTGCCGTCCCGGCTGCCGCAGGTCCCGGGCGCCCGGCTGGCGGTACGGCACCGCACCGGCCCGCGCGGCGGCGGCGACTGGTACGACGTCATGCCGCTGCCCGACGGGGCGCTGGGCCTGGCGCTCGGCTCCGTGACCGGGCAGGGCGCGACGGCGGTGGCCGCCATGGGACGGCTGCGGGCCTCCCTGCGGGCGTACGCGGTGATGGAGGGCGAGGACCCGGTGGCCGTGCTCTCCGACCTGGAGCTGCTGCTGCGCCAGACCGAGGGCCGGCGCACCGCCACGGCGCTCTTCGCGCACGTCGAGCCCGGCGGCCGGCGCCTGGTGCTGGCCGGCGCGGGGCACTGCCCGCCGCTGATCACGGGGGACTACCGGACGGAGTACGCCGAGACCACGCTCTCCGCGCCGCTGGGGATGCTGTCGTGCTGGGAGGCGCCCAGCGTCGACATCGAACCGGCGCCCGGCGAAACGGTCCTGCTGTACACCGACGGCCTCCTGCACCGCACCGGCGAACCGCTGGAACGCGCCCTGGCCCGCCTCCACCGCGCCGCCTCGGGCACCCCCCCGGCCCTGCGCCGGGACCCCCAGCTGCTCGCCGACCACGTCCTGCGGACGATGCTCCCGGACGGCCGCGCGGACGACCAGGACCATCCGGAGGACGTGATTCTGCTCGCCGTACAGCTCACCAACGGATAAACGCCGAGGTCCCCGGGCTCCTGCCGGGACGAGTACGCCCATACGATGGAGGGTGGCCGTAATGCGAACCAGGAGGCACCCGTGACGGAGCGGACGACCGAGGACCAGGCCCACGAGGCCGCGGAGCTCGAGGCCCCGGAGACAACCGAGGGCGAGCAGACCGAGGCGATAAAGCAGCGGAAGAACGGGCTGTATCCCGGCGTGTCCGACGAGCTCGCCGAGAACATGAAGCAGGGCTGGGCCGACACCGAGCGCCACGACCTCGAGCCCGTCGCGCAGGCGGCGCACGCCGCGCGCCGGCGCGCCGCCCTGTCCGCCGCCTTCCCGGGCGACCGCCTGGTGATCCCGGCCGGCAATCTGAAGGTCCGGGCCAACGACACCGACTACCCGTTCCGCCCCTCCTCCGACTACGCGTACCTCACCGGCGACGCCACCGAGGACGGCGTACTCGTCCTGGAGCCCACGGAGAACGGCCACGACGCCACCGCGTACCTGCTGCCGCGCTCCGACCGGGAGAACGGCGAGTTCTGGCTCTCCGGCCAGGGCGAGCTGTGGGTCGGCCGGCGCAACAGCCTCACCGAGAACGAGCGGCTGCTGGGCCTGGCCGTGAAGGACGTCCGCGAGCTCGCCGGCGCGCTGAAGGAGGCCACCGGCCCCGTCCGGCTGCTGCGCGGCTACGACGCCGGCATCGAGGCGGCGCTGGCCGACAAGGTGACCGCCGAGCGCGACGAGGAGTTCCGCGTCTTCCTCTCCGAGCAGCGCCGGGTGAAGGACGACTGGGAGATCGCCGAGCTGCGCTTCGCCTGCGAGGCCACCGGCCGCGGCTTCGAGGACGTCGTCAAGGTGCTCGACAAGGCCGAGGCGACCAGCGAACGCTTCATCGAAGGAACGTTCTTCCTGCGCGCCCGCGTGGAGGGCAACGACGTCGGCTACGGCTCGATCTGCGCGTCGGGCCCGCATGCCACGACCCTGCACTGGGTACGCAACGACGGCGCCGTCCGCTCCGGCGACCTGCTCCTGCTCGACGCCGGCGTGGAGACCCGTCACTTCTACACCGCCGACGTCACCCGCACCCTGCCGGTCGGCGGCCGGTTCACGCCCGTCCAGCGCAAGGTGTACGACGCGGTGTACGACGCGCAGGAGGCGGGCATCGCGGCCGTCGTGCCCGGCGCCCCGTACCGGGCGTTCCACGACGCCGCGCAGCGGGTGCTGACCGAGCGGCTGGTGTCCTGGGGGCTGCTGGGCGACCTGGACGTGGAGAAGGTCCTGGAGCTCGGCCTGCAGCGCCGCTGGACGCTCCACGGCACCGGCCACATGCTGGGCCTGGACGTGCACGACTGCGCCGCCGCGCGCACCGAGTTCTACGTCAACGGCGATCTCGAGCCGGGCGTCGTGCTGACCGTGGAGCCGGGGCTGTACTTCCAGTCCGACGATCTGACGGTGCCGGAGGAGTACCGGGGCATCGGCGTGCGGATCGAGGACGACATCCTCGTCACCGAGGACGGCAACGAGAACCTGTCCGCCGGGCTGCCGCGGCAGGCGGACGAGGTCGAGGCGTGGATGGCGGGGCTCAAGGGCTGATCCGCGGGGCGCCCCCCGTTCTCCGGCGGGGGGCGCCCGACGCCTCGGGGGCGGCCGGTCCCCCGCCCGGCAGGAGCCCCAGCGCGGCCACCGCGGCGGCCGAGGCGCAGGCGGGCACGGCGTAGCTGCCGCCCGCCTCCCCCGCCAGGTGCCCGAGCGCCACGGACGCCCCGAAGGCGGCCACCAGCCATGTGTTGGCCTCGGTCCGCCGCCCCGGCGGGGCCAGCTCGTCCACCAGCCGGTACGCGACCGTGAGCAGCGGGATGAAGCAGACCCCCGGCAACGCCACGAGGGCCACCGCCGCCACCGGCGCCGGGTCCAGCACCGGCAGCGGCACCCAGGCCACGGCGAACGCCCCGGTCAGCCAGAGCATCCGGCGGTGGTTCTCCCCGCCCGGCAGACACCGCCGGTGCTTGCCGCCCGGCCGCGAGCGCCGGTGGTACACCGCCCCGCCGACGATGCCGGCGCCGGACAGCGTCATCGGCAGCGCCGCCGCCAGCCAGTCCGCGTCGTGCCGTACCGCCGCCGCGAGGGCGGCCACGTTCAGCGCGCCCAGCGCGCCGCCGATGCACAGCAGCGCCAGCAGCAGCCGCCGTATCCCCGGCGACCCCAGCGGCCCGTACCGCCACCCCCGCGCCTGCGCGGACCGAGGCACCGGACGCCACCGGCGCGACGGCCACGAACTGGCCAGCCACACCGCGCCGACCAGCCCGAACAGCGCCGTCGACAAGAGCGCGGCCTGCGGAAACAGCAGGGCGGCGGTCAGCTGCACCAGCCCCGGCCCGAGCGCGTACACCAGCTCCTGCAGCGAGGCGTCGAGGGCGTACGCGGCCTCCAGCCGGGACGGCGGCACCGTGGCCCGCAGCAGCACCCGCAGGCAGGCCTCCAGCGGCGGACTGGCCGCGCCGGCCGCCGCGGCCAGCAGCAGCCCCGGCCAGCTCCCCGTACCGACGAGGGCGAGCGCGGTCAGCACGCACGCGGCGGCCACCGAACCGCCGACGAGCGGCCCGTACTGCCCCCGCCGGTCCGCGAGCCGCCCGAGCAGCGGCTGCCCGACGGCCGCCGCCAGCCCGTACGCGGTGGCCAGCTGACCGCCGCGCGCCAGATCGCCCCCGTCCGCGGTGGCGGCCAGCAGCAGCGCCAGGGGCGCCATCCCGCACGGCAGCCGGCCCAGATGCGTGGCGACGAAGAGCGCCGGGACCGGCCGCCGCAGCAACCGGGGCGGCGGATCCGTCCCGCCGCTCCCGGGTAACGGATCCGCCCCCGCCGTACGGACATCGTTGTCCTGAGACATGGGGGAGCCCCTCCCGCTGATCGGTGAATTCGGCATGACGCGGGAGGGCCGGCTCCCCTCGGCTGCCCTGCGTCATGATGCGGGGAGGCGCTTTCTCCGCGCTTTCCTCCGCGCTTTCCTCCGCGCTTCGCGGAGGGCCGGATCGCCCTACCGGGTGAGGGAGTTGTCCACAGTCGGCTACTTGTCCACCATTCGTCCCCGAGCAGATGGGTTCGCCCTAGACTGCGGACAACGTATTCGCCGATCAGGCCGAGCCGGGGGACTTGGGTGATGAGCAATGCAGTTCATGGTTCTGGGACCGCTGCGGATGACCGGTCGCGGGGACGCGGCGGCCGGCGAGGTGCCCGGGGCGCTGCGGCGGGGGCTGTTGTCCCTGCTGCTGGCGCGGGCGGACGAGCCGGTGCCCGCCGAGGTCCTCCTCGACGCGCTGTGGGGTGAGCGGCCCGAGCCCGGGCGGATACGGCGGCTTCAGTTACAGGTGCACCGGCTGCGCCAGCTCCTCGACGCGCCGGAGCGGCTGGAGTTCGGCGCCTCGGGCTACCGGCTGCGGGTCCGGCCCGGGGAGCTGGACGCGGGGCGGTTCGGCGCGCTGCTGACGGAGGCCGGGCCCGCCGGGCCGGCGCGCCGGGTGGAGCTGATCCGTGAGGCGCTGGCCCTGTGGCAGGGCGAGACGCCCTACGCGGGGGTGGAGCTGCCCGCGCTGGCCGGGGAGGTGCAGCGGCTGGGCGACCGGCGGCTGCTGGCGCTGGAGGAGCTGTACGAGGCGGAGTTGCGGTGCGGGCACGAGGCGCGGGCGGCCGGCGAGCTGGCCCGGCTGACCGAGCGCCATCCGCTGCGTGAGCGGCTGCAGGCGCTGCTGGTCACCGCGCTGTACCGGAGCGGCAGGCAGGCCGACGCGCTGGCCGCGTACCGCCGGGCCCGGCGGGAGGTGGTCACGGAGCTCGGGCTCGAGCCGGGGCCGGAGCTGCGCGCCCTGGAGCAGGCGATCCTGGCGGGCGAGCCGCTCGAGCCCGACCGTACGGGTATGGGCGGGCGGTCGGACCCCGGCCCCGTCGTGCCCCGGCAGCTCCCCCACCCCGTGCCCGGCTTCACCGGCCGCGACGCCGAGCTCGCCCTGCTGGACCGGCTGACGGCGGAGGGCGGCACGGCGGTGATATCCGCCGTGGCGGGGACGGCCGGGGTGGGAAAGACAGCGCTGGCGGTGCAGTGGGCGCACCGCGTCCGGGACCGCTTCCCCGACGGTCAGCTGTATGTGGACCTGCGCGGCTTCGGGCCCGGCCGGCCCGCCGAACCGGCCGACGTGCTCGCCGCGTTCCTGCGCGCCCTCGGCGCCGACGCCACGGTCGTCCCCCGTGACACGGTGGAGCGGGCCGCGCTGTTCCGCTCGCTCGTCGCCCGCAGACGGCTGCTGGTGGTGCTGGACAACGCCCGCAGCGCCGAGCAGGTCCGCCCCCTGCTGACCGGCTCGCCGTCCTGCTTCGTCCTGGTCACCAGCCGGAACACCCTCGCCGGGCTGGCCGCCCGGGAGGGCGCCCACCGGATCGACCTGGACCGGATGACCGACGACGAGGCCCACCGGCTGCTGGTGTCACTGCTGGGCGAGCGCTGCAGCGCGGATCCCGGGGCCACCGCGCGGCTCGTCGAACGCTGCGCCCGGCTGCCGCTGGCGCTGCGGATCGCCGCCGAACGGATCCGGGAGACACCGCACCGGACCCTTCGCGGCCTGGTCCTGGAGCTCACCGACGAGCGGGACCGGCTCGATCTGCTGGACGCGGGGGATCCGCACGCCTCCGTCCGGGCCGCGTTCTTCGCCTCGTACCGGAATCTGGAGCCGGACACCGCACGGCTGTTCCGGCTGCTGGGACTGCATCCCGGCCAGGACACCGACGAGTACGCGCTGGCCGCGCTCGCCGGGGACCCGGGGCGCCGGGCGACCCGGCGGGGACTCGACCGGCTGGTGCGGGCCAGCCTCGTCGACGAGGTCACCGCCGGCCGCTACCGGCTGCACGACCTGCTGCGCAGCTACGCCGCGGAGCTGACGGCCGCCGCGGACACCGGGGCCGAGCGCACGGCCGCGCTGTCCCGCCTGTGCGACTACTACCTGCGCACCGCCGCCCTGGCGGCGGACATACTCGCCCCGCACGAGCTGCGGCCGGCGCCGGCCGTACGGAAGGTCCCCGAGCCGCCGCCCCTGGCCGGCTACCACGCGGCGCTGGCCTGGCTGGACACCGAACGCGCCAATCTGATCCGCACCGCGACCGCCGCGGCCGACCACAAACTGCCCGGCCGTACGGGCGACTTCTCCACCGCGCTGCTGTGGTATCTCGACCTCGGCCTGCATCTCGACGAGGCCCGCGAGCTCCACACCCGGGCCCTGGAGGCGGCCCGGGAGCACGGTGACCTCGCGGCCGAGGGCAGCGCGCTGCGGGCGCTGGGGCTGGCCGACTTCCGGCTGGACCGCCTCCAGGACGCGGCCCGGAGCCTGGAGCAGGCCCTCGACCTGCACACCCAGGCGGGCGACCCGCTGCTCGAGGCCGCCTCCGCCGGGGTCCTCGGCGTGGTCCTCGGTCTGCTGGGCCGGTCCGGCGAGGCGGTGCGCCAGCTGCGCCGTTCGGCCGAGCTGTACCGCGGGCTCGGCGTCCGGCGGGCGCTGCTGCAGCGGCCCATGCTGAACCTGGGGCTGCTGCTGCGCCGCCTCGGCCGTACGGCGGAGGCCGAGAGAGCCCTGCGGGAGGCGCTGGACATCGCCGTGGAGTGCCGCCAGCCGCCGGGCCAGGTGCTCTCCCTGTGCGGGCTGGCCACGCTGTACCGGGACACCGGACGCCACGACGAGGCCCTCGACCACGCCGAACGGGCCGTGGCGACGGCCCGGACGGGCGGCCTCCCGTTCGTCGAGGGCTTCGCGCTGACCCGGCTCGGCGCCGTCCACCGGGGGCTCGGTGACCACGACAGCGCCCGCCGCCGGTACTGCGAGGCCCTGGCCATCGCCCGCGCCGGCTTCAACGCCCGGCTCGAGATGTCGGTGCTGAACGACCTGGCGGCAACCCATGTCGCGCTCGGCGGGGCGGCCGACGCCCTGCGCTGTCACACGGAGGCGCTCGCCATCGCCGTCGACCGCGGCACCGCGTACGAACAGGCCCGGGCGCACGCGGGCCTCGGCCGCTGCCACGACGCCCTCGGCGAGCCCGCCCGCGCGGTCCCCCACTGGCAGGAGGCGCTCACCCTGTTCCGCGGCCTCAAGGCGCCCGAGGCGAAAGAGGCCGAGCGGCGGCTCACGGGTTGAACGCCAGGAACACGAACCCGGCGAAGATCACCAGATGCACCCCGGCCTGCAGCAGCGTCGCCCGGCCGGAGAAGACCGTGAGCACCCCGACCACGGCCGTCAGCGCCAGCAGCACGGTGTGCGTGGGGCTCAGCCCCAGCAGCAGCTTGCCGTCCAGCCAGATCGAGGCCGCGGCGATCACCGGGATCGTCAGCCCGATGCTGGCCACCGCCGAGCCGTACGCCAGGTTCAGGCTCGTCTGCACCTCGTCGCGCCGCGCCGCCCGCACCGCCGTGATCGTCTCCGGCGCCAGCACGAGCAGCGCGATGACCACGCCGACGACGGCCGAAGGCAGCCCCAGGGACTGCACCCCCGACTTCAGCGACGGGGACACCAGCTTGGCCAGGCCCACCACCGCCAGCAGCGACAGCAGCAGCAGGCCCAGCCCCACCCACGCCTGCCGCGGGGTGGGCCGCGGACCGTGGTGCTCGGGCTCGTAGTCGCCGGGCATCGCGTCGTGCGCGACCCTCGCCGGCGGACGGCCCTCGCCCTCCTCCTCCGCCAGCTCCCAGAAGCCCGGCAGAGGTCCGCCGTAACGCCGTACGGGCACGAACTGCTCGCGGTGCCGCACCGTCTGGACCAGCACGAACACCACGTACAGCAGCAGTGAGGCGACCGCGGCGAAGGCCAGCTGCGGGCCGGTGAACTCCGGTCCGCGCCGGCTCGAGGTGTACGAGGGCAGCACCAGGCTCAGCGTGGCCAGGGTGAGCGTCGTCGCCAGCAGCCCGCCGGCGCCCTCGGCGTTGAACACGGCGGTGCCGTGGCGCAGCGAGCCGACCAGGAGCGCGGCGCCGACCACGCCGTTGCAGGTGATCATCACGGCGGCGAAGACCGTGTCGCGGGCGAGGGAGTCGGCTTCGCTGCCGCCGGAGATCATCATCGTGATGATCAGGCCGACCTCGATCAGGGTCACCGACACCGCCAGCACCAGCGTGCCGAACGGCTCCCCCACGGTGTGCGCGACGGTCTCCGCGTGGTGCACGGCGCCCAGCACCGCGCCGGCCAGCAGCAGCCCGGCGAGCGCCAGCCCCCAGCCGGGCAGGTCCCGGCCCCACCCCGCCGCCGCCCCGGCCAGCGCCACCGGCGGGACCACGAACGGCCAGAGGCGCAGCAGACCGGCGGGCGTACGACCGGAGTCCATGCCCCGACCCTGCCAGCGGTGGCCGCCGGGCGCGCGCGGGGCGGGGCCGATGGGGGGTGAGGCGGGGGCGGGGGTGTACGTAGCACCACCGTGGACCGGGTGTGTGCGCCCAGTGTCCGCGGGGGTCGCCGTCCGTAGCTTCGTGGTCGAGGCCGTCGGTCGACGAGGGAGTTGAGGACGATGTTCGGTTCGAAGCGGGGGGCGGGGCCAGGGGTCCGCGGGGTTCCGGGGGGTGTGGGGTCTCCGGGGTTTCCGGGATCTTCGGAGGACGAGGCGCTGCGGCTGGTCGGGGTTAGTAAGTCGTACGGGCACGGGGCCGGTGCCGTGACCGCGCTGGACGGGGTGAGCCTCGGGCTGCGGCACGGGACGTTCACCGCCGTGATGGGGCCGTCGGGGTCCGGGAAGTCGACGCTGCTGCAGGTCGCCGCGGGGCTGGAGCGGGCGGACGGCGGCATCGTACGGGTGGACGGCGCGGAGCTGACCGGGGGGACGGAGGCGGAGCTGACGAAGTTCCGGCGGCGGCGGGTCGGATTCGTGTTCCAGCAGTACAACCTGCTGCCGACGCTCACCGTCGAGCAGAACACCGTGCTGCCGCTGAAGCTCGCCCGCCGGCGCGTCGACCGGACGCACGTGCACGAGGTGCTGACGCGGGTGGGCCTGGGCGACCTGTCGCACCGTCACCCCGACGAGCTGTCCGGCGGCCAGCGCCAGCGCGTCGCGATCGCCCGCGCGCTGGTCACCCGGCCGGCGGTGGTCTTCGCCGACGAGCCGACGGGGGCGCTGGACACCCGCAGCGCGCGTGAGGTGCTGGTGCTGCTGCGGGAGTCGGTACGGGGGGAGGGGCGGACGGTGGTCATGGTGACGCACGATCCGGTGGCCGCCTCGTACGCGGACGCGGTGCTGTTCCTGGCGGACGGGCGGATCGTCGGGCGGATGGACGCTCCGACGGCGGACCGGGTCGCGGAGCGGATGACACATCTGGGGGACGCTGTTTCGAGCACCGTCCAGGAGGTGTGAGGGATGTTCGCTCTGGCCATGCGTTCCGTGCGGCGGCGGCCCGGTCGTTTCGCCGCCACCCTGCTGGCGTCCTTCCTGGGCGCGGCGATCGTGATGACGTTCAACTCCCTGCTCGACACGGCGTCCGCCCCTGGGGTGGACGACGTCAGCGCCGAGTCGCTGACCACGGCGGCGGCGGTCGTCGGCGGCTACGGCTCGCTGGTGGTGTTCTTCGCCGTGGCCTCCACGCTTACCGTCGCGGTCCGCCAGCGGTCCGCGGAGATGGAGCTGCTGCGCGCCACGGGGGCCACCCCGGCGCAGATCAGACGGATGGTCGTCGGTGAGGCGGCGGCCGTCGCGCTCGCCGGGACGCTGCCGGCGATCGGGCCGGCGATGCTCGGCGGGCGGCTGCTCCTCGGCCTGTTCCAGGACAGCGGTCAGGTCGCCGGGTCCGTGGAGTACGCGTTCGGGGAGATCGCCCTGACGACGGGCGTCTGCATCACGCTGGTGGCCTCCGTGGGCGCCGCGCTGCTCGCGGTACGGCGGGCGGGTCGCGCGCCGGGCGGCGGGGGCCGGCGGCGGTGGCGTACGTGGGGCGGGCGGGCGGCGCTCGTGCTCGGGACGGTGCTGGCGGCCGCGACGTTCGCGATGGGGGACGCCGGGCCGGAGGCGATGGCGCCGCCCGCGTACGGGGCGATCCTGCTGTCCGTGGGGTTCGCCGTCTTCTCACCGGCGCTGCTGCGGTGGGTGCTGGGGGTGCTCGAACGGCCGCTGGCGGGCTCCGGCTCGGGCTGGCTGACGGTGCAGGGGCTGCGGCGGCGGGCGGGTGAGCTGACGGGGGTGCTGATGCCGCTGGTGCTGTTCGTGGGGATCTCGACGGCCACGCTGTACATGCAGGCGGTGGAGAACGACCGGACGGGGGTCACCCGGACGGTGGACGACAAGAACCTGGAGACGCTGAACTTCGTGGTCGTCGGGATCATCGCCGTGTTCGCCTGCGTGATGCTGGTCAACACCCTGTACGCGGCCACCTCGTACCGTGCGCGGGAGTTCGGCGGACAGCGGCTCGCGGGGGCGACGCCGGGGCAGGTGCTGCGGACGGTGGGGCTGGAGTCGGCGCTGCTGACGGTCACCGGGGTGCTGTTCGGGTCGCTCGCCGCGCTGGCGGGGGTCATACCGTTCACCGTCGCCCGCGGTGACGGCGTGCTGCCGCCGCTGGGGCCCGGCGTCTGGCTGGCGGTGTGCGGCGTCGCGGCGGCGGCCACGCTGGGGACGTCCCTCGGGACGGCGCGGCGGGTGCTGCGGACGCCGGCGGTGCGGGCGGTGGGGTGAGGCGTTCGTTTTCTCCGGAGGGGCCCGCGTTCGTTATTCGGTTGCCCCGCCCCACGCCGCGCGGTGCGATGGCCCGCATGATGCACCCCGACGAACATCCCCTCGACGCCGCCCTCGTCCGCCGGCTGATCGCCGGACGGTTCCCCGAATGGGCGTCCCTCGACGTGACGCGGCTGCCGTCCGGCGGGACGGTCAACGCCATGTTCCGGCTGGGCGGGCGGATGGTCGTACGGCTGCCGCTGACCCCCGGCGGGGCGGGGGACGTGACGCTGGAGCGGACGTGGCTCCCCCGGCTCGCCCCGCTGCTGCCCGTCGCCCTCCCGGAGGTGCTGGGCGCCGGGGAACCCACCCCCGACTACCCGTACCCGTGGTCGGTGTACGGCTGGCTCGACGGTACGAACCCGGAGCCCGGCGCGCTCACCGACCCGGTGGGGCTGGCCGGGGACCTGGCGGCGTTCGTCACCGCGATGCGGGCGGTCACCCTGCCGGACGCCCCCGGCGCCCACCGCGGCGGACCGCTGGCCGTGCAGGACCCCGGGACACGCGAGGCGATCGACGCGCTGCGGAAGCTCCCCGCGGAGGGCGTCGACTGCGACGCGGTCACCGCCGTCTGGGACCGGGCGCTCGCCGCCCCCGCGTGGGACGGGGCCCCCGGGTGGCTGCACGCCGATCTGATGCCGGGCAACCTGCTGGTGTCGTCCGGCGGACGGCTCGGTGCGGTCATCGACTTCGGCTGTACGGGCGCGGGCGACCCCGCGTGCGACCTGTTCCCCGCGTGGAACCTGCTCCCGGCCGGCGCCGCCCGCGACGCGTTCCGCGCCGGCGTCGGCGTGGACGACGCGACCTGGCTGCGCGGCCGGGCGCGCACGCTGTCGCAGGCGGTAGTCGCCCTGCCGTACTACCGCACGACGAACCCGGCGATGGCGGGCAACGCCCGGCACGTCATCCGCGAGGTGCTGGCGGAGGAACGCTAGAGGGAGACGCGGTGTTTGGCGAGGTAGGTCACGGGGTTGATGTCCGAACCGAAGCCCCGCTGCGTGCGCACCTCGAGGTGCAGGTGCGGGCCGGTCACGTTGCCGGTGGCGCCGGAGTAGGCGATCAGCTGGCCGCCGCCGACGCGTGCCCACAGGCCGACGCGGAGGCGGGACAGATGGCCGTACAGGACGTAGTGCCCGTCGTTCATCCGGACCTTGACGTAGAGCCCGTACGAGGGGTCCCGCCTGGCCTCGATCACCTGGCCGGGGCCGACGGACCGGACCGGGGTCCCGGTGGGGACGGCGATGTCGACGCCGGTGTGGTAGCCGCGCACCCAGTGCGTGCCGCGGATGCCGTACGAGGCGCTGATCCAGCCGCCCTTGGTCGGCGCCGCCCAGCCGCGCATGGGGGCCAGGGCGCCGAAGGCGGCCTTGTCGTCGGTCAGCGCTCCGTCGCCGAGCAGCGTGCCGTCCGGGGCCGACGGTACTTCGGGGGCGGTCCATTCGCCGTGGGACGTCGATTCGTCAGGGGCTGACGGCTCGCCGAGGGACGTCGATTCGTCGGGGAGCGCCGGCGTCCCGACGGACGTCGATTCGTCCTCGCCCCGCGCCTTGTCGTCCGTCGTCACCCCGCCGTCGGCCGGTGGCGCCTCCTCGGCCGGGCGGCCCGACCCCGCGTACGTGCCCGCTCCCTCGCCGGGAGCCGGATCATCGGCCGCCGCGGGGGCGGCGAACACTAACGCGAGCAGCAGCGGAAGAACGACGGTCTGCAGCGGGCGCACGACGGGTACCTCCAGGCGAGCGGGCGGTCAGGAACGCGGCCACGCTAGGTGTGCCCCCCACGTATCCGCCGCCCCGCCACGCTCGGCCCCGCGCAGACCACCCGCCCGCCACACGGCAACTCCCCGCCACCCGCACGTCCGTTTGCCCCGCACCCGGTTGTTCGCCCCCGGCCGGCGGACGGCCCGAGCCGCCGCTCACGACACCACCCGGCACCTCTCGGCCACCGCTCACGAAGCCGCGAGCAGTGCCCCCTCACGCCACTTGAGCATCTTGTCGAACGACACGACCGCACCCCGCCCCGGCCGGTTGTGGATGTCGACGTGGTCCGCGAGGGTCTCGATCAGATACAGCCCCCGCCCGCCCTCCGCCCGCACCGACGCCCGGGCGCCGCGCAGCCGGGCGGACGGGTTGTCGTCCGTGAAGCCGGGGCCCGCGTCGATCACCTCGATCCGGCACTTCACGCCGTCGATGAACGCCGTCACCCGGTAGTCGTCCGTCGCCGCGTCACCGCCGTGCTCGACCGCGTTCGCGCAGGCCTCCGTCAGCGCCAGGGAGAGGTCGAAGGAGATGTCCGGGTCGACGCCCGCCGCGTCCATGGCACCGACGAGCAGCCGCCGGGCGAGCGGAACGCTCGCCGCCTCACGCCGCAGATGCAGGGACCACCAGATGCTCATCGGGGTTCAGCCTCCTGGCTGGTTTTGCGGCTGGACGTAAGGTACGTATAACCGGCATCCGGGCGACTGAACCGTCACCGGCGGGTGAGGACACTCATTCAGCGGATGCGTTTATTCCACCTGTGCGGTATAGACCTCCGACGGCATCCGGTCGCGCCCTCCTGTACCGCGGGTGGGAGGCCGGTGAGATGATGGCGCCGCCATGACTGCCACCGCCCGGCGCGCCGGCGCCGACCTGCGACTGCTGCGCGCCGCCGTCTTCACCGCGGTGTGCGTCGCGCTGTCCGCCGGCGGACATGTCCTGGCCTCCGCTTCGGCCGTCCCCCTGTGGGCGCTGGGCGCCGCCTTCGCCGTCGTCCTCGGCGTCACCTGGGCGGGCGCCGGACGGGAGCGGTCGCTGCGCGCCATCGCCGGGCTGCTGACCGTGGGACAGCTGGGCCTGCACGCCCTGTTCGCCCTCGGACAGCACACCGACCCGGCTCCGACCAGCGGCGTCACGGCGTTCGCCCGGAAGCTGGTGTGCGGGCACAGCGGTATGCCGCTCACCGAGGGGCACGCCCGGCATCTCGTCTCGGCCGCCGGGGTGGACCCCGACCGGCTGGCCCCCGTCGCCGCCCCGGGCGGACACCTGGGGCACGCCGCCGCGGCGTCCTCGTACACCCTGCCGATGCTTCTCGGCCATCTCCTCGCCGCCCTCGCCGCCGGCTGGCTGCTGCGGCGCGGTGAGGCGGCCCTGTTCCGGCTCGTACGGCTCGCCCGCCCCGCGCCCCGGCTGCTCGGCGCGCTGCGGCTGGCCGCCGCGCTACGGGACGGCCTCCCGTACGCCGTCGGTCCGCGCCCCGTACCCCGGCGCACCCGGGACGGCGCACCGCCGGCGGACCCCTCCGTCGTCCTCGCGCACAGCGTGATCCGCCGCGGCCCACCCGGCTGCGGGCTCGCCGCCTGACGCTCCGCCCGCCCGACGGGAGGGAGGTGTCCGGCCGCGGGCCCGGCCACGCGCCAGGACCCCACACCTCCCACCCGACGGAGTCACATCGCCATGCGTGTTCCCCTCTCGCGCGGCCGTCTCGGCCTCGCCTTTGCCGTCGCCGCCGGCGGCGTACTGCTGCTCGCCTCCCCCGCCCTCGCCCATGTGGGCGTCAGCCCCGAGGGCGTCGCCCGGCAGGGCGGCTACGCGACGGTCAACTTCAAGGTCCCCAACGAGCAGGACAAGGCCTCGACGATCCGGATCGAGGTCACCCTGCCCGCCGACCACCCCCTGTCCTCCGCGATGCCGCAGCCCGTACCCGGGTGGGACGTCAAGGTCGAGAAGGTCAAGCTCGACAAGCCCCTCGAGGTCCACGGCAGCAAGGTCACCGAGGCCGCCGGCAAGATCATCTGGTCCGGCGGGGCCATCGCACCGGGCACCTTCCAGCAGTTCCCCGTCTCCCTCGGCCCGCTGCCCGAGGACACCGACGAGCTGGTCTTCAAGACCGTCCAGACGTACGACAACGACGTGGTCTCCCGCTGGATCGAGGTCCCGCAGGACGGCGCCGAGGAGCCCGAGAACCCCGCGCCCGTCCTCGCCCTGTCCCCCGCCGAGGGGGAGGACGGCCACAACGTCGCCGACAGGAAGCCCGCGGACGACGCCAAGAGCACCGAGGCGGCCGCCGCCGACAGCGCCGACACGACCGCCCGTACCCTCGGAGCCGTGGGCATCGCGCTCGGCGCCGCGGGCCTCGTGTTCGGCCTCCGGTCCCGCCGCGGGCGCGCGTAGGACCCGACCGGGAGCCCGCCCGACGGCGGGCTCCCCCTCGGCCCCTCACAGACGTACAGAAGGAAACCCATGCGCAGCACCCGCACCCTGGTGGCCCTCGCCGCCGCCGTCCTGCTCACCGCCGGCCTCGCCGCCTGCGGCTCCGGCGAGCCCGAGTCGACGCCCGCCGTGGAGATCTCCGGCGGCCAGACCAAACCGGGCACCGTCCTGGACGACCCCAAGCCCAAGCCCGCCCTCGTCCTCACCGACACCAAGGGCAAGCCGTACGACCTGCTGAAGGAGACCGCCGGCACCACCACGCTGCTCTTCTTCGGCTACACCCACTGCCCCGACGTCTGCCCCACCACGATGAGCGACATCGCCCTCGCCAAGCAGCGGCTGCCGAAGGCCGAGCAGGACAAGCTCCGCGTCGTCTTCGTCACCACCGACCCCGAACACGACACCCCGAAGCGCCTCGGCGAATGGCTCGCCGCCCAGGACGGCGACTTCATCGGCCTCACGGGTGACTTCGCCGCCATCCAGGAAGCCGGCCGCGGCGTCGGCGTCCTCGTCGAGAAGGCGGAGGTCGACAAGGACGGCACCATCAGCGCCGACCACGGCGCCCAGGTGCTGGCGTTCTCCCCCAAGGACGACAAGGCGCACGTCATCTACACGGCGGGCACCACCGCCGAGGACTACGCCAAGGACCTCCCCGTCCTCATCGAGGGCGGCACCCCGTGAGACGCGCCGCCGTCCTCACCGCCGTCGCCCTCCTCGCCCTCACCGGCTGCGGCGGGTCCGGCGGATCCGGCAACGCGCCGAAGCTCACCGCCGCCGCCGGCTTCGTACCGCAGCCCGCCCTCGCCGACATGGCGGCCGGCTATCTGACCGTCCGCAACGACGGCGACGCGGACGACGCCCTCACGTCCGTCACCACGTCCGCCGCCGGCCGCGTCACCCTGCACACCACCGACGGCACCCGGATGAAGCGGGTCGACCGGCTCGACGTACCCGCCGGCGGACGGCTCGAACTCGCCCGCGGCGGCAACCACCTCATGCTCGAGCAGCTGGACCGCAAGCCCCGCGTCGGCGAGAAGGTGGCCCTCACCCTGCACTTCGCCACCTCCGCGCCCATCGAGATCGACGTCCCGGTGGAGCCCCCCTCCTACCGGCCGGAAACGGAGGAGTGACCCGCATGGTCCGCCGGACAGCCGTCGTCCTGCTCACCGCCCTGCTCGGCCTGCTCGCGTACGGCGCCTCCCCCGCCGCCGCGCACGCCGCCCTCACCGGCACCGACCCGGACGACGGCGCGGTGGTCACCGCCGCGCCCAAGTCCGTCGCCCTCTCCTTCTCCGAGGGCGTACGGCTCTCCGACGACTCCCTGCGCGTCCTCGACCCGCAGGGCCGTGACTCCGTCAAGGGCACCGCCCACCATGTCGGCGGCGACACGAAGACCGCGGGGGTGGCGCTGCGGCCGGGGCTGCCGGACGGCACCTTCACCGTGGTGTGGAAGGCCGTGTCCGAGGACAGCCACCCCGTCGCGGGAGCGTTCACGTTCTCGATCGGGCAGCCTTCCGATACGACCGTCGCGCTGCCGTCGGACGGCGGCGGCTGGGCGAAGACGTACTACGACGCGGGGCGCTATCTGGCGTACGCCGGGTTCGTCGTCATGACGGGCGCCGCCGTCTTCGCCGGCTGGTGCGGCGGACGCCACCCCCGGCTGCGGCGGCTGGCGGGCGCCGGCTGGGCGCTGCTGTTCACCGCCACCGTCGCGCTGCTGCTGCTGCGCGGGCCGTACACGGGGGAGGACTTCGGGCTCGACTCCGTACGGGAGGTCCTCGGCACCCGGCCCGGGGCGGCGCTGCTGTCGCGGCTGCTGCTGCTCGGGGCGGCGGCGGTGTTCCTCGCGGTGCTGTTCGGGACGCAGCAGGGCGGCGGGTCACGCACCGATTCGCGTACCGATTCACGTACCGGCAAGGAGCGGCGGGACGTCGCGCTGGGGCTCGGCATCGGCGGAGGCGTCGTCGCCGCCGGGCTCGCGGCGACGTGGGCGACGGCCGAACACGCCTCCGCCGGGATCCAGCCGTGGCTCGCGATGCCCGTCAGCGCCGTCCATCTGCTGGCCGTCGCGGTGTGGCTGGGCGGGCTCGTCGCCCTCGCCGTCGCGATGCGCGGCGGGCCGCCCGTCGAACGGCGATCCGTCCGGCGGTTCTCGCAGCTGGCGTTCTGGTCGGTGACGGTGCTCGCCGTCACCGGGCTCTACCAGGCGTGGCGGGGCGTCGGCAGCTGGGACGCCCTCACGTCCACCTCGTACGGGCAGCTGCTGCTGGTCAAGGTGGCCCTCGTCGCGGCGCTCGTCGGTACGGGATGGATATCGCGGCGGTGGGTGGCACGGCTGGGGGAGACCGCCGCGACGGACGAACCCGCCGAGGAACCCGTCGCGGTCACCGCGCCCGCCGTCACCGCGTCCGCCGTCACGTCCGCCACCGCGGACGGCGAACGCGCCCGCCAGCTCGCCCGGCAGCGGGACGCCCTGGCCCGTACCCGCGAACGCCGCGCCCGCGCCGCCGACCCGGCACGCGCCGGCCTGCGCAAGACCGTGCTGGCGGAGACCCTGATCGCGTTCATCGTCCTCACCTTCGCCACCGTCCTCTCCGGCACCCAGCCCGGACGCGCGCAGGCGGAACAGACCGCGGCCACCGCCGCCGCCCGCGCCTCCGCCGGCCCCGTCTCCGTAAAGATCCCCTTCGACACCGGCGGACCGGACGGCCGGGGCACCGCCGAGCTCACCCTCGACCCGGGCCGCACCGGGAACAACGACCTCCACCTCTACGTCACCGCCCCCGGCGGCCGGCCGCTGGACGTGCCGGAACTGCGCCTGGCCTTCACCCTGAAGGCGAAGCGAATCGGCCCCCTGCGGACGGTGCCCGAGAAGGTCGACGACGGCCACTGGTCCGCCACCGCCGTACAGCTCCCCGCGACCGGGGAGTGGACGGTGGCGATGACCGTACGCACCTCGGACATCGACCAGATCACCGAGTCCGAGACCTTCACGATCGACTGACGGAACGGCATGACAGCACAGACCCTCCGTACGGAACAGCAACAGCAGCAGCCCCCGGCGCCCGGCGTCACCCGCCGCCGCCTCCTGGGCACCGCGACAGCCACCGGTGCCGCGGGCCTGGTGGCGGGCGGCACCGGCGTAACCGCCGTCCTGCGGGACACCGGTGACGAATCCGTCCCGCTCACCACCGTCGGCGCCACCCGCGTCCCGTTCCACGGGACGCACCAGGCCGGCATCACCACCCCCCTGCAGGCAGCGGGCCACCTCGCCGCGTTCGACCTCACCCCCGGCGCCGGCCGCAAACAGGCCGCCGCCCTGCTGCGCCGCTGGAGCCGGACCGCCGCCCGGCTGACCGCCGGCGAACCGGCGTCCGACGGCGACACCGGCATCGCGCTGGACGCCGGCCCGTCGTCCCTCACCGTCACCTTCGGCTTCGGTCACACCTTCTTCGACCGTACGGACCTCACCGCCCGCCGCCCGGCCGCCCTCGCCCCCCTGCCGCCGTTCTCCGCCGACGCGCTCGACGCCCGGCGCTCCGACGGCGACCTGTGGGTGCAGATCGGCGCCGACGACCCCCTCGTCGCGTACCACGCCCTGCGCGCCGTCCTCCGGGACGCCGGCGAAACGGCGACCCTCCGGTGGCAGACCCGCGGCTTCAACCGCACGCCGGGCGCCACCGCAGAGCCGCGGACGGCACGCAATCTGATGGGGCAGGTCGACGGCACCAACAACCCCACCCCCGCCGACGACGACTTCGCCGCCAGGGTCTTCGTCCCCGCCGCGGGACAGCCCGACTGGATGGCGAACGGCTCGTACGCCGTCTTCCGCCGTATCCGCATGCTCCTCGACCGCTGGGAGACCCTCCCCCTCGAGCGCCAGGAGAGGGTCATCGGCCGGCGCAAGTCCGACGGCGCGCCCCTCTCCGGCGGCGGCGAACACACGCCCGTCGACCTCGGCAAGTTCGGCGCGGACGGCGCCCTCGCGGTCGCGGGGGACGCGCACGTACGGGTCGCCGCCCCCGCGTCCAACGGCGGCGCGGCCATGCTCCGGCGGCCCTTCTCGTACGACGACGGTCTGCGCGACGACGGCGCCCCCGACGCGGGGCTGCTCTTCATCGCCTGGCAGGCGGACCCCCGGCACGGCTTCGTCCCCGTCCAGCGCAAACTCGACCGCGGCGACGGCCTCTCCCGCTTCCTGCGGCACGAGGCGAGCGCCCTGTGGGCGGTGCCCGGCGGCGCGGCGGACGGCGAGTACGTGGGGCAGCGGCTGCTCGAGGGGTGAGCGGTCCGCTGTCCGGAACGAGGCGAAAACGGCCCCCGGCGGTGGGTATCGTGACCTTCTCTCCAACCGCCCCGGGAGCCAGCCCCATGAGCTCGAGCCGCTTCACCTACCTCGGCCCCGAAGGGACCTTCACCGAGGCCGCCCTGCGCACCCTGCCCGAAGCCGCCACCCGCGAGCTCGTCCCCATGGTGTCCGTACCGGCGGTGCTCGACGCGGTCCGCAGTGGGGAGGCGGCGGGAGCGCTCGTCCCGATCGAGAACTCCGTCGAGGGCGCCGTCACGACCACCCTCGACGAGCTCGCCGTCGGCGAACCGCTGATGATCTACCGCGAGGTGCTGCTGCCCATCGCGTTCGCCCTGCTGGTCCGCCCCGGCACCGAGCTGTCCGGCATCAAGACGGTCACCGGCCACCCGGTGGCCCAGCCGCAGGTGCGCAAGTGGCTGGCCGACCGGCTGCCGGACGCCGAGTGGGAGTCCTCCGCCTCGAACGCCGACGGCGCCCGGCGGGTCCAGGAGGGCCAGGTGGACGGCGCGTTCGCGGGCGAGTTCGCCGCCGCGGTGTATGGGCTCGAGCCGCTGGTGACCGGTATCCACGACGCGCAGAACGCCCAGACCCGCTTCGTCCTCGTCGGCCTCCCCGCCCGCCCGGCCGCCCCGACGGGCGCGGACAAGACGTCGGTGGCGATCTGGCTGGGCGACGACCACCCGGGCGCGCTGATGGAGCTCCTCCAGGAGTACGCCGTACGCGGCGTGAACCTGATCCGTATCGAGTCCCGGCCCACCGGGGAGGGCATCGGCCGCTACTGCTTCTCGGTGGACTGCGAGGGCCACATCACCGACCGCCGGGTCTCCGAGGCGCTGATGGGCCTGAAGCGGATCTGCCCGGCGGTACGCTTCCTGGGTTCGTACCCGCGCGCCGGGATGACGGCGGCGGATGTCCGGGACACGCGCCCGGGGACGTCCGACGCGGACTTCGTGACGGCGGCGGACTGGCTGAACCGGTGCCTTGACGGGCGCGGTTGAGCTGGCGTTACGTCGGATCAACGACAGCTGTCCACAGGACGGTTAAGTTTTCCACAACCCACCGAACGACCTGTGAATAAGTCGACAGTGCACAACGGACTCTGTCGACAAATCCGCCCATCGATCCCAGAGTCATACACAGTCGATCAAAGGATTGCGCGTCAGCACAATTCCGCGGATGCACCCTTAGGGCGTACACATTACGGCCCCAATGGGGGTGTAGTTGATGTTCGAAGCGGGAATCCTGCGCCCTCCGAGCAGGGAACGGAACCCCTCCATCCATCATCCACAGGGCCGGGGATCAACCTGTGGACAAAGAATGCGACTGCTGGTGAGCTGTGGAAAAGGAAGCGGCGGATCCCCTTGTGACGACGGGGTGACCGTCAACCCGATGTCCGTTTTCGCCGTCTATCGAGCTATTCGCCCCCCGGTGATTGACCCACCCTTCCGCACCCCCTCCACAGCTCTCGCGACGGCACCTTCCGGCCACTTCCACGCAAACTCACAATTGCCAATTTAACTCTCAAAACGGACGAAACCCAACTCGCTGGAATTCCGCGTCGAACACCGGCCCCCCGCCCCGGTAGCCTTGGCCCCGTGATTGACCTTCGTCTGCTCCGTGAGGACCCCGACCGTGTACGCGCGTCGCAGCGCGCCCGTGGAGAGGACGTCGCGCTCGTCGACGCCCTGCTCTCCGCCGACGAGCGGCGGCGGTCGTCCGGCGTCCGCTTCGACGAGCTCCGCGCCCAGCAGAAGCAGCTGGGCAAGCAGGTCGCCCAGGCCAAGGGCGACGAGAAGACGGAGCTGCTGAAGAAGACCAAGGAGCTCTCCGACGCGGTGAAGGCCGCGAACGCCGAGCAGGACGCGGCGGCGGAGGAGGCCCAGCAGCTGCTGCTGCGCATCGGCAACCTCGTCCACCCCGACGTCCCCGTCGGCGGCGAGGACGACTTCGCGGTGGTGGAGACGGTCGGTGCCCCCCGCGACTTCGCGGCCGAGGGCTTCGAGCCGAGGGACCATCTCGAGCTCGGCTCCCTCCTCGGCGCCATCGACACCGAGCGGGCGGCCAAGGTCTCCGGCTCGCGCTTCTACTACCTCACGGGCGTCGGCGCCCTGCTGGAGCTGGCGCTGGTCAACGCGGCCATCGCGCAGGCCACGGCGGCCGGTTTCACGCCCATGCTCACTCCGGCGCTGGTCAAGCCGCGCGCCATGGAGGGCACGGGCTTCCTCGGCCAGGCGGCGGAGGACGTGTACTACCTCGACAAGGACGACCGCTATCTGGTCGGCACGTCGGAGGTCACGCTGGCCGCGTACCACATGGACGAGATCCTCGACGGCGCGAAGCTGCCGCTGCGGTACGCGGGCTTCTCGCCGTGCTTCCGGCGGGAGGCCGGGTCGCACGGCAAGGACACCAAGGGCATCATCCGCGTCCACCAGTTCGACAAGGTGGAGATGTTCTCGTTCGTCGACCCGGCGGACGCCTCGGCGGAGCACGAGCGGCTGCTGGGCTGGGAGAAGCAGTGGCTGACGTCGCTGGGGCTGCCGTTCCAGGTGATCGACGTCGCCACCGGCGACCTCGGGCTGTCCGCCTCGCGCAAGTTCGACTGCGAGGCGTGGATCCCGACGCAGGGGAAGTACCGCGAGCTGACGTCCGCCTCGAACTGCAACGAGTTCCAGGCGCGCCGGCTGTCCGTGCGGATGCGGGAGGCCGAGGGCGGCAAGGTGCGTCCGCTGGCCACGCTGAACGGCACGCTGTGCGCCGTACCGCGGACGATCGTGGCGATCCTGGAGAACCACCAGCAGGCCGACGGCTCCGTAAGGGTGCCCGAGGTGCTGCGTCCGTATCTCGGCGGCCGTGAGGTGCTGGAGCCGCTCGCCCGATGAGCTCCGCCGCGCCGTTCCCGTACCGCCTGATCGCCACGGACCTCGACGGGACGCTGCTGCGTTCCGACGGCAGCATCTCGGGGCGTACGCGCGAGGCGCTGCGGGCGGCGGCCGGCCGGGGGGCGGCGCACATCGTCGTGACCGGGCGGGCGGTGCCGTGGGTGCGGCACGTACTGGACGACCTGGAGTACGACGGGCTCGCGGTGTGCGGGCAGGGCGCACAGCTGTACGACGCGCGGGCGCACCGGCTGCTCACGACCGTGACGCTCGACCGGGCGGTGGCGCGGGCGGCGCTGGAGAAGATCGAGGCCGACACCGGTCCGCTGGCGGTGGCGGCGAGCATGGACGGGCTGCAGGGGGAGACCCTCTTCGAGCGCCGGTTCCGTACCCCCGCCGGGGTGCTGGGCGCGACGTTCGTCTCCGAGCGGGCGGAGCTGTGGAACGCGCCGCTGGGGCGGATGTACATCCAGCATCCGACGCTGACGGACGACGAGCTGACGGCGGCGGCGACCGCGGCCGTGGGGCCGCTGCTGTCGGTGGTGCTGGCGGGCGAGGACACCGTGGAGCTGCTGCCGGCGGGGCTGTCGAAGGCGACGGGACTGTCGCTGGCGGCGCGGCGGCTGGAGGTCCCGGGGTCGGCGGCGATCGCGTTCGGGGACATGCCGAACGACCTGCCGATGTTCCGCTGGGCGGGCCGGAGCGTGGCGATGGCCAACGCGCACGCGGACGTCCGGGCGGCGGCCGACGAGGTGACGGCGTCGAACGACGAGGACGGGGTCGCGGTCGTGGTGGAGCGGCTGCTGCTCGGGGGCTGACGATTCGCGTACGTCCTCGGCGGGGGCGTGACTTTGCGATTGTCGGATCGTTGATCACCGTGCGTGGAGGCACCTACGAAACGCTAGTTGATACGTAATGCGCTGATTTGCGATTGCCGGTCGCACGGATGTCCGGTCATAACGTTGTAGATACCGCACGACAGCAGCCTCCGCCCCTGTGGGCCCTGGGTACGGGCGTCCCTCACACATGCCCGAACAAACCCCATGGAAGGGGCTGCTTGATGCTGCCCGAAAACGCACTGCTGGAGTCCCGGGCGATCCGGGAATCGCTCACGGGACGGACGGATGTCCTGGACAAGGTGAAGGTGCTGGAGACGCTGCCGGACGGAATGCACGTCACCACGCGGATGCTCGCGGAGTACTACGAGGTCGAGGAGCGCGTCCTCAACAAGGTGATCCAACGGCACCGCGAGGAGCTCGAGAGCAACGGCTTCTGCATCCTCCGGGGCGCTGACCTGGAGCGTTTTAAGGGAGACATTACGTCTCTCTATCGCGAGCAGGGGATGACAAGTTATCCACAGGCCAGGTCGAGCCTGGCTCTGTGGCCTCGCCGGGCCATCCTCAACATCGGAATGCTCCTCCGCGACAGCGTGATCGCCCGCCGCGTAAGGACGTACCTCCTCAACGTCGAGGAGCAGACGACCCGCCCCGCCCCCTGGACGTACGAAGAGCCGGCACCCGCGGCGACCGACATCGGCGACGCCGTCCGGCACATCGGCAGCGTGCTGGAGGGGATGTCGTACCGGCTCGACTCGATGGACCGGCGGCTGACGCAGACGCAGCACGTCGTCAACGCCATCAACGTCGAGGTGTGCGCCCTGCGACACGACGTCCACCGCATGGATCTGCGGATGGACCTGGCGGGCCTCCCCCGGCTGCCGGACGACGACCGCCCGAGGCCGCTTCCCCGCGGCGGGCGACGGCGCCGACGCGGCTGAGCTGAGGTGAGCTGAGCCGAACGGGCCGGGCCGGGGATCGCCCCCGGCCCGGCCCCTCGTCACTCCTCGCCCGCCAGCGTCAGCGCGCGCAGGCGGCGGCCCGCGAACCAGGTGGCCGCGAGGGTGACCGCGACGAGCAGGACCACCGCCGTGGGGAGGGCCACGTCGGAGAGGATGTAGCCGCCCTTCCCGAGGCGTTCGCCGATCGCCAGGGCCCACTGCTGGACGCTCAGGGTGCGGGCGCCCGCCACCAGGGAGCCGAACAGCGACTCCCACACCAGCGCGTAGATCAGGCCGATGACGACGGCGTGCTTGGTGATCGTCCCCAGCAGCAGGAACAGCGCGGCGTACGCGACGGAGGCGATCGCGGCGGCGATCGCGTAGGCGACGGCCAGCTGCTGGCTGTTGGCGTTGAGGATGTAGCCGGCGAGCAGGGTGGGGACGGCGGAGAAGGCCATCGTGACGCCGACGGCGACGATCAGTTTGGTGAGGATGATCGTGTGCCGAGGGACCGGCTTGGCGAGGAGGTAGACGATCGAGGAGTCGTCGATCTCCGGGCCGATGGCGCCCGTACCGGCGATGACGCCGATGAGGGGGACCATCGTGGCCACGGCGAAGCCGCCGAGGATGTTGTTGGCGACCTCGTCGTCGGCGCCGACGAGGGCCCGTACGACGATCGACAGCGCGAGCAGCAGGGCGGGCAGGCCGAACATGATGAACGCGCGCCTGCGGCCGAGCAGCGCCCGGTAGGTGAGCCGGGCGACCGTGGGGTGATACACATCGGCTCCTTACGAGGCGACGAGGTACGAGAAGACGGATTCCAGGGACTCGTCGGACGGTGAGACCGTGTAGAGCCGGATACCGGCGTCGCGGGCGACGCGGGGCAGCAGTTCGGTGAACCGGTTGAAGTCGACGGCCTGGACCGACAGCGCCTTCTCCGTGAAGTCGAGCTGGATGCCGGCGGTGGACGCGTCGGCGATGAGGGCGGCGGCAAGCTGCCGGTCGTCGCTGGAGCGCACCAGATAGCGGTGCGGGCGGTCGGTCATCAGCCGGCGGATCTTGCGGAAGTCGCCGGAGGCGGCGTGCCGGCCGGCGACGATGACCTCGATGTGCGCGGCGAGCTGTTCGACCTCCTCCAGGATGTGGGAGGAGAACAGCACGGTGCGGCCGTCCTCGCCCATCTGCCGCAGCAGGTCCATCAGGTGCATCCGCTGGCGGGGGTCCATGCCGTTGAACGGCTCGTCGAGGAGCAGGACGGACGGTTCGTGGACGAGCGCGGAGGCCATCTTCACGCGCTGGCGCATGCCCTTGCTGTACGTGGAGACCTTGCGGCTCTGCGCGTACTCCATCTCCACCGTGGCCATGGCCTTCTTCGCGGCGGCGCCGGGGTCGGAAAGGCCGTGGAGTTCGGCGTTGGCGAGGACGAAGTCCCAGCCGGTGAGGAAGTCGTACATGGCCTCGCGTTCGGGTACGAGGCCGATGGTGCGGTAGACGTCCTGGTTGCGCCAGATCGTCTGCCCGTCGAGGGTGACGGCGCCGCCGGAGGGGGCGAGGAAGCCGGCCATCATGTTGATGAGGGTGGACTTCCCGGCGCCGTTGGGGCCGAGGAGGCCCGTGATGCCGGGGCCGATGGTCATGGTGACGTCGTTGACGGCGACGACGTTGCCGAACCAGCGGGAGACGCGGTCGATGGTGATCGTGGTCATTCCTACAGCCCTGCCTTCCGGTAGCGGCGCAGCAGCAGGGCACAGCAGCCGGCGATGATCAGTGCGCAGACGGCGAGGGAGGCGACGCCGGCGGCGGTGGACGGTTCGACGCCCTCCGGGGTGATGGGCGTGGCGCCGAGGAACGCCGACTGGATGTTGTCGACGAGGGTGGTCGGGGAGCCGAGACCGACCCAGCCGATGGCGTCCGCCTTGTCCTGGTGGAAGCAGATTCCCTGGACGACCGAGACCGCGCCCTGCGAGACGAACAGGACGGCGATGACGGCGGCGACGCCGAAGCCGCGGCGCGGGGTGAGGGCGGCCAGCAGCAGGCCGACGGCGGAGAACAGCGCCGACAGGATCGCGACGGAGACCAGGGCCTGGAGGAACCCGGTGGTGTTGTCGGCGAAGTCAAACTTGGCGAGCAGCGCCCCGAGGTAGAGCAGCACCAGCGGGGTCGCGGTGAAGACGAACATCGCGGTGGTGAGGGCGGCGTACTTGGCGGAGACGTAGTCGGCCTGGTTGATGGGGCGGGAGAAGTACAGGGGGATGGTCCGGAAGCGCAGGTCGCGGGAGACCGACTGGGGGGCCTGGGAGCCGATGTAGAGGTAGAGGACCGGGGTCATGTAGAACGCGTAGTCGGTGTAGTCGATGGGGAGTTCCGTCATCGTCCCCGCGTAGATCGCGACCGCGTCGAGGATCAGGGCGACGATGTTCATCAGGCCGAAGAGGATCATCGGCAGGATCTTGGACCTGGCGGAGCGGCCGAGGCCGTACGCGCCGCGCAGCGACTGGACGTACAGGGAGCGGCGGGCGTAGGCGCGGCCGAGGCGGGGGCCGTCGTAGTGGCGGTAGCCGATGTCGTGGATGACGTCGGTGGCGCCCTGCGCCGGGATGTTCTTCGTGAGCTGCGGCGGTGTGCCGGTGGTGGTGTCAGGCTGCGTCACGGCTGCCCCCGTCGGTGTCGGTGCTGAAGATCTCCGCGATGCGGTGGCGGCGCTGTTCCATCCGGACCAGGCCGACGCCGAGGCCGGCGACGGCGTCGCGGATGGTGTCGTACGCCTTCCAGTCGTTGGCGTCGGCGGACTCGACGTACAGCACGTGGCCCTCGGTGTGCAGCGTCAGGCCCGCGTCGGCGAGGGCGGCGCGCAGGGCGGCGGCGCCGTCGGGGTGGGCGTCGGTGTCGGTGACCTCGACCGCGAGGGTGGTCGTGGACTGGGTGAAGTCCCGGGTGGAGCTGGCGCGCAGCAATCGGCCGCCGTCGATGACGACGATGTTGTCGGAGGTGCGTTCGAGTTCGCCGAGGAGGTGGGACGTGACGAGCACCGAGATGCCGAAGTCGGACCAGACGCGGCGGATGAGGCCCAGCATGTCGTCGCGGCCGACGGGGTCGAGACCGTTGGTGGGCTCGTCCAGGAAGACCAGCTCGGGGTCGTGGACGAGGGCCTGGGCGAGTTTGACGCGCTGCTTCATGCCCGTGGAGTAGCCGCCGATGGGGCGGTAGCGCTCCTCGTACAGGCCGACGTGGCGCAGGGTGTCCGCGGTGCGTTCGCGGGCGGCGGTGGGCGGGAGGCCTGCCATGCGCGCCATGTGGACGACGAACTCGGTGGCCGAGACGTCGGGCGGCAGGGAGTCGTGCTCCGGCATGTAGCCGACGCGTTCGCGGATGGCGGGGCCCTCGGTGGCGACGTCGAGGCCGAGGACGGCGGCGCTGCCCTCCGTCGCGGGGGAGAGACCCAGGAGGATCTTGATCAGGGTTGATTTCCCTGCCCCGTTGGCGCCGACGAGCCCCGTCACGCCCGGCTCGATGCCCATGGTCAGGCTGTCGAGTGCGGTCACCCGGGGGAACCGTTTGCTGAGGCTTTCGGTGGCGATCACTGTCACGGTGACGACGCTATCGGTGTGCGGGGAGTCGCGCGTCGGCCGGGAGTCCCTGATGTTGCCCTGATTTCCATACCTGAGATGGAGGGGGCGATGTCCCGGCGGACGTCCCCCGTCCC
>NZ_WEGJ01000016.1 GCF_009604385.1 Streptomyces smaragdinus
CACGCCCACCCCACCAGGGCCAAACCCCCCGCCGGCTGCGGTGACCCCCACCCCCAGAAACGGGCGGCATGTGGGTGGGCCCCTGCCCCGCGCCGCCAGGCGCGGGGAGCCGGCGGCGCGACGCCGCGTACACCCCCGGGGAAGCAGACCGCCCCCGCCCGGGCCCAGCCCCCCGCCGGCTACGGCGACAACGTCACCCCGAAACCGGCGGCCGCGGGCGCGGGGAGCCGGCGGCGCCGGAGCCGCGCCCCGGACGCCCGCCCCCGCCAGAGACCCCGGGGTTGAAGGCGCGACCTTCTGAAGTAAGCTGCCATTGTTCTACTTCAATAGGAACAAGGGGGAGCCGCATGACCACCACCCGCAGATGCACCCTGACAGCCATCCCGTTCGCCGCAGCCACCACCGCCTACGTCGCCACGTTCCTGACGTACCAGGACCGCCTGCCCACCCGCATCGCCACCCACTTCACGGGCACCGGTACCCCCGACAGCTTCACGAACCGCACCACCGCCCTCTGGATCGGCACCGCCCTCCTCCTCGGCCTCGGACTCCTCCTCACCACCCTCGCCCTCATCGCCAAGGACGGCCCCGGAGCGAGGCTCATCGCCGCAGCCGGCGCCGGCACCGCCGTCGCGGCCGGTTACCCCCTCGTCCTCACCGTCGTCGTCAACGCGGACGTCCGCGACCCGGCAGCCGTACACCTGCCGCTCTGGCACGTCGCCGTACTCCTGCTCGCCGGTGCAGCCACCGGCGCCCTCGCCTGGCGGCTGACGGACAGCGGCCCCCGTCCCGAACCCGCGCAGCACGTCTCCGCGCTCCAACTGGCCGACGGTGAGGTCGCATCCTGGAGCCGCACCATGGTCTCCCGCGCGCTGCTGATCCCCACCGCCCTCGTCACCCTCGGCGGGCTGTTCACCGTTTTCATCGGCCCCTGGCAGGCAGGAGTGGTGCTGCTCGTCGTCGGTCTCCTCTGCGCGCCGCTCGCCGCCCTCCGGGTCACCGTCGACCGGCGCGGGCTCACCGTCGCCTCCACCGTCCTACCCAGGCCGCGGCTCGCCGTGCCGCTCGGCGGTATCGTCGGTGCCGACAGCGTCCGGGTCGACGCCATGGGCGACTTCGGCGGCTGGGGCTACCGCATACTCCCGAACCGGCGGGGAATTATGCTGCGTTCGGGCGAGGCGCTCGCGGTCCGTACGACGGGAGGCCGCGAATACGTGGTCACCGTCGACGACTCGACGACCGGGGCCGCGCTGCTCAACGGGTTGGTGGACCGCCAGGCATCGGGGCGTGAGTAGGAATGCTGTTTCGGGTCCTTTCGAACTCCCCCGTTCCGCTGGGCGAGCAGATCGCCGCCTGCGTACGGGGGGCGATCGCCGACGGTACGGCGGCCCCGGGCGAGCGGCTGCCACCCGCCCGTGAGGTCGCCGAGTCACTGGGCGTCAATATGCATACCGTTCTGCGCGGTTACCAGCGCCTGCGGGACGAGGGTCTGATCGAGCTACGCCGCGGCCGGGGTGCGGTGATCACCGCGGCGCCGGGCATCGCGGGCCAGGCCCGGATCGCCGAGGCCGTACACGGTCTCATCGCCCAGGCGCGGGAGTTCGGCCTCACCGACCAGGAGTTGGTGTCCCTGGTGCACAACTGCCTGTCGGCCACCACGACGCCCGACAGCGGGGGCTGATGGCGCCCCCGCGGCTGGGGCTCAACAGCAGCCTGTGGATAACCCGAGCACACATTCGGGCGACCCTCCCTGTGCATATCCATATTCGATACGTCACCGACAGTAACGTGAGTCCATACGCACCCACTCAGGAGGCTCACGATGGCCGACACCACGCGCTACTACGACGACGCAATCGCCTTCCTCCGCGGCTTCGGCCGGCAGATCGGGCTGCATCGCGAGCGAGCCGGTCTGAGCCAGGCAGAACTCGCCGACCGCCTCGGCTGCAGCGCGGAGCCGACCGACTCAATCGAGCAGGGACGCCGGATCGCGCAACCGGAGTTCATCGACCGCGCCGACGAGGCACTGAACGCGAGTGGCGTGCTGTCCCCGAGGCCGGCGGTCCTTCATCCGCCGGCGCCAAGCGGCCCGACCGCCCCGGAGCGGCGGCGAGGCAGGACGTCAGCACGCTCCCGCCCCACCGGCCAAACGCTCACCACCCCGGACCGCCTCAGGACAAGTACCCCTCCACCTGCGAAGCCGACCGCACCTGTGCCCCCTCCGGATCCTCCCCCACCGCCATCCGGGCGCGGCGCTGGCGCAGCAGGTCCCAAGCCTGGTCGAGTTCCACCTCCAGGGCCGCGAGGCGCGCATGCTCGGTCACGGGGTCGTTGTCCCCGCTCGCCCGGCGGTCACGCAGGTCCTTCTCCTCCGCGATCATTTCGTGGATGTGCCCGAGTATCCGCTTCTCGGCCTCAGCGTTCTGTCCCGCCACGGTTCCCTCCCTGTCCCCGGAAATGCCCGATCAATACAGCACCCCCATCGTGCCACCTACCAGGACAAACACGACAGCACCCCTCACGACTCCGAATGCAGCACCCCGGCCGCCGGACTACGCGAATGAACCCACGCCGGCAGCGCCGTCAGCGCCGCGACCGCCGCCAGGATCCCGGCCGCCGCCGCGAGCAGCCAGCTCGCCGGTGGTGTGTACGTCTCCCCGAACAGCCAGTACAGCCCCAGACCCGCGGGCATCCCCACCGCCACCCCGGGTACGGCGGGCAGGAGTTGGGCGACGCACAGCGCCGTCACGACCTGCCCCGGTGTGGCCCCCAGCGTGCGGCTGATGGTCAGCGCCCGTCTGGCCTGGACGGCTGTGCTCCAGCCGAGGAGCACGGTGTTCAGAGTGGACAGCGCCACCAGCGTGAGCGTCACGGCGAGCAGCGTCTGGCCGGTGCGGTCGGTCCGTACCTCCAGGGGGCCGAAGCGCAGGGCGTCGGGGGCCGCGGCGAGTGCCGTGTACCAGGCGAGCAGCGCCGTGATCATCGCGGCGGTCGCCGCCGCACCCGCTCCCGCCAGGACCGCGCGTCCCGGGCGGCGGGCGAGCAGCCGGACGCCGAGCAGCAGCGAGGTCGGCAGATAGGCCGTCACGGCGTTCAGCCGAGGGTGGTGGGTGAGCAGGTGCGCGGGGTCCGCCAGGGCGTGCACGGTGCTGAAGCGGGTGGCCCGCAGGGCGGGGCCGATCGCGCCGGTCCCCGCGACCGCGGCGGCGAGGGCGAGCGCGGAGAGGACGGTGCCGGGAGCCGGGGCGCTCGCGGTGTTGAGCAGGCCGTCGCTCGGGTCGACGAAGTGCGGCGCCGCCAGCGTGCCGGCGGTCAGGCCCAGCGCCGTGGCGAGGACGGTGAGCAGCAGATACTGCGCCAGCAGGCCCGCGGTGATCGTCCCGGGACCGGCGCCGACGACCTTCAGCAGTGCCGCCCGCCGGTTGTCGCGGGCGGTGCGGCCGACGGCGAGGGCCGTGAGCGTGACGATCGCGGCGACGGCCAGCAGCGTGCCGCCGACGACCAGGGTGGGCCGGGTGCCCTGGATCATCGCGGTGTCCGTGCGCAGGATGTTCTGCCACCGCAGCACGTTGAACCAGCCGTCGGGCACAACGCCCCGCTCGCGCAGGCGGTCGCCGAAGCCGTCCGTCGCATCGGGGTCGGCCAGCTTGACCTGGATCAGCCGGACGCCGGGATCGTCCCCCGCCAGCGCCCGGGCGTCCTCGTCGGTCAGCCAGACCATGCCGCCCCAGTCCGACGGCCCGGGCCCCTGCGCCCGGTCGCTCCACGGGTACACCCCGGTGGCCGCGCTGATCGCCGTACCGACGACCGGCATCTCCCGCCCGCCGACGGTGACGCGGTCACCGACCCGGACCTCGAGCTCCCGCGCGAACCCACGCTCGACGACCACCCCGCCGGGGCGCACCCAGCCGCCCGAGGTCACCAGCGGCCGGTCCACCGCCGGCCGGGTGCCGTCGCGTCCCTCGGCGCCGGCGTGCACGGAGCGGCCGTGGGCCCCGACGGTGGTGTCGTACGCGAAGAACGGGCCGCCGACCGCCCTCACCTCGGGGATCCTGCGCAGGCGTTCGACGTAGTCGGCGGGGTCCGGATCCGTCGTCGTCATCAGGATGTCGGGGCCGGCGGTGGCGGCGCGGGTCTTCGCGTACGCGGTGGTCACGGCGTCGTCGGTGGCCACGCCGAGGGTCAGGGCGGTGGCGGCGACGGTGACGGCGAGCAGGAAGAGGAGGGTTTCGCCGGGGTGGCGGCGCAGGTCGCGCCGGATCAGGCGCCAGGCCGCGAGGAGCTGTCCCACGGTCAGTCCTTCCAGGCCAGCATCGCGCCGAGGCCCGCGCCGGCGGCCGGCCGCGTGTCGTCGGCCACCGTTCCGTCGCGCAGGGAGAGGATCCGGTCGGCGGTGGCGGCGACGCGTTCGTCGTGGGTGACCATGACCAGGGTCTGGCCGGCGGCGCGCAGTTCGCCGAAGAGGCGGAGGATGTCGTGGGTGGCGGCGGTGTCGAGATTGCCGGTGGGTTCGTCGGCGAGGACGACCAGGGGGTCGTTGACCAGGGCGCGGGCTATCGCGACGCGTTGGCGCTGGCCGCCGGAGAGCTCGGAGGGGAGATGGCGGGCGCGGTCGGCAAGGCCGACGCGGTCCAGGAGGCCGGCGGCGCGGTCGCGGGCGGTGCGGGGGGAGGCGCCGGCGAGCAGGGCGGGGAGTTCGATGTTCTGGGCGGCGCTCAGTTCGTGCATCAGGTGGTACGCCTGGAAGACGAAGCCCACGGAGCGGCGGCGCAGCCTCGCGAGGGCGCGTTCGCCGAGGTGGTCGATACGGTCGCCGCCGAGCCAGACCTCGCCGCCGGTGGGCCGGTCGAGGCCGCCGAGGAGTTGCAGCAGGGTGGATTTGCCGCAGCCGCTCGGGCCGGTGACGGCGAGGGTCTGCCCGGCGGGCACCTCGAGGTCGACGTGGTCGACGGCCCGTACGAGGCTCTCGCCGGCCCCGTACGTACGCGTCAGCCCGACCGCGCGCAGCGCCGGTCCCGTACCTGTCGTCATGCGTCTCCTCCTCGCGGGGTACGGGCGGCCCAGACCCGCCCGCATGCCTCCAGCCAGCGCAGATCGGCCTGCAGCCGGAGGGCGACGCCCTCCAGGAGCAGGGCGGGCTCGGCGCCCGTGCCGTACGCGAGGACGGCCCGCTGGGTCTCGGCGAGGGCGCCCATCAGCTCCCGCCGCCGGTCGTCGACGAGCGCGACGGGATCGGCCAGCCCCGACTCGGCGGCGGCGATCAGCTTCAGGTGGAACTCGGCAACGTCCGCCCGGGGCCCGGCACTCTCGCCCAGCCACCCGCCGACCCGCGCCAGCCCCGCCTCGGTCACCCCGTACACCCTGCGCCGCGGCCCCCGTACGGGCACGTCCTCCCGCACCTGCACGACAAGCCCGGCCTTCTCCAGCCGCCCGAGCGTCACGTACACCTGCCCCGGATTGAGCTCGTCCCCCAGGGGCCCGAGCGCCGCGGCCAGCCGTCCCCGCAGGTCGTACCCGTGCGAGGGCGCCTTGACGAGCAACGCCAGTACCACGTCCTGCACTTGCCGGCCTCTCTGCGAGATCTAATAGATAACGGTTAGCTATTCAGCCGTCAAGCGCCCCACCGCACAGCGCCACCGCATCTCAGGCCGGGGCTCGACGCTCCAGCGCCATCAGCACGTGCTCCACCTCGCCGGGCACCACTGCGAGTTGTACGACACCGTCGGCCGACGCGAATTCGACGACGAGGGCCCGGTAGTGGAGCCCCCGCCGCTCCTGCCCGGACGGCCGCCGCACCTCGCCCAGGTGCAGGTCGGGCGGCAGACTCCGGGTCTCCCCACGCTCGCCGCGAGGTTCCCAGGACCACGAGCCGGAGCCGATGACGAGCCTGCCGCGCGTCCAGCCGCCTGCCTGCGGACCCTTCGCCGAACAGGCGATCCGAATGGTCCGACCGTCGATGAGGTGAGCCGTCAGACGGTCCTGCCTGCCGCTGATGACCAGCGCGACGGCCAGTCCGCCCAGTGCGAACGCCCAAGTAATTGTCCAGATGTCCGTCATCCGTGCATTCAACCGGATCCGACGCCGAACCAACAGGCCCGTCCGCGCGCCCCGTTTCTCGAAGCATCACGGCCGATTCACAGCCCCGTCACGCCCCGGGACCCCTCGTCCATCAGCGTCGGAAGGGAGCAGGAACCCTCCCCCCGAGTTCCGAGGAGCTCCATCGTGCGTGTCCCGACACGACTTCCCGTCACGGTCCTCGCCGGTGCGGCGATCGTCGTCTCGTCGGTCGTCGGCCTGAACGCCGGCGATTCCGCCGCGAACACCGCCCCGATGACCGAAGCCCGCCGCCCCATCCCCCACCGGGTCGCCGTCTACGCCCACCGCGGCTCCTCCGGGTCCACGCCGGAAAACACCCTCGCCGCCGTGGACTTCGCTGTCGCCCAGCACGCCGACTTCGTCGAGACCGATGTGCGGCGGACCAGGGACGGCCGGCTGGTCGTCATGCACGACGAAGGGCTCGGCCGGACCACCGACGTCGAGGACGTCTTCCCGGGCCGGGCCCCGTACCGGGTGCGCGACTTCACCCTCCGGGAGATCAAGCGGCTCGACGCCGGGTCGTGGTTCTCGCCGCAGTTCGCCGGCGAAAGGGTGCCCACGCTCGGCGAGTTCGTCGGGCGGATCGGCCGCCGCTCCGGGCTGCTCCTCGAGATCAAGGACCTAGGCGTCGAGCAGGACATAGCCCGCGAACTGAAGCGCCGCCCGGGCTATCTCACACAGGCAGTGGCCGAGCGCAAGCTGATCATCCAGTCGTTCCGGGTGAGCTCAGTGCGCGCGATCCACAAGCTCCTGCCCGAAGTCCCCGTCGCCATCCTGTACGGCGTGAAGCCCACAGACGCCGCCCTCGTCGAGGCCGCCTCCTGGGCCGACCACATCAATCCCCGCAAGGACCTCACCGACCGCAAGCTCATCGACCGCGTCCACGACCTCGGCATGCGCATCGCCCCGTACTCCCTCGACACCGGTCAGGAGATGCGGAAGTTCCTCGCGATGGACGTCGACGGCGTCATCACCGACAACCCCGGCACGCTGCACGACATCGAGACGATCAGCCGCTGACCCGCGCCGCCAGAATCTGCTCCCGCAGGATCTCCGCGTGCCCGCAGTGCTGCGCCAGCTCCCGCACGACGTGGAGATACACCCACCGCAGCGGCAGCGGGCCCCGGCGGTTGCCCTTGATGATGTCGTCCAGAGTCAGAGGCGCCGTGGCCTCGCGGGAGGCCGAGCATGCCTCCCGGTGGGAGCGCTGGATCGACGCAATCGTGTCCGAGGGGGCGAGGTCGAACGACTCGTCCGGGTGGTCCGGGATGCCGATCTCGCTGCGCGGGCGGCAGGTGATGCTCGCGTCGAACCAGACCTTCTCGACGAACGTGGCGTGCTTCACCAGCCCCAGCAGCGTCGTCTTCGACGGCACCAGCGAGCGCCTGGCCTCCTCCTCCGTCAGCCCGTCCAGGCTGTCGTGCAGGGCGAGCCGGTGCTCGTCGAGGAACGCCTCGAACTGGACGCGCAGTTCGGCATGGAAGACGGCGGGGTCCACGGAGGGGTTAGCGCTCATGCGTCCTTACGGTACGGCCCTGCGGCACCCCCGCGCTGCGGCACCCCGCAATCGCCGGCGACATCGTGCGGGACCTGCCCGCCGGCACGTACCCCCACCTCGCCGAACTCGCCGCGGAGCACGTGCTGAAGCCCGGTTACGACTACGCCGACGAGCTCCCCCACGCCCTCGCCCCCGACGCGGCCTAGCCGCCGGGCCCAACCCCCGGATAGGTTCCCCTGCGTTGCCGTGAATGACATCGCGGCGCGATACGTAAGGGGAGGCGCATGCGCAAGACTCTCAGAGGGTTGCTGTCCCTGGCCGTGCTCTTCGGCACCGTCGCCGCCGGCGGGTCCGCCGGGGCCGCGGAGGCCGGGACCGAGGCGGCGACCTGCGACGAGGTCGAGGCACAGGTCCTGGCGATCCCGGGAATGAGCCTGATACAGGAGAAGCCGTACACCGGATACTGCTTCTGGGTGCTGAACTACACCCAGCCGGTGGACCACCGCGATCCGGACGGAGGAACGTTCCAGCAGCGGATCACCCTGCTGCACAAGGACGCGTCCCGGCCCACCGTCTTCTACACCGGCGGCTACAGCGTCTCCACCAGCCCCTCGCGCCGTGAGCCGACGCAGATCGTCGACGGTAACCAGGTGTCGATGGAGTACCGCTTCTTCAGCCCGTCCCGCCCCGACCCCGCCGACTGGTCGAAGCTGGACATCTGGCAGGCGGCCAGCGACCAGCACCGCATCTACCGGGCGCTGAAGCCGCTGTACGACAAGAACTGGCTGGCCACCGGCGGCAGCAAGGGCGGCATGACCGCCACGTACTTCGAGCGCTTCTACCCCGCCGACATGGACGGCGTCGTCCCGTACGTCGCGCCCAACGACGTGGTGAACAAGGAGGACTCGGCGTACGACGAGTTCTTTGAAACCGTCGGCACCCCCGAGTGCCGCGCCAAGCTCGACAACATCCAGCGCGAGGCGCTGATCCGGCGTGAGCCGATGGAGCGGATGTACGCCGACTGGGCCGCGGAGAACGGCGCCACGTTCACCACCGTCGGCACGCTGGACAAGGCGTTCGAGGCCGTCGTCCTCGACTTCACCTGGGCGTTCTGGCAGTACAGCCTGGAGGCCGACTGCGCCGGGCTGCCGGTCGCGGCCACGGCCACCGACCAGGAGCTGTACGACGTGATCGACGCGATCTCCGGCTGGTCGTTCTACACCGACCAGGGCCTGGAGGCGTACACCCCGTACTACTACCAGGCGGCCACCCAGCTCGGCTCGCCGTCGCTGACGATGCCGCACCTCAAGGGCCTGACGCGGTACGGGTACCAGCCGGCGCGGAACTTCGTGCCGTCCTCGATCCCGGTGACGTTCGAGCCGTCGGTGATGCGGGACGTCGACACGTGGGTACGGACCCGGGCGAACCACATGCTGTACGTGTACGGCTCCAACGACCCGTGGGGCGCCGAGCGATTCCGCTTCGGGCCGACGGCGCGGGACTCGTACGTCTACACCGCGCCGGGGATGAACCACGGCGCCAACATCGCGGGGCTGGCGCCCGAGGACCGGGCGAAGGCCACGGCGTCGGTGCTGGAGTGGGCGGGGCTGAGCGACGCGGTGGTCGCCGAGGCGAAGCCGCTGGCCAAGCATGACCCGAAGCTGGACCGGTGCGCGGACTGCGCGCCGGGGCGGGAGCCGCTGCGGTAGGTCCCCGTCGTACGTCTTACGCCGGCCCCGGACGCGTCGTGTCCGGGGCCGGCCACTGGGGTCCCCCGCCTCAGGCCGCGTACGACAGCAGCTGAAGCAGATGCTCCCGCCCCGGCGTCAGCAGCCCCGGCAGCGCGGGCGCCTGGGGGAACCAGCGCTTCTCGTACTCCCAGCACAGCCACCCGTCCCACCCCGACTCGCTGAGCCGCGCCAGCACCTCGCCCAGCGGCAGCGCCCCCGCCCCGAGCGGCAGCGGCGCGGTGTCCTCCCGCCCGGCCACATCCTTGACCTGCACGTACGCCAGATGCTCACCGAGCGCGGCGAGCGTGTCGGACGGCTCCTCGCCGCCCAGCCAGGGATGCAGTACGTCCCACAGGGCGCCGACGCTGCGATGCCCGACCCGGTCCAGGATCCGCGCGACGCCGGCGCCGGTGCGGTGGCTGTCGTGGGTCTCGAGCAGGATCCGTACCCCCAGGTCGGCGGCGTACGGGGCCAGGGCCGTCAGCCGCCGTACGGCCGTCGGGTCGGCCTCGACGGCGGGTACGGAGCCGGCGCCGGGGAAGACGCGTACGTACGGGGCGCCCAGGTCGCGGGCCAGGGCGAGCAGGGAGCGGACCTCGGCGAGGACCGGCCCGTCGTCGCCGGGGGCGCACATCTTCGCGTACCCGGCGATCGTGAGGATCTCCACGCCCGCCTTGGCGAACGCCGCGGCCAGGTCCGCCCGTTCGACGAGGGTGATCCCGGGGTGGACGGGCTCCTCGGCGTGGCAGCGGAGTTCGACGCCCTGGTAGCGGTGGGCCTCGGCGAGCCGCAGGACCTCCGCCGGGTCGGTGGCGGGCAGACCGAGGGTGGAGAAGGCGAGTCGCATGTCCCCTAAAGAAGCAGACGCCAGTCCTGGCCGACAAGCTCCGCGCCGTAGCTCCGATGGGGTTTCTCGGCGACGAGCTCGAAGCCGGCCGCCCGATAGATCCGCCGGGCGGAGCCGAGAACGGAGTTGGTCCACAGCACGAGCTCCCGGTATCCGGCGCTCCGCGCGAAGCCGATACAGGCGTCGACGAGCCGCGTACCCACCCGATGCCCGCGCGCGTCCGGGGTGACCAGCAGCAGCCGCAGCCGCGCGGTGTCCGGCGCCGCGTCCGCCACGCACATCACGCACCCCACCGGCCGCCCGTCGAGGTCCGCGATCCACACCCGCTCCCGCGCGGGGTCACGGCCGCCCGCGTAGTCCGCCACGATCCCCGCGACCAGCGCCTCGAAGTCCCCGTCCCACCCGAACTCCCGCGCGTACAACTCCCCGTGCGCCTGCACGATCCACCCCAGCTCCCCCGCCCCCGGCTCCCGCAGCACCACCTCCCGGGTCCGCTCCCCGGCCGTCAGCGCCAGCCGCACCGTCCGCAGCGCGTCGGTCAGCCCCGCCAGCTCCCCCGGCCCCAGCCCCGCCAGCAGCCCGGCGACGGCCTCGCTCGACCGCTCGTCCAGCACCCCCTGCACCCGCCGCCCCTCCTCGGTGAGCGCCACGTACTGGTACCGCGCGTCCCGCCCCGCCCGCTCCCGTACCACCAGCCCCCGGTCCACGAACCGCCGCAGGATCCGGCTCGTCTGCGGCGCGTCCAGCCCCAGCCCCGCCCGTAGCTCCGCCACCCCGACCCGCTCCCCCTGCGCCAGCTCGTACAGCACGCGGGCCTCGGTGAGGGTGTACGGGCTGCGCAGCGCGGCCGGGTAGTCGAGGAGGCCGATGAGGCGGGTGTACGCGCGGTTGAAGGCGCGTACCTCACGGACGGCCGGGTCCAGGGTCATCGGATGCCTCCGCAGATAGTTGCCCTTAGGCAAGCATTGCTGGAAGGCAAGGATAGCCCGCATCACACCGGCGCACGCTGGACAGCCCGGAAACCCCCCGGTAGCTTCATGGAAACTGAGCAAGCGCTTAGGCACGCGTACCACGATGGAGGGCAGGGCCACATGCGGCGGACGGTGTTCAACGCAGACCACGAGGCGTTCCGCGAGACGATCCGGGACTTCATCGCCGCCGAGGTCGTGCCGTACTACCCCGAGTGGAGCGCGGCCGGCGCCGTGCCGCGGGAGTTCTACAAGAAGCTCGGCGAGCTGGGCGTCTTTGGCATCGAGGTGCCGGAGGAGTACGGCGGCGCGGGCGAGACGTCCTTCAAGTACACGGCGATCATCAGCGAGGAGTGCGCCCGCGCGGGCGTCAGCTTCGGCGGATCCGGCGTGCACACGGCGCTGTGTCTGCCGTATCTGCTGAAGTACGCGAACGAGGAGCAGAAGAAGCGCTGGCTGCCGGCGTTCGTCTCCGGCGAGATGATGACCGCCATCGCCATGACCGAGCCGGGCACCGGCTCCGACCTGGCGGGCATGAAGACCACCGCCAAGCTGAGCGAGGACGGCACGCACTACGTGCTGAACGGCGCGAAGACCTTCATCACCGGCGGCGTCCAGGCCGACCGCGTGCTGGTCTGCGCCCGCACCGCCCCCGCCACCCCCGAGGACCGCCGCGGCGGGATCTCGATCCTGGTCGTCGACACCAAGTCCCCGGGCTACGCGGTGGGCCGCAAGCTCGACAAGCTGGGCCTGAAGTCCTCCGACACCGCCGAGCTGTCGTTCACCGACGTCAAGGTCCCCGTCGAGGACCTCCTGGGCGAGGAGGGCAAGGGCTTCTCGTATCTGACGCACAACCTCCCGCAGGAGCGCCTCGGCATCGCCGTCGGCGCGTACGCGCAGGCCGCCGCCGCGGTCCGGTTCGCCACGGAGTACGTGAAGGACCGCACGGTCTTCGGCCGCACCGTCGCCGAGTTCCAGAACACCAAGTTCGTCCTCGCCGACTGCAAGGCCGAGGTCGACGCCATCGAATCGTACGTGGACCGCGCGCTGGACGCCCACGACGACGGCGAGCTGTCGGTGGCGGACGCCGCCGCGGTGAAGCTGTTCGCGACCGAGCGGGCGGCCGTCGTGATCGACAAGTGCCTGCAGCTGCACGGCGGCTACGGCTACATGAACGAGTACCCGATCGCCCGGCTCTACGCGGACACCCGCGTCACCCGGATCTACGGCGGCACCAGCGAGGTCATGCGCTCGATCGTCGCCAAGTCCATGGGCCTGTGATCATTACCGTATGAGCAAGGCACTCGACGACCTGCTCGATCTGCTCGACCTCGAGCGGATCGAGCAGGACATCTTCCGCGGTCTCTCGCGCTCGGCCATCGTCCCCCGCGTCTTCGGCGGCCAGGTGGCGGCCCAGGCGCTGGTGGCCGCCGGCCGTACGGTCCCCGAGGACCGCACGGCCCACTCCCTGCACGCGTACTTCCTGCGCCCCGGCGACCCGGGGGCGCCCATCGTCTACACGGTCGACCGGATCCGCGACGGGCGCTCCTTCACCACCCGGCGGGTGGTGGCCGTCCAGCACGGGCAGCCGGTCTTCCATCTGTCGGCGTCGTTCCAGGAGTACGAGGAGGGGCTGGAGCACCAGGAGCCGATGCCGCCCGCCCCGGACCCGGACACGCTGCCGACGGCCGAGGAGACGCTGCCCCGGTACGCGGACCGCTTCCTGCACCCGAGCGTCGCCGAGCGGCTGCTGGAGGCGCGGGCGGCCGTCGACCTGCGGTACGCGCAGGAGCCGCCGTTCGCCACGGCGGGGCAGCCGCGCGAGCCGCGGTCGCAGGTGTGGTTCCGGACGAACGGCACCCTGTCCGGCGAGGTGGACACCCCGCTGACGCACACCTGCCTGATGACGTACGTATCGGACATGACGCTGCTCGACTCCATCCTCCTCGCCCACGGCCGCGGCGGCTGGGCGGTCGGGGACGTCGTGGGCGCGAGTCTGGACCACGCGATGTGGTTCCACCGGCCGTTCCGGGCGGACGAGTGGCTGCTGTACGACCAGGAGTCCCCGACCTCGCAGGGCGGCCGGGGACTGGGCAGGGGCCGGATCTTCACCCGGGACGGGCGGCTGGTGGCGTCCGTGATCCAGGAGGGTGTGGTGCGGGTTCCCCGCTAGAGACCCGCCGCCGCCAGCAGGTACGCCGTCATGGGCTCGTAGTGGCGCGAGTCCGCGACATGGTCGTCCATCGGTACGGCGACCTGCAGCGTGCCCTCCGCCTCGCCGAGGAAGAGCGCCGGGTCGTTGCTGTCGGCGAAGCCCACCGTGTCGATGCCGCGGTAGCCGGCGCCGCCCGCCCAGCCGTGGTCCGCCACCACGAGCTCCGGCCACCCGTCGGCCGGCAGCGCGTCGAGGATCGCCCACATCGGCTCGGGGGCGTGGGTGTGCCACAGCGTGGCGCCCCGCTCCAGCACGGCGACGCCGCAGAACTGCTGCACCCGGCCCGACGACTCGTCGGACGTGTCGGTCACCCACAGCCCCTCCGGTACGGACACCAGCGGGCACCCGGCGGCCACCAGGGCGGCGGACAGTGCCCGGTGCACGTCCAGCAGCCCGCCGGGGTGGCCGGTCGCGACCAGCACCCGGCGGCGGGTGTCGGCGGCCTTGCGCAGGACGGTCGCCATCCGGTCCAGGCCGTCGACGACCAGCTCCACGTCGATGGTGTCGGCGCCGGTGGTGTGCCCCGGGTCGGGGTTGACGCCGACGCGGGTGGCCATCAGCTCCAGCACCTGCTCCTTCGTCCAGCGTTCGTTGACGTCGAGGCCGAGGAGGTAGCGGGGGTTTCCGGCGGCGAGCTCGCGGTAGTTGTGCAGGTTGTGGTCGCGGGTGGTGGCGACGTCTCCGGCGATGCGGGTCCGTACGAGATGGTCGATGAGTTCGGCGCGGCTGGGGACGGTGGATGCAGTCGACATGTGGCCATTCTCACCCGTCCGGGTGAGAGGCTGGCCACGAGGGCGAAAACGGGGGGCGATCCTCGTGCGCGGTGTACAGATGAGGATGGGCCGTCGCCGTCCTACCCTCGAAGACATGACCAGTGCCAGTGAGCCCCGCGGCCCCGTCGACTCCTCCCGCACCCCGCGCTACGCCGGTCCGGCCACGTTCGCCCGGCTGCCGCGCCTGGACCAGGTGGAGCGTACGGACGTCGCCGTCGTCGGCGTCCCCTTCGACTCCGGTGTGTCCTACCGGCCCGGCGCCCGCTTCGGCGGCAACGCCATCCGCGAGGCGTCCCGGCTGCTGCGCCCGTACAACCCGGCGCAGGACGCCTCGCCGTTCGCGCTGGCGCAGGTGGCGGACGCGGGGGACATCGCGGTCAACCCGTTCAACATCAACGAGGCGGTGGAGACCGTCGAGCACGCGGCGGGCGAACTGCTCGCGGGCGGCGCCCGGCTGATGACGCTGGGCGGCGACCACACGATCGCGCTGCCGCTGCTGCGGGCGGTGGCGGCCAAGCACGGTCCGGTGGCTCTGCTGCACTTCGACGCCCATCTGGACACCTGGGACACGTACTTCGGCGCCGCGTACACGCACGGCACGCCGTTCCGCCGGGCGGTGGAGGAGGGGATCCTGGACACGTCCGCGCTGTCGCACGTGGGGATCCGTGGACCGCTGTACGGCAAGCAGGATCTGACGGACGACGCGAAGATGGGCTTCGGGATCGTCACGTCGGCGGACGTCTACCGGCGGGGCGCGGACGAGGTCGCCGACCAGCTGCGCCAGCGGATCGGGGACCGGCCGCTGTACATCTCCATCGACATCGACTGCCTCGACCCGGCGCACGCCCCCGGCACGGGTACGCCGGAGGCGGGCGGGATGACGTCGCGGGAGCTGCTGGAGATCCTGCGCGGGCTGTCGTCGTGCCGGCTGGTGTCGGCGGACGTGGTCGAGGTGGCGCCCGCGTACGACCACGCCGAGATCACCTGTGTGGCGGCGTCGCACACGGCGTACGAGCTGACGACGATCATGTCCCGGCAGATCGCGGCGGAGCGGGCGGCCTGAGGGGACGACGTCTCAGAGCTCGGCGGCCAGGTCCTTCAGGAAGCGGACGCTGTCCTCGTCGTTCTCCGCGGCGGCCGACAGGCGGTCCATCACCACCATGTAGTTCTCCACGTCCTCGCGCTTGTCGAGGTAGAGGGCGCTGGTCAGCTGCTCCAGATAGACGATGTCCGGGAGGTCCGGCTCACGGAACCGCAGGATCGTGATCGGACCGCCCGACGACGCCAGGCCGCCGATCTCGAACGGCGCGACCTGCAGCGTGACATGGGGCAGGGCGGCGACCTCGATGAGGTGCTCGAGCTGGCGCTTCATCACGCCGGGCGAGCCCTGCGGCCGGCGCAGGGCGGACTCGTCGACCACGAACCACAGCTTCGGGCCGCCGGGGGCCCGGAGGATCTGCTGGCGGCGCATGCGCATCTCGACCTTGCGGGCGATCGCGCGCTCGGAGCCGCGGGCCTGGCCCAGCGCCGTGACGCCCTGGGCGTACTCCTCGGTCTGCAGCAGGCCGGGGATGAACTGGACCTGGTAGTTGCGGATGACGGCCGCGGCCTCCTCCAGCCCCAGCACCGTCTCCAGCCAGGCCGGCATCACGTCGCTGTACTGCTGCCACCAGCCGGGCGTCGCGGCGCGGCGGCAGAGCTGCAGATACTCCTCCAGCTCCGGCTCGCCGACCCCGTACAGCAGGAGGAGGTCGCGGACGTCGCGCTCCTTCTGGCCGACGCGGCCCAGCTCCAGGCGGCTGATCTTGGCGTGCGAGGCGCGGATGGCCTCGCCGGCGGCCTCGCGGCTGATGCCGCGGGCCTCACGCAGCCGGCGCAGGTGCGTGCCCAGCACGATGCGCAGCACGGTGGGTCCACCGCGCTGCTCCTGCTGCCGGTCCGGTCCGCGGTCCGCCGCGGGGTCGGGTAGGAGTGCCGTCACCGGGTCAGTGTTGCACCGGAAGGGGGGTGAAGGCCACCTTTCAAGTACCTATGGGGAACGGGGACTTCGGCTACCGGGCGGTTCACCCGGCGAGGTCGTCGAAGTCACCGTCCTTCGCGCCGCGGATGAAGGCGGCGATCTCCGCCCGGGTGTAGACGAGCGCCGGTCCCCCGGGAAAGCGGGAGTTGCGTACCGCGACCTGGCCGTCGGGCAGGCCGGCCAGTTCCACGCACTCGCCGTTCGGATTGCTGGCGCCGGCCTTGCGCCAGACCGCGCCCGCCGCGGTGGTCGCCCGCATGCCGTTCTCGTACCGCTGGTCCCCGCTGTGGTGCATCGCGCGTCCGCTCCATGGTCTGTCGCGCCGTCCGGGCGGTTTGCCGCCACCCGTAAGGACATGTCGCACGCAGTCTTGTGCTGAGCACCTGCGTGCAGTGAAATTGCAGATGTACTTGCAGCGGTAAGTGCACCTCGTTCAAGATGTTTTACGCAAGCCTGTTCGCTCAACATCACATCCTCGTCGGAGGAGTTCAGGGATGACAGCGATCGCGTCCGTGGCGGACGGTGCGGCTCCCGCACCGGCCCCCGCCCCGCCGTGGGCGGCGGACGCGGCGTACGCCGCCCGTACGCTGGAGGCCGAGCCGGGGTCCGCCCGGCTGGCGCGGGAGTTCGCCGCGGCGACCCTGCGCGACTGGGGTCTTCGCGAGCGGTCGGCGGACGTGGAGCTGGTGGCGCACGAGTTCGTGGTCAACGCCATGGCGCACGGTCTGGACCCGGTCTGGTCCGAGCCGCCGCCGCATCCGGTGATCGTGAGCATGTTCAGGGACGGCGACGCTCTGCTCTGCGCGGCCTTCGACCCCGGCGTACGCCGGCCCAGGCCCGCACCGCACTCCGCGGAGCCCAGCACACTCGCCGACGCCGGCCGGGGACTGCAGCTCGTGGCCGCCGTCAGCGATATCTGGGGCTGGACGCTCCCGGGCCCGGAGGGGAAGGCGGTCTGGGCCGCCTTCTGCTCCGCGCCGTCGCTTCCGTACTCCCTCGCGGACCGGCTGACAACGGTCGCGGAGGTCTTCACGGGGAGCTGTGATCCCTGTCTCGTCGTGGCCGCGTAGCCGCCGTACCTGCTCCGGAAACAAAATCACGCGGATCCGGGTTGTCGGTCCTGGTGCTTAGTCTGAGTACCGGACGGACTGATCGATCCGGAGGTTGCCGGTGGCGGCGGAGCAGGGCAGCGCAGCGGGGGACGACGGCGAGGGCTGGGCACGGCGGCTCGTCGGCTACTGCGCGCGCTACCGGCGCAATGTGGCGCTGTCCCTCGGGGCCTCCCTGGCCGGGATGGCCATCATGGCCCTGGTCCCGCTGATCCCGAAGCTGATCATCGACGACGTGATCGTGGGCGACAGCCGCGAGCTGGCCCCCTGGGCGGCGCTGATGGTGCTGTCGGCGGTCGCCGTGTACGCGCTGACGTTCGTCCGGCGCTATTACGGCGGGCGGCTCGCCCTCGACGTGCAGCACGATCTGCGGACCGAGATGTTCGACTCCATCACCCGGCTGGACGGACGCCGGCAGGACGAGCTGTCGACCGGGCAGGTCGTCGGACGGGGCACCACGGATCTGCAGCTGGTGCAGGGCCTGCTCTTCATGGTCCCGATGATGATCGGGAACGTGCTGCTGTTCCTGGTCTCGCTGGTCGTCATGTTCGTGCTGTCACCGCTGCTGACCGTGATCGCGCTGGCCGTGGCCCCGCTGCTGTGGTGGATAGCCTCCCGCAGCCGCACCCGGCTCTTCCCCGCCACCTGGTACGCCCAGCAGCAGGCCGGCGCCGTGGCCTCCGTCGTCGACGGGGCCGTGGGCGGCGTGCGCGTGGTCAAGGGCTTCGGGCAGGAGACGCAGGAGACGGGCAAGCTGCGCGCCGTCAGCCGGGTGCTGTTCGCGGCCCGGCTGCGTACGGTCAAGCTGAACGCCCGCTACACCCCGGCCCTGCAGGCCGTCCCCTCCCTCGGCCAGGTCGCGATGCTGGCGCTCGGCGGCTGGATGGCGACGAAGGGGCAGGTCACGCTCGGTACGTTCGTCGCGTTCTCGACCTATCTGGCCCAGCTCACCGGCCCCGTCCGGATGCTCGCCGTCATGCTGACCGTGGGCCAGCAGGCGCGCGCGGGCGTGGAGCGGGTCTTCGACCTGATCGACACCGAGCCCGAGGTCGACGAGCGCCCGGACGCGCACGAGCTGGGCGCGACGGCGGACGCGGTGGTCGAGTTCGACCACGTCTCCTTCGGGTACGACCCCGGGCACCCGGTGCTCTCCGACTTCTCCCTGCGCATCGAGCCCGGCGAGACGGTCGCCGTGGTCGGCGCCTCCGGCAGCGGGAAGTCCACGCTGTCGCTGCTCCTCCCCCGCTACTACGACGTCACCTCCGGCGCGGTCCGCGTCGGCGGCGAGGACGTCCGCGATCTGACACTGACCTCGCTGCGGGCGGCGATCGGGCTGGTCCCGGAGAACAGCTTCCTGTTCTCCGAGTCCGTACGGGACAACATCGCGTACGGCCGCCCCGACGCCACCGACGCCGAGGTGGAGGCCGCGGCGAAGGCCGCGCAGGCGGACGGCTTCGTCCGCGAGCTGGCGGACGGGTACGACACGGTGGTCGGCGAGCAGGGCATGACGCTCTCCGGCGGCCAGCGCCAGCGCGTCGCCCTGGCCCGCGCGATCCTCACCGACCCCCGGCTGCTGCTGCTGGACGACGCCACGTCGGCGGTCGACGCCAGGATCGAGCACGAGATCCACGAGGCGCTGCGCACGGTGATGGCGGGCCGTACGACGCTGCTGATCGCGCACCGCCAGTCGACGCTGGCGCTCGCGGACCGCATCGCGGTGCTCGAGGCGGGCCGGCTGGTGGACGTGGGCACGCACGAGGAGCTCGAGGCCCGCTGCCCGCTGTACCGGAGGCTGCTGACGCATCCGGACGAGCTGGCGAACCTGGAGCAGGACCCGGCGGGTCAGGCCGCGGCCTCCGCTTCCGCCGTCGTCGACGGCATCACGCCGGAGCTGTGGATACGTACCCCGTCCGAGGGTGACAAGGCGGGTGGCTCGGCGAACACCTCCGCCTCCGCCGGCGACCCCTCGGGCTTCGCCGGGATGCTGGCCAGCTCCCCCGCGTCGCCGGAGCTGCTGGCGAAGGTCGCCGCGCTGCCGCCGGCCACGGACACCCCGTCCGTGGACGAGGCGGGGGCCGAGCGGGCGGAGGAGTCGTACGGGCTGCGGCGGCTGCTGCGCGGCTTCGGGTTCCCCCTGGCCCTGGCGCTGGGGGCGGTCGCGGTGGACGCGATCGCGGGGCTGCTGCTGCCGGTCCTCATCCGGCACGGGATCGACGAGGGCGTGACGAAGCTGTCGCTGGGCGCCGTGTGGGCGGCGTCGCTGCTCGCGCTCGCTGTGGTCGTGGGGCAGTGGGCGGCGCAGATCGGCTCGGCGCGGCTGACGGGGCGGACGGGCGAGCGGGTGCTGTACGCGCTGCGCGTCAAGATCTTCGCGCAGCTCCAGCGGCTGGGGCTCGACTACTACGAGCGGCATCTCACCGGCAAGATCATGACCCGGATGACGACGGACGTCGACGCGCTGTCGACGTTCCTGCAGACGGGACTGGTCACGGCGGTCGTCAGCCTGCTCACGTTCTTCGGCATCCTGGTGGCGCTGCTGGTCATCGACATCCAGCTGGCGCTGGTCGTGTTCGCCACGCTGCCGCCGCTGATCGTCGGGACGGTCTTCTTCCGCCGCCACAGCGTCAAGGCGTACGAGCTGGCGCGTGAGCGGGTCAGCGTGGTCAACGGCGATCTGCAGGAGTCCGTGGCGGGTCTGCGGATCGTGCAGGCGTTCCGCCGGGAGACCGGGGGGACGGAGCGGTTCGCGGACCGGAGCGACAGCTACCGGCAGGCGCGGGTGCGGGGGCAGTGGCTGATATCCGTGTACTTCCCGTTCGTCCAGCTGCTGGCCACGATCGCGGCGACGGGCGTGCTGGCGATGGGCGCGGACCGGGTGGCGGCGGGGACGCTGACGGCGGGCGCGCTGGTGGCGTATCTGCTGTACATCGACTTGTTCTTCGCCCCCGTGCAGCAGCTGTCGCAGGTGTTCGACGGCTACCAGCAGGCGGCGGTGTCGCTGAAGCGGATCCAGGAGCTGCTGGTCGAGGAGACGTCCACCCCGGCCGCCGCCGCGCCCCTCCCGGTGCCGTCGCTGAAGGGCGAGCTGACGTTCGCGGACGTGTCCTTCGGCTACCAGGGCTCCGGGGACAACGCCCTGAGCGGCCTGGACCTGACGATCCCCGCGGGCCAGACGGTCGCGTTCGTCGGTGAGACGGGCGCGGGCAAGTCGACGCTGGTCAAGCTGGCGGCGCGGTTCTACGACCCCACGTCGGGCGCGGTCCTGGCGGACGGCACGGACCTGCGGGACCTGGACCTCACGGCGTACCGCCACCATCTGGGGGTCGTCCCGCAGGAGTCGTATCTCTTCCCCGGCACGATCCGCGACGCGATCGCCTACGGCCGCCCCGACGCCTCCGACGCGGAGGTCGAGGCGGCGGCGCGAGCGGTGGGCGCGCACGCGATGGTGGCGACGCTCCCGCGCGGCTATCTCCACGAGGTGGCGGAGCGGGGCCGTAACCTCTCGGCGGGCCAGCGCCAGCTGATAGCCCTGGCCCGGGCGGAGCTGGTGAACCCGGACATCCTCCTCCTCGACGAGGCCACGGCGGCCCTCGACCTGGCGACGGAGGCCCTGGTCAACCAGGCGACGGACCGCCTCGCGGTAAAACGCACCACGCTGGTGGTGGCCCACCGCCTCACGACGGCGGCCCGCGCGGACCGGGTGGTGGTCCTGGACCACGGCCGCGTGGTGGAGGACGGCACACACGACGACCTCCTGGCGCGGGAGGGTCACTACGCGGAGCTGTGGCGGACGTATCTGGGGGAGCCGGCGGGGGTGGGGGCGTAGAAGGGGCGACAAGACTATGCCATACTTCAAGTATGGCAACTCGGAAGATCACGATCACCGTGCCGGAAGAGCTCGTGGAATCGATCAAGGGTCGTGTCGACTCCCGCGGGGTGTCGGCATACATCGCGGCTGCCGCCGCTCACCAGGACGAGATGGACCGCCTGCGCGAGCTGGCCGACCGGCTCGAGGAGGAGCACGGCCCCGTCACGGACGACGACTACCAGGCCGCCCTGGACCGCATCGCCGAAATGGACGCCTGGCACGACGGGCAGAAGCAGGAACCCCACCGCAGCGAGGCCGCGTGAGCCGCCCCTGCCGGGCAGTAACGCAGCCCCGACAGCGCGCCTTCGTCTTCGGCTGTGAGGCCTTGTCCAAGACGGTCCGGGGCGACAGCGAGATGGCCGCGCTGGTGAAGGCAGCTCCTCGGCGGGACGTCCCCATCGTCACCTCGGCGCTGACGACTCTGGAGGCGTGGGACCCGCGCGAAAGGTGGAGCCAAGCACTGTGGAGCTGGACCCTGTCGCGGATCCGCATCGTCCACACCGACGACCAACTGATCACAACAGCACGAGTGCTGCTGAAGACGGCTGGCCTGCACGGTCACAAGTACGCCATCGACGCCGTCCTGGCAGCCGTAGCCGCACGAGAGGCCGCGGCAGGCACCCAGGTCACCGTCCTCACCTCCGACACGGATGACATGACTCAGCTCCTCACGGATCACCCGGTCCACATCCAGAAGGTTTGAGAGCAACGCGGGACACACCTCATTGGCGTCCCGTATCGGAAACGGAGCCACGCCCGAGCCGATGCAGACAGTGGGCTCGTGAAGCCTCACCGACTCCTCGGGTTGCTCGGGCGATTGCCGCGACATCACCGTCATCGAAAGAGATGGCCTGGTTCAGCGGCCTGCCAAAGGTACCGGCGTAGGGGGTCAGGAATCCTGGCCCGCAATCCCCACCTGGTCGACCTGGGACACGCGCTTTTGGGTGACCCCCATGCACTCGGCAAGCAGCTCCCGCTTGCCTTCGGCCACGGCCTCTTCACCGCCGGCGCGGGCGGCGTACTCGGCTCGGATGTCCTGCCAGCGGGTGTACTCGGTCATGGTGCCTCCTCTTTGTCGCGGGATTTCCAGTAGCCGACGCTGCGCTGTTCGGCGAGCGGTGACTGGCAGCGGATCGGCCGTTGGACCTCGGGTAAAGGCTTGTATCCCTTTCGACTTCCCTTCTGGACATTGAATTGCCCCGTCACCGAGGGTGGGCGTCATGACCACCTCGCGTCTCGTGGCGGATCTCGAACCGCCCTACTACACCGCCGTCTTCACCTCCCTCCGACCCGACAACCCCGAGGGCTACGCCGAGACCTCCGAACACATGCAGGAGATCGTCAAGCAGATCCCCGGCTTCCTCGGCTACGAGTCCGCGCGCACGCCCGGCGGCATCGGCATCACGGTCGCGTACTTCCGCGACGAGGAGTCCCTCACGGCCTGGCGGCAGAACGCCGAACACCAGAGCGCGCAGCGGCGGGGGCGCGAGCAGTGGTACGACGCGTACAGCCTCCACATCGGCAAGGTGGAGCGGAGCTACAGCTTCGAGCGCGAGTAGGGGCCTACCTCCGCCGTTCCCAATCGCTCCGGGTGACCGCGTACTCGACGTCACCGTGCTCGTCACCCGGAATCGACTCCGGCCAGTCCGCGATGAAGACCCGGACGAACGACAGCCCGGCCTTCTCCATCACCCGCCGGGACCGGCTGTTGACGACCATGGTGTTCGCCGTGACCCGCTCGACCCCGAGCTCCGCGAAGCCCTTGTCGATCAGCGCCCGCGAGCCCTCCGTGGCGTACCCGTGCCCCCAGGCGGCCCGGTTCAGCCGATACCCGAGCTCGACCACGGAGGGATCGGACTCCTCGATGGGCCGGAACTCGAACCACCCCAGAAAGGTCCCGGCGGCCTTCTCCTCCGCCGCCCAGTAACCACGGGTCCCCCAGCACGGATAGTCGTGCAGGATCCACGCCAGGACGTCCGTCTCCACCGCCTCGCGCGTGGTGGGCCGGCCCCCGTTGATGTAGCGCATGACCTCGGGATCGCTGTCCAGGGCGAACAGATAGTCGACGTCGGCCGTGGTGAACGCACGCAGGACGAGCCGGTCGGTCTCCAGGAAGTCGGTCATACCGCGATCCTCACCACGAGCGGGCGGAGCTGCCACCGTTTTTCGAGTTGACATACCTCGTATTGCTTCGCGGAACCGTTCGTCTCCGCCGTGGATCCGGTTCTCAGCTTCAGGAGGGTCTGCGGGAGCTCACCGCGCCGAGCCCGGAGTGCTCGTCGTCGGCGTCGTGTGTGGCTCGGGTGTCCTTGGGGCCATCTGCTTCCCCGAGTTGCAGCTCGGCGTCTGCCGGGGTGAGGCGGTTGCCTCGGCTCTCGGCGATACGCAAGGCGTTGCGGAGGGAATCGGTGAGGCCGCCGGCCAGGTAGACGAGGTCTTCCTGTTGGGGGTCGTCGTCGTTCAGGAGTTCGGCCGCGTAGGCGATGAACTCCGAGGCCGTGTCGAGCTGTTCGGCCTCCACCCGGTCCGCGAGGCGGGAGACGTAGCCCGTGCCCGTGCTTGAGCGGAGGTAGCAGGGGCGGCCTGTGGGGTCGGACCAGGGGAGGAGGCGGAGTTGCTGGGAGTTGAGCCACATCGTGGGGGACCTCCGGGATCCGTGGGCGATATCTTCGCCGGATTTATGGGCGGTTGGTTATCACCTTGTCCGAGAGGGAACTCCCCGTACACAGTTGGCCTGTCACCAGCGGGCCATTGTGGACGACGGATTGAAGAGGTGTTCGACCAATGGAACTCACCATCGAACATGAGGGTAGGATCACTCCCCGAGTACTGCTCGGACGCCGCTTGCGTCGACTTCGGGAAAGCGAAGGACTTTCTCAGCGCGGGCTCGCCGAAATCATTGGGTACCCGCACACGTACATCAGTCGCGTCGAGCGAGGGGAACAATTGCCGTCACAGGCTCTGGCGGTCATGTTCGATACTCACTTCAACTCCGACGATCTTTTCCAGGAACTCCTCGACCTCGCACACGACAACATGATCGCCGAATACAGTCGCAGCTTCGTCGAGCAAGAGAAGGACGCCGTCCGGATCCAGGTCTTCACCAGCAGCAGCATCCCTGGGCTCCTGCAGATCGAGGAGTACACGCGTGAGTGCTTCCGACTGGACCCAACCGCCGAGGCCACGAACGAGCTGGATGCGCGCGTCACGGCCCGCATGAGCCGTCAGCGCCTCTTCAACGGCGACTCGCCGCCTCATTATTGGGCGATCATTGACGAGACCGCACTGAAGCGACCAACAGCCAGCAGGGATACCATGCGCGCACAACTCGACCATCTTCTCAAGATGGCCGAAAAGCCGCATATCTCCATTCAGGTGCTGCCCTTCAGCCAAGCGCTGCATCCCATGCTCGGCGGCAGCCTGACCCTGCTGACCTTGCGGAACGGCTCAACAGTGGCTCTGGTCGAGAGCTTTGCCTCGGGTGAGCCAGTAGAATCCCCGCAGAAGGTACTTGAGCTTGTCGAGCGTTTTGACATCGGGCGCTCAAAAGCTCTTCCGGCAAGCGAGTCACTCAAGCTGATTCGCAGCTATCTAAAGGGGTACGCTGATGAGCCCTGCCAGCATTCCTGACGCCTCCGTAATCGCCTCGTGGCGCAAGTCGTCATACAGTGGGTCCGAGAATCAGAACTGCGTTGAGATCTCCGAGGAGTATCCCGGCGCCATCCCGGTACGTGACTCCAAGGACCCGCACGGTCCCGCCCTCATGTTCCGCGCGGATGGCTGGAGTTCCTTCATCGAAGCCATAAAGCGCGGAGAATTCTCGGTCTGAGGAAAACGCCGACGGCCCCAGTCACCCACGACCGGGGCCGTCAGTCACACAGCCGTTACGCCACCGGCAGCCCCAACTCGCGGGCAATCAGCATCCGCTGGACCTCGCTCGTGCCCTCGCCGATCTCCAGGATCTTCGAGTCGCGCCACATGCGGGCCACCGGGTACTCGTTCATGAAGCCGTAGCCGCCGTGGATCTGCGTCGCCTCTCGGGCGTTGTCCACCGCGATCGTCGAGGAGTACAGCTTGGCCAGGGCGGCTTCCTTCTTGAAGGGTTCGCCGTGGACCAGGCGGGACGCCGCGTCGCGCCAGGCGAGGCGGGAGGTGTGGGCCTTCAGTTCCATGTCCGCCAGCTTGAACTGGATCGCCTGGTTGACGCCGATCGGGCGGCCGAACGCGTGGCGTTCCTTCGCGTACTTCACCGACTCGTCCACGCAGCCCTGCGCCAGGCCCGTGCCCAGGGCCGCGATCGCGATGCGGCCCTCGTCGAGGATGCGGAGGAACTGGGCGTAGCCGCGGCCCCGTTCGCCGAGGAGGTTCGCCGAGGGGACGCGGACCTCGTCGAAGGAGAGCTCGCGGGTGTCCGAGGCGTTCCAGCCGACCTTCGAGTACGGGGCCGCGACCGTGAAGCCGGGGGTGCCCGACGGGACGATGATCGCGGAGATCTCCGGGCGGCCGTTGTCGCGGGTGCCCGTCACCGCCGTCACCGTGACCAGGCCCGTGATGTCCGTACCGGAGTTGGTGATGAAGCACTTGGAGCCGTTGATCACCCACTCGTCGGTGTCCGGGTCCAGTCGTGCCGTCGTACGGGTACCCCCCGCGTCCGAGCCCGCGCCCGGCTCCGTCAGGCCGAAGGCGCCCAGCATCTCGCCCGAGCACAGCTTCGGGAGCCAGGTGCGCTTCTGCTCCTCCGTGCCGAAGAGATGGATGGGCATCGCGCCCAGCGACACCGCCGCCTCCAGGGTGATCGCGACCGAGGAGTCGACGCGCGCCAGCTCCTCCAGGGCGAGGCCCAGGGCGAGGTAGTCGCCGCCCATGCCGCCGTACTCCTCGGGGAACGGCAGGCCGAACAGGCCCATGCGGCCCATCTCGCGGATGATGTCGTACGGGAACTCGTGCCGCTCGTAGTAGTCGCCGATCTTGGGGGCGACGACGTCGTGCGCGAACTCCTCGACCGTACGGCGGAGTTCCTCCAGCTCGGGGTCGAGTCGGTGGTCGAGGGACATGTTCAGGACTCCTTGTGGGAGAGAGCGATCACGGTGCGGGAGGGGCTGGGGCGGCCGAGTTCGCCGGCCATCCAGGCGCTGGTGGCCACCAGGGCGTCCAGGTCGACGCCGGTGTCGATGCCGAGGCCCTGGAGCATCCAGACGAGGTCCTCGGTAGCGAGGTTTCCGGTGGCGCTCTTCGCGAACGGGCAGCCGCCCAGGCCGCCCGCGCTGGCGTCGACGGTGGTCACGCCGTGCTGGAGGGCGGCGAGGGTGTTGGCCAGGGCCTGGCCGTAGGTGTCGTGGAAGTGGACGCCGAGGGCGGGCGTGGGGACGCCGGCCTCGTTGAGGGCGGCGAGCAGCTCCTGGACGTGGCCCGCGGTGGCGACGCCGATCGTGTCGCCCAGGCTGAGCTCGTCGCAGCCCATGGCGAGCAGCCGGCGGCAGGCGGCGACAACCTGCGGGACGGGGACCGCGCCCTCCCACGGGTCGCCGAAGCACATGGAGAGGTAGCCGCGGACGTGGCTGCCGGCCTCCTTCGCGGCGGCCACCACCGGCTCGAACATCGCCATCGACTCGGCGACCGAGCGGTTGAGGTTCCGCTGGGCGAAGGTCTCCGTGGCGCTGGCGAAGATCGCGATACGGGTGGCGCCCAGCGCCTGCGCCCGCTCCAGGCCGCGGGTGTTGGGGACGAGGACCGGCAGGTGGACGCCCTCGATGTCCGACAGTCGCGGATACAACGACTCCGCGTCGGCGAGCTGCGGCACCCACTTGGGGTGGACGAAGCTCGTCGCCTCGACCGTGGTCAGCCCCGCCGCCGCCAGCCGGTGGATGAACTCCGCCTTGACGTCGGTCGGGACCTGCCCCTTCTCGTTCTGCAGCCCGTCGCGCGGGCCCACCTCGTGGATCCGGACCCGGGACGGCAGACCCTCCCGGGGGAACCGCATGGGCAGGGTCGTCGTCATTCGGAGACCTCCTCGTCCGACGAGTCCGACTCGTCCGGCTGGACCACCGCCAGCACCTGGTCCATCGCCACGGTCGAGCCCGCGCTCACATCCAGCTCCGTGACCGTCCCGGCGTGCGGCGCGGAGATCACGTGCTCCATCTTCATCGCCTCCACCACCAGCAGGCTCTGCCCCGCCGCGACGTGCTCCCCCACGGCGGCCTTGACCACCGTCACCGTCCCCGGCATCGGCGCCGTCAGCGCGTCCGCCCCCGACGCCGCGGCCGACCCCCGGGCGGCGATCGGGTCGTAGCCCTGTACGTGCCAGGCGTCACCGTCCCGCCCCAGCAGCCACCCCTCGGGGCTGGGCGCCACGGCGAACCGGAAAACAACCCCGTCCAGCTCCGTGACCGCCGTGGAGCCGTCCCGCGCGAGCACCCCCGAGGCCGTGTACGTCACCGGCTCATGCCCCGGCACCCGCAGCTCGTGCCGTATCGGCACCGGCGTCCCGCCCATCCGCCACCCGGAGGGCACCGCAAAGGGATCCACCCAGCCACCGGGCGAAGGCGTCAGCGCATCCTCCGCCAGCAGGGCAGCCGTCTCGTACACCTCCCCCGGCACCTCCCCCGGCACCAGCCCCGCGGCCTCCCGATCGACCAGCCCCGTGTCCAACTCCCCGGCGCCGACGGCAGGCAGACCGAGCAACCGCCGCAGGAACCCGGCGTTCGTATCGACCCCCAGCACCACCGTCCCCGCGAGGGCGGCCCGCAGCCGCCGCAGCGCCGTGGCGCGATCGGGCCCGTACGCGATGACCTTGGCCAGCATCGGGTCGTACGCCGTCCCGACCTCGCACCCCTCGTACAGCCCGGAGTCCACCCGGATCCCCGGCCCCGACGGCTCCCGAAGCAGCCGTACACGACCGGCGGACGGCAGGAAGTCCACCCGGTCACCGCTGACCCGGGCCGTCTCGGCGCAGATCCGCGCCTCGATGGCGTGCCCGGTCAACGGAACGGACGTGAACGGCAGCGGCTCCCCAGCCGCCACCCGAAGCTGCCACTCGACCAGATCCAGCCCCGTGACCAGCTCGGTCACCGGATGCTCGACCTGAAGCCGGGTGTTCATCTCCATGAAGTAGTACGCGGACGGATCCGACCCCGGAACGATGAACTCCACCGTCCCCGCCCCGACATACCCGCAGGACCGAGCCGCCTGCACGGCGGCCTCACCCATCGCCTCCCGGGTCGCCTCGTCCAGCAGGACGGACGGCGCCTCCTCGACGATCTTCTGATGCCGCCGCTGCAGCGAGCACTCTCGCTCACCGAGGTGCACGACGTTCCCGTGCCCGTCCGCCAGCACCTGGATCTCGATGTGCCGCGGCCGGTCGATCCACCGCTCCACCAGCAGCGTGTCGTCCCCGAAGGACCCCAGCGCCTCCCGCCGCGCCGCCGCGATCTCCTCGGGCAGCACGGCCAGATCCCGCACCAGCCGCATCCCCTTGCCGCCACCGCCCGCGGAGGGCTTGAGCAGCACCGGAACGCCGATCTCGCGCGCGGCCCCCGTCAGCTCGGCGTCCGTCAGCCCGCTCCCGGAGGACCCCGGCACGACCGGCACCCCGGCCGCCCGTACGGTCTCCTTGGCGCGGATCTTGTCGCCCATCAGCTCGATCGCCTCGGCCGGGGGGCCGAGGAAGACCAGCCCGGCGTCGGCACAGGCCCGGGCGAACGAAGCGTTCTCCGCGAGGAAGCCGTAGCCGGGATGAACGGCCTGGGCTCCCACCGAAGCAGCGGCCCGAACCAGCTCCTCGGAAGACAGATAACTGGCGATACGAACCGACGTATCCGCCTCCCGCACATGCAGCGCCGCGGCGTCCGCGTCCGTGAAGACGGCCGCCGAACGCACGCCCAGCGACCGGAGCGTGCGGATGACCCGGACCGCGATCTCGCCGCGATTGGCGATGAGAACTGTCTCGAACATCGTCATCCTCACATCCGGAAGACGCCGAACTCCGGGTCCCGGAGCGGCGCGTTGGCGCAGGCGGTCAGGGCCAGACCCAGCACCTGGCGGGTCTCCATGGGGTCGATCACACCGTCGTCCCAGAGCCGGGCGGTGGCGTAGTACGCGTTCCCCTGCGTCTCGTACTGCGCGCGCACGGGAGCCTTGAACGCCTCCTCGTCCTCCGCCGGCCAGGTCTCGCCGCGCCCCTCGAGCTGGTCGCGCTTGACGGTGGCCAGCACGGACGCGGCCTGCTCGCCGCCCATCACGGAGATCTTGGCGTTCGGCCACATCCACAGGAAGCGGGGGCTGTACGCACGGCCGCACATCGAATAGTTGCCCGCCCCGTACGAGCCGCCGACGACGACCGTCAGCTTCGGCACCCGGGTGCAGGCGACGGCGGTGACCATCTTGGCGCCGTGCTTGGCGATGCCGCCGGCCTCGTAGTCGCGGCCGACCATGAAGCCGGAGATGTTCTGCAGGAACAGCAGCGGGATGCCGCGCTGGTCGCACAGCTCGATGAAGTGGGCGCCCTTCTGGGCGCTCTCGGAGAAAAGGATGCCGTTGTTCGCGACGATGCCCACGGGGTGGCCGTGGATCCGGGCGAAGCCGGTGACCAGCGTCGTACCGAACTCGGCCTTGAACTCCTGGAAGCGGGACCCGTCGACGAGCCGGGCGATGATCTCGCGGCTGTCGTACGGGGTACGCGAGTCGACCGGCACGGCCCCGTACAGCCCGGCGGGGTCGACCTTCGGCTCCACGGCCGCCCGCGAGGACCAGGGCAGCGGGCCCCGCTCCGGCAGCGTGGCGACGATGTTGCGGACGATCCGCAGCGCGTGCGCGTCGTCCTCCGCGAGATGGTCCGTGACGCCGGAGGTACGGGAGTGGACCTCGCCGCCGCCCAGCTCCTCCGCCGTGACGACCTCGCCGGTGGCGGCCTTCACCAGCGGGGGGCCGCCGAGGAAGATCGTGCCCTGGTTGCGGACGATGACCGCCTCGTCCGACATGGCCGGGACGTACGCCCCGCCGGCCGTGCAGGAGCCGAGGACGGCGGCGATCTGGGGGATGCCGGCGCCGGACATCCGGGCCTGGTTGTAGAAGATCCGGCCGAAGTGCTCGCGGTCGGGGAAGACCTCGTCCTGCATGGGCAGGAAGGCGCCGCCGGAGTCGACGAGGTACACGCACGGCAGTCGGTTCTCCAGCGCCACCTCCTGGGCGCGGAGGTGCTTCTTGACCGTCATCGGGTAGTACGTGCCGCCCTTGACGGTGGCGTCGTTCGCGACGACCACGCACTCGCGGCCCGAGATCCGACCGATGCCGGTGATCATCCCGGCGGCGGGGGCGGCGTCGCCGTACATCCCGTCGGCGGCCAGCGGGGCCAGCTCCAGGAACGGGGAGCCGGGGTCGAGGAGGGTGTCGACGCGGTCGCGCGGGAGGAGCTTGCCGCGGGCCGTGTGGCGGTCGCGGGCCTTCTCGCCGCCGCCGCGGCGGGCCGCCGCCAGCTTCTCGTGGAGCTGGCCGACGAGCGCCCGGTGCGCGGCCTCGTTGGCCCGCCAGGCCTCGGACGCCGGGTCGGCGGCGGTCCCGAGGACGGGTGCGTCCTGGTCCACTGAGGGGCCCCTTACGCAGATCGGTTAATGAGCGTTAACGTAACACCGTCAGGTTAACGAGCATTAACCGACCTGTCTAGGATGGAACCATGAGCACCGAGGTCCCCGCGCTCACGCGCCGCGAGCAGATCCTGAGGGAAGCCGCCCGCCTCTTCGCCGAGCGCGGATTCCACGGCGTGGGCGTGGACGAGATAGGGGCGGCCGTCGGCATCAGCGGCCCCGGGCTGTACCGGCACTTCCCCGGCAAGGACGCCATGCTGGCGGAGCTGCTGGTGGGCATCAGCGAGCGGCTGCTGGCCGCGGGGCGCCACCGCGCGGCGGACGCGTCGGGCGAGGCGCTGCTGGACGCGCTGATCGAGGGGCACATCGACTTCGCGCTGGACGACCGGCCGCTGATCATCCTGCACGACCGGGAGCTGGACCGGCTGCGCGACGAGGACCGCAAGCTGGTGCGTCAGCTGCAGCGGCAGTACGTGGAGCAGTGGGTGGCCGTGGTCCGCGAGGTGTATCCGGGGCTGGGCGACGCGGAGGCCCGTACGGCGGTGCACGCGGTGTTCGGCCTGCTGAACTCGACGCCGCATCTGAGCCCGCGCGCCAGCCTCCCGGGGCGGGACGCGACGGCGCTGCTGCTGCACCGGCTGGCCCGGGGAGCGTTCGCGGCCGCCGCCGCGGGTGCGACGGCGGCCGGCGGTTCGTAGGAGGCCCTACGGGTTGGTCTGCGCGGGCACGGAGGCCAGCCGGGCCGCGACCTTCTCGGCGATCTTCTCCGCGAGCTGGTCGACCAGCCCCGGATGCTCCGCCAGCGCCGCCGCGAGGGCGGTGATCTGCTCCGCGGTGAGCTCTATCTCCGTCAGGTCGGCCAGCTTCTCCTGGACGGCGCGGGCGCGCAGATTGGTGTCCCGCAGATAGCTCGCCGGAGTCCAGGTGGGGTTGTCCGGATTCTCCACGGGGGCCTTCACGAAGTCGGTGTTCCAGACCTTCTTCGCGTCGGTGTCGGTCAGCGGCATGTCATCCTCCTGCGCCCAGGCCCGCATCGCCGCTCGGGATGCGAAGCGCGCCACGTTGGTGTCGAGCGGTCTCGACGTGTACTGGTGGATCAGCCACTCGGCGCGGATGCCCGGTTTCCCGGCGGGCACGCCGTAGTGCGCGACCCACAGGCCGTCGCCCGCGAACGAGGTGGTGTCGCGGTTCAGCCAGAAGTCGGTGCTGCAGTAGAGCAGCACCCGGTGGTCCGGTCTCAGCCGCTTCACCTCGCGCAGGAAGGCGTCCTTCTCCGCGCAGGTCGCGGCCGTACCGTCGGAGGTGCGCTCCCAGTCGCAGGCCAGCACGTCGCCCTCGCGGGAGACGCACTTGTCCACGAAGTAGCGTGCCTGCGCGGCGATGTTGCCCGGCCACAGGAAGTGGTAGAAGCCCACGACCAGCCCCGCGGAGCGGGCCCGGCGGGCGTGGGCGGACTGTCTGGGGTCGGTGTAGGTGCGGCCCTCGGTCGCCTTCATGATGCAGAAGTCGAAGCCGCCGGTGGGAAACGTCGACTGATGGTTGCTGACGTCTATGCCCTTGATCACAGAACCTCCGGGGGCGGACGCCGGTCACGGACAGGTACGAACTCTGTAGGTGTACCCCGTCACGGTGACATCGACCGTCCCCACGCGGGTCGGCTCCGGCGTACGCGCCCCCGGGCGCGGGGCGCCTGGTATGGGGGGCTTCCTCACTCCCACGGCACCTCCGGCGCCCGGTAGTAGCCGATGCCCTGCTCCGTCCAGCGCGGGCCCTGGGCGGCCAGGCGCAGGCGGTACGCGTCCCAGTCGTGGGTCTCGGCCGGTGACCAGCCGAGTTCCGCCGCTCCCGCGATCCGGGGGAACGCCATGTACTCGAGGTCGGCGAGCGTCTCGAGGGTCTCCGTCCACAGCGGGGCCTCCACCCCGGCCACGGCGCTCTCGGGGGCGCCCTGGAGGAAGCCGGCGGGGTCCCAGTCGTACGACGTCTCGACGCTGACGTAGCCCGCCCAGTGCAGGCCGATCTTCGTGCGGCGGTCGTACTGCATGTCGAGGTAGAGGCGGGTGGCGGGCGAGAGGATCACCTTGGTGCCGGCGTTCGCCGCCGCGACGACGTCCGCCTCGGTGCCGGTGCGGCCCCAGTACTGGGCGATCGTCCCGGACGCCGGGTGGGCGCCGGTGATCTGGTGCCAGGCCAGCACGGTCTTGCCGTAGCGGGCGACGACCGGCTGGACGCGGTCCATGAAGGCGGCGTAGTCGGCGGGGCTGGTGGCGTCGGCCTCGTCGCCGCCGATGTGGAGGTACGGGCCGGGGGTGAGCGCGGCGATCTCGCGGACGACGTCGTCCACGAAGTCGTACGTCCGCTCCAGCGGGATGCACAGCGAGGTGAAGCCGACCCGGATCCCGGTGTAGAGGCGCGGCGCCCTTCCGTCGCAGTTCAGCTCGGCGTACGAGGAGAGGGCGGCGCCGGTGTGCCCCGGCATGTCGATCTCCGGGACGACGGTCAGCCCGCGGGACGCGGCGTAGGCGACGAGCTCGGTGTACTGGGCCTGCGTGTAGGAGCCGCCGTCCCCGCCGCCGACCTCCGTCGTGCCGCCGTACTCCGCGAGCCGGGGCCAGGAGCCGATCGCGATGCGCCAGCCCTGGTCGTCGGAGAGGTGGAGGTGCAGCCGGTTCAGCTTGTACGGGGCGAGGTCGTCGATGTACCGCTTCACCTCCGCCACCGTGAAGAAGTGCCGGGCCACGTCCAGCATCGCCCCCCGGTAGGCGTAGCGCGGCCGGTCGGTGATCGTCCCGCCGGCCACCGTCCACGGACCGGGCCGCACGGTGCGGGCCTCGACCGCCGGCGGGAGCAGCTGGCGCAGGGTCTGTACGCCGTAGAACAGCCCCGCCGGCCGGTACGCCGTGATCGTTACGGCCCCGGCGCCCGCCTCCAGCCGGTACCCCTCGTCCCCGAAGGTCCCCGCCGCGGCGCCGTCCAGCGCCAGCCGTATCCCGTCCGTCCCGCCGCCCTCGGTCACCGGCAGCGGATACCCGGTGGACGGCCGCAACAGCCCCGCCAGATAGTCACCGGTCGCCCGCTCCCCCGCCGGCACGCGTATCACCGTGTCCGCGGTGATCGCGTACGCCGCCCCGCCGGGCTCCGCCGAGACGGGCGCCGGGACCACCGCGTCGTACGCGCCCGGGGTGACGGCGGCGGCGGTCTCCTCGCCGGGAGAGGCGCAGGCGCCGAGCGCCCCGGCCACCATCAGCAGCACGGCCGCAAGCACGGGCGTCCGTCTCACAGGCGTTCCCCTCCCCACAGCCGATCCACCTTGGTACGGACTTACCGGCTGTCCCCGGAGGCGTCAAGGTGTAGACCACTTGGCTCCCCGAAAGAACCCTTCCCTGCCCGATATCGGGCAGATTTCTTGCGAAGGCCGTGATCATCCAGCAGTATCAACGGGTGCACACCGAGCTCATCGATCATCTGGTCCGCAGCGCCCCGCTCCACCGCGGCGAAGCCGCCCGGGTGATCCAGGACGTCCTCGCCTACTTCGACGAGACGACCGAGGAGTTCGTCCGCCGCCGCCATCGCGAGCTCCAGGGTCAGGGCCTGGTCAACGCGGCGATCTTCGAACGGATCGCCGGCGAGCTCCCGCAACGGGTGGTGGCGCCGCCGGAGCTTTCCCAGCGGCAGCTGCGCCGCATCGTGTACGGCTGAGCCGCCGCGCGGCCCGGCCCGTACGAGACGAGCATCGAAGACGACGTAAGGAACGATATGTGCGGAATCGTGGGATACATCGGGCGGCGTGACGCCGCCCCGCTGCTGCTGGAGGGCCTGCAGCGGCTGGAGTACCGGGGCTACGACTCGGCCGGGGTCGCGATCACCGGGAAGACCGGCGGGCTGAAGACGGTCAAGGCCAAGGGCCGGGTCCGGGAGCTGGACGCCAAGCTGCCGAAGCGGTTCGCCGGCACCACCGGCATCGCCCACACCCGCTGGGCCACCCACGGCGCCCCCAACGACACCAACGCCCACCCGCACCTGGACGCCGACGGCAAGGTCGCCGTCGTCCACAACGGCATCATTGACAACGCCACCGACCTGCGCACCAGGCTGATCGCCGAGGGCGTCGAGTTCCGCTCCGACACCGACACCGAGGTCCTCCCCCACCTCATCGCCCGCTCCCAGGCGCCCACGCTGGAGGAGAAGGTCCGCGACGCGCTGCGCCACGTCGAGGGCACGTACGGCATCGCCGTCCTGCACAGCGACTTCAACGACCGCATCGTCGTCGCCCGCAACGGCTCCCCCGTCGTCCTGGGCATCGGCGAGAAGGAGATGTTCGTCGCCTCCGACATCGCCGCGCTCGTCTCCCACACCCGCCAGATCGTCACCCTCGACGACGGCGAGATGGCCACGATCAAGGCCGACGACTACCGCACGTACACCACCCGCGAGGGCTCGCGCACGGCCGCGTCGCCGGAGACGGTGGAGTACGAGGCCGCCTCGTACGACATGGGCGGACACGACACGTACATGCACAAGGAGATGTCCGAGCAGCCCGAGGCCGTCGACCGGGTGCTGCGCGGCCGGATCGAGGACCGCTTCGCCACCGTGCATCTGGGCGGGCTGAACCTGGACGCCCGCGAGGCGCGCTCCATCCGCCGGGTGAAGATCCTCGGCTGCGGCACCTCGTACCACGCCGGCATGGTCGGCGCGCAGATGATCGAGGAGCTGGCGCGCATCCCCGCGGACGCGGAGCCGGCGTCGGAGTTCCGCTACCGCAACGCGGTCGTCGACCCCGACACGCTGTACGTCGCGGTGTCCCAGTCCGGTGAGACGTACGACGTGCTGGCCGCCGTGCAGGAGCTCAAGCGCAAGGGCGCGCGGGTGCTGGGCGTGGTGAACGTCGTCGGTTCGGCGATCGCCCGCGAGACGGACGGCGGGGTGTACGTGCACGCCGGGCCCGAGGTGTGCGTGGTGTCCACCAAGTGCTTCACCAACACCACGGTGGCGTTCGCGCTGCTGGCCCTGCATCTGGGCCGGATCCGCGACCTGTCGGTGTCCGACGGCAAGCGGATCATCGAGGGGCTGCGCAAACTGCCCGGGCAGATCGCGGAGATCCTGGCCGGCGAGGACGAGATCCGCAAGCTGGCGGGCGAGTTCGCGCACGCGCGGTCGATGCTGTTCATCGGGCGGGTACGGGGCTACCCGGTGGCCCGCGAGGCGTCGCTGAAGCTCAAGGAGATCAGCTACATCCACGCGGAGGCGTATCCGGCCTCGGAGCTCAAGCACGGCCCGCTGGCGCTGATCGAGCCGGACGTGCCGACGGTGGCGATCGTCCCGAGCGACGACCTGCTGGAGAAGAACCGCGCGGCGCTGGAGGAGATCAAGGCCCGCAGCGGGCGGATCCTCGCGGTGGCGCACGAGAAGCAGGAGAAGGCGGACCACACGATCGTCGTCCCGCAGAACGAGCCGGAGCTGGACCCGATCCTGATGGGCATCCCGCTCCAGCTGCTGGCGTACCACACGGCGAAGGAGCTGGACCGCGACATCGACAAGCCCCGCAACCTGGCGAAGTCCGTGACAGTGGAATAGCCACGAGCGGCCCCGCCGCGCGCTGCCACCATGTGCGCGCGGCGGGGCCGCCTCCCCTGTGCCGGCGTCGCCCATTACGCCGGCGGTGCGGCTGCCCGGCCGGGGACCGTCACCTCCCGGTGGGCAGCGCGTCCTTACGCCGCGGCGGCCTCACGGCCGGCGGAGCGCCGGGGCAGCGCGGTGGGCAGATGGGCTATCGCGGCGGTCGCCGTGTACCAGGCGGCGAGGCCGGAGAGGGCCGCGGCGTAGCCGCCGACCTTCGTCAGGTCCGCGTTGTCCGCGAACTGGGCTATGGCCAGCACCAGCATGCCGACGAAGAGCAGTCCGTACACGGCCTGCGTGAGCAATCCGGCACCGTTGGACGCGAGCGTCAGCGTCAGGGCGATCAGGGCGAACAGCAGCAGGAAGAGTCCGGCCGCGTTGGGGTCGACCTGGGTGCCGGCGGCGGAGCCCCAGGTGAACCAGAGCGCGCCGGTCGCGCCGAACGCCGCGCCCGTCAGCGCGCTGCCCGCGCGCAGTTCGAGGACGCCGACGACGAACAGGGCCACGCCGCCCGCCCAGGTGGCGAGATCGACGGCGTTGGCGGCGGTGACCCCGTCGATCAGGTCCGAGTTACCGAGACCGAACGCGAGCAGGGTGACGCCGAGAAGTAGATAGCCGAGGGTGGTGGTGTTGCTTCCCGCGGAGACGTCTCTGTCCACAGCGGGCTCCCTTCGTTTCCAGGGCTGAACGGCTGCTGGTGCTGCCCCCGTTATGCCCGTCACAAATTCACAATCCACCTTCTACCAGCGGGTAGATTCGACTTGTTCGAAGCCCGTACGAGCCGGACGCGGGCGCGCGTACCGGGCGCTCGTACGAAGAGGGAGCCGGACCCGGCTCAGGGAATGACGACGACCGGCCGCTTGGCCCGCTTGGCGAGCCGTCCCGCCACCGACCCGAAGATCCGGCCGACGATGCCGTGCGTGGAACCGACCACGATCGCGTCGGCCTCGTACTCCCGGCCGACCTCCTCCAGTTCGTGGCAGATGTCGCCGCCGCGCTCGACGAGGATCCACGGCACCTCGGCCAGATAGTCCGCGCACGCCAGCTCCAGCCCGAGCACCTCGGTGCGGTGGTCCGGCACGTCGACGAACACCGGCGGCTCGCAGCCCGCCCATACGGTCGTGGGCAGCCGGTTGGCGACATGGACGATGATCAGCCCGCAGCCGGAGCGGCGGGTCATGCCGATCGCGTACGCCAGGGCACGCTCGGCGGACGTCGAGCCGTCGAAGCCGACGACGACGCCGTGCAGGAAGGCCGGGTCGCATACGCGGCGCGGCTCGCTCTCCGCTTCCAGTTCCGCCGTAGGGTCGGCGAACTGCTTGCGGTCCGCGGGTTCGGGGATTTCGTGACCGGCCATCGGTGTCTCGGCGAAGAAGTCCTTGGGAGGGGGAACGGCTGTGGCTGGATGGGGCTGATCCGAGCTCCTGACGTGAGGCAACACCCGGAGTGACCGGGAAGCATCTTCCCAAGCCCTTACCCCAAGGGTACGGCGACACTCCCCGCCTGCCCAGGTCTTCGGCCCCGTGCGCCCCTCACGGGTGACGGAACCGGCCGACCCGGACCGGACCGGCGGTGTCAGGGAGCATGCCCGAGGAACCGCTTGAACGCAATGCCCTGCTGCCGTGGCCGCGCCCCGGACGGGCGCGGGGCCGCCGCGGCCACTCGCTCCGGGCGCGCTCCCGTGCGCCCTCGCCGCGCCCCCGGCCGGGGCGTAAGGCTGCCCGCCGGACCCTGTGTGACCGACGGGCCGGGGCCGGCCGCCCCGGCGCGGCCCGCCGAGGCGGGCGGCAGCGGCCGGAAGTGGCCCATTCGCAGATGGTTTTCGGACAACTTCCGTTCTCCGTAAAGGAGTTGTGGGTGACATGTGGCAACACCCCTGGTGCACGGGCGTGCAGGGGCGCAAGGTCGTTTGGGCTCGGCCGACCACGGGGGTGACGGGGAAGGCGCACTTCACAGGCGGGCGATGCAGTGCAACGCTTCGTGATCGAATGCTTTACGCCAAGTTTCCATATCGACATGGGGCAGGGCCCGAACATGTCACGCCGGCCCCGGTGGCCACATAAGATTTGATCTTGTGGCCACCGTTGAGGTCCAGACAACCGAGGGGGGCGCGAGCAGCATGACCCAGGACACCGCTGTCGCCGGTGCGCAGAATCCCAGGGCGCCGGGTGCGAGACGGCGCCGTGAGGTCGTGGCGGTCCTGCTGTTCAGTGGCGGCCCCATCTTCGAGAGCTCCATACCGCTGTCGGTGTTCGGCGCCGACCGGCAGGACACCGGCGCGCCCCGCTACCGGCTGCTGGTCTGCGCGGGCGAGCCCGTCCCCCTGCTGACCACCGGCGGCCTGGAGCTGACCACCCCGCACGGGCTGGACGCGCTGTCGCGGGCCGGGACCATCGTCGTCCCCGCCTGGCGCTCGATCACCGCGCCGCCGCCCGCCACGGCCCTGCAGGCCCTGCGCCGCGCGCACGAGGAGGGCGCGCGGATCGTGGGCCTGTGCACCGGCGCCTTCGCGCTGGCCGCCGCGGGGCTGCTGGACGGGCGGCCCGCCACCACGCACTGGATGTACGCGCCGACCCTGGCCAAGCGCTATCCGAGCGTCCACGTCGACCCCCGCGAGCTGTACGTGGACGACGGCGACATCCTCACCTCCGCCGGCACCGCCGCCGGGATCGACCTGTGCCTGCACATCGTGCGCACCGACCACGGCGCGGAGGCCGCCGCCGCGCTGGCCCGCCGCCTGGTCGTACCGTCGCGCCGGGGCTCGGGGGCCGACCGGCATCTGGACCGGTCATTACCCGAGGAGATCGGCGGGGATCCCCTGGCCGAAGTCGTCTCCTGGGCCCTGGAGCACCTGCACGAGCAGTTCGACGTGGAGGCGCTCGCCACCCGGGCGTACATGTCACGCCGGACGTTCGACCGGCGGTTCCGTTCGCTGACCGGCAGCGCTCCGCTGCAGTGGCTGATCACGCAGCGGGTGCTCGCGGCGCAGCGGCTGCTGGAGACGTCCGACTTCTCCGTGGACGAGGTCGCCGGCCGCTGCGGCTTCCGCTCGCCGGTGGCTCTGCGCGGACATTTCCGGCGCCAGCTGGGCTACTCCCCGGCCGCGTACCGGGCGGCGTACCGCAGCCGGCATCCGCAGCCGGACGAGAAGCCGGAAACTGACGCGTTCGCCGTGCAGAGCGCCCGTGAGCCCCGCCGTACGGTCCCCACCCAGCGGGAACGCCCGACCGGGTAGCGCACGGGTGTGTCTGTACGTGACACGTGAGCCGTAGGGTTGGTGCCATGAACGACCGCATGGTGTGGATCGACTGTGAGATGACCGGCCTGTCCCTGACGACCGACGCGCTGATCGAGGTGGCCGCCCTGGTCACCGACTCCGAGCTGAACGTGCTCGGCGACGGCGTGGACATCGTTATCCGGCCCCCGGACGAGGCGCTGGAGAGCATGCCGGAGATCGTGCGCGAGATGCACACCAGCTCCGGACTGCTGGACGAGCTGGCCGGCGGTACGACGCTGGCGGACGCGGAGGCCCAGGTCCTCGCGTACGTCCGCGAGCACGTCCCCGAGCGGGGCAAGGCCCCGCTGTGCGGGAACTCCGTGGGCACGGACCGCGGCTTCCTCGCCCGGGACATGGGGGCGCTGGAGGAGTACCTCCACTACCGGATCGTGGACGTCTCCTCGGTCAAGGAGCTGGCGCGGCGCTGGTACCCGCGGGCGTACTTCAACAGCCCGCCGAAGTCCGGCAACCACCGCGCTCTCGCCGACATCCGCGAGTCCATCGCGGAGCTGCGGTACTACCGCGAGGCGGTCTTCGTCCCGCAGCCCGGCCCGGACTCGGAGACGGCCCGTACGATCGCCGCCCGCCACACCGTGTCCTGACCCCGGGCGCCCCCGTGGATACGGGGAGGCGAGCACCCGTGAAGACCCTGTACACTTCATTCTGGCCGGTGCGAAAAGCACAGGTCATGGTGGGTGTAGCTCAGCTGGTAGAGCACCTGGTTGTGGTCCAGGATGTCGCGGGTTCGAGTCCCGTCACTCACCCTTCGTCGCTGAGGGCCGGCCTGCGGGTCGGCCCTCAGTGCTTTTCCGGTCTGGATTCTCCGGAGGGAGCGTGGCCGCGTGACGGAGCAGGGTGAGCGCGGGTTCGGGGTCGTGGCGGCGCTGGTGCGGTCGACGTTCCTGGTGAACGCCGTGTACGCGGAGTCGGCGCGGGAGTACGGGCTCACCTCGCAGCAGGGGCAGTTGCTGTGCGTGCTGCTGGGGCGGTCGTACGGGATGGGTGAGCTCGGCGGGGTGCTGGGGCTGGCCAAGTCGTCGCTCACCGGGCTGGTGGACCGCAGTGCGCGCAACGGGCTGGTCGCGCGGGAGGCCGATCCGCGGGACACCCGGGCGGTGCGGGTGGTGCTGACCGAGGAGGGGCGGGCGCTGGGCGGGGAGTTCTACGCGGAGACCTGCCGGCGGGTGGACGCGCTGGCAGGGGGGCTGGACGGGGGCGAGCGGGACGCGCTGGACGGGCTGCTCAGCCGGGTCGTACGGGAGAACGAGGTGCCGGTGGTGTTCCCGGAGTCCTGAAACCGATTGAGGTTCGCAACACGAACTAATATTGTTCGTGGCACGAACTTCACCGTTTCCGGCGGAAGGAAACCACCATGTCCGTCCCCGAGAGCGTCTTCGGCGTCGGCGCCCACACCGGGATCGACGAGGTGCCCGAGCTGCTGCACCTGGCGCGGCGGGGCGGGCTGTGGGACCGCATCGCGGGCATGGGCGTGGAGAAGCTGACGCCCGGGGCCGCCGTCGAGGCGTTCGAGGAGGCGATCGTGCTGGTCAAGCGGCTGTCGGGGGGTGGCGGGCCGGTGACGTTCCACGGGAGGCACTACCGGGTCGACGGCATCGAGCCGGCCCCCATCGACGCGCCGCCGGTGTGGACGGGGTCGAACGGGCCCAAGTCACTGGCCGTCACCGGCCGGGTGGCGGACGGCTGGCTGCCGGGCCACGCCGCGGACTGGCTGAGCGAGCGCTACCGCACCTCACGCCCCCTGATCGACGAGGCGGCGGTGGCCGCCGGCCGCGACCCCGGCGCGATCCGTCCCGCCCGGCCACGCGGCGCACGACGAGGTGTCCCTCGGCCGCTGGGGCCAAGAGATCGCCCCGGCCGTCCGGGAGGCGGTGGCGAAGGGCTGAGGGGACGGTCAGTCGGACGACCCCGCGATGTTCACCATCCAGCCGATCCCGAACTTGTCCGTGCACATGCCGAAGGTGTCTCCCCACATCTGCTTCGCCAGCGGCACCGCCACATGCCCGCCCACCGACAGCTTCTCCCAGTACCCCGTGAGCTCCGCGGTGTCGTCACCGCTGAGGCTCACCGAGACGTTCGACCCGGGCTTGAAGTCCATCCCGGGCGGCGTGTCCGACGCCATCAGCGTGAAGCCGGCCGGGGTCTCCAGCATCCCGTGCATGACGCCGTCCGCGCCCTCGGCGGTCGGGTCGCCGAAGTCGCCGAACGTGCTGATGACCAGGTCGCCGCCGAGGCAGTCCCGGTAGAACTCCAGGGCCGGGCGGGCGTTTCCCTTGAACTGAATGTATGGATTCAGGCGTGATGTCATACCGGCACGCTAGCGCCGCCCACTGACAGCGGCGCGGCGTGCGCGGCGATCGGGTTGTCCAGCGTGCCGTGCAGCTGGAGCGCGGCGGACGGGTCGGTCAGGTCGACCATCTGCCGGTTGTCGCGCAGCTGGAGCCGGTTCAGGCAGGACAGGGCGAACGTGGGGGCGAACATGTCGTACCGCCGGAAGCGGTCCGCGAGCTCCGGGACCGACGCCTGGTAGTCCCGTACACACGCGGCGACCGTCCGCCAGAAGGACGTCTCGTCCAGCACGCCCTCCGTGTGCAGAGCGGCCGAGAGGAAGCGCAGGAAGCAGTCAAAGACGTCCGTGAAGACGGCGAGGAGCCGCTCGTCTTCCGGTACGGCCGCCCGGATGCGGGCGACGTCGTCCGGCAGCGGGAGGTCCGGGTCCATGACCACGATCTCCTCCGCGATGTCCTTGAAGATCACGCGGTCGACGGTGCCGTCCCCGGCCAGCACCAGGATCGCGTTCTCGCCGTGCGGCATGTACGCCAGCCCGTACGCGTAGAGGCTGTGCAGCACCGGGACCAGATAGGCGTCGAGATAGCCCCGCAGCCACGCCTCGGGGGCCAGCCCGGAGCGGCGGATCAGCGCGGCGGCGAAGCCGGCGCCGTCCTCGTCGGTGTGCAGCAGGGACGCCATCGTGGCGAGGCGCTGCCCCGGGGCGAGGGACGGGACGGGGCTCTCGCGCCAGAGGGCGGCGAGCATCTTGCGGTACGGGGAGCCGGGGGGCGTCGCGGCCTCGTACTCGAGGTGGCGGTAGCCGACGGCGGCGCGTTCGCGGATGATCGTGAAGCGGGCGGCGCGCAGGACGGGATCGCGGTCGACGAGGTCCGCGAGCCAGTCGTTGATGGCGGGGGTGGCCTCCATGTAGGCGGCGGACAGGCCGCGCATGAAGCCCATGTTGAGGACGGACAGGGCGGTTTTGACGTAGTGGCGGCCGGGGGCGGTGGTGTTGAAGAAGGTGCGGACGGACTGCTGGGCCAGATAGTCGTCCGGGCCGGGGCCGAGCGGTACGAGGCGCCGCAGGGCGACCTCGGAGGCGAAGGTGACGGCGAGCTTGTGCTCCCACTGCCAGGGGTGGACGGGGATCAGGAGGTAGTCGGCGAGGTCCAGGCCCCGGGCGGTCATCGTGGCGGCGAAACGGTCGAGGGTGTCCGGGCCGAGTTCGTCGCGTATCAGACGGTCGTAGGCAAGGCCCGCCCCGGCGTGGAACGCGGCGCGGTCGCGGTGGGCGGCGAGCCACAGCAGGCGGACGGGGGCGGCGGCCTCGGGGGCGTAGGCGTGGAACTCGGTGGCGGTGAAGCCGAGGCGGCCGTTGTTGGCGACGAAGCAGGGGTGGCCCTCCGTCATGCCGGTCTCGATGTCCTGGAAGGAGCCGTGGGCGGCCAGTTCGGCGGCGGTGACCTGCGGTTTCCGCAGTTTGTACGCGGCTGAGGCGAGGGTGGCGGTGATCTCCTCCAGATAGACCGGGAGGATCTCGTCGCTCAGGCCGAGGGTGGTGCGGAATTCGAGGAAGAACTCCAGCGCGTCCAGGTCCCGTTCGCCGTCGGCCGTGCGGCAGGTGAGGGTGGCGGGGTCGATGTGCCAGTGGTCCAGGGCCAGCCGTCGCGCCGCGAAGTCGTACGTGACGCCGCCGTCGTCGGAGCGGACCGTGTAGCGGCCGGGGGCGGTCGTCACGGGGGCGAGCAGCCGTTCGTGCGTGAATTCGGCGAGGGCCTTGGTCAGCAGCCGGCGGGTGGCCCGGTGCCACAGGCGGGGGTTCACGGGAGGGCTCCTTGGGGTACGGCGCGGTTGAACTCCTCGCGGGTGCAGAAGCTCAGGGCGGCGGTTTTGGCGGGGAGGACGACGGTTCGCTCGATACGGAAGCCGACGGCCTCATTGAGGCGCTGTACGGCGGTGTTGCGGACGTCCGGTTCGACGACGATCCGGCGGACGTCCGGGTCGGCGAAGAGCTCCGCCACGACTGCCGTGATGACGGCGCGGGTGAAGCCGTGGACGGGCACGGCGGCCGGGGGGACGAGGAAGTGCATGCCGACGTCCCCCGGCCGGGCGGGGTAGACGCCGGCGAGTTCGCGTACGGCCGGGTCGTAGCGCTCCATGAGGAACGCCGGTTCGCCGTCCCGCAGCCCGAGATACGCGTGGTGGTACGGGTCCGCGTCGATGCGCGCGTACTCCGCCGCGACCTCCGTCTCAGAGGCGTCCCCCAGCAGCCAGAACGCGGCCTTGGGATGCGTGACCCAGCGGTGCAGCAGGGGGGCGTCCGCCGCCGGGTCGACGGGGCGCAGGGTGAAGGCCGTCATATGCCGAACTCCTGGAAGGCGACGCGCTTCTCCACCGGGTAGTACTCGGTGCCGCCGAGTAGCTCGCGGATGATGCTCGCGTTGCGGTACGCGGCCATGCCCAGGTCGGGGGCGGCGAGGCCGTGGGTGTGCAGCTCGGCGTTCTGGACGAAGATCTCGCCGGTGCCGGCGGTGTCGATCGAGTAGTCGCGGCGTACGTCGTACCGCCCCCGCGCGTCCCAGCGGATCCGGTCGCGGACCGGGGCGAGGAAGTCCGGCACCCGGTGCCGGTAGCCGGTGGCCAGCACCAGGCCCTGGGTGTCGAGGGTGAAGTCGCGGCCCTGTTCGCGCTGGCGCAGGCCCAGGGTGTACGTGCCGGCGTCGTGGTGGACGGACGTCAGTTCGGTGTTGGTGAGGAGGCGGGCCGGGACCGGGCGGCGGAGGTTCTTCACGTACAGCAGGTCGAAGATCTCGTTGATCAGGTCGGAGTTGATGCCCTTGTAGAGGTGTTTCTGTGCGCCGATCAGCCGGTCGCGGGCGGCGGGCGGGAGGGCGTGGAAGTAGTCGATGTACTCCGGAGAGGTCATCTCCAGGGTGAGCTTGGTGTATTCGAGGGGGAAGAAGCGCGGGGAGCGGGTGACCCAGGTGAGCGCGTAGTCGTGGGTGTCGATGTCCTGGAGCAGGTCGTGGAAGATCTCGGCGGCGCTCTGTCCGCTGCCGACGACCGTGACGCTGTCCTTGCGCCGCAGTCCGTCGCGCAGTTCGAGGTAGCGGGAGTTGTGGGCAGCGTCGCCCGGCAGACCGCGGCAGGACTCGGGGACGTACGGCGGGGTGCCGGTACCGAGGATCAGCCGGCGGGCGCGGTACGTACGGTCGCCGGTGTGGATGGTGTACGCGCCGTCGTCGTACGTGACCTCCGTGACCCGCTGCCCGAAGCGTACGGCGGGCAGCTGCGCGGCGGCCCAGCGGCAGTAGTCGCTGAACTCCTCGCGCAGGGGGTAGAAGCTCTCGCGGATGTAGAACGAGTAGAGCCGCCCGGACTGCTTCAGATAGCTGAGGAAGGAGTACGGGGACGTCGGGTCGGCCAGCGTGACCAGGTCCGACATGAACGGCGTCTGCAGATGCGTGCCCTCCAGGAACATCCCCGGGTGCCAGGCCCAGTCGGCGGCCTCGCGGGCCTCGAGGAAGACGCCGTCGAGCCCGTCGACGGGGGCGGTGAGGCAGGCCAGGCCCAGGTTGAAGGGGCCGAGGCCGATCGCGGCGAAGTCGTGGACGTCAGTGCGTACGGACAAGGTCGTCTCCCACGGGGGCGGCGGCGTATCCGGCGAGCAGGTCGAGCACGGCGCGGATGTCGTCGAGGGTGGTCTCGGGGTTGAGCAGGGTGAACTTGAGGTGGTCGCGGCCGTCGACCCTGGTGCCGGCCACCACGGCGGCGCCGGAGGCGAACAGGGCTTGGCGGGCACGGCGGTTGGCCTCGTCCGGGACGCCGGCACAGCGGAAGACCAGGGTGGACAGCTGGGGGCGGGCGACGACCTCGAAGCGGGGGTCGGCGTCGAGCAGGGTCCACGCCTCGGCGGCCAGGTCGCAGACGGAGTCGAAGAGGTCGCCGACGGCGTCGGCGCCCATGACGCGCAGGGTGAGCCAGAGCTTGAGGGCGTCGAAGCGGCGGGTGGTCTGGAGGGATTTGTCGACCTGGTTGGGGTGGGCGCCGCGGGCGGGGTTGAGGTAGTCCGCGTGGTACGTGGCGTGGCGCAGGGTACGGCCGTCGCGGACCAGGAGGGCGCTGGAGCTCACCGGCTGGAAGAAGGACTTGTGGAAGTCGACGGTGACGGAGTCGGCGCGCTCCACGCCGTCGAGGAGGTGCCGGCGGGTGCGGGAGGCCAGCAGTCCGCAGCCGTACGCGGCGTCGACGTGCAGCCAGGCGCCGTACCGCTCGCAGAGGGCGGCGATCCCGGGGAGGGGGTCGATGCTGCCGAAGTCGGTGGTGCCGGCGGTGGCGACGACCGCCATGGGGGTCAGTCCGGCGCGGCGGCACTGCGCGAGCTCGCGGGCGAGGGCGGTGGTGTCCATCCGGCGGGTGTCGTCGCAGGGGACGGTGATCACGGCGTCGGGGCCGAGGCCCAGCAGGGCGGCGGACTTGGTGACGCTGAAGTGGCTCGCGGCGGAGGTGAACACGCGCAGGCCGGCGTCCGTCTTGGCCTCCTCGCGGGCCAGCAGCAGGGCCTGGAGGTTGGACTGGGTACCGCCGCTGGTGAACACGCCGTCGGCGGCGGGGCCCAGGCCCGCGCGGGCGGCCGTCCAGTCGATCAGGCGGCGCTCGATGAGGGTGGCGCCGGCGCTCTGGTCCCAGGTGTCGAGGGAGGAGTTGACGGCCGTGAGGAGGGCTTCGGCGAGGACGGCGGGGATGGCTACGGGGCAGTTGAGGTGCGCCAGGTAGCGGGGGTGGTGGAAATAGACGGCGTCGCGGAGGTAGACGGCGTCCAGTTCGGTGAGGGCGGCGGCGGTGTCGCCGAGCGGGGTGTCGAGGTCGACGGCGTCGATCTCCGGGGCGAGGCCGTGCGGGGTGACGCCCGTGAAGGGGGCTTCGACGCGGGCGAATCGGGCGGTCATCCGCTCCACGCCGGCGAGGAGGCTGCGGCGGTAGGCGTCGGCGGAGTGGGCGCCCAGCAGGTGGGACCTGCTCATGAGGGGGGTCCTCCCGAGGGGGTGGCGGGCATGCGGTCACGTAACTACGGCTTCGATCTTTGAGTTAGGTTAGCCTAACCTAACTCCACGTCAACCCCGGGAACGCCCTTACGACCCCGATGTCATCCTGAGGACATGGATTCGCGAGCCGCCTCCCCGTCCGACCCCTCCGCCGTCTTCCCCGCCGCCCGTTCCACCGATCCGGCGCCGGTCTCCGCCGCCGACGTGAAGAACGCCGCCGAGCGCATCGCCGGGCTGGTGCGGCCCGTGACCGTCGCGCCGGGCGGCGACGGGGTGTGGTTCGCACTGGAGTTCCTCCAGCACACCGGGTCGTTCAAGGCACGCGGCGCCGCCAACTTCGTCACCGCCCAGCGCGACGCCGGCGCCGTCCCCGAGACCGGGGTCGTCATCGCCTCCGGCGGCAACGCGGGACTCGCCTGCGCCTGGGCGGCACGCGAGCGCGGCGTCCCGGCGCACGTCTTCCTGCCGCGCACCGCCCCCGCCGTCAAGGCCGAGCGGCTGCGCGGGTACGGGGCCGACGTACGGCTGGAGGGCACCACGTACCAGGAGGCCCTGGACGCCTCCCGGACGTACGCGCTGGCCACCGGGGCGCTGCAGTCCCACGCCTACGACCACCCGCTGGTCTCCGCCGGCGCCGGCACCCTGCTGACGGAGATCGCCCTCGCCGTCCCGGTGGACACCGTCGTCGTGTCGGTGGGCGGCGGCGGGCTCTTCGCCGGGGTCGCGGCGGCCGCGGCGGGCCTCGGCGTCCGGGTCGTCGCCGTGGAGCCGGAGAACTGCCGGGCGCTGAACGCCGCGCACGCCGCCGGGCGGATCGTGGACGTGCCGGTGAACTCGGTGGCCGCCGACTCCCTCGGCGCCACCCGGGTGTCGGCGGACGCGCTGCACTGGATCGGGCGGCCGGAGAACGTGTCCGTGCTGGTGCCGGACGAGGCGATCGTGTCCGTACGGCGGCAGCTGTGGGACGGGCACCGGCTGGCCGTCGAGCACGCGGCGGCGACCGCCCTCGCGGCGCTGGAGACCGGGGCCTACCGGCCGGAGCGCGGGGAGCGGGTCGCGGTGGTGCTCTGCGGGGCGAACACGGATCCGTCGGATCTGGTCTGAAGGCTCAGGGGGTCGAAGCCGCCCGGGCGCGCGCCGCGTACGCGCGGGACTTGTTGCGGTTGCCGCAGATCCGCATCGAGCACCAGCGGCGGCTGCGGTTCTTCGTCACGTCCCGGAACACCCAGCCGCACGTGTGCTCCGCGCACCGTTTGAGCCGCGCCGCCTCGCCCGTCGCCGTCAGCCCGCTCCAGGCGATCGCCAGCTCCGCCAGCGGACGGCGGTCCGCGGGGAGGCCGGGGGCGGGCACCAGCCCTCCCCCGGTGGTGACGACCACCGGCTGCGCGGCCAGTACGGCGTCGGAGGCCTCGACCAGCGCCGCGTCGGGGGTGTCGCCGACGTGCGCGCCCAGGCGCTCGCGCAGGCCCGCCCGCAGGGCGAGGTACGCGGCGTGGGTGGCGGGCGGGACGGCGGGTTCGGCGGGCGCGAGGAGGCCGCGGGCGTGCAGCCAGGACGTCAGGGCGGCGGGGGTGGCGATCTCGTCGCTGCCGTCTTCGACGTCGACCGTGTTGGCGAACGCCTCCACCAGCTCGGCCGCCGCGGGTGCTTCGGGCATCGGTGCCTCCGTTCACTCCTCTCCCGAGTTTACCGGCTAAGCGTTTTACCGGTTGCTGCCGGGCGCCGGATTGTGGAACGCTGACCATCTCACCGGCAAAGCCGATAGGCGGTTAGGGGTCAGCGGATGGCAGTGATACGGGATCAGCGCGCCGCCCCCGCCCGTCGTAACACCGCCGTCCTCGTCGGCTTCACCGCGGCCACCAACCTCGCCGACGGCGTGCTGAAGATGGCCCTCCCCCTCCTCGCCGCCCAGCTCACCGGCTCCCCCGCGCAGGTCACCGCCGTGTCCCTGACCCTCACCGCGCCGTGGCTGCTCATCGCCCTGCACGTCGGGGTGCTCGTCGACCGGGGTGACCGGCGGCGGCTGCTGTGGGCGGCGAACGCGATGCGGCTGGTGGCCGTCGGCTGGCTCGCCACCGTCGCGGGCGCCGGGGGGATCGGGCTGGGGCACCTGCTGGGCGCCGGGGCGGTGCTCGGGGTGGCGGACGTGATCGCCGCGACGGCGGGAGCCGCCATCGTGCCCGCCGCGGTGCCGGAGGCGGGGCGGGAGCGGGCCAACGCGTGGATCTCGGGGGCGGAGACGGTGTGCCAGGAGTTCGCCGGGCCCTTCGCCGGGGGGCTGCTGCTCGCGGCCGGTACGGGGCTGGCCCTGGGGGCGACGTGGGTGGCGTACGCCGCTGCCGCCGCCGCGCTGCTGCTGCTCGCCGGACGGTTCCGGGCTCACGGCGAACCGGCGTCCGCCCCCGTCAACGCCCTGATCGCCGAGGGTGTGCGCTACCTCTGGCGGCACCGCCTGCTGCGCACCATGTCCCTGATCCTGACCGTCCTGTGCGCCGTCTGGGGCGGCTGGCTCGCCCTCATCCCGCTGTACGCGTCCGAGGAGATGGGCCTGGGCTCCGGCGAGTACGGCGTCGTCCTGAGCGCCCTCGGCGTCGGCGGGCTGACCGGGGCCCTCACGGTGACCTGGATCAACCGGGTGCTGGGCGTCCGCCGGGCCATGCTCGCGGACCTGATCGGCACCGCCGCGATGGCCGGCCTCCCGGCGGTCACCGCCAGTGTCTGGGCGGTCGCCGCCGGGGCGTTCCTGGGCGGCGCGGGCGGCACCCTGTGGACGGTGAACTCCCGGACGATCGCCCAGCGGCTGGTCCCGGACGAGATGCTCGGCCGGTTCAACGCGGCCTACCGCCTCTTCAGCTGGGGCGCGATGCCGCTGGGCGCGGCGCTGCTGGGCCTCCTCGCGGAGCTGACGGGCCTGCGCACGGCGTTCGCGGTATTCGCGGCGGCCACGGCGGCGACCGTCCTCCCGTTCCTGCGGACGGTGACCGCACAAAGGGTGGCGGCGCCCGGGTGATCCTCCGGGCGCCGCGTACAACCCTCGAAGCCAGAGGCTGTCCGCAAACCCCCGTCGTTCGCGCGGAGCGCGGGCGTCGCGGCGTTCGGTGCGTGCTCTCGGCGTGCGCCGTCCCAGGTCATGTGGCGGAGCCACCTGTCCTGGGACGGCGTGCGGCGAGATGGGGGTACCCCCTGCTCGAGCGAAGCCGAGAGCTTGGGGGAGTGCCGGGCGTCGGGGCGCAGGCGGGGGTTTGCGGACAGCCTCTAGGCGGAGGCCCGCACCACCAGCTCCGTCGGCAGCAGTGACCGCGGCACCTCGCCGCCCGCCCCCGACGCGCCCGCGCGTTCGATCTCCGCGAGCAGCACCCGTACCATCTCCCGCCCCATCGCCTCCGTCGGCTGACGCACCGAGGTGAGCGGCGGATCCGTGTGCCGGGCCACCGGGGAGTCGTCGAAGCCGATCAGCGCCACGTCCTCCGGCACCCGCCGCCCCGAGCCGCGCAGCACCTGCAGCGCGCCCGCCGCCATCAGGTCCGACCCGGCGAACACCGCGTCCAGCGTCGGGCGGCGCGCCAGCAGCTCGCGCATGGCCCGGCGGCCCGACTCCTCGGTGAAGTCGCCGGGGACCACCAGCGAGGGCTCGGCGGGCAGCCCCGCCGCCTTCAAGGCCTGACGGTAACCCTCGATACGGCACTGGGCACCGAAGACGTCCGGCCGCCCGGAGATCGCGGCGATGTCCCGCCGGCCCCGGGCGATCAGGTGCTCGACCGCGGCCCGGCCCCCGCCCACGTTGTCGGTGTCGACGAACGGCAGCTGCTCGTCCTGCGACCGCCGGCCGGAGATGACGGCGGGGATGCCCTGCTCGGTGAGCTGATCCGGGAGCTTGTCGTCCTGGTGGACGGAGATCAGCAGCACCCCGTCGACGCGGTTGCCGCTCAGATAGCCCGCCAGCCGGGTCCGCTCCTTGGCCGTCCGGCTCAGGGTGAGCAGCAGCTGCTTGTCCGCGTCCAGGATGGCGGCGCTGATGCCGTGGATCATGTCCGAGAAGTACGGCTCGGAGAACAGCCGGGTCTCCGGTTCGGGGATGACCAGCGCGATCGCGTCCGTACTGCCGGCCGCGAGCGCCCGCGCGGTGCGGTTCGGCACGTACCCGAGCTCCGCGATCGCCCGCTCCACGGCGGCCTTCGCCTCCACGCTGACCTGCTGCGATCCGTTGATCACCCGGGACACCGTGCCGCGGCCGACGCCCGCCCGGGCGGCCACCTGCTCCAGCGTGGGCCGCCCGCGCCGGCCCGCCGCCCTTGACACCGGGGGCAGCGCCCGCCTGATGCCGTCCGCCATCTTCCCTCCCTCATGGGAACACCTGGTCGATCGTCAATCGAAACACCATGGTCACACCCCGCGGCGCTCGCCGGTCATAAGGAGGACGAGGCAACGCTCGACGTTCCGCCCAAGTTAACAGCCGGATAACGCCCAGAGGTGAGTGAAGCGCACTCTCTTGACACCTGCCCGCCCAGCCGCGACTCTTCAACTCATCACGACTGGGAGCGCTCCCACGCTAGTCGATCCAAACAGAACCGCACGCGCGAACGACAACTGCACGAACACCGACGTACGATCCGCTTCCGCGGACCGTAGCCGCACCACCCCGCGCGAGCGGACAGCACCACCGCAACAGATCCCGACCACGCCACAGCCTTTGAGCCGCGAGCCGTTTTCCATGGGGCGCCCGTGAGCACCCGGGGGGCAGGCGGGAGTCCGGAATGACACGTCTAGGAGGAACGCAGTGCGCAGCTACCGCACCACCCGCCGCGCGGCCGCCATCGCAGTGACCGCCGCCCTTGCCGCCGGCCTGCTCGCCGGCTGTGCGAGTGACGACGGCGACGACTCGGCCAAGGACACCGGCGGCGACAGCAGCGGAAAGACCACCCTCAACGTCGGTCTGTTCGGTGTCTTCGGTTACCAGGAGGCCGGCCTCTACGCCGAGTACGAGAAGCTCCACCCGAACATCAAGATCAAGCAGACCACGGTCGAGCGGAACGAGAACTACTACCCCGCGCTGCTGACCCACCTCTCCGCGGGCTCCGGTCTCTCCGACATCCAGGGCATCGAGATCGCCAACATCGCGGAGATCACCTCCACGCAGGCGGACAAGTTCATGGACCTCTCGAAGGTCGAGGGCGCCTCCAAGGACAACTTCTTCCCGTGGAAGGCCGCCCAGGGTTCGACCAAGGACGGCAAGCTCATCGGCCTCGGCACCGACATCGGCCCGATGGCGCTGTGCTACCGCAAGGACCTCTTCGAGGCCGCGGGCCTGCCCACCGACCGCGACAAGGTCGCGGAGCTGTGGAAGGGCGACTGGAAGAAGTGGGTGGACGCCGGCAACCAGTACAAGGCCAAGGCTCCCAAGGGCACCGCGTGGACCGACGGCGCCGCCGGTGTGTTCAACGCCGCGATCTCCTCCAGCGCGACCCGCTACGTGGACGACAGCGGTAACTACATCTACAAGGACAATCCGGACGTCCGTGCCGCGTTCGACCTGGCGGCCGACGCCGCGGCGAACGGTCTGACCGCCAAGACCGGTGAGCCCTTCACCGAGCCGTGGAACCAGGCCATCGCCAACGGCAAGTTCGCCACCATCTCCTGCCCCGCCTGGATGCTCGGCACCCTGAAGGACAAGGGCGGCGACAAGGCCAAGGGCAAGTGGGACATCGCCGTACCGCCGAAGGGCGGCAACTGGGGCGGTTCGTTCCTCGGCGTCCCGGAGGCCGGCAAGAACAAGGAGGAGGCCGCCAAGCTCGCCGCCTGGCTGACCGCCCCCGAGCAGCAGGCGAAGCTCTTCGCCAAGCAGGGCAGCTTCCCGAGCTCCCCGCAGGCCGCTGCCATGCCGGAGATCAAGACGGCCAAGAACGACTACTTCCCCGAGGTTCCGTACGGCGAGATCTTCAGCGCCACGGCCGCCGACATCCCCGTCCAGGTGATCGGCGCGAAGGACCAGACGGTCCAGGAGAACTTCGTCCGCTCCGGCCTGCTGCTCGTCGAGCAGGGCAAGCAGGACAAGGACGGCGCCTGGGACGCCGCGATCAAGGCCATCGACAACGCCCTCGACCAGTGAGAATCCTGTGACCTCAACCGGCTCACACGTGACCGCGCCCCCCTCGAACAAGGGGGGCGCGGCCCCGCGCCACCAGAATTCCGACGGCGCGAACACGGCCCGTAACGCGAAGCGGCGCAGCCGCCTCTACCGCTGGGACATGAAGTACAGCCCGTACGGGTTCATCGCGCCCTTCTTCCTCTTCTTCCTCGCCTTCGGGCTCTTCCCGCTGCTGTACACGGGGTACGCCTCGCTGCACCAGGTGGAGCTCACCGCGCCGACCGACATGAACTGGGTGGGCCTGCGCAACTACAGCCGGCTCCTCGAGGACGACTTCTTCTGGAACGCCCTGAAGGTCACCCTCATCCTCGGCATCATGTCGACGGTGCCGCAGCTGCTCATGGCGCTGGGCCTGGCCCATCTGCTGAACTACCGGCTGCGCGGCAGCACCTTCTTCCGGGTCGCCATGCTCACCCCGTACGCCACCTCGGTGGCGGCGGCGACCCTCGTGTTCGCGATGCTCTTCGGCCGCGACTACGGAATGATCAACTGGTTCCTGGGCTTCTTCGGTGTCGATCACATCGACTGGGCGGCGGGCACCTGGTCCTCCCGGATCGGTGTCTCCGTCATCGTGATCTGGCGCTGGACGGGGTACAACACCCTGATCTATCTGGCGGCCATGCAGGCGATCCCGAAGGACCTGTACGAGTCCGCCGCCATCGACGGCGCCTCCCGCTGGAAGCAGTTCCTGCACGTCACGATCCCGTCCCTGCGCCCGACGATCCTCTTCACCGTGGTCGTCTCCAGCATCGGCGCGATGCAGCTGTTCGGTGAGCCGCTGCTGTTCAACCCCGGCGGCGGAGCGAACGGCGGCGCGGAGCACCAGTTCCAGACCATCGGCCTGTACCTGTACGAGCAGGGCTGGACCAACCAGCATCTCGGCCGGGGTGCCGCCATCGCCTGGGTGATGTTCATCCTGCTCGTCGTGATCGGTCTGCTCAGCACGCTGATCTCCCGCCGGCTGGCGAAAACACACTGAAGGATCTCTGATGGCACACGCACTCAAGACGCCCGCGGACGTCGAGCCCCGCGGCCGCCGCAGCAAGGTCAGGGCGGGCCGGGCCGGCGGTCAGGACCGCGCCGGCTGGTTCACGTACACCGTGCTGGTCCTGTTCACGATCGGCTCGCTCTTCCCGCTGTTCTGGACGGCCGTCGCGGCCTCCCGGAACAACACCCGGCTCGCGGAGACCCCACCGCCGTTCTGGTTCGGCGGCAACCTCCTCGACAAGTCCGAGGTCGCCTGGAACACCGGCAACATGGGCCTGGCGCTGCTGAACACGACCATCGTGGCGGGCTGCATCGCGGCCGGTACGGTGATCTTCGGCACGCTGGCCGGGTTCGCCTTCGCCAAGCTGCGGTTCCGGATGAAGAACATGCTGCTGCTCATGGTCATCGGCACGATGATGGTCCCGCCGCAGCTCAGCGTCGTCCCGCTGTTCATGGCGATCGCGAAGCTGGAGTGGACCAACCAGCTGCAGGCGGTCATCCTGCCGTTCCTGGTGAGCGCGTTCGGCGTGTTCTTCATGCGGCAGTACCTGGAGCAGGCGCTGCCGACCGAGCTGATCGAGGCCGCCCGGGTCGACGGTGCGCACAGCCTGCGGGTGGTGTGGCACGTGGTCTTCCCCGCGGCCAGACCCGCCATGGCGGTGCTCGGCATGCTGACGTTCGTGATGGCCTGGAACGAGTTCTTCTGGCCGATCATCGCGCTGACCCAGCAGAATCCCACCGTCCAGGTGGCACTCACCGGTCTGGGCCGCGGCTATGTGCCCGACCAGTCGGTGATCATGGCGGGCGCCCTGCTCGGCACCCTGCCGCTGCTGGTGCTGCTGGCCCTGTTCGGCAAGCAGATCGTCGGCGGCATCATGTCCGGCGCCGTGAAGGGCTAGCCCGGCAGCCGGACGCACGTCCGGTGACGCGTACCACCGAACCTTCGTCACGGGGGCAGGGCGACCAGCGTCGTTCGCCCGCCCCTCACTCCCCCAACCCACCTGGGTTCGGGCCGATTTGTGATGGGAGCGCTCCCAAAAATGACAGACGCCAAGGTGACTCCTCCGTCGTTTCCCGCCGGCTTTCTCTGGGGCTCGGCAACCGCCGCGTATCAGATCGAGGGCGCGGCGGCGCTGGACGGCCGGACCCCCTCCATCTGGGACACGTTCTCCCACACCCCGGGCAAAACGCTCGGCGGCGACACCGGTGACGTAGCCGTCGACCACTACCACCGCTTCCGCGACGACGTGCAGATGATGGCGGACCTCGGGCTCGGCGCCTACCGCTTCTCGGTGTCGTGGTCGCGGGTGCAGCCCACCGGCCGGGGCCCCGCCGTCCAGCGCGGCATCGACTTCTACCGCAAGCTCGTGGACGAGCTCCTCGAGCACAACATCACCCCCGCGCTCACCCTCTACCACTGGGACCTCCCCCAGGAGCTCGAGGACGCCGGCGGCTGGCCGCACCGCGACACCGCCGCCCGCTTCGCCGAGTACGCCGCCCTCGTCGGGCAGGCGCTGGGCGACCGGGTCGAGCTGTGGTCCACCCTCAACGAGCCCTGGTGCAGCGCCTTCCTCGGCTACGCCGCCGGCGTGCACGCCCCCGGCCGTACCGTCCCCGTCGCCGCGCTGCGCGCCGCCCACCATCTGAACCTCGGCCACGGTCTGGCCGTCCAGGCGCTGCGCCAGGTGCTGCCCGCCCGGGCGCAGATCGGCGTCTGCCACAACCCGTCGCTGGTGCGCGCCCGCACCGACAGCCCCGAGGACATCGACGCCGCGCGCCGGATCGACGCCCTGTCGACCCGGATCTGGACGGGTCCGCAGCTCAAGGGCCGCTATGACGAGGACCTTCTCGCCGACACCGCCCGCATCACCGACTGGTCGTTCGTCCAGGAGGGCGATCTGGCCACGATCAACCAGCCGCTGGACTTCATGGGGATCAACTACTACAACCCCACCCTCGTCTCGGCCCTCTCCGACGGCGAGTCCGGCCCGCGCGACGACGGCCACGGCGGCGGCGCCTCGCCCTGGCCCGGCGCCGACAAGGTCGCCTTCCACCAGTCGCCGGGCGAGCGCACCGCGATGGGCTGGACCGTCGACCCGACCGGTCTGTACGACCTGCTGATGCGCTTCCACCGCGACGCCCCCGACCTGCCGCTGCTCATCACCGAGAACGGCGCCGCGTACGACGACAAGCCCGACGCGGACGGCCAGGTCAACGACCCCGAGCGGATCGCCTACATCCACGGCCACCTGGCCGCCCTCCACCGCGCGATGGCGGACGGCGCGGACGTGCGGGGCTACTTCCTCTGGTCGCTGATGGACAACTTCGAGTGGGCGTACGGCTACAGCAAGCGCTTCGGCGCGGTGTACGTCGACTACCCGTCGCAGACCCGTACGCCGAAGGCCAGCGCCCGCTATTACGCGGAGGTGGCCCGCAGCGGAGTCCTCCAGGAGCCGCCCAGATGACGACGGGGGCCATCAGCCTGCGGGAGGTCAGCAAGAGCTACGACCGGCGCATTCCCGCCGTGAACAAGGTGTCGCTCGAGATCGAGCCCGGTGAGTTCCTGGTGCTGCTCGGCCCCTCGGGGTGCGGGAAGTCGACTCTGCTCCGGCTGATCGCGGGGCTGGAGTCGGCCACCTCGGGGCAGGTCTGGCTGGACGGCGAGGAGGCCGGCGAACTGCCGCCGGCGGCCCGCAACATCGCCATGGTGTTCCAGAGCTCGGCGCTGTATCCGGCGATGAGCGGCGCCGGGAACATCGGCTTCCCGCTGCGGCTGGGCGGGATGGCGGACGAGGAGTCCACGCCGCGCGTCGACTGGGCGGCGCGGCTCCTCGGGGTGACGGAGCTGCTCGAGCGGCGCCCGGGCCAGATGTCGGGCGGTGAGCGCCAGCGGGTGGCGATCGGCCGCGCCGTGGTCCGGGCGCCGTCGGCGTTCCTGCTGGACGAGCCGCTGTCCAGCCTGGACGCCAAGCTCCGCAACCAGCTCCGGGTGGAGATCGCCCGCCTCACCCGGGAGCTGAACACCACCACCGTCTACGTCACCCACGACCAGGGCGAGGCGATGAGTCTGGGTGACCGGGTGGCGGTGATGCGCGACGGGGTGCTCCAGCAGGTGGACACCCCGCGCGAGCTGTACCGGATGCCGGTGAACGTGTTCGTCGCGGCGTTCGTGGGCGTTCCGCGGATCAATCTGCTGAACGGGACGGTGCTGTCGCCGCTGGACGGCCCCGTCTTCGTCGACCTGGGCCGCCAGCGCATCGAGCTGCCCCAGCCGCTGCCCCCGGACCATCAGCTGCTGCGGATCCAGCAGCACCGGCCGCTGCTGATCGGCGTGCGCGCGGAGGACGTACGCATCGCGGGGCCGGAGCGGGCCGGGCCCGCGGAGGTGCCGCTGCGCGGGGTGGTGGAGCAGGTGGAGTACCAGGGACACGAGACGCTGCTGCACCTGAGCATCGGGGCCGTGCCCGCGGTCGTCCCCGCGCTGGAGGCGCCGCGCTATCTGCCCCGGGAGCGCAAGTCGGGGCGCCCGTCGTGGCTGCGGCTGGGCTCCGCGCCCCAGCCGCCCGCCCCGCCGCCGGCGCCGGCCCCGCAGCAGCAGGTGGGGGATCTGGTCGTACGCGCGGAGGCCGGGATGAATCCGCTGGTCGGCGACCGGCTGCCGGTGCTGCTCAACACGCGCCGGCTGTTCGTGTTCGACGAGCAGGGCCGCCGGCTGTGTCCGGCACCGCCCGGCGGGGCGCAGTTCTACGGCTGACCCCGCGCATGAACGTCCCGGTGGCCGTCCGTGGAGGGGACGGACGGTCGCCGGGAGATGGACCTGTCGCCGGCCCCGTCCGTTGCCCCGCCCGGGGCCGGCGACAGCCTTTCTCACGGAGGCGGCTCCAGCTTGACCCCGACCCCGCGCAGGGTGTGCAGATAGCGCGGGGCGGCGGCCGTCTCGCCCAGTTTGCGGCGCAGCCACGACAGATGGACGTCTATCGTCTGGTCGTCGCCGTAGCTCTGCCGCCACACCTCGGCCAGCAGCTCCCCGCGCGCCACGACGACCCCCGGCCGCCGGGCGAGGAACGCCAGCAGGTCGAACTCCCGCCGGGTCAGCGCCAGCGGCTCCCCGTCCAGCCGCGCCCGCCGCCGCCGCGGGTCGATGCGCAGCCCGCCCACCTCGATCACGTCCGGCTGCGGGGCCTCCTCGGGCCGGGGGCGGGGGCGGGCCCGGCGCAGGACGGCGGCGAGGCGGGCGGTGAGCTGTTCGCCGGAGAAGGGTCTGACGAGGTAGTCGTCGGCGCCCTCGTCGAGCAGCCGGACGATGCCCGCCTCGTCGGCGCGGTCGGTGGCGACGATCACCGGGACGTCCGTGACGCCGCGCAGCATCCGCAGCACCTCCGCCCCGTCCGGGCCGGCCGCCCCGAGGTCCAGGACGACCGCGTCGAAGCGGTGGTGGGCCACCTCGCGCAGGGCCTGCGGGGCGGTCCCCACGCTGCGTACCGTGTGCGCCGCCGCGGTCAGCTGCCGGATCAGCGCCGACCGTACGAACTGATCGTCCTCGACCACCAGCACACTCGCCATGTCCCGCAACGTACGCCCGTCCGCCGCGCCGGGACCCGATGTCGGCGGGATCGGTGGCGGGAACGGGGGGCGCGCTTGACCGCGGGCGGCGCGTTCGGGCCGGGTCTGCGGTACGGGTGGGGCGGACGGGTCACTTGAACACGCTGGGCGGCGGCGCCGGTGACTCCACCGCGTGGGCGTCGGTGACCGGGCGGGCGCCGCCGGGGAAGGCGGCGAGGTCCGCGCCGTGCAGGGTGCGGGCGGGCTGCGGGTCGCTCGCGGCGCGGCGGGTCAGCTCGGCGACGGGCAGCGGGGCGCCGGAGGCGACGAGCACCGCGTTGCCGAAGCGCTTGCCGCGCAGGACGGCGGGGTCGGCGATCAGGCAGGCCTCGGGGAAGACCTCCAGCGCGGTGGCGATCTGGGCCCGCAGATGCCGCAGGGGCGGGCCGTCGGCGAGGTTCGCGGCGTACGTCCCGGCGGGGTCCAGGACCCGGCGGACCTCGGTGAGGAACTCGACGCTCGTCAGATGCGCGGGGGTGCGCGCCACCCGGAAGACGTCGGCTATGACGAGGTCGGCGGACGCGTCCGCCAGCTTGGCCAGCCCGGCCCGGGCGTCGCCCCCGCGCACCCGTATGCGTGCCTGCTCGGGCAGCGGGAGCTCACGTCGTACGAGCGCGGTGAGCCGGGCGTCGATCTCCACGACCTGCTGGGCGGACCGGGGCCTGGTGGCCGCGATGTAGCGCGCCATGGTGAGGGCGCCGCCGCCCAGATGCACGGCCCGCAGGGGCCGGCCGGGCGGGGCGGCGAGGTCGGCCGCGTGGCCCAGGCGGCGCTGGTACTCGAACGTCAGCCGGGCCGGGTCGTCGAGGTCCACGTACGACTGCGGGGCCCCGCCGACCAGCAGGGTCCAGGCCCGGGCCCGCTCGGGATCCGGCCGCAGCTCGGCGACCCCGCCGTCCACCTCCTCGACGACGGCGTCCCGCCCGCGCGTCCGCTGTCTCGCCACGTCGATCAGTATGGGCGCACCCGGCGCCCGTCGCGCGAGGGGGCTAGGGCCTGTGCCGAGTTCCCCGCACAGGCCCTAGAAACAGCGGTCGGCGGCCTCGATCGTCCGCTTGGCCTCGCCCAGCGCCTCCCGCAGCACCACCGGGTCCGTCACCGGCGGGGCCTGCTCGGGGGACACCAGCCAGTGCGTCCCGGCCACCGGGGGGACGGCGGGTACGGCGCGTGCGCACGTCTGCGTGCAGGCGCTGCCGGGGACGTCCCAGCGCTCGGCCGTGCCCGGCGGCACCAGGAAGCCCAGGGTGTCGAAGTCGCCGTCGTGCAGCACGGGGCCCACGGCGGTGCGCAGCCGCAGGATGTCCACGGCCTCGAGGCCGTGCCGGGCCGGCACGGTGACGAGGTCGCAGGGCTCGGCCGGAGCGCGGCCGAGCTGTGGTCCGCTGGTGTCCACACCGGTGTCCAGCAAGGGAAACCCCTCCTCACGCGGGAAGCCGCGTTACGTGTCCGCGGCCGGTCCGCGGGGTCGTCCAGAGCGTTGTCCGCAGTGTTCAACGCGGCAGGACGTCATCGGCTACGCCGGCGGAAGGCCGTAAAGGATGGCACTTCATGGCGGATCGCGGTGGGGATATCCGGTTTGTCGGCAAACTCCGCCGTTACGGGGGTTCCCGGGCACTACCGTCGTGCCCGCCGGTACTCACGGCGGCGCCGGTTCCGCTTCGGGTCCGGTGCCGCACCCGCCGTACCGTACGCAGACCCGGAGATGAGGGATGCCGACGTGAGCCGCGACCCGTCGTTTCCCGTGCCCAACCGCCCTGTGCCCAATACCGTGTTCCGCGCGCTGCGCGGCGCCCGCTCGCCCGGGGAGTTCGCCGCCGCCGTGCGGCGGGCCGGGCGGGAGATCGGCGAGCGGGTCTCGTGCGACGCCCGGTACGTGGGCCGGGTGGAGGCCGGGGAGATCCGGTGTCCCAACTACGCGTACGAACGGGTGTTCCTACACATGTTCCCGGGGTACACACTCACCGACCTCGGTTTCGCCCCCCGCGAGACCGTACGCGGACGGCGGGCGCACGCGCTGCCGTACGCGCCCCCGCACAAAGCGGTGCGCCGGCCCGTCCCGGACCCCGCCGGCACGGGCACTACCCCGGATCCCAGCGTCGACGAGGAGAGCGACGTGCTGCGTCGCGCGTTCATGACCGGCGGCTCGGCCGCCCTGGCCGGGCTCGCGCTCGGCACCACCGCGGACCCCGCCGCCGCGAGCCCCACGGCCGCGAGCCCCGGGTTCCGGCCCGGGACCGACGAGGCGGAGGCGGTGGAGGAGGCCGTCCGCCATATCCGCCTGCTCGACGACCGGCACGGCGCCGACGCCCTGTACGAGGGCGCCGGCCGGACCCTGCGCGCCGCGTACGAGCTGGTCGACGCGGGCGCCCGCCGCCAGTCGGTGACGGACCGCCTGCACGCCGGCGCCGGTGAGCTGGCGATCTCCGTCGGCTGGCTGGCCCACGACTCACGCCGCTACACCGACGCCCGCTCCCACTACGCGGAGGCGCTGGCCACCGCCCGGGTCGCGGGCGATCCGGCGCTGGAGGCGCACGCCTTCTGCAACATGGCGTTCCTGGCCCGCGACGCCGGCCGTCCGCACGAGGCGGTACGGGCGGCGCAGGCCGCGCAGGCGGCGGCACGCCGGCTGGGGTCGGCCCGGCTGCGGTCGCTGCTGGCGCTGCGCGAGGCGGGCGGCTGGGCGGGGCTCGGCGACCGCCGGGCGTGCGGGGAGGCGCTGGGGCGGGCGGCGGATCTGTTCGCGCTGGGGACGGCGGACGCGGATCCGGCGTGGATGTCGTTCTACGGCGAGGCGGAGCTGGCGGGGCTGGAGGCCCAGTGCTGGTCGGCCCTCGGCGACCACGAGCGGGCGGCCGACCGGGCGCGGCGGGCGGTGGCGCTGCTGGACCCGCACTTCACGCGCAACATCGCGCTGTTCACCGCGCAGCTCGCCGACGACCTCGCGGCGTCCGGGAAGCTCGACGAGGCCGCGGCGGCGGGCGGCCGGGCGGTGCGGCTGCTGGGGGGCGTGAAGTCGACGCGGATCCGCCGGATGCTGGACGCCACCGCCGACCGGCTGCGGGCGCACGGCTCCCCGGTCGACGCGTTCCTCGGCGGGGAGCCGCGGCCGGCGTAGGGGGTGTCCCGTGACGAACACCCCGGCCTGTTACGCGGGCCGCACGTTGTGGTTGAGCGCGAACAGGTTCTCCGGGTCGAACTCCCGCTTCACCGCCGCCAGCCGGCGCCGGGTCTCCGCCGGGTAGACCGCCGCGACGTCCTCCTCGGCGGCCGACGTCAGGAAGTTGGCGTACGCCCCCGAGGTGTACGGGGCCAGCCTGCCCCAAAGCGCGTCCACCGCCGGGCGGCCGGCCTCCAGGGCGGGGGCCGGGCCGATGGACGTCGTCATGACCATCAGCTCCGCCGTGCGGTGGGCGTACGCGGTGGCGTCGGCGGGCACGCGGGCGACGGCGGCGCCGACGCTGCGGATGCCGATCACCGGCGACCCCTCGGCCGCCCCGGCCGCCGCCAGCACGTCCAGGGCGCCGGACACGGACGCCGCGTCCACGAACGCGCTGCGGGCGGCCAGCCGGATGCCGGGCGGCGGGGTCGCGCCGTCCTCGAGGGTGTCGCCGTACGGCTTGAGCGCCACGGTGTCGTCCAGCACCGTCCCGAGCCGGCGGAGGGGGTCGATCGCGCGGGCAGCCGCCGCCGGGTCGTCGCCGTCGTACGCCACGAGGACCTCGACGGGGGCGTTGGGGCCGCCGAGGAACGGGTTGGCGAACGTCACCGTGGACGTCAACTCCTCGGGGGCGGTACGCAGATACGCCGCCCAGCCCCGGAGCACGGCGGGCAGTTCCGCCGCCGGGAAGCTGACCTTGCCGTGGAAGACGTCGGTCGTCCGGTGGGCGGCGAACTCGAACGCGGTGACCACGCCCAGGTTGCCGCCGCCCCCGCGCAGCGCCCAGAACAGCTCCGGGTTCTCCGCCGCGCTCGCCCGTACCAGCTCACCGCGCGCGTCGACCAGCTCCGCGCCGACCAGGGCGTCCAGCGCCAGCCCGTACTTCCTGACCTTCCAGCCGATCCCGCCGCCCAGCGTCAGCCCCCCGACACCGACGCCGCGGGTGTCCCCCGAGGAGATCGCCAGCCCGTACGGGGCCAGCACGGCGGCGACCTGCCCCCAGGTGGCGCCGCCCCCGATCCGTACCAGGCCCCGCGCCTCGTCGGTGACCTCCACGGCGGCGAGCAGGGAGAGGTCCACGACGATGCCGCCGTCGTTGGTGCCGAAGCCGGAGAAGGCGTGGCCGCCGCCGCGCACGGACAGGGCGAGCCCCGACCCGGCGGCGAACCGCACGGCCGCCCGCACGTCCGCGGCCGTCTTGGGCCGCAGCACGTACGCCGGGGTGCCGGCCGCCAGGACCGTACGGCCGGCCGACTCGTACGCGGCGGAGCCCGGTTCGATGATGTCGCCGCCGAAACCGGCGCGCAGGGTGTCGAGCGTGGAACTCATGGTGGTCCAATCCTTGAAACTCTGTCGGAACTGGACACGGGACGCCGCCCGTCCGCCCCGCGTGACAGCCGTCCCCGCGTGACGTACGCCACAGCCCGCGCGATGTCACACTCCGCCGGGCAGGGGCGTCTCGTGGGGAGACCTGTCGACCGTCCAGGGGGAAGCACCGATGCCCGACCAGGCCACCGAAGCGTTCGTCGCCCACCGCAGCCTGCTCTTCACCGTCGCGTACGAGATGCTCGGCTCGGCCGCCGACGCGGAGGACGTCCTCCAGGAGACCTGGCTGCGCTGGTCGGGCGTCGACCTGTCGGCCGTCCGCAACGAGCGCGCCTATCTGGTGCGGATCACCACCCGCCAGGCCCTCACCCGGCTGCGCACCCTCGCCCGCCGCAAGGAGTCCTACGTCGGCCCCTGGCTGCCCGAGCCGCTGCTGACGACGCCCGACGTGGCGGAGGACGTGGAGCTGGCGGACAGCGTCTCGACGGCGATGCTGCTGGTCCTCGAGACACTCGGCCCCACCGAGCGGGCCGTGTTCGTGCTGCGCGAGGTGTTCGCCCTGCCGTACGACGAGATCGCGCAGGCCGTCGGCAAGGCCCCGGCGACCGTCCGCCAGATCGCCCACCGGGCACGCGACCACGTCGCCGCGCGCCGGCCGCGCGAGGTCATCACCCCCGCCGAGGCGGAGGGCGCCCTCGCGGCGTTCCAGCGGGCGGTGGAGACGGGCGATCTGCAGGGGCTGCTCGACCGGCTGGCGCCGGACGTGGTGCTGCTGGGCGACGGCGGCGGCGAGGTGGCGGCCTCGCGCGAGCCGGTGCTGGGAGCGGCTCGGGTGGCGGAGCTGCTGGCCACCGTCGTGCCCAGGCTCGGCGCCACCCGGTCCGTGGAGCGCACGCAGGTCAACGGCTCTCCCGCGCTGGCCCTCCGGTTCGGCGGGACGGTCGACGCGGTGGTGACGGTACGGCTCGACGGCGGGCTGATCACCGGGCTGTACTTCGTGCGCAACCCCGCGAAGCTGTCGCGCGTGGAGAAGGCCACCGCGATGACCCGCTGACACTCCCTTGTGCGGAACCGCACATTCGGGCAACCATTCCCGAATTCACGGCGTCTACCTGCCCGCGAACCGCTCGCTGGATGCGACCCGGCTCGTCTACACCGTACGGTGGACGCTGCGCCCGAACAGGGGAGGCGCACGGAAGGGGAAGGCGGACGATGGCCGTGCAGCGACGACAGCGATGGTGGGCGGAACTCCTGCTCATCGTCATCGTCTACAGCGCCTACTCCGCCGGCCGGCTCCTCGCCAGGGGCGCCGAGACCCAGGCCGTCGACAACGGCCTCGCCCTGCTGGACGCCGAGAAGTTCCTGCACATCAACGCCGAGCATCCGCTGAACCGGCTGTTCACCGACTACGCGGCGATCGGCGTCCCCGCCGACTTCATGTACGCCACCCTGCACTACATCGTCACCCCCGCCGTCCTGCTGTGGGTGTGGCTGCGCCACCGCGACCACTTCCGCCGGCTGCGCACCTGGCTGCTGGGCTCCACCATGGTCGGCCTGATCGGCTTCGTACTGCTGCCGACCTGCCCGCCGCGGCTGCTGGACGCCTCGTACGGCTTCGTCGACACCATGGCGCAGTACTCCTCGTACGGCTGGTGGGGCGGCGAGGCCAGCGCGCCGCGCGGGCTGGGCGGGTTCACCAACCAGTACGCGGCGATGCCGAGCCTGCACGTCGGCTGGGCGCTGTGGTGCGGCGTCGTGCTGTGGCGGCTGGCGCGTACGCCGCAGGTCAAGGCACTCGCCGTGGCCTATCCGACGGTGATCACGCTCGTCGTGATGGGCACCGCGAACCACTATCTGCTCGACGCCGTCGCCGGGGTGGCCGTGATGGGCGTCGGCCTGCTGATCGCCGCGCCGCTGATGCGGCTCAGCGAGCTCACCCTCGGCCGGCTGCGGCGCGCGCCCGCCGGGGCCGGTGAGGCGGGTGACGCCCCCGATGTCAGTGCCGGGTGGGAGACTGCCGCGCGTGGACCGCACATCCCCCGACAGCGCGACACCGTCCCTTCCGCGGACAGCGACGCCGAGCCCGGCAGACCCGGGCCGGCGGCCTCCGCGGCCGAGGACCGGCACGCCGCCCTCTGAGCCTCTGACCTCCGGGTCTGCGCCCTCTGCGCCCGCGCCTGCGGCTGACGGGCCTGCCCCCGCCGGGCTGCGCGCCCGGCTGACCGCCCTGCGCGGGGAGGGGGTGCCGCCCCGGGCGCTGGACGCGCGGGCGCTCGCCGCGCTCGCCGCCAACCCCGGCTGCCGCAGACGGGCGCTGCTGGACGGCGCCGGGGTGGACAAGGCGCGGCTCGCGGAGGCGCTGGGCAGCCCCTCGGCGTTCGGCCAGTCGCAGTTCGCCTTCGCCCGCGGCAACTCCTTCGAGGCCTCCGTCAAGGCCGACGGCGGCGCGGAGCTGCTGCGGCTGCTGTGCCGGCGCCTGGGCGTCGAGCCGCCCGCCCCCGCCGACGTCACGGTGCCCGACCTGTCGGCGCCCGGCGCCGCGGGGCGCACGGCCCGTACGGCGCTGGAGCTCAGGGCCGCCGCCGGGCGCGGGACGTGGACGCTGCTGGACCATCCGATGCTGAGCCTGGAGGTCGCGGGCGCCGCCGTCTATCTGGAGCCGGACGCGGTGGTCGTGGACCCCGAGGGCACGGTGACGGTGATCGAGATCAAGTCGTTCCCCATCCTGGACGGCTCCGCAGACCCGTCGAAGGTGGGCGCCGCCGCCCGCCAGTCCGCGGTGTACGTGCTGGCGCTGGGTGCGCACCGGGTGCGTGAGCGGGTGCTGCTGGTGTGCCCGAAGGACTTCTCCAACATCCCGGCCGCCGATCTGCTCGACGTACGGCCGCAGCTGTCGGTGACACGCCGCCAGCTGGGTCGGCTGACGCGGCTGGAGTCGATCGCCGCCGCGCTGCCCGCGGACGTGACGTTCGACGTGTCGCTGCCGCCGGTGGAGCTGACGCGGTCGGTGGAGTCGGTGCCCGCCGCGTACGCGCCGGAGTGTCTGGCGGCGTGCGAGCTGGCGTTCCACTGCCGGGGCCGGGCCCGCGCGGCCGGTGAGGTGATGACGCTCGGCAGGGCGGTACGGGGCGAGCTGGGCCGGCTGCGGACCGTGGACGCGGTGCTGGACGCCGCCGCCGATCCCGGTCCCGCCGCCGATCCGGCCGCCGCGGCGCTGCGGCGGGCGGCGCGGCTGCGGGCGGAGGCGCTGGGGGTGACCGTGTGAGCCTGCTGACGACGCTGGCGCGCGCCGAGGCCGTCCGGGCCGGGCGGGCGCAGCCGGTGGCGACCGTACGCCACCGGCATCTGTCCGGGCGGCCCCTGGTGCTGGTGCCGCTGACCGCCGCCGGTGAGGCCGCCGCCCCGCTGGGCGCCATGGTCGGTACGGATCGGGACGCGCCGGTGCTGCTGACCGTGCGCCAGCCACGGGACCGGGATCTGCGGTTCGGGTTCCTGGCACGGCTGGCGGACGTGGTGCTGCCGTACCTGGAGTCGTACGCGGACGACGTGGACACGGAGCTGCGCAAGGGCGAGGAGCTGGAGGTCTGCGCCGACGCCCCGCAGATCCTGGTGCCGTCGGTGCCCGGCGTCGACTACGTACGGCTGCTGGGGCGTTCGATGCGCTTCCGGCGGACCGCGGAGGAGGACCCGGACACGCCGTTCCCGGCGCCGCCGCGGGTGCCGCTGCTGGGGCGGTGGCTGACGCACTACGCCGAGCGGGCCCGTACGCCCGGGTCGTCGCTGCTGCTGGCGATGACGGAGCTGCTGGGGCGGCACTGGGCGACGGGGCAGAGCCAGCTGGAGGACCAGCATCTGGGCGCCCTGCTCGCCTGGATCCGCGGCGGGGACCCGGAGGAGGTGGAGCGCGGCCGGGACGCGTCCGGCCAGCTGCTCACGCCGCCCGCCGGGCCGGCCACCGACCCGGCGTTCGACAACCGGCTGCTGGCCAAGGCCACCGCCCGCTTCGACGCCGGGATCCCCGGCTCGGGGGACGAGATAGACGCCCTGCTCGCGTCGCAGCTGCGGCCCACGTGGGACGCGGTGTGGGAGGGCGTCACGCTGCTGCGGGAGCTGGCGCCCGGGACCCGGGTGCCCGACCGCTGGACGGGAGACCGCTGGTCGTACACCGGGCACCGGGACCGGCTGCGCGCCGGTGAGCCGCCGCAGCCGAGGCGGGACGACGCGACGACGGCCGCGCGCAAGCTGGCGTCGCGGGAGCGGGCGCAGGCGGAGCTGGCGGCGGGCGAGGCGCTGGACGACCCGCTGGTGATGGCGTCGCGCCGGCTCGCGGGGGAGGCGTTCGCGGGGACGGTGACGGGGGTGGAGATGGCGATGTCGGAGGGACGGTCGCCCCGACCCCGGCCGCTGGTCGTGCTGGAGACGGACGACGAGCCGTATCTGGACCCGGGGGTCAAGGCGCACCGGGTGCTGGCCACCGGGAAGACGCAGACGGCGGAGGTCGTGGAGACCGGCGCCGACGCGGACGGTCCCGGGCCCCGGACGGTCGTGCTGCGGCTGACCAGCGGGATGGGGCGCGGGAAGACCCCCGAGGAGGGGTCGCTGCCCGAGCCGGGCGACGCCCTGTGCTTCACGCTGTTCGAGCACACCGCCCGCTCCGGGGCCAAGCTCCCCGACCCGGACGACACCCCGTGGACTCACGGCGGCCCGCCGTCCGCCGCCCCCGCCGACGGCCCCCGGCCGGCCGAGGCCCCCGATCCCGTCACCGCCGAGGACTTCCTGTGACCCCCACCCCCGGCGACGCCGCCACCCGCGCCACCGACGAGATCCTGGCCGACACCCTGCACGGCACCGCGCGCGGCGTCGTCGTCGACTCCCCGCCCGGCGCCGGCAAGTCCACGCTGGTGGTACGCGCCGCGCGGGAGCTGGCGGCGGCCGGGCGCCGGCTGATGATCGTCGCGCAGACGAACGCGCAGGTCGACGATCTGGTCGACCGCCTCGCGACGGCCGACCCCGGCCTGCCGGTGGGCCGGCTGCACAGCAGCGACCCCCATCCGTACGACCGCGTGCTCGACCGGCACGCGGCGGTCCGCAAGTCCGCGAAGATCGGCGATCTGGCGGAGCTGCCGATCGTGGTGTCCACCGCCGCCAAGTGGGCGTGGGTGAAGGACGTCGACCCGTGGCAGCACGCGATCGTCGACGAGGCGTACCAGATGCGCTCCGACCAGCTCCTCGCCGTCGGACGACTGTTCGAGCGGGCGTTGTTCGTGGGCGACCCCGGCCAGCTGGACCCCTTTGCGATCGTCGGCTCCGAGCAGTGGGCGGGCCTGACGTACGACCCCTCGACCAGCGCCGTGACGACGCTCCTGGCCCACAACCCGGGGCTGCCGCAGCGCCGGCTGCCGGTCTCCTGGCGGCTGCCCCACTCCGCGGCGCGGCTGGTGTCCGACGCGTTCTACCCGTACACCGCCTTCCGCAGCGGCACCGGCCCCGGCGACCGCCGCCTCGCCCTCACGGCGGCCTCCGACGGCGGCGCCGCCGACCGCGTGCTGGACATCGCCGCCGAGACGGGCTGGGGCCTGCTGGAGCTCCCGCCCCAGCACACCCCGCGCACCGACCCGGAGGCCGTCACCGCGGTCGCCGGCGTGGTGCGGCGGCTGCTGGAGCGCGGCGCCGTCGCGCACTCGGAGCGCTCGGCGGACGGCGGCGAGCCGGTCGGCCCGGACCGGATCGCGGTCGGCACCGCGCACCGCGACCAGGCGGCGGCAATCCGGGCGGCGCTGGCCGCGCTCGGCGTCCGCGGCGTCACGGTGGACACGGCGAACCGGCTGCAGGGGCGGGAGTTCGACGTCACCGTGGTGCTGCATCCGCTGTCGGGGCGGCCGGACGCGACGGCGTTCCATCTGGAGACGGGCCGCCTGTGCGTCCTCACGTCCCGGCACCGGCACGCGTGCGTGGTGGTCTCCCGGGCCGGCATCCCCGAGCTGCTCGACGAGTACCCGTCGGCGGAGCCCGTGCGCCTGGGCGTCGAGGTGAAGTTCCCCGACGGCTGGGAGGCCCATCAGGCGGTGCTGGCACATCTCGCCGAGCTGCGGGTACGGATGTGAGGAAGCTCCTCGTACGGGCCGTTGGGGCGCTCTTGCGCGGCGCGCGACAATGGATCCCGTCCGATCTTCGACTGGAGGGCCGCACATGACGGAGCCGCAGCCGGCTCAGCACCCCGGTGAGAGAGGCGGCCGGGCCGTGCCCCGCCGTCCCGCGTCGCTGATCTTCGAGCCGCAGGACGCCGTCACGGACCCGGAGCACTTCTTCGGCCTCGAGGCCCTGGACGACCCCCTCGACCTCCTCGCCCGGTCCACGGACCTGGCACTGGCATTCCGCGCGGCCACCGACCGGGCGGTGGAGTACCAGGCCCTCGCGGCCGCGCAGCTCGCCGACCCCCGGCGGTTCGACCGGCTCACGGCGGAGGCGATCGCGGAGCGGGCGGACTGGTCGGTCGACTACGCGCAACGCATGATCGACTACGGCCGTGACCTGCTGCGGGGCGGGGAACCGCCGGTGGAGGACTGAGGTCTCCCGTAGCGCAATATCGATTTTCGATCTCAGGCACACGGGTGCTACAGTCATCTCACCAGGCGCCGCTAGCTCAGTTGGTTAGAGCAGCTGACTCTTAATCAGCGGGTCCGGGGTTCGAGTCCCTGGCGGCGCACGTCGGCCGGAGGCCGTCCTGTCTGCAGAAAGCGCAGACCGGGCGGCCTCCGTCGTTTTTTCGCGGCTTCGCCGCGGGTGGGGGCTGCCGCCACCCACACCCCCGCCGGGTGACGGGGCGGGCGGAGTCGTTCGGCACCCCGCCGGCAGGCGTGAAGCGTCCCCCTGGGCCAGGGGCGTAGCCCAGGGGGACGCGGTTCTGCGGGGGCGGTCAGCGGCGTTCGACGCGGATCGTCCAGGTGTTGTCCGGGGCGCGGGACGTGACCGAGATCGTCACGCCGTCCTCCGGGACCGTGAGGCGCTCCCCCACGCCCAGCGGGGCGTCCGCCAGCGGCGGGTACACCGACGTGGTGTCGCAGGCGCCGGAGCCCGGGTGGCCGTCCAGCACCTCGATCGGCCCGTCCCCGGACGACGTCCCCGCCCGTACCCGGTACACCAGCACGCCCTCCGTACACGCGTCCCGGTCGTTGCCGGAGCGGCCGCGGGCCTCGACGGCGAGCGCCGAGTCCGCGCCCGTACGGATCACGACGAGCCGGGTGCTGCGCAGCGCGCGGTCGGTGGGCGGGGCGGCCAGGGGCTGCAGGGACCAGGTGCCCTCGCCGGTCTTGTCGACGCAGCCGACCTGCGCGTCCGTGATCCAGCCGAGCTTCCACTTGTGCCAGGCGAACGGCTCGGGCGCCAGCCCGAACTGGCTGCCCATCATGTCCCAGTCACCGACGTACGTGTCCCAGTCCGCCTTGCCGTCCACGGGCCGGTGGTACAGGTCGGGCAGGTCGAAGACGTGCCCCGTCTCGTGGGCCAGGACGTTGCGGTCGGGCGGGTGCTGCTCGAAGACGGTGACGATCCGGCGCAGCCGCGCGCCGTCGGCGGTCAGCGGCCGGTCGAAGTTGACGACCTTCGTGGCGTCGGAGTCGACGCCCGGCGCGTCGGGGTCGGCGACGAAGTACACGACGTCGTAGTCGCGGAAGTCCACCTCCGCGTCGGCGGCGTCGACCGCGTCGCGCAGATAGCGGGCCCGCCGGTCGGGGGCCCAGTCCCGCTCGATCCGGTACGCGGTGGACGCGGCCGGCATCTCGATCCAGTCCCGCAGCGGCTCGGCCTCGAGCCGGAACCGCCCGTAGGAGGAGCGGGCGAAGAAGTCGGAGGTGGCGGGGAAGTGATCCGCGGCCAGCTCGCTCGTACGAACCTCGGGGCGCGAGTCCGGGAACGAGAGGAACACCATCACGGCGCGGAGGGTCTCGCGCGGCCGTGGGTAGGCGCTGTTCCAGGTGTCCAGGCCCTCGGAGTGGTGCGCGTCGGTGCGCTCCAGGGCGCACGGACGGGGGGCGTCGGCGCCGGCCGGGCCGGCTATGAAGGAGCTGGCTATGAGCGCGGCCACGGTCCCGGTCACCGCGGTTATCCGCCGCAGGTTCCGCCCGCGCCGACTCTTCGCTCCTGCTATACGCCCTGGCTGCACCACACGACCCCGTCCCTCGCGAAGCGGACTGCGAGGCTGTCGCCAAACCCCCGCCTGCGCCCTGCGCCCGCGCTCCGCGCGGACGACGGGGGTTTGGCGACAGTCTCTTACCGAACAAGACCCACCCTGTGTGGTTTTATGGGCGAATGCCCTGTTCCAGTGCGCCAGCCGGGTGAGGAGCCGCCCGATGGGGCCCGCGGGGCCGGAGTGACGGAGAGTGACGCGTGTGGGGGCGATGGCAGGCCACGTCAAGAACAGGCGGGTTCCGCCCCGCTCCCGGGGTACCGTGAAACGAGGGGCGGCGACGCTGCTGGATCGCTGTGGCGGGCAGCCTCTATGATCGGCACATTTCCAGCGTGGTGACGGTGCTGCCCCAGGCAGTCGGGTGCCCCTACGGGTGGGAGCTAGCGGTGAGCGGATCCCTCGGCCGGCCGGTCTGCGCGACCGGCGCCACGGCGGCTTTGATCACGGAGCGTCATCTGGCCGCGGCGGCGCCCGTCGACGCGGAGGACTTCCGGACCGCGTTCGTCTCGGCCCATCTGGCCATGGCGATCGTCGGCAGCGACGGACTGGTGCGTGCGGCGAACGAACGACTCCTGGCCCTGTTCGCCCCCGCGGGCGCCGGGGCGGGCGCGCTGACCGGCGCCTCGGCCGCCGATCTGTGCGCGCTGCGCGAGGAGCCGTGGATGTGGAGCTCCTTCGTCGAGGTCCTGCAGGGCCGGCGGGCGGAGCTGCTGGTGTCGCGGCGGCTGAAGGCGGCGGACGGCACCCCGCTGTGGGCCGAGGTGACGATCACGCCGCTGGCCGCCGGCGGGGCGCTGCTGTCGGTCGCGGACGTCGGCGAGGACCGGGAGCTGCGGGCCCGGCTGCGGCATCTGCAGATGCACGACGCGGTGACGCGGCTGCCGAACCGGGCCCTGTTCTTCGAACGGCTGTCCGGGGCGTTGGAGCAGGCCCGGGAGGCCGGCACCGGGCGGATCGGCCTCGTCTATCTCGACCTGGACGGTTTCAAGGCCATCAACGACACCCTCGGCCACCGCACCGGCGACCGGCTGCTGGCCGCCGTCGGCCGGCGGCTCACGGACTGCGCGGCGGCACACGGCGGTCATCTGGTCGCCCGCCTCGGCGGTGACGAGTTCGCCCTGCTGGTGACCGGCTCGACGGGCACGGAACAGGCCGGCGAGCTGGCGACGGCGGTGCTGAACGCGCTGCAGGAGCCGTTCGACCTGGCCGGGCAGCGGCATTCGGTGTCCGCGAGCATCGGCGTGGTCGAGCGGGCGGCGCGCGGCACGACGGCGACAGCCCTGATGCAGGCCGCCGACACGACGCTGTACTGGGCCAAGGCCGACGGCAAGGCCCGCTGGACGCTCTTCGACCCCGAGCGCAACGCCCACCGGATGACCCGTCAGGCCCTCTCCTCGGGGCTGCGGCCGGCCGTGGAGCGCGGCGAGTTCCAGCTGGCGTACCAGCCGCTGGTCGGCCTCGGGGACGGCGCCGTGCGCGGCGTGGAGGCGCTGGTGCGCTGGCGGCACCCGCGGCTCGGGCTGCTCACGCCGAACCGGTTCATCGGGCTGGCCGAGGAGAACGGCGCCATCGTGCAGCTGGGCCGCTGGGTGCTGCGCACCGCCTGCCGCCAGGCGCGGGCGTGGCAGCTGACACGGCCGGAGACGCCGGTGCTGATGAGCGTGAACGTCGCGGTGCGGCAGGTGTGGGACTCGGATCTGGTCGCGGACGTCGCGGAGATCCTGGCGGAAACCGAACTGCCGCCGGGGCTGCTGCAGCTGGAGCTGACGGAGTCCGCGGTCATGGGCTCCGCTGGCCGCCCGCTGCAGGCGTTGCAGGCGCTGCACGAGATGGGCGTGGGGATCGCCATCGACGACTTCGGCACCGGGTACTCGAACCTCGCGTACCTGAGCCGGCTGCCGGTGACGACGCTGAAGCTGGACGGCTCGTTCGTACGCGGCTTCCGCGACGCCGAGCATCCGAACCCGGCCGACGAGACGATCGTCGAGGCCCTGGTGCATCTGGCCCACCAGCTGGGCCTCTCGGTCGTGGCGGAGGGTGTGGAGTCGGAGGAGCAGGCGCAGCGGCTGCGGGCGATCGGCTGCGACACGGCGCAGGGCTGGTTCTACTCGCGCGCGGTGTCCGCGGAGAAGGTCACGGAGCTGCTGGGGGCTCCGGTACGGCCCTGAGGCCCGCCCGTCAGGCCGCCTCGGCCTCCTCGGCGGTCTCCTCCGCCCCCGGCAGGGCGCGGTGGACGCGCAGGAGGGCGCGGGTGCCGATGGACAGCAGGCTGGGGATCTCCGCCGTGGGGGCCCGGCGGGCGAGCGCCAGGATGTCGACGACCAGCGCGTAGTCCTCCAGCGCCGAGAGCGGGACGCGCGGGTCGCCCACCACCGCCGCGTACTCCGCCGCCACATCGGCGTACTCCATCACCGCCAGCCGGACGTCGACCTCCAGGCTGCGCGGGCCGTCACGGAAGTACCTGTCCGCCATGGCGATACACCCCCGGTTGCACACTTTTCGAGCACCTGCCGTCAGTGTTCCCTTTTCGGGGCGGCAGTAGCATCACCCGTTCGGCCAGATTTTCCGGCACCGCAGACTGCCTGATCCCGGCAAGAAGCGGGTCAGCCCCCCGCCGCGAACAGCGCGCCCAGCTCCGGCCGTTCCCCCACCGTCCGCCCCACCAGCCGCAGGCCCTCCCAGACGGTGACCTGGTTCGCCGTCAGCACCGGCTTGCCCAGCGCCTCCTCCAGCGCCGTCAGATGCGCCGCCGTGTGCAGCGCGGTGTCCGGCAGCAGCACCGCCTCGGCGTCGGGGTGATCCCCCGCCCGCGCCAGCTCGACGACCTCCGCCCGCCCCAGCGTCCCGACCTCCGCCGCCGTGACGATGCCGCGCGCCCGGGTGGACAGCACCTGCGCCCCGGCCGCCTTCAGGAACTCCGCGAACATCCCCGCCACGTCCGCCGGATACGTCGCCGCCACCGCCAGCCGCGTCACCCCCAGCGCGTGCGCCGCGTGCGCGAAGGCGAACGAGGTGGACGACGCCGGCACCCCGGCGGCGGCCGACAGCTCCCGCACCTGCTCGAGGGCCCCGTCCCACCCGTACACGAAGCTCGCCGACGTACACGCCCACACCACGGCGTCCACCTCCGGCAGCTCCACCAGCGCGGCCGTGAGCCGGGGCAGCGCCCCCATCCGCAGCAACGCGTCCATCCGGTGCGCGTCCTCACCGATGTCGGTGTGCGCGACGCGCAGCGGCTCACCGGTCAGGTCCGCGAGCACCGGATAGTCGTCCTCGGCGGAATGCCCGGGATAGAGGAAGCCGATCGTCATGAAAGTGCCCCTTCCCCGACGGCACGGGGGCGAATCAGGCCCTAGAGATACAACCCCGTGGAATCCACGCCCTCGAGCCGCTCCGCGGCCACCGCGTGCAGATCGCGCTCGCGCAGCAGGACGTACGCGACGCCCCGTACCTCGACCTCGCCGCGGTCCTCCGGGTCGTACAGCACCCGGTCCCCGGCCTCCACCGACCGCACGTTCTGCCCCACGGCCACCACCTCCGCCCACGACAGCCGCTTGCCCACCTGGGCGGTCGCGGGGATCACGATGCCGCCGGACGAGCGACGCTCGCCCTCGGTCGTGTCCGTACGGACGAGCACGCGGTCGTGCAGCATCCGGATGGGGAGCTTGTCGTGGGTCGGCCGGGAGGAATCAGTCACGGGTACGACCGTACCCGTGCGCGACCCGCCCGCGCGCCCTGGGTCCGGTACCCAGGCCCGTACGGGCAGCGCCTGTACGGGACCGGTGCTCAGCGCCGCCGGCGGCCCCGGCGCGGGCGGCGGGTGCCCAGCGTCAGCAGGCCCACCACCGCGATCGCCGTCAGGGCCACGGGCAGGATGCGCTCCAGCCGCGGTGCCCCGTCGGGGCCGACCAGCTGGGACTTGACGCCCGACACCGCCCGGTTGGCGGTGACGAACGCGCGGCCCGCGGCCTGGTCGACGGCGCCGACCGTACGGGCCCGTACATCACTCATGATCGTCTGGGGGTGAACGCGTGTCGCGAGCTCGTCGAGCGTTGCCGACAGCTGCTGCCTGCGGCGGACGATCTCCGCCTCGATCTGCGCAGGGGACCTGCTGCCTTCCGCCACCGCGCTGCCTCCGCTCTCGTACACCGTCGGCCGCGTACCGCCGCCGGGCTTGTCCGATGTGCACAGTCTGTCAGCCGCTAGGCTCGCCTGCGATACCGACCCCGCATCCGACGACCCTCGAAGAGGAGCCCCGGCACCATGAGCGAGCGCCTGAAGCCCGGAGACACCGCCCCCGCGTTCACCCTCCCCGACGCCGACGGCAACGAGGTCTCCCTCGCCGACCACGCCGGCCGCAAGACGATCGTCTACTTCTACCCCGCGGCCCTCACCCCCGGCTGCACCAAGCAGGCCTGCGACTTCACCGACAACCTCGACGTCCTCGCCGCCGCGGGCTACGACGTCATCGGCGTGTCCCCCGACAAGCCGGAGAAGCTGGCGAAGTTCCGCGAGAAGGAGTCCCTGAAGGTCACGCTGGTCGGGGATCCGTCGAAGGCGGTGCTGGAGGAGTACGGGGCTTTCGGCGAGAAGAAGATGTACGGCAAAACGGTGACGGGGGTCATCCGCTCGACGATCGTCGTCGACGAGAAGGGCAAGGTCGAGCACGCCTGGTACAACGTCCGGGCGACGGGGCATGTGGCGAAGCTCCTGAAGGACCTCAAGATCGAGTCCTGACGCCGCGATTCCGGTGAGTGACGGGCCCGCCCTTGCGGCGGGTCTTTCTCTCACCCTGCGTGACCTTCTGATGATCGGATCGTTTCTCCGTATGAGAACACGAACCCGTCGAAGGGGGCCGGGATGTCACCGCGTACCTACGAGCCACAACGTCTGGCGGAAGCCGCCCGATCGTCCGCGTCCTGTGACGACGTGATCCGGTGGTTCGGCCGAACGCCCACGCCCGGATCGCGCAGTTACGTACGGCGGTTGCTTCGCGAGCAGGGGGTCGACACATCCCACTTCGCCACGCGATGGGTTCGCCACAGCGACGAGCGCCTGCGTGAGCTGACGAGCCGCTGTACGAGCGTCTCAGAAGTCGTCCGTGAGCTGGGAATCAGCCCGGTCGGCGGAAATCAGGCGCACATCGGGCGCCGAATCGCGGCGCTGGGGCTCGACACGAGTCACTTCCGCAGCTCCCGGCCGGGAACGGTCCGTCGGGGTGACGTGCTGTGCCTCGGTTCGCCGGACCAGGGTCGCGTTTCCGGAGTCCGGCTTCGCCGGGCCATGCTCGGCCGGGGTATACCGGAGAATTGCGCCGAGTGCGGCACAGCGCCGGAGTGGAACGGAAAGCCCCTTCGCCTTGAGGTGGACCACATCAACGGGTCATGGTGGGACAACCGGCCGGCCAACCTGCGTTTCCTGTGCCCCAACTGTCACGCCGCGACCGACACCTACCGAGGGCGGAAGAACCGCGGCAAGGAGGCGCGCTGATGTGCGTCAGGCTGCCCGCGCCCGACATCCTGGCCGCGACGGCGGCGGAATCCTCCAGCCTCGTGGACATGATGCGCCGACTGGAATTACCTCTGACCAGTCGTCAGCGGCGCTACCTGGGCGATCGGCTCGGTCACTACGGCATTGCGACACCCCACTTCCAGGCGGAGCCGCTGCCGCCCCGCCCCCGCCGGGCATACGCACGCGAGACCTTGGAGGCTGCCGCCGGGGAGAGCGCCGACTTCACCGAATTCCTCGAGCGCCTGGGCGTGCCCGTTGGGGAACCGTACTTCTACCTGCGCAAGAGGCTGTCCCACTTCGGCATCGACACCTCGCATTGGACCGCCGAAGGCCGACGGGGAAGCCCGACGGGCGACGCGCAGGAGCTGGCATCGGCGGTGGCAGAGGCGCAGAGCATGGCCGGGGTGCTGCGTGCGCTGGGGCAGCCCGTCAACACGTCGACGCGGCGGCGCATCAGCAACCGGATCCAGTCGCTGGGCCTGTCCACCTCCCACTTCACGGGTCAGGCTCATCAAAAGGGCCGTCCGTCGTCGAACCGCAAAACGGCCGAGCAGATCCTCTGCCGTCGGCCCCCCGGTTCCCTCCGCACCCCGGCGCGCCTCCTTCGCCGCGCGCTGCACGAGTGCGGGGTGCCTGCGGTCTGCGCGGAGTGCGGGCAGGGCGACACCTGGCGGGGGCGCCGGATCGTGCTCGAGATCGATCACCGTAATGGTGATCGTCTCGACGATCGGCCGACCAATCTCCGGTACCTGTGTCCCAACTGCCACAGTCAGACCGCGACGTACTGCCGGACAGGCCCATAGTCATCCTGGCCGCGGAAGGCGCTAGGGTAGCAGCAGGAGCCCGTACCCCAGCTGGCCAAGAGGGCGCCGGTTTAGATCCGGCGTGTCGTGGGTTCGAGTCCCACCGGGCTCACCGGGCGAAGGGGCCCTCATCGAGGGCCCCTTCGTGCTGCCGGAGGCAGGGACACATCACCTGACGGGCGCCGTGAGCCCCCACGCCTCAGCGACGAGCTCGTACGACCGCACCCGAACGTCCCCGCTGTGGGCCGGGGCCGTGAGCATCAGCTCCTGGGCGCCCGTGCGTGACGCCAGGGCGCGCAGGCCTGTCGTGACCTCGTCGGGGGTGCCGTGGATGACGTTTGACAGCCATTCGTCGGCGAATTCCGACTCCAGGGGGCTGTATGGGTACGCCTCCGCCTCCTCCGGGGTCGGGACCAGGCCGGGGCGGCCGGTGCGGAGGCGGAGCATCGAGAGGGACTGGGCGCGGGCCTGGCGGTAGGCCTCCTTGGGGTCTTCCGTGGCCAGGGCGGAGACGCCGATCAGGGCGTACGGCTCGGTGAGGACGTCCGAGGGGCGGAACGAGGTGCGGTAGAGGTCCAGCGCGGGGACCGTGTTCGCGGCGGAGAAGTGGTGGGCGAACGCGAACGGGAGGCCCAGGGTGCCGGCCAGGCGGGCGCTGAAGCCGGAGGAGCCCAGCAGCCAGATCGCGGGGCGGGCCGGGGACTGGACGCCGCCGGGGGCCTTGCCCTGGACGGGGCCGGGGACGGCGTGGATCCGGGCGTAGGGGTGGCCGTCGGGGAAGGAGTCGTCGAGGAACCGGGTGAGCTCGGAGAGCTGGTCGGGGAAGTCGTCGGCGCCGCCGTGGGAGGTCACGGTGCGGCGCAGCGCGGCGGCGGTGGCGCCGTCGGTGCCGGGGGCGCGGCCGAGGCCGAGGTCGACGCGGCCGGGGGCGAGGGCCTCGAGGGTGCCGAACTGTTCGGCGATGACCAGGGGTGCGTGGTTGGGCAGCATGACGCCGCCGGAGCCGAGCCGGATGCGGTCGGTGTGGGCGGCGAGGTGGGCGAGGATGACGGCCGGGGAGGAGGAGGCGACGCCGGGCATGGAGTGGTGTTCGGCGACCCAGTACCGCCGGTAACCGAGCTCTTCCGCGGTCCGCGCGAGGCGGACGGAGGTCCGCAGCGCGGCGGCGGCCGTGGAGCCGCTTCCGACGGTGGCGAGGTCCAGCACGGACAGCGGGATGGATTCGGCGTCGGGCATGCGGGCTCCGGGGTCGCGGCGTACTCCTACGCAGGGCTTCAACCTCCCCGCCTCAGGCCTTGTTCCCGGCCACAGGGTGACCCGTGGCACCTCCGGCTGCGCCTTCCGCCGGCGCCTGCGGCGCGCTTCGGCTTCGCCGAAGTCCTCAAACGCCGGACGGGCTGGAGGGCGGCCCCCGGCCCACCTCGCCCCCAGCGGGGTAACGCCGGACGGGCTGGGGGCGGCCCCTGGCCCGCCCCGTCACCCGGCGGCGGTGGGGGTGGCACAGGTCCCAGCCGGACCCCGGCCCGCCCCGTCACCCGGCGGGGGTGTGGGTGGCGGCAGCCCCCACCCGCGGCGAAGCCGCGAAAAAACGACGGAGGCCGCCCGGTCTGCGCTTTCTGCAGACAGGACGGCCTCCGGCCGACGTGCGCCGCCAGGGACTCGAACCCCGGACCCGCTGATTAAGAGTCAGCTGCTCTAACCAACTGAGCTAGCGGCGCCTGACGTGGATAACTCTACAGGGCCGGGGAGGGTGCTGATGACCAACGGAGGCTGTGACCTAGATCGCCATGGACAGCAGCAGCGGCGCCGCGTTCCTGTTCAGCGCGTCGGTGGCAGCCCGGAGCCGGTGTGCGTGTTCGACGGGGAGGGACAGTGCGAGGGTCCCGACGGCGGTGCCCGCCGTGAGGGGGACCGCGGAGCAGACGGTGCCCAGCGCGTACTCCTGGAGGTCCAGCGTGGGCACTGTGACGGGGTGGCGGTCGAGGCCGGCGAGGAAGGCGTGCTCGTTGGTGACGGTGCGGGAGGTGAGGCGGGCGATGCGGTGGCGGGAGAGGTGGTCGCGGCGGCCGTCGGCGTCGAGCTGGAGGAGGAGGCATTTGCCGATGGCGGTGGCGTGGGCGGCGGAGCGGAAGTCGACCCATTCGTTGACGCGGGGGCTGTCGGGTCCGTCGGCGACGTGGGTGACCTTGATCTCGCCCTCCTCGTACCGGCTGAGGTAGATCGCGGCGCCGGTGTCGGTGCGCAGGGTGTCGAGGGCGCGGGTGAGTTTGTGGTCGAGGGCGCGGGTGCGGTCGGCGCCGGAGGTGAGGAGGACGAGGGCTTCGCCGATGACGTACGCGCCGTCGGCGATCTGCTCGACGTATCCCTCGCGGCGGAGCATGAGCATCATGTGCGCGAGGTGGCCGAGGGGGAGTCCGGTGTCGCGGGCGAGCTCCTCGGCGCGGACGCCGTCGGTGTGCCGGGAGACGGATTCGAGTACGCGGAAGGCGTGCTGCACCGCGTGGAACGGTGCGGTGGGTTCGGGTCTTACCGCCACGGTGCCCCCCTGCCGACGGTTTGTGACTGTTCGAGGCGCTTTCGTCGCTGTGGGTGACGATCACGGGTCGGGGTTCGTCGTCGCCCGCAGTGCGGTCGTTTCCACGATAGCGGCGCGGGTGGGTGCGGCGGGTGGTCGTCGGCGACATAGGCGGCACCCCGTGCCCGGGGTGTGCGGCGGGGGCACGGGGTGCGGGTGGTCAGAGGATCGCTCCGAGGAAGTCCCGGGTGCGTTCGTGTTCCGGTGCGGTGAAGATCTTTTCGGGGGTGCCGCTCTCGATGACGCGGCCCTCGTTGAACATCATCACGGTGTCGGAGATGTCGCGGGCGAAGCCCATCTCGTGGGTGACGCAGAGCATGGTGATGTCGGTCGACCGGGCGATGTCGCGGAGCAGGTCGAGGACGCCGGCGACGAGTTCGGGGTCGAGGGCGGAGGTGACCTCGTCGAGGAGCAGGATCTCGGGCCGCATGGCGAGGGCGCGGGCGATGGCGACGCGCTGCTGCTGGCCGCCGGAAAGCTGGGTGGGGTGGGCGTCGATCTTGTCGGAGAGGCCGACGAGTTCGAGGAGTCCGCGGGCGCGTTCGGCGGCCTCGTCCTTGTCCATGCCGAGGACGTTGACGGGGGCCTCGATGATGTTCTGCAGCACCTTCATGTTGGGGAAGAGGTTGAACTGCTGGAACACCATGCCGATCTTCTTGCGGACCTGCCGGAGGTGTTTCTCGTCGGCGGACTTGAGCTTGCCGCCGGGGGTGCGCCGGTGGGTGAGGGGTTCGCCGTCGACCCAGATGACGCCGCCGCTGACCTTCTCCAGGGTCATGAGGAGGCGCAGGATGGTGGTTTTGCCGGAGCCGCTGGGTCCGATGAGGGTGACGTGCTTCCCCCGCTGTACCTCGAAGTCGAGGTGGTCCAGGACGGTGTGGTCGCCGTAGCGTTTGACGACCTGGTCGAAGTGGACGAGGGCGGATCCGGAGGTACCGCCGGGTGCGTCCTCGGGACCGGTCTTCTTGACGGGCTGATCAGTGGCCAAGGCGCTTCTCCAGGCTTCGCACGAGCAGTGAGGTCGGGTAGCTGGCAGCCAGGAAGATGAGGCCGGCCAGGGTGAACGCCTCGGTGTAGTAGAAGTGTTCGGCGCCGTACTCGCGGGCCTGGCGGACCATTTCGGAGACCGTGATGATGGCGAGGAACGGGGTCTCCTTGAACATGGAGATCGCGTAGTTGCCCAGTGCGGGCAGGACGTTGCGTATCGCCTGGGGCAGGATCACGGCCTGCCAGGTGCGCCGGCCGGACATCGACAGCGCGGTGCAGGCCTCCCACTGGCCGCGGGGTACGGCGTCGATGCCGGCCCGGTAGACCTCGGAGGTGTAGCCGGCGTAGTGGATGCCGAGGACGGCGGTGCCGACGTACAGCGGGTCGGTGCCGGGGAAGAGCGCGACGGCGAAGACGAGCTGGACGACGAGCGGGGTGGACCGGACGAATTCGGTGACGGCCCGTACGGGGGCGCGGACCAGCCGGCTGGGGGCGCGGCCGGCCACCGCGACGGCGAGGCCGAGGGCGGCGGCGAGGGCGATGCCGAACACCGTGGCCAGCAGTGTGATCTTGAAGCCCTCGAGCAGCAGGGGGAGGACTTCCTGGGCGCGTTCCCAGCTCCAGTCGAAGGTCATCGGTCGACCCCCGCGATCTGTCCGCTGCGGCTGCGCAGCAGGCCGCGGGCCGAGGTGTGCTGGCCGAGGCGGGCCTTGGCGGCGGCCTCCAGCATGTTCATCAGCATGGTCAGGGCGTACGCGAGCACGAAGAAGATCACCAGCAGGGTGAGGTAGGCGGGGACGGTCTCGCCGGTGCGGTCACGCAGCTGTTCCATCACCGTCATGAGGTCCTGCACGCTGATCAGCCACAGCAGCGGGGTGCATTTGAGCAGCTGGATGAGGAGGTTGGCGAAGGGCGGGATCATCTGCGGCCACGCCTGCGGCAGGACGACCCGCCGCAGGCGCTGGAAGGGCGTCATGTTGAGGGCGATGGCCGCTTCCCGCTGGGCCTTCGGTACGGCGCCCAGGGCGCCGCGGACGACTTCGGAGCCGTAGGCGCCGTAGTTCATGCCGAAGGCCAGGACGCCGCAGAGCAGCGGTTCGATCTCGTAGTCGGTGTTGATGGTGGGCAGTACGTAGTACAGCCAGAACAGCTGGACGTACAGCGAGGTGCCGCGGAAGAACTCGACGAACACCCGGGAGACGCCGCGTACGGGCAGCAGCCGGGAGCCCGACATCAGGCCCAGGAGGAAGGACAGGACGAAGGCCAGGGCCGCGCCGTAGAGCGTGGCCTGGAGGGTCGTCCACAGACCGGAGCGGACGTCCGGCATGTTGTCGAGGAAAGCGGTGAGGAAATCGCCCATGGCGTCGGTGGTGCCCCGTCAGCCCTTGCAGAGGTCGGCGGTCTTGAGGTCGGCCGGGGGGACCTCGGTCTCGGCGAAGCCGTACTCGCCGAGGAGCTGGGTGAAGCGCGCCGGGTCGGAAGTGATCTTCTTGAGTTCGGTGTTGAAGGCGTCGCGCAGGGCCTCGTTGCCCTTCTGGAAGACGGCGCCGCCGGGGCTGTACTGCTTGACGCCGTCGAGTTCGGGCAGGAAGGGCTCGGTGACCTCGACGTCGGGGTTGGTCTTGGCGAGCCAGCGCAGGGAGATGCCGGTGAGGAGGAAGCCGTCGACGCGGCCGGCCTTGACGGCGTCGGCGCCGTCCTGCGGCTTCTGCAGCGTCTTGATCTTTCCGCCGTCGATGCCGGCGCCCTCGGCGTAGCTCTTCTCGACGGCGCCGCTCATCACGCCGATGGTGATGCCGGCGGCCTTGGCGGAGGCGAGGTCGGTGATCTTCTTCGGGTTGCCCTTCTTGACCATGATGGCGGTCGGGGAGATGAACTCGGGCTCGGAGAAGATGACGGCCTGGCAGCGCTCGGGCGTGATGGCCATGCCGGCGCTGATCACGTCGTACTTCCCGGCCTGGATACCGGGGATGAGGCCGTCCCACTCGGAGAAGGTGGGGCGCAGCTCGGGGACGCCGAGGGCCTTGAAGATCTCGGCGTGCAGGGTGGGGGCCTCGCCCTTGAGGGTGTCGCCCTCCTTGTAGCCGTACGGTGCCTCGTTGGCGTACGCGACCCGGACGTAGCCCTGCTTCTTCAGCTTCGCGAGCAGGCCGCCCTCGCCCTCGGCGTCGCCGCCGTCGTCCTTCTTGCTGCAGGCCGTGAGGACTCCGGGGACCGCGAGGAGCCCTCCCACGGCGGCCGTCCGGGTAAGGAAGCCACGGCGGGACAGGTTCGGGTAGTGAGCCATGCGGGTTCCAACCTCCAGGGTGAGCGGACGTGGACGCGCCTGCCCCCGACCGGGGAAATATGCGCCCCGACCCGCGGTGGTTATGGAACGTACATCTTGCCGTTATCCGGGCGTGACTGATCGCCGAGGGGCGAAGGGGGCATACCCGCCGATTCCCCGGGGAGGCTCGGGGGATGACGGATCGGTATGTGGAAGTGACGCTGGCCAAGCGCGCGGTGGGCTGTACGGCCCGGCTGCTCACCGAACGCGCACCCCGTACGTGTGACGCGGTGTGGGACGCCCTGCCCCTCGGGGGTGACGTGTACCACGCGAAGTACGCGCGAAACGAGATCTACACCCTGCTTCCGGCGTTCGCCCCCGAGGAGCCGCCGCTGGAGAACCCGACGGTGACGCCCATCCCGGGTGACCTGTGCTATTTCACCTTCTCCGACACCCAGCTCGGCACCGCCTCGTACGGGTACGGGGAGGACGCCGCCCATCAGGGGCGCCGGCGGGTGGTGGACCTCGCGCTGTTCTACGAGCGGAACAACCTGCTGATCAACGGCGACCAGGGCTGGGTCCCGGGCATCGTCTGGGGCACCGTCGTCGAGGGTCTGGACGTGATGGCCGACGCCTGCCAGGACCTGTGGCGGGCGGGGGCGCTGGGCGAGTCCCTCAGGTTCCGGCGGGCGTGAGCCGCGGCGCCGCCCCCGCCTCGTACAGCGCGTGGGCGGCGCGCAGCACCAGCGCGTCGTGGTGCCGCGCCGCCACGAGCTGGACGCCGACGGGCAGCCCCTGCCCGTCGGTGCCGCAGGGGACGCTGGCGGCGGGCTGCTGGGTGAGGTTGAAGGGGTACGTGAACGGCGTCCACCCCGTCCAGCGGGTGAAGCCGCGCCCCGGCGGCACCTCGGCGCCCGCCCGGAACGCGGTGAGCGGCATGGTGGGCGTCAGCAGCAGGTCGTACGTCTCGTGGAACCGCCCCATCGCCGCCCCCAGCGCCATCCGCACGTCCACGGCGGCCAGGTAGTCCAGCGCCCCGTATTCCTCCCCCGCCGCGACGATCTCCCGCAGCCCCGGGTCCAGCAGCTCCCGCCGCCCCGCCTCCAGCGGCTGCACGACCCGGGCGGCGCCCGCGAACCACAGCGTGTGGAACGCCTCCACCGGATCGGCGAACGGCGGATCGGCCTCCTCCACCAGCGCCCCCAGCCCCGCCAGCCGCTCCGCCGTCGCCCGGACGACCGCCGCGACCGCCGGGTCCACGGCGACCTGCCCGCCGAAGGAGGCGCTGTACGCCACCCGCAGCCCCTTCACCCCGCCGTCCAGCCCCTCGCGGAAGCTCCCGGCCACCGGCCCCAGCGCCGACCAGTCCCGTGCGTCCGGCGCCGCGATCACGTCGAGCAGCAGCGCCGCGTCCGCCGCGTCCAGGGTCATCGGGCCGGTGTGGGACAGCGTCCCGAAGGCGCTCGGGGGGTAGATCGGCACCCTGCCGTACGTGGGCTTCAGCCCGAACACCCCGCAGAACGACGCCGGGATGCGGATCGACCCGCCCCCGTCCGTGCCCAGGCTCAGCGGGCCCGCACCCAGCGCCACCGCCGCCGCCGAACCGCCGCTGGAGCCGCCCGCCGTGCGCCGGGGGTCGTGCGGGTTGAGGGTCGTACCGAAGCGGCGGCTGTCGGTGACCCCCTTCCAGCCGAACTCCGGCGTCGTCGTCTTCCCCACGAACACCGCGCCCGCCGCCCGCATCCGCGCCACCGCCGGCGCGTCCTCGTCCCAGACGCCGGTGTCCTCCACCGTCCACGACCCCCGGTACGTGGGGCGCCCCCGCTGCAGCAGGATGTCCTTCACCGTCGCGGGCACCCCGTCCAGCGGCCCCGCCGGCTCCCCGGCGGCCCACCGGCGCGCGGAGCGCACGGCCTCGGCGCGCGCGCCCTCGGCGTCGATGTACACGAACGCGTTGGTCCGCTCCTGCGCCTCGGCGGCCCGCCCGAGCACGGCCTCCACGACGTCGACGGGGCTGAAGTCCCCCGCCGCGTAGCCGTCGAGCAGGCGGACCGCGGTAAGTCCCGCAAGCTGTGGCATCGTCACCCCTCCAGGACGTTCGACCCGTCGTATCCAGACCTACCCGATATCCCGGGCGGCGCACGGGGCCCTTCGGGCACTCTTGCGGGGTGCGACAGTCCGTTTATCCGGCGGAAATGCCACGGCAACGGGAATCTGCTGCACTGAGTGCCACGAACCCGGGAAAACCGGCCGAGTTATGCGGATTGACCGCGTCAGGCCCTATTCCCTACCTTCGTCTGACAGGCATATCTGCGGTGTCGTACGTACGAATGTGAGCGCCGATGGATGTCACTTTCCTCGGGGGCCCGCAGCCCCAGCGGGGCGTCGGAGTGGTCGCCCCTTTTGACTTCGCGCTCGACCGCGAGCTGTGGCGCTGGACGCCCGACGACGTGTCGCTGCATCTGACGCGCACGCCGTACGTACCCGCCGAGGTCAGCCTCGACCTGGCCCGCCTCGTCAGCGAGCACCAGACACTGCGGGAGGCGTCCCGGGCGCTGGTCGCCGTGGAGCCGGAGGTCATCGCGTACGCCTGCGCCTCCGGCAGCTTCGTCGACGGGCTCGCCGGGCAGCGGGCGGTGGCGGGCGCGGTCGCCGGGGCGGCGGGAGTGCCGGCGGTGACGACGTCCGGGGCGATGCTGGAGGCCCTGGAGACGCTGCGGGTGCGGCGGGTCGCCGTGGTCACGCCGTACACCCGGTCGGTGACGGACGCCCTCGCCGCGTTTCTGGCGGAGGGCGGGATCACGGTCACCGGGCGGGCGTATCTGGGGCTGACGCGGCTGATCTGGCGGGTGTCGTACCGGGAGGTGATGGAGATGGCCCGGCAGGCCGTGGGGGCGATGCGGCCGGACGCGCTGTACATCAGCTGTACGAACCTCCCGACGTACGACGTCATCCCCCAGCTGGAGGCCGAGCTGCGGCTGCCGGTGGTGACGGCGAACCAGGTCACGATGTGGTCGGCGCTGCGCCGCATCGGCGCGGGGGCGGTGGGCCGGTACCAGGCCCTGCTCGACCCCGCGGCGCGGGCTCAGTGGGGCGGGGCGTCGGAGCCGGTCTGACGCTTCCGCAGCCGCCACCACGCCGGGACCAGCGCCGCCGGGAGGGCCGCCAGAGCGCATGCGGCGAGCAGCAGGCCCAGCGTCGTCCAGGGCACGCTGAGGGTGACCGGGGCGGAGAGGGCGGCCAGGGCCACCGTGAGCGGGGCCAGGGTCAGGGCCGCGACCGCCGCGCCCAGGAGGCCGCCGACCGTCACGACCAGGAGGGTTTCCGCCGCGACGGTCGTCAGCGTCTGCGTTTTCGTCGCGCCCGCCAGCCGGAGGGCCCTGAGGTCGTGGGCGCGGTCGGCGGTGGACATCCACAGGGTGTTGGCGAGGACCAGGACGCCGTAGAGCAGGGCGATGCCCAGGATGAGGGCGAACCCGGCGCGGGTGGCGCGGCCGGTGCCGGGGCGGGTGTCGGCGAGCCAGCGCGCGGCGGTGCGGATCTCGGCGTGCGGGGCCGCCTCGCGCAGGGCGTGGGCGGTGGTGCCGCGGACCTCGAGGCGGTCGGGGGTGGCCCCGGGGGCGTTGGCGGGGGTGACGTAGGCGCCGGTTTCGCCGGTGCCGGTGGCCAGGACGGCGGCGATGCGCAGGGTGCGGCGGGAGCCGTCGGCGAGGCGGACGGGGACCGTGGCGCCGACGCGGTGGGTCAGCCATTCCTCGGTGACGATGATGCCGTCGTCGTCGAGGTCCGTGATCCGGCCGGCGGTGACGGGGAGGCGGGTCAGGGCGGCGAGGTCGTACGGGTTCACCGCCCGCCCCTCCCAGCCGATCCAGCGGTCACTGTCCTCCCGCGCCTCCACCCGCGTCGGCGCGCTCGCCAGCGTCCGCGCCCCCGCCGGGGGCCGCACCCCGCCGACGTCCCCGGTGACCACGTACTGCGCCCGCGTCCGCGCCGCCGCCTCCGCCGCCTTCGCGGCGTTCACGGTGCCCACCGTCCCCAGCAGCGACCCCGCGAGGGCCACGGTCATCAGCACCGGCGCCGCCACCGCCCCCGTCCGCCGCACCGCCGCCACGGCCCCGCCCCGCGCCACCCGCCCCGTCCACCCGGGCAGCGCCCGCCCCGCGAGGCGGCACAGCGGCACGGCACACACCGGCGCGAGCAGGGCCACGGCGGTGACCAGGAGCATGGGCTGGACGGTGTACGTCTTGCGGTGCAGCAGCTCCCCCGGGTCGGTGGCGAGCCGCCACGCCGTCAGGGCCAGCGCCGTGACCAGCAGCCCGCCCCCGGCGAGCCACCGTCCGGGGGTCATCGCCCGGTCGTCGACGGCGGCCTCCTTCAGCGCCTCCGCCGGCGCGGTCCGCCCGGCGCGGCGGGCCGCCGCGGTGACGCCGGCGAGGGTGACGCCGAGGCCGGTCCAGAACGCCAGGTGGTACGGCCAGACGGCGCCGGTGACGGCCAGCCCGGGGGGTGCCAGCCGCTCGTCGGCGAGCCAGGCGGTGAGGCGCGGGGCGGCGGGGGCGGCGAGGGCGCAGCCGGTGGCGGACGCCAGGGTGCCGAGGATGAGGGCTTCGCCCAGGACCAGGCGCCGGACGAAGGCCCGGCTCGCGCCGGCGAGGCGCAGGAGGCCGAGCTCGCGGCGGCGCTGGGCGACGGCGTACGAGAAGGTCGAGGCGACGACGAACACCGACACGAACCCGGTGACACCGGCCGCGGTGCCGAGGAGGGCGACGGCGGTGGTCAGTTCCTCGCTCGCGGGCAGCGGGCCCGTGCCGGCGAGGGCGCGGCCCATGACGGCGATGAGGGCGGTGCCGATCGTGAGGGCGAGGAAGCTGCCGGTCAGGGTGGCCCAGCGGGCGGCTACGGAGCGGAGGACGAGTTTGGCCAGTCGGGGGAAGGCCCCCAAGCCACCGGCCGGAGGCCGTCCGGTACGCGGTCGGGTCAGGGCCGTACGCAGTGATGTCATGCCTCAATCCCAGCCGCACACCGCCCCCGGAACACGCCCACCAAACCCCCGGCGAAAGGTAGGGCAGGCACTACCGCCCCCGGCTCCCCCGCGATCTACCGTTGCCCCCATGCCGCACTCTCCCGGGGGACAACCCCCGGCCCCCCGGCCGAGGTGCCGGTACCGGACATCGCAAGGCGTGCCCGTATGAAGCCGACCCTCCGGGCCGCCGCCTACCTGACCACCGGCCTCCTCCTCGGCCCCCTCACCCTCACCGCCCTCCTCCTGCTCACCGCCACCGGCGTCGCCCTCTCCCCTCTCCTCGTCGGCCTCCCCCTCCTCGCCCTCGCCGCCCTCACCGGCATCCCCGCCACCGCCGCGGAGCGCCACCGCCTCCGCGTCCTCGGCGCCCCCGTCCCGTCCGGCCCGCATACCCCGCCCACCCGGCCGGGGCTGCTTCCCTGGGCCCGGCACCGGTTCACCGAGCCCGCGACCTGGCGGGAGCTCGCGTACGCCGTCCTCGGCGCCCTCGTCCTGTGGCCCCTGGAGGCCGTGGCGCTGACCGTGCTGGTCGTCATCCCCGGCGCGCTGATCGCCACCCCCGTCCTCCTGGCCCTGGACGGGGCCGAGGTCAAGGCCGTCAAGCTGCTGACCGTCACCGGTCAGCCCGCCGCCTTCGCCTGCGCCGCCGCCGGGCTCGCGGTGCTGCTCCTCGCCGCCCGCCCGCTGCGCGCCCTCGCCGCCGCCCGCGCCCGGCTGACGCGCGCCGCGAGCCGGGGCACCACCGCCGTCCGGGAGCTCACCCGGTCCCGCGCCCGCCTCGTCGACGCCTTCGAGGCCGAGCGCCGCCGGATCGAACGCGACCTGCACGACGGCGCCCAACAGCGCCTCGTCGCCCTCTCCATGACCCTGGGCCTCGCCCGCCTCGACACGGAACCCGGCACCCCCCTGCACGACCGGCTGACCGCCGCCCACGACGAGACGCGGCACGTCCTCGCCGACCTCCGCGACCTCATCCAGAACATCCACCCCCGCGTCCTCACCGACTACGGCCTCCCCGCGGCCGTCCCCGACGCCGCCGACCGCTCCCCCGTCCCCGTCACCACGGACGTCGCGGACCTCCCCCGCTTCCCCGAACCGGTCGAGGCCGCCGCGTACTTCGTGATCCGCGAGGCCCTGGCGAACGCCGCGAAGCACAGCGGCGCCGACGGGATCCGGATCGAGGGCACGTACCGGACCGGCCTGCTCACCCTCGCCGTCCGCGACGACGGCCGCGGCGGCGCCGACCCCGCGGGCGGCAGCGGGCTGACGGGGCTGGCCGACCGGCTCGCCGTGCTGTCCGGCACACTGACGCTGACCAGCCCGCCCGGCGGGCCCACCGAGCTGCGAGCGGAGATACCGTGCCGTCCCTGCGTGTAGTGCTCGCCGAGGACAGCGTCCTGCTGCGCGAGGGCCTGACCGCCCTGCTGGACCGCTTCGGCCACCGGACGGTGGCCGCCGTCGGTGACGCGGACGCGCTGCCGGGGGCGGTCGCCGAGCACGGCCCGGACATCGTGGTGACGGACGTACGGATGCCGCCCGGCGACGGCGACGACGGCCTGCGCGCGGCCCTCGCGCTGCGGGCGGCGCGGCCGGGGCTGCCGGTGCTGGTGCTCAGCCAGTACGTGCAGCGCGCCTACGCCGCCGAGCTGCTGGACTCCGGGGACGGCTCGGGGGTCGGGTATCTGCTGAAGGACCGGATCGGGCAGGTCGAGGAGTTCGCGCGGGCGGTGGAGGAGGTGGCGGCCGGCGGGACGGTGATCGATCCGGAGGTCGTACGGCAGCTGCTGCGGCGGCAGCGGGATCCCCTGGAGCGGCTGACCCCGCGCGAGCGGGAGGTGCTGGGGCTGATCGCCACCGGACGGTCGAACGCGGCGATCGCGCGCGAACTGGTCGTCACGGAGGCCGCGGTGGGCAAGCACGTCGGGAACATCCTGGCCAAGCTGGACCTCCCGCCCGCCGAGGACACCCACCGCAGGGTGCTGGCGGTGCTGGCGTTCCTCAGCGCGTGAGCGGCGTGAGTCAGCTGGTCAGCGCCTCCGGCGCCGGCTCCCACAGCTCGAAGCGGTTCCCCTCCGGATCCTCCGCCCAGCCGAAGCGCCCGATGCCGTCCTGCGCCTGGACCTCGTCGTCGACCGCCACGCCCGCGCCCCGCAGCTGCGCGAGCATCGCGTCCAGATCCCGCACCCGGAAGTTGATCATCCACTGCTGCTCGTCGCCACCGAAGTACGAGGTGTCGTCGGCGAACGGCGCGAAGACCGTCGGCCCGGCCCCCGTCCGCCACACATCGCCCTCGGCGATGGCGTCCACGCCCAGATGGTCCTGATACCACCGGGCCAGCTTCTCGGGGTCGGCGGACCGGAAGAACACCCCGCCGATGCCCTGCACCTTCTCCACGGTTCCCTCCTGACGTCGGTCACCCAGCGTCTCACTCCGGTCGCAGCATGGCATCAGGGTTATTCCGTAGGGTGCGGGACATGACACTGACGGACGACGCCGGGAAGCTCGTCGGCGACCGCCGGCGCGTCGTCCTCGGGCTGGCGGGGCCGCCGGGGGCGGGGAAGTCGACGCTGGCGCGGCGGCTGGTCGCGCGGCTCGGGGAGCGGGCCGCGTATGTGCCGCTGGACGGGTTCCATCTGTCGAACGCCCAGCTGGACCGGCTGGGGCTGCGGGGGCGCAAGGGCTCCGAGCCGAGCTTCGACGCGTTGGGGTACGCGGCGCTGCTGCGGCGGATCGTGGAGCGGCCGGCGGAGGAGATCTACGTGCCGGACTTCGACCGGGCGCTGGACGAGCCGGTCGCCGCCCGCCATCTGGTCGCCCCGGCCGCCCGGCTGATCGTCACCGAGGGGAACTATCTGGCGCTCGACGCCCCCGGCTGGCGGGAGGCGCGGGAGCTGATGGCGGAGGTCTGGTACGTGGCGGCCGACCCCGCCGTACGGGACCGGCGGCTGATGGAGCGGCACGTCGGTTTCGGCCGTACGGCGGAGGCGTCGCGCGCGTGGATCGACGCGAACGACGCCCCGAACGCGGACCTCGTCACCGCGTCCCGGGGGCGCTGCGACCGGGTGGTCAGCTGCTGAGGAAGCGCTCCAGGCCCTCGACCACCAGCGCGTGGTCCGCTGCCTGCGGCAGGCCCGAGACGCCGACCACGCCGACGCAGCCCACGTCCCGTACGTACACGGGGAACGCCCCGCCGTGCGCGGCGTACAGGTCCGCGTCCAGACGGGCGGACGCCTCGAACGTGGTGCCCTTGGCCCGGAAGCGGGTGCCGACGAGGTACGAGCTCGCCGCGTACCGTTCGACGACGCGGCGTTTGCGGGCCAGCCAGGCGTCGTTGTCCGCGGAGGTCCCGGGCAGCGCCCGGTGGAACAGCTGCTGCGCGCCGCGGTGGATGTCGACGGTCACGGCCGCTTCGCGGGTGAGGGCCAGCTCCGCGAGCAGCGAGCCCAGCGCCCAGGCGTCGTCGTTGTCGAACCGGGTGAAGCGGAGCCGCTGCTCCTGCTCCCACAGCTCGGCGATGAGCGCGTTCAGGTCCTCGCTCACGCCCCCACCTCCACCGTGCGCCCCTCGGCGGCGGACACCCGCGCGGCCTCCAGCACCCGCAGCGCGGCGGCGGCCTCCCCGGCGGTGACGGGCGGCACTCCGCCGGTACGCAGCGCGCGTTCGACGGCCGCGTAGTACGCCGGATAGTCGCCGGGCAGCGTCGGTACGGGGTCGCCGCCGCCGGTCAGCGGCGACTCCCCGGCGCCGAGCCGTCCCCGGAAGGACTCGGGCTCGGTGCCCCAGCCGTCGCCGGGGACCTGGCCCTCGCGCAGGGCGGCCTCCTGGGGGTCGAGGCCGTACTTGACGTAGCCGGCGCGGCTGCCGAGGACGCGGAACCGGGGGCCGAGCTGGGCGGTGGTGGCGCTCGCCCAGAGGTGGGAGCGGACGCCGCCGGCGTGGGTGAGGGCGAGGAACGTGTCGTCGTCGGTCTGCGCGCCGGGGCGGCGGACGTCGGACTCCGCGTAGACGTGGGTGGCGGGGCCGAAGAGGGTGAGGGCCTGGTCGACGAGGTGGCTGCCCAGGTCGTACAGCAGTCCGCCGATCTCGGCGGGGTCCCCCGACTCGCGCCAGCCGCCCTTGGGCTGGGGGCGCCAGCGTTCGAAGCGGGACTCAAAGCGCTGGACGTCGCCGAGGGCGCCGTCGGCGATGAGCTTGCGGAGGGTCAGGAAGTCGTTGTCCCAGCGGCGGTTCTGGAAGACGGAGAGCATCAGGCCGCGCCCGGCGGCGAGCTTGTCGAGCTCCTCGGCCTCGGCGGCCGTGCCGGCGACCGGCTTGTCGACGACGACCGGCAGCCCGGCCTCGAGGGCGGCGCGGGCGAGCGGCACGTGGGTCTTGTTGGGCGAGGCCACGACCACGAGATCCAGCTCCCCGGCCCGCCCCAGCAGCTCCTCGGCGCTCGCGGCGACGTTGATCCCCGCGTACCGCTCACGGGCCTGCGCGGCGCGCTCGGGGTTGCCGGTGACGACGGTGTCGAGGGCGAGACCGTCGGTCGCCGCAACGAGGGGTGCGTGGAAGACGGACCCGGCGAGCCCGTAACCGACGATGCCTACGCGCAGGGGCGCGGGGGTGGGGGTGCCGTTCATACGTCCACTTAATCATTGGGGGGCGGGGGGCGCTCCGGGCGGCTTGCCCGTGGGGGTACGGGGGGTGTTCTCCCCGGGCAGCACAGCGCCGACCGCCTCGATCGGCCAGGGCCCGGGAGGGGTGCCCCCGGGGGCAACGCAGCGTGCGGGCCGGCGCGGCGGCCGCCCCGTCCGGCCGGGGGTCCGGGGGTTGTCCCCGGCGGAATTGGGCCGAACGAGCGGATTCGCTGCTCCCCCCGGGCGTCCCGGGGCCGTGTCGCCCCCGTCCGGTCGGCCGGCCGTGGCACGGTCCGACCATGCGCCCGCGCCTGGCTCTCGCAGCCGCCGTCGCCGCCGGCGCCGTGGCCCTCGTGCCCGGCGCGGTGGCCGCCGGCGCCGAACCGGGCTGCGGCGGGCGGGACTTCCCCCTCGAGGCCGAGCTGTCCGGGGGGCCGCAGGCGTACGAGGCGGGCGGTGCGCCCGGGGGCTGGACGCTGACGCTGCGCAACACCACCCGGACCACCTGCCGGGCCGTCCACCCCGTCGCGGTGCTCGTCGACGACGGCGCCGCGCTCACCCCGGCGCACATCCGGCTGGCGTTCCGCGACGAGGCAGCGGGGCGCTGGCGCGCGGTGCGCTTCCGGGAGACGGACCGGGCGGAGAACGTCGGGGTGTTCGCCGGCCGCGGCTTCACGGTGCGCGCGGGGCGCGAGGTGACGGTACGGGTACGGCTGGCGTTCACCGGGGACGCCCCGGCGGGCGCGGTCACCGCGACGGTGTCCGCGATGCGGCGCCAGGCGGGCGACGGGGTGTGGGCGGGGCAGTCCCGGGCGTACGCCTTCGCGGTCACCGAACCGGGCACCGGACCGCGCACCGGACCGGGCGGCGGCGGGACCGGCGAACGCGGCGCGCCCCTGCCCCCGGGCGCGGACGCGACCCGCGAGCCGGGCGACCGGCGCACACCCGCGGCGGGCGGGAAGACCCCGCCCTCGCACGACGGCCCGCGCATCCACGCCCCGGACACGTCCACCGGCGCCCCGCGAACCCCGTCGGCGGCCGACCCCTCGTACCGACCGGACCGCGACGGCTTCCCGTGGTCCCTGGCGAACTCCGGCTCGGGCCCCATGGCCGGGATCGGCTGCACCGCCGGCGCCTTCCTCCTCGGCGGCGGTGCTTTCCTGGTGGGATCCCGGCGTCTGGACAGGACGCCGGCCAGCCGGTCCCACCACCGGTAGGCGGTGTCCGCGCCTGTCCCCCCGGGCGCGGGCACCGCCCGCCCTCCCCCGTGGAAGCGCGGGTCAGACCAGATCGACGAGATCCGCGATCGAGTCCACCGTCCGCGTCGGCCGGAACGGGAAGCGGTCCACGTCCCCGGCCTTCGTCAGCCCCGTGAGCACGAGGAACGTCTGCATCCCGGCCTCCAGGCCGGCGAGCACGTCGGTGTCCATCCGGTCCCCGATCATGGCGGACGTCTCGGAGTGGGCGCCGATGACGTTCAGCCCCGTACGCATCATCAGCGGGTTGGGCTTGCCCACGAAGTACGGCTCCTTGCCCGTCGCCTTGGTGATCAGCGCCGCCACCGAGCCCGTCGCCGGGAGCGCGCCCTGCGGCGAGGGGCCGGTGTTGTCGGGGTTGGTGGCGATGAACCGGGCGCCGGCGTCGATCAGCCGGATCGCCTTGGTCAGCGCCTCGAAGGAGTACGTGCGGGTCTCGCCGAGGATCACGAAGTCGGGGTCCTGGTCGGTCATCACACAGCCCGCGTCGTGCAGCGCGGTGGTCAGCCCGGCCTCGCCGATGACGTACGCGGTGCCGCCGGGGTGCTGGCTGTCCAGGAACTTCGCCGTGGCCAGCGCGGACGTCCAGATGTTCGCCACCGGCACGTCGAGCCCGATCCGGTTGAGCCGGGCGTGCAGATCGCGGGCGGTGTACATCGAGTTGTTCGTCAGCACGAGGAACGGCTTGCCCGAGTCGCGGAGCTTCTTGATGAACGCGTCCGCGCCGGGGACCGGCACGCCCTCGTGCATCAGCACCCCGTCCATGTCGGTCAGCCACGAGTCGATCGGCTTGCGTTCGGTCATGAGTGCGAGGCTCCTGCGCTACGAGGACATCGGATGACCATGCTATTCACTCCGCGCCCCGCACACCCAGCACGTCTCGGGAGCCGGACACCGCATCCGGGGAGGGCCGTCCGGGTGGTCCGCACCCCGTTCGGAGCAACGCTGGCCCACGGCGGGATGCGAAGCCGTACGGGGTGTCCAGGCTGAAGGCACGAGATTCCTTCGGAGGTCGCATGCGCCGGGCCCGAGTCCCCCTGCTCACCGTATCCGCGGCGATAGTCGTGGCCGCCTGCTCCTCGTGCGGCGGCAACGCCTTCGCGGCGGGCGACGTCATCGTCTCCCCGTCCCAGGCCCGTCCCGGGTCGAAGGTGGAGATCCGTACGTCCAAGTGCCAGGGCACCTGGGCGATAGCCAGGTCGGAGGCCTTCGTCGCCGAGGCGCGGCTGGCCAAGGCCCAGGACAACCGCGCGCTGTGGGGCGAGGCGCAGATCCGCAACGACGCGCAGAGCAGGCAGTACGAGGTACGGGTGCGCTGCGAGGACGGCGGTCAGGCGACCGGTTCGTTCTCCGTCGTCGCCCACCATCCCGGACCCAAGCCCCAGCCCGACCCCTGGCGCCCCGATCCGTGGAGCCCGCAGCCCTGGCGCCCGGTGCACGCGGGCGGGGGCGGCACCGCGGCGGACAAGAACGCGGACACCACGACCCTGGCGGACGAGCGGCCCTCCGCCGCCGGCTACGCCGACGACCTGGCCCTGGCGGCCGGGCTCGCCACCCTCCTCGGCTTCGCCGGCCACCGGCTGCGGCGCCGTGGCCGAAGGTAGGTCCGCGGGGCTCAGCCCCCGTACGGCGAAGGTGCTGGTCTGGGCCGTGCTGCTGGCCGCCCTGTGGGTGTACGGGCGGACGCACGGCGCCGCCCCGGCCCCGGCGGACGCGGCGGGCGCGTCGGTGCAGCTGCTGCAGGGGCCGGGACCGCGGGCGCTGAAGCCGCTGAAGGGGTCGGATCCGGTGACGCTGACCGTCCCGGGGGCCGGGGTGGAGGCCCCGGTGATCGAGCGGGGGCTGGACGACACGGGCGCGGTGGACGCGCCGCCGTTCACCAGCCCGGGGGAGGTCGGCTGGTACCGGGGCGGGGCGCGGCCGGGGGCGACGGGGGTGGCGCTGTTCGTGGGGCACCTGGACACGGCGACGGCGCCGGCGGTGTTCTACCGGCTGGCGGACGTGCGGCCGGGCGAGCGGGTGCGGGTGACCCGCGAGGACGGGCGGACGGCGGAGTTCACCGTGGACCGGGTGGAGACGATGGACAAGCGGCGCTTCGACGCGGAGCGGGTGTACGGGGCGCATGTGAAGGGGCGGGCCGAGGTACGGCTGATCACCTGCGGCGGGCGGTACGAGCCGGACAAGAAGAACTACACGGCGAATCTGGTGGTCTCCGGCTATCTCACCGGGAAGCGCTGACCCCGGGCCGCTCGGGGGAGACGTCGAAACCCTCGTCCGTCCGGGTCAGCCGCAGCACCCGCAGCACCGCCGGGGCGACGCACGCCAGGGTGACGCTGCCGCCCCGGCGCAGGGCGCGGTTGCGGGCCCGTATCAGCAGGGCGAGGCCGCCGCAGTCGGCGAAGGGGACGTCGCTCAGGTCGATGACCAGGTCGGGCGGATTCGCGGCTCCCAGCACGACGTCGAGCTCGGGTTCCAGCAGCCCCCGGGCGTACGCGTCGAGCTCGCCGCACAGGACGACGAGGGTCCGGCGCCCGAGGGCCTCGGTGTGCAAGGTGGGCAGCGCCCCCGGTGTGGTCATGATCTGGTCCCCGTACTCGATGGACGGCGGAGTCACAGGCCGGCGGGTCCGGGCCGACGGGGCGAGCCTAGGGATGCCATGAACCGCAGGGGGGCGGTTCGGGGGAAGTGCTTGACGGTTGCACGAACGGTGCGCTAGTGGCTGGAGGTGGCCTTCAGCCCCACCACGGACACCAGAAGCAACGCTATGAAGAAGATCCGCCCCGCGTTCGCCGGCTCCCCCAGGACCGTCATCCCCAGTACCGCCGCGCCGGCCGCGCCGATGCCGACCCAGACGCCGTACGCGGTGCCTATCGGCAGCGTCTTCGCCGCCTGCGCCAGCAGCAGCATGCTCGCCGCGATGCCCGCGAGGGTCAGGACGCTGGGCCACAGCCGGGTGAAGCCGTCCGTGTACGTCATCCCGACCGCCCAGCCGACCTCGAGCAGACCGGCGACGGCGAGCAGTATCCAGGCCATGACGGCACCTCCGTGAATCACTGAACGGGGTGCGTCGTCTTGTCCTGACCCGGTACGGCGCGTCTCGTCGGGCTTCCCCCCACCGTAACCGAGACGCGCCCGGGCCTACCGCTGGGCGGACGGCGGCGGCACGGGCGCCGGGGCCGCCGGGCGCGGCGGCTCCACGGGGCGCGGCGGGGCGACCGGCCGGGGCGCCGGGCGGGGCGCGGGGCGGGGCGGGACCGGGAGCGGGGCCGCCGGCACGGGCATGGGGGCCGGGACGAACGGCATCGGCGGGGGCGGCGGGGCCGGGAGGCGGCCCTTGGCGCCGGCGCGCAGGTCGAAGTCCTCCCAGTCGGTGTCCGCGAGGGCCGCCGCCGTGTAATCCGCCCAGATCTCCGCCGGCACCTCGCCGCCGGACATCCGGTCCTCGCCCAGCGCCCCGTGCAGCGACTTCTGCACGCCGGTGTTGGAGTCCTGCCCCATCAGGGCGACCACGGTGGCGAGTTCCGGGGTGTAGCCGGCGAACCAGGCGGAGCGGTTGTGCTCGCCGGTGCCGGTCTTGCCGGCCGAGGGGCGGCCGGACTCCTGGGCGACCTCGCCGGAGCCCTTCTCCACGACGCTCTCCAGGATCGCCGTGGTGGCGTCGGCGGCGACCCGGCTGACGGCGCGGCGGCCGCCGCCGGGCGGGAGCTGGTACGTCTGACCGTTCTTGGTCATCTTCTCGACCAGGCTGAACGCCGGCTGCTTGCCGTGGTTGGCGAGGGTGGCGTACGCCTGCGTCATGTCGAGCACGCTGGCCGTCGCCGCGCCGAGCGCGATCGCCGGATGGGGGGCCATCTCCGGGGTGTCGGGGGACAGCCCGAGGCGGACGGCAGTGTCGCGGACGCGGCGGGGGCCGACGTCCTGGGCCATCTGCGCGTACACGGCGTTCACGGACTTGTCGGTGGCGTCGGCGACGCTGAGGCGGCCGTAGTTCTCGTCGTCCTGGTTCTCCGGCGCGTAGCCGACCTTGCGGCCCTTCTTGTCGGTGACCTGGCGTTTGCTGGCGCCGTCGTACATGGTGCGCGGGGTGATCTCCGTACCGCCGCGGGTGCGGGCGTCGTACTGGACGGCGGCGGCGAAGACGAACGGCTTGAACGTGGAGCCGACCTGGTAGTCGCGCCGGGTGGCGTTGTTGACGAACTGCTTGGTGTAGTCGCGTCCGCCGTACAGGGCGACGACGTGCCCCGTCCGCACGTCGATCGACGCTCCCCCGGCCCGGACGAACGCGTCGGTCGGGTTGTCGTCGCTGAGCCGGGACTCGAGGCGGTCGTCCACGGCCTGGACGAACGCCTTCTGCTTGTCCGGCTCGATGGTGGTGGTGATACGGAAGCCGCCCGCCGCCAGGGTCTTCTCGTCGATGATGCGGTTCTCGGTGAGGTAGTGCTTGACCGCCTCGACGAGATAGCCGCGCTGACCGGACAGCGACTGGCGGGGCTTGGCCTGCTGCGGCTGGGGGAAGCGCAGGGCGGCGCGCTGGTCCTTCGTCAGCCAGCGCTTCTTCCGCATGCCGTCCAGGACGTAGTTCCAGCGGGCGACCGCGGCGTCTCGGTTCTGCGGGTTCAGGGTGACGTCGAGGCTGTGCGGGGCGTTCAGCAGCGCGGCGAGGTAGGCGCCCTCGGAGAGGTTCAGCTCGGTGGCGTCCTTGTCGAAGTACGCCTTGGCCGCGGCCTGGACGCCGTAGGCGTTGCGGCCGAAGTAGCTGGTGTTGAGGTAGCCCTCGAGGATGTCGTCCTTGGTGACCTCGCGGTCCAGCTTGATGGCGATGAAGAACTCCTTGAGCTTCCGGGAGATCGTCTGCCCCTGGTCGAGGTAGTAGTTCTTCACGTACTGCTGGGTGATGGTCGAGCCCGACTGGGTGCCCTTGCCCGTCGCGGTGTTCCAGCCGGCGCGCAGCATGGCCAGGGGGTTGACGGCGGAGTCGGTGTAGAAGTCGCGGTCCTCGGCGGCGAGTACGGCCAGTCGTACGCCCTCGGGGATGCGTTCGATGCCCACGCTCTCCCGGTCGACCTCGCCGTCGCGGGCCATGGGGGTGCCGTCGGCGTAGAGGAAGAGGTTGCTCTGCGCCACGGCGGCCTGGTTGGGCTCGGGCATGTCGACCGACATGTAGCCGACGGCGAACGCCCCGCAGCCGGCGGCCAGCGCGATCAGCGCGCTCCCGGCGAGGGCGCGCCAGCCGGGGAGCCAGGCGGTCCACTTCCGGCGCTTTTGCGGCGGCTGCGCGCCGTCACCCCCGGGTTCGGTCCGCGGGGGCTCTTCGGTCACCAGGGGCGGCTCGGTCTGAGTCATGGGGCATCACATCCGATAAGTCTGATATGTGCCACTTTGCCACCGGGGGCATGGTTTTACGGGTACGGCGCGCGGGGAGTTCGAACACGGCGGTGCCCCGGGGCCGGCGCGGGAAGGGCGCCGGGCCCGGGGCACCGGATCTGCGCAGGTCAGTGGAACTGACCCGGCGTGTAGTCGCCCGCGGGGCGCTGGAGCATCACGTTCGCCCGGTTGAAGGCGTTGATGAGCGTGATCACGCAGACCAGCGCGGCGAGCTCCTCCTCGTCGTAGTGCTTGGCGGCGTTCGCCCACACCTCGTCCGAGACCCCGCCGGCGGCGTCCGCGATCCGGGTGGCCTCCTCCGCCAGCTCCAGCGCGGCCCGCTCGGCCTCGGTGAAGACCGTGGCCTCGCGCCAGGCGGCGACCAGGTTGAGCCGGACGCCGGTCTCGCCGGCGGCGACGGCGTCCTTGTAGTGCATGTCGGTGCAGAAGCCGCAGCCGTTGATCTGGCTGGCACGGAGCTTCACCAGCTCCTGCGTCGCGACGGGCAGCGTCGAGCCGGCGAGCGCCTGGTTCGCGGCGACGATGTGCTTCATGACCTTGCCCATGACGGGGCTGGCGAAGGCGTCCAGACGGGCACTCATAACGATCTCCTCTGCCAAGTACGGTGACTTCGCCCATGAGACGCACGCCGCACCCGGGGATGTGACAGAAGCCCGTGTGACCTGCGTCTCCACGTCCCCGTCCACCTACGTACCGCTGAACTCAAGGGCTTTCGCCTAGAGTCGGGGCATGACAAGCGACGAGCGGCCGTCCCGTCCCCTGCCGGAGCTCCGGGCGTCCGACGCCGACCGGGACCGGGTGGCGAACGTGCTGCGGGAGGCCCTGGCCGAGGGGCGGCTGTCGATGGACGAGTTCGAGGAGCGGCTGGAGTCCGCGTACCAGGCGAAGACCTACGGCGAGTTGGAGCCGCTGACCGCCGATCTGCCGGGCCCCGAGTCCGGCGCGCTGTCCCTGCGCAAGCGGCAGACCCCGGCCGGGAGCGCCTGGCCGGGGCGGATCGGCGGGCGGCCGACGTCGACCGCCGGGATCGGGGTGCTGGGCGGGTTCCAGCGGCGCGGGCGCTGGACGGTGCCGCGGCTGTTCACCGCCGTGACCGTGTGCGGGGGCGGTGAGATCGATCTGCGGGACGCCGACTTCGAGTCGGCGGACACCGAGATCCGGGTCGTCGCGGTGATGGGCGGCGTCAACATCGTCGTACCGCCGGAGATCGAGGTCGAGGTGCGGGGCCTGGGGATCATGGGCGGCTTCGACCAGTCGCACACGGGCACCCGCGGCGCCCCGGGCGCGCCCCGCGTGGTCGTCACGGGCTTCGCGTTCTGGGGCGGGGTGGGGATCAGCCGCCGCCGGCGCCACCGCGAGATCGCGGAGGACTGACTAGAGCGCCGCCTGCGTCGTCCCGCGCAGCTGGGCCGGGTCCACGGCCTTCGCCATGGCCAGGAAGCCGGCGTCCGTCAGATGCAGATGGTCCCCGGAGTCGTACGCCGGGAGGAGCCGCGACGGGTGCCCGGGGTCCCGTACGGCGGCGTCGAAGTCGAGGACGGCGTCGAACACCCCGCCGGCCCGGATCTGCCGGTTGACCTCCGTACGGGTCTTCTCCAGGGCCTTCGTCCCGCGCGGGTGGCCGGCGAACGGCATCAGGGTCGCCCCGGTGACCCGCAGCCCGCGCGCCCGGGCGTCGGCGGTGATCTGCCGCAGTCCGGCGACGATCGCGTCCGGGTCGGTCTGCTGCGGGGACTTCAGCAGGTCGTTGACGCCGACTTCGACGATGACGGCCTTGATGTTCGTACGGGAGAGCACGTCGCGGTCGAGCCGGGTGAGGGCGCTCTCGCCGGCGCCCTCCCGGGAAGAAGCGTCGTGCAGCAGCCGGTTGCCGCTGATCCCGAGGTTGAGGACGCCGTAGCGCGGGGCGCCGGGCTCGGTGCGCAGGCGCTGGGCGAGGAAGTCCGTCCAGCGGTGGTTGGCGCCGATCGTCGAGGTCAGGCCGTCGGTGAGGGAGTCGCCTATGACGGCGACCGCGCCGCGGGCCTGGGTGGACCAGACGTCGACGCCGGTGAGGTAGCGCCAGAACGGGAGCTGCTGGGTGAAGGCGCCGCCGCGGACGTCGGTGGTGTGGTCGCCCTCGGCCGCGTAGCTGATCTGGCGGGAGTGCGGGTGGTACGTGACGGGGCCGGACGGGGTGCGGGCGTACGTGGTGACCAGCAGGTCCCGGTCGGCGGGGACGGTCAGCCGGACCGCGTCGCTGATCACCGACCGGCCCACGGGCACCGTGACGGCGGAGCGCTGCGCGAACGTGAGGCGCCGCATGCTGCCGGGCGCCGCGCCCGCGCTGCCGCCGGCCACGGCCAGGGCGACGGAGGCGCCGTCGAGGGTGAGGGGGGCGGTGCCGAAGGCGTTGGACAGCTGTATGCGTATGCGCGTCCCCCCGACCGTCGTGTGCACGACGTTGCGGACGGAGAGGTTCGCGAGCCCCCGCTCCGTGCCGGGCTCGGCGGCGGTGGGGGCGGTGGCCCAGGTGCCCGTCCAGCCGCCCGTCCCGGCGGGCGCGGCGGGCTCGCGCGGGGTGAACGCCGCCCGGTCGCCGGACCCGTCGTCGCCGGTCAGGGCGTAGACGCCGGCGGCAGCCGGGACCGCCACGGCCACGAGGGCCGCGAGCACCGCGTAGCCCGCTCTTCTCGTCACGTACGCATTCTCCCGGGGACGTGGGCATGCCGCCGTGGGCGGCCGGTCATCTCATCGGTGGAACGGCACTGTCCCGCAGGGGGTACGAGTCGCGCAAACCGTCGGTGCGCGTTACTGCATCCGGAGGAGTAGGACGCCGGGAACCCGCTGTTCGTTCCCTTGGTGGAAGAGATACGTGGAACGGGTCCGGCCTCGGGCACCATGGCCGTATCGGCTCTTGCTCGAACGGGTGATAGGGAATGGAACAGACGGAAGCGGCCGAATCGCCGGACGTCACGGGATTTCTCCCCGCGAGCGGCTTCGCGTACACGGAGTCCGACGAGGAGAAGCGCCGGGGCGTCCGCCGGATGAAGCTCTTCGCCACCTGTCTGCTGCTGCTCGCGGCGACGGTGTTCGCGCTGGCCAAATGGGCCGAGCACGCGGACGCCGGGGCCTGGGCCGGCTATGTGGCCGCCGCCGCGGAGGCCGGCATGGTGGGCGCGCTGGCCGACTGGTTCGCGGTGACCGCGCTGTTCCGGCATCCGATGGGGCTGCCGATCCCGCACACGGCGATCATCCCGACGAAGAAGGACCAGCTGGGGCAGTCCCTGGGCGACTTCGTGGGGGAGAACTTCCTCTCCGAGAGCGTGGTGCGCTCCCGGCTGTCGACGGTCAAGCTGGGCCGCCGGCTGGGCGCCTGGCTCTCCGAGCCCGCCAACGCCGACCGGCTGACCACCGAGGTCTCCACCGCGCTGCGCGGCGGGCTGACCGTGCTGCGGGACTCCGACGTCCAGGCGATCGTCGGCGAGGCCATCAACCGCCGGGCCGCGACCCTGGAGATCGGCCCCGGGGCGGGGAAGCTGCTCGAGCAGATCGTCGCCGACGGGGGGCACCGGCGGGTGGTGGACCTGGTGTGCGAGCGGGCCGAGATCTGGCTGGTGGCGAACGCCGACTCGGTGATGGGCGCGGTGACCGGCGGCGCCCCGGGCTGGACGCCCAAGTTCGTCGACCGGAAGGTGGGCGAGCGGGTCTACAAGGAACTGCTGCGGTTCGTCACCGAGATGCGTGACTGGCCCGAGCATCCGGCGCGCGGCGCCATCGACCGCTTCCTGCGGGACTTCGCGAACGACCTGCAGTCCGACACGGCGACCCGCACCCGGGTGGAGCGGCTGAAGGCGGAGGTGCTGGCGCGCGACGAGGTGCAGGACTTCATCGCCTCCGCGTGGGGTTCGCTGCGGCGGATGATCGTCGGGGCGGCGGAGGACGAGCAGAGCGAGCTGCGGCTGCGGGCGCGCGCGGCGATCCTGTCGTTCGGCCGGCGGATGGAGTCCGACCCGCGGCTGCGGGCGAAGCTGGAGGGCTGGGTGGAGGACGCCGCGACGCATGTCGTGACGACGTACCAGAAGGAGATCACGTCGCTGATCACGGACACCGTGGCCGGCTGGGACGCGGAGCACACCTCGCGCAAGATCGAGGCGCACATCGGGCGGGACCTGCAGTTCATCCGGATCAACGGCACGGTCGTGGGCTCGCTCGCGGGCCTGGCGATCTTCACCGTGTACCGGGCGATCGCGGGCGGCTGACGGCCTTGGACGGGCCGCCCCGGGGCGGGTTACGATCCGTGGAAGCCGTTACGAGGAGAGGGGGCCGGCCATGCGTGAACGTACGGGTGTCGCCGTGCGGCTGCTCCTCGGCGCGCTGCTGTATCTCGTGGGCGTGTCCCTGCACGACGACGTCGGCCTGACGGCCGGTGTGGCCGGGGCGGCGGCGTCGGCGGCCCTGCTGCTGCTGACGGCGGCCGTCACGGGCGTCATCGCCCGCCCGCTGCCGCCGGGCCTGATCCGCACGGCCATCCGCGACCGCGCGATCCGCACGGCGTTCCTCCCGCAACGCGACCCGGACGCGGCGGGACGGTCGCGGCCCAGGGCACCAGGCGCGGGCCTTCCGACGGCCGCGCTGCATCATTTCGGGGGGTAACCCCCGAACCCCCAGCCGAGGCGGGTGACCGTCCGGCGTGGGGCGCCGGGGTGCTGCATTTATCTGGGGGATAACCCCCAGACCCCCAGCCGGGGCGGGTAACCGTCCGGCGTGGGGCGCCGGGGTGCTGCATTTATCTGGGGGATAACCCCCAGACCCCCAGCCGGGGCGGGTAACCGTCCGGCGTGGGGCGCCGGGGTATAGCTCCCGGATCCCCGGCCGAGGCGTTTCAACGCCCGGCGCAGGGCGCGCGGCTCGTCACACCGATCCCTCTTCGGTACGACGACCCGGAAGGTCCCTCCCGTCATGTTCGACGCCCTCAGCTCAGCCCTGTCCGCCCTGGCGGACACCCTGTCCCCCGCGTTCGGCGCCTCCGCCACGGCCGCCGCCGTCATCGCGTTCACCCTCTGCGTGCGGCTCGCCCTGCATCCCCTGGCCCGGGCGACCGCCCGCGGTCAGAAGGCCCGCGAGAAACTGGCGCCGCAGCTCGCGGAGCTCCAGCGCAAGCACAAGAAGAACCCGCAGAAGCTGCAGAAGGCCACCGTCGAGCTCTACAAGGAGGCCGGCGCCTCCCCCCTGGCCGGCTGCGGCCCGATGCTGCTGCAGATCCCCGTCTTCATGATCATGTACCGGCTCTTCTCCGGCCACGACCACGACCTCCTCGGCCACACCCTCCTCGGCGCCCCGCTCGGCGACAACTGGTCCGACGCCTTGTCCGACGGCGGCCTGTTCGGCGCCCACGGTCTCGTGTACCTGGGACTGTTCGCGGCGGTGGCGGTGGCCGCCGCCTGGTCGTACCGGCACGGCAGGATGCTGGCGGCCGTCGCCGCCGAGAAGCGCGCGGCGAACAAGAACGCCCCCGAGCTGCCGCCGGGGATGGCCGGGATGTCGAAGTGGATGCCGCTGCTGTCGTTCGGCACGATCCTCTCGGCCGCCGTGGTCCCCCTCGCCGCCGCCCTGTACCTGGCCACGTCGACGGCCTGGTCGGCGGCGGAGCGGACGTTCCTGCACCGCACGATCGTCGCCGCCGGATAGCACGGCGGCGGCGGAACGAACGGGTCTGGTATCCGAACAGGGTCTTGCGGTGTGGATCATGCCGCTGGAGGATCGGCCGCGAAACCGATGGGAGTGAGGAACATGAAGCTGCTGCGTGTGGGCCCGGCCGGGGCCGAGCGTCCGGCCCTGCTGGACGGGGCCGGGGTGCTGCGGGATCTGTCGGAGCTGGTCGACGACATCGACGGACGGCTGCTCGCGGACGACGCGGCACTCGCCCGCGTCCGGGAGGCGGCCGCCGTCGGCTCGCTGCCGGAGCTGGCCGCCGACGGGCTGCGGACCGGCGCGCCGCTGGGCCGGATCGGCAAGATCGTCTGCATTGGGCTGAACTACACCGACCACGCCGCCGAGACCGGCGCGAAGGCGCCCGCGGAGCCCGTGATCTTCATGAAGGCGCCCGACACGGTGGTGGGCCCGGACGACACCGTGCTGGTGCCCCGTAACAGCCGCAAGATGGACTGGGAGGTGGAGCTGGCGATCGTCATCGGCCGCACCGCCCGCTACCTCTCCTCGCACGAGGAGGCCCTGGCCGCCGTGGCGGGCTACGCCACCTCGCACGACGTCTCGGAGCGGGAGTTCCAGACCGAGCGCGGCGGGCAGTGGGACAAGGGCAAGAACTGCGAGACGTTCAACCCGCTCGGCCCCTGGCTGGTCACGGCCGACGAGATCCCGGACCCGCAGGCCCTCGCCCTGAAGCTGTGGGTCAACGGCGAGCTGCAGCAGAACGGCTCCACGGCGGACCAGATCTTCCCGGTGGCGGAGGTCGTCCGGTACGTCAGCCAGTTCATGACCCTCTACCCCGGCGACGTCATCAACACCGGCACCCCGGCGGGCGTGGCCATGGGCCGCCCGGAGCCCAAGCCGTATCTGCGGGCGGGCGACGTGGTGGAGCTGGAGGTCGAGGGCCTGGGCCGGCAGCGGCAGACCCTGGAGCAGGCGTAAAAACGGCGGAGGGCTCCCGGGGGAGCCCTCCGCGTCTGCCGAAGAAGCAGGTCAGCCCAGCAGTTCCCGCAGCTGCGGGACGAGGGCGCGGAACGCCTTCCCCCGGTGGCTGATGGCGTTCTTCTCCGCCGCCGTCAGCTCCGCGCAGGTCCGGGTCTCGCCCAGGGGCTGCAGGATCGGGTCGTACCCGAAGCCGCCGGCGCCCGCCGGCTCGTACCGCAGCGTGCCCTCCAGCCGTCCCTCGACGACCCGCTCGGAGCCGTCCGGCAGCGCGGCCGCCGCGGCGCACGCGAAGTGCGCGCCCCGGTGCTCCCCGTCGATGTCCGACAGCTGCCCCAGCAGGAGCTGGAGGTTGGCCCGGTCGTCGCCGTGCCGGCCGGCCCAGCGTGCGGAGAAGATCCCCGGCGCGCCGCCGAGGACGTCCACGCACAGCCCCGAGTCGTCGGCGAGGGCCGGCAGTCCGGTGGCCCTGGCCAGGGCGTGCGCCTTGAGCAGGGCGTTCTCGGCGAAGGTGACGCCGGTCTCGGGGACGTCCGGCACCTCGGGGAAGGCGTCGGCGCCGACCAGCTCCACGTCGAGGCCGGCCTCGGTGAGGATGGCCCGGAGCTCGCCCAGCTTGTGCGCGTTGCGGGTGGCGAGCACCAGCTTCGCGGTCGTCATGTCGTACACACCTTCGAGACCTCGCCGGCTGCGTCGGCGATCGGGGAGATGTCGGGGACGTCGCCGGAGTCGGCGGACTTCTGGGCGTTGTCGATGGCCTTCTGCAGGTCGTCGACGGCCTCGGTCAGATCGGCGTTGTCGCTCTGGTCCTTCCAGTCCTTCAGGTCGGTGTCTATCGCGTCCAGCGCGTCGACGAAGGACTGGGGGCTGTCACCGGCGTTGGAGGCGGCGTTCTGCAGGTCGTTGACGTCGTCGGCTATGTCGGCGGCGAGCTGGGCGCAGTCCAGCGCCTTGTCGACGGCGCTGCAGCCGGTGAGCGCCGCGGTCAGGGCGGCACCGGCCGCGGTCAGGGCGAGCGACGTGCGGAGCGTACGGGTCACTGAAGGCCTCCCAGGGCTTCACGCTGCAGCAGGTCCAGTTCGGCGCAGCCCCCGACCGCGAGGTCGAGCAGCGCGTCGAGTTCCGAGCGGGCGAACGGCTCGCCCTCGGCGGTGCCCTGCACCTCGACGAAACGGCCGTCGCCGGTGCAGACCACGTTCATGTCGGTCTCGGCGCGGACGTCCTCCTCGTAGCACAGGTCGAGCAGTCCGGTCCCGCCGACGATGCCGACGCTGACGGCGGAGACGGTGCCGGTGAGCGGCTGGGCCTTGGCCCGTACGAGCTTGTGGGACTGGGCCCAGGCGACCGCGTCGGCCAGCGCCACGTAGGCGCCGGTGATGGCCGCGGTACGGGTGCCGCCGTCGGCCTGGAGGACGTCGCAGTCCAGGACGACGGTGTTCTCCCCGAGCGCCTTGAAGTCGACGACGGCGCGCAGGGAACGGCCGATCAGCCGGGAGATCTCGTGGGTGCGGCCGCCGATCCGGCCGCGGACGGACTCCCGGTCGCCGCGGGTGTTCGTGGCCCGGGGCAGCATCGAGTACTCGGCGGTGACCCAGCCCTCGCCGCTGCCCTTGCGCCAGCGCGGGACGCCCTCGGTGAGGCTCGCGGTGCACAGCACCTTGGTGTCGCCGAAGGAGACGAGGACGGAGCCCTCCGCGTGCTTGCTCCAGCCTCGCTGCAGGGTCACCGGCCGCAGCTGCCGGGGCGTGCGCCCGTCGATCCGGGGCGCGTCGCCCGTGGGGCCATAGGTTCCAGACATGACTCCGACCCTATCGGGCGTACCGGCAGCACAGCGCCCTTCCGCCCGAGTTGGGAGGGAAGACCCAGTTCGTACGAGCTGAGTACGAGTCGTCCTGGAGCGGGTCCCGATGTCCCGGGCGACGGGTCCGCGTCGGTGCCGGCGGCCCGGACGGCCTCAGATCTCGTACACCGCGCCCGGCTGCGCCAGCGCCACCGGGCCGTCGTAGACGGAGCGGGCGTCGCGCAGATTGGTCTCCGGGTCCGTCCACGGCGGGATGTGCGTGAGGACGAGGCTGCGGACCTGGGCGGTGTCGGCGAGCTGCCCGGCCTCCAGGCCATTGAGGTGGAGGTCCGGGATGTCCTCCTTGCCGTGGGTGAACGCGGCCTCGCACAGAAGCAGGTCGGCGTCCTTGCTGAGCCCGGTGAGCGCCGGGCAGGGGCCGGTGTCCCCGGAGTAGACGAGGCTGCGCCCGCCGTGCTCGATGCGGAACGCGAACGCCTCCACCGGGTGGCTCACCCGGTCGGTGTGCACGGTGAAGGGGCCGATGCGCAGGGTGCCCGGCTCCAGGGTGCGGAAGTCGAAGACCTCGGACATCGAGCGCTTGGACGGAGTGGAGGCGTGGGCCTCGGTGAGGCGCTGCTCGGTGCCGGCCGGACCGTAGACCGGCAGATGGGCGGGGCGGCCGCCGTCGAGCCGGTAGTAGCGGGCGACGAAGTACGCGCACATGTCGATGCAGTGGTCGGCGTGCAGATGGCTGAGGACCACGGCGTCCAGGTCGTACAGCCCGCAGTGGCGCTGCAGCTCGCCGAGCGCGCCGTTGCCCATGTCGAGGAGCAGCGAGAAGCCGTCCGCCTGGACCAGATAGCTGGAGCACGGCGATTCCGCGGACGGGAACGAGCCGGAGCAGCCGATAACGGTGAGCTTCATGTGCGGCAGGAACCTCCGGCGGTCAAGAGGTGCCCGTCGGATTCAGGGCGACGGACGGCGTACGGCCTGTCGAGCGTACGGCGCGAAGGCCCCGCCGGGACCTGCGGTCACCCCATGTGTGCGCGGAATCACCAGGATGCGGGCGCGCCCTCCGGGCGCGGGCGCCGGACTGCGGGCGGGGCGGGCGGACCTTACGATGCCGTCAATGGACACCTCGTGGTGGTGGGCGGCAGCGGCCGTCGTGGCGCTGGTGGTGGTCGCCGGGCTGGTCGACACCTGGGGGCGCCTGGGTGCCGGGCGCCGCCGGGCGGAGCGGGTACGCGCCGCGCCCCGGGGCGGGCCGAGGCCCGCCGTGCGGGAGGGGGAGATCTGGTGGGCCCGGGTGCCGTACGAGGACCGCCCGGGGGCCAAGGACCGCCCCTGCCTGGTCCTCCGGGTGGACGGCGACACGGCCCTGGTCGCCCGGATCACCAGCCGCTTCCACCCCGAACGCCCCGGCGTGATCCCCCTGCCGCCCGGCTCGGTGGGCGACGCCAGGGGCCGCGCGAGCTTCCTGGACACCGGCGAACTGCGCGAGGTCGACCTCTGGGCCTTCCGCCGCCGCGCCGGCTCGGCCGACCCGGCGATCTGGGACCAGGTCCGGTACCTCGCGGAGGAGTGAGCGGCCGGACACGCGAGCGCCGGGCGCGGGCCCCCGCAGGAGCCCCGCGCCCGGCGGCGCGGGGTTACTCGCGGGACAGCTCCCACACGCGCCAGGCACCCGTGGAGTCCAGCAGCTTCTCGCCGCCCAGGATGTGGTCCGTGGTGAGCGTGTAGTCCTTGCTCTGATACAGCGGCAGCAGCGGCAGGTCCTTGGCCACCTCGTCGTCGATCGCCGTGTTGTCCGACAGGGTCCGCGTCCGGGCGGAGACCTTCTCGGTGCGCTTGATCAGTTCGTTGACCTTGGGGCTGGAGTACCCGTTGTTGAACGTGTTGCCCTTGCCCACGACCGGGCTCACGTACGTCCCCGGGTCCGGGAAGTCCGGCAGCCAGCCCACGGTGAAGGCGTCCGTCTTGCCGGCGTTGACCATGTCGAAGAAGTCGTCGCCCCGCGGGTCCAGCTCGACCTTGAACAGGTCGTTCTGCTCCAGCTGCTTGACCAGGACCTTCGTCTCCTCCTCGAAGCCCGCGTCCTTGCGGTACGCCAGCGTGAAGGTCACCGGCGTCGCGATCCCGGCCTCGGCAAGGATCTTCTGGGCCTCGGCGGGATCGGTGCGCGGCAGCCGGTCGTAGAACGCCGTCGTGTGACCGGCGACACCGGCCGGGATCAGGGAGTACAGCGGGTCGACGGTGCGGAAGTGCACATTACGGGCGATCGCCTGGCGGTCGACGAGGGCCGCGATGGCCTTCCGGATCGCCGGCGACTTCACGCGCGAGCCGTCCTTGACGTTGAAGACCATGTGCCGCACCGAGGAGCCCTTGAGCGCCGCGACGCGGACGTCCGACTCGGGGTTGTCCTCGATGTCCCGGTAGGCCTTGGCGGGCAGGTCACGGCTGACCGCGTCGAGGCCCCCGTCCTTCCACGCCGCGAGCAGCTTGTCCGGGGACTCGTAGTACTTGATCGTCACCGCGTCGTTCTGGACCTCAAAGGCGCCCTTGTAGTTCGCGTTGCGCTCCAGGACGGCCGACTTGCCCGCGTCGTAGCTCTTCAGCACGTACGGTCCGGAACCGACGACGTCGTCGCCCTCCAGGGCCTTGCCGTCGGGGTACGCGTCCTTGTCCACGATCACGCCGGCGGCGCTGGCCAGCTTGTACGGCCAGGTGGCGTCGGGCGTGGCCAGATGGAAGACGACGACGGCGTCCCCCTCGGCCTCCACCGTGTCCAGGGTGCCGAGGACCGGCCAGGGACCGCCCTGCTTGTTCTTCTCGTAGTACGACCGCACCCGCTCGAACGAGAACTTCACGTCCTCGGCCGTGAGCTTGTCCCCGTTGGAGAACTTGAGGCCGTCACGCAGCTCACAGCGGAAGGTCTTCAGCGTCTTGTCGTCGGTGAAACTGCACTCCTTCGCCGCGTCCGGAACGGGCGTGGAACCGGACGGCTCGAAGGTCATCAGGCCCTGGTGGAGCGTGCTGATGATCGCCCACGAGCCGGCGTCGTAGGCCGCGGACGGATCCAGCGAGGTCACGCTGTCCGTGGTGCCGACGACGATCGGGCCTGCCTCGTCTCCTTCACCGAACAGGCCGCCCGAACAGCCTGCCAGCAGGGATATGGCGACGGGCAGCGCCGCGAGACGGAGGAGTTGTCGCGAATACCGCACGGGTTCATGCCTTCCACGCACGCCAGCGTGTCGCTTGTCTGGACACGGGCGATCTGTCACCGAAGGTGGTGGACCGAAAGCCAATCACACAGCGTGGCGCCATAGTGAGGGCTTGGAGCAAAATTTCTCAACGGATGGGACACGACGGGGACACGGTCACTCGCTGTTTATCCTTGCCCACATGCTGACCCTCACCCAGGAGCTCTACGAGCAGATCGTGGCCCACGCCCGCGCCGACCACCCCGACGAGGCCTGCGGCGTCCTGGCCGGCCCGACGCCCGCCCCAAAGGACGGCCGGCCGCAGCGTTTCATCCCCATGCTGAACGCGGCCCGCTCCCCCACGTTCTACGAGTTCGACTCCCAGGACCTGCTGAAGCTCTACCGCGACCTCGACGACCGCGACGAGGAACCGGTGGTGATCTACCACTCGCACACGGCGACCGAGGCCTACCCCTCGCGCACCGACATCAGCTACGCGGGCGAGCCCGGCGCGCACTACGTTCTGGTCTCCACGGCCGAGTGCGGCAACGACGAGGGCCCCGTCTCCTTCCGCTCGTTCCGCATCGTGGACGGCGAGGTGACCGAGGAAGACGTGCGGATCGTGGCTTCGTACGAGGCCGACGCCGATGTGCCCGTCTGACCCGTCCACATGCTGGGACGGCGATCGAAGGCCGGCGCCGGGAATCGATACGATGAATGCATGGTTGACGGCTGTGTGAAGGACGGGACGAAGGAGACGCCGGGCTCGCTGCTCGTGGCGCGTCTCCACGTCGACCTGTGCCGGCTGGCCAGCGCCATGTGTCCGGCGCGCCGCTGACCGTCGTCCCCGTCCGCCCGTTCCCGCTTCCCGTTTCATCCGCTTCCGTACGCGCCGTACGCGAGCCCCCACCCCCGTCTGGAGCCGTGCCATGGCCATCGAGGTCCGCATCCCGACCATCCTGCGCAGTTACACCGACGGCGAGAAAGCCGTCTCCGGTGAGGGCCAGACCCTCGCCGAGCTGATCGCCGACCTGGAGTCCCGGCACACGGGCATCCGTGAGCGGCTGATGGACGGCGAGGAGCTGCGCCGCTTCGTCAACGTCTATCTGAACGACGAGGACGTCCGCTTCCTGGAGGGCATCTCCACCAAGCTGGCCGACGGCGACAGCGTGACGATCCTTCCCGCGGTCGCCGGTGGGGCCTGATGCGTTACGACACCCCCCTGGCCGCGGTCGGCAACACCCCGCTGGTGCGGCTACCGCGGCTCTCGCCGTCCCCGGACGTGCGGATCTGGGCGAAGCTCGAGGACCGTAACCCCACGGGGTCGGTCAAGGACCGGCCCGCGCTGTTCATGATCGAGCAGGCGGAGAAGGACGGGCGGCTCACCCCTGGGTGCACGATCCTGGAGCCCACCTCGGGCAACACCGGCATCTCCCTGGCGATGGCGGCTCGGCTCAAGGGCTACCGCATCGTCTGCGTGATGCCGGAGAACACCTCCGAGGAGCGGCGGCAGCTGCTGGCCATGTGGGGCGCGGAGATCATCTCTTCCCCGGCCGCCGGTGGGTCCAACACCGCCGTGCGGGTCGCCAAGGAGCTGGCGGCCGAGCACCCCGACTGGGTGATGCTCTACCAGTACGGCAACCCGGACAACGCGGGCGCCCACTACGCCACCACCGGGCCGGAGATCCTGGCGGACCTCCCCTCGATCACCCACTTCGTCGCGGGCCTGGGCACCACGGGCACCCTGATGGGCGCGGGCCGCTATCTGCGTGAGCACCGCCCGGACATCCAGATCGTGGCCGCCGAGCCGCGCTACGACGACCTGGTCTACGGCCTGCGCAACCTCGACGAGGGCTTCGTCCCCGAGCTGTACGACGCCTCGGTGCTGACCACCCGGTTCTCGGTGGGCTCCGAGGACGCGGTGACCCGCACCCGCGAGCTGCTCCAGCAGGAGGGCATCTTCGCCGGCGTCTCCACCGGCGCGGCCCTGCACGCGGCGATCGGCGTGGGCCGCAAGTCGGTCCGCGCGGGCACCCCGGCGGACATCGCGTTCGTCGTCGCGGACGGCGGCTGGAAGTACCTCTCCACGGGCATCTACACGGCGGCCTCCACGGAGGACGCGGTGGCGGCCCTGCACGGCCAGCTCTGGGCGTAACGCCCCGGACACCGGGCGGGCGCCCGCCCTTGCGGTGGGGGCCGGGGACGGTCCGCAGCAGCGGCTCCGCTAGAGGTGGAGACCTGGTCTCGGTGCCGGGCCACGCTCCCGCCGCTGCTGCGGACCGTCCCCTCGTTGCGTCGGCGGGTGGCGGTTGGGTGCGGGTGGCCACCGCACGGTGCACAGGAAGGCCCGGCCCTCCAGCCCCGAGGGGCGGCGGAGGACCGGGCCTCTCAGCGCAGGCGGACGGTCAGTCCGCGTACGACGGCTCCAGCGCCTCCTTGGGGGCCTTGGCCTTGACGAACGACCAGCCGACGCCCAGCAGCACCGCCCAGCCCGCCCCCACGTACAGGGACACCCGCGCGTCCGCGTCCAGCGCGATCATCACGGTGACGAACAGCAGGAACAGCAGCGCGATCCAGCTGCACACCGACCCGCCCGGAGCCGGGAAAGACGACGCCGGCAGCCGCCCGGCGACCACGGCCTTCCGGTAGCGGATATGGCTGACGAGGATCATCATCCAGGTCCAGATACCGGCCGCGGTGGCCACCGACATCACGTACCCGAAGGCCTTCTCCGGCACCAGGTAGTTGAGGACCACGCCGATCCCCATCACCGCGACGGACAGCGCGATCCCGATGGCCGGCGTCTTACGCGTGCTCAGCCGGCCCAGCGACTTCGGGGCCTCGCCGTTGGACGCGAGGTCCCGGAGCATGCGGCCCGTGGAGTACATGCCGGAGTTGCAGGAGGACAGGGCGGCGGTCAGGACCACGAAGTTGACGATGCCGGCTGCGAGGGGGATGCCGATCTTGCCGAAGGCGGCTACGAACGGGGAGACGCCTGCCTCGAACTCGGTCCACTGGACGACCGACAGGATGACGATCAGCGCGCCGACGTAGAAGACGACGATTCGCCAGGGCAGCGTGTTGATGGCCCGCGGCAGCGTCTTCTCCGGGTTCTCGGACTCGCCGGCGGTCACGCCGACCAGTTCGACCGCCAGGTAGGCGAACATCACGCCCTGCAGTGTCATCAGGCTGGATCCGACGCCCTTGGGGAAGATCCCGTCGTGGCTCCACAGATGGCTGACCGTGGCCGTGTCGCCTGCCTGGGAGAAGCCGAGGGTCAGTACGCCGACGCCGATGACGATCATGCCGATGATTGCCGTGACCTTGACCATCGAGAACCAGAACTCCAGCTCGCCGAAGATCTTCACGGAGATCAGGTTCACGCCGAAGAGCACCACCAGGAAGGTGAGCGCGCTGGCCCACTGCGGCACGTCGGGGAACCAGTAGTGCATGTAGATCGCGGCCGCGGTGAGCTCGGTCATGCCGGTCACCGCCCACATCAGCCAGTACGTCCAGCCGGTGACGAAGCCGAAGAACGGGCCGAGGAACTCCCTCGCGTACTCGGCGAAGGAGCCGGAGACGGGGCGGTACAGGAGCAGTTCGCCCAGCGCCCGCATGATGAAGAAGATGATCACGCCGGCGAGGGCGTACATCAGGATGAGGGAGGGGCCGGCCTTCTCGATGTTCGCGCCGGCACCCAGGAAGAGTCCGACGCCGATGGCACCGCCTATGGCGATCATCTGCACCTGACGGCTTCCCAGACCGCGCTCGTAGCCTTCCTCGGTGGCGGTGACGCCCTCCCGGGCCTGCATTGAGCTCATGTGTATCTGCGCCTTTCCGCGACCGGCCCGGGAGCGCCGGACCGGTCCGCCATCCCCCCGGATGGATGCGAACGAGCGAAAGGTCTACCACGCAAAACGGTGGTCCTTCGTGAGGCGCTTCACACGACAAAAGGGACTGATCGCCCGCAGTGCGGCATGGCGGAACTCCTGTTGTGTGTTCGTTATCCGAACATGAGGTTCCGCTGAGGTTGGCGTAAGGGGGAAAACCGCCGGTCGCCGACTACCCCAGCAACGTCTCGATGAGCGACTCCTGCAGTCCCCCGAGCCACAGATACGCCATCACCATCGGCTTGCGATCGTCGGAATCCGGCAGGTGATACAGCACGTCCGTGTCGCTGTCGTCCCGGATCTCCAGCCGTGCCCCGATGGCCAGCCGCAGGTCGTTCAGTCCGCCCAGCCACTGTTGCGACTCCTGCGGGCCGAGCTTGAGCACGCCCCCGCCCTCGCCCTGCACGGACATCGAGTCCAGCGTCCGTACGATCGCCAGCGCGCTCTCCCGCTTGCCCGCCCGCAGATCGTTCTCCGTGAACCGGCGGAACTCCGCCGCCGCGGCCTCCTGCTCCGCCCGCGCCGCCTCGTCCGCCGGCGGCTTCCCGGGGTCGCCGTAGGCGTCCGGGAAGAGGCGGGCCAGGGCCGGGTCGGAGGGGGGCTCGCTGGGGCCCTCCGCGAAGAGCGCGTCCAGCGGGTCCAGGGGGGCCTGGCCGGCCGGCTCGTCGCCGGGGCCGATCAGCTCCAGCAGCTGCACCGCGAGCGAGCGCAGGATCGAGATCTCGACCTCGTCGAGGGCGACGGCGGCACCGCCGCCGGGAACGGCTTCGAAGTGGGATGTCATCAGCGGTCCTGGGAGAGCGTGGCCCACAGGCCGTATCCGTGCATGGCCTGGACGTCGCGCTCCATCTCCTCGCGGGTCCCGCTGGAGACGATCGCCCGCCCCTTGGTGTGTACGTCCATCATCAACTTGCGCGCCTTGTCCTTGGGATAGCCGAAGTAGGCCTGGAAGACGTAGGTCACGTAGCTCATGAGATTGACCGGGTCGTTGTGCACGATCGTCACCCAGGGCACGTCCGGTTCCGGGACGGCGGCCGGGCTCTCGGCCTCGAGGGTCTCCGAGCGCTCGATCTCGGTGGGCGCGACACTCACCTGTTGCCCCTCATTCGCGTTGCCTGCGGCCGTCACCCCCCATGCTGCCACTGTGGGGCGGGTCACAGCCATTCGGCCGGGCGTTCCGGCCCCGCCGCGCTGAAATCGTCAGTCTGACGAGAATGCGCTATGATGCTGTGCATGACGGATCTGAGGCTGCCTGTCACCGTCCCTTCGACGGCGCTCTTCACCGACCAGTACGAGCTCACGATGGTCCAGGCCGCGCTGCGCGCCGGCACCGCGGACCGCCGCTGCGTGTTCGAGTGCTTCACGCGCCGGCTGCCCGAGGGCCGCCGGTACGGCGTGGTGGCCGGCACCGGACGGGTGCTGGACGCGCTGGAGAGCTTCCGCTTCGACGAGCGGGTCATCGAGTTCCTGCGGCACGGGGCGGTGGTCGACGAGCCGACGCTCGAGTGGCTCGCGTCGTACCGCTTCACCGGCGATGTCTGGGGCTATCCCGAGGGCGAGGTGTACTTCCCGGGGTCGCCGGTCCTGCGGGTGGAGGGCACGTTCGCCGAGTGCGTGCTGCTGGAGACCGTGATCCTGTCGATCATGAACCACGACTCCGCGATCGCCGCCGCCGCGTCCCGGATGTCGGTGGCCGCGGGCGGGCGGCCGCTGATCGAGATGGGCGCCCGCCGCACCCACGAGCTGTCCGCGGTGGCGGCGGCCCGCGCGGCGTACGTCGGCGGCTTCTCGAAGACGTCCGACCTGGCGGCGGGCTTCCGCTACGGCATCCCCACCACCGGCACGGCGGCGCACGCGTTCACGCTGCTGCACGACAGCGAGCGGGACGCCTTCACGGCGCAGGTGGAGTCGATGGGCAGCGGGACGACGCTGCTGGTCGACACGTACGACGTGAAGGAGGCCGTGCGGACGGCGGTCGAGGTCGCGGGGCCGGAGCTGGGCGCGGTGCGGCTGGACTCCGGGGATCTGCTGCTGATGGCCCACCGGGTGCGCCAGCAGCTGGACGAGCTGGGCGCGAAGGAGACCCGGATCGTGGTCACCAGCGACCTCGACGAGTACGCCATCGCCTCGCTCGCGGCGGCCCCCGTGGACGCGTACGGCGTGGGCACCCAGCTGGTCACCGGCAGCGGTCACCCCACCTGCTCCATGGTCTACAAGCTGGTCGCCCGGGCCCGGTCCGCCGATCCGGCCGCCGAGCTGGAGCCGGTGGCCAAGAAGTCCACCGGCGGCAAGGCGTCGGTCGGCGGGCGCAAGTGGGCGGCGCGCCGGCTGGACGAGGACGGCTTCGCCCAGACGGAGGTCATCGGCTCCGGGCCGGTCCCGCCGGACCTGGTGGACCGGCAGCTGCTGGTGGAGCTGGTGCGCGGCGGGAAGGTCGTCGGGCGGGAGCCGCTGGACGTGGCGCGCGCCCGGCACGTGGAGGCCCGCGCGGGCCTCCCCCTTTCGGCCACCCAGCTGTCGCGCGGCGAGGCCGTACTGGCTACGCAGTACGTATGACACGGGCCCGGGGAAGATCCACCCGGGGCGTATGAGCGGGAGCGGGCCCGGGGAGACATCCTCCGTACGCCCCGAGATCCATCCATTCCAGACGCCTGCGGACGGGGAGAATCCATCACCATGCATCGCGCACTGATCGTCGTGGACGTGCAGAACGACTTCTGCGAGGGCGGCAGCCTCGCGGTACGCGGCGGGGCGGACGTGGCCGCCGCCATCACGGACCTGGTCGGCCAGTCGACCGCCGGGTACCGCCATGTCGTCGCCACCCGCGACCACCACATCGACCCCGGCGCGCACTTCGCCGAGCGGCCGGACTACGAGCACTCCTGGCCGCGGCACTGCGTGGCCGGCACCGAGGGCGTGGGCTTCCACCCGAACTTCGCCCCGGTCGTCGCCTCCGGCGCCGTGGACGCCGTGTTCGACAAGGGCGCCTACGCCGCCGCGTACAGCGGCTTCGAGGGCGCCGACGAGAACGGTACGGGGCTGGCGGACTGGCTGCGTGAGCGGGACGTCACGGAGGTGGACGTCGTCGGTATCGCCACCGACCACTGCGTCCGGGCCACCGCGCTGGACGCCGCCGCGGCGGGCTTCACCACGCGGGTGCTCCTCGACCTGACGGCCGCGGTGGCCCCGCAGACCACCGAGCGGGCGCTGGAGGAGCTGCGGGAGGCGGACGTGGAGCTCACGGGCAAGCCGGTGGTCGTGACCGGCTGAGCGCCCCCGCGCGCCCCCTCAGGCGCTCGCGCGCGGCAGGGAGCGGATCGGGTGCCAGGACTCCGTGTCGTCGTCCAGCTTGGCCCGCCACAGCACCCCCTCCGGGTGATGCAGCACCGCCGTGATCTCGTCCGGGGTCGGCGGCTCGGCGTTGCCGCGCAGATACACCGACCGCAGCCCGAGGTTCCGCAGGCGCGTCAGCGCCCGCGGCCGGGTCGCGGCATGCACCAGCACCCGGACCTGGGGCACCACTACCCCGGGTCCGGCGCCGGCCGGCAGCCGGATCGCGACCACCACGCTGCCGTCCGGAAGGCGGGAGAATCCTCCACCTGCCATACGTCCGTTCACCCCCGTGAGAGACACGCTGTCAACAAGACCGCGTGCCCCCATCTAAACGAAACCGGCCGCCGCCCGCTAGAGGGCGACGGCCGGTTCAGCTCTGACCTGCGTTAACAATCGTTAACGACCGCTCGGAGCCACCTGCACGGTCAGCGTCTCGCCGCTGAGCGGCTCGTCGACGATCGTGATCTTGGTGTTGGTGTCAGGAACCTTGACGCTGCCGATCCCGTTCTCCGCGTACCAGTAGACGCCCTTGTGGTCGTCGAAGGTCGCCTGGGCCGGCTTGGCGCCGGTCTCGGCCGCTTCACCCTGCAGGTGCAGGGTGAAGCCCTCCACCGGGCGGGTGCTGAAGGTGGAGTCGTAGGCCTGGATGCGGTTACGCATCACGGTCCCGTTCGCCCACTTCAGCGGGGTGGCGTTGGCGTCGACCGGGAGGATCAGGCCCTCGCCGGGGTGGACGCTGGTGTTGTTGTCCGCCTGCGAGGTGTCCCACAGCCAGACCAGCATGCCGTTCTGGTAGCCGAAGTGCTCGACCCAGTTCGGGCGGGTGCTCAGCCAGCCGAAGTTGTACGGACCGGTCGCGAGAGTCGTGTCGTACGAGACGTACTGACGGTTCTCGACGATGTAGTACTGGTCGTACTCGTCGGTGAAGGACTCGCCCATCTGCTGGAAGCCCTTGGCCGTCCAGCCCGCCGCGTCACCCTCGGCGTTGTCCGCGAAGATCTCCGCGCCGTCCGCCGTGATCGCGATGGAGTCGGCCGCGAAGCCCTTCTCCGCCACGCCACCGTCGGACTGGTAGCGGAACCGCAGCTGGATGTTCTGGCCGGCGTAGGCGTCGAGCGGGTAGACCAGGTCCTGGTACCCGTCCGACATACCGGTCAGCGCCGGGGCGTCGCCGCCGTCGCGCGGAATCTGCGCGCCGTCGACGGTGCCGTCGATCGAGGTGAAGGTGGCACCGCCGTCGGTGGACACCTCGGTGTAGAGGTAGTCGTAGTCTTCCTCGATCTGGAACCAGCCCTTGAGGCTCAGCGAGGCCGACGACTTGCCCGTCAGGTCCACCGTGCGGGTCAGCGTGTTCGACAGGTTGTCGCCCATGCCGCTCCACCACTGCTTCGCACCCTCGGCAGGAGTGGTGACCGAGGTGGTCTTCTCCTTCTTCGGGAGCTCGACGATGAGGGCCTGCGGGTTCTTGGTGTTGTACTCCGTGACACCCAGCTTGTGCTTGGACTTCGTCGCGGCCGAGGCCAGGTCGTAGTCCAGCCAGCCCAGGAACAGCTTGTCCCAGGCGGTCATGTCGCTCGGCAGGTCACCGATGGCGTTCTCGCCCCGGCCCATCCAGGAACCCGAGGACATCAGGTCCCAGAAGGCGGTGGAGTTCTCGCCGCCGGCGGTGTCGTAGTTGTCCGGCAGACCGAGGTCGTGGCCGTACTCGTGCGCGAAGACGCCGAGACCGCCGTTCTCCGGCTGCACGGTGTAGTCACCGACCCAGATGCCCGTGTTGCCGATCTGCGTACCACCGAGCTTGTTGTCCGCCGGGCCGGTACGGCCCTGGTCGGTGGGGTACGTGTACCAGCGGTGGGCCCAGATGGCGTCCTCGCCCTGGACGCCGCCCCCGGCGGACTCGTCCTCACCGGCGTGGACCATCTGGAAGTGGTCGATGTAGCCGTCCTGCTCGTTGAAGTTGCCGTCGCCGTCGTAGTCGTACCGGTCCCACTGGTCGAACTGCGCCAGCTCGGTCCGGATCTGCTCGTCGGTCGCGCCGGCGGCCTTCCGCTGCTCGACCCACTTGGTGACGGCGTCGCGCACCAGGTCCCAGACGGAGGCGCAGGTGGTGCTTCCGCACCAGTTGCCGCCGTACCGGGCCTCGTTGTAGTCGACGCGGACCCAGTCGCTGACCTCGCCGTCGACCGAGTAGCGGCCCGAGGACTGCTTCTCGTAGTACTTGGCCATCGACTCCTTGCCGGCGTCGTGGCTGAAGTACATGTCCTGGTAGTGCGCCTGGTTGTAGTCCGCCTGCCACTCGGTCGAGTTGTCGTCCGACCGGTCGGGCTCGGCGATCGTGTTGTGCGCCGGACCCGGCTCGCCGCCGAACTTGACCTGCGGCGGCTTGGGACCGGTGCCGTCCGGGTCGTACATCGTGGTGTTGTCGACCTGGTCGCCGAAGTCCACCAGGATCGTGAAGATCTTGTCGGTCTTCTCCCGGCCGAGCTCGACGTACTTCTTGTCGCCCAGCTTCATGACCTTGGAGCCGTTGCGGTTCTCGGTCTTGGCGGCGGAACCGCCCTCCGCGAGGCGCCGGATGGCTTCCTTGCGCTCGGCCGTCTGCTGGCGGCTGAGCTTGGTCTCGAAGTTGTGGTCGACCTGCTGGGTCGCCTGCGCCGGGTCACGGCGCTGCGGCGTGCCGGCACCCTCGGCCGCCGAAGCCTGGGCCGCCGGCAGTACCGCGGCCGTGATGGCGGCTGCGGTGACGGTGGCCAGCGCGGCGGATCTGATGCTCCTCCGTTGGCGTATCAAAATGCGCTTTACCTCCCCTTCGGCCGATCGCCTGTGACCGTCCGGACCGATCTACACGCGTCGGCGCGAATCATGTGAATGCATTTGACCGGAGTAACTTGTGAAATGACAGTCTTGACTTGCGCACGCCACAGGTATATTGGATTCCGCTTCCGTGGTGGGCGTTTGTCGCTTTGGTGACCGGAGTCCGGTGGGACAGCGGGGTCGGATGGGCCCTGCTGCGGGCACATACCGATGTCACGCGCCTGTGCGCCCCTTGTGCCCCACCCCACAGGTCAGGTCAGGCTTACTGGCATGATGGGCGGGCATCCAACCCCCGAGAGCGCCCGCCCCGTTACTAGGGAGCCCACCATGCCGCGACCCTCAGTGGCACAGCTCGTGTACGGCACGATCACGGTGATCTGCTCGGCGGCGGCCATGCTGTTGCTGACGCAGGCGCAGGCGCGGTTCACGGTCTTCGCGATCTGCCTCACGGCGCTGGCGCTCGGTCTGCTCGTCGCCGTGACGGCGCCGGGCACCCGCCGCCCCACCGCCGACCCCCTCCCCGAGGCCGCCCCGCTCCCCCGCGTGACGGTCCCGGCGCAGGAGCGCGCGGTGGCCGGACAGCGGGACGCCGCCTAGGCGTTCCGCTTCCGCCGGGCCTCTCCCGGACCGGGGCCCGGATCAGGCCCGTACGACGACGGTCTTCGCGGCCTTGTCGTGCAGGCACTGGTGGTACGGGTGGTCGCGTACAAACCAGAGCGAGTTGACCACCCAGAACAGCTGGCCGAACAGCCCGAACGGCGAACCCCCCAGCAGTCCCGGAAACGCGTACACCGCGGCCCTGGTCCAGCCGCGGTGACCGGGCAGATCGCCGTCGGCGAGCATGGCGACGCGGATGCCGACGGCCCGCTTGCCCAGCGTCTGGCCGTTGTGGGCGAGCAGCGCGCCCTCGTAGAGGAAGTACCCGAGGTAGACGATCCCGAAGGCCAGCACCGCCTTCGCCGGGTCCAGGGCCTCGGCCGACTCCATCAGCCCGTCGCCCCGCTCCTGCGCGCGCATCACGTCGCCGAACATGCCGGTGGCGACGGTCGCGACCAGCCACAGGACCAGCAGCACCAGCGCGTCGATCACGCGGGCGGCGAAGCGCAGCCCGCCGGGCGCGAGGGGCGCCATCTCGGCGAGCTCGGGCTGGGTGCGTACGGCGGGGGGCTGGTCCAGGCTCATACCCGTCATTGAACCACCGGGCCCGGAACGCGATCCGTCCCGGGCCCGGTGGTTTCGCGGCGTCGCGCCGCGCGCGTTCAGTACGCCTGGCGGGCCGGCGCGGCCTCCACCACGACGGTCTTGGCGACCTTGTCGTGCACGCACTGGCGGTACGGCTTGTCCCAGGTGCAGGAGAGCACGTTGTACAGCCAGAACAGGGTGCCCAGACAGGGGACCACCTGCGGCAGCGAGTAGACGGCGGCGCGGACCCAGCCCGGGTTGCCGGCCGGGACGGCGCCGTTCTCCAGCATCGCGACGCGGATCTTCATCAGCTTCTTGCCGACGGTCTGGCCGGAGCGGGTCAGCATCATGCCCTCGTAGACGACGTACGCGACCAGGCCGATCAGGCCCCAGCCCCAGCCGCCGCCGACGTCGTTGGCGTCGTCGAAGTGGCGGAAGCCGCCGAAGATCGTGGCCAGGACGGACACCGGGATGTAGATGATGAGGTAGTCGATGATCCGGGCGAGGAGGCGTTTGCCGAGGCCCGCCAGCGGGGGCATGCCGGCCAGTCTCGGGTCGGGGGCGCCGTAGCCGGGGCCGGGGCCCGCGGAGGGGTAGCCGGGATCCGAGCCGGGGTAGCCGGGCGGGGGGCCGTACGGGGACTGCCCGCCGGGGGGAGGCGGGTTGTCGTACGGGGAGCCGCCGGACGGCGGGCCCTGCTCCGGGCCGCCGGAGCCCGGGGGCCGGTCGTACGGGGAGCCCTCGTTCGGCGGCCTGCTGCCATACGGATCCTGGTCGCTCATACCCCGAGGGGATCGTGTCCGCGTGCCGTCCGCACGATGGGCAGGGCCATCCGGATGACCCCCGGGAGCTACCGCGCCACGTACGTACCGGCCGCCCGGTCGTGCCACGTCCGGTGGTTCGGGCGGTCGGTGAGCGCCCGGAGGAGGCCGACGGCGCCGAGCAGGGCGACGGCGGAGACGTACAGGGTCAGCCAGCGCTTCAGGGCGGCGCCGAACGTCGGCGGGGCCTGGCGGCGGGCGTCCAGGACGCGGACGCCGCACAGCTTCTTGCCCAGGGTGCGGCCGGCGGCGGCGGTGGGCAGCGCCTCGTAGAGGACGCCGAAGAGCAGCAGGGCGCCGAGGAAGAGGGCGAGATACGGGCCCGTGGTGCCGTCCAGCACCCAGACGCGCACGGTCTCCCCCGTCCGCCGGGCCGCCTCGACCTTGCGGTCGACGTGATCGGCCGCCCGGCCGGCCAGGGGCAGGGCGAGCGGGAGGGCCACGGCGGCGGTCACCACGGCGTCGATGAGGCGGGCGGCGGTCCGGGCGCCGAGCCCGGCGGGGGGCGCGGCGCGACGCGGACGGCGGCGCGGCTCGGCGGCCCGGCGTTCGGTGACGGGGCGCTCGGCCTCGCGGGGCGG
>NZ_WEGJ01000017.1 GCF_009604385.1 Streptomyces smaragdinus
AGGACTACGCCTCCTGGCTGGACGAGGGCGCGCTGTTCAAGGGCCAGTGGGGGCTGAAGCAGGCCCGCACCGGCACCGGCCCCTCCTACGAGGAACTCGCCGAGACCGAGGGCCGCCCCCGCCTGCGTGGCCTCCTCGACAAGCTCCAGACCGACGGCCTGCTGGAGGCGGCCGTGGTCTACGGCTACTTCCCGTGCGTGTCCAAGGGCGACGACCTGATCCTGCTGCACGACGACGGGAGTGAACGCACCCGCTTCACCTTCCCCCGCCAGCGCCGCGGCCGGCGCCTGTGCCTGGCCGACTTCTTCCGCCCCCAGGAATCCGGCGAGAGGGACGTGGTGGGTCTGCAGGTCGTCACCGTCGGCTCGAGGATCGGTGAGGCGACCGCGGAGCTGTTCGCCTCGGACTCCTACCGCGACTACCTCGAGCTGCACGGCCTGTCCGTCCAGCTCGCCGAGGCCCTCGCCGAGTACTGGCACGCCCGCGTCCGTGCCGAACTCGGCTACGCCGGCGAAGACCCCACCGCCATGTCGGACATGTTCGCGCTCAAGTACCGGGGCGCGCGTTTCTCGCTGGGGTACGGGGCCTGCCCCGACCTCGAGGACCGCGCCAAGATCGCCGACCTCCTCGAGCCCGAGCGGATCGGTGTGAAGCTGTCCGAGGAGTTCCAGCTCCACCCGGAACAGTCCACCGACGCCATCGTCCTCCACCACCCCGAAGCAAAATACTTCAACGCCCGATAATTCCCGTTTTGCCGGGGCTGCGCGCGAGCAGAACGCAGGTTTGAGCGACCCGACGTACACTGGTCGGTCCGGAACAGGCCGGTCGCCTCACGGCGGCCGGCCTTCGCGCCCCTCTGCAGGAGGTGAGTGGATGACAAGCAGCCTCCCAGCCCTCGGCACCCGAACGGCCGAAGGCGCAACGCTGCAGGCCGTGCTGCTCGACATGGACGGCACCCTCGTCGACACCGAGGACTTCTGGTGGCAGGCCGAGGTGTCGGTCTTCGCCGAGCTCGGCCATGCCCTGGCCGAGGAAGACCGCGCGGTGGTCGTCGGGGGGCCGATGATCCGCAGCGCCACGCATCTGATCAACGCCACCGGCGCGGAGATCACCCTCTCCGAGCTGACGCCGCTGCTCAACGACCGGTTCGAGGAGCTCATCGACGGGAACGTCCCGCTGATGCCCGGCGCCCACCGGCTGCTGGCCGAGCTCGCCGCGCACAACGTGCCCACCGCGCTGGTGTCCGCCTCCCACCGCCGCATCATCGACCGGATGCTGCGCTCGCTGGGCCGCGAGTACTTCGCGCTCACCGTCGCCGGCGACGAGATCCCGCGGACCAAGCCCTACCCCGACCCGTATCTGGCGGCGGCCGCCGGACTGGGCGCGGACCCCGTCCGGTGCGCCGTGGTCGAGGACACGATGACCGGCGTCACGGCCGCCGAGGCCGCCGGCTGCCAGGTGGTCGTGGTGCCCTCGGTGGTGCCGATCGAGCCCGCCGCCGGCCGTACCGTGGTCGGCTCGCTGGAGGACGTGGACCTGGCCTTCCTGCGCTCCGTCGTGAGCCGCCCCCGGTAGCGCCCGCGGGTGACCTTGGTCACCTCCCGACCCCCTCGGCGCGCCCTGTCCGGCCCGGTGACAGGGTCTGTCTGTCCGGGTTGCCGCCCTTGCGGGTACGTTGTCCGCGGCACCGTATATCGGTGCGCGGTCGCCTGTATTCGGGGAGTGAGAGGCCCCAACTTCCGGGGAACACCGCCCTGCTGAGCCGTCCGGATAGGGTCGGCGGAGTGATGACGGAGCCGAGGAAGACCCCCGCGGCGCTGGTGCTGCCGGCGCTGCTCGCGCTGATTGTGCCCCTGGCCGCCGCGTGCACCGAGACGGGCGGGTCCGGCGACGGTGAGACCGTCGTCATCGGCACCACGGACACCCTCGCCGCCGGTAACGGGACCCTCGCGCCGCTCGACCCGGCGTCCGCGTACGACATCAACAGCTGGAACGTCCTCACGAACACCATGCAGGGCCTCCTGCGGCTGCCGCGCACCGGCGGCGAGCCCGAGCCGGACGCCGCCCGCGAATGCCGCTTCGTCGACAAACGCAGCAGTCAGTTCCGCTGCTGGCTGCGCCCGGGCCTGGAGTTCTCCAACGGTCACGAGCTCACCGCGCAGGACGTCAAGTACTCCGTCGACCGGGTGCTCCGGATCAACGCCCCGCAGGGCCCCGTCGGGCTCCTCGCCAACATCGACACCGTCGAGACCCCCAGCTCTCAGGAAGTCGTCTTCCATCTGAAGTCGCCCGACGCCACCTTCCCGCTGAAGCTGGCCACACCCGCCGCCGCGATCGTCGACTCCGCCGAGTACCCGAAGGCGAAGCTGCGGGAGGGCTTCGAGGTCGGGGGCTCCGGTCCGTACACCGTCGAGGTCGAGCGGCGCGGCTCCGAGGCGGCGAAGCTCGTCTTCACCCGCAACGAGGGCTACGAGGGCAGCGTCGAGCACCGCAACGACAAGGTCGAGCTGCGGGTCTTCCAGGACGCCGGGGCGATGGAGAAGGCCCTCGACGACGGCGACATCCAGGTGATCAACCGGACTCTGGAGCCCGCGCAGCTCGCGGCGCTGCGCGACGGGGCCGACCCCGACCTGCAGTTCGTCGAGACGCCGAGCACGGGCATCCGCTACCTCGTGTTCAACATGAACCTGCCGGTGTCCGAGGAACTCGGGGTGCGCCGGGCCGTCGCCCAGCTCGTCGACCGCAAGAAGCTGGTACGCAACGTCTACCGGGGCGCCGGCTCCCCGCTCTACTCGATGATCCCCCGGGGCGTGCTCGGCCACAGCACCGCCTTCTTCGACGCCTACGGCACGCCGAGCGTCCCCAAGGCCGCGGCGTTCCTGGCGGACGCCGGGGTGAAGACGCCGGTGCCGCTCACCCTGGACTACACCACCGACCACTACGGCGCGGCGACCGAGCGCGAGTTCCAGGAGCTCAAGGCGCAGCTCGAGGCCTCGGGTCTGTTCGACGTCACGCTCCGGGGCACCGAGTGGGCGACGTTCGCCCGCGGGCTGCGCAGCGACCGGTACGCGGTGTCCGGTCTCGGCCGCTTTCCCGACTTCCCGGACGCCGAGGCCTACGTGGCCCCGTTCGTCGGCCCCGGCAACCAGAACGCCACCGGCAACCACTACCGCAACACCGCGATCGAGGAGCGGCTCGGCGCCGGCCGGCAGCAGTCCGAACGGGACCGGGTCACCTCGTCCTTCGACCGGATCCAGGACATCCTCGCCCAGGACGTCCCCGTCCTGCCCCTGTGGCAGGGCACGGACGTCATCGTCGCCGCGCCCACGGTCAGCGGTGCCGAGTGGGCGCTCAACTCCTCCTCCGTCCTGCAGATGTGGCAGCTCCGGCGCGGGCCCCACGAGTAGCACCAGCACGAACAGCACTATCAGCAAGGGACCACAGCAAGTGAAGAATCGATTCCTCAGACTGACCGCCGTGCCCCTCGGCGCGGGGGTCACCGCCGCGCTGCTGACGGGCTGCGGAACGCAGTCCGGGCAGAACTCCGGCAGCGGTGACAGCGTTGTCATGGGGATGAGTGACGCCGTCACCTCCCTCGACCCGGCCTCGGGCTACGACGTCGGCTCCTGGCTGGTGTTCAACAACGTCTTCCAGTCCCTCATCGCCTTCCCCCGGGGCGGCACCGTGCCGCAGCCGGAGGCGGCCGAGAGCTGCGGGTTCAAGGACACCCGGAGCAAGCTGTACGTCTGCACCCTCAAGGAGGGGCTGAAGTTCAGCAACGGCCACGAGCTCACCACCGCCGACGTCAAGTACTCCTTCGAGCGCACCGCGCGGATCAACGACGCCAACGGGCCCGCCTTCTTCTTCGACGCCATCGACAAGATCGAGACGTCCGACGACCGCACGATCACGTTCAGGCTCAAGTACTCCGACGCGACCTTCCCGCTGAAGATCGCCTCCGGCGCCGGCTCGATCGTCGACCACACCGAGTACCCGGCCGACAAGCTCCGCGAGGGTGACTCGGCCGTCGGCTCCGGCCCGTACAAGCTGGACAGTTACAAGGAAGGCAAGGAAGCCGTCTTCACGCCCAACCCCGGCTACCGGGGCGCCGCGAAGCTGAAGAACTCCGGTATGACGCTGAAGCTCTACGGCAACGACACCGGCAAGCTGAAGAAGGCCCTCGAGGCCGGCGACATCGACCTGGCCTACCGCGGTCTGGCCGTGAAGGACATCGCCGAGCTGGAGAAGTCGTACCTCGACTCCGACAACCCGATCCAGGTCGTCGAGGGCACCAGCGCCGAGATCCAGCACCTGGTGTTCAACCTGAACGACCCCGTCGCCGGCAAGCTCGCCGTGCGCCGCGCCATGGCGTACGTGATCGACCGCTCCGCGCTGGTCCGCGACGTGTACAAGCGCACCGCCGAGCCGCTCTACTCGATCATCCCGGCCGGCATCGTGGGCCACAACACGGCCTTCTACGACACCTACGGCGAGAGCCCCGACCCGGCCAGGGCCGCCCAGGAGCTCAAGGACGGCGGGATCGCCACGCCCGTACCCCTCAAGCTGTACGTCACCCCGGAGCGCTACGGCCCCGGCACCCTGCCGGGCTTCCGGCTGATCGCCGACCAGCTCAACAAGAGCGGGCTCTTCGACGCCGAGGTCGTCGACGTCAAGAAGGCCGACGAGTACCAGAAGGGCATGGAGGACGGCCGCTACGGCGTCTACGTGAAGGGCTGGGTGCCCGACTACCCGGACCCCGACAACTTCACCCTGCCGTTCTTCGGCAAGGGCAACGTGCTCTCGAACAACTACCCGGCGGGCAAGATCACGGACGATCTGCTCCCGCGGACCGCCGCCGAGGCCGACCGCGGCGGCACTGTGCAGGAGTTCGAGGAGGTCCAGGACATCGTCGCGCAGGAGCTGCCCGTACTGCCGCTCTGGCAGGGCAAGCAGTACGCGGTCGCCAAGGAGAACATCCTGGGCCTCGAGGGCGTCCTCGACGCCTCGACGGTGTTCCGCTTCTGGGAGATCGAGAAGGGCGCCGGCGAGTAGCGGGCGCGCCCCCGCCGGCAGCTCACGCATCTCGTTGCCGCGCCCTGTCACACCGCCCGGTCCCATCCGGTCTTGGTGGTGTCGGGACAGAAGCAGAGGTGCGTATGCGTGAGATTGTGATTGTCGGCGGGGGCTACGCGGGGTTCTACGCCGCGTGGGGGATCGAGAAGAAACTGCGTCGGGGTGAGGCGCGGGTCACGGTGATCGACCCGCGCCCGTACATGACGTACCAGCCGTTCCTTCCCGAGGTCGTCGCGGGGTCGGTCGAGGCCCGGCACGCCGCCGTGTCGCAGCGCCGGCACCTGCGCCACACCCGGCTGATCGCGGGCAGCGTGAGCCGGATCCGGCACGCGGACCACACGCTGACCGTCCGCCCGGCGAAGGGCGACGAGTACCAGCTGTCGTACGACACGCTGGTGGTCACCGCCGGTGCCGTGACCCGGAAGTTCCCCATCCCGGGGCTCGCGGACCAGGCCATCGGCCTCAAGCACGTCGAAGAGGCGGTGGCCATCCGCGACCGGCTGATGACCGCCTTCGACCGGGCCGCGTGCCTGCCGCCGGGGCCGGAGCGCCGGCGGCTGCTGACCGTGACGTTCGTGGGCGGCGGGTTCGCCGGGGTCGAGGGCTTCGGGGAGCTGCTGTCGCTGGCCACGGCGATGCTGAAGTCGTATCCGGAGCTGAGCTTGGACGACCTGTTCTTCCACATGGTCGAGGCCCGGGGGCGGATCCTGCCCGAGGTCAGCGACAAGCAGGGGGAGTGGGTCGTGGACTCCCTGCGCCGGCGGGGCGGGCACGTCCATCTGAACACCCAGCTGGTCTCCGCCGAGAACGGGCGCGTGAAGCTCTCCACGGGGGAGGAGTTCGACTGCGGGCTGATCGTCTGGACCGCGGGCAACGCCTCCAACCCGGTCGTGCACAACCACACCGACCTCCCGCTCGACGCCCGCGGCCTCATCATGGTCCGGCCCGACCTGCGGGTGGGCACCGACAGCGATCCGCTGCCCGGCGTCTGGGCGGCCGGCGACGACGCGGCGGTGCCGGATCTGGCGGTGCCCGGCTCGTACACCGTGCCCAACGCCCAGCACGCCGTGCGCCAGGGGCGGCTGCTGGCGAAGAACATCGTCGCCGATCTGCGCGGGGGGCGGGTGCGGGAGTACAAGCACGCCAGCCTGGGCGTGATCGCGACGCTGGGGCTGGGGCACGGGATCTTCGAGTACAAGCGGATCGTGGTCAGGGGCTTCCTCGCCTGGCTCATGCACCGCGGGTACCACCTGCTGTCCGTGCCCTCCTGGGAGCGCAAGGCCCGCGTGCTGTCCGTCTGGCTCACGGCCGCCGTGTTCGGCCGGGACCTGGTGTCCCTGGCCTCCGTCCAGCATCCGCGGGACGCCTTCGTCAAGGGCGGCGAGGTGGGCACCACCGTACGGGCCGAGCTCCCCGACGGGGCGCGGGCGACGAGCCGTACCGCCGCCTGAGAACACCCGGTCCGGGCGCCGCGGGTGCGCCCGGACCACCGATCATCCGTCAGGCCGACCGCCGCGCCGGTCTCCGGCGTACCCGGCGACAACCGAAGTGGAAGAACAACCGTGAATCAGCAGCAGCAGTCCGTGGCCACCGCCGAGGCGCCGGCACCGACCGGGATCACCACGATCGAGAGCCTCCGCGAACATCTGCAGTGGGCGCTGGAACTCGAACACGCCACCCTGCCGCCGTACATGGTCGCCCTGTACACGCTCGACAAGGAGCGGAACAAGGAGGCCGGCGAGGCGATCAGCAGCGTCTTCGTCGAGGAAATGATCCATCTGGCGCTGGTGGCGAACGTCCTCAACGCCGTCGGCGGCCGCCCGGTCCTGGACACCCCGGGCATGCTGCCCACCCACCCCCGCCCGCTGCCGCACGGCGACCGCTCGCTGCGGCTGTCGCTCCTGCCGATGGGGCCCGAGGCGCTCGAGATGTTCCTCCGCCTCGAGCAGCCGGCCGCGCCCGGCGCGCCCGCGGAGGGCGACGGCTACGAGACGATCGGCCAGTTCTACGACGCGATCGAGGACGGCCTGCGCCGGCTCTGCGACGAGCTCGGCGAGGAGGCCGTCTTCACCGGCGACCCGGCCCGCCAGGTCACCGGCGGCCCGTTCCGCCACACGGGCGGCGAGCTGGGCCGCGTCACCGGCCTGAGCTCGGCGCTCGCGGCCCTGGAGGAGATCGTCGAGCAGGGCGAGGGCACCTCGCGCGGCGAGGTCTGGGACGGCGACCCGGACATCTTCCACCCCGAGCGCGACGAGGTCTCCCACTACTACCGGTTCCTGGAGCTCAAGCTCGGCCGGCGGTACCGGCGGGGCGACACCCCGCAGTCCGGCCCCACCGGCGAGGAGATCAAGCGCGACCTGGCGGCCGTCCGCCCGATGCGCCCCAACCAGAAGGTGGCGGACCTGCCGGAGGACAGCGACATCCGTGCCGCCCAGGAGGTCTTCAACCAGATGTACTGCGGTCTGCTCCACGACCTGGAGCAGACGTTCAACGGATACCCGGCCAAGCTCGGCCCGGCCACCCGCACCATGTACGGGCTGGAGTCGCTGGCGCGCGAACTGCTGTCCATGGAGTACGAGGACGGCACGGTCGCCGGCCCCACCTTCGAGTACGTGGCGCCGGAGCTCCGCGGCTGACGGTGCCGCGGCCGTACGTGAGCGGCGGTACGGCGGGTGATCCCCGCCGTACCGCCGCTCACGCGGATGAAGACTCAGACCGACATGGACGGGTCCAGGACGGACAGGAGCTGGAGGCTGGTGTGGCTCTCGGTGCCCGGAACGGCCGTGTAGACCAGCAGCCGCTGCGACTGGTCCGGGTCGACCAGCGTCTGGCAGTGCAGCTCCAGCTCCCCCACCCGCGGATGCCGGAAGTGCTTGACGGCACAGAACGGCCCGAGGACCGGCCGCTCCCGCCAGAGCGCGTCGAACTCCGCGCTCTCGGTGCGCAGCGCGTCGACGAGCTCGCCGGTACGGGAGTCACCGGCGTACCGGGCATGGGCGCCGTGCAGGTCCGCCACCATCAGCCGGCTCTGCTCGGCGTGATCGCTCTCGGGATGGATCAGCCGGGAGCCGGGATCGGTGAACCAGCGGTAGTGCGCGCTGCGTTCCAGCCCCGTGTACGCCGTCTCGTCGCCCAGCAGCGCCACCGCGTGGCGGGTCTGCTTCAGCGTCTCGCCCAGATGGTTCATCACCTGTGCCGGGGTGTCCTCCAGCCGGTCCAGTACGCGCATCATCCCCGGGTTGATGTGGTCGCCGCGCCGCACCCGGCGGGGCACCGCGTGCCCCGCCAACTGGAACAGATGGTCCCGCTCCTCCAGCGACAGATGCAGCCCGCGGGCGATGGAGGCGAGCATCTGCTCCGAGGGACGGGGGCCGTGCGGCTGCTCCAGCCGGCTGTAGTAGTCGGGGGACATGTCGCTCAGTACGGCGACCTCCTCGCGGCGCAGCCCGCCGGTGCGCCGGCGGCGCCCGCGGGTCAGCCCGACGTCCTCGGGCTGCAGGGCCGCGCGCCGGGCGCGGAGAAAGGCCGCCAGTGCTGCTCGGTCCGCCACGGCTTTCCTTCCTTTCGGCCGATGGCCCGCACGGCGTGAGCCGACGGGAACCACAGTGATGTCAGCGATACGACCCGGCCATGGATTCCCGCCGGAAGTGTGCTGTTCGGTACATTCCGCACCGGGGTGGCCGTGGTGCGGCCACCCCGGGCGCGTCGGGGAGTCAGTGGGTGATCGCCTTGGTCTCGAGGAACTCCTCGATCCCGGCGCGCCCCATCTCCCGCCCGTTGCCGGACTGCTTGTAACCGCCGAACGGGGCCTGGAAGTTGTGCGGTCCGCCGTTGACGTCGACCTGACCGACCCGCAGCCGCTTCGCGATCGCCATCGCGTGCTCCTCCTCGCCGGTGACGGCGGCGTTGAGCCCGTAGATCGTGCTGTTGGCGATCCGGACGGCGTCGTCGTCGTCGGTGTAGGGGATCACGGTCAGCACGGGGCCGAAGATCTCCTCCTGGGCGATCACGGACGACGGGTCGACGTCGGAGAAGATCGTCGGCCGGACGTACGCGCCGGTCTCCAGACCCTCGGGCCGGCCGGGACCGCCGACCACCAGCGTGGCGCCGTCCTCGACGCCGCGCCGGATGTAGCCGTCCACCCGCTGCCGCTGGGTCTCCGAGGCGAGCGGACCGATCCGGGTGGCCTCGTCGGCGGGGTCGCCGACGGAGTACTCCGCGGCCGCGGCCCGCAACTTCTCGACCACCGTCTCCTGGAGGCCGGCCGGTACGAGCATCCGGACGTACGCGCCGCACGCCTGGCCGCCGTTGGACCACGCGAAGGCCAGCCCGCGGCTCACGGCGAAGTCGAGGTCGGCGTCCGGCAGCACGATGTGCGCCGCCTTGCCGCCCAGCTCGAGCGCGACCCGCTTGACCGTGTCGGACGCGGCGACGGAGACGCTCTTGCCGGCGCGGGTGGACCCGGTGAAGGAGATCATGTCGATCCGCGGGTGCCGGGAGATGGCCTCGCCGACCACCGGACCGGTGCCCTGCACGACGTTCAGCACGCCGTCCGGCAGCCCGGCCGCGGAGGCGATCTCCGCGAACATCAGGGCGCTCAGCGGGGACATCTCCGAGGGCTTGAGGACGATGGTGTTACCGCCGAGCAGCGCGGGGACGACCTTGGTCACCAGCTGCTGGAGGGGGAAGTTCCACGGGGTGATGGCGCCCACGACGCCGATCGCCTCGTGGACGACGAGCGAGTTCCCGATCGTCTCCTCCCACTCGAACTCCTCGGCCGCGGCGACCGCGGCGAGGGTCGAGGCCACCGGGAAGCCGGCCTGCGCCTGCCGGGCGAAGGAGATCGGGGCGCCCATCTCCAGGGTGATGGTCTCCGCGAGCGACTCGTTGTGCTTCTGCATGCCCTCGGCGAGGCGCCGTATGACGGCGATGCGGTCGGCCGGCGAGGTCGCCGACCAGCCGGGGAAGGCGGCGACGGCGGCGTCCACCGCCTTGTCCACGTCCTCGGCGGTGCCGCCGGGCACGGAGGCGACGACGGACTCGTCGGCCGGGTTGATCACGTCGATCACCGGGCCGGAGCCGGGGACCGCGCGGCCGTTGATCCAGTGGGACGGGGTGGGGAAGGGGAGCTTGTCCTGTTCGTTCATGTTCCCCAGGGAACACCCGGTCGTGAACGGCATCCATGTCTTGTGAGACCCATGATCCAGGTCACTTCCCGGTGTTGTCCGACGGGACCGGACCACCATATTGTTTAGGATTCAAATGAGTTGCCCGCCGTCCGGGTACGGCACGGGCGACGTCGGAGAGGAACCACGTGACCGGTGACGAGGCGGCGTTCGGCGCCCTGGTGCGCACGCTGCGCCTGGCGGCCGGGCTGACCATCGAGGGGCTGGCGGAGGCCTCCGGCGTGAGCGTGCGGGGAATCGGCGACCTGGAGCGCGGGCTGCGGACGACGCCCCAGCGGCGTACGGTCGCGGCCCTGGCGGACGGTCTGGGCCTGGCCGAGGCGGAGCGGGAGCAGTTGCTCGCCGCGGCACGGGCCGGACGGGACCGGGCGTACGCTCCGGCGGGGGCGCACTCCTTCCCGCGCGGGATCGACGACTTCACCGGCCGGGGGCCCGAGGTCGCCCGGCTCACCGGCTGGGCGCGCGAGACGGCCCGTACCGGACCCGCGGTCATGGTGATCTCGGGGCCGCCCGGCGCCGGCAAGACGACCCTCGCACTGCAGACGGCGCGGGAGGTCGCCGACGCGTTCCCGGACGGGCAGCTGGTCGTCGACCTGCGCGGGACGGACGACGCCCCGCCCGAGCCGGCCGAGCTCGTGCTCGAGATCCTGCGGGCCCTGCAGGCCGCGGACCGGGACCTGGTCCGGGCCGGGCCGCAGGGGCAGCCCGAGCTCTACCGGAAGCTGCTGGCCGACCGGCGGTTCCTGCTGGTCCTGGACAACGCACGCGACGAGGCCCAGGTCCGCCCGCTGCTGCCGGGCGCCGGTCCGGGCATGGTGCTGGTCACCAGCCGGCGCATGCTCACCGGCCTGGACGCCGTACGCCGGCTGCCGCTGGGCGAGCTCGCCCCCGCCGAGTCCACCGCCTTCCTCACCGGCCTGATCGGCGCCGACCGCGCCGGGGCCGACCCGGCGGCCGTCGCCGAGGTCGCCGACCGCTGCGGGCATCTGCCGCTGGCCCTGCGCGTGGCCGGCAACTGGCTGGCTACGCGCACCGGCTGGCCCGTGCGCCGGCTCGCCGACCGCCTCGCCGACGAGGACCGGCGACTGGACGCGCTGGCCGCGGGGGACATCCGCGTCTCGGCGGCCTTCGAGCTGTCGTACCAGCAGCTCACCCCCGCCGCCGCCCGCATCTTCCGCCGCCTCGCCCTCGTGCCCGGCTCCGACTTCTCCCCGGCCGTCGCCGCGAAGCTGGCCGGCCAGGACCTCTTCGACGCCGAGGACGCGCTGGAGGAGCTGTTCGAGGCGGGGCTGCTGGGCACCAACGGCGGCCGCTACCGGCTGCACGACCTGCTGTGGCTGTACGCCCGTACGCGGCTGGTGGCCGAGGAGAGCACGACGGAGAGGGAGGCGGCCCGCCGGGAGCTGTACGACTGGCTGCTGGAGACGGCGGTCGTGGCCGGACGGTGGTTCGAACCGGACTACGGCGCCCCGCCGCCCGACTGGGCGGGCATCGTTGACCTGTCCAGCGCCGACCGGGCCCACGACTGGCTGCAGGCCGAGGGACTCAACTGGCTCGCCGCCCTGCGCGCCGCCGCTGCCGCGGGCGATCACGCCACGGTGGTCGAGGTGGCCGAAGCGTTGCACTGGTTCTCCGACAACTGGGTCTTCTGGGGCCACTGGCACGAGGTCTACGCTGCCGGCGCCCGCAGCGCCCGGGCCCTGGGTGATCCGCTGACGGAGGCCACTCAGCTCAACTACCACGCCTGGGCCCTTTTCACCTGCGAGGGACGGCCCCACGACAGCATCGAGTGTGCGACGCAGGCCCTCGCGGCGGCCCGTCGCGCCGACAGCCTCAGCCAGCAGGCCTGGGCCCATCAGTACCTGGCCTCCGCGTACCTCTCGCTCGATGACTTCGACGGATCCATGGAAAGTGACCGGCGAGCGGCAGATCTGTTCGAGGCGGCAGGTGATCATCATGGAGCGGCACAGTCCCTGCTGGGTCTCTGCAATACGCTGAACCGCGCCGGTCGCCCCACCGAAGCCCTGGCGTCGATCGCCGCGGCATTCGTCTTCCTCGACGAGACCGGTGACCGGTTCGAGCCGCATATCGCCCGCTACACCCGGACCGCACTGCACACCATCGCCGGTGACTCCCACGCCCGTCTGGGCGACTGGGACGCGGCCGTCGACCAGCTGCGAACCGGTCTCGAGGCATGCGACGGGAAACCGTCACGCATAGGCCGCCTGCTCAGCGAGCTGGGCCACGTCCTGCTGTCCGCGGGCCGTCCCGGGGAGGCCCGGGAAGCCTTCGCCTCCCTTGCCGCCCTGGGCCCGGCCGGAGACCCGGCGCGGGTTTCCGACGCGCGCGAACAACTGGCCCGCCTCGACGGGGTCTGACTCGCCTGTCACAACTCCGGGGTGCTGCCCTGTCATTGCTGACGACAGCAGACAATCGTCGCGAAGGGAACGCCCCATGGCATTGCACCCCCACCTCGACCCCGAACTCCGGGCCGGGGTCGAGCAGCTGCCGATCCTCGACTTCGACATCACGGCCGTGTCGTACGAGGACCTGCCCGGGCAGCGGGAGCAGATGCACGCGACGATAGCCCCACCGCCCGAGACCGAGGTCGTGATCGAGAACCGCCTGGTCCCCGGCGCCGAGGGGCAGCCGGACGTCCGGCTGCGGATCTACCGGCCGGCGGAGCCCGGCCAAGGCCGTCCCGCGCTGTACTGGATCCACGGCGGCGGCATGATCATCGGCCTGCCCGAGCAGGACGACGCCATGATGGTCGGGTACGTGGAACGCCTCGGCATCGTCGGCGTGTCCGTGGACTACCGCCTGGCCCCCGAACACCAGGACCCCGCCCAGGTCGAGGACTGCTGGGCCGGACTGGTCTGGGTCGCGGAGAACGCCGCCGAACTGGGCGTCGACCCGGCGAGGCTGGCCGTCGGCGGATCCAGCGCCGGCGGCGGTCTGGCCGCCGCGATGGCCCTGATGGCCCGGGACAAGGGCGGCCCGGATATCGCGTTCCAGCTCCTGAACTCCCCGATGCTCGACGACCGCAACATCACCCCGTCCAGCCACGAGTTCACCGAGGCCGTGGTCTGGAGCCGGGCCGACAACCTCTACGGCTGGAAGGCGCTCCTCGGCGACCGGGCCGGCACCGGTGAGGTCTCCGTGTACGCGGCCCCGGCCCGCGCCACCGATCTGTCCGGGCTGCCCCCGGCGTTCGTGGACGCGACGGAGCTGGAGGTGTTCCGGGACGAGTGCGTCGACTACGTCCGGGGGCTGCTGAAGGCGGGGGTGCCGACCGAATTCCACCTCTACCCCGGGGCGTTCCACGCGTTCGACATGTGGGTGCCCGACACCGTGCTGAGCCGACGGTCCCTGGCGACGCGGGAGGCGGCCCTCAAGCGGGCGTTCGACCAGATGATGTGACGCCGCTCACCGGCCGCGCTGTCACAGGGGGACGTACCCCCCTGTCTACCTTGCGTACAGCGCCTCGAAGGACAGCGCCACGAGGGACAGGAGAGGTCATGAGGATCGCGGTTGCCGGTGGAACCGGGGTGGCCGGACGGCTTGTGGTGGCGGCGCTGAAGTCCCGCGGGTACGCCCCCGTGGTGCTGTCGCGCGGGCAGGGCGTCGATCTGGTGACCGGCGCCGGGCTGGACGCGGCGCTCGCCGGGACCGAGGCGGTCATCGACGTCAGCAATCTTTCCACGATGAACAAGAAGGAGGCGATCGCCTTCTTCGACAAGGCCGGGCACAACCTCCTCGGGGCGGCCGAACGGGCCGGGGTGCGGCACCTCGTGACCGTGTCGATCGTGGGGGTCGACCGGGTCAGGAACGGCTACTACGCGGGCAAGATGCGCCAGGAGGACATCGTCCGGGGCGGGGCGGTGCCGTGGACGATCCTGCGGTCGACGCAGTTCCACGAGTTCGCCGGCCAGGTGCTCGCCGGTGTGCCCGGGCCGATTGCCGTGGTGCCGACCGGACAGGTCCAGCCCATCGCCGTACGGGAGGTGGCCGAGGCCCTCGTCGGCCTCGCGCTGGACGCGCCGCGGGGGATGGCCCCGGAGATCGCCGGGCCGAAGGTGGAGTCGCTCGTCGGCATGGCGCGGCGGCTGATGGCCGCGGGCGGCGCGCGGAAGCGGCCGGTGCTGCCGGTGCACTTCCCCGGCGGGATGAGCAGCGGCGGTCTGCTGCCGACCGGGCAGGGGCCGCGGGGCAGGGTGACGTTCGACGAGTGGCTGAAGGAGGCCGGCTCCACAACGGCCGCGTAGCCGGCTCGTACACACGGGACAAGGGCGGCCGGGAGACCGGCCGCCCTCTTGTGCGCCCGGGGGATCAGCTCCCGGAGGTGTGCGGCAGCCGGTTGGCGAGTTCGGTCCTCGACCGCACCGACAGCTTGCGGTAGATCCGCGTCAGATTGGCTTCCACGGTCTTCACGGACATGAAGAGCTCGGCCGCGGTCTCCTGGTTCGACCGCCCCGCCGCGACCAGCTCCGCCACCCGGCGCTCCGTCTCGGTGAGCGTGCTCGTCGTGGGGCGCAGCCCCACCCGACCCGCCTCGTCCCGGGCCCGCTGCGCCCACCGCGGGATGCCCAGCGCCTCGAAGGCGCCCGCCGCCGCGTCCAGCGCCTGATTCGCCTTGCCCTTGAACCCGGCGCGCCGGTAGACCTGCCCCAGCGCCAGCCGGGACCGCGCCGCCTCGAACGGGCACTCCGCGTCCGGCAGCCCGACGACGGCGAGGAGTTCCTTCAGCGCCGTGTCCGTGTCCCCGCGGGCGGCCGTCAGCAGGGCCTGGCAGCGCCGGGCGGCGACCTCGGCGTCCTGGCTCCCGGCCGCTCCCTGACGCCGCAGCACGGCGACGGCCGCCTCGACGTCCTTGGTCTCACCGAGCTGGAGGGCGGCGTCGGCGTAGTCCACGCCCCAGAGGAGCCCCTCCAGATCGACCATGCCCGTGCGCTCGAAGATCCCCGCGACCTCGCGCAGCACCTCGAGCGCCGCGGGCCAGTCACGCGCGGATGCCTCGACGAAGCCGAGCTGCGCCAGGAAGCCGGCCCGCCAGTACGTCGACCCCTGGACCTGCGGCCGGTCGGCGCCGCGCCGGGCCCACAGCCGGGCCTCGTCCAGCTCACCGGCGTAGGAGTAGACGAGGGCGTGCGCCATGTCCTCCTGCGAGTTGAAGGCCTCGGACCAGTCACCGGACGCCGCCCACGCCCCCGACGAGGCCGCGTCCTGGAGCGCGGCCTCGGCATCGCGCACCTTCGACCGGCGGACGAGGACGATGATCAGGGCGATGTACAGCAGCGACAGGTCGCCGTACCGGCCGGCCTCGACGGCCTGGGCGATGCCCCCGCGGACCTGCGTCTCGGCGGCCGGATCGGTCCAGCGCGCACCGAAACCCCGTACGGCGGCCGGCAACGACGGGGGGAGCCCGGCCTCTTCGGCGAGCCGGTCGATCTCGTCCAGCGCTCCTGCGTCCGTGCCCCGGCCCACGCCCCAGTGCCGCTCGGCCACCATGAGCTCGGTGAGTGCCTTGAGCCGCAGATCCGCCCGCCCGAGCGCGGTCGCCTCCGTGACCGCCTCCCGGGCGGCCTCGAGCGCCCGCGGCCCGTCGCCCAGCATCCGGCAGAACGCCGCCAGGGTGCCCAGCGCGTCCGCGTGCGCCGCGCTGCCGGCGGGAGCGAGGTCGAGCACCTGCTCCACCCGCGACCGGGCGGTGGCCACGTCCTCCGCCAGCCGGGCCCAGCGCACCTTCACCTGGGCCTGCTGCTCGGGTGAGACGGCGAGCGACTTCCCCTTGCACAGGGCGGCCCGGGCGGCCGTCGCGTCGCCGGCGTTGCTGTAGGTGTCCACGGCACGCAGCCAGCGCGCCAGACCGGCCACCGGGTCCGACACGGTGGCCAGGGCCGCCCCCTCCAGCAGCTCGCCCGCCACCTGCCGGGCGCCGCGGCCCGTGGAGAGTTCGGCGGCCCGTTCCAGATCGGCCGCCACGGTCTCGTCCGGTATCGACGTCGACTTCGCCCGGTGCCGGGCCCGTTCCACCGGATCCTCGAGGGTGTCCGCCAGCGCGCGGTGCGCCCGGCGGCGCTCGGCCGCCGTGGCGGCGTCGTACACGGCCGAGGCCAGCAGCGGATGGGTGAAGGTGATCACCGACCCGGCGCCCACGTTCACCATGTCCTCGTCGACCGCGGCCTCCAGGGCCGGCCACAGCCTGTCCCGTTCGACGACCGCCTGCGCCTGCGTCACCGTCAGCCGGCCGGCCGCGGACGCCAGCAGCAGCACCTCGCGGGTGTCGCCGGTCAGCCGGGCCACGCGTTCGTCCAACAGCTCGGCGAGGCTCGGCGGGACGTGCACCCGCCCGGGCCCGGAGGCCCGCGCGATCTCCAGGGCCAGGAACGGGTTCCCGCCGCTGGCCCGAGCCACCTCGGCGCTCAGCGGCGGCGTCCACTCCGGTCCCAGCCGGGTACGCAGCAGCCGGCCCACGGCGTCGTCCGTCAGCGGGCGCAGCGCGAACTCGTGGCGCGGCTCCGCCAGACACCGCAGGAGTTCCGTACCAGTCTCCGGGTCCGGCCTGGTCGCGATCAGCACGCTCAGCCGCCGGGGTTCGGCCAGCAGGCCGCGCAGCGCGAAGCCGAGGCTGCCGACGGTCGCCTGGTCCAGCCACTGCAGATCGTCGATGATCAGCGCCACCGGCTCCGACTCGCACAGCCGCGAGAACAGACTCCGCACGGCCAGGGGGACGGCCAGCGGGTCGACCTCGCCGCCCCCGGGCTCCGCGCGCTGCAGGGCCACGGCCAGCGCGCGCCGCTGCGGCCCCGGAAGGTCCTGGTCGGCCCCCTCGGGGAAGTGGCGGGTGAGCTCGGCGAGCCCCGCGAAGGGCAGCCCCTTCTCGAACTCGGTCGGCGCCACGGACAGCACCCGGCGTCCCTGGCCCCGCGCCAACTCGGCCGCGGCCTGCAGCAACCGGCTCTTGCCGACCCCCGGGTCCCCGACGGTGACCACACTGCCGCCGCGGTCCATCAGATCGCCGACGGCCGCCAGTGCGTCCTCTCGTCCGAACAGTCCCTGGATCACACCGGCATTTTGCCCTATCACCCTCCCCTCGCGACGGCGAGGGTTATCCCCGATGCCTCCCTTGCCCTCCCGGGGCGAATCTGCCTGCCATGGAACAGATCAAGAATGTGCTGCTGGTCCACGGGGACTTCGTGGACGGGTCCGGATGGCGGCAGGTGTACGAACTGCTCGTCGCCGACGGCTTCCGTGTCTCCGTGGTCCAGCACCCCACCCAGTCCCTCGCGGGCGACGTGCTGGCCACCCTGCGGGTGATGCGCGCCCAGCACGGCCCGTGCGTGCTCGTCGGCCACTCCTACGGCGGCGTGGTGATCACGGAGGCCGGCACCGACGACGACGTCGCCGCCCTGGTCTACGTCGCCGCCTTCGTCCCCGACACCGGCGAGTCCGCGCACGACCTGATGGCCGGAACCGCGCCGATGCCACCGCCGAGAGACGACTTCCTGGTCCGTGAGCACGCCGGCTTCCACGAGCTGTACGCGGCCGACCTTCCGCCCGCCGAGGCCCGCTTCCTGGCCGACTCCCAGGTCCCCTGGCGGGTCGGCGCCCTCGAGGGCCGCGTCACCCGGCCCGCCTGGCACACCAAACCCAGCTGGTACCTGGTGGCCTCCGACGACCGGGTGATCCCGGCGTCGCTGCAGCGGGCCATGGCCGTCCGCTCCGGTTCCACGGTGTCCGAGGTCGCCGCGAGTCACTTCGTCCACGTGTCCCAGCCCCGCGCCATCGCCGACCTGGTCCGCAGGGCCGCCCGGACCGCAGAGGAGACCCGACCATGAACGACGACGATCTCGACGCCTTCGTCGACGCCCGCCCCCGCCTGTTCCGGACCGCCCACCGCATCGTCGGCGACCCGCACGAGGCGGAGGACATCCTCCAGGAGGTCTGGCTCCGCTGGTACCGCACCGACCGCGCCGCGGTGACCAACGCCGAGGCCTTCCTGCTGACCACGACGAGCCGGCTGGCGATCAACCACATCCGGTCCGCCCGCCACCGCCGCGAGACGCCCGCCCTGCCCCGGGAGTACGAGGACACGGTGTACGAGACCGCGGACCCGCAGGCCGGGATCGAACGCGGCGAGACGATCGAGCTCGCCGTCCAGCTGCTGTGCGAACGGCTGCTGCCGTCGGAGCGCGCCGTGTTCGTGCTGCGCGAGGGGTTCAGATACCCGTACCAGCTGATCGCCGAACGACTGCGGATCACTCCGGGCAACGCGCGCCAGCTCGCCACCCGCGCCCGCGCCCGGATCATGGCCGGCCGCACCGGTCCGTACAGCACGGACGCCCGCGACCGGCTGCTGAAGGCGCTCGAGCCGGCCGCCCGCGGCGGCGGGCTGAGCGGCCTCGAGACGACCCTGGCCGCCGACACCCGCTTCCGCGGCCGTCCCGGGCCCCTGGCGGACGCGGCGTAGACGCCCGCGGACGGGTCCGGAGGACATCCGGACCCCGCGGGCGACGGCTCAGGAGGCCCCGGGCCGCACCAGACCGCTCTCGTACGCGTACACCGCCGCCTGCACCCGGTCGCGCAGCCCCAGCTTCGTCAGCACATGCCCCACATGCGTCTTCACCGTCGTCTCGCTGACGAACAGATCCGCGGCGATCTCCGCGTTGGACAGCCCCCGGGCCACCAGCTTGAGCACCTCGACCTCCCGGTCGGTGAGCGTGCCCAGGGTGTCCGGGACGGTCTCCTCGCCGGAGGGCAGCTTCGTCGCGTACTTGTCGAGCAGCCGCCGGGTGATCGACGGCGCCAGCATCGCCTCACCGGCCGCGACCACGCGGATCGCCTGCACCAGCTCCACCGCGGGGGCGTCCTTCAGCAGGAATCCGCTGGCACCGGCCCGCAGCGCGTCCACCACGTACTCGTCCAGGTCGAACGTGGTCAGCACCAGCACCTTCGCCGGGCCGTCCCGGCCGGGGCCGGTGATCTGCCGGGTCGCCTCGACGCCGTCCATCCGCGGCATCCGGATGTCCATCAGCACCACATCGGGCTGCAGCGCCCGCACCTGGTCCAGGGCCTGGACCCCGTCGCCCGCCTCACCCACGACGGCGATGTCCTGCTCCGCCTCGAGGATCATGCGGAAACCCGTGCGCAGCAGCGGCTGGTCGTCGACGAGCAGGACGCGGATGGCCACGAGACTTCTCCTTCGCTAGACGTCGCCCATTGTGCCCTGGGCCACTTCGCCCTCCCCGGCCGGGCGGGGTCCGGGCACTCCCGCCCCCGGCGCCGGGCCGGCGGCCAGGGGATAGGGCGGGGGAGTGCCCCCGTACGCCGGGCAGATCTCCTGGAAGCTGCAGAACCGGCACAGCGGGCCCGTCCGCGGCCGCCAGTCGCCGCTGGCCGTCGCCCGGTCGATGGCCTGCCACAGCGCGTGCAACTTGCGCTCCACGCCGCGCAGATCGCCCTCGTCCGGGTCGTACGTCAGCACGTCCTCGCTGCCCAGATACACCAGCTGCAGCCGGCGCGGCACCACGCCCCGCAGCCGCCACACCACCAGGGCGTAGAACTTCATCTGGAACAGCGCCCCCGCCGCGTACTCCGGGCGCGGGGCCTTGCCCGTCTTGTAGTCGACGATGCGCACCTCGCCCGTCGGCGCCACGTCGACCCGGTCGATGACGCCCCGCAGCCGCAGCCCCGACTCCAGCTCCGTCTCGACGAACAGCTCCCGCTCGGCCGGCTCCAGCCGCGTCGGGTCCTCCAGCGAGAACCACCGCTCCACCAGCGTCTCGGCCTCCGCCAGCCATCCGGCCAGATCCACCGCCCCGCCGTCCTCGGCGAACAGCTCCGCCAGCTCCGGCCGGTCCGCCAGCAGCCGGTCCCAGGCCGGCGCCACCATCGCCCGGGCCCGCGGGACCGTGCGCTCGCCGGCCGGGTCGTCGAAGAGCCGCTCCAGCACCGCGTGCACCAGCGTGCCCCTGGCCGCGGCGGCGTTCGGCTTCTCCGGGAGCCGGTCGATCACCCGGAAGCGGTACAGCAGCGGGCACGTCTGGAAGTCGTTCGCGCGCGACGGCGAGAGCGACGGGCGCGGCGGCGCGGACGCCTCCGCGCCCCCGGGCGCGGGGGCGGACGGGGCGAGTCCGGGCCCGTCCGCGCCCTGCCCTGGATCGCTGTCGGTGCCGGTCGGGGTAGTCATGGTGTACGACCCTACGGCCCGGCACCGACATCGTGCGGCATACCATCGGCAGTACGGCGCCGCGACGAGGGGTACAGGGGAGAGAGTGGACCACGACGGCAAGGACAACCGTCCCAAGGAACGCGGAGGCGGCCTGCTCATGGGCCGTCCCTTCGGCGTGCCCGTGTACGTGGCCCCGAGCTGGTTCCTGGTCGCCGCGCTGATCACCTGGGTCTTCGGCGGCCAGCTGGAGCGGGTGCTGCCGGAGCTCGGCGGCGTGCGCTATCTCGTCGCCCTCTTCTTCGCCGTCGCCTTCTACGCGTCCGTGCTGGTCCACGAGCTGGCGCACACCGTCGTCGCGCTGCACTACAAGCTGCCCGTGCGCCGGATCCAGCTCCAGTTCTTCGGCGGCGTCTCGGAGATCGAGAAGGAGTCCGACACCCCCGGCCGCGAGTTCTGGCTGGCCTTCGCGGGCCCGCTGCTGTCCCTGGTGCTCTCCGCGGTCTTCTACGGGGCCCTGCACCTCGTGCAGGAGCGCACGGTCCCCTCGGTGCTGCTGGCCGGCCTGATGATCTCCAACCTGATCGTCGCGCTGTTCAACCTGCTGCCCGGCCTGCCCCTGGACGGCGGCCGGATGCTCCGTGCCGTCGTCTGGAAGATCAGCGGCAAGCCGATGACCGGCACCGTCGCCGCCGCCTGGGTGGGCCGCGCGCTCGCCGTCGGCGTGCTGATCGGCCTCCCGCTGCTCACCACCACCCGCGACGGCGCCGAGATCGGCGGCGCCGACTCCCTCACCGACGCCCTGCTCGCCGCGATCCTGGCCGCGATCATCTGGACGGGCGCCGGCAACAGCCTGCGCATGGCCCGGCTGCGCGAACGCCTCCCCGACCTGCGTGCCCGCGTCCTCACCCGGCGCGCCGCCCCCGTCACCCCCGACACCCCGCTGTCCGAGGCGCTGCGCCGCGCCGACGAGGCCGGCGCGCGGGCCCTGGTCGTCGTCGACGGCACCGGGGCGCCCACGGGCATCGTCCGCGAGTCGGCGATCACCGGCGTCGCCGAGCACCGCCGGCCCTGGGAGAGCATCGGCCAGTACGCCCAGGACCTGCGCGAGGGCATGCGGGTGTCCGCGGAGCTGACGGGGGAGGAGCTGCTGGAGCACATGCGCTCGACCCCGGCCACGGAGTATCTGGTGGTGGAGGAGACGGGCGAGATCTACGGCGTCCTGTCCACGGCCGACGTGGAACGCGCCTTCGTCGCCGCCATGGCCCGCCCCGCCTCCTGAGCCCCGCCCCCGTCACTCCCGCGGGCGCGGCTCCGTACAGCCGTACGAATAACAAGCCCCGCGGCGGCCCGTGGCGCGGGCACCGGCTCCCGACCGGTAATCTGACCGCATGTCCGAACCGACCGGTGCCGCCCGCCGACGCGGGCCCTTCCAGGTCGGGGACCAGGTCCAGCTCACCGATCCCAAGGGTCGCCACTACACGTTCACGCTCGAAGCCGGGAAGAGCTTCCACACCCACAAGGGTGCCTTCCCGCACGACGAGCTGATCGGCGCTCCCGAGGGCACTGTTGTGCGTACCACCGGGAACGTCGCGTATCTCGCGCTGCGCCCGCTGCTCCCCGACTACGTCCTGTCCATGCCCCGCGGCGCCGCCGTGGTCTACCCCAAGGACGCGGGGCAGATCCTCGCGATGGCCGACATCTTCCCCGGCGCCCGCGTGGTCGAGGCCGGAGTGGGATCCGGCTCGCTGACCATGTTCCTGCTGCGGGCCGTGGGCGACCACGGCATGCTCCACTCCTACGAGCGCCGGGACGACTTCGCCCGGATCGCGCGCGAGAACGTGGAGCGCTACTTCGGCGGCCCCCACCCCGCCTGGCAGCTGACCGTGGGCGATCTGCAGGACAACCTCGCCGACACCGAGGTCGACCGGGTCATCCTCGACATGCTGGCCCCCTGGGAGTGCCTGGACGCCGTCTCGAAGGCCCTGGTGCCCGGCGGCATGCTCTGCGCGTACGTCGCGACCACCACGCAGCTGGCCCGCACGGTGGAGACCATCCGCGAGCACGGCTCGTTCAACGAGCCCTCCGCGTGGGAGACGATGGTGCGCACCTGGCACATCGAGGGTCTGGCGGTACGCCCGGACCACCGCATGATCGGCCACACCGGCTTCCTGCTCACCGCCCGCCGGCTCGCCGACGGCGTCGAGCCGCCGCTGCGCCGCCGCCGGCCCGCCCCCGGGGCGTACGGGGAGGACTACGAGGGTCCCGGCAAGAACCGCTGACGCACGCATCGATGATGCGGCTGACGCCGCGTGGGGTGGCGGTCGTTCCACATGAAGTGATCATGTGGCACCATTCCTGCCACCCCCACGGCGTTCAGCGACTATCCAGGAGCCCCCCAGCGTGCAGTCCCTGCCAGGCGCAGCAGACCTCCCGCACACCCGTACCAGCCCTCTCCAGTGGCTGCTCACCGCCGTCGCCGTGGCCGCGGTCGTCGCCGCCGGCGGCGCCCTGACGCCCGACGGGGCTCACGCGGCGGACGGCGGACAGACCGGCCCCGACGCCGCGGCCGCCGACTACCCCCTGGACTGCGGCGAACGCAGACCGGTCGTCACCCACCGCGCCTCCGCCGACCTCGACCACGACGGCCGCGCCGAGACCGTGGCCGTGGTCCGCTGCGAGACGGGCCTGGGCACCGCGCCCAGCTCCGTCTACGTGCTGGCCGGTCCCGGGGAGCCCCCGCGGGTGCTCGAGACCCTGCTGGACGCGAAGCAGGACATGAGTGTCGGAAAGTTCGCCGTGCGTGACGGTGAGATTTCGGCCACACTGCTCGGCTACTCCGCGGACGCCCCGCGCTGCTGCCCCGACCGGGAGCGGGACGTCGAATGGCACTGGGAGAACGGCCGGTTCGTGCTGGAGGCCCAGCCCGTGCGCCCCGCGGGCGTCGCGGCCTGAGCCGCCCCCCGGTCAGCCGGCGCCGGGGCCGTACACCTCGGCGCCGTCCGCGGTCCGGCGCACGTGGATGCACTCGCCGGGACACTCCCGTACCGAGGCCACCACGTCCGTGAGCAGCACCGACGGCACCGGGGCCGTGGCGCCGGGGGACTGGCGCAGCTCGTCGTCGGGGCCCTTGACGTAGGCCAGGCCGTCGATGTCCAGCTCGAAGACCTCGGGTGCGTACTGGGCGCAGATCCCGTCGCCGGTGCACAGGTCCTGGTCGATCCAGACCTCGAGTTCGGCTTGAATCCCGGTGGACCCGGCCGTCTCGCTGTGCACGGTCATTGCGCCTGCCGATCTACGCGAATGGGACGAAATAGAGTCACCCTTGACGGGTGTTGACTATGCCGACCCTATATCCGGCCGCTTTCCGATGTTCCCGGCTGGGTATCCCCCTGGCGTGAGGGCGTGCGCAAGGGTGAAGATCGGACTCACCCCGACCGTCTTTGTGATCTAGGGGTTTCAACTGGGACTGACCCAGGTAGGGTCAGGAAGCGTCCAGCTCCCCTTGGAGGAGGTGAGGACCGTGGCAGCCCACGACGACGACATGAACCGCGGCAACCGTACGGGCCGGGGCGAAGATCCCGCCGGCACGATTGCCTACCTCGAGCAGGAAATCGCCGTCCTGCGACGCAAGCTCGCCGACTCGCCGCGTCACACGAGAATTCTCGAAGAGCGCATCGTCGAGTTGCAGACCAACCTGGCAGGCGTGTCCGCGCAGAACGAGCGGCTCGCGAACACGCTCCGTGAGGCCCGCGACCAGATCGTGGCCCTCAAGGAGGAAGTCGACCGGCTCGCGCAGCCGCCGGCCGGCTTCGGTGTGTTCCTGCAGGCGAACGAGGACGGCACGGCGGACATCTTCACCGGGGGCCGCAAGCTCCGGGTGAACGTCAGCCCGAGTGTGGAACTCGACGACCTCAGGCGCGGCCAGGAGCTGATGCTCAACGAAGCGCTGAACGTGGTCGAGGCGATGGAGTTTGAGCGCGCCGGGGACATCGTCACCCTCAAGGAGGTCCTTGAGGACGGCGAGCGTGCCCTGGTCCTGGGGCACACCGACGAGGAACGGGTGGTGCGGCTCGCGGAGCCGCTGCTGGACACCGTCATCCGTCCCGGCGACGCCCTGCTGCTGGAGCCGCGCTCCGGCTACGTCTACGAGGTCATCCCCAAGAGCGAGGTCGAGGACCTCGTCCTGGAGGAGGTCCCCGACATCGACTACAACAAGATCGGCGGTCTGGGCAATCAGATCGAGATGATCCGGGACGCGGTGGAGCTGCCGTACCTGTATCCCGATCTGTTCAAGGAGCACGAGCTGCGTCCGCCCAAGGGCGTGCTGCTCTACGGTCCTCCCGGCTGCGGCAAGACCCTCATCGCCAAGGCCGTGGCGAACTCGCTGGCCAAGAAGGTCGCCGAGGTGACCGGCAAGCCCGCGGGGAAGTCGTTCTTCCTCAACATCAAGGGCCCCGAGCTCCTCAACAAGTACGTCGGCGAGACCGAGCGGCACATCCGGCTGGTCTTCCAGCGCGCCCGGGAGAAGGCCTCCGAGGGCACCCCCGTGATCGTCTTCTTCGACGAGATGGAGTCCCTCTTCCGCACCCGCGGCTCCGGTGTCAGCTCGGACGTGGAGAACACCATCGTCCCGCAGCTGCTCGCCGAGATCGACGGTGTGGAGGGCCTGGAGAACGTCATCGTGATCGGCGCCTCCAACCGCGAGGACATGATCGACCCCGCGATCCTGCGCCCCGGCCGGCTCGACGTGAAGATCAAGATCGAGCGTCCGGACGCGGAGGCCGCGAAGGACATCTTCTCCAAGTACCTCACCAAGACCCTGCCGCTGCACAGCGAGGACCTCGCCGAGCACGCCGGGGACAAGGCCGACACGGTCACCGGAATGATCCAGTCGGTGGTCGAGCAGATGTACGCGGAATCCGACGAGAACCGCTTCCTGGAGGTCACCTACGCCAACGGTGACAAGGAAGTCCTCTACTTCAAGGACTTCAACTCCGGAGCGATGATCCAGAACATCGTCGACCGGGCCAAGAAAATGGCGATCAAGGCCTTCCTCGACCACAACCAGAAGGGTCTGCGCGTCTCCCATCTCCTCCAGGCGTGTGTGGACGAGTTCAAGGAGAACGAGGACCTGCCGAACACCACCAACCCCGACGACTGGGCCCGGATCTCCGGCAAGAAGGGCGAGCGGATCGTGTTCATCCGTACGCTCGTCACCGGAAAGCAGGGCGCGGACACCGGCCGGTCCATCGACACGGTGGCGAACACCGGCCAGTACCTGTAGGGGCCGAACGGAAACGGCGTCCGGCTGTGGAAGCCCGAACGGGTATTCCGCGGCCGGACGCTGCTTACCCGCCGGCCGCACCGGCCGGCGAAAAGCAATGACCGTAATGATCTCCCCACCACCCCAATGGCGTTCTAGGCTCTTCCGTACCGGCGCGCGATCGGTGTACGTGCCGGACACACAGCGGTACTTGAGCGCCGCCCAGGGCAGAGGGCGGTGCCGGGCAAGGAGGGCCGCATGACCGTACGGCGAGTAATGGGCATCGAGACGGAGTACGGGATCTCCGTGCCGGGCCACCCCAATGCCAATGCCATGCTCACCTCGTCCCAGGTCGTCAACGCCTACGCGGCGGCGATGCACCGGGCCCGGCGCGCGCGCTGGGACTTCGAGGAGGAGAACCCGCTGCGCGACGCCCGCGGCTTCGACCTCGCGCGGGAGGCGGCGGACTCCAGCCAGCTCACGGACGAGGACATCGGCCTCGCCAACGTGATCCTCACCAACGGCGCGCGCCTGTACGTCGACCACGCCCACCCCGAGTACAGCGCCCCCGAGGTCACCAACCCGCGTGACGCGGTGCTGTGGGACAAGGCCGGCGAGCGGATCATGGCGGAGGCCGCCGTGCGCGCCGCGCAGCTCCCCGGTGCCCAGCCGATCCATCTGTACAAGAACAACACCGACAACAAGGGCGCCAGCTACGGCACGCACGAGAACTATCTGATGAAGCGGGAGACCCCGTTCTCGGACATCGTGCGCCATCTGACGCCGTTCTTCGTCTCCCGCCAGGTCGTCACGGGCGCCGGCCGGGTCGGCATCGGCCAGGACGGCACCGCGCACGGCTTCCAGCTCAGCCAGCGGGCCGACTACTTCGAGGTCGAGGTGGGACTGGAGACCACCCTGAAGCGGCCCATCATCAACACCCGGGACGAGCCGCACGCCGACGCGGAGAAGTACCGCCGGCTGCATGTGATCATCGGCGACGCCAATCTGTCGGAGATCTCCACCTACCTCAAGCTCGGCACCACGGCGCTGGTCCTGTCCATGATCGAGGACGGGTTCATCGCGGTGGACCTGGCCGTGGAGCAGCCCGTACGCACCCTCCACCAGGTCTCCCACGACGCCTCCCTCGGCCACCTGGTCACGCTGCGCAGCGGCCGTACGCTGACCGCGGTGCAGCTCCAGATGGAGTACTGCGAGCTGGCCCGCAAGTACGTCGAGGACCGCTTCGGCACGGACGCCGACGAGCAGACCACGGACGTGCTGACCCGCTGGGAGGACACCCTCAACCGGCTCGAGACGGATCCGATGAGCCTGGCGGGCGAGCTCGACTGGGTCGCCAAGCTCCACCTCCTCGAGGGCTACCGGCGCCGTGACGGTCTGGAGTGGGACGCCGCCCGGCTGCAGCTGGTCGACCTGCAGTACGCGGACGTGCGCCCGGACAAGGGCCTGTACAACCGGCTCACCGCGCGCGGCAGCATCAAGCGGCTGCTGGACGAGCAGGACGTGGAGCGGGCCAAGACCGAGCCGCCGGAGGACACCCGGGCCTATTTCCGGGGCCGCTGTCTGGAGCAGTACGCCGACGACGTCGCGGCGGCCTCCTGGGACTCGGTGATCTTCGACCTGCCCGGCCGGGACTCGCTGCAGCGGGTGCCCACCCTGGAACCCCTGCGGGGTACCAGGAACCATGTCAAGGAACTCCTGGACCGCTGCCGTACGGCCGAAGAGCTGGTACGGGTGCTGTCCGGGGGCTGATCCGGCACCGATCGCACACTGCTGTACCGCAGAAGTGGGCTGAAATGCCCGTGATGCGGGAATCACCAGGGTGGTACTCGCACGTTGTGGGAACTACGGGGCCGATGTCCGACCGGCCTTGTAGGGTCTATAACAGCTGATCTTGCACGCGGACTGAACCGAGCGGGGTGAGGGACATGGCGACCAAGGACACTGGCGGCGGACAGAAGAAGGCCTCGAAGACCTCCGAGGAGGTCGAGGAGCAGCAGGCGGAGGCGGAGTCCGACCTCAAGGAGCGGCACGAGAAGCTCTCGGACGACGTGGACTCCGTGCTGGACGAGATCGACGACGTCCTCGAGGAGAACGCGGAGGACTTCGTGCGTTCGTTCGTTCAAAAGGGTGGACAGTGATTCACGGATGTGAACGCCGCCGGGAGCTGTCGCTCCCGGAGTGAACAGCGGTGGCCGCGGGAGGTCTTCGCCCACAGCGAAGGCCTCCCGTGAGCTTCCGCCGCCCAGGTGGATCACCGCCACGGGACGGGTAGGGTCCGTGGCGTACGTGCTTCAACCGCAATTCGGCCGTCGGTACGGTCCGGGCCTTCGCCCGCCGTGCCCCGTCGCGCCGCCGCCTATCCGGAAGGAAACGCGTGGAAGCCAACCCTCGTAGCACCGGGCGTCTGCCGGCTGCCTTCCTGACGCCCGGGTCGTCGTCGTTCCTCGACTTCCTGGCCCAGCACGCCCCCGAGGCGCTGCCGGGGCGCCGGGAGCTGCCGGCCGAGGGCGTCCTGCAGGCCCCGCACGGCACGACGATCGTGGCGCTGACGTTCCCCGGCGGCGTCGTCCTGGCCGGCGACCGCCGCGCCACCATGGGGAACATGATCGCCCAGCGGGACATCGAGAAGGTGTTCCCGGCCGACGAGTACTCGGCGATCGGCATCGCCGGCACCGCGGGCCTCGCGGTGGAGATGGTCAAGCTCTTCCAGCTGGAGCTGGAGCACTTCGAGAAGGTGGAGGGCGCCACGCTCTCCCTCGAGGGCAAGGCCAACCGCCTCACCACGATGATCCGCTCGAACCTCGGCATGGCGATGCAGGGCCTGGCCGTCGTGCCGCTGTTCGCCGGCTGGGACCTGGCCCGCGAGCGCGGCCGGATCTTCTCGTACGACGTGACGGGCGGCCGCTCGGAGGAGCACGGCTTCGCCGCCGTCGGCTCGGGCTCGGTGTTCGCCCGGGGCAGCCTGAAGAAGCTCTACCGCGAGGACCTCTCGGAGTCCGAGGCCACGACGGCCGCCGTCCAGGCGCTGTACGACGCCGCCGACGACGACTCGGCGACGGGCGGCCCGGACATGGCCCGGCGTATCTTCCCGATCCTCACGGTCATCACGGACGAGGGCTACCGCCGGCTCACGGAGACGGAGTCCATGGAGATCGCCCGCTCGGTCGTGGACGGCCGGCTGGAGCACCCCGACGGCCCGCGCGCCGCGGTGCTGTAGCGCCATGCGGGCCCTGGATGAACTGGTGCGGCCGCGACCGCGCCCCCGACGCAGCGAAAGGGACGGATAGCCGGTGTCGACCCCGTTCTATGTCTCACCCCAGCAGGCGATGCAGGATCGCGCCGAGTACGCCCGCAAGGGCATCGCGCGCGGCCGCAGCGTCGTCGTGCTGCAGTACGCGGACGGCATCCTCTTCGTCGCCGAGAACCCGTCCCGCGCACTCCACAAGGTCAGCGAGATCTACGACCGGATCGCCTTCGCGGCGGTCGGCAAGTACAACGAGTTCGAGAACCTGCGCATCGGCGGCGTCCGCTACGCCGACCTGCGCGGCTACACCTACGACCGGGACGACGTCACGGCCCGCGGCCTGGCGAACGTCTACGCCCAGACGCTGGGCACGATCTTCTCGTCGGTGGCGGAGAAGCCGTACGAGGTGGAGCTGATCGTCGCCGAGGTCGGGGAGGCCCCGGCGGACGACCAGGTCTACCGGCTGCCGCACGACGGGTCGATCGTCGACGAGCACGGCTCGGTGGCCGTCGGCGGCAACGCCGACCAGATCAGCTCGTATCTGGAGTCGCGCCACCGCGAGGGCATGACCCTGGCCGAGGCGCTGAAGCTGGCGGTGGAGTCCCTCACCCGGGACACCAACGGCAGCGAGCGCACGCTGACGGCCGATCAGCTCGAGGTCGCGGTGCTGGACCGGCGCCGGCCCCAGCAGCGCAAGTTCAAGCGGATCCTGGGCGGTCAGCTGACCCGCCTGCTGGAGGGCGAGCAGCCGTCCGCCGACGCCTCCGCGGACGCCGCGGCTGACGACGACGAGGAGATCCTGGACCTGCCCGACGAGTCGCCGGGCGACGCGTCCGCCGGCTCCGGGGGCTCCGGCTCCGAGGACGCCGCGGACTCCGACGCCTCCGGGGACGACGCCGGCAAGAGCTGACACAGCACGGCGGACCGGGTGACCGCCCGGTCCGCCGGAATGGCGAGCAGGCGGCGCCGAGGCCGGTTCCGGGCGTGTCCGCCCGCCGGTGACATGCGCGAAAATGATCGAATCGCCGTCGCCGAACCCGGTTTCAGCGCAGCCCTTCAGGCGTAATGTTCAGACATGGACCGCCGAATCTTCGGGCTGGAGAACGAGTACGGCGTCACTTGCACGTTCAGGGGGCAGCGCCGGTTGTCCCCGGATGAGGTGGCGCGTTACCTCTTCCGCCGAGTCGTTTCCTGGGGCCGCAGCAGCAATGTCTTCCTGCGCAACGGCGCCCGCCTGTATCTCGACGTGGGTTCGCACCCGGAGTACGCCACTCCCGAGTGCGACAACGTGATCGAGCTGGTCACGCACGACAAGTCCGGCGAGCGCATTCTGGAAGGCCTCCTGGTGGACGCGGAGCGCCGGCTGCACGAGGAGGGAATCGCCGGTGACGTCTACCTCTTCAAGAACAACACCGATTCCGCCGGCAACTCCTACGGCTGTCACGAGAACTATCTGGTGGCGCGGCACGGGGAGTTCTCCCGGCTCGCCGACATCCTCATCCCGTTCCTGGTGACCCGGCAGCTGATCTGCGGCGCCGGAAAGGTACTGCAGACGCCGCGCGGCGCCGTCTACTGCGTCAGCCAGCGCGCGGAGCACATCTGGGAGGGCGTCAGCTCCGCGACGACCCGGTCCCGGCCGATCATCAACACCCGCGACGAGCCGCACGCCGACGCCGAGCGCTACCGGCGGCTGCACGTGATCGTCGGCGACTCCAACATGTCCGAGACCACGATGCTGCTGAAGGTCGGCGCGACCGACCTGGTGCTGCGGATGATCGAGGCCGGCACGGTCATGCGGGACCTGACCCTGGAGAACCCGATCCGGGCGATCCGCGAGGTCAGCCACGACATGACCGGACAGCGCAAGGTACGCCTGGCCAGCGGCCGGGAGGCCTCCGCGCTGGAGGTGCAGCAGGAGTACTTCGAGAAGGCCGTCGACTTCTGCGAGCGGCGCGGTATCCGCTCCGGCACCATCGAGCGGGTGCTGGAGCTGTGGGGCCGCACGCTGGAGGCGATCCGCGCCGAGGAGCTCGACAAGATCTCCACGGAGATCGACTGGGTGATGAAGCACAACCTCATCGAGCGCTACCGGGCGAAGAACAACATCACCCTCTCCCACCCCCGGATCGCGCAGATAGACCTCGCCTACCACGACATCCACCGCCGCCGCGGGCTGTACTACCTGCTGGAGAAGCGGGGCCAGGCGGCCCGGGTGTGCAACGACCTGAAGATCTTCGAGGGCAAGTCCGTACCGCCGCAGACCACCCGGGCGCGGCTGCGCGGCGACTTCATCCGCCGGGCGCAGGAGCAGCGCCGCGACTTCACGGTGGACTGGGTGCATCTGAAGCTGAACGACCAGGCGCAGCGCACGGTGCTGTGCAAGGACCCGTTCCGCTCGGTGGACGACCGGGTAGAAAAGCTGATCGCGGGCATGTGAGGGTGCTCCACCCAGGTGTACCGGGGGTTTCGCCCGGCGCATGCCGGCGGGGGCGGGTGGTCCAGGCCGTACAGTGGCAGGACCCGCCCGCCCCCTACTCACGAGTTGGTTTCATGAACCTCAGCAAGAAGACGCGCCTCGTCGTGGCCGTCGCCGTGCCGGCCCTGCTGTTCACCGCCGCCTGCGGCTCGGACGACTCGTCCGGCTCGGACAAGGGCACGAAGGCCGCCGCGGTGGTGTCGCAGGTCACCGGCGGTTTCGGCGAGAAGCCGACGATCAAGGTGCCGTCCGGGGCGAAGGCTCCCGCGTCGATCGCCGTGAAGACCCTCGTCCAGGGGAAGGGCGCCGCGGTCAAGAAGGGCGACTACGTACGGCTGGACTTCTCCGGCATGGCCATGAAGGACAACCGCGACCTGGGCGGTACCTGGGCCGCGCAGGGGCCCACCCGCCAGCAGGTCGTCGCCAAGACCGGCGAACAGAACCCGATGCTGCCGCCGAAGGTCCTCGACGCGGTCGTCGGCGCCAAGCCCGGCAGCCGGATCCTGGTCGAGGGCAGCGCGGGCGATCTGGTGGGCCAGAACCTGAACCCGCAGTCCGGGATCAAGGAGTCCGACGGTCTGGTCTGGGCGATCGACGTCGTCGGCGCCGCGACCGCCGAGGCCAAGGCCGAGGCGAAGGGCGAGATGGCCGAGCCGCAGTTCGGGCTCCAGGTCCAGGTGCCGCGCCAGAAGCCCGCGGAGATCACGATTCCGAAGGGCCAGGACGCGCCGGACAAGCTTCAGCAGCAGGTGCTGATCAAGGGCACCGGCCCGGTGGTGGAGAAGGGCCAGGGCCTGATCGCCCAGTACACCGGGGTGGCCTGGGAGGACGGCAAGAAGTTCGACTCGTCGTGGGACCACGGCGGCGCCACGGCCTTCCAGATCGGCACCGGCTCGGTCGTCAAGGGCTGGGACCAGGGTCTGGTCGGCAAGAAGGTCGGCGACCGGGTGCTGCTGGTGATCCCGCCGAAGCTGGCCTACGGCGACTCGCAGGGGCATGAGCTGGCGGAGAAGTCGCTGGTGTTCGTGGTGGACATCCTCGGCACGGTCTGACCCCCGCCGCCGCGCGTCGGTCCCCGGGGCGGGTCTGGAAGACTGTCCTGGTTAACCACCGATGGTTCTGCTTAGGAGCAAGTGACGTGAGCATCGACAAGCCCGAGGTCGACTTCCCGGGCGGCGAGCCGCCGGCCGATCTCGAGATCAAGGACCTCTGGGAGGGTGACGGCCCGGTGGCGAAGGCCGGCGACACCGTCTCCGTCCACTACGTCGGCGTCTCCTTCGGCTCGGGCGAGGAGTTCGACTCGAGCTGGAACCGCGGCACGCCGCTGCAGTTCGGGCTCGGGGCCGGGCAGGTCATCCCCGGCTGGGACCAGGGGATCCAGGGCATGCGGGTCGGCGGGCGCCGGCAGCTGATCATTCCTCCGCATCTCGCCTACGGCGCTCGGGGCGCCGGGGGCAAGATCGGTCCGAACGAGACCCTGATCTTCGTCTGCGACCTCGTCTCGGTCTGACGTCGCCTTCCCGCACGGGGCCCGGGGCTCACGCCCCTGGGCCCCTCTTGCGTTCTGGGCCTGCGACCGCTGCAGCGCGGAGCGCGTCCTCGGCCTGCGGCCGTCGCTGTTGTGCTGGGCGCGTTGGCGCGTCGATTGCTGCGGTCCGCTGTGCCCACCCGTCCCGCCCTGCGGGACGCCTGCCCACAGCGTTGCTGTGGGTTTGGGCGCCGTCCGGCGGGGTGAGCCCTGCCCACAGCGTGGTGCATCGGGCGCCGCCCACGCCGTGGCCGGACCGGCCGCGTTCCGCAGGTCGCCGGCGTAACGAGGGGGCGGGACGGAGCGGCGGCGGAGCGTGGTCCGGCACCGAGACCAGAGTCTCCACGTCCAGCGGAGCCGCCGCTGCGGCCCGCGCCCGGACATGAGACGCGACACCAGCGAACCGGCTGCGGCCCGCGCCCGGACATGAGGCGCGACACAGCGCCCCGGCTCCAGCCCGCGCGGGCGCGAGATGCAGCGCCCCACAGGCCGGCCGCCGGCCGACGGCGCGGAGTGAGCCATTTCCAGCCCGCCCGGCGTTTGAGGGCGAGGCGCGCAGCGCCGAGAAGCCCGGCCGGCGGCCGGGAGCGGGGAGAACCCCTGTCCAGCCCGGCCGGCGGCCGAGGCCGAGGCGCGCAGCGCCGAACCGGGGTCCGGGGCGGAGCCCCAGGACGGGGGGTGCCCCCCGGTGGGGTGCGCTTTGGTGGGCGGGGGTGGGGCGCGGTAACGTCGGGGCCGTGGCCGCGAACCGCGGCGAGGTGCAGGGGAACAGGGGCAGCGATGGCGATCGCCAAGGCCGAACGGCTGATGAATCTCGCGCTGTGCCTCCTCGCCACCAACCGCCCCCTGACGAAGCGTGAGCTGAGAGGCTCGATCGAGGCGTACATCGAAGCCGGCGGCTTCCCCGGCCGCCCGAGCGACGCCGCAGGCGACGAGGCCTTCAACCGGATGTTCGAGCGCGACAAGGACGACCTCCGCGAACTCGGCCTGATCATCGAGACCGTCGAGAGCCTCGACGGCGACACCGGCTACCTCGCCCGCCGCGACAGCAACCGCCTCCCCCCGATCACCCTGGACGCCGAGGAGGCCGCCGCCCTCGGCGTCGCCGCGAAGGTGTGGCAGCACGCCCGCCTGGCCGGCGCGGCCAGCGGCGCCCTGCAGAAGCTCCGCGCGGCGGGCATGCCGGTGGCGGACGTCCCGTACGGGGAGCACTCGGCGATCGAGCCCCGCATCCCCGCCCGCGAGGCCGCGTTCGAGCCGCTGATGCTGGCCTGCCGCGACCGGCGTCCGGTGGTCTTCGACTACCGCAAGGCCTCCGCAGCCCGTCCCGAGCAGCGGCACGTGGAGCCCTGGCAGCTGGAGTGCTGGCGCGGCCAGTGGTATCTCGCCGGCTGGGACCGCGACCGGGCGGCCGAGCGGGTCTTCCGGCTGTCGCGGATCACCGGCCGGGTCCGGGCCCGGGGCAACGGCTTCGTCCGGGACGTACCGGACCGGGTCGAGGTCCGCGAGACCGTCGAGCGCTGGGCCGGGGAGATCGCCGACCGTACCGCGCTGATCCGGCTGCGCACCGGCTGCGGCTACCCGCTGCGGGCGAAGGCGCTGGGCATCCGGGAGGCCGCGCTGCCGGGCTGGGACGAGCTGGAGATCCCGTACGGGCACGGGCTGGACGCCTGGCTGGTGGAGTTCGGCCCCGATGTGGTGGTGCTGGAGCCGTCCGAGCTGCGGGCGGATGTCGTGGACCGGCTGCGTGCCGTGGCCAAGGGGGAGTGACCGGCCGATGGCCAACGCGATCGACCAGACCCGGCGGATGCTGTCGCTGGTGACGTATCTCGGGGAGCGCAACGGCGCCCGCGTGAGCGACGTCGCCCGCGCCTTCGGGATCACCGAGGACGAGCTGATCCGCGATCTGAACGTGCTGCCGATGTGCGGGACGAGCTTCCGCGGCGGTGACCTGCTGGACATCGACACCGACGGCGAGCGCGTCTGGTTCCGCAATCCCGACGCCACCTCCACCGGCGAGCCGCTGCGGCTGGCGGCGGACGAGGCGACGGCGCTGCTGGTGGCCGCCCGCGCGGTGGCGACGCTGCCGGGGCTGCGCGAGGGCGACCGGCAGGCGCTGCTGCGGGCCACGGCCAAGCTGGAGGCCGCCGCGGGCGAGGCGGCCGACGCCAGCGCGAGCGTCACGGTGACGTTCGAGTCGGAGGGCGGGGTGTTCGCCGAGGTGGACCGGGCGATCTCGGAGCGCCGCCGGCTGTGGCTGAAGTACTACTCCCCGGCCCGGGACGAGCTCACCGAGCGCGAGGTCGACCCGATCCGGCTGTTCACCGTGGGCCGTACGTACATGGAGGCCTGGTGCCGGCTGTCGGAGGACCGCCGCACCTTCCGGCTGGACCGCGTCGCCGAGGTCCGGATGCTCCCGCTGCCCGCGGACCCGCCGCCGGTGGAGCTGCGCGACCTCTCCGAGAGCCTGGTGCGTACGACCGAGGAGGATCCGGAGGTCGTGGTCGAGGTCGGGCCCGGCGGCCGGTGGGTCGCCGAGTACTACCCGCACGACAGCGCCGAGGAACTGCCCGAGGGCGGCCTGCGCATCACGCTGCGCGCCCCCGACCCCTCCTCGCTGCGCCGGCTGGCGCTGCGGCTGGGCCGCGACGGGCGGATCGTCGCCCCCGGCGATCTCGCCGACGCCGCCCGCGCCGCGGCGGTCAAGGCGCTCGAGGCGTACGCGGAGGCCTGAGCCCCCGCTCCGTTAGGCTCCCCCCATGCTCTGGCCCATGATCGCGATCGCCGCCGGTGTCCTCGGCCTGACCGTCCTCGCGGTCCTCGCCGCCCGCGTCTGGATCGAGGTCCGCCGCCTGGCGCGGCGGGTGGAGGAGGCCTCCGAGGCCGTCGCCAGAGCTGCCCAGGAGGTCGAAAACGCGGTAACGCCGCTGGTGAAAGGCTCCGTAACCGGACTGTGACCTTTGTGGGTGCAGGACCGGGCGGTACTCTGCAAACGGTTGGGCCCCGCAGCGAGGCGGGGGCGCAACCTGGTGCACCCAGGAGGATTGCCTGGCGTTCACCCTCGCGGGTTACGATCGCAGCCAGATCCACGCCGCCTCGGTGAGAAGGTAGAAGCTTATGTTCGGACGGCTCGGCCCGACGGAGATCATCCTTATCCTCGTCGTCATCATCCTGCTCTTCGGAGCGAAGAAGCTGCCCGAGATGGCCCGCTCGCTCGGCAAGTCCGCCCGTATCCTCAAGAGCGAGGCGAAGGCGATGAAGTCCGAGGGCACGGACACCGCCGCGGCTCCCTCCGACCCGCCGGCGCAGCAGGCCCCCAAGACGATCCAGGCCGCTCCCGGGGACGTCACCAGCTCCCGACCGGTCAGCGAGCAGAACACCCGCCCCGTCACGGAGCCGAACGACACCCAGGCCCCGCGCTGACGCGAGGCCGGTTCGCGGGGCCCTGATACCGGGGCCCCGGTCGCAGGGTTCGCCGACACGGCAGCCGGGGACGGCTGGCCGCACGAGATGAGGACGTGGGTTGCTCAAGTCCGCCCGCAGTAAAGAGCGCAAGGAGCGCAGGGAGAAGGACCCCGAGGGGCGGATGCCGCTCGCGGACCATCTGCGCGAACTCCGGGACCGGCTGATCAAGGCCGTCGGCGCGATCCTGGTCGTGACGATCGCCGCGCTCTTCTTCTACCAGCACATCGTCGACTTCCTGATGGCGCCCGTGCTGGACTCCGTCGGCTGTCCCGACGGGCTGAAGGTCTCCGACATCGGGGAACAGAAGCAGTGCGCCGACTTCACGATGAACGGCCTCATCTCACCGTTCTCGACCCTGCTGAAGGTCTCCTTCATGACCGGCCTGGTCGTCTCCACGCCGGTCTGGCTGTACCAGCTGTGGGCGTTCCTCGCGCCGGGTCTGCACCGGCACGAGAAGAAGTACTCCCTGTGGTTCGTCGCCGCCGGTGTGCCGCTGTTCCTGTGCGGCGCCTACTTCGCGTACGCGATCCTGCCGACGACCGCCGAGGTGCTGCTCGACTTCACCCCGGACAACACCAAGAACCTGCTGCCGATCCCCGACTTCCTCGATCTGCTGACCCGCATGATCGTCGTCTTCGGCCTCTCCTTCGAGCTGCCGCTGGTCCTCGTGCTGCTGAACCTGGGCGGCGCGCTGAGCGGGAAGAAGATGCTCGGCTGGTGGCGCTGGATGATCATGAGCATTGTGGCGTTCGGCGCGATCGCCACCCCGAGCACCGACCCGATCGGCATGTTCGCCCTGGCCGGCCCGGTGATCGTGCTCTACTTCGGCGCCTGCGGGTTCTCCCTGGTCAACGACCGCCGCAAGGCCCGCCGCGCGGCCATGGGACCGGACGACGACGAGGCCTCCGACCTGGACCTGACCCCCGAGGCCATCGGCGAGGTCGAGACGGTCGCCGCCTCCGCCGCGCCCGCCCTGCCCGAGCAGGCCGGCGGCGACTCCGACACCGCCGACCCCGCCCGCCGCGGCGGCTACGACGACATCACCTGACCCCACCCCCGCCCCCGCCTCCTGCCCCCGGAAAAAGATCGCGTGCGGTGTCACACCGTGCGGGTAGGCTCGGAGACAAGATGACCGACGAGCTCTCACCTGCCCAGCGGTACGCCGAGGCCAGGCGCCGCGCCGCCGACCGGGCCACCGCCCTCGCGGCCTTCCGCGAGCTGTACGAATTCGACCTCGACGACTTCCAGGTCGAGGCCTGCCGGGCGCTGGAGGACGGGAAGGGCGTGCTGGTCGCCGCCCCGACCGGCTCCGGCAAGACGATCGTGGGCGAGTTCGCCGTCCACCTGGCCCTCGCCCAGGGCAAGAAGTGCTTCTACACCACGCCCATCAAGGCGCTGTCGAACCAGAAGTTCGGCGACCTCGTCCGGCGCTACGGCGCGGAGAAGGTCGGCCTGCTGACCGGGGACAACACCGTCAATTCCGAGGCGCCGGTGGTCGTGATGACCACCGAGGTGCTGCGCAACATGCTCTACGCCGGTTCGCAGACCCTGAGCGGCCTGGGCTACGTCGTGATGGACGAGGTCCACTATCTGTCCGACCGGTTCCGCGGCGCGGTCTGGGAGGAGGTGATCATCCACCTCCCGGAGTCCGTGACCCTGGTCTCCCTCTCCGCGACCGTGTCCAACGCCGAGGAGTTCGGCGCCTGGCTGGACACCGTGCGCGGCGACACCGAGGTGATCGTCTCCGAGCACCGGCCGGTGCCGCTGTGGCAGCACGTGATGGCCGGCCGGCGGATGTACGACCTGTACGAGGAGGAGCAGGGCGCCAGCGTGCCCTCCTCCCGGGTGGTCAATCCCGAGCTGGTCAAGCTCGCCCGGATGGACGCCCCGCGACCCACGTACGGCCGGTCGCGGCGCAATATGCGCGAGGCCGACCGCGAGCGCGAGCGGCGTTCACGCGGGCGGGTGTGGACACCCAGCCGGGTGGAGGTCATCGAGCGCCTCGACGCCGAGGGGCTGCTCCCGGCGATCACGTTCATCTTCAGCCGGGCCGGCTGCGAGGCCGCCGTGAACCAGTGCCTGTACTCGGGGCTGCGGCTCAACGACGACGCGGGCCGGGTCAGGGTCCGCGAGATCGTCGAGGAGCGTACGGCCGCGATCCCGCAGGAGGACCTGAACGTCCTGGGCTACTTCGAATGGCTGGAGGGCCTGGAGCGGGGCATCGCCGCGCATCACGCCGGGATGCTGCCGACTTTCAAGGAGGTCGTGGAGGAGCTGTTCGCCAAGGGCCTGGTGAAGGCCGTGTTCGCGACCGAGACCCTGGCGCTGGGCATCAACATGCCCGCCCGCTCCGTGGTGCTGGAGAAGCTCGTCAAGTGGAACGGCGAGACCCACGCCGACATCACCCCGGGCGAGTTCACGCAGCTCACCGGGCGGGCCGGGCGGCGCGGCATCGACGTCGAGGGCCACGCGGTGGTGCTCTGGCAGCGGGACATGAGCCCCGAGCATCTGGCGGGGCTGGCCGGGACGCGGACGTATCCGCTGCGGTCGTCGTTCCGCCCCTCGTACAACATGGCGGTCAATCTCGTCTCGCAGTTCGGCCGGCACCGCTCGCGCGAGCTGCTCGAGACGTCGTTCGCGCAGTTCCAGGCGGACCGCTCGGTCGTCGGGATCTCCCGGCAGGTGCAGAAGAACGAGGAGGGGCTGGCCGGCTACCGCACGGCCATGACCTGCCACCTCGGGGACTTCGACGAGTACGCGGGGCTGCGGCGCAAGCTCAAGGACCGGGAGAACGAGCTGGCCAAGCAGGGCGCCGCGCAGCGCCGGGCCGCCGCGCACACCGCGCTGGAGCGGCTGAAGCCCGGTGACGTGATCCATGTGCCGACGGGCAAGTTCGCGGGCCTGGCGCTGGTGCTGGACCCCGGGCTGCCGCCGGGACGGACCAACGGCCACCGCGGGTACGACCACTTCGACGGCCCGCGCCCGCTGGTGCTCACGGCCCAGCGGCAGGTCAAGCGGCTCAACACCGCCGACTTCCCGGTGCCGGTGGAGCCGCTGGAGCGGATGCGCATCCCCAAGTCGTTCAACGCCCGCAGCCCCCAGTCGCGCCGCGATCTGGCCTCCGCGCTGCGGACGAAGGCCGGGCACTACGTCCCCGAGCGGCACCGCAAGCCGCGCTCCCCGGCCGCCGACGACCGCGAGATCACCGCGCTGCGCGAGGAGATCCGCCGCCACCCGTGCCACGGCTGCGACCAGCGCGAGGACCACGCCCGCTGGGCCGAGCGCTACGACCGGCTGCGGCGCGACACCCGGCAGCTCGAGCGCCGGATCGAGGGCCGGACGAACACCATCGCCCGGACCTTCGACCGGGTGTACGCGATGCTGGCCGAGCTCGACTATCTGCGCGGCGACGAGGTCACCGAGCACGGCCGGCGCCTGGCCCGGCTCTACGGCGAGCTGGATCTGCTGGCCTCCGAGTGTCTGCGCGAGGGCGTCTGGGAGGGCCTCGGCCCGGCCGAGTTGGCCGCCTGCGCTTCCGCGCTGGTGTTCGAGGCGCGGCAGGCGGACGACGCCATGCCGCCGAAGCTGCCCAGCGGCAACGCCCGGCGCGCGTTGAGCGACATGGTCCGGATCTGGGGGCGGCTGGACGGCCTCGAGGAGGATCACAAGATCAACCAGTCGGACGGCGTGGGCCAGCGCGAGCCGGACCTCGGCTTCGCCTGGGCCGCCCACCAGTGGGCGTCGGGCAAGTCCCTGGACGTGGTGCTGAACGAGGCGGACATGCCGGCCGGTGACTTCGTGCGCTGGTGCAAGCAGCTCGTCGACGTCCTGGGCCAGATCGCGCACGCGGCCCCGGGCGGGGACTCCACGGTGGCGCGCAGCGCGCGCAAGGCCGTGGACGGTCTGCTGCGGGGCGTGGTGGCGTACAGCTCGGTGGGGTGAGGGCTACCCTGCACGCGTGCTGACCTTCGACGAACTGACGCCGCCCGAGCGGGAGTTGTGGCACGCCTTTCCCGAGGGGCGGCGGGTGGACCTCGGCGGTGCCGGGTCCGTACGGGCCGAGGTGATCACGGCGCTGCTGCTCGGCGTCAACCCGCCCGTGCCGGGTGCCGTGGCGGGCGTACGGCTGGCCGGGGCGCGGATCACCGGGACGCTCGATCTGGCGGGGGCCGAGACCGCGCACCGGCTGAACCTCGTCGAGTGCGTGCTGGAGCGGGAGGTCGTGCTGCACTCGGCGGCCACCGCGTCGCTGCAGTTCAAGAAGTGCCGGCTGCCCGGCATCGACGCCACGACCGCGCGTGTCTCCGGCACGTTCTACCTCAAGGGCACGGTCTTCGAGGGCGGGCGGCTGAACCTCAACAACGCCCGGATCGCCGGGGAGCTGCTGCTGAACGGCGCGTCCTTCGACCGGCCGGGGGACTGGGCCGTCTACGCCGGCGGCGTCGAGGTGCAGGGCGGGGTGTTCGGGCGGGACGGGTTCACGGTGCGCGGCGGGGTGCGGTTCGCGGGGGCGCGGCTGCACGGGGGGCTCTTCCTGGAGGGGGCCCGGCTGTCGTGGCCGGGCGGCACCGCCCTCTACATGATCAACGCGACGGCGTCGACCGTCGTCCTGGACCAGGGGTTCGCGGCGGAGGGGGACGTCGCGCTGCCGGGCGCCCAGATACAGGACCTCCTCACCTTCGACGGCGCCGACCTCGCGGCCTGCCCCCAGGTGCTGCTGCCCCGGCTGCACGCCGTCGACCTGCGGTTCACGCCCGCCGTGCCGCCCGCAGACGCCGTCGACCTGTCCGGCACGCAGGTCACCGTGCTGCACGACACCGCGGCGGGCTGGCCGGAGCGGGTACGGCTCGAGGGACTGGCGTACGGGACGCTGCGCGGCCGGGACGGGGGAGACGTACCGTGGCGCATCGGGTGGCTGGCGCGGGACCCGGTGTACTCGCCGCAGCCGTACGAGCAGCTCGCCGAGTGCTACCGGCGGGCCGGCCACGACGACGACGCGCGGCGGGTGCTGCTGGCCCGCCGACGCCGCCAGGCCGCGACGCTGGGCCCGGCGGGCCGGATCTGGAGCCGCCTGCTGGACGTCACCGTCGGCCACGGGTACCGGCCGTGGCTGGCCGGGCTGTGGCTGGCGGCGCTGTGCCTGGCCGGTTCGGTGGTCTTCGCCGTCTCCGGCCGAGAGCACGCGGTGAAGCCGGGGGAGGGGCCGCCGTTCCATCCGTTCGTCTACACCCTGGACCTGCTCATCCCCATCGGCGGACTGGGCCAGCGCACGGCCTGGTACGTCGAGGGCGGCTTCGCCGGGGTGCTGAGCTACGTGCTGATCGCGCTGGGCTGGGTGCTGACGACGACGGTGGTGGCGGGGCTGTCCCGGGTGCTGGGGCGCAACTGACGCCGGGCGCCCGGGCGCGGACGGGGAGCGGCGAAACGGCTAGGCGGCCGCCGTCTGCGGGGCGTCCTGCTCGGCCTCGATCCGGGCGTTCCAGTCCTTCTTCGTCGCCCGCCAGCCCTCCTCGTCGTGCCCGAGGCGCCAGTAGCCGGAGGCCGACAGTTCCTCGCGCGGCACACCGCACTCGAGCCGCAGATACCGGCGGAGCTCCTTGACCATGCCCGCCTCGCCGTGCACGAAGCCGTGCATCCGGCCCGCCGGCCGGGGCAGTGCCCGGACGGCCTCGACCAGCAGGTCACCGACCCGGCGGCCGTCGCGGTACAGCCAGGTGAGCTCGGTGCCGTCCGGCACGGTGAGCGGCTGGCGCTCGGCGCGGTCGGCGACCTCGAGGAAGACGTGCGCCCGGGCGTCGTGCGGCAGCCGCTCCAGGGCGGCGGCGATCGCCGGCAGGGCGCTCTCGTCGCCGGCGAGCAGATGCCAGCCGGCCGCCGGGTCCGGGGCGTACGCGCCGCCGGGGCCGAGGAAGCGGACCCGCTCGCCCGGGCGGGCGGCCAGCGCCCACGGGCCGGCGAGGCCCTCGTCGCCGTGCACCACGAAGTCCACCGTGAGTTCGAGGGCGGCCGGGTCCCAGCGGCGCACGGTGTACGTGCGGGTCACCGGCCACTGGTCGCGGGGCAGGTCCCGGCGGATCGCGTCCAGGTCGTACGGCTCGGGCCGGGCGTCGGCCCCGGGGTCGAACAGCAGCTTGATGTAGTGGTCCGTGTACTGCCCGCAGTCGAGCCCGCTCAGCGTCTCGCCCCCCAGTACCACCCGCGTCATATGCGGCGTGAGCCGTTCGACGCGCACCACGCGGGCGGTGTTGACCTGGGTCTTCTTGCGTGTGGGACGTTCCGCCACCGGGTGGGCTCCCCTCGGACCGAGACTTAGGCGTGCCTAAGTTAACATCCTTTGCCCGAGGGGGGCATCGATCACCCGGTCAGTTTTACGGTTCGAACCTCCCGGCCCAGTAGGCGGTCCGGTCGAGATACGCCGTCTCGGCGTCCGTGCCGCCGCGGCCGTAGGCGCCCTCGTACGTCTGGTAGCCGTACCCGCCGGGCGGGGTGCTGTCGGCCGGCTCGATGGAGCTCCCCTCGTGCCATTCGTTGAACGAGGTGACCGACACCCAGGTGGGTGATCCGCCGATCGCCGGGTCCAGGGCGTTGTTCCACTGCCGGTCGTACGCCGCGCCGTTGTCGCGCCCGACGGTCGGCGTGGTGTTGCCCGGCACGGCCCGGTCGTCGAGATAGCCGGGTGCCACCGAGGGTGCCCAGATCAGGCCGTGGGCGCGGGCGTAGTCCCCGGCGTTCTTCCAGCCGGGCGCGGTGGCGCCCGCGATGCCGTCGTACGTGTACATCCCCGAGAAGTGGGCGATCCTCGAGGTGTCGGTGGTCTGGGCGAGGACGATCGAGTCGTCCGTCACCTGGTCCAGCGCCGCCCAGTCGGTGATCCGCAGGGACTCGAAGACGTAGTACGCGCCCCGGTTGCCGTGCCGGGCGTCGCGGTAGAACGCCGGATGGCCGCCGTAGGCGCTGTTGAGGTACTCGATGTCGGCGACGGTCGAGGCGGCGGTGCGGCCCGCGTAGGGCTCCAGGTGCCAGGCCACCTTGACGCCCTGCCGGGCGGCCGCGTCCAGCACCCCGCGGACCAGGGAGTCCTCGTAACCGCCGCGTCCCCACCAGCTGTAGACGATCACGCCCGCGCCGGAGCGCCGCACCCACTCCATGTGCCGTGCCACGGCGCCCTGGTAGTCGCCCGAGTCGTACGCGCCGAGGCTGGGGTAGAGGTTGGCGCCGATGTCGTCGGGCGGGTTGTGGCCGCCCTGCTGCCAGTGCCGCCAGCTGCCCGAGCCGGCCGGGGTGCCGTACCAGGGGTAGTAGAACAGGTGGACGTTCTGGTCGAGGGCGGTCTGCGTCTGCCCGTACGTCACGGTGAGCGTGTCGACGTCGAAGAGGGCGCCCGAGCCGCCGGAGAAGGTCAGGTACAGCGGCCCGCTGCCGGCGTTCACCGCCGTGCTCACGGTGGTGAACGTCTCCCAGTTCCCGGTGACCGGCACCGTCACGGAGCCGAGGACCGGCCCCGTCTGCGACCCGGAGCGGATCTGGATGGTGCCGCCGGCGCCGGCGGAGGAGACCCGGGCGGCGAACCGGGTCGCGCCCGCCGTGGTCACCCCGGAGTACGCCGCCCAGTCCCCGTTGTCGATGTACCCGAGGGTCTGCCCGCCGCTCGCCGGCCCGTGCCCGGCGGCCTGCACGCCGGAGCCCGAGGTGTACGCCTCGCCCTCCACGGTCCGCGTGGTGTCCCCGCCGCCGCCCGGTGAGCAGTCGGCGGGGGCGACCCCGGCCGCGTACCGGATGCCGCCGAGCAGCAGCGAGCGGAACGCGGGGTCGGTGTACGACTCGGCGGTGTGCCCGAGTCCGGTGTAGAACGACCGGCCGGTGCCCTGTGCGTGGCACCAGGTGATGGGGTGGTCGCCGCTCATCGAGCCGCCGCTGTAGCTGGCCTCGTCCAGGCTCTGCAGCACGCGGACCGACGGGCGCGGATTGGACTGGTAGTTGTACCACTCGTCGGTCCGGGTCCAGTCCGGGCCCAGCTGCGCGGTGGCGGGATGGGTGCGGTCCTCGGTGACGACCCGGGCCTGCTGGATCGCCGGATGGCTGGCGAACCGGGCGCCGACCAGGGTGCCGTAGTACCCCCAGCCGTATTCGGTGTCCGCCGCCGCGTGCACGCCGACGAAGCCGTGTCCGCCGTCGACGTGCGCCTGGAGGGCGGACTGCTGGGCGTCGTCGAGGACGTCGCCGGTGGTGTTGAGGAACACCACCGCCTCGTACCGGGCGAGGTTGCCCGGGGTGAAGGCCCCCGGGTCCTCGGTGGCCGTGACGGTGAAGTTGTTCGCCGTCCCCAGCGCCCGGACGGCGTCCGTGCCGGCCGGGATGGAGTCGTGCCGGAAGCCGGCCGTACGGGAGAAGACCAGCACGTCGTACGCCGGATCGGCGGCGAACGCGCTCGGGGGCAGCGCCCCGGCCGCCAGGGCGAGCGCGACGGATGCCGTCGCGCGGCGCAGGAGGGGATGCATCGCGGGCTCCAATCAGCGGGAGACGGTCAGGGTGTCCACGTCGAACAGCGCGCCCGCGCCGCCCGTGAACGTCAGATACAGGGGGCCGGTGCCGGAGCTCACCGCCGTGCTCACGGTGGTGAACGTCTCCCAGCCCCCGGTGACGGGCACCGCCACCGAGCCGAGCAGGGTCCCGGTGGGGGAGCCGGAGCGGATCTGGATGGTGCCGCCCGCGCCGGCGGAGGAGACCCGGGCGGCGAACCGGGTCGCGCCCGCCGTGGTCACCCCGGAGTACGCCGCCCAGTCCCCGTTGTCGATGAACCCGAGCGTCTGCCCGCCGCTCGCCGGCGCGTGCCCGGCGGCCTGCACGCCGGAGCCCGAGGTGTACGCCTCGCCCTCCACGGTCTGCGCGGCGCCGGAGGTGAACGTGAAGGCGTCGACGTCGAACAGATTGCCCTGGCCGGAGGGCCCCCGGAAGACCAGATACAGCGCACCGGTCCCGGCGGGCGCCCCGCCGAGCGCGGCCGACACGTCGGTGAACGTGTCCCAGCCGCCCGTCACCGGCACCGTCATGGTGCCCAGCAGCGTGCCGGTCGCCGACCCCGCCCGTACCTCGATCGTCCCGCCCGCGCCGCCGGACGACACCCGGGCGGTGATCCGGGAGGCGCCGGAGAGCGCGTACGGGCTGAAGGAGATCCAGTCGCCGTCGTCCGTGAAGCCCACCGTCTGCCCGCCCTCGGCGGGGGTGTGCGAGGCGAGCTGGATGCCGGACTGGGCGGTGAAGTGCTCCGCCTGCCGGTGCCGCGGCTGCAGGACGCCGCGGTCGTGGCCGGTCAGGCCGCCGCGGTCGGAGTACGAGGCGTCGAGCACGCCGTAGATGTTCGCGGCCGAGTCGTGCTCGCCGTCGGCGGGCACGGTGAGCGTGCCGGAGCAGCCTGTGGTGCCGGTGATCTGGTGCTCGTGGCTGTCGTGGCCCAGCAGATAGGTCAGGCGCACCTGCGAGCAGTCCACCGCGCCGTCCTCCGGATCGGAGACGGTGATGGTGTACGGCACGGAGTCGCCGAAGGCGAACAGCTCACCGTCGCGCGGGGTGGTGAGGGTGACCGTCGGGGCGGAGTTGCCCGCGGTCACCACCAGGCTCGCGGTGCCGGTCAGCCCCTGCGGGTCGCGCACCGTGAGCGTCGGCCGGAAGGTGCCGGCGGTGGTGTACGTGTGCGACGGGTTGGCGTCCGTGGAGGTGGTGCCGTCACCGAAGTCCCACGAGTAGCGCAGGGTGCCGCCCTCGGGGTCGGAGCTGCCCGCAGAGGAGAACCGCACGGTCAGCGGGGTGGGGCCGGAGGTCCGGTCGGCCGCCGCCTTCGCGATCGGGCTGCGGTTGGCGCCGGCCAGATACTCGATCCGCCACAGGGCCTGATTCCCGCCGCCGGTGCCGTAGTCCAGCACGTACAGGGCGCCGTCCGGGCCGAAGTCGGAGTCGATGACCTGGGTGCCGGTCCACGGGAAGTCCTCGATGACCCCGGGTGAGCCGTCGGACCTGACCTCGATCGCCTTGATCCACCGGCGGCCGAACTCGGTGGCGAAGTAGCGCCCGTCGAGCGACTGGGGGAACTTGACCGCCGAGGTGGAGGCGGCGTCGTAGCGGTACACCTCGCCGCCCATCGGTGACTCGGAGCCGCCGCCGAACTCCGGCGGTGAGCCCGCGTCACCGGCGTAGCGGATCCACGCGGCCCTGGCGGCCGGCAGCACCGGCCGGCCCGTGTTGCGGAAGGAGTTGTTGGTGGGGCCGCCCGCGCAGTCGTACTTGGCGCCGGAGGGGCCGCTGGGGAAGGTGTACTCGTTGTAGGTCTCGGTGGTGGTGTTGGTGCCGGTGCAGTACGGCCAGCCGTAGTTGCCGGGGCCGGTGATCCGGTCGAACTCCACCTGCCCGCTCGGGCCGCGGTTCGGGTCGGTGGTGCCGGCGTCCGGCCCGTAGTCGCCGAGGTAGACCGTGCCGGTCGGCTTGTCGACGGACATCCGGAACGGGTTGCGGAAGCCCATCGCGTAGATCTCCGGGCGGGTGTTCGCCGTGCCGGGGGCGAAGAGGTTGCCGGCCGGGACGGTGTAGCCGCCGTCCGCGGTGGGCTTGATGCGGAGCAGCTTGCCGCGCAGGTCGTTGGTGTTGCCGGCCGAGCGCTGGGCGTCGAACTGGGGGTTGCGGCCGGTGCGTTCGTCCAGCGGGGCGTACCCGGCGGAGTCGAACGGGTTGGTGTCGTCGCCGGTGGTCAGATAGAGGTTGCCGGACGCGTCGAAGTCGATGTCGCCGCCGACGTGGCAGCACTGGCCGCGGTCGTTCGGCACCTCGAGGACGACCTTCTCGCTGGCGGGGTCCAGGGTGCCGTCGGTCCGCAGGGTGAAGCGGGACAGGTTCAGATGGCCCTTCCACGCCTCGAAGTCGGCGGCGCTCCCGGTGACGGGCGCGTCGCCCGCCGGGGTACCGAGCCGTGGGGAGTAGTAGAGCCAGACGTGGCGGTTGCCGGCGAAGCCGGGGTCCGCGGCGACGCCCTGGAGTCCCTCCTCGTCGTGGGTGTAGACGTCGAGCCGGCCCGCCGTCCTGGTGTTGCCGGCCGGGTCGGTGTAGCGCACCGTTCCGTCGCGGGCGGTGTGCAGGACCGAGCGGTCCGGTAACACCGTGAGGGACATCGGCTCACCGAGCTCGGCGGCGCCGAGGGCGAGCTGGACCTGCTGGTAGTCGCCGGGCGGGATGGCCGCGGGCGCCTGGGGCGGCTGGGCGGCGGCGGCCTGCGGCGGGCCGGCCGTCAGGGCCGCGGTGGCGAGCAGCGCCAGGGTGGGGAGCAGCGCGCGCAAGACGCGCGGACGCGGGAGCATGGAGCTTCCTCCTGACAGGGTGGGGGTGGGTCAGGGATCGCGCTCTGCGGAGTTATTGCGTACTCATGAAGACTGAATTACAGCTTCTGGCAAGCGTGTTGCATGCTGGCAACACCTCTCGAATATGTCAAGTGCGCGTCAAAATCGACTTCTTCGGGGCGCTGGCCTCGGCTTACCGGGTTCATGCTGTCACGCCTGTGGACTTGCCGACAACTTGCTGCAATATTCCAACAGTTGAACGCAAGAACTCGCGTGTGCTGATCCATTACGAGCCGTAGGGACCCCCACATGAGACCATCACGCGGGCGATGGCGGACGCTTGTCGCCGCCCTCGCCGCCGTTCTCCTCGGATACGGCCTGCCGGCGCACTCCGCGTCGGCGGCCGGCGGACCCAACCTCGCCGCCGGCCGCCCGGCCACGGCGAGCAGCTCCCACGCCGAATACGGCGCGGGCAACATCACCGACGGCAACCAGGGCACGTACTGGCAGGGTGCGGACGGCACCTTCCCCCAGTGGGTGCAGACCGACCTCGGCGCGGCGACCCGGATCGACGAGGTCGTGCTGAAGCTCCCCGCCTCCTGGGAGGCCCGCAGCCAGACCGTCGCCGTCCAGGGCAGCGCGGACGGCACCAGCTTCACCACCCTGTCCGCCGCCGCCTCCCGCTCCTTCGCCCCCGGCTCCGCCAACACCGTGACCGTCGGCTTCGCCGCCGCGCAGACGCGGTTCGTACGGATCCAGATCACCGCCAACACCGGCTGGGCCGCCGCCCAGCTGTCCGAGCTCGAGGTGCACGGCGTGAGCTCCGCGTCGGGCAATCTGGCGCTGGGCAAGACCCTCACCGCGAGCGGTCAGTCCCAGACGTACGTCCCGGCCAACGCCAACGACGGCAACCGGGCCACGTACTGGGAGAGCGCCAACAACGCCTTCCCGCAGTGGATCCGCGCCGACCTCGGCGCGTCCGTCGCCGTCAACCGGGTGGTGCTGAAGCTGCCGGCCGGCTGGGAGTCCCGTACCCAGACGCTGAAGCTCCAGGGCAGCGCCGACGGTTCGAACTTCTCGGATCTCACGGCGTCCCAGGGCCAGGTGTTCAACGCCGCCAACGACCAGACGGTGTCGATCACCTTCGACTCGACGACCACCCGGTACGTACGGGTGTGGGTCACCGCCAACACCGGCTGGCCCGCCGCCCAGCTGTCCGAGGTGGAGATCTACGGCCCGGACACCGGCGACACCCAGGCGCCGACGGCTCCCGCCGGGCTGGCGTTCACGGAGCCGGCGGGCGGGCAGATCCGGCTGACGTGGCAGGCGTCGACCGACAACACCGGCGTCACCGGCTACGACGTCTACGCCAACGGTGAGCTGCGTACCAGCGTCGCCGGGAACGTCCTGACGTACACGGACACCCAGCCGGCGAGCGCCACCGTCACGTACTACGTCCGCGCCAAGGACGCCGCCGGGAACCAGTCCGGCAACAGCAACACCGTCACCCGCCAGGGCTCCACCGGCGACACCCAGGCGCCGACGGCCCCCGCCGGGCTGGCGTTCACCGAGCCGGCCGCCGGGCAGATCCGGCTGACGTGGCAGGCGTCGACCGACAACACCGGCGTCACCGGCTACGACGTGTACGCCAACGGTGAGCTGCGTACCAGCGTCGCCGGGAACGTCCTGACGTACACGGACACCCAGCCGGCGAGCGCCACCGTCACGTACTACGTCCGCGCCATGGACGCCGCCGGCAACGAGTCCGCGACCAGCAACACCGTGACCCGTACCGGCACCGGCAGCGGCGCCAACCTCGCGGTGGGCAAGCCCATCGAGGCCTCCTCCACCGTGCACACCTTCGTCGCCGCCAACGCCAACGACGACTCCACCAGCACCTACTGGGAGGGCGCCGGCGGCGCGTACCCGAACACCCTCACCGTGAAGCTCGGCGCCAACGCCGACGTCGGCTCCGTCGTGGTCAGGCTCAACCCGGACAGCGCCTGGGGCCCGCGCACCCAGACCTTCCAGGTGCTCGGCCGCGAGCAGGGCGCGAGCGGCTTCACCAGCCTGGTCGCGAGCCGTGACTACGCCTTCGCGCCCGGCAGCGGCAACCAGGTCAGCATCCCGGTCGGCGCCCGCGTCGCCGACGTCCAGCTGAAGTTCACCGCCAACACCGGCGCCCCCGCCGGCCAGGTCGCCGAACTCCAGGTCCTGGGCACCCCGGCGCCCAACCCCGACCTCCAGGTCACCGGGATCACCGCCACACCCGCCTCCCCGGTCGAGACGGACGCGATCACCCTGAGCGCCACGGTCCGCAACACCGGCACCGCCGCCTCCGCCGCGACCGACGTCACGTTCAGGCTCGGTGGCACCAAGGCCGGCACGGCCTCCGTCGGCGCGCTCGCGGCCGGCGCGTCGGCCACCGTCACCGGCTCGATCGGCACCCGGGAGGCCGGCAGCTATCTGCCGGGCGCCGAGGTCGACGAGACGAACAAGGTGATCGAACAGAACGAGGGCAACAACACGTACACCGGTACCACCCCGCTGGTCGTCCGGCCCGTCGACAGCTCCGACCTGGTCGCCGCCCCGGTGAGCTGGTCGCCGACGGCCGCCGCGGCCGGGGACACGATCACCTTCCGGGTGGCGATCCGCAACCAGGGCACCGTGGCCTCCGCGAGCGGCGCCCACGGCATCACGCTCACCGTCCGCGACGCCTCCGGCAACGCGATCCGTACCCTCACCGGCAGCTACAGCGGGACCATCGCGGCCGGCGCCACCACGGATCCCGTCACCCTCGGCACCTGGACGGCGGCCAACGGCAAGTACACGGTCCGCACCGTCCTCGACCCCGACGCCAACGAACTCGCCGTCAAACGCGCCAACAACACCAGCGAGCTCCCCCTCTTCGTCGGCCGCGGCGCCAGCATGCCGTACGACACCTACGAGGCGGAGGACGGCGTCACCGGCGGCGGCGCCCAGGTCATCGGCCCCAACCGGACCGTCGGCGACCTCGCCGGCGAGGCGTCCGGCCGCAAGGCCGTGACCCTCAACGGCGCCGGCCAGTACGTGGAGTTCACCACCAAGGCCCAGACGAACACCCTGGTCGCCCGGATCTCGATCCCGGACGCCGCGGGCGGCGGCGGCCGCAACTCCACCCTGAACGTCTACGTCGACGGCGTCTTCCACAAGGCCCTGTCCGTCACCTCGAAGTACGCCTGGCTGTACGGGGCCGAGGCCGGACCCGGCAACGACCCCGGCTCCGGACCGGCGCGGCACATCTACGACGAGGCGAACATGCTCCTCGACCGGACCGTGCCGGCCGGCAGCAGGATCCGGCTGCAGAAGGACGCGGCGAACGACACCACGTACGCCGTCGACTTCGTCGACCTCGAGCAGGCCACCGCGCTGCCCAACCCCGACCCCGCGCGCTACGCCGTGCCCGCCGGGTTCGCGCAGCAGGACGTGCAGAACGCCCTCGACCGGGTGCGGATGGACACCACCGGAACGCTGATCGGTGTCTATCTGCCCGCCGGGAACTACGAGACGTCGAGCAAGTTCCAGGTGTACGGCAAGGCCGTCAAGGTCACCGGGGCCGGGCCGTGGTTCACCCGCTTCCACGCGCCGACGTCGCAGACCAACACCGACATCGGCTTCCGGGCCGAGAACAGCGCGGCCGGCTCGTCGTTCGCGAACTTCGCCTACTTCGGCAACTACACCTCGCGGATCGACGGCCCCGGCAAGGTCTTCGACTTCTCCAACCTCGCCGACATCACCATCGACGACATCTGGACCGAGCACATGGTGTGCCTGTACTGGGGCGCCAACACCGACCGGATGGACATCAAGAACTCCCGGATCCGCAACATGTTCGCCGACGGCGTCAACATGACCAACGGCTCCACCGACAACCACGTCCACAACAACGACGCACGGGCCACCGGCGACGACAGCTTCGCGCTGTTCTCCGCCATCGACGCGGGAGGCGCCGACGAGAAGAACAACCTCTACGAGAACCTCACCACCACGCTGACCTGGCGGGCGGCGGGGCTGGCCGTCTACGGCGGCTTCGACAACACCTTCCGCAACATCCATATCGCGGACACGCTGGTCTACTCCGGGATCACCATCAGCTCCCTGGACTTCGGCTATCCGATGAACGGCTTCGGGACGACACCGACGAACTTCGAGAACATCTCGATCGTCCGGTGCGGCGGCCACTTCTGGGGCGCGCAGACGTTCCCCGGGATCTGGCTGTTCTCCGCCTCGAAGGTGTTCCAGGGGATCCGGATCACCGACGTGGACATCGTCGACCCGACGTACAGCGGGGTCATGTTCCAGACCCAGTACATCGGCGGCCAGCCGGTGAACCCGGTCAAGGACACGATCCTGCGGGACGTCACGATCACCGGGGCGCGCAAGTCCGGTGACGCGTACGACGCCAAGTCCGGCTTCGGCGTCTGGGCGAACGAGCTGCCCGAGCCGGGGCAGGGCCCGGCGGTGGGCGAGGCGACGTTCTACAACCTGCGGCTGAACGGCAACGCGGTGGACGTCAGGAACACCACGTCCACGTTCAGGATCAACCTCAACCCGTAGGAACCGAAGGGGGGAGGCGCCGTCCGGATCCGTCCGGGCGGCGCCCCGCTCACTCCCGGGGCGCCACGATCCCGGCCCGGCGGGCGTCCGCCAGCCACTGCGGGAACTCGGCCAGCAGCTTGTCGTACATCCGGGCGTCGGACACCTTGCGCGGGTCCTTCCCGGCACCGAAGAAGCCGGCGTTGTCCACCGGGCGGCGCTTGGGCACGGCGAGGTCGTCGAGCTTGTGCAGGAACCGGAACTCGTTGTCCGCCGGATCGCCGAAGCCGATGAACTGCCAGAACAGCGGCAGATGCGCGGCCTTGCAGAGAAACTTCTCGGCGGCGCCCTTGTTGCTCGGCCCGCCGTCCGTCTGGAAGATCACCAGGGCGGGGGAGCGCGGCGCCCGCGCCAGATGCAGGTCCAGGACCGCGTCCATGCCCCAGTGGTAGTTCGTCCGCCCCATGTGCCCGAGCGCGTCGTGCATCTCCTGGATCCGGCCGGTGTAGCCGTCCAGGCTCACCTCGCCCGTGCCGTCGACGTCGGTGGAGAAGAAGACGACCGGGACCCGGCCGTCGTCGTCGAGATGGGCGGCCAGCCCCAGCACCTGCTCGGCGAGATGCTGCACCGTGCCGTCCCGGTAGAACGGGCGCATCGAGCCGGAGCGGTCCAGCACCAGATAGACCGCCGCCCGCTCACCGGCCAGCTTGCGCTTCGACAGGCTGTGCCCGGCCTTCTTGTAGAGGCTGACCAGCGACGGAGCGCTGGACTCGACCTTCGTGAGACTGATCGCGGATGTCATGGAATCCCCCCGGGTGCGGTGTCAGGCCCGGGCCCGCAGGACCTCGAGGACCCGGTTCAGCGAACTGCGCAGCCCCCACCGCTCCGACAGCTCCAGCAGCCGCTCCGGCTGCGCGGGCGCGGCCGGCAGCGCCGGATCGAACGCCGGCAGCGGTACGTCCCCGGCCACCCGGACCACGGTGGGCGCCACCGCGACGTACGGCCGCGACGCGTCGAGCTTCCTGCGCTGCGACGGCGACAGGCCCGACGCCGGATCGTCCACCGCGGCCATGATCCCGGCCAGGTCGCCGTACGCGGCGATGAGCTTCGCCGCGGTCTTCTCGCCGATGCCGGGGACGCCCGGGAGGCCGTCGCTGGGGTCGCCGCGCAGCAGCGCCAGATCCACGTACCCGGGGCCGTCCACGCCGTACTTCTCGCGCAGCGCCGCCTCGTCCATCAGCGTGGCATTGCCCACGCCCCGCACCGGATAGATCACCCGGACGCCGCGGGCGTCGTCGATGAGCTGGAAGAGGTCGCGGTCGCCCGTGACGATGTCCACCGGGCCCTTCGCGTGTCCGGTCAGCGTCCCGATCACGTCGTCCGCCTCGTACGGCGCCACGCCGACGCGGGCGATGCCCAGGGCGTCCAGCACCTCCTCGATCACCGGGACCTGGGGCGACAGGGTGTCGGGCACCTCCTCCACGTCCGGCTCGGTGTCCCCCGGGTGCTCCTCGAGCACCCGGTGCGCCTTGTACGACGGGATGAGGTCCACCCGCCACTGCGGGCGCCAGTCCGCGTCCATACAGGCCACCAGGTCGTCCGGGCCGTGGTCCTGGACCAGCCGGGCGATGAAGTCGAGCAGACCCCGGACGGCGTTCACCGGAGTGCCGTCCGGGGCCCTGACCGACTCCGGCACGCCGAAGTAGGCGCGGAAGTACAGACTCGCGGTGTCGAGGAGCATCAGGCGTCGGGTCACACCCCGCATGATGCCCTACGGCTGTGACAGCGGGCCGGACGACGGTGAAGCCGCCCGGCCCGCGCCGTCAGCCGCTGATCTTCCCCGTGCCGGCGCCCGCGTTCACGGAGGCCTTCACCGTGCCCGACGACTCGGCGGTGAACGCGTAGGGGATTGACCCCACGCTGCCGCTCGTCAGGACGGGTCCCGAGTTGACCAGGGTGTTGTTACGGGCCACCAGGCTCCCGCCGTCGGAGTCGCCCTCGGACAGATGGGTGGGCTCGGCGATGTTCTCGAAGTAGTTCCCCTCGACGAGCACGCCCGCGCCCATGGTGGTGGCGACGCCGTAGCTGTAGTCCTCCGGGCCGCCGCCCATCGTGTAGTAGTTGTTGTAGACGTGCACCGGGTTCGCGAACCGCACCCGCGGGTTGCGCTGGTAGCAGTTGCTGAACTTGTTGTGGTGGTACGTCACCCGCAGATGGCCCCGGTCCTCCGACGCGTTGGAGTCGCTGTGGCCGACGAGCGAGCACTTGTAGTGGTCGTGCAGCACGTTCCACGACACGGTGATGTAGTCCGCCCCGTGGGTCATGTCGAGCAGACCGTCGTAGTAGTCGAGGTCGTGGCTCAGATCGCTGGAGAGATCGTTGTGGTCCAGCCACAGATGGGTCGCGCCGTCGATGTGGATCGCGTCGCCGTTGCCGTTGCCGGCCCGGACGTTCGAGATCTTCATGTTGCGCACGACGACGTTGTCGACGTCCTTCATGCCCAGACCGCAGCCGTTCAGCCCGGACGAGGAGCCGACGCCGATCACCGTCTTGTCGGACGAGACCCGCACGCCCACGGAGCAGCTGAAGTTGCCGTTCACCCGGACCGTCAGCCGGCCGTCCTGGGCGACCGCGTCGGTGAGCGCCGCCAGCGAGGTGACCGTCACGGTCGGGCCGCCGGAGCCGCCGGTGGTGCCGCCGCCCTGGGTGGCCCAGCCGGCGAGGCTGGTGTCCGGGACGGGCGGGGTGCCGGGGTCGGGGTCCGTGGGATCCGGGTCGGGCTCGGTGGGGTCGGGGTCGCCGGTGGGCGGCGTGCCGTCGGAGCCGGTGAGGGTCCACTGCTTGGTGGCGACGCTGTCGCAGGAGTTCGTCTGGACGAGGGCGCCGGCGGCGGTGGAGTTGTCCTTGGTGTTCATGCACTTGCCGCCGTTGCCGTTGACCAGGCGGTAGTTGCTGCCGCTCGCGGTCGGCGTCCAGGTCTGGGTGGCCGAGCCGTTGCAGGTCTGCTGCTCGATGACCTTGCCGGCGCTGGTGGAGGCGTCGCGGACGCCGACGCACAGCCCGCTGCTCACGGAGCGGACGGTGAACCCGCCGCCGGCGGCGGTCAGCGTCCATTTCTGGGTGGTGGCGCCGTTGCAGGCGGCCTGCTGGAGCTGTACGCCGGTGCCGGAGCCGGGCAGCGTGAGACAGAGTCCGCTGGCGCCGTTGGCGACGGTGTACGTGCCCGCACCGACGGCGGCGTTGGCGGAGGGGACGCCCAGGAGCACCACGAGGGCTCCGGCGAGCGCCGTGGCGAGGGTGATCGCCAGACCGACGGAACCGCGGCGGCGGGTACGCGGCGACGACCCCCTGTTCTTACCAGGGGCATGACATAAGCTGGGACTGCGCATGAACGGCTCTCCTTGTGGTCTGCGCGGATCAGGCATGGTCTGCAGACGGGGTCCGGGCGCCGGCCGTCGCGAGTGCCAGCTCGCGGCGGCCTTTGCGTGGGAGCAACGCGGAGAATACGGCCTTGCTGCGGCGCCTCAGATCTCGTGTATCGCGTCTCGTATATGACATACGGTCAACGTCGCGAAAGGTAGGAGCTAGGAGTGTTCACGTCAAGAGCCTGAGCGGCGTCCGTTTTTTCGCAAACCTCTGACCTGCGACGCCCCGGAAGAAAGCGTTTGCTCCCTCCGGTGCACACGATCTACCCCTCGGCGACCGGCGCCGGTTCCGGCTGCGGCGTCCGCGGCGGCGCGATGGGCACCACGGGCGGCATCGGGCCGGGCCCGTCCGGCGGCGAGGCGCGCAGCCGTCGCTTCAGCCGGTGCCAGAGGGTGGGCAGGAAGGGCAGGACCAGGAAGCCGATGATCGTCCCGGCCAGCGTGGTGAACGAGATCAGCGGACGCGGGTCGTCGCCCGCGGTGGTGTCCGTGCCGGTGTAGAAGTCGTACCAGATGAAGATGCACTGGAAGACCGTGAGCGAGGTGAGCGCGACGATCACCCGGTTGCGCGTCTCGTCCCGCCGGTTGGCGACCCGCTCCCGCCGCAGGTTGAACATCTCGCGCAGCGCCGCCATCCGGTCGCCCAGGGTGCGGCCCTCCTCGGCGATGCCCCACGCCTGCTCGATGGCCTCCTTGACCTTGTACTCCGTGTTGGAGACATAGCGGGCGCTCTCCCCGAACACCACGCTGCGGAACGTCGCGTGCCCGGTGAGGTCCAGGATCTCGTCGTACTGCCGGTCGATCTCCTGCTGGGTGTACGGGCCGTCGGTGTCCGCCGTCATCAGCTTGTTCGCGGCGAGCCGGGTGGCGTCGTCGATGATCAGCCAGTTCTGGGAGGCCAGGATCAGCCCGTTCACCAGATGCCGCAGGGCCGGCTCGGTGGCGTTCGTGACGCTGGAGAAGAGATACCCCACCGAGCACGTGGTCTCGCCCAGCTCGCAGGGCACGCCGGCCGCCACGCTCATCGGCACGTTCGGGCCGGGGTCGACCAGGATCCGGTGCCACCACAGCATCTTGCCGGAGGGCAGCACGCCGAGGTCCTCCGGGCGCAGCTGGACGCAGTCGAGCGGGCCGAGCCGGCGCTTCATCTCCTCGCACCACTGCCGGATCCGCGCTCCCACGGCCTGCCGGTAGGGCGCCTCCAGGGCGCGCAGACCGTTGCCGCCGTCCGCGGCCTCGAGGTCGAGGTCGATGTCGTCCCGGCAGTGCGCCAGGTCGAAGATGACGAAGCCGATGGAGAGGCTGCTGATGTACACCCGGGCGTCGAACTCGTCGCCGAGTTCCGGCAGGGGAATTCGTACGGTTCCGTCCAGGAGTTCGTTCTCTATCCGCGCCGCGTGCTTGGGCTCCGGGTAGTCGAGGATGATTTCCCCGTCCCCCGTGATCTCGTCACGGCCGTCCGGCCCCTGCTCCACGAGGCCGGGGAAACACGCTCTGAGCGGGGCGAGTACGGTCTCCCGCTGCTCGATCAGCCCGCCCAGCGAAAAGTCCAGCGGCAGTGAGAATGTGACTACCGTACAAATACGCACCGTTTATCCCCCGCGTTCCCTGGACAGATCTTGCCCCAGGCGGATATGACCGTAGGCACTGGAGATCATCGGGGCAACAGCCTATTCAGCCAAGGAGGTTGGGCGCTGTACGGGGTAACGGAACCAAGCTCTGTCGTCCGGGGGGTGACCCTCGTCAGCCTGTCGGCCGCCGGCTTCGGCCTGCTGCCGCTGCTCGCGATCTGGGGGGCCGACTCCGGACTCGGCGTACTGACCCTGCTGACGCTGCGGTTCATCCTGACCGCGCTGGTGCTGCCGCTGCTCACCCAGGGGGATCCCCTGCCGCGGCCGACCGGGCGGCAGTTCGCCGCGCTGGCGCTGCTCGGGTTCCTCTTCGCCGTGCAGTCGGTGCTCTATCTGCTGGCGCTGGAGCACATCTCGCCGGGGCTGGCCGTCCTGATCCACTATCTGTACCCGGTGTTCGTCCTGGTGCTCTCCGCGACGCTGCGGCACGACCGGACGGCGACCCGGATCATCCCCTCCCTCGCCGTCGCGCTGATCGGTCTGGGGCTGACCGTCGGGCCGCCCGGCTCCTTCGCCGGGCCGGGTGTGCTGTACGCGCTGGCCTGTTCGGTCGTCTACGCGGTGTACGTCGTCGTCGGCACCCGGATCTCGCCGGCCGTGCCGCCGCGGCAGCTCACGCAGTGGGTGGTGGTGTTCGCGGCCGTGTCGCTGGCTCTGGTGGCGGTGCCCACCGGGCGGTTCGCCATGGACTTCGAGCCGGCCGGCTGGGCGGTGATCGCGGCCATCGCGATCCTGTCGACCGCCATGCCGATCGCCCTGTTCTTCGCCGGTTCGGCGACGCTGGGCGCGACCCGGGCCTCGATCATCAGCATGGCGGAGCCCGTGGTGGGCGTGCTGACCGCCTGGGTGGCGCTCGGTGTGGGGCTCAGCACGCTCCAGCTGTTCGGCGGAACGATTCTGCTCGTGGGCGCCGCGATGAGCGTCCGGGTGCCGGCGTCGCCGCTGCGTTCCGAGTGAGTGACGGGCGGGTCACGGGGCCCGGTTAATCGGGTGCGGGCGCGGGGTGGTTGCTCGTACTGTCGTACCCATGAACGCACCTCCCGGTGCGAAGGCAGCGGTTACTTCTGGTGGATTTGGGTTCGATTCCCGAAAGTGAAGCCGGGCACGCGTTGCGCGGGCTCACTCGAACCGCCGCCGACCTTGATCTCGGGAGGCTGTACTTCGGCACCGGAGCGCCCGGTGCGCAGGTGACGGCTACTTCGGTCTGCAACACCGAGCCGGATACGGCTCCGTACCGTCGCCGCCTTCGACCTCGGGCGCCCGATGCCGGACGAGGCCTCCCCTCCCATTGACACTTCTCGGGGGGAAGCATGTCCAAGTTCAACCGGAAGGCCGCCGTCGGCCGCGCTCCGGACACCGTCACCTTCGAGGGCGGCGCCGCCTACACCCGCGACGCCAAGTCCGACCTCGTGCTGCTCGCCGTGGTGAACATGGTGGGCGAGGACACCTTCTACGAGAAGGCCGCCGACCGTGACAACCGCTTCCGGGACCTGGTGCGTACCGTCGCCGTCGAGGACGGCGAGTGGCTGGCCGCGTTCGTGCGCTGGCTGCGCGGCGAGGCGAACATGCGGTCCGCCGCGCTCGTCGCCGCCGCCGAGGGCGTACGCGCCCGGCTGGAGGCCGGTCTGCACGGCGTGAACCGGCGGCTGGTCGACGCGGTGTGCCTGCGCGCCGACGAGCCGGGCGAGTTCCTGGCGTACTGGACGGCCACCTACGGCCGTACGCTGCCCAAGCCCGTCAAGCGCGGGGTGGGGGACGCCGCCCGCCGGCTGTACAACGAGCGGTCGCTGCTGAAGTACGACGCCGGCACGGCCCGGGACTTCCGGTTCGCCGATGTACTGGAGCTCACGCACCCGGCGCCCGACGCCGCGAAGCCGTGGCAGGGGGAGCTGTTCAAGTACGCCATCGACCGCCGGCACCAGCGCGACACGGTGCCGCAGGGGCTGCGTACCGTACGGGCGCGGGCCGAGCTGATGGCGCTGCCCGTCGAGGAGCGGCGCGCCGTCGTCGAGCGGCCGGACGCGGCACAGACTCTGCGGGCGGCCGGGGTGACGTGGGAGGCGCTCGCCGGCTGGCTGCAGGGGCCGATGGACGCCACGGCGTGGGGGGCCGTGCTGCCGTCGATGGGCACCATGGCGCTGATCCGCAACCTGCGCAACTTCGACGAGGCCGGGGTGCCGGACGAGGTGACCGACCAGGTCCTCGCGCGGATCTCGGACCCCGCCGAGGTGGCGCGGTCGCGGCAGTTCCCGTACCGCTACCTGTCGGCGTACCGCGCCGCGCCCTCGCTGCGCTGGGGTCACGCGCTGGACAAGGCGCTGACGGCGGCCACCGCCAACATCCCGGCGCTGCCGGGGCGGACGCTGGTGCTCGTCGACACCTCGGCGTCGATGACCGGCACCGTCTCCGCGCGCTCGCGGGTGCGGCACGTGGACGTGGCGGCGCTGTTCGGGGTGGCGCTGGCGTACCGCGGGTGCGACGTGGACCTGGTCGGGTACGCCAACGGCTGGTTCCTGCACGACATCACCACCGGCGGGTCGGTGCTGCGTGAGATCGACAGGTTCTGCGAGCGGATCGGTGAGGTCGGCCACGGTACGGAGACGGCGCGCACGCTGCTCGACACGTTCGACAAGGACGCGCACGAGCGGGTCGTGATCATCTCCGACATGCAGGCGTTCCAGGCGTGGAGCTCGCACGGGCAGATCTCGGTGTCGGAGGCCGTCCCGGCGGATGTGCCGGTGTTCGGCGTCAACACCACCGGGTACGCGGCCGCGTCGATCGACGCGACGCGTCACCAGCGGTTCGAGATCGGCGGGTTCAGCGACAAGCTGTTCACGATGATCTCGCTGGTCGGCGACCGCGGCCGCACGGCGGCCTGGCCGTGGGAGACCGCGGCCCGGTAGCGGGCCGGCCCGGGGACCGCGGCGGCGGTCCGCGGCCGGCCGCGTCCTCCTCCCGAGGCATGCCGACCGGGAGGAGGACGAACGGGGGCGTACGGTGCCGGGATCCGTCCCGGCACCGTACGTGCGTCCCCGGCTGATACGGTCCGCAGTGATCCAAAGGGGGGCGGGGATGACCGACGACTGGCCGGAGACCGAGGCCGGGGCACTGGCCGTGCAGGAGCGGATCGCCCGCGCGGCGGATCTGACCGACCCCGGTCCCGCGCCCGGCGCGGCCCGGCTGATCGCCGGGGTGGACGTCGCGTACGACGAGCACAGCGACCGGCTCGCGGCGGCCGTCGTCGTCCTGGACGCCGCCACCCTCGACGTCGTGGAGCAGGCCACCGCCACCGGCCGCGCCCGCTTCCCGTACGTCCCCGGCCTGCTCGCCTTCCGCGAGCTCCCGCCGGTGCTGGACGCCCTCGCCGGCCTGTCCGCCGCCCCCGATCTCGTCGTCTGCGACGGTTACGGCCTGGCTCACCCGCGCCGCGCCGGCCTCGCCGTGCATCTGGGCGTGCTGACGGGGCTGCCGTGCTTCGGCGTGGCCAAGACCCCCTTCGTGTACGGCCACCCGGACCCGGGCCCCGCCCGCGGCGACACGGCCCCCCTCCTGGACGGCGCGGAAACCGTGGGCCGCGCCCTGCGCACCCGCGCGGGCGTCAGGCCGGTGTACGTGTCGGTGGGCCACCGGATCAGCCTGGACCACGCCTGCGCCCACACCCTGGCCCTCACGTCGAACGGCTTCCGCCAGCCGGAGACGACCCGCCGCGCGGACCACCTGTGCCGGGCGGCGCTGAAGGACGCGCTCTAGACGAGGTCACCGTCGGGCCGCCGCGACCAGGGCCGACAGCACCCGCACGTCGTCGCCCATCTCCGGATGCCACTGCACCCCCACCGCGAAGCGCGCGTCCGGCAGCTCGACCGCCTCCACCGTCCCGTCCTCCGCATGGGCCGACGGGACCAGTCCGGCGCCCAGCTCCGCCACCGCCTGGTGGTGGAACGCCGGCACGGACACCGCCCCGTCCAGGACGCCGCCCAGCACCGTGCCCGGGACCGGCTTCACCACATGGGTGCCGAACACCCCCGGCGTCCCCCGGTGGCCCTCCAGATGCTGGGTCAGCGTGCCGCCGCGGGCCACGTTCATCAGCTGCATCCCCCGGCAGATCCCCAGCAGCGGCAGGTCCGCCGCCGTCGCCGCGCGGATCAGCGCCAGCTCCCACGCGTCCCGTTCCACCGCCGGCGGGCCCGTCTCGGGGGCACGCTTCGCGCCGTAGCACGACGGGTCGACGTCCGGGCCGCCCGCGATCACCACCCCGTCCACCCGCGCCAGCACCTCCGGCGCCGCCCCGGCCGCGTCCGGCGGGAGCAGCATCGCGCGGGCGCCCGCCGCCCGTACCAGATCGACGTACCCCGCCGGCAGCAGCACCGCCGGCAGGTCCCATACACCCCAACGGGCGGATGTCTCACGGTAGGTGCTGATGCCGATGACGGGGGTGACCATGGCCGCTAGCGTAAGGGCTCCGCCGACAGGAGGTCCCAGACGTGGCAGACCGCACCCCCTCGCTCACGGCCGACGGACTGCGCGCGCTCGTCGACGCCGGGGAGATCGACACCGTCGTCCTCGCCTTCACCGACATGCAGGGCCGGCTGCAGGGCAAACGGTTCGCCGCCCGCTTCTTCCTCGACGAGGTGTCCGAGCACGGCACGGAGGGGTGCAACTACCTCCTGGCCGTCGACGCCGACATGAACACCGTCGACGGCTACGCGATGTCCTCCTGGGACCAGGGCTACGGCGACTTCGCGATGCACGCCGACCCGGCGACCCTGCGCCAGATCCCCTGGCACCCCGGGACGGCCATGGTCACCGCCGATCTCGCCTGGCACGACGGCTCACCCGTCCGCCCCTCCCCGCGCCAGTTACTGAAAGCCCAGCTGGCCCGGCTGGCGGAGCGCGGCTGGAGCGCGCAGACCGGCACCGAGCTGGAGTTCATGGTCTTCGAGGACACCTACGAGCAGGCCTGGGGGAACGGCTACCGGGGCCTCACCCCCGCCAACCGCTACAACGTCGACTACTCCGTCCTGGGCACCGGCCGCGTCGAGCCCCTGCTGCGCCGCATCCGCAACGAGATGGGCGCCGCCGGCATGACCGTCGAGTCGGCGAAGGGCGAATGCAACCTCGGCCAGCACGAGATCGCCTTCCGCTACACCGACGCCCTCACCACCTGCGACAACCACGCCGTCTACAAGACCGGCGCCAAGGAGATCGCCGCCCAGGAGGGCCGGGCCGTCACCTTCATGGCGAAGTACGACGAACGCGAGGGCAACTCCTGCCACATCCATCTGTCCGTCCGCGACGAACGGGGCACCCCCGTCTTCGCGGACGACACCGCCGAGGACGGCATGTCCGCCGTGATGCGCCACTTCCTCGCCGGACAGCTCGCGGCCCTGCGCGAACTCACCCTCCTGTACGCCCCGAACATCAACTCGTACAAACGCTTCCGCCCCGGCTCCTTCGCCCCCACCGCCGTCGCCTGGGGACGCGACAACCGCACCTGCGCCCTGCGCGTCGTCGGCCACGGCCGCTCGCTGCGGCTGGAGAACCGGCTCCCCGGCGGCGACGTCAACCCGTATCTGGCGGTCGCCGGGATGATCGCGGCCGGACTGCACGGCGTGGAGCACAAGCTCGAGCTCCCCCCGCCGGAGACCGGCAACGCCTACGCGGGCGACGCCGTCCGGGTGCCCGCGACGCTGCGCGAGGCCGCGGAGCTGTGGCACGGCAGCGCGCTCGCCCGGAGCGCGTTCGGGGAGGACGTCGTCAAGCACTACCTGAACATGGCGACGGTGGAGCAGGAGGCGTACGACACCGCCGTCACGGACTGGGAGCGCTACCGCTCCTTCGAACGCATGTAGGGAGTCCTGTGCCGCACGAGCTGCACGTCACCGATCCGGCGACCGGCGAGCGATTCGAGACCGTTCCCGGCACCCCGCCCGACGCCGTGGACGCCGCCGTCCACCGGGCCGCGCGGGCGCAGCGCGGCTGGGCGGACCTCGCCCCCGCCGACCGCGCCCGGCTGCTGCGCCGCTTCGCCGACGCCGTCGACGGGCACCGCGAGGAACTCGCCCGGCTGGAGGTACGGGAGGCCGGCCACCCCGTCACCAACGCCCGCTGGGAGGCCGGCAACGTCCGCGACCTGCTGGAGTACGCGGCCGGCGGCGCCGAACGCCTCACCGGCCGGCAGATCCCCGTCCCCGGCGGCGTGAACCTCACCTTCGCCGAGCCCCTCGGCGTCGTCGCCGTCATCGCCCCGTGGAACTTCCCGATGCCGATCGCCGCCTGGGGCACCGCCCCGGCGCTCGCCGCGGGCAACGCCGTCCTCCTCAAGCCCGCCGAGACCACCCCGCTCACCGCCCTGCGGCTGGCGGAGCTGGGGCTGGCCGCCGGACTGCCTGAGGGCCTCTTCCAGGTGCTGCCCGGCGCCGGCCCGGTCACCGGCGCCGCCCTCGTCGAACACCCCGGCGTGGCGAAGGTCGTCTTCACCGGCTCCACCGCCGTCGGGAAGCAGATCATGGCCACCTGCGCCGCCTCCGTGAAGAGGGTGACGCTGGAACTCGGCGGCAAGAGCCCCAACATCGTCTTCGCCGACGCCGACCTCGAACGCGCCGCCGCCACCGCCCCCGGCGCCTTCCTCGACAACACCGGCCAGGACTGCTGCGCCCGCACCCGTATCCTCGTCCAGCGCCCGGTGTACGACCGGTTCCTGGAGCTCCTCGAACCCGCCGTGCACGCCTTCACCACCGGCGACCCCGCCGACGAGGCCACGATGATGGGCCCGCTGATCTCCGCCGCCCACCGCGAACGGGTCCGCGGCTACGTGCCCGAGGACACCCCCGCCGCCATCCGCGGCAAGGCCCCGACGGGCGACGGCTTCTGGTACCCGGCGACGGTCCTCACCGGCGTCCCGCCCGACGACCGCCGCGCCACCGAGGAGATCTTCGGCCCGGTCGCCGTCGTCCTGCCCTTCGACGACGAGGACGACGCCGTACGGCTGGCGAACGCGACCCCGTACGGCCTGGCCGGCTCCCTGTGGACCCGCGACAGCGCCCGCGCCCTGCGGATGTCCCGCGCGGTCGCCGCCGGAAATCTCTCCGTCAACTCGCACAGCAGCGTCCGTTACTGGACACCCTTCGGCGGCTTCAAACAGTCCGGTCTGGGCCGCGAACTGGGACCGGACGCGCTCGCCGCCTTCACCGAGACGAAGAACGTCTTCATCAGCACCGAGCACTGAAGGAGCGCCCGTGTCCCAGGAACAGCCCGTCTGCCGCCGCCTGCCCGGCCGTACCGCCGTCGTCACCGGAGCCGGCAGCGGCATCGGTCTGGCCACCGCCCGCAGGCTCGCCTCCGAGGGCGCGCACGTGGTGTGCGCCGACATCGACGAACGGGCGGGGAAGGCCGCCGCCGACGAGACGGGGGGTCTGTTCGTACGGACCGACGTCACCGAACCGGACCAGGTCGAGGCCCTCTTCGCCGCCGCGCACGAGACGTACGGCTCGGTGGACGTCGCCTTCAACAACGCCGGCATCTCCCCGCCGGAGGACGACTCCATCCTCACCACCGGCCTCGACGCCTGGCGCCGCGTCCAGGACGTCAACCTGACCTCCGTCTACCTGTGCTGCCGGGCCGCCATCCCCTACATGCGGCGCCAGGGCCGGGGCTCCATCGTCAACACCGCCTCCTTCGTCGCCGTGATGGGCGCCGCCACCTCGCAGATCAGCTACACCGCGTCCAAGGGCGGCGTGCTGGCGATGTCCCGCGAACTGGGCGTGCAGTTCGCCCGCGAGGGCATCCGCGTCAACGCCCTGTGCCCCGGGCCGGTGAACACCCCGCTGCTGCGGGAGCTGTTCGCGAAGGACCCGGAGCGGGCGGCGCGCCGGCTCGTGCACATCCCGCTCGGCCGGTTCGCGGAGGCGGAGGAGATCGCGGCCGCCGTCGCCTTCCTGGCCAGCGACGACTCGTCCTTCGTCAACGCCGCGGAGTTCCTGGTCGACGGGGGGATCGCGGGGGCCTACGTGACACCGCTGTAAGGGGCATCCCTACAGAAACGTCTTCCCCTCGCCCCGGTACGTCGGCACCGTTGCGGTCACCTCGTCGCCCCGGATCAGATGCAGGGCGTCGAACCGCTCGCACAGCTCGCCCGCCTTCGCGTGCCGGAACCACACCCGGTCACCCACCTCCAGGCTGTCCGCCGCCGCGCCCAGCAGCGGGGTCTGCACCTCGCCGGCGCCCTCCTGGGCGTCGTAGCGCAGTCCCGTCGGCAGCCACGGCACGGGCAGCCGGTCGGTGCCGGGCGCGCCGGACGCCGGGTAGCCGCCGCCCAGCACGGTGACCGCGCCGGGGCCGGGGCGGCGGACCACCGGCTGGGCGAAGAGCGCCGCCGGACGGCCGCCGAAGGACGTGTAGTTGTCGAACAGCCGCGGCTGGTACAGCCCCGACCCCGCCGCGATCTCCGTGACGGCGTCCTCCGCCGCCGTGTGCTGCACGCTGCCCGTACCGCCGCCGTTGACGAACTCCAGCTCCGGCGCCACCGCCCGCACGGCCCGTACCGCCTCCGCCCGCCGCGCCGCCAGCTCCCGCTTCGCCGCCGCCTGCATCAGCCGGATCGACGCCGACCGCCCCGGCCGCCCGGCGAGCGCGTCGCCCACGCCGGCGATGTGACCCTCGTACGCCATGATCCCCGTCAGCCGGAACCCGGGCCGGCGCACCACCGAGCGGGCCAGCTCCGCCAGCGCCGCCGGCGTCGCGTGCGGCGAGCGGCGGGCGCCGATCCGCACCCGGCCGCCGAGCATCCGCAGCGAGGTGTCCAGCTCGACGCAGACCCGGATCTCCTCCCGCCCGCCCGCCCGCGCGGCGTCGATCAGCTCCAGCTGGTCCGGGGAGTCGGCCATCACCGTGACCGACCCGGCCAGCTTCGGGTCCGCCGCCAGCCGCGCGAAGCCCGCCCGGTCGGCCGACGGATACGCCAGCAGCACGTCGTCGAAACCCTCGCCGGCCAGCCACAGCGACTCCGCCAGCGTGAAGCTCATGATCCCCGCGAACCCCGGCCGGTCCAGCACCCGCTCCAGCAGCGCCCGGCAGCGCACGGACTTGCTGGCGACCCGGATCGGTTTGCCCTGCGCGCGGCGGACCAGATCGTCGGCGTTGGCGTCGAACGCGTCGAGGTCCACGACGGCGAACGGGGCGTCGAAACGGGCGGTGGCACGGTCGTAGCGGGCCCGCTGGGCACGCGACTCGGCGAGGGGAGCAGCCATGGCGCGAAGACTGCCAGACTCCGCCTACCCGTGGGTAGAGGAACGGGGGCGGAGATCGCGGCCGGATCGCCGCGGACGGCGGGGACAGCGCGGCGCCGACGTGAGTAGAGTGTGCCGTCCTCGGTTCGCCGGTTGTTCGCAGGTCATCGATACGCCACAGGGGAGGGACCGCCGGTGAGCACTGACGCCGGCCGGGTGTCCGCACAGGGCCCCGGAGCGCCCGGGTACCCGGCCCCCGTACGGCCGCCCCGCGCGCCCGGCGGACGGCGCTCCACGACGGCCGTCGTCTGTCTGCTGCTGGGCCTCGCCGCGCTGACCGTCGCCGCCGTCGGCACCTGGGCCGGCCACGGCCCCGACGTCCCCGCGGACGTCGCCGCGTTCGACCGCGTACGCGAGATGTGGCACAGCGAGCCCGTCGACGCCCTCCTCCCGCCCACCCTGCGCGGCGACGGCGCCGGACCCGGCGGCGCCGACCGCACCTGGACGCGGATCGTCCTCGCCCCCGACAGCGGCTGCGCCGGCGCCTTCGACCCGGCGCTGGCGAAGGAGCTCGCCCCCGTGGGCTGCGAACGGCTGCTGCGCGCCACGTACACCGACGCGACCGGCACCGACGTGATCACCGTCGGCCTCCTCTTCGCCCGGGCCGAGCCCGCGCCGTGGAGCCGGGCCGCCGCCCGCTTCGAGCACGAGGGCGTGGACAGCCGGGCCCGTACGCTCCCGCGGCCCGTCGCGGGGAAGGACACCCCGGCCGCCCGGTTCGGCGACCACCAGCGCGCCAGCTGGGCCATCGGCCTGCTGCCCGACGCGCCCGTCGTGGTGTACGCCGTCTCCGGCTTCGCCGACGGCCGCGAGATCGGCCGGCCGCAGCCCGCGGCCGAGGCCATGCTGGACAAGCAGACCTCCGCCGCCGCCCAGTCCGGGCTCGGGGACGAGGCGCAGGGCGTGGCCGACGGCGTCGAGGCGGCGCTGCGGGCCCGGATCACCGCCACCGCCCCCGGGGAGGACCGGTGAGGCGCCGGCTCGCCGTCCTCGCGGCGACCGCCGCCCTCGTCCTGTCCGGCACGAGCGCGCACGCCGACGCCGTACGGGACCTGGAATGGGGCATCGACGGCATACGCGCGCCCCAGGCGTGGGGCATCAGCCAGGGCCGGGGGATCACCGTCGCCGTGCTCGACACGGGCGTCGACGGCAGCCACCCGGACCTCACCGGGCAGGTCCTGCCGGGCAAGGACCTCGTGGGCTTCGGCGCCGGGAAGGGCGACGACTCCTGGGCCCGCCACGGCACCGCCATGGCCGGCATCATCGCCGCCCACGGACACGGCCCCGGCGGCGGCGACGGGGTGCGCGGGGTGGCGCCGGCGGCCCGGATCCTGCCGGTACGGGTGATCCTCGAGGACAGCGACCCCAAGCGGAAGCAGGCCCGGGCCAAGAAGGGCGGGGCGCTCGCCGACGGCATCCGCTGGGCCGCCGACCACGGGGCGGACGTCATCAACCTCTCCCTGGGCGACGACAGCCGCACCGCCCACCCGGAGCCCGGCGAGGACGCCGCCGTCCAGTACGCGCTGGCCAAGGGCATCGTCGTCGTCGCCTCCGCCGGCAACAGCGGCGCCAAGGGGGACCGGATCTCCTACCCCGCCGCCTACCCCGGCGTCATCGCGGTGACCGCCGTCGACCGGAACGGGGAGCGGGCCGACTTCTCCACCCGCCGCTGGTACGCGGGAGTCGCGGCGCCCGGGGTGGACGTGGTGATCGCCGACCCCGACCGCAACTACTACGAGGGCTGGGGCACCAGCGCCGCGTCCGCCTTCGTCTCCGGCGTCGCCGCCCTGATCCGCTCGGCCAACCCCGACCTCAGCCCCCGCCAGATCAGGCAGCTCCTGACGGACACCGCCCGGCGCACCCCGCCCGGCGGGCGCAGCGACTCCCTGGGCGCCGGCGTGGTGGACGCCGGGGCGGCGGTACGGCAGGCGGTGCGGACGAAGCCGCGGCCGCAGGCCCCGGTGGCCGCGAAGGCGCCGGACCGGTACTTCGGCGGCGGGCCCGACTCGGCGGCCACGGCCGGCGGCGGGGGGCTCGGGCTCCAGGAGACCGGCGAGGGCCTCGCGGGGGTGGCGCTGCTGGGGGCGGCGTGGCTGCTGTGGCGGCGCCGGCCGCAGGACGCCCCTGACGCCCCGCCGCCCGGTCCGGCCCCGCTACCCTCGTCGGGTGGCGCCTCAGAAACACCCTGACACCGGTCCGAAGAACATCCCGATCCACGAATTCGCCGACGACGACGGCTCCGCCGACCCCGCGCTCGCCGCGGCGCTGGCCGCCTGGGCGGCGGACCGCACACCGGCCACCGACTCCGGGGTGCTGGCGGCGCTCGCCGGCACCCGGCTGCTCGTCCCGGTCGTGGCGGTGCTGGGGGAGGTGGAGACCGGCCCCGACGGGCACAAGCGCGAGAAGACCAGCGACATGGCGGTCCCCACGCTCAACACCCCCGACGGCCGGCGCGCCCTGCCGGCGTTCACCTCGACCGACGCCCTCACCCGCTGGGACCCCGCCGCCCGCCCGGTCGCGGTGTCGCTGAAGCAGGCCGTCCGGGCCACGGTCTCGGAGCAGGCCGACACCCTGGCCCTCGACGTGGCCGGCCCCGTGCCGTACGCCCTCACGGGCCCGGCGCTGCTGGCCGCCGCCGACGGCCGCGCCTCCGTCGACCCGCTGGCCGACCCGGCGGTCACCGACGCCCTGCGCGCGGTGCTGAAGACGTCCCCCGCGGTGGTACGGGCCTACCTCGGCCCCGGCGACGGCTCCGACGGCACCCTGGCGCTGGCGATGGCCGGCGACGACCCGGGCGGCGAGGCCCGGCGCGTGGCCGCGGCCGTGGCGGCGGACCCCGCGCTGCGCGCCCGGCTGGTCAAGGGGCTGGAGCTGGCGGTGCTCCCGGAGGCGGTCACGCTCTCCATGGCGCCGTTCTACGTGCGCTGAGGGGGAGGGCTGTCAGCCGTAGACGGGCCCGGTGTACTTCTCGCCCGGGCCCTGACCCGGCTCGTCCTTCACCAGGGAGGCCTCGCGGAACGCCAGCTGCAGGGACTTCAGCCCGTCCCGCAGCGGCGACGCGTGGAAGGAGCTGATCTCCGGCACCCCCGCGTCGAGGAGTCCGGCCAGCGCGTGGATGAGCTTGCGCGCCTCGTCGAGGTCCTTGTGCTTCTCGCCGTCCTCGGTGAGCCCCGTCTTCACGGCGGCGGCACTCATCAGGTTCACCGCGACCGTCACGATCACCTCGACGGCCGGCACCTCCGCGATGTCGCGGGCCATGTCGTCGAAGTCGGGGTGCTGGGGCTCGGGGGCGGGGTTCGCGTCACTCATGGGGCCCAAGCGTAGAGCCTCCCGGCGTCCCGGCCCCCCGCCCCCCGGAGGGGACGACCCGCCGCCGATGTGCGCGGTACGTCCGGGGGCTGGTACTCTTGACTCCGACCGGTCGGTCACCCTTGTCATGTCTTGTAGTCATGCCAGAGTGCCGGCCCACAAGTGGACGCTCCTGAGCATCCCACCCGACCAGCCCCTGGGGCCGGCGGGTCACCGGTCCAGATGCGCCCCGCGGTCACCGCGGCGGTGCTCCCCGGCAAGGAGCATCCGCCTGTGTCCCGTCCGGGGCATTTTTCATGCTCCGGGTGTGTTAGGTCACCACACAGACGTAACGCGGCTGCCCGCCAGGCATCCGCGCGGTGCTACCGAGGAGGCCACATCAGCGCCGAGCCCCGCATCAACGACCGGATTCGCGTCCCCGAGGTGCGACTTGTCGGTCCCAGCGGCGAGCAGGTCGGCATCGTGCCGCTTGCCAAGGCCCTGGAGCTCGCACAGGAGTACGACCTTGACCTGGTCGAGGTCGCGGCGAACGCCCGTCCGCCCGTGTGCAAGCTCATGGACTACGGGAAGTTCAAGTACGAGTCGGCCATGAAGGCCCGTGAGGCGCGCAAGAACCAGGCGCACACGGTCATCAAGGAGATGAAGCTCCGGCCGAAGATCGACCCGCACGACTACGAGACCAAGAAGGGTCACGTGGTCCGCTTCCTGAAGCAGGGCGACAAGGTCAAGATCACGATCATGTTCCGCGGTCGCGAGCAGTCCCGTCCCGAGCTGGGGTACCGACTGCTGCAGCGCCTCGCGGACGACGTCCAGGAGCTGGGCTTCATCGAGTCCAACCCCAAGCAGGACGGCCGTAACATGATCATGGTTCTCGGGCCGCACAAGAAGAAGACCGAGGCCATGGCCGAGGCGCGGGAAGCCCAGGCGGCCCGCAAGGCCGAGCGCCAGGGCCGGCCGCTCGAGGGTGAGGACGAGGCCGAGGCCGGGATGACGGTCCAGGAGCCGGCCGAGGCCTGAGCCGGACGGACCGGCCCGGCCGGTCCGCACCAGCAACACCGGTGTCCCCCGCCCAGGGGGGCCATCGGAAGCCAACCGAAACACCGGGCGCTTTCGCCTGCCGGTTTACCGGCCGGGCAGGGGCGTCCACTGACGAGGAGTGAACGGCGCTATGCCGAAGAACAAGACGCACAGCGGTGCCAAGAAGCGCTTCAAGATCACCGGCTCCGGCAAGGTGCTGCGCGAGCGCGCCGGCAAGCGCCACCTGCTCGAGCACAAGTCCTCCCGCCTGACCCGCCGCCTCACGGGCAACGCGGAGATGGCCCCGGCCGACGCCAAGAAGATCAAGAAGCTTCTCGGCAAGTAACACCCCCGCGCCGGCGCGTGCCTCATACGCGCCGCGGCGCCCCGTCCCGGGACCATCCGTAACCAAGGAGTTTGAAAAATGGCACGCGTCAAGCGGGCAGTGAACGCCCAGAAGAAGCGCCGCGCGATCCTCGAGCAGGCCAGCGGCTACCGCGGCCAGCGTTCCCGCCTGTACCGCAAGGCGAAGGAGCAGGTCACCCACTCCCTCGTCTACAACTACAACGACCGCAAGAAGCGCAAGGGCGACTTCCGTCAGCTGTGGATCCAGCGCATCAACGCCGCTGCCCGCGCCAACGGCATCACCTACAACCGCTTCATCCAGGGTCTGAAGGCCGCCAACATCGAGGTGGACCGCAAGATGCTGGCCGACCTCGCGGTCACTGACGCGAACGCCTTCGCGACCCTCGTCGAGGTGGCCCAGAAGGCCCTTCCGAGCGACGTCAACGCGCCGAAGACCGCCGCCTGAGCGAGACTGCGACGTACGACGGCCCGCCGTCGACGCCACAGCCGGCCGCGTACCCGGCCGCACCCAGGCAGGGCAGGACCCGCAGGGCTGGAGCCCTGCGGGTCCTGTCGTTCCCGACGGCACCGATGGAGTGAGTACGAGCGTGACACCGTCCACAGCCCCCGCCCCCGAGCTGACCTCCGTGCGCTCCGCGCGCGTGACCGCCGCGCGGCGGCTGTCGCGGCGTACCTTCCGCGGCAAGGAGCGCCGCTTCCTCGCCGAGGGGCCGCAGGCGGTGCGCGAGGCCGTCGGACACCGCGGTGACGGGGAGCCGGCGCTGCTCGAGCTGTTTGCCACGGTGGAGGCCGCGGAGCGGTACGCCGACATCGTCGCCGCCGCCCGCGCGGCCGGGGCGCGGGTGCATACCGCCACCGACGAGGTCATGGCGGAGGTCTCGAACACCGTCACCCCGCAGGGCCTGGTCGGGGTGTGCCGGTTCGTGGACTCGCCGTTCGAGGACATCCTCGCCGCCCGGCCGAAGCTGGTCGCCGTGCTGGCCCATGTACGCGACCCCGGCAACGCCGGCACGGTGCTGCGCTGCGCCGATGCCGCGGGCGCCGAGGCCGTCGTGCTGACGGACGCCTCGGTGGACCTGTACAACCCGAAGTCCGTACGGGCCTCCGTCGGCAGCCTCTTCCACGTGCCCGTCGCCGTCGGCGTGCCCGTCGAGCGGGCGGTCGCCGGACTGCGCGAGTCGGGGGTGCGGATCGTCGCGGCGGACGGGGCCGGGGAGGACGACCTGGACACCGAACTGGACCGCGGCACCCTCGGGCGTCCCACCGCCTGGGTCTTCGGCAACGAGGCGTGGGGGCTGCCGGAGGAGACCCGGGCGCTGGCCGACGCCGTCGTACGGGTCCCCATCCACGGCCGGGCGGAGAGCCTGAACCTGGCGACGGCGGCCGCCGTCTGCCTGTACGCCTCCGCGCGCGCCCAGCGTGCGCCCGGCGGCTGCCGCTGACGGCGCGCTGCCTGTACCGGCGCCGGACGGGCGCCGGTGCCCACCCGGCGGGTGCCGTCCGGCCGCCTTCAGCGAGTAGGGTGGGCTGGCCAGAGGGCCGGACGACGGGGTGACGGGTAACACCGGGCCGGCGAAAGGGGGTTGCCAGTGGAGTTCACGGACGGCGTCGGCGACCCCAAGAGCCTGGGCCTGGACCCCGACGACCTGCCGGACGGACTGGTCGTGGCCGACGAGACGGGCCGGGTCATCTGCTTCAACAAGGCCGCCGCCCGGATCACCGCCACAGCCCCCCGCCGGGCCCTGGGACGCCCCCTGACGGAGGCCCTCCCCTTAGAAGACCTCAAGGGGCGGCGGTGGTGGGTCCTGACCGACCCGTACGGCGGACTGGCCATCCGTACCGCCCAGCCCGAACGCCATCTGCTGCTCCCGGGCAACCGCGAGGTGCTGGTCGCCGCCCGCTACGTCCGCCGGCACCCCGCCGGCCCCCTGCACCGCCTCGTCGTCACCCTCCGCTCCACGGAGGCCCGCCTGCGCAACGAACGCAGCCACGCCGAGCTGATCGCCACCGTCGCCCACGAGCTGCGCTCCCCGCTCACCTCGGTCAAGGGATTCACCGCGACGCTGCTGGCCAAGTGGGAGCGGTTCACCGACGACCAGAAGCGGCTGATGCTCGAGACGGTGCACGCCGACGCCAACCGCGTCACCCGGCTGATCGCTGAGCTGCTGGACATCTCCCGGATCGACTCCGGCCGGCTCGAGGTGCGCCGCCAGCCCGTGGACATAGCCGGGGCCGTCCGCCGGCACGTCGAGGCCCATACGACGGCGGGGGAGGACCCCGGCCGGTTCGTTCTGCTGGTCTCCCCGGGGCTGCCCGATCTGTGGGCCGACCCCGACAAGATCGACCAGGTGCTGGGCAATCTGCTGGAAAACGCGGTGCGCCACGGCGCCGGAACTGTCACGATCGAGGTGGCACCCGCCCCCCGCCCCCCGCGCGAGCCGGGGGACACCCCGTCCGCGCCCGCCCCGCAAGGCACAGAGGTGACCGTGAGCGACGAAGGCCCCGGCATCCCCGAGGAGTCGATGAGCCGCGTCTTCACCCGCTTCTGGCGCGGCAGCAAGCGCGGCGGCACGGGCCTGGGCCTCTACATCGTCAAGGGCATCGTCGAGGCCCACGGCGGGACGATCTCCGTCACCCGCGCGCCCGGCGGCGGTGCCCGGTTCCGATTTATGCTGCCCGTCGGCGTCCCGGCCCATCTGGCCTGAGGACCCGCCGCCGGGCGATCCCCACCCGCGCCCCGGGCCCGTACCGGCACCCGAGGGCCGACCCCACACCCCCGCGCCCCGTAGACTCGTGCTTTGGCACAAGGGCACCAACCGGCCACCACCGCCGGACCGGGGCGCGCCAGCCAGCCAATCGGAAGACCGGGAAGAGGATGTCCGCACCCAACAAGTCGTACGACCCCGTCGAGGTCGAGGCGCTGAAGCCGCAGGAGATCGAGCGGATGCGCGACGAGGCGATCGCGGCGTTCGCCGCCGCCACCGACCTCGAGCAGCTCCGCGAGGCGAGGACCGCCCACGGCGGCGACCGCTCGCCCCTGGCGCTCGCCAACCGCGAGATCGGCGCCCTGCCGCCGCACGCCAAGGCCGACGCCGGCAAGCGCGTGGGCCAGGCCCGCGGCGCGGTGAACAAGGCGTTCAAGGAGCGCCAGGAGCAGCTCGAGGCCGAGCGTGACGCCCGGATGCTGGTCGAGGAGGCGGTGGACGTCTCGCTGCCCTACGACCGGATCCCGGCCGGCGCCCGCCACCCGCTCACCACGCTCTCCGAGCGCATCGAGGACATCTTCACGGCCATGGGCTACGAGGTGGCCGAGGGCCCCGAGGTCGAGGCGGAGTGGTTCAACTTCGACGCCCTGAACATCGGCCCCGACCACCCCGCCCGGACCGAGCAGGACACGTTCTTCGTCCGCGGCCCGCACGGCGAGGAGGACTCCGGTGTGGTGCTGCGCACCCACACCTCGCCGGTGCAGATCCGCTCCATGCTGGACCGCGAGCCCCCGGTGTACGTGATCTGCCCGGGCCGCGTCTACCGCACGGACGAGCTGGACGCCACCCACACCCCCGTCTTCCACCAGGTCGAGCTGCTCGCCGTGGACGAGGGCCTGACGATGGCGGACCTCAAGGGGACGCTGGACCACATGGTCCGCGAGCTGTTCGGCGGCGAGGGGATGAAGACCCGGCTGCGGCCGAACCACTTCCCCTTCACCGAGCCGTCCGCCGAGATGGACATGGTCTGCTACGTCTGCCGCGGCGAGTCCGTCGGCAACCCGGACCGTCCCTGCCGCACCTGCTCCTCCGAGGGCTGGATCGAGCTCGGCGGCTGCGGGATGGTCAACCCCAAGGTCCTGGTGGCCTGCGGAATCGACCCGGAGAAGTACAGCGGGTACGCCTTCGGCTTCGGCATCGAGCGGATGCTGATGTTCCGCCACAACGTCCAGGACATGCGAGACATGGTCGAGGGTGACGTCCGCTTCACCCGGCCGTTCGGGATGGAGATCTGATGCGAGTCCCGCTTTCGTGGCTGCGGGAGTACGTCGACCTGCCGGCCGCCGTCACCGGCCGCGACGTCCAGGCCAAGCTCATCTCGGCCGGTCTCGAGGTCGAGACCGTCGAGCGCCTCGGGTCCGGCCTCAAGGGCCCCCTCGTCGTCGGCAAGGTCCTCGCGATCGAGGAGCTGACGGAGTTCAAGAAGCCGATCCGCTGGTGCCAGGTCGACGTCGGCGACGCCAACGGCACGGGTGAGCCGCAGAACCTGATCTGCGGCGCCCGTAACTTCGCCGTCGGCGACAAGGTCGTCGTGGTGCTCCCGGGCGCCGTGCTCCCCGGCGACTTCGCGATCGCCGCGCGCAAGACGTACGGCAAGGTCTCCGAGGGCATGATCTGCTCCGCCCGCGAGCTGGGCATGGGCGACGACCACGACGGCATCATCGTGCTCCCGCCGGAGTACGAGCCCGGCACCGACGCGATCGAGCTGCTGGAGCTGGTCGACGAGGTCCTCGACATCGCCGTCACCGCCGACCGCGGCTACTGCCTGTCGCTGCGCGGCGTCGCCCGCGAGACCGCCATCGCCTACGGCCTGCCGCTGCGCGACCCGGCGCTCCTCGACGTGCCCGGGCCCAACGACCAGGGCCACCCGGTGGAGATCTCCGACTACACCGGCTGCGACCGCTTCACCGCCCGCACCGTGACCGGCGTGGACCCCGAGGCGCGCTCGCCGCTGTGGCTGCAGCGCCGGCTGCAGAAGGCCGGGATGCGGCCGATCTCGCTGGCCGTGGACATCGCGAACTACGTGATGCTGGAGATCGGCCAGCCGCTGCACACCTACGACCGCACGCTGATCAACGGTGCGATCGGGGTCCGCCGGGCGACCGCCGGCGAGAAGCTGACGACGCTGGACGACGTCGAGCGCACCCTGGACGCCGAGGACCTGCTGATCACCGACGACAACGGGCCGATCGGCCTGGCCGGGGTGATGGGCGGCGAGGGCACCGAGATCGCCGACGCCGCCGAGCCGGCGCCGCTGCTCGGCGAGGCGCAGGGCACCACCGAGATCGTGATCGAGGCCGCGCACTTCGACCCGGTGACGATCGCCCGTACCGCCCGGCGGCACAAGCTGTCCTCCGAGGCGTCCAAGCGCTTCGAGCGCGGCGTCGACCCGCAGGCCGGCCCGGCGGCGGCGCAGCGCGCCGTCGACCTGCTGGTGCTGCTCGCCGGCGGGACCGCCGACCCGGGCGTCACCGAGGTCACCGGACCGGCCGCGCCGCGCACCGTGATGATGCGCGCCGACCACCCCGACCGCGTCGCGGGCGTCGCCTACGGCCGCGAGACGGTCGTACGGCGGCTGCAGGAGATCGGCTGCGACGTGTACGGGGCGGACGAGCTCACGGTCAGCGTGCCGTCCTGGCGCCCGGACCTGTCCGCGCCGAACGACCTCGCCGAGGAGGTCATCCGGCTCGAGGGCTACGAGAACCTGCCCTCCACCCTGCCCAAGCCCCCCTCCGGCCGGGGTCTGACGCCCCGCCAGCGGCTGCACCGCCGGGCCGGCCGGGCGCTGGCCGGCGCCGGCTACACCGAGGCGCCCTGCTACCCGTTCACCAGCGTCCAGGCGCTGGACCAGCTGGGTCTGCCGGCGGACGACGCCCGGCGCTCGGTGGTCACGCTCGTCAACCCGCTCAGCGACGAGGAGCCGGCGCTGCGCACCACGCTGCTGCCGGGCCTGCTCGCCGCCCTGCGGCGCAACGAGAGCCGGGGCACGCACGACGTGGCCCTCTTCGAGACCGGCCTGGTCTTCCGCCCGGTGCCCGACGCCGCCCCGGTGGCCGTACGGCTGCCGGTGGACCGCCGGCCCACCGAGGAGGAGATCGCCGCCGTCGAGGCCGCGCTGCCCCGCCAGCCCCGCCGGGCCGCCGTGGTCCTCGCCGGGTCGCGGGAGCAGGCCGGCTGGTGGGGCAAGGGACGCCCCGCGACCTGGGCCGACTCGATCGAGGCGGCGCGGATCGTGGCCCGTGAGGCGGGCGTGGAGCTGACCGTCGAGGCCGACCGGCACGAGCCGTGGCACCCCGGTCGCTGCGCCGCGCTGTACGCCGAGGTGGACGGCCGCCGGCAGCTCGTCGGCCACGCCGGTGAGCTGCACCCGCGGGTCGTGAAGGCGATGAGCCTGCCGGAGCGGACCGCGGCCATGGAGATCAGCCTGGACCTGCTGGGCAAGGCGGGCTCGAGCCCGGTGGCCCCGGTGATCTCGAACTACCCGGTGGCCACGCAGGACGTCGCCCTGGTGGTCGACGCGTCCGTCCCCGCGGAGTCCGTCGAGGCGGCGCTGCGCTCGGGCGCGGGCGAGCTGCTGGAGTCGATCCGGCTGTTCGACGTCTACACCGGCGACCAGACCGGCGCCGGGAAGAAGTCCCTGGCGTACGCGCTGCGCTTCCGGGCCGCGGACCGGACGCTGACGGTCGACGAGGCCTCGGCCGCCCGTGACGCGGCGGTCGCCGTCGCCGGCGAGCGGACCGGGGCGGTGCTGCGGGGCGCGTGACCTCGTACGACGCAGGAAGGGCCCCGCCGGTCGGCGGGGCCCTTCGTCGTGTCCGTACGGGACTCAGCGCTTGGCGTGCCGGCCCCGGCCGCCCGCCTGGGCGGCGGGGTCGTCGGAGGCGGCTCCGGAGGCGGACGACTTCTTCCGCGAGCGGAGGTACTCGATGCCGATCGGCACCACCGAGAGCAGCACGATCAGGACGAGCATCGCCTCGATGTTCTTGTGCACGAACTCGATCTGGCCGAGGAAGTAGCCGAGCAGCGTGACACCCACGCCCCACAGCAGGCCGCCGATGAGGTTGTAGGTGAAGAAGATCCGGTAGTTCATCCGGCTCACGCCGGCGATGATCGGCGTGAAGGTCCGGACGATCGGCACGAACCGGGCCAGCACGATCGACTTCGGGCCGTGCTTCTCGAAGAACTCGTGCGCCTTCTCGACGTTCTCCTGCTTGAACAGCTTCGAGTCCGGCCGGTTGAACAGGGACGGGCCCACCTTGCGCCCGAAGAGGAAGCCCACCTGGTCCCCGGCCACCGCGGCCAGCCACACCAGCAGGCACACCAGCGCCAGCGGGGTGTGCAGATACTCGCCGTCCGCGACCAGCAGACCCGTGGTGAACAGCAGGGAGTCGCCCGGCAGGAAGAACCCGATCAACAGCCCCGACTCGGCGAAGACGATCACCAGGATGCCGATCAGACCGAAGGTCTGGATCAGATAGTCGGGGTCCATCCAACTGGGACCGAGGGCGAGTGTCGTCACGGGATCGAAGCTCCTGTTGATCATCGGAACAGCCACGGATACCGCTCCAAGCTACAGGGCGCCGGGACCGGGGAGCGCACGGGCCGAACGGCCTCTCCCGCCGGTGAGGACGCTCGGGACCCGCGTGACGTTCCCGTGCGGGCGTACGAGTATGCCTCAGGCGTACGTGTAGAAGCCCGCGCCGCTCTTGCGGCCCAGCCGGCCCGCGTCGACCATCCGCTGGAGCAGCGGGGGAGCGGCGTACAGCGGCTCCCGGTACTCGGTGTACATCGAGTCCGCGATCGAGACGATCGTGTCCAGCCCGATCAGGTCCGACAGCCGCAGCGGGCCCATGGGGTGCGCGCAGCCCATCTCCATGCCGTTGTCGATGTCCTCCCGCGTAGCCAGACCCGACTCGAACATGCGGACGGCCGAGAGCAGGTACGGGACCAGCAGCGCGTTGACGATGAAGCCGGAGCGGTCCTGGGCGCGGATCGCGTGCTTGCCGAGCACCTTCCCGGCCAGCGTCTCGGCCCGCTTGATCGTCTCGTCGCTCGTGGTCAGCGCGGGGATGAGCTCGACCAGCTTCTGCACCGGGGCCGGGTTGAAGAAGTGGATGCCGATCACATGGTCGGGGCGGGAGGTCGCCACCGCCAGCTTCACCAGCGGGATGGAGGAGGTGTTCGACGCGAAGATCGCGTCGGGGCGGGTCACGACCTGGTCCAGGACCTGGAAGATCTCCGTCTTGACCTGCTCGTTCTCCACCACGGCCTCGATCACCAGATCGCGGTCGGCGAACTGGCCGAGATCGGTGGTGAAGGTCAGCCGGGCGAGCGTCTCGTCCCGCTCCGCCTCGCTGATCTTGCCGCGCTCGGCGGCCTTGCCCAGGGAGTTGTGCAGCCGGGTACGGCCCAGTTCCAGCGCCTCGCCGGTGATCTCGGCGACCTTCACGTCCAGACCGGCGCGGGCACAGACCTCGGCGATCCCCGCACCCATCTGTCCTGCGCCGATCACTCCGACGCGCTGGATGTCGTTCACGGCGTACGGCCTTTCCCTGGGGTTCGTGTACGGCCCGACGTTACCCGAGGCCACCGGGCGGGAACCGGGCAGGGCCGGACGCCGCCGGAGATTCCGCGGCGTAGACCAATGAATCACCGTGCGGATCCTTGTAGCGGCCCGGCCGTTCCCGTAAGGATGATCACGAACTCCGAAGTGGTTCAGACCACTTCGGGGCGCGTCCGTGTGCCGTGACCCGGCCGTACGGGCGCGGACAGCGGATCACCGACGAGTCGGAGGAATCTGATGGGGAGCAGCAACCCCGGACACGAGCCGAAGCTGAGCCGCCGCCGGTTCGGCGCGGCGGCGCTCGGCGCGCTGGGTGCGATGGCGCTGGGCACGGGCGGCGCCGTGGCGTCGCCCGCGGCAGGGCGGCCGGACTTCCTGGGCCGGCGGCCGCGGGAGCAGATGCGGGGGACGTGGATCTCCACCGTGGCGAACATAGACTGGCCGATGGCCCAGGGGCTGTCCGCCGGGGAGCAGAAGGCGGGTCTGCTGGCGCGGCTGGACGAGGCGGTGGCCCGGCGGCTGAACACGGTGGTCTTCCAGGTCCGCCCGACCGCCGACGCGATGTTCCCCTCCCCGTACGAGCCCTGGTCGGAGTTCCTGACCGGGGTCCAGGGGCAGGACCCGGGCTGGGATCCGCTGGGCTTCGCGGTGCGTGAGGCGCACAAGCGGGATCTGCAGCTGCACGCGTGGTTCAACCCGTTCCGGGTGCGCAACGACACGAAGGCGGAGCTGCTGGTCGCCGACCACCCGGCGAACGTGCACCCCGAGTGGGTCGTCCCGTACGGCGGGAAGCTCTACTACAACCCGGGCATTCCCGAGGTCCGGGCGTTCATCCGGGACTGCATCATGTACGCGGTGCGGAACTACGACATCGACGCCGTGCACTTCGACGACTACTTCTATCCGTATCCGGTCGCGGGCCAGGAGTTCGACGACGACGCGCAGTACGCGGAGTACGGCGGGGCGTACGCGTCGCGGGCCGACTGGCGGCGGAGCAACACCGACGAGCTGATGAGCGGGCTGAGCCGGGAGATCAAGGCCGCCAAGCCCCGGGTGCAGTTCGGCGTCAGCCCGTTCGGGGTGTGGCGCAACAAGGCCACCGACCCGGAGCTCGGCTCCGACACCACCGCCGGCGCGGAGACGTACGACAGCCTCTTCGCCGACACCCGCAAGTGGGTGAAGGAGGAGTGGCTCGACTACATCTGTCCGCAGGTGTACTGGAACATCGGCTTCGCCGCGGCCGACTACGCGAAGCTCGTGCCGTGGTGGAACGACGTGGTGGCCGGCACGAACGTCGACCTCTACATCGGTGAGGCGCTGTACAAGGTGGGCGCAGCCGGCCAGCCCGAGGCCTGGTTCGACCCGGCCGAGCTGTCCCGGCACCTCGCGTTCTGCGCGGACTACCCGCAGGTCAAGGGGAACATCTACTTCTCCGCGAAGCTGCTCCCGCAGGACCCGCTGGGCGCCGTGAGCCGGCTGGTGGCCGACCACTACGGCCGCCCGGCCCGCGCGCCGCGTTAGTCAGCGCCGCCCGGACCCCGTGCCACCGGCCTCGTGCTGGACCACGGTGTCCGGGCCCGGGGCCAGCACGCACTCCTGACCGTCCTCGTACGTCACCCGGTACGGGGGCCTGCCCTCCGTACCCAGCACCTCGGTGATCTTTCCGACCCGGTCGTGGTCTCCGACGGTCCTGCCGTGGGTCACCAGCCTGTCGCCCTTTTCGGCTCGCACGATGTCGACCTCCCGTCCGTCCTGTCTCGTTCGCCAGTCTATTTCGGTACGCGCCACTTGGCCCCTTCAACGAGCCGCCCGCTGGGTCACCGCGATGCACACCAGCACGGCCACCGCCGTCGGCAGCGCGGCGGGGGCCAGGTGCTCGCCCAGGAGGGACACCGACCACACCAGCGTCAGCAGCGGCTGGGCGAGCTGCAGCTGGCTGGCCCGGGCCACCCCGATGGCCGCCATCCCCCGGTACCAGACGAACAGCCCGGCGAACTGCGACGCCAGCGCGATCCACAGCAGCCCGGCCACGGAGTGCGCCGTCGGCCGGGCCGGCTCCGCCCCCAGCGCGATCAGCGCTCCCGGCAGCGACAGCGGGAGGCAGGCCACCAGGGCCCAGGCGATGACCTGCCAGCCCGGCATCGTACGGGCGAGGCGTCCGCCCTCCGTGTAGCCGGCGGCGCAGGCCAGCAGCGCGCCGAGCAGATACAGGTCCGCGGTGTCCGGGGCGCCCCCGCTCTGGCTGACAGTGAAGGCGCCGACGACCGCGGCGCCCGCCACCGCGGCCGGCCAGAACGTCCGCGGGGGCCGGGCGCCCCGGTGCAGGGCGGCGGCGAGGGCGGCCGTGGTCAGCGGGAGGAGCCCCGTGACGACGGCGGCGTGCGAGGTGCTGGAGGTGCGCAGGGCGAGCGTCGTGAGCAGCGGGAAGCCGATGACGACGCCGAGCGCCACCACCGCGAGCCCCGGCAGGTCGGCCCGGCGGGGGAGCGGCACGCGCAGCGCCAGCAGGGCGCCGCCGGCGACCACGGACGCGAGGACGAGGCGCAGGGTCACCGTCGACCAGGGGCCGAACCCCTCCAGGGCCCAGGCGGTGCCGGGGAAGGTCAGCGAGAAGGTGAGGACGCCGGTCGCGGCGAGGACGGTGCCGCCGAGGGGGGTGGCCCGGCGGGGCGTGGGGGCGCCGACCGTTATCGGCTCGGGGACGGTAGCGCTATTGTCTGCTCTCATGAATGACAGTAGCAGTACGGCGAATCTCGTACGTCTCCTGCGGGACGAGCTGAAGCGCTACTCCCCGGGTGAGAAGCTGCCGTCCAGCCGCAGCCTCGTCGAGCGCTACCGGGTGAGCCCCGTGACCGTCTCCGGCGCCCTGCGCAGGCTCGCCGCCGAGGGCCTGGTGACGACCCGCCCCGGCGCCGGCGCCTTCCGCGCGGAGACCCGCCCCCACGGGACCCCGGCCGGTGACACCTCCTGGCAGGAGATCGCCCTCAGCGCCGACCCCGCCGCCGACGCCGTCCCCCGCTCCGTGGACGCCGCCGACATCCTCGTCACCCTCGCGGCCCCGCCGCCGGGGGTGATCGAGCTCAACGGCGGCTACCTCCACCCCGCACTCCAGCCGGAGCGTGCCCTCGCCGCCGCCCTGGCCCGCGCCGGCCGCCGGCCCGGGGCGTGGGAGCGGCCCCCGGTGGAGGGGCTGGCGGAGCTGCGGGCGTGGTTCGCGCGGGAGATCGGCGGCGTCGCCCCGGACCGGGTGCTGGTCACCGGGGGCGGCCAGCCGGCGCTCACGGGCGCCCTGCGGGCCCTGGCCGCGCCGGGGGCGCCGGTGCTGGTGGAGTCCCCGACGTACCCGGGGATGCTGGCCGCCGCCCGGGCGTTCGGGCTGCGGCCGGTGCCCGTGCCGGTGGACGCCGAGGGGGTGCGTACGGATCTCCTCGCGGAGGCGTTCCGGGCCACCGGGGCCCGGGTGTTCGTCTGCCAGCCGCTGTTCCAGAACCCCACCACCGCCGTGCTGGGCGCCGGGCGGCGGCGCGAGGTGGTGCGTATCGCCCGCGAGGCGGGGGCGTTCGTGGTGGAGGACGACTTCGCCCGGCGGATCGCCCACGAGGACGCCGGCGAGCTGCCGCCGACGCTGGTCTCCGGTGATCCCGACGGGGTGGTCGTGCACGTCACGTCCCTGACGAAGGCCACCTCGCCCAGCCTGCGGGTGGGCGCGATCGCCGCCCGGGGGCCGGTGCTGGACCGGCTGCGGGCCATCCAGATCGTCGACAGTTTCTTCGTCCCCCGCCCGCTGCAGGAGGCCGCTCTCGAGCTCGTCGGCTCCCCCGCGTGGCCCCGCCATCTGCGCACCGTGGCGGCGGCGCTGCGCACCCGGCGCGAGGCGCTGCTGGGCGCCCTGGCCGGCGCGCTGCCGGAGCTTCCCGTACCGGAGGCGGCGCCGGGCGGCTTCCACGTCTGGCAGCGGCTGCCGGACGGCACCGACGAGCGGGCGCTGGCCGCCGCGGCGCTGCGCGCGGGCGTGGCCGTCGCCCCCGGCCGGCACTACTACCCGGCGGAGCCGCCCGCCCCGCGGTTGCGGCTGAGTTTCGTCTCGCCCGCGGACACCGGGGAGATCACGGAGGGGGTGCGCAGACTCCGTACCGCTTTGGACAGTCTTGTCTGATGCGTGTGGGATCTTGACCGGATTTCTGCCGCCCCCGATCAACTATCCCTTGATTGATCTGGGCAATCGCCGGTCCCGCTCCTATGATCCGGCCATGAACGTACGCCTCACGCTCCTGGCGGCGGCGCGGAACTCGTCCTCCCGGCTGCACGAGCGGTTCGACGACGATCGCCCGCTGGACGCCGGGGGCTGGGCGGAGGCCGAGCGTGCGCTGCCCGCGCTGGCACCGCTCGCGGCGGCCGATCTGCGCTACTGCTCGCCGTCCCCGCGGGCCCGGGAGACCGGCCGGGTGCTGGGTCTGGCACCGCTGGCGCAGGTGGCGCTGCGGGACTGCGACATGGGGCGCTGGCGCGGCCGGACGCTCGAGCAGGTCATGGCGGTCGAGCCGCGCGCGGTCGACGGCTGGCTCGCCGACCCGTACTCCGCGCCGCACGGCGGGGAGTCGCTGATGGCGTTCATCCAGCGGGTGGGCGGCTGGCTGGAGACCCGGCCCGCGGACGGCACGCTGCTGCTGGCGGTGGCCGAGCCGTCGGTGATCCGGGCGGCGCTGGTGTACGCGCTGAAGGCCCCGCCGTCGGCGTACTGGCGGATAGACGTGATGCCCCTGTCGACGGTGAGTCTGATGGGGCAGCCGGGGCGGTGGAACCTGCACCTGGACGGCTGGGTGTAGGGGCTCGCGCCCCCGCGCCCAGCCGTCCGGGGTCCGCTACGGCAGCGTGCGCAGCAGGGGGAGGGACGCCGTCGCGATCCGGCCCTTCTCCACCGTCACCACGGTCACGGGGGACCCGGTGACACCCTCGGGCAGGTCGGCGCGGACCTGGTACACGCCGGGCGCCACGTGCGCGAAGCCGAACCAGCCCGTGCCGTCGCTGAGCCGGGTCACGCTCTCGCCGCCCGCCGTCAGCGGGCGCAGCGTCACCGGCACCTGATCGAGCACGGCTCCGTCGCCGAGCTTCAGCACACCCGTCACATGGCCGTCGGTGGGCGCCGACTTCCACGGCATGCCGGGCACCGTCGCCGGGTCCTTGAACGGGGCGTCCGCGCCCTGGGTGAGCGCCTGGACGAGCTTGGCGCGCTCCGTCGCGAGGCCGTTGGCCGCCACGTCCATCGTCGGGTTGGCGTAGGAGTAGCCGCTCCAGCCGGCCGCCGTGTTCCCGGCCGCCGTCGGGCGCAGCGCCTCACGCACCTGGGCGACGGAGTCCGCGATGCCGTTCAGGTAGAGGGCGGGGCCGTTGACGGCCTGGCGCCCGGCCTGGTTGTCGGCCATGAACTGGGACCACTCCGAGTACATGAGCGCCTGGTCGGGGTTCCAGTTGCGCTTGTAGTTCATGGTCACCGCGGTGTCCATGATCCCCTCGTCCAGCCAGCCGGCCCAGTCCTGCAGCACCTCGGCGTACGTCCGGGTCCGCTCCCAGCCGCCGACGGCGGAGGGGCCGTGGCCGTAGGTGATGGCGTCCATCGACAGCCGCGCCTGCGGGTCGACCTCCCAGATGCCCAGGTAGATCTTCCGGACCAGGTTCGTCATCTGGGCGCGCCGCCACTCGGTCCACTGCGCGTCGTCGGCCGCGGGCACGTCGGTGCGGCCGGTGGCGTGCTGGAAGCGGGCGACGGAGACGTCGTTGTAGCCCCAGTCGCTGTGCGTCGTGGTGGAGCTGCCGTCGGGGTAGCGGACGTAGTCGAGGTTGACGCCGTCCACGTCGTAGTTGCGCACGATGCTCTGGATCGCGCGCACGATGTAGTCGGCGGCGGCCGGGTGGCCCGGGTCGACGTAGGCGTTGGCGCCGACCAGCTCCTGGCCGTTCTCCTTCTTGTTCAGCCACCGGTCGGCGCCGGTCGCCGACGGCCCGTGCTGGTTGAACACGTGGTCGGGGGAGCGGGGCGGGGTGGCGCTGTTCCACATGGTGTTGACGTTGACCCAGGCGTGCACCTGGAGCCCCGCCGCGTGACCCTGGCGGACGATCTCGGACAGGGGGTCGAACGGAGCCGGGGCTATCGCCGCGTCGGTGCGCGGGTACAGGGCGTTGTTGCAGAAGCAGTCGTAGCGGCGGGCGGTCTGGACGATCAGCGCGTTGGCGTTGATGTCCAGCGCGTCCTGCACCAGCTGCGAGACCTGGGCGGGCGTGTAGACGCCGTTGTTGAAGCCGTCCACCCAGTAGCTGCGCCACTGGGCCGGGGCCGCTGTCTCTCCGGTGCTGTCGGCCTGTGCGGGAAGCGCGGTGAACGCGCCCACGAGCAGTGCGAGGCTCGCCGCCAGGGTGGTGAATACGCGTGGCAGTCGCAAGTGATCTGCCCCCCTCGGGAGTTCGGATCGGACGGGAACGGTGTGGGGGGAGCCGGCGCTACACGGACAGGAATCGGCGTGCCGGGGCGTGACGCAACGGTCCTCCGGTTGCGGGTGAGGTGGCTGCGATTCTGGGAGCCGCGCCCGATCGGCGTCAAGACCTGCGCAAACGCGCGCAACCACCGCGCAACCACGATGAGTTGGGGCGCGGAACCCGGCCCTCCCGGGTGCGGTGTACGGGCGCCCCGGGCGGCTGGCTAAGGTGCTGCGTCATGACCGAGCCCGGATACGTGCGTGAGGCCCGCGAGTTCTACGACGCGATCGCCGTCGAGTACAACGAGATGTTCCCGTCGGGCCCCGAGGGCAACCCGCTCGACCGGGCGGTGCTCGAGACCTTCGCCGCCCGGGTCCGGGACGACGGCGGCGGCCCGGTCGTGGAGGCCGGCAGCGGACCGGGGCGCGTGTGCGCGTACTTCACGGCGCTCGGCACGGACATCACCGGCGTCGACGTGTCGCCGCACACGGTGAAGCTGGCGCGGGCCCGCTTCCCGGAACTGCGCTTCGAGACCGGCACGATGACCGCCCTGGAGCGCGCCGACGGCAGTCTGGCGGGCCTGCTCTCCTGGTACTCGCTGATCCACGTCCCGCCCGCCCGGCACCCGGAGGTGCTGGCGGAGTTCCACCGCGTGCTGCGACCGGGCGGCCGGCTGCTCCTCGGCTTCCAGGTCGGCACGGTCCCCAACCACCACGAGCGGCCCTTCGGCCACGACGTACGGCTGGACTTCCACCGGCTGTCCCCGGACCGCACCGCGGACCTCCTTGCGGCGGCCGGCTTCGATGTCGAGGTCAAGCTGGTCCGCGCGGCGCACGGCGAACAGGAGAAGACCCCGCAGGGATTCCTGCTCGCCCGCAAGGCCACCCCCTAGGCTCTCGTACGTACGGAGAGGAGCCCCATGTCCGCACCCACGCTCCGTGACGTCGCGCGGCACGCGGGGGTGTCCGTGCGCACCGTGTCGAACGTCGTCAACAACTACGCCGTCGTCGCCGCGACCACCCGGGCCCGTGTCCAGGCGTCCATCGACCTCCTCGGCTACCGGCCGAACCTGCTCGCCCGCCATCTCAAGCAGGGCCGCTCCCGGATCATCGGCCTCGTCGTCCCCGAGCTCGACGTGCCGTACTTCGCCGAGCTGGCCCGGCTGATCATCGCCCGGGCGCGGGCCCGGGGTTACACCGTGCTGATCGACCAGACCGACGGCGACGCCCGCCGGGAACGCGAGCTGATCACGGAGCACGCGTACGCCCTCAGCTTCGACGGTGTCATCGTCAGCCCGCTCGCCCTGACCGCCGACGATCTGCGCGAGCGGCGCAGCGGGCTGCCGCTGCTGCTCCTCGGGGAGAAGCTGTTCGGCGGCGGCGCCGACCACGTGGCGATCGACAACGTCGGAGCCGCCCGCGAGGCCACCGCCCATCTGCTGGCCGCCGGCCGCCGCCGGATCGCCGCCATCGGCGTCCAGCCCGGCGCCGTCACCGGCACCGCCGCCCTGCGCGTCCAGGGCTACCGGCTGGCCCTCGCGGAGGCCGGGGTCGAGCCCGACGAGTCGCTGCTGGTGCCCGCCGCCCGCTACCACCGGGCCAACGGCGCCGCCGCGATGGCGGGGCTGCTCGACCGGCCGGATCCGCCGGACGCGGTGTTCTGCTTCAACGACCTGCTGGCCCTGGGCGCCCTGCGCGTGGCGCTCACCCGCGGGCTGCGGGTGCCGCAGGACCTCGCCGTCGTGGGCTTCGACGACATAGAGGACGGCCGCTACAGCACCCCGACGCTCACCACGGTCGCCCCGGACAAGGAACTCCTCGCCCGGCACGCGGTGGAGCAGCTGCTGGGCCGGATCGAGGACGGCGACACCGGTGACCCGCTGGAGCTGCGCACCCCGTACCGTCTCATCGTCCGGGAGAGCGCTCCGCGCGGTAGTCGCCGGGTGGGACACCCATGACCCGCTTGAAGGCGACGCCGAACGCGCTCTCCGAGCCGTAGCCCACACCGCGGGCGATCGCCGCGAGGGTGTCGCCGCCGGTCCGCAGCCGCCGGGCCGCGAGCTCCATCCGCCACCGGGTCAGGTACTCCAGCGGCCCCTGCCCGACGGTGGCCCCGAACCGGGCGGCCAGGGTGGACCGGGACACCCCGGCGGCCTCCGCCAGCGCGGCCACCGTCCAGCCCCGCGCCGGCTCGCGGTGCAGGGCGGTCAGCGCCGCGGCGACCACGGGGTCGGCGAGGCCCGCGGGCCAGCCCGGCACGGCGTGCGGCTCGCGGGCGAGGTGCAGGCGCAGGACGTGGACGAGCATGACGACGGCGAGATGCTCCGCCACCAGCGAGGCGGCCGCCGGGCGGTGCGTCAGCTCGCGGTCGATCTCGGCCAGGGCCCAGGCCACCGTCCGGGCGTGCGGGGTGCCGGCCGGTACGTGGATGACCGGGGGCAGCCCGCCCAGCAGCAGCTCGTGGGCGCGGTCGCCGAAGGTGAAACGGCCCCCGACGAGGAACACGTCGTCGCCCGCGCCGGCCCGGGCGACCCCGTCCCCGGCCGCCACGAACAGGGGACCGGCGGGGACGGCGACGGCGTCGGGATCGCTGCGGAGGGTGAAGGGGCGGGGCTGGGTGAGGAGGTAGCAGTCGCCCTCCGCCAGGGCGACCGGCGCGTCCACCCCGTCGACCTCCAGCAGACAGGAGCCCCGGCGTACCGCGTTGAACTTCACCCCGGGCGGGGCGTCGAACCGTACGGCCCAGCGCCCTCCGGCCGCGAGGCCCGAGGAGAGATGGGCGCGCGTCTCGAGCAGGGTCAGCACATCCTCCAAGGGGTCCACGGGCACCTCCGTTCTGGACGATGGCTAATGAGATCAGGACTTTCGATGATAGATAGTCCAGCCACCGGGTTCTACCGTGGATCCCATGAACCTTCTCACCACCCCCTTCGACGCCCGCTCCCGCGCCTCGGAGGTGCTCGACGGCGTGGACCTCACCGGCCGGCGCGCCGTGGTCACCGGCGGCGCCTCCGGCATCGGCGCCGAGACCGTACGGGCCCTGGCCGCCGCCGGCGCCGAGGTCACGATCGCCACCCGCCGCCCCGAGTCCGCCGGGGCGCTCGTCCGCGAGGGCGCGGGCCGGGTGCACGGCCGGGCGCTCGACCTGGCCGACCTCGCGTCGGTCGACGCCTTCGTACGGTCCTGGGACGGCCCCCTCGACATCCTCGTCGCGAACGCCGGGATCATGGCCCTGTCCACCCGCACCCTCACCCCGGCCGGCTGGGAGCTCCAGCTCGCCACCAATTACCTCGGCCACTTCGCCCTGGCCACCGGCCTGCACCCGGCGCTGCGGGCCGCCGGCTCCGCCCGGATCGTGGTCGTCAGCTCCGGGGCCCACCGGGGCGCGCCGTTCGACTTCGACGACCCGCGCTTCGAGCGCCACCCGTACGACCCGTGGACGGCCTACGGCCGGTCCAAGTCCGCCGGCGTGCTGTTCACGGCCGGTGCCCGCCGCTGGACGGCCGACGGGATCACCGCCGACGCGCTCAACCCCGGCTACATTCTCACCCGGCTGCAGCGGCACCTCGGGGACGACGACCTGCGTGCGTTCGGCGTGCTGGACGACGAGGGCAACGTCACGCCGCCGTCGTACTACAAGACCCCCGAACAGGGCGCCGCCACCTCGGTGCTGCTCGCCGCCTCGCCCCTGCTGGCGGGCGTCACGGGGCGCTACTTCGAGGACAACCAGGAGGCCCGTACCGTCCGCGGCGACGAGGACGCGCCCGGCGGCGTCGCCGCCCACGCGCTCGACCCGGAGGCGGCCGACCGGCTCTGGGACCTCGGTACGAAGGCGCTGGCCGGACGGCCGGACTCCCGCTGAACCCCGGCCTGTTGACGGCGCGGCGGCGGGGCGATACAACGTTGCAACATCCGCCGACGGAAGGCCCGCAGATGCCGCGTACCGCCCGGTTCACCGTCGACCCGGACTTCACCGTCGGCGAGGTGGACCCGCGACTGTACGGAACGTTCGTCGAGCACATGGGCCGCTGCGTCTACACGGGTATCTACGACCCCGCCCACCCCACCGCCGACGCCGCGGGCTTCCGCGGGGACGTCGCCGGGCTCGTCCGCGAGCTCGGCACCCCGCTGGTCCGCTACCCCGGCGGCAACTTCGTCTCCGGCTACCACTGGGAGGACGGCGTCGGCCCGGCGGCGGACCGGCCGCGGCGGCTCGACCCGGCGTGGCGGTCCATCGAGACCAACCGGGTCGGCACGAACGAGTTCCTCGGCTGGGCCCGCGGCCTGGGCCTTGCCCCGATGATGGCCGTCAACCTCGGCACCCGCGGCATCGACGCCGCCCGCTCCCTCGTCGAGTACTGCAACCACCCCGCCGGCACCGCCTGGTCGGACCTGCGGATCTCGCACGGGGCACGCGAGCCGCACGGCGTGCGGCTGTGGTGCCTGGGCAACGAGCTGGACGGCCCCTGGCAGACCGGCCACAAGACGGCCGTCGAGTACGGGCGGCTCGCGGCCGAGGCCGGCAAGGCGATGCGCCAGGTCGACCCGGCGATCGAACTCGTCGCCTGCGGCAGCTCCGGCGCCGGTATGCCGACGTTCGGCAGCTGGGAGCGCGAGGTGCTCGAGCAGGCGTACGACGAGGTCGACTATCTCTCGCTGCACGCCTACTACGAGGAGCTCGACGGGGACCGGGCGAGCTTCCTGGCGTCCGGCGCGGGGATGGACGCCCAGATCGCGGACGTCGTCGCGACCGCCGACCACGTCCGGGCGGTGAAGCGGGCGAAGAAGCGGATGCGGCTGTCGTTCGACGAGTGGAACGTCTGGTACGCGCAGCGCTTCGCCGGCGAGCGCAACCTCGAGACGGCCGAGGTGCCGCGCCTGATCGAGGACACCTACAGCGTCACGGACGCGGTGGTCGTCGGCTCGCTGCTGATGACCCTGCTGCGCCACGCCGACCGCGTCGCGATCGCCTGCCTCGCGCAGCTGGTGAACGTCATCGCCCCGATCCGCACGGAGCCCGGCGGCGCGAGCTGGCGCCAGACCACCTTCCACCCCTTCGCCCTCACGGCCCGCCACGCCCACGGCCGCGTCCTGCACACCACCGCCACCGGCCCCCTCCTGGACACTCCCCGGTACGGCGAGGTCCCGGCCCTGGACCACGTGGTCACGTACGACGAGGAGTCCGGCGCCCTCACCGTCCTCGCGGCGAACCGCGACCAGTCCTCCCCCCTCCTCCTGCGAGCCGCCCTGCGCGGCCTGCCCGCCGCCTACCGCGTCGTGGAACACCTCGCCCTGACGGACGACGACCACGACGCGGCGAACACCGAGGCGGCCCCGGACCGGGTCGTCCCCCGTCCCGTCACCGGGACGACCGTGGACGCCGACGGGGTCCTGGCCGCGGAGCTCCCGCCCGTGTCCTGGCACGTCATCCGGCTGGCGCCGGCGGTCGGCTGAGCACCGCCGCGCGGGCGGCGTCAGTGCGCGAAGCGCCAGCGCATCGCCCCGTGCGGGGCCGCGGTGGCGACGCCGACCGCGGTGTCGAACGAGAGGCGGTACACGTACCACGGCGGCGGACCCGCGCTCGGGGCGCTGTACGGGGCCGTCAGCGCGTCGTCCGCCACCGCCACGGGCCAGCCGCCCTCGCGGTAGCTCTCCGCGACCTTCTCCAGGGTGCGGGCGGTGGTGACACGGGCCGCGCTCCCCTCCAGGACCAGGTCCAGACCCTCCAGACCGAAGGAGACGGCGCACGCCGGGTTGACGGCGAGATTGCGTGACTTGCGGGTGTGAGGCCCGCTGGTGAAGAAGAGGTCACCGTCGAGCCACAGCGAGCCGATCCCCGCGGAGTGCGGCCGGCCGTCCTTGCCGGCCGTCGCGAGGAACGTCGTGGTGCTCACGTGCACCAGGTCACTCCCCAGACGCTCCAGGGCCCTGCTCCAGGGCAGCGGCGCGTTGCCGTAGCGGTCCAGATTGGTCGTCTCGACGGGTTCGGGGTCCGTCATCGTGTCGCCTCCGGTCGTCGGGCGGTCTCTCCTCGAGTGACTGTCGCGCAGCCGGGCGGGAGGCGCCACCGCACGGCCCGGACGATCATCCGTTGCATAAAACTTCAGCGCTCCGTATAGTCATGCCATCGAGAGAGGGAGGACGACGATGGCGGTGCGCGCTGCTGTGGCCGGTGCCAGCGGCTATGCCGGAGGAGAGATCCTGCGGCTGCTGCTCGGGCACCCCGAGGTGGAGATCGGCGCGCTGACGGCGCACTCCAACGCCGGACAGCCCCTGGGCGTGAGCCAGCCGCACCTCGTGCCGCTCGCCGGACGCATCCTCGAGCCCACCGACCCCGCGGTCCTCGCCGGCCACGACGTCGTCTTCCTCGCCCTGCCGCACGGCCAGTCCGCGGCCGTCGCCGAACAGCTCGGCGACAGCGCGCTGATCGTCGACTGCGGCGCCGACTTCCGGCTCACGGACGCCGCCCAGTGGGAGGCGTTCTACGGCTCCCCGCACGCCGGCACCTGGCCCTACGGCCTGCCCGAGCTCCCCGGCGGCCGCGACGCGCTGCGCGGCACCCGGCGGATCGCCGTCCCCGGCTGCTACCCGACCGCCGTCTCCCTGGCCCTGGCCCCCGCCTACGCCGCCGGGCTCGTCGAACCGGAGGCCGTGGTGGTCGCCGCGAGCGGCACCTCCGGCGCCGGCAAGGCCCCCAAGGCCCATCTGCTGGGCAGCGAGGTCATGGGTTCCATGAGCCCGTACGGCGTCGGCGGCACCCACCGCCACACCCCGGAGATGATCCAGAACCTCAGCGCCGCGGCCGGCGAGCCGGTCACCGTGTCCTTCACCCCGACCCTCGCCCCGATGCCCCGCGGCATCCTCGCCACCTGCTCCGCCCGGGCACGTCCCGGCGTCGGGTACGAGGAGCTGCGCGAGGCGTACGAGAAGGCGTACGCGGGGGAGACGTTCGTGCACCTCCTCCCCGAGGGCCAGTGGCCGTCGACGGCCGCCGTCACCGGGGCGAACACCGCACTGATCCAGGTCGCGTACGACCGGGCCGCCGGCCGGGCCGTCGTGGTCGGCGCCATCGACAACCTGACCAAGGGCACCGCGGGCGGCGCGGTGCAGAGCATGAACATCGCCCTGGGCCTCCCGGAGGAGCTCGGGCTTTCCACGACAGGGGTGGCACCGTGAGTGTGACGGCAGCGAAGGGATTCACCGCGAGCGGCATCGCCGCGGGGATCAAGGAGAGCGGCAACCCGGATCTGGCGCTCGTCGTCAACACCGGCCCGCGGCCGGCCGCCGCCGGCGTCTTCACCTCGAACCGGGTGAAGGCGGCCCCGGTGCTCTGGTCGGAGCAGGTGGTCAGGGGCGGCCGGGTCTCCGCCGTGATCCTCAACTCCGGCGGCGCCAACGCCTGCACCGGCCCGGCCGGCTTCCAGGACACCCACGCCACCGCCGAGAAGACCGCCGAGGTCCTCGGGCACAACGCCGGGGAGATCGCCGTCGCGTCCACCGGGCTGATCGGTGTCCGGCTCCCGATGGACAAGCTGCTGCCCGGCATCGATCAGGCCGCCGCCCAGCTGTCCGCGCACGGCGGGGAGAAGGCCGCCATCGCCATCAAGACGACCGACACCGTGCACAAGACGGCCGTCGTCGAGGGCGACGGCTGGGTCGTCGGCGGCATGGCGAAGGGCGCCGGCATGCTGGCCCCCGGCCTTGCCACCATGCTGGTCGTCCTCACGACCGACGCCGACCTCGAGGCGGGCCCGCTCGACGCCGCGCTGCGCGAGGCGACCCGGCTGACGTTCGACCGCGTCGACTCCGACGGCTGCATGTCGACCAACGACACCGTCCTGCTGCTCGCCTCCGGCGCCTCCGGCATCACCCCCGGCCAGGAGGTCTTCGCCGAGGCCGTACGGGCCGTCTGCGCCGACCTCGCCCGCCAGCTCATCGGCGACGCGGAGGGCGCCTCGAAGGACATCCGCATCGAGGTGGTGAACGCCGCCTCGGAGGACGACGCCGTCGAGGTCGGCCGCTCCATCGCCCGCAACAACCTCCTCAAGTGCGCCATCCACGGCGAGGACCCCAACTGGGGCCGCGTCCTGTCCGCCATCGGCACCACGAAGGCCGCCTTCGAACCGGACGAGCTGAACGTCGCCATCAACGGCGTCTGGGTCTGCAAGAAGGGCTCCGTCGGCGAGGACCGCGACCTGGTCGACATGCGCTACCGGGAGGTCGTCATCACCGCCGACCTGGCCGCCGGCAGCGACTCCGCCGTCATCTGGGCCAACGACCTGACCGCCGACTACGTCCACGAGAACAGCGCGTACAGCTCATGACCACCTCCGGCGGGACCACCCGCAAGCACACCGCCCTGCCCAAGGCCCGCATCCTCATCGAGGCGCTGCCCTGGCTCACCCGGCACCGCGGCAAGACGGTCGTCATCAAGTTCGGCGGCAACGCCATGGTCGACGAGGAGCTGAAGGCCGCCTTCGCCCAGGACGTCGTCTTCCTCCACCACGCCGGCCTGCGGCCCGTCGTCGTGCACGGCGGCGGCCCCCAGATCAGCGCCCAGCTCGACCGGCACGGCCTGGTCAGCGAGTTCCGCGCCGGCCTGCGGGTCACCACGCCCGAGGCCATGGACGTCGTCCGGATGGTGCTGGCCGGCCAGGTCCAGCGCGAGCTCGTCGGCCTCCTCAACGAGCACGGCCCGCTGGCCGTCGGGCTCACCGGCGAGGACGCGCACACCATGACCGCCGTCCAGCACCGCCCGCTCATCGACGGCGAGCTCGTCGACATCGGCCGGGTCGGCGAGATCACCGGTATCGACACCGGCGCCATCGAGGCCTTGCTCTCCGACGGCCGGATCCCGGTCGTGTCCTCGATCGCCCGCAGCGCCGACGACGGCCACGTCTACAACGTCAACGCCGACACCGCCGCCGCCGCGCTCGCCGCCGCCCTCGGCGCCGAGACCCTGATGGTCCTCACCGACGTCGAGGGCCTGTACGAGGACTGGCCGAACAGCGACGAGGTCATCAGCCGGCTCACCGCGACGGAGCTGGAGAAGCTGCTCCCCGACCTGGCGAGCGGCATGGTCCCGAAGATGGAGGGCTGTCTGCACGCCGTACGCAACGGAGTGCACACCGCCCGCGTGATCGACGGCCGGGTGCAGCACAGCATCCTGCTGGAGATCTTCACCGACGAAGGAATCGGCACCATGGTCGTGCCGGACGAACCGGGGGAACTGTGACCCACAACGCTGCGACGCGTAACACTGCGACCCGCAACGACCGGCTGACCGCCCGCTGGCAGTCCGCCCTCGCGGACAACTACGGCACCCCCCGGCTGCCCCTGGTCCGCGGCGCCGGGGCGAAGCTCTGGGACGCCGACGGCAAGGAGTACCTGGACTTCGTCGGCGGCATCGCCGTCAACTCCCTGGGCACCGCCCACCCCGCCGTCGTACGGGCCGTGACCGAGCAGATCGCCACCCTCGGCCATGTCTCCAACCTCTTCGTCGCCGAGCCGCCGGTGGCCCTCTCCGAGAAGCTGCTGGAGCTCACCGGCCGCGCGGGCCGGGTCTATCTGTCCAACTCCGGCGCGGAGTCGGTCGAGGCCGCGTTCAAGATCGGCCGGCTGACGGGCCGTACGCACATGGTCGCCACCGAGGGCGGCTTCCACGGCCGCACCATGGGCGCCCTGGCGCTGACCGGACAGCCCGGAAAGCAGGACGGCTTCCACCCGCTGCCCCCCGCCGTCACGCACATCCCCTACGGTGACGCCGAGGCGCTGCGCGCGGCCGTCACCGAGGAGACGGCGATGTTCGTCGTGGAGCCCATCCAGGGCGAGAGGGGCGTCGTCGTACCGCCGGCCGGCTATCTGGCCGCCGCCCGCGAGATCACCGCCGCCACCGGCACGCTGCTCGTCGTCGATGAGGTGCAGACCGGAATCGGCCGGACGGGCAGCTGGTTCGAGTCGCAGGCGCAGGGCGTCGAACCCGACGTCATCTGCCTGGCGAAGGGCCTCGGCGGCGGACTGCCGATCGGCGCGACGATCGCCTTCGGCGCGACGGCCGGCCTCCTCACGCCCGGCAAGCACGGCTCCACTTTCGGCGGCAACCCGGTGGCCTGCGCCGCCGCCCTCGCCGTACTGGACACCATCGCGAACGACGGTCTGCTCGACCACGTCAAGCGCACCGGGGAGCGGCTGCGCGACGGAATCCAGCGGCTGGGGCACCCCTTGGCCGACCACGTGCGTGGTGCGGGACTGCTGCTGGGTATCGTTCTCACGAAGCCTGTCGCCGCCCAGGTGCAGCAGGCCGCTCAGCACGCCGGGTTCCTGGTCAACGCGGTGGCGCCGGACGTCATCCGGCTCGCGCCGCCGCTCGTCCTGGCCGAATCCGAAGCCGACGCACTGCTGCAGGCACTGCCCGCCGTACTCGACACGGCGGAGCGATCCGCCGCGGCCGGCGTCTGACATCGCCGGGAGGCGTGAGATGACCGAGTCGCAGGGGAGCGGACCCGCGGTGCCGCAGACCCGCACCGCCCGCCATCGCAGGATCGTCGACATCCTGAACCGGGACCCGGTGCGGTCCCAGAGTCAGCTGGCGAAGCTGCTGGCGGACGACGGGCTGACGGTCACGCAGGCGACGCTCTCCCGCGACCTCGACGAACTCGGCGCCGTCAAGATCCGCAACACCGGCGGCGAACTCATCTACGCCGTCCCGTCCGAGGGGGGCTTCCGCACCCCGCAGGCCCCCCTCGGCGAATCGGCGAAGGAGGAGCGGATGCGCCGGCTGGCCGGCGAACTGCTCATCTCCGCCGAGGCGTCGGCGAACATCGTCGTCCTGCGCACCCCGCCCGGCGCTGCGCAGTTCCTCGCCTCCGCCATCGACCAGGCGGAACTGCACGACATCCTGGGCACCATCGCCGGCGACGACACCCTGATGCTCATCAGCCGGGAGGCGACCGGCGGCCAGGCGCTGGCGGACCATCTGCTGAAGCTGGCCCAGGGCGCGCACTGAACTGGGCGCCCCGCGCGTACGGTTGACCGCACGGATGTGCGCTCCGCGCCGCCGCCAAGTGCGGCGGCGCGTCACCGGTCCAGGTGACCGCCGGGTGCGCCGCTGCCGCGAGCGGCCGCCGGGCTGCTGGGATGCCCTTCGTGACGTATACCGACATGACGCTGGCCAGCGTCCAGCCCGGCATCCCCGTGAGCACCGCGCCGACGGTGCGGGACGTCGGATTACTCCTGCTCCGGCTCTGCATCTGCGTGATCATGACGACGCACGGTACGCAGAAGCTCTTCGGCTGGTTCGGCGGCCCGGGCCTGACCGCCACCGGACGGTTCTTCGAGGGCGTCGGCTATCCCTCGGGCCGGGTGATGGGGCTGGTGGCCGGGCTCTGCGAGACCCTCGGCGGGCTGGGCCTCGGGCTCGGCCTGCTCACACCGCTGGCGGGCGCCGCCGTGCTGGGCACCATGCTGAACGCCCTCTCGGTCCACTGGACCGGCGGCCTCTTCGCGTCGAACCAGGGCTTCGAGTACGAACTGATGCTCGCCGGCACGGCCGCCGCCCTCATCCTCACGGGACCGGGTTCGCTCGCCGCCGACCGGCTGCTCCCGGTGCTCGGCGACGACCGCCGCGGCGGCGTCCGGGTCGCGGCGCTGCTGCTGGCCGTGGCGGCGGCGGGTCTGGTGCTGCTGATCCGCGACTGAGCGGGCCCGCTACGGGGCGTCCGCGGCCGGCAGCGGGGCCAGCGGCAGCGGGAGGCCGGGCAGGCCGTCCATGCTCGTCTCGACGTGGTCCTTCTTGCGGAAGTACTCCGTCAGGCTCTCCCGCGTCTCCCGTTCGAACCTGCGGCGGTGCAGATCGCGGTCCTCGTCGTACGTCATGAACGGCACCGCGTAGCCGCAGGTGTCCCGGACGAGCTCGGCCCGCACCACGATCACCGCCCGCAGCCCGTGGGCGGCGCCGTCGATGTCCGGGAAGTGCGCGAGCAGCCCGGCGAAGCGCGGGTCGTCGCGGAACACGGCCTCGCCCGTGCCGTGCACCCGCACGATGTTCGGCGGACCCTGGAACGCGCACCACATGAGCGTGATCCGGCCGTTCTCCCGCAGATGGGCGATGGTCTCGGCGTTCGAACCGGCGAAGTCGAGATAGGCGACGGTGAGGTCGTCGAGCACCGCGAAGGAGCCCCGCAGGCCCTTCGGGGAGAGATTGATGGTGCCGTCGCCCGCCAGCGGGGCGGTGGCGGTGAAGAACATCGGCTGCTCCTCGATGAACGTGCGGAGCCGGCCGTCGATGCGTTCATATGTCTTTCCCATGCCTTACAGCCTGCGGCACCCGGTGTGCGGGCTGCCGGTCATTCCGGTATACGGACGGCGGCCGGACGCCTCCGCACCCGGTAGGATTGACGAAACATGCAGAGCTCTGCATAATTATGCCAAGAAGACCACTGCGAAGAGGGGCCCGGCACAGTGACCACGTCCAACTCTCCCGAGGGCAAGCTCTGGGGCGGCCGGTTCGCCGACGGGCCGTCCGCCGCGCTGGAGAAGCTGTCCGCGTCCGTCCACTTCGACTGGCGGCTGGCCCCGTACGACATCGCCGGCTCCCGTGCCCACGCCCGGGTGCTGCACCTGGCGGACCTGCTCACCGCCGACGAGCTCACCGGGATGATCGCGGGCCTGGACGCCCTGGAGGCCGACGTGGCCTCCGGCGCCTTCACCGGCACCGTCGCCGACGAGGACGTGCACACCGCCCTGGAGCGCGGGCTGCTCGAACGGATCGGCCCCGACCTCGGCGGCAAGCTGCGGGCCGGCCGCTCGCGCAACGACCAGATCGCCACCCTCTTCCGGATGTACCTGCGCGACCACGCCCGGATCATCGGCGGCCTGATCGCCGAGCTGCAGCAGACGCTGGTCGACCTCGCCGAGGCGCACCCCGGCGTGGCGATGCCCGGCCGCACCCATCTGCAGCACGCCCAGCCGGTGCTCTTCGCCCACCACGTCCTCGCCCACGCCCAGGCGCTCTCCCGGGACGCCGAGCGGCTGCGGCAGTGGGACGAGCGCACCGCCGTCTCGCCGTACGGCTCGGGCGCGCTGGCCGGCTCCTCGCTGGGCCTGGACCCGCAGGCCGTCGCGGCGGACCTCGGCTTCGAGCACGGGTCGGTGGCCAACTCCATCGACGGCACCGCCTCCCGGGACTTCGTCGCGGAGTTCGCGTTCATCACAGCGATGATCGGCGTCGACGTGTCGCGGATGGCCGAGGAGATCATCCTGTGGGCGACGAAGGAGTTCTCCTTCATCACCCTGCACGACGCGTTCTCCACCGGCTCGTCGATCATGCCGCAGAAGAAGAACCCCGACATCGCCGAGCTGGCCCGCGGCAAGTCCGGGCGCCTCATCGGCAATCTGACGGGCCTGATGGCCACCCTCAAGGCCCTCCCCCTCGCGTACAACCGCGATCTGCAGGAGGACAAGGAGCCCGTCTTCGACTCCTGCGACCAGCTGGAGGTCCTGCTCCCGGCGTTCACCGGCATGATGGCCACCCTCACCGTCAACCGCGAGCGGCTGGAGGAGCTGGCCCCGGCGGGCTTCTCCCTGGCCACCGACATCGCCGAGTGGCTGGTCAAGCAGGGCGTGCCGTTCCGGGTCGCGCACGAGGTCGCCGGCGCCTGCGTCAAGGTCTGCGAGGCCGAGGGCATCGAGCTCGACCAGCTCACCGACGAGCAGTTCGCCGCGATCTCCCCGCATCTCACCCCCGAGGTGCGCACCGTGCTGAACGTGCCCGGCGCGCTCGCCTCCCGCAGCGGCCGCGGCGGCACCGCGCCGTCCGCCGTGGCCGTCCAGCTGGCCGAGTTCAAGGAGAACCTGGCCGTCCAGTTCGCCTGGGCGAACGGCAAGAAGTAAACGCGAAACCCCAGGCCCGGCCCCGTCTCCGGGGCCGGGCCCGCGCGTTGTCAGACCGTACCTCTACAGTTCTGGTCACTTGGAGGACCAGCTGTGGGGAGACGGCTATGGGGTGGATGCCAGCAGGTGACTACGAGGTCGCCCTGGACGAACGCGGCACGGTGGTCTGCCGCAACGCGAAGGGCCGGCAGCTCAAGTCCGTCCCCTCGAAGATCGCCGACGAACCGGCCGTGATCGGCCTGCGCCAGCTCACGGAATGGCTGGAGCGTCACGAACGCGAATGCCGCGACCGGGTCGAGACCTGGATGATCCGGTCCCTCCCGGTGCCGGCCGCCGTGCTCACCGAGGTCTGGCCCGACCCCGCCTGGCAGTCGGTGCTGCGCGATCTGGTGGTCACCGGCGCCGACGGCTCCGTGGCCGGCTTCCTGCGCGACGCCGACGCCGCGACAGGCATCGGCCTCGTCGACCTCGACGGCGACACCGTGCGCGTCCGGCCCGACGCGGTCCGCATCCCGCACCCCGTCCTGCTGGAAGACCTCGAGGACCTGCGGGAGTTCGCCCTCGAGCTTGAGGTCGAGCAGGGGGTGCAGCAGCTGTTCCGGGAGATCTGGCGGTACGAGCCGAAGGGCCGCGACCCGCACGGCACCGCCGTATCCGACTACGAGGGCGGCGTGTTCAAGCAGACCCGCTTCCTCCTGGGCCGTGCCACCGGCCTGGGCTACCGGGTGCGCGGCGGCCAGGCCGTCCTGCCCGTGCTGGAGGACGGGCGCACCGTCGAGGCCCGCGTCTGGCTGGGCGACGGCGATCCGTACTACGAGACGGAGACCGGCCCGCTGAGCTGGAGCACGACGGCCGGGGCAAGTCTGGAGCTCGGCGACGTGGGCCCGGTGGCCTGGTCGGAGGGCATGCGCATGGCGGCCGCACTGTACGCGGGCCGGGAGATCGAGGACGGGGAGGCGCAGTCATGAGCGGGCGGGCCCGGGGCGGGGAACGAGCGGGGGGAGCGGACACGATGGCCGACACGGGAGAGCTGCTGGAGGCGGGCGCCGTCCTGCCGGCCGGTACACACACCGGCGAGGACGCGGACGTGCTGACCGCGCGGACGTACCGCCATCCCGCTCTCGGGGGACGCGCGGTGGTGCGGCTGGTGGGAGAGACCCTCGGCGAGGCGGAGGACCTCGCGCTGGACTTCCTCAGCCTCGCGCGGGAGTCGGTGACGGCCGGACTGGGCCAGGTGCGCCGCGAGACCCTGGGGTTCCCGGCCTGGGCGCTGGTCAACGACCCGGCGAACGGGCATCACGCGCTCGCGCTGGTCAAGGACATCGAGCGGCTCGGCCGCATGGCCAAGTCCCGGGCCGGCGCCGCCAAGGACGGCTTCGACCAGCTCGGCGAGCGACTCGGCCGGTCCGTGCCGCACTTCCTGCCCACGTACTACGAGCAGGCCGGCCGCTGCTTCCTGCAGCACGAGAACACCACCTACGCCGCCGCCTTCTTCGGCAAGGCGCGCGAGGCGGAGCGGGTGCACAGCCTCGCTGTCGACGAGGACCGGCAGCGGGCGGTGTTCCTGGAGTTCGCGTTCGCCGGGGCGCTCACTGTCAAGGCGCTCAAGAGCCATGTCCAGGACCTCACCCGCCGGCTCACCCCGGCCGCCGCCTGGGAGCAGTACCGCAGGCTCACCGTGGAGCGCTGCAACGCCGGCCTCCCGCCCTACGCCGCGCTGCCGCAGGACGCCCGCCGGCTGATCAAGGCGGCCGGCCTGGACCGCGTCACCGAGGAGTGCGCGCTGCTCGCCGCCCTGCTGGCGACCCCGTCGATCGGCCGGGCGCCGGGCTCGTTCTGGACGGCGTACCGCGCCACGCTCGTCGTTCTCGCCGAGCGGGAGCCGGCCGTACGGCGCCGCCTGCTGGAGATCGTGCCCACCGGCAACAGCGACGCCGGGCGCACCGAGGAGGGCTGGCTGGACATCCTCGCGGAGACCGGCGCCGCCGCCCTGCTCACGGCCCCCGAGCCGGATCCGGCGACCGACGCCGGCGCCTGGCTGCACCGCTGGGCGATGCATCTGCAGAGCGGCTGGAGCGGATCGCGCCGCTCGCCCGCCACCTACGCGCTGGTGCGCCGGATGGCGCCGCGGCTGCGCGCCGAGGGCCGGCCGGTGGACCTCTTCCAGCGCCGGTACTGGCGGATCGGCTGCGACCTGGACCTGGCCGACATCTGCCTGGCCGAGGGGATCGCCCTGGCGCCGCCGCCCGCCGCCGACCAGGACGGCCGCTTCAGCCTCGACGACTGGTGGGGCGGCTACGACGAGGGGCGGCAGTCGCTCGAGGCCGTCGGCGCCGACCCCCGCTTCGTACCGCTGCTGCGCCAGGCCGTCGCCCACGGCGGACGCTACAACAGCAGCGGCAACCGCCACGTGCACCGCACAGCGGCGCACCCCGTGCTGCGCACGGTGCTCGCCGACTATCTCGCCGAGCGGGCCGACGCCCTGACCGGCGCGGCCGGACTGCCCGGCATCGGCTCCGCGCTGGGCGAGATCTCCTTCGCCCGGGAGGTCGCCGGCGAGGTCAGCGCCGACGCCGTCGCCCGGGTCCGCGGCCACGACGTCACCCGGGTCCTCGCCCGCACCCTGCGGGCCGGGATCATGGACGAGCTGGGCTGGCCCGCCCTGGACGAGGCCCTGGGGCTGCTCGGGCCCGTCGACCCCAACGCGAAGAACAACTGGCAGACCGTGCAGGAGGCATGGCCCGCGCTGATCGTGGCCCGCCGCCACAAGGCCGTCGTGGTCGGCCCCGAGGGCGTTCTGCTGGAGCACGACCTGCGGCTGCCCGACACCGTCAACGACTACCGCCAGCCCGACTTCCGCTGGGCCGGCGGCGAACTCCTGGTGCGCTGGTGGGAGGACGGGAAGCACCGCGGCTACTGGTCCGCGCGACCCGCCGAGATCTTCGACATGACCGGTGACCCGGGCTACGTCTTCGACCGGCGGGGCCTGCTGGTCTCCCTGCCGCTCCCCGACGGCGCCCGCTCCTTCGGCTCCCGCCCGCTGCACGCCGGCGACACCGCCCTGCCCAAGCAGCACCGCGTCATCGCCGACGGACAGGCGTACTGGCGGCTGCGGGAGACCACCACCGCCGACAGCTGGCTGGAGTACGAGCCGGCCACCGGCGCCGTCGGCCGCGCCTCGCTGCCCCCGTTCCTCGCCGGCGCCGTCCGCGACGGAAGCAGCCTGCGGCACGCCGACTGCCAGCTGCTGCCCCTCCGGCCGGGTATGGAGGGATCACCGCTCGGCACGGACGGCACTGTCCTCGGCCACTGGGTGCGCCAGGACGGCGACCTCCTCACCGCCGGCACCCCCGACGGCACGACCGTCACCATGGCCCCCGACGGCGACACCGTCCCCGTCGGCGCCCTGCGCCTGCCCGGCGGGGCCGCCGTGGTCCTGGGCACCGACCGGGGCCGGGTCAGCCTCCACCGCGACGGTGCCGCCGCCGGCGAAGGCGCCCTGGGCCACGCGATGTACGGCCACCGCGGTGAGACGTACGCGGCGGGGTGGGAGGTCGTTCCGCCCCTGTCGTACTGGCACGCGCTGCGGCCGCGTGACGAGGCGGGATCGCTTGCCCTGCGCGACATCAGCGACGAGCTGGCCGGTGAGCTGTTCGGGCACATCGAGGCTGTCGCGGCCGCCTTCCACGAGCGGCCCGGTGACCCCGCCGGACACCCGCGGCTGGCGCCGATCGTCCATCTGCTGCCGCCGCAGGCGCTGCGACCGGCCGAGAAGGGGATGGACCGCGGGCCGGACAGACGGGCCGCCGTCGACGCCGTCGTGGCACGGCTGCTGCCCGCCGTCACCCACCCCGCGCTGCGCACCGGCGTCGGCGCGGTCGTGGGCGCCGCGGTCCAGACCCGGCACCGGATGGCTCACTTCACGGATCCGGTGCAGCCTGAAGCGAAGGCCCGTCCCGCGGACGACGACATGTTCGCGGACCACCGGCCCGAGAACGGCGACGACCGGACCGTGCTGACCGCCTGTCAGAACGTGCTCGGCGTCGGCCTGGGCGGCGCCTGGAGCGATCAGTCCTGGAGCGTGCTGCGCCAGATCCGTTCCGTCGGCCGCGTCTTCACCGGCGAGCCGGCCGCCGGCAAGCCCCTGCCCGCCGCCGGCGAACTGGGCACCCTGCCCGGCGGCTGGACCTCCGACCCGCTGACGATCCCCCGGGGCGCCACCGACTGGCCCAAGGTCCTCGACCGGCTGCCGCTGTTCGCCTACTGCGCGGCGAGGCACGCCCTCGCCGCCGACGAACGGACCGGGCTGCTCCTCCTCCTCGACGAGCTCGCCGACAGCGGACTCACCGAACGCGGCGGCACGCTGCGCCGGACGGTCCTGCGCGAAGGCGACCACCGGCGCGAGCGCACCGGGCAGGTGATGCGGCACGGCGACCGGATCGTGGTGCTGCTCGCCGCCCTGCGGACCAACACGCAGAAGAAGGAGACCGACTGGCTCGCCCTCGACCTCGACCCGAGCGGCACGTTCGGCCCGGTCGCGCACTTCACCACCCTCGAGGACCGCCTCCTGGGGACCTGCCCGGCCGACCGGCTGCGCACGGCGACCCGCTGCATCCGCGAGCACGGACCCGCGCCCTGGCGGCCGGAGGCCGTCGACGCCCTCGCGGGCGCCCCCGGGTCGGGCCCCGCGCAGTCCGCGCTGCTGATCGCGGGCATCCTCGGGACCGGACACACCCCGCCGTCGGTCCTGGCGGACCTCACCGGCCTCAGGAGCACCCACCTCGACCACGGCCACGACCGGCTCGGCGCCCTCGACGTCGAGGGGAGGTCCGCCGTACTCGGCGCCCTGCTGCCCGAAGACCCGGCCTCCCTGTGGACCGAGGGACCGGACACGACGGCAGCCGTCGCCGCGTGGACGCGGTGGTTCGGCGGACTCGTGCGCCTGCCCGAGGACCTGGAGATCTCCTTCAACGGCATCGCCTCGCCCGCAGCGGCGGAGGCGGTGCTCAACCCGGACCGCACCCCGTGGCTCAGCCGGACCACCACCCAGTGGGTCGACGAGGAAGGCCGGATACGCGCCGGCGACTCGTCGGCGATCCCCGCGAGCTACGTCTTCGTGTCCGCCGTCCGGTCGCTCGCCCTCCTCGCGTACGAGCTGCCCGGCGGCCATCCCCTGCGCGCCCCGCTGCCCGGCGCCCTGGACGCCCTGCGCCGGCGGCTGCGCGACCCCGGACTGCTGCTGGACTTCAATCTGGCGTGGAGCGCCACGGGCGGCGGCACCGTCGCCACCGAGCTGCGCAAGGTGCACGGGCTGCCCGAGGCCGGCGGCGCGGGGAAGGACGGACTGACCCCGGTGGGCGAGGCGTTCGTCCTCGCGCCCCTGTACCGGGAGCACGAGACCACCCTGCTCCGGCCCGCTGCCCTGACCGGGCCCGACGACCCGGCCCTGGGCCTGCTCGAGGGGCTGGCCGGCGGCTCGGGCACCACGCCGCTGGACGCGCTGCGGACGGTCCTCGGCGACGGACTGGAGCGCGCCGTGGCCACCGCCGTCCCCGACGGCTACGCCCACGACCCGGGGCTCAGCGTGCCGGGCCTGGTGGCCGAGGCCGCCAAGGAGCACGGCCTGAGCGACGACGCCGCGGTCGTCTATCTCCAGCTCCTCGCGCTGCCCGACCCCACCGACCGCAACTGCGCCCGGTGGACCGGGTGGAAGCCCGCGCGGCTGAAGAAGGCCCGCGCCGAACTCGCCGCGACGGACCTCGTCGTCGGGGCCAAGCGCTCGCGCGCCGGACGGAGCCTGTTCCTGCCCGGCGGCTGGGAGGCGCTGAAGGCACCCGCCCTGCCCCTGGAGACGTGGAAGCGCGGCCATCTGCCGGCCGACGACGCCCGCGTGATCCCGGCGGTTCCGGTGTCCGACCTGTTCGAGACGGCGTGGCAGCGCGTTCGCGACGGGGACGTCCCCGCCTTCGAGGAACTCACCACCCGTGCCACCCGGAAGGGCCGCCGCCGATGACCGACACCGTCTCGCCCCCACGCCAGATCGTCCCGCCCGAGGAGCTGTACGCCGCCGAGCTGGAGTTCCTGGCCGACCACGACACAGGACCCCGTCCGCCCGGCTGGCGGCTCACCCCGCGCGCTGCCGTCACGTTCATCACCGGCAGCGACGGCGCCCTGGCCCTGCCCGACGGGCGACGGCTGGAGATCGTACGGAAGTTCGTCGGCGACCGCGCGCTCGTGGAGCGCTGCGTGGTCACCCTCGCCGGGGAGCGCGGGCTGCTCCTCGTCGGCGAGCCCGGGACCGCCAAGTCCATGCTCTCCGAGCTGCTCGCCGCCGCCGTGAGCGGCACCAGCGCGCTCACCGTCCAGGGCACCGCGGGCACCACCGAGGACCAGCTCAAGTACGGCTGGAACTACGCCCTGCTGCTGGCCCAGGGCCCCAGCCCGCAGGCCCTCGTTCCCTCCCCGGTGCTCAGCGCCATGACCACCGGCGCCATCGCCCGGGTGGAGGAGGTCACGCGCTGTCTGCCCGAGGTCCAGGACGCCCTGATCTCCTTGCTCTCCGAACGCCGCATCGCCGTCCCCGAGCTGGCGGGCACCCCCGGCGCCCAGGCCCACGCGGCGCCCGGGTTCAACGTGATCGCCACCGCCAACCTCCGCGACAAGGGCGTCTCCGAGATGTCCGCCGCCCTCAAACGGCGCTTCAACTTCGAGACCGTGGGCCCGATCGGCGACCTGGACGCCGAACTCGACCTCGTACGCCGCCAGTCCAGGGCCGCGGTCGAGCGCTCGGGTGCGGCGTTCGCCGTCGACGACGCGGTGCTCGAGGCGCTGGTGACGGCCTTCCGGGACCTCAGGTCCGGGCGCTCCGCCGAGGGCTGGGAGGTCGAGCGGCCGTCCACGGTCATGAGCACCGCCGAGGCGGTGTCCGTCGCCACCGCGCTCGGGCTCGCCGCCGCCTACTTCCCCGGCGACCGGGACATCCTGGGGCTGCTGCCCGGCCATCTCACCGGCGTGGTGCGCAAGGACGACCCGCAGGACGCCGCCCGGCTCATGGGCTACTGGGACGGTGCCGTGCGGCGGCGCGCCGAGGAGGGGTCGCGGACCTGGCGCACCCTGTGGGACCTGCGCCCGGCGCTGGAGGGCTGAGGGAATCGTGGAGCACGCGGACGCGGCCCTGGCGGCCATGACCGACCCCGCCGGACCCTTCCTGATCGGGGTACGGCACCACGCGCCCTCGCTGGCCGCCGCCATGCCGGCCCTGCTCGAGGAGGCCCGCCCCGACGTCCTGCTCGTCGAGCTGCCCGCCGAGCTGCAGGACTGGGTGCCGTGGCTGGCGCACGAGGACACCGTCGCCCCCGTGGCGCTCGCCGCGGTGCCCGACGGGGACCGGGAACGCGGGCCCGCGTTCTACCCGTTCGCCGACTTCTCCCCGGAGCTCGCCGCTGTACGGTGGGCCGCCCGGCACGGGATCCCCGTCGAGGCGTGCGACCTCCCCCTGGCCGACCGGGCCGGGGACCGGCGCCCCGCTCCGGCCGGACGGCCCGGGCTGCAGGACGCGCTGCGGGCCAGGCTCACCGGCCGCCCGGGCGACGACCTCTGGGACCGGCTCGTCGAGGCACCGGCGCCCGGCTCGCCACCGGCGGCGCTGCGGCGGGCGGCGCTGCTCACGGGGTGGGCGCTGCGGCGTGACGCGGAGGACGGCGCCGGGGTCGACCCGGTGGACCTCGCCCGTGAGGCGTGGATGCGGGGACGGCTGCGGGAGGCCGGGAGCGGGGGGCGGCGGGTGGCGGTGGTCGTGGGGGCGTTCCACGCGCCGGCGCTCGCGGGGGGCGGGGCGGCGGAGGACGTTCCGGCGCTCGCGGGCGGGGGCGGTCTGGGGGAGGACGCACCCGCGCTCGCGGGCGGGGGCGGGCTTCGGGAGGACGCACCCGCGCTCGCGGGTCGGGGCGGTCTGGAGGAGGACGCACCCGCGCTCGCGGGCGGCACCGGTCTGCGGGAGGATGCGCCCGCGCCGGCCGACGGGGGACCTGAGGCGGAGCCGGGGCTGCCCACGCCGGTCGACGGCGGTCGGGAGCCGGAGCCGTCGTCGGAGACCACCGGATCCGGGGACTGGACGGTGTCCCTCATCCCGTACACCTACGCCCTGCTCGACGAGCGGTCCGGCTACCCCGCCGGGATCCGCGACCCCGAGTGGCAGCACCTCGTGCTGGACGCCGGCGGCCGGCCCGCCGCGCTGGACGAGGCCCTGCTGCGCAGCGCGGTGCGGATCTGCGCCGAGCTGCGGGCCCAGGACCAGCCCGGCGGACCGGCCGACGCCCGCGAGATCACCCGCCTCGCCGGCGATCTGGCCCGGCTGCGCGGACTCCCCGCGGCCGGCCGCGGCGAGCTGGTCGAGGCCGTGCAGACGGTCCTGGCCCAGGGCGAACCCCTCGGGCGGGGGCGCGCCGTCGCCCGCGCCCTGGAGCGCGTGCTGGTCGGTGACCGGCACGGCCGCCCCGCCCCGGCGGCGCCGCGCAGCGGGCTCGCCCCCGGCGTCGAGGCGGAGGTGGCGGCGCTGGGCCTGCCCGGACCGGGGACGCCCGGCGTGGAGCGGCAGCTGCGCCTGGACCCCCTGCGGACGGACCTCGACCGCAGACGCGAGGTGCTGCTGCGCCGGCTCACGGTCTGCGGCGTCCCGTACGCCGACGAGCAGACCGTCACCGCCGCCGGCGGCGCCGACGCCCTGACCACGCGCTGGACGGTGCGCTGGACCCCCGCCACCGCCGCGGTCCTGACGGCGGCCGGAGCCCGCGGCGTCACCACGGCCCAGGCCGCCGAGGGCGTCCTGCGCGAACGCCGCCGCACCGCGCACGAGGCCGGGGGCCCCACCGCCGCCCAGGCCCTCGACCTCCTCGCCGCCTCCGCCGCCTGCGGGCTCCCGGCCCTGGCCGCCGAGGCACTGCGCGAGGCGGAGACCGTCCTGCGCGCCACGGCGACCCTCCCCGAGCTGCTCGCCGGACTCGCCCTCACGGACCGCCTCGCCGACGGACACATCGCCGGCCTCGCCGACACCGGCCCGGACCCCGCCCTGGGCCCCTGCGCCGACGCCCTCACCCAGGCCGCCGTCCGCCGCCTCGACGGGCTCACCGGCTCCGACGACCCCGACGACGCCCGCGCCCTGCTCGAGCTGGCCCACCGCGCCGACGCCTTCGGCGGCATCCGCCTCACCGACGCGCTCGCCCGCCTGGCCGCCGACGGCTCCCCCCTGATCCGCGGCGCCGCCGGAGCCGTCCGGGTGCTCCTCGGACTCGACCCCGCCGCCCAGTTCGGCGCCCGCGTCGCCTCCTGGACCGACGCGGCCACCGGACAGCACGGCCGGGAGGAGCTGGCCGCCCGGCTCACCGGACTGCTGACCGCCGCCGGCTCCCTGCTGGAGACCGCGCCCGCCGCCCTGCACCCGCTGCTGGACCGCGTCGGCGCCCTGGCCGACCGGGCGTTCCTCGACCGCCTCCCCGCCCTGCGCGGCGGCTTCGACACCCTGAGCCCCGCCGCCCGCGACCGGCTGCTGGACACCGTGGAGGAGCGGCTCGGCGGCATCGTCCCGCAGCTGCCCGACGGCGACACCGACCCCGTCGCCCTCGCCCTGTGGACGTCCGTCGACCTGGCCGTACGGGAGACGCTCGGGACCTGGGACCTGCTGCCGCGGCCGGCGGCGGCCGACGAGGTGCCCCTGCCTCCGCCGGACGACGACCTGTTGCCGGGCCCGGCGGCGGCCGAGGAAGAACCCTCCCCGCTGCACGCGCCGGACGAAGCCCACGTCATCACCCCCGCCGAGCGCTGGCGGCTGCTCCTCGGCCGCCGCTCCCGGGACCTGCCGCCGCGCTCCGCCGCCCTGGCCACCGCGCTCGACGAGCTCTACGGCACCGGCCGGGGCGAGGGGGCCCGCGGCGACCTCGACCGCGCCGGCCGCGGCGGAGGCCGCGAGCCCGCCTACCCCGGCGTGCGGGAATGGGCCGAGGAACTCTCCGCCCTCTTCGGCCCCGGCATCCGCGAGGAGGTGCTGGCCGCCGCGGCGGCGGGCGGACGCCAGGACGCCGTGTTCGCCCTCGACGCCGACAGCGCCCGCCCCTCCGTCGAGCTGCTGCGGACGGTGCTGCGGCACGCCGGCGGCCTCCCCGAGGCCCGGCTCGCCGCCCTGCGCCCCCTGGTGCGCCGGCTGGTCGAGGAGCTCACCCGGCAGCTCGCCACCCGCATCCGCCCGGCCCTCACCGGGCTCGCCACCCCGCGCCCCACGAGCCGCCCCGGCGGCGGACTCGACCTCGCCCGCACCCTGCGGGCGAATCTCGCCACCGCCCGCCGCACCGAGGACGGCACGGTGCGGGTGATCCCGGAGCGGCCGGTGTTCCGCAGCAGGGCCCGCAAATCGGCGGACTGGCGGCTGATCATCGTCACGGACGTGTCGGGCTCGATGGAGCCCTCCACCATCTGGGCCGCCCTCACCACGTCGATCCTCGCCGGGGTGCCCGCCCTGTCCACCCACTTCCTGGCCTTCTCCACCGAGGTCGTGGACCTCACCGACCAGGTCGCCGACCCGCTCTCCCTGCTGCTGGAGATACGGGTGGGCGGCGGTACGCACATCGCCGGCGCGCTGCGCCACGCCCGCACCCTCGTCACCGCCCCCTCGCGCACCCTCGTCGTCGTGGTCAGCGACTTCGAGGAGGGCTATCCGGTGGGCGGACTGCTCCACGAGGTCCGCGAGCTGGCCGGCGCCGGCTGCCATCTGCTCGGCTGCGCCGGCCTCGACGACGCCGGCCGCCCGCGCTACTCCGTGGGCGTCGCCGGGCAGGTCGTCGGCGCGGGAATGCCCGTGGCCGCCCTCAGCCCGCTCGAACTCGCCCGCTGGGTGGGGGAGAAGGTCCAGTGACACTGCCCGCCGTACCGCCCCACGTCACCGCCGAGCTCGTCGAGGCGCTCTCCCCCCGGCTGCGCAAACGGCTCGACGCCGCCGCGGCCAAGCTGCTCGCGCGCCCGCTGCGTACGGAGGGGGACCTCGTACGGATCGAGCTCGACGAGTCGACGGTGCTGGAGCTGCGCGCGCCCGGCGGCCGGGTGACCGCCGCCGAGGCGATCCGGTGTAGCTGCCTGCTCGCCCCGGGCTGCGTGCACCGCGCGGCGATCGCGGGGGCGGCCCCGGTCGCGGAGGAGGAGGAGCCGCCGGGGGAGGCCGAAGACGCGACAGCGGCACCGGCCGCGGAACCGGCGTCCGTCGAAGTCCCCGACCCCGCCGCCGTCGACGCCCTCTGGTCCGCCGGCGCCGCCGTCCTCGAGGCGGGAGTCGACGGCGCCGGCGCCGTCCTCCAGGCCGAGCTCCTGCGCGCCGCCCACACCGCCCGCCTCGCCGCCCTCCCCGGCCCGGCCGCCGCGGCCGTGCGCATCGTGAACCAACTGCGCGCCGCCCGCGCCGCCGACCCCGACCACCGCCTCGCCGACCTCACCGACGCCCTCCGCGAGCTGCTTACCGCCGCGCATCTGCTGCGCCGCGACCCCACCGCCCGCGACCACCGCGGCACCGCGCGCCGCGCCTACACCCCCGGCGGATCGCTGCGCCTGTACGGCCTGTTCACCGAGCCGGTGCTCGCCAGTACGGGCCACGCCGGCGCCGTGACCTGGACCGCCGACGCCGACGGCCGGCTGTACAGCGTTCCGGACGTCGCCCCCGGCACCCTGGCCCGCGCGACCGGCGCCGCCGGCCGGGCGATCCGTATGGGCGACACCGCCCTCACCCACCGCGAGCTGTCCCGGGCGGGCCTCGCGGTGTCCGGCGCGACGGTCTCCGCCGACGGCAGGCTCGGCGCGGGCAAGGGCGTCCAGGCCGTACGAGCGGCCGGCGCGGACTGGACCGAGGCCCCCCTCGACCGGCTCTGGACCGTCCCGCCCGCCGAGCAGGTCGACCGCGCGCTGGCCGCCCCGGACGGCCCCGGCCTGCTGTTCCTCGACGTGACCCTGACCGGCGCCGTCCGTGAGACGGGCGGCGACAGCCTCCTCGCCGACTGCGCCGGCGTCCCCCTGCGCCTCACCGCCGCGCACGAGCACCCCGGCCTCGCCTACCGGGACAACCTCAAGCTGCTGGCCACCGCCCCCGGCACGGCCCTGCGCATCATCGCCCGCCTCGTCCGCGCCGACCACCCCCGCGCCCAGCTCCTGGCCGTCCGGCGCGAAGACGGGCGCGAAGGCGGGCGCGAAGGCGGGCGCGAAGACGCCCCCGCCGCCCGCCACGACCTGGGCCTGGACCGCCTCCAGCGCACCGACGTCCCTCCACCCCCCGACGTACACCTCCCGCTCCAGCCGCCCGCCGCGCCCGCGGCCCCCGTGCATGTGCTGCGCCGCCGCACCGAGCAGGCGGTCTCCGCCGGACGGCGCGCCCTCGCCCTGCCCGGCGGCGCGGACGACACCCGGGCGCTGCGCCGCGCCGGCCTGGTCACCGCCGCCGAGCTCCTCGCGGGGCTGCGCGGCGCCGCCGCCGACCGGGGGCGCGACCACTTCGGCCGGCTGCTCCCCGCGGACGGCGGACAGTTCGCCCGGGCCTGGCTCGGCGCCGCGCTGTACTCGGAGGAGGCCGCCCGCCGGCTGTGCCGTACGGCCTGGCTCGGCGGCGCGGGGGACACCCGGGAGTACGGTGGTTGACCTGCCGGGGGCGCCGGAGCGCCGGACGCCCCCGGGCCGCAGCCCCCCACGCGCCGGAGACAGCGATGCCCTTCTCCCGACTCGACCGTGTCACGACCCCCGCCGCGCACATCGGCTTCGGACTGGCCGCGGTGGGCCGGCCCGGCTACCTCGACCTCGACCGTGACCTGCCCGGACAGCGGACCGTGGAGCAGCTGAGGCAGCGGACGCACGAGCTGCTGGACGCCGCGTACTTCCAGGGCGTGCGCTACTTCGACACCGCCCGCTCGTACGGCCGCGGCGAGGAGTTCCTCGCCGAATGGCTCACCGCCCGGCCCGAGGTGCAGGACGTCGTCGTCGGCAGCAAATGGGGCTACACCTACGTTGCCGACTGGGCCGTCGACGCCGAGACGCACGAGGTCAAGGACCACGGCGCGGCCGCCCTCGCCCGCCAGTGGGCCGAGAGCTCAGAACTGCTGGGCCCCCGGCTGGACCTCTACCAGATCCACTCCCTGACCCCGGACAGCCCGGCCCTCACCGACACCGGCGTGCACGCCGCGCTGGGGCGGCTGGCCGCCGACGGCATGACGATCGGGTTCTCCACCAGCGGACCCGCCCAGGCCGACACGATCCGCCGGGCGCTGGCCGTCGAGGTCGACGGCCGCCCCCTCTTCCGTACGGTCCAGTGCACGTACAACGTCCTGGAGCCGTCCGCCGGGGAGGCCCTGGCCGAGGCGCACGACGCCGGGCTCGCGGTGATCGTCAAGGAGGCCCTGGCCAACGGCCGGCTCGCCGGACCCGCCGCGCCGGCGGCGCTCACGGCGATCGCGGGGGAGTGCGGCGCGGAGCCGGACGCCGTGGCGCTCGCGTTCGTGCTGCGCCGGCCCTGGGCGGACGTCGTGCTCTCCGGCGCGGCAAGCGTCGCCCAGCTGCACACGAATCTGGCCGCCGCCGCGGTGGACCTCGACGACGGGCAGTTCGACCGGCTGACGGAGCTGGTGGAGCAGCCGGAGCCGTACTGGCGGCACCGGGCGGGCCTGCCCTGGCACTGAGGGGAAGCTACGCGGCTTCCTTGACCTTCGAGGCGTAGATGTCCACGTACTCCTGGCCCGAGAGCCGCATGATCTCGCTCATGACCTCGTCGGCGACCGACCGCAGCACATAGCGGTCGCGGTCCATGCCCTCGTACTTGGAGAAGTCCAGCGGCCGGCCGAACCGCGCGGTGAAGCGCGCGATCCGCGGCATGCCCGCGCCGGTCGGCTGGATCCGGTCGGTGCCGACCATGGCGAACGGCACCACCGGCGCCCCGGTCATCATCGTCAGCCGCGCCACCCCCGTGCGGCCCCGGTACAGCCGGCCGTCGGGCGAGCGCGTGCCCTCCGGGTAGATGCCGAAGGCCTTGCCCTCCTCGAGCACCCGCTTTCCGGTCATCAGCGCCGCCACCCCGCCGCGGCCGCCGTCGCGGTCGACGGGGATCATGCCGCCGATGTTGCTGAAGAACCAGGCCATCAGCCGGCCCTTGACGCCCTTGCCCGTGACGTACTCGTCCTTGCCGATGAAGTGCACCTGACGCTTCAGCAGGAGGGACAGGAACATCGAGTCGATGAACGTGAGATGGTTGCCGGCGAGGATCACGGGTCCGTCCGCCGGCAGGTGCTCCGCGCCCTCGACCTGTGGGCGGAACAGGACGCGCATGAGCAGTCCGAGAAACGCCTTGATCAGGATACGAAGCAACGGGCCCTCCGATTCACGAGTGGGGTGTGCGCACCCGAACGGCACGCAGCTCGGACCATACTCGCGCGGCCCGCACCGGCGCACATCGGGTTCACAGGCCGGTTACCCCACGTTGACTCGTTTTCGCCGCGCGTTTTGCGCGCCGTCTCCCGGCCGTCACTCCCATCGCCCTAGCATCACTGGCGACTTGGCAGGTTCCAGACACCGGCGACGGGAGTGCGGAATGACCCAGACATCCAGCCACGAACAGGGTCCGATCGGCAGAAGGGCCGTGCTGGGGGCGGCCGCCCTGGGCGCCGCGGGTGTGACGCTCGGCACCGGCGCCGGCCCGGCCGCCGCGCAGGGCAGGGGACCGGCCCGCGGCGGGAAGCTGCCGGTGCCGACCGTGATCGGCCACCGCGGCACCAGCGGCTACCGGCCGGAGCACACCCTCGGCTCGTACCAGCTGGCCTACGACATGGGCGCGCACATCATCGAGCAGGACCTGGTGCCCACGAAGGACGGGCATCTGGTCTGCCGCCACGAGAACGAGATCGGCGGCACGACCGACGTGTCCGGGCGGCCGGAATTCGCCGGCCGCCGCACCACCAAGACGGTCGACGGCGTGGCGATCACGGGCTGGTTCACCGAGGACTTCACCCTCGCCGAGCTGCGCACCCTGCGGGCCAAGGAGCGCATCCCGGCCAACCGCCAGCGCAACACCGTCTTCGACGGCCGCTGGGCCGTGCCCACCCTCGAGGAGGTGCTGCGCTGGGCCGGGACGCTCGAGGAGCAGGACGGCCGGCCGGTGTGGCTCTACATCGAGACCAAGCACCCGTCGTACTTCCGCCACCTCGACCTCGGCCTCGAGGAGCGACTGGCGGCGCTGCTGCGCACGTACGGGCGGGCCGGGAGCCGCGCGCCGAACTTCCTGCAGTCCTTCGAGCCCAGCTCGATCGAGCGCCTCGCCCGGCTGGTCGACGCCCCCGGCGTCGTCCTGCTGTCCGGCGCCACGTCCACCCCGTGGGACTTCGTCGAGGCGGGCGACCCGCGCACCGTCGCCGACCTCGTCACGCCCGCGGGCCTGCATGAGATCGCGTCGTACGCCAAGGGCCTCGGCCCGACGCTGGACCTGATCCTGCCCCGGGACGCGGAGGGCCGGCTCCTCCCGGAGACGACCCTGGTGCGCGACGCGCACCGGGCGGGGCTGATCCTGCACCCGTACACGCACCGGGCGGAGAACACCTTCCTCCCGACGGAGTACCGGACCGGCACCGACCCGAACGCGTACGGGGACACGTTCGGGTTCCTGAAGCGCTGCTTCGAGACGGGCATCGACGGGATCTTCTCGGACAACGCCGACCAGGCCCTCCTCGCGGCGGCCGACTTCCGCGGCGCGTGACAACCGCCGGGAGGGGACGCCGTAAGGCGTCCCCTCCCGGGTGAACCGCCCCGCCCCCCGAAACCGCCGCCCGCCCCGCCCCGTCCCCTGCCGCATGGACACCCTCCTGATCACCCTGCGGCCCGTCATCGCCGCCGAGGCCGCGGCCGAGGCGTACGGGACGCCCGCCGACCCCGAGGACGTCGAACAGGCCCTCTGCCTCCGGCTGCTGGAGCGCGCCGGCGATCCGCCCGCGGACCCCGCCGCCTGGGTACGGGCCGGCGCCCGCGCCGAGGTCCGCGCCGCCCGCCGGCGCCGCCGCGCCGAGGTGCCGTACCGCGACGACACCCACGCCGCGGCCGGCCGGACCCCCGACGACCCCGTCCGCGGGCTCCTCGCCGCCGAGGCCCACCGCGCCGTCCGCGCCCTGCCGCCGCCGTACCGGGCGCTCGCCGAGGCGCTGCTCTCCCCGGAGGACCTCACGTACCCCGAGATCGCCCGCCGGCTGCGCGTCCCCCAGGGCAGCCTCGGCCCGCGCCGCTCGCGCTGCGCCGCGCGGCTGCGCCGGCTGCTCGCCGGCTGGGCGGACGACACGGCCGTCGCGGCCTGGGCCCATGACGCACGGTGACGTCATGTATCTCACAGTGGAAAACGCTCCGCCCCGGTATCCCTCCCGCCACCGGCCGCGCAAAATGCTCACAGCGGACGGTTGGGCCCGGTGAACACCGGGGAAAGACGCGGTAGTCCGCAGCACACGACACGGCGGCACACGGGCACGGCCTCACCCTGGGGCGGCGGCGGTTCGGAAGGGGCGTAAGCGCGCATGGGCATGAGCGTGACGATCACTGCGGCGGTCGCCGCGGACGCGGAGCAGATCCTCAAACTCCAGTACCTCTGCTACCAGTCGGAGGCGGCTCTCTACGACGACTACGGCATCGAACCGCTCACCCAGACCCTCGAGGAACTCCGGGCCGAGCTGGTCCGGGGCCCCGGTCTGGTGGCCCGGCTGGGCAGCGAGGTCGTCGGCTCCGTCCGCGGCAGCGTCGACGCCTCCGGTACGGCCAGGATCGCCAAGCTGATCGTCCACCCCCGGATGCAGGGCCACGGGCTGGGCGCCCGGCTGCTGGCCGGCATAGAACAGCGGCTGTCCGAGGACGACGCGGCCGAGCGGTACCAGCTCTTCACCGGCCACCGCAGCGAGTCCAACCTCCAGCTCTACCGCAAGCTCGGCTACGCCCCGGTGGGCACCGAGCGGGTCAGCACCCGGCTGAGCATCGTCACGCTGGAGAAGAACCGGGACGGATCTCCCGCCCGGACCTCCTCAGCCACAGCAGCCCTGTGACGGGCAGCAGCAGCGGGATGAACAGATAGCCCATCCCGTAGTCCGACCACACCGTCTGATCGGGGAAGCGGTCCGCGTCGGCCAGCGTCCAGGTGCCCACCGCCAGTACGCCGAGCAGCTCGGCCGTACAGCACACCAGGGCCAGCCGGCGCGCGCCCTCGCTGCCCCGCACCAGCGCCACGAGGATCACGGCGTACACCAGGCCGGCGACCGCCGACAGGGTGTACGCCAGTGGCGCCTCGGAGTAGTTCGTGGACAGCTGCACCGCGGACCGGGAGATCGCGCCGACCGTCACCACGCCGTACAGGGTGACGATCAGCCGGCCCGGGCCGGAGGTGAGCCGGCGGTCGCGTCCGGGGCGTTCGGTGTCAGCCACTGGTCCCGTTCCAGATGTCGTAGAGCCGTACCTGGAGCACGGCGAGTACCACGCCGCCCGCCGCGGCCGTCGCCGAACCCCAGCGGGAGCGCTCGGTCAGCGACAGGAACGCCGCGGCCGGCAGGGTGAACGCCGCGCCCACCAGGTACGAGACGAACACGGTCGCGCTGTCGTGCGGGTCGTCGCCCTGCGCGAGGCGCACGATGCCGACGACGAGCTGGACCAGGGCGGCGACGCCCACCAGCGCCATGCCGATGAGATGCCAGTCCTTGGTCGGCTGGTCGCGGAACGCGGCGTACGCGCACCAGGCGGCGAGACCGAGCGCGGCCACGGCCACGGCGATCGTCAGGGCGTCGAACATGCCCGGAGTTTATCGACCCCCGCGCGGACACCTTCGTCAGGGCCGCTGCGGGGTGTACGAGGACGCGCCCGCCGGAGCGGCCTCCGGGCACGCGGACCGTGGCCTTGGCCACAGCGCACCCCGCCGCGGAGCTCTCCGCGGACGTCCCCGTGGCGGACCTGCCGGCCGTATCGGCGCAGGCAGCGCACGGGAGAGCGGGGATCACGACCACCTGAGCCGGGCACCCGGACCACGCTGTCCGCATTCCGGACAGGCGGTGGACCCGTGCCGAACGCGTGTTTTACTGACTCCCATGACCACGACGAGCAGCCGCACCCCTGCGACCGAGGCGACGAAGACGCCCGGTGCTCGCCGCATGTGTCGAATGTGTCACCGCTGAGGGCCCCCGACTGAGCCTCGCGCCCCCGAAGCGAGACCGCGGCAGCGCGCCGCGGCCCGGAGCCGAACGGCGCCCATCGCGCCGCGCCCGGACATCAGACCAGGAGAAACCGCCCCACGTACGGTGCCGTGCCGCGCCGCGCGTTCAACAGTGACGGAAGTCTTGTGATCACCACCACGGACCTGAGAAAGGTCTACCGCTCCCGTGGCCGCGAGGTCACCGCCCTGGACGGCGTCGACCTGCGCGTCCGCGAGGGCGAGGTCTACGGCGTCGTGGGCCGCAGCGGCGCCGGGAAGTCCACGCTCATCCGCTGCGTCAACCTCCTCGAGCGCCCCACGTCCGGCACCGTCACCGTCGACGGGCAGGACATCACCCGCCTCGCCGGCCGCGACCTGCGCCGCGCCCGCACCCGTATCGGCATGGTCTTCCAGCACTTCAACCTGCTGACCTCCCGCACCGTCCGGGCCAACGTCGAACTGCCGCTGGAGATCCTGGGCCTCGCCGGCCGCGAACGCACCCGCAAGGCCCTCGACCTCCTCGACCTCGTCGGCCTCGCCGACAAGGCGAACGCCTACCCCGCCCAGCTTTCCGGCGGCCAGAAGCAGCGCGTCGGCATCGCCCGCGCCCTGGCCGGCGACCCGAAGGTGCTGCTCTCCGACGAGGCCACCTCCGCCCTCGACCCCGAGACCACCCGCTCGATCCTGGCCCTGCTGCGCGACCTCAACCGCCGGCTCGGCCTGACCGTGCTGCTGATCACCCACGAGATGGACGTCGTCAAGGCCGTCTGCGACTCCGCCGCCCTGATGAAGGGCGGGCGCGTCACCGAGTCCGGCACCGTCGCCGAACTGCTCGCCACCCCCGGCTCCGAACTCGCCCGCGAACTCTTCCCCGTCGGCGGCGACGCCTCCACCCCGGACAGCACGGTCGTGGACGTCACCTTCCTCGGCGAGACCGCCGCGCAGCCGGTGATCTCCCAGCTGGCCCGTACGTACAACGTCGACGTCTCCATCCTCGGCGCCGCCATGGACACCGTCGCCGGCAAGCAGGTCGGCCGGATGCGCATCGAACTGCCCGGACGCTTCGAGGAGAACGTGGTGCCCATCGGCTTCCTGCGCGAACGCGGACTCCAGGTGGAGGTGGCCGGCGAAGAGCAGGCCGCACCGGTCGTGGAGGCCGTCCGATGACCTGGGACATCATGAAGCCCCTGCTGGAGACCGCCACCGGCGAGACCCTGCGGATGGTCGCCTGGTCCACGCTCTTCGCCGTCCTCGGCGGCGTACCGCTCGGCGTCCTGCTGGTCCTCACCGACCGCGGCGGGCTGCTGCGCAACACCGTCGTCAACAAGGCCGTCGGCGCCGTCGTGAACGTCGGCCGCTCGCTGCCGTTCATCATCCTGCTGATCGCCCTGATCCCCTTCACCAAGGCGGTCCTCGGCACCTACATCGGCGCCGAGGCGATGATCGTGCCGCTGTCCGTCGGCGCCATCCCCTTCTACGCCCGGCTCGTCGAGACCTCCGTCCGCGAGGTCGACCACGGCCTGACCGAGGCCGTCCAGGCGATGGGCGGCTCCACCTGGACCGTCGTACGCAAGGTACTGCTCCCGCAGTCCCTGCCCTCCCTGGTCGCCGGCCTCACCACCACCGTCATCGCCCTCGTCGGCTACTCCGCGATGGCCGGCACCGTCGGCGGCGGGGGCCTGGGCAACCTCGCCGTGACCTACGGCTACCAGCGCTTCGAGACCGGCCTGATGCTCGTCACCGTCGCCCTGCTGATCGTCCTGGTCACCGCGCTCCAGCTGATCGGCGACCTGGCCGTACGCGGCCTCGCCCGCCGCGGCCGCGCCCGCACCACCTGAACGTTCCTCCCGCACCAAGCGCGCCCGAACTCTTTGTCGGGCCGAACCACCACCCCCTCGGGGGACAAGCAAGAAAGAGGCACTCGTCGTGCGTCACACCCTGAAGATCACCGCCACCCTCGTCTCCGCCGCCGCCCTCACCCTCGGCCTCGCCGCCTGCGGCAGCGACTCCGAACCGGCTGCCGCCGGCGCGAAGGCCGACGCGACCGAGCCGCTGACCGTCGCCGCCACGCCCGTCCCGCACGCCGAGATCCTCACCTTCGTGAAGGACCACCTCGCCGCGGACGCCGGGCTGAAGCTCGAGGTCAAGGAGTTCACGGACTACGTCCTGCCGAACACCGCCACCCAGGACGGCCAGGTCGACGCCAACTTCTTCCAGCACCAGCCCTACCTGGACGACTTCAACAAGAAGCAGGGCACCGACATCGTCCCGGTCGCCACCGTCCACCTCGAGCCGCTGGGCGTCTACGCCAAGGGCGTCGACGACCTCTCCAAGATCAGGAGCGGTGCCACGGTCGCCATCCCCAACGACACCACCAACGGCGGCCGCGCCCTGCTCCTGCTCGCCGAGAACGGCCTCATCGAGCTGAAGGACGGCGCCGGCACCGACGCCACCCAGGCCGACATCACCGACGCCAAGGGCCTGAAGTTCAAGGAGCTCGAGGCCGCCACCCTGCCCCGCGCCCTGGACGAGGTCGACGCCGCCGTCATCAACGGCAACTACGCCCTCGAGGCCGGCCTCACGCCCGCCGAGGACGCCCTCGCGACCGAGAAGGCCGACGGCAACCCGTACGCCAACATCCTCGCCGTGAAGGCCGGCAACGAGGACGACCCGCGCGTACAGAAGCTGGTCAAGCTCCTCAACTCCGACGAGGTGAAGAAGTTCATCGAGGACGAGTACCAGGGCTCGGTGATCCCCGCCTTCGGCGCCGCCGAGTAACCCGGCACCCCGTCGCGCACCCGGGCCCCGTACACTCCTTCGAGTGTGTACGGGGCCCGCACCGTGCCCGTACCATCCGCAATGCGCATGGCACGCGCGACCGTTCATGCTGCATGCTGTGCAGGTCAGCCGGTCCCCGGCCCGCCCCCCGCCTCGGAGCAGTGCATGTCATCGACCTTCCCGGACATCTCCCTCAGCACGGACCGCCTCGTGCTGCGACCGTTCGACGAAGACGACATGGCCTCACTCCGGGAAATGATGAACGACGAGCTCATCGTCGCCTGGACCTCCGTACCCCACCCCTACACCGACGACGACGCCCTCGCGTGGGTGACCCGCATCGCGCCCGCCGAACGCACCTCGGGCCGCGGCATCGTCTTCGCCGTCTCCGAGTTCCTCACCCAGCGGCTCGTCGGCATCCTCCACCTGCAGCACACCGACTGGCGGATCCTCGCCGCCGAGATCTCCTACGCCACCGCCCCCTGGGCCCGCGGCGAGGGCTACGCCTCCGAGGCCGTGCTGGCCGCCGCCCGCTGGCTCTTCGACAGCCAGAAGTTCGAACGCCTCGAGCTGCGCACGGCCGCCGACAACGCCGCCTCGCAGCAGGTCGCGCAGAAGACCGGCTTCATCAGCGAGGGAGTCCTGCGCAACGCCTGGATAGCGCGCTCGCGCACCGAGGACGGCGGCTGGACGGACATCCGCACCGACCTGCTGGTCTGGAGCCTCCTCCCGGAGGACCTCGAGGGCGTCGTCACCGACGACTGGCACTGAGCCGCCGGGGACGGCTGGCCCGTACCAATAGCCCTGCTCGCTGAAGTACTGTGAGCGCGCACTCGTCCCCCGCACCGCGAACCCCCAGGAGGCGCACGAGATGGCCGACCGGGTCACGGTGATCGGCTGGGACGGCACACCGCTCACCGACGCGGCCCGTGCCGCCCTCGGCGCGGCCACCCTCGTGGCCGGTGCCGCCCACCACCTCGCGCTCCCCGAGATCCCGCGCGACGCCGAACGCATCCGGCTGGGCAGCGTCGACCTCGCCGCCCGCCGCATCGCCCGCCACCGCGGCTTCGCCGTCGTCCTCGCCGACGGCGACCCCGGCTTCTTCGGCGTCGTACGCCAGCTCCACGCGCCCGAACACGGCCTGGAGGTCGAGGCCGTCCCGGCCGTCTCGTCCGTCGCCGCCGCCTTCGCCCGCGCCGGCATGCCCTGGGACGACGCGCAGGTCGTCGTCGCCCACAGCCGCACCCTGCGCCGCGCCGTGAACGTCTGCCGCGCGTACACCAAGGTCGCCGTCCTCACCTCGCCCGGCGCCGGCCCCGCCGAACTCGCGCTGCTGCTGCGGGGCGTGCACCGGACCTTCGTCATCTGCGAGGCCCTGGGCACCTCCACCGAGCAGATCACCGTCCTCACCTCCGACAAGGCCGGCGAACACACCTGGCGCGACCCCAACGTCGTCATCGTCCTCGGCGGCAACGGCCCCGCCCTGCCCGGCGGCGGCCCCGCGACCGGCTGGATCGCCGGCCGCGACCCCGGCTACCCGCCGGCCCTGCGCGGCTGGGCCCGCCCCGGCGCCGAGTACGGCGCCGACCCCGGACCGCGGGAATCGGCCGAACTGCGCGCCGCCCAACTCGCCCGCCTCGGCCCCCGGACGGGCGATCTCGTCTGGGACATCGGCTCCGGCAGCGGCGCCGCCTCCGTCGAGGCCGCCCGCTTCGGCGCCGCCGTCCTCGCCGTCGACGCGGACGCTGACGCCTGCGCCCGTACGACCGCCGCCGCCCGCCGCTACGGCGTCCAACTGCAGGTCGTGCACGGCACCGCGCCCCAGATCCTGGAGGACCTGCCGGAGCCCGACGTGGTGCGGATCGCGGCCGGGGGAGTGCCCGTCGTCGCCGCCTGCGCGTCGCGCCGCCCCGAGCGGATCGTCGCCCACGCCGGCACCCGCGACGAGGCCGAGGCGATCGGCCGGGAACTCGCCGAGGCGGGGTACGGCGTGGAATGCGCGCTGCTCCAATCGGTCGAACTCGATACCAGCACATGGGCCGAAAGTGAGCGGACTGTCGTATTTCTGTTGTCCGCAAGCCGCAGGCAGTGACAACTCGGGCACCCGCGGCACCCGGAGCGTCCCCGGGCAGGTAGGCTGGCCGATCGTTGTGCCGCGCTGCGCCCGCAGTCGGGAAGCGGCGCTATGGGGACGAAACAACCGTGAGTGAGCGGTGTTCCCACCGGGATGGGCTGACGTTTGTCGGGTTGGCGGTGTATCGGCCGATCCGAACACTCCGGGTGGGTCGTGCCGCGCGGCGGATGCGCTCGTTCTTGGTTCGGGCGGACGGTTCGCCGCGTCGGGGCGTGCCGGACGAGCGGTTGGAAGGAGCACGGACGATGGGCGAGGGGTACGTACGCATGACTGACACCGGCACGCTCCCGGAGGGACAGCCGGGGAACGCGAGCGGCCCCGAGGCACCGGTCCTGCCGGACGCCGCCGCCGCGGAACAGGTCGCGGGCTTCCAGGCCGGACTCCACGCCGGATACGACGGCTTCCCGGGCCGCGAGCAGACCCCCGCGGACTTCGGCTACGCGGACGCCGGTACGGGCGAGGGCGCGGCGGAGGAGGCGGCGCGCGCCATCTCGGCGAAATACGCGAATTCGGTGAAGGTAAACGGTTCTTCGCCGTAGGTCGTGACCGTTAAGCCGATGAG
>NZ_WEGJ01000018.1 GCF_009604385.1 Streptomyces smaragdinus
CCCACCAACCCCCACCCCTGACCCGACGCCGCCCGCCCCCTCACGTCTGCGCCGGGTCCTCGTCCGGATCCGTGGCCTGAGCCCGCAGACGCTGGTCGGATCGCTGGTGGTCACGGTCGTCGGGGCGGTGCTGTCGGTGGTCCTCACCCTGGCGTTCACCGACGACGGCAAGACCGCGGACCGCGCGACCCCGAGCCCCACGCCGACCACACCGTCCCCCACCTGCTCCGGCTCGGGCTGCACCGGCCTCGACCCGAAGGACGCGCACTGCGACACCGGGGCGGTGACGATCGCGGAGAACTGGGCAGCGACCCTGCACGTGGAGATCCGCTACAGCCGCGCCTGCCACGCGGTCTGGGGCAAGCTCACGGGCGGCGAGGTCGGCGACACGGTCGAGATCCGGACGTCCCCGTCGACCGCGCAACTGGCGGCGGTCCAGTTCGGCCACGACAAGTACACCCCGATGCTGGGCGCCCCGGCCGACTTCACGGCCCAGGCGACGGCGGTGGCGGTGAACACGGACGTGGAACGGAAGATCCCCACGGGGCACGCGGTTCGCGCCGGCGCGGACGCGGCTGATCTGCCTGCGGGGTGATGGCGGCGAATCGGGACATCGGGTGTACCCGTGGGCCTTCGGTGGTGATGCCGACTTGCTGGGGTCGCCCGCCTGCCCGGGCACGCTGGTGTCCCCCGGCAGTGAAGCGAGCCGGGGGACATCAGGGGACGTCAGCTGGCCTGGACCGCCGTTTCCGTTGTCGCGTTGTAGGCCAGTTCCGGCTCCGGCCGCGGCTTCGGCTGGATGCCGGGGCAGCTGCCCGCGTCAGGGACGCCCGTGGTGAAGTACGTCGTCATGTGTGACGCGCAGGTGGGGTCGAAGGGGAGCGAGCCGTGGACGAAGTCCTCCACCGTGAAGATCGTGCCGCCTATTTTGTCGCGCATTTCCGCTGCCCAGGGGTACGGGGTCGAGGACTCGTGGCGGTGGGCCGAGAGTTGGAGGGAGCCCTGGGAGTGCTTCAGGGTGAAGTGTTGGGTCGGGAGGGACCAGCCGGCGCAGGTCGGGCGGAGGGCTGTGAGGAGGCCCGTCAAGGGGTTGTCCGAAAGGGTGCGCTGGTACTCGGTCCAGAGGCTGTCGAAGTCGCGGGCGCTCGTGTCCTCGTTGCAGAGGTAGGCGTTCTGCGCCGTCTCGTTGAAGGGCTGGGGTGCGTCCGCCGGGGGTTCCGGCGGGGTGTCCTGCGGAGGGGCGATCAGGTCCTTGATCTCCTGCGGGGCCGGGCCGCCCGGCGTCGCCGTCGTCAGGGCGTGGAGCGCCGTGCCCGCCTGGTCCCAGGCCAGGTCCGGGGCCGAGGCCAGGAACGCGACGAACGAGCCGTCCAGCGGCTGCGGGATGTCGGAGAACTCCCACGGGTGGGCGTCCGCCGCCTCGCGCAGCGCCAGGATCGCGGACTCGACCTCCGACGGGGTGTCCCCGAGGCCGTACACGGAGTCCCGTGACGCCAGCCAGGACGTGAACAGGCGGGCGCCCTCCTCCGTCGCCCGGGCCGAGCCCGGGAAGCGGTACGAGAAGTCGTACGCCCGCGGGGACACCACGCTGTCCAGCCACATGCGGCTGATCGTCGCCGGGAACATGCTGCGGTACACCGCCCCCAGCTGCGTCCCCCACGAGGCCCCGAAGTACGCCGCGCGCGGCGCGTGCAGGGCGCGGCGCACCGTGTTCAGGTCACGGGCCGCGTTCGCCGTGGTCAGGCCCCTCAGGAACGCCGGGTTGGAGGCGGAGCAGGCCGCGTTGTGGGTGGCCGTCGCGTCGTACATCCGGCGCAGCGCCGTCTTCGTCAGCGGGCCCGACGGCGGTTCCTGCGGGCCAGGGTCGCCCTCGGGGGCGGGGCAGTCGTACGACGTGCTGTAGCCGATGCCTCGCGGGTCGAAGCCGATCAGGTCGTAGTGCTCGTTCAGCGAGGCGTTGGTGGGGTTCTCCAGGACAAGCTGCGCCGGCATGAGGTAGCCGCTGCCGCCGGGGCCGCCCGGGTTCATGAACATCGGGCCGAGGCTGTGGGACCGGTCCGTGGCTTTCAGGCGCGTGATCGCGATGTCCAGCTGCCGGCCCGCCGGCCTGCGATAGTCCAGCGGCACCCGCACGGTCCCGCACTCCGTGCGCGCCCACAGCGCCCGGAACGCCTCGCGGTCCTCCGGGCGGATCTGCAGCTGCTCCAGGACCGCGTCGGAGTACTGCGGGCACGCGTGCCAGTCGACCGACAGCCCCTCTTGCGCCGCCGCGGTGCCGGTGGCCGTCACCCCGGTCGTGCCCATCGCCAGCCCTACGGCGACGGCCGCCACCCGTTTACGGATTCTCATGGTTCCCCCTGAGGAGTCGGTGGTGTTCGCACTCCGTTGTAGGAACCGGGCGGCAACAACACGGTCACCGAGGCTGTTGCCCGTTTGTTGCCGCCGCCCGCCGATACTGGCCTCGGGACTCGACGAGGGGGACGGCTCGTGTGGTGGTATCCGCGGACGATCCGCATGCGGTTGACCCTGCTGTACGCGCTGCTGTTCCTGGTCTCCGGGCTGGTGCTGACGACGCTGGTGCTGTTCGTGGTGTTCCGCGAGCCGATCCTGGTCACCTTCGAGCCCGCGCCGCCCGTCCCGCCCGACCCGCTGGGCGGGGACGGTCCGCTGGACATCGGGCCGCTGCTGCCCAAGCCGATAGCCGTCAGCCCCACCTGGGGCACCGTGCGGCGGGCCGGGGCGCAGGCGGGGCTCGTGCTGGGGGTGATGGCGTTCGTGTCGGCGGCCCTCGGCTGGGTCGTCGCCGGGCGGGTGCTCAGTCCGCTGCGTACGATGACGGCCCGGACGCACCGTATCTCCGAGCGCAATCTCCACGAGCGCCTGGCGCTCACCGGCCCCCACGACGAGATGACCGAACTGGCCGACACCATCGACGGGTTGCTCGCCCGCCTCGAGTCGGCCTTCGAGGCCCAGCGGCGCTTCGTCGCCAACGCCTCCCACGAACTGCGCACCCCGCTCGCCATGATGCGCACCTCCGTCGATGTCGCCGTCGGCAAACCCACCGTCCCGCCCCCGGTGACGGTGCTGGCCGGGAAGGTGCGTGAGGGGCTGGACGCCGCCGACCGGCTGCTCGAGGGCCTGCTGCTCCTCGCCCGGGCGCAGGCGGGCCGGCCCGAGACGGCGGACGTGGACGCGACGGCTCTCGTGGACGCCGCGGTCACGGCCCGGGCGGCGGCCGTCGAGGAGCGGGGGCTGACCATCGAGTCGAGGCTGATCGAGTCCGCCGTCGTACGCGGCAACGCCACCCTCCTCGCCAGCCTCGTCGACAACCTGGTCGACAACGCCGTCCTCCACAACGAACCCGGCGGCTGGATCGGCATCACCGTCGACCGCCCGGGCGCCGGCGCGACCATACGGCTCGTCGTGGAGAACGGCGGCCCCGTCCTCGACCGGCGGGCCGTCGCCGCCCTCGGCCAGCCGTTCCAGCGGATCGGCCGGGAACGCACCGCCCGTCCCGGCAGCGGCCTCGGCCTGTCGATCGTCGCAGCCATCGCCGCGGCGCACGGCGGCCGGCTGCTGCTGACGGCCCGGGCGGACGGCGGACTGCGCGCGGAGGTGGAGCTGTGAGGGTGCTCGTGGTGGAGGACGTACGGCGGCTCGCCGACGACATCGCCGAGGGGCTGCGCGACCAGGGCATGGCCGTGGACGTCGCGTACGACGGGCTGACCGGCGCGCAGAAGGCCGCGGTGAGCCCGTACGACGTGGTGGTCCTCGACCGCGACCTGCCCGGCGTGCACGGTGACGTGCTGTGCCGGCAGATCGCCCACGCGCCCGATCCGGCCCTCGTGCTCATGCTCACGGCCGCCGACTCGCCGGGGGAGCGGGTCGAGGGGCTGCGGCTGGGCGCCGACGACTATCTGCCCAAGCCCTTCCACTTCCCCGAACTCGTCCTGCGCATACGGGCCCTGGCCCGCCGCCGGCCGTCCGCGCGGCCCCGGGTGCTGCGGGCCGCCGGGATCGAACTCGACCCCGTGCAGCGGACGGCGACCCGGGCGGGGCGGCCGCTGCGGCTGTCGCCGAAGGAATTCGAGGTACTCGCCGCGCTGCTGGCCGCCGCGCCCGCGCCGATGAGCGCGGAGCTGCTGCTCGAGAAGGTGTGGGACGAGAACGCCGACCCCTTTACGCGGACCGTGTCGGTCACCGTGGGGCGGCTGCGGCGCAAACTCGGATTACCGGAGGCAATTGTTACGGTGTCCGGCGCGGGTTATCGGATCGCCGACTGCTGACCGGACGACCCCGACAGGATCTCCCGCTCCGCGGTGCCCGCCCCGTTTGCCGAGATCAGGGGGTGCAGGGGTCGGCTAAGGGTTGGCCGTGCCGGGGGTGCTCAGTAGCGTTCCGACTGTTCAGTGGCTGTGCCCCGCCGCCCGATTACCGAGGGGTTCGCGGGCCGTTCCGGGGGAGTGACGGATTTCCCCCGGGCGGGTCCGTAATTCCCGGGAAACGCGTGCAGGAACCGCGAGTGAGTCGCCACGGTTTCGGATTGAAGGAGAAGGTCTCGGTGAGCAACGAGCAGCGGCTTCTCGACTATCTGAAACGCGCCACCTCCGAATTGCGCGAGACCCGCCGGCGGCTGGCCGAGGCCGAGAGCCGGTCGCCGTACAGCACCGACCCCGTGGTCGTCGTCGGCATGGGCTGCCGCTACCCCGGCGGCGTGACCTCCCCCGAGACCCTGTGGCGGCTCGTCCGGGAGGGCACCGACGCCATCAGCGGCTTCCCCACGGACCGGGGCTGGGACCCCGACGTGTACGACCCCGAGCCGGGGACCCCGGGCCGCACGTACGCCCGCGAGGGCGGATTCCTGCACGACGCCCCCGAGTTCGACGCCGCGTTCTTCGGCATCGGGCCCAACGAGGCGCTCACCATGGACCCCCAGGAGCGGCTGCTGCTCGAGGTGACGTGGGAGGCCTGCGAGCGCGCCGGCATCGACCCCGCCACGCTCAAGGGCACGCCCACCGGGGTGTTCGCCGGGGTGATGTACCACGACTACGCGCTGGGCCGGGAGCCCGGCAGCACCAGCGGCGGCAGCGTGGTGTCCGGGCGGGTGTCGTACACCCTGGGCCTGGAGGGGCCCGCCGTCAGCATCGACACCGCGTGCTCGTCGTCGCTGGTCGCGCTGCATCTGGCCGCCGGGTCGCTGCGCCGCGGGGAGTGCTCGCTGGCCGTCGCCGGCGGGGTCACCGTGATGGCGACGCCGGAGATGTTCGTGTACTTCAGCAGCCAGCGCGGGATCGCCCCCGACGGCCGCTCCAAGTCCTTCGGCGCGGGCGCCGACGGCGTCGCCTGCTCCGAGGGCGCCGGCGTGGTGCTCCTCGAGCGGCTGTCGGACGCCCGGGCCAACGGCCACCCCGTCCTCGGCGTGATCCGCGGCTCCGCCCTCAACCAGGACGGCGCCTCCAACGGGCTCACCGCCCCCAACGGCCCCGCCCAGCAGCGCGTCATCCGCGCCGCCCTGGACGACGCCGGCCTCACGGTCACCGACGTGGACGCCGTCGAGGCCCACGGCACCGGCACCACCCTCGGCGACCCGATCGAGGCGCAGGCGCTGCTGGAGACCTACGGGCAGGGGCGCGAGGACGGCCGGCCCCTGTGGCTGGGGTCGGTCAAGTCCAACATGGGGCACGCGCAGGCCGCTTCGGGCATCGCCGGGATCATGAAGATGATCCTCGCCCTGCGGCACGAGCTGCTGCCCCGCACCCTGCACGCCGACCCGCCGTCCGGCCAGGTGGACTGGGACTCCGGCGCCGTGGAGCTGCTCACCGGGGAACAGCCCTGGCCGTACGACCCGGAGCGGCCCCGGCGCGCGGGCGTGTCCTCGTTCGGGATCTCCGGCACCAACGCCCACATCATCGTCGAGCAACCCCCCACCGACGACGAGCCGGGCGACACCGGGACCCTTCCCCCCGCCGCCGTCCCGTGGCTGCTGTCCGGCCGTACGCCCGAGGCCCTGGCCGCGCAGGCGCGCCGGCTCCTCCCGGTCGCCGAACAGCACGACCCCGTCGACGTCGGCTTCTCGCTCGCCACGACCCGCTCCGTGCTGACGCACCGCGCCTGTGTCGTCGGCGGCGACCGTGCGCGGCTGCTCGCCGGGCTCACCGCCGTCGCCCAGGGCCGCGGTGACGGCGGCGTGGTGCGCGGCGCCGGGCGGCGCGGGGGGCGGACGGCGTTCCTGTTCACCGGGCAGGGCGCGCAGCGGCTCGGGATGGGGCGGGCGCTGCACGCCGCGTTCCCGGTGTTCGCGGAGGCTTTCGACGAGGCGGCGGCCGCCCTGGACGCGGAACTGCCGCGGCCGCTGCGCGAGGTGGTGTGGGGGGACGATGCGGGGGCACTGCACGAGACGGGCAACGCCCAGCCGGCGCTGTTTGCGGTCGAGGTCGCTCTCCACCGGCTCATACGGTCCTTCGGGATACGGCCCGACGTGCTCGTCGGGCACTCCGTCGGCGAGCTCGCCGCCGCCCACGCGGCCGGGGTGCTGTCCCTGGCTGACGCGGCGCGGCTGGTGGCCGCCCGCGGCCGGCTGATGCAGGCGCTGCCCGAGGGCGGCGCGATGGTTGCCGTACAGGCGTCGGAGGAGGAGGTGTCGCCTCTCCTGTCCGAGGCCATCAGCTTGGCCGCCGTCAACAGCCCGGCGTCCGTGGTCGTTTCCGGCGACGAGACCGAGGCGCTGGCGATCGGCGAGCACTTCAAGGCGCAGGGACGCAAGACGACGCGTCTGTCCGTATCGCACGCCTTCCACTCGCCCCTGATGGAGCCGATGCTCGAAGAATTCCGTCAGGTCGCCGAGTCCGTCCGCTACGCCGAGCCCCGTACCCCCGCGATCTCCACCGTCACCGGCGAGCCCGCCGACTGGACCGACCCCGGGTACTGGGTCCGCCAGATCCGCGAACCCGTCCGCTTCGCCGCCGCCGTCCGCCGGCTCGAGGACGACAACGTACGGACCTTCGTCGAGATCGGCCCCGACGCCGTCCTCGCCGCCCTCGCCGAGCAGTCCCTCCGCTCCGACGAGACCGTCCTGGTCCCCACCCAGCGCAAGGACCGCGACGAGCCGGAGGCCTTCGTCACCGCCCTCGCCGGCCTGCACGCCGCCGGGTCCGCCGTCGACTGGCGGGCGTTCTTCGCCGGCAGCGGCGCCCGCCGCATAGACCTCCCCACCTACGCCTTCCAGCGCGACCGCTACTGGGCCGAGGCCACCACCGCCTCCGCCGACCCGGCCGCCGCCGGCGTCGACCCCGTCACGCACCCCCTGATCGGCGCCGCCGTGCCCGCCCCCGACGACGCGGCGCTGGTGCTCACCGGCCGCTTCGCCCTGGCCGAGCAGGAGTGGCTGGCCGGACACGACGTCCTCGCCGCCCCCGTCCTCCCCGGCGCCGGCCTCGCCGAACTCGCCGCGCTGGCGGGCGAGCGCACCGGCTGCCCCGTCGTGCGCGAGCTCACCGTCGAGAAGCCCCTGGTCCTGCCCGAGCGCGCCACCCTCCTGCTGCGCGTGGTGGCCGAGCCCGCCGCCGCCGACGGCACCCGCGAACTGTCCGTCCACGCCCGCCCCGACACCCCCGGCGCCGCCTGGCTGCGCTTCGCGTCCGGCGTCCTGGACGAGGCCGCCGCCCCACCCCCCGCGGACACCGGCGGCCAGTGGCCCCCGCCGGACGCCGACCCCGTGGCCCTCGGCGACGTCCGCGAGCGCCTCCGCGCCCGGGGGCACCGGCAGGGCACGGCGTTCCGCGTGCTGCGCGCGGCGTGGCGGCGCGGGGAGGAGCTGTTCGCCGAGGCGTCCCTGCCCGAGGGCGTCACCCCCGGCGGCTTCCTCGTCCACCCGGCGCTGCTCGACGCCGCCCTCCAGCTCCAGCTGGTCACCGGCTCCGGCACCGTCCCCCTCCAGCAGTCCCGCTGGCGCGGCCTCACCGTCCGGCGCACCACCGCCACGTCCGTGCTGCTGCACCTCGTGCGCACGCCGGCCGGCGGCTGGGCGCTGACGGTGACCGACCCGGACGGCAAGCCCCTGCTGTCCGCGGAGTCCGTCGAGAGCCGCCCGATCACCGCCGAGCAGCTGTCCACCCTGCACTCCGGCGAACTCCTCCGCCCCCACCTCGTCCCCGCCGCCGCCTCCGCCGCCCCGCCGGCGATCCTCGCCCGCACCGGCGCCGACCCGTACGGCATCGGCCTGCCGGACGCCGCGGACCTGCCCGGCGCGGGGGTGCTGGTGTACTGCCCGGCGGCGCGGGACTCCGCACAGGCCGTGGAGGAGGTACGCCGGGCCCTGCTGGCGCAGCTGGAGGGCGGCGACGAGCCGCCGCGCCTCGCCGTCCTCACCGCCGACCCCGCCGTCCAGGGCCTCGTCCGGTCCGCGCAGGCCGAACACCCCGGCCGGTACGTGCTGCTGGGGTGCGACACCAGCCCCGAGTCGTACGCCGCCCTGCCCGTGGCGCTGGCCGGGGGCGTGGACGAGGTCGCCGTCCGGGAAGGGGCGGTGCTGCTGCCCCGGCTGACCGCCGCCGCGCCGGCCACCCCCCGCCCCGACCTCGCGGGCGGCACCGTGCTGCTGACGGCCACCGGGGACGCGACCCGGACCGTGACGCTGCTGGCGCGGCATCTGGCCACCGGGCACGGCGTGCGGCGGCTGCTGCTCGCCGGGATGCCGGATCCGGGGCTGGCGGCCGAGCTCGCGGCGCTGGGGGTGAAGTCGCGGCACACCGACGTCGACCTCACCGACCGCGACGCGGTGTCCGCGCTGCTGGCGGGGGTCCCGGCCGAACAGCCGCTCAGCGCCGTCCTGCACGTGTGCGGTCAGGCCCCGGAGACCGGCGAGCCCGCCGACGCCGTACGGGCCGCCGTCGCGGCGCTGGGTCACCTCAACTCGTTCACCGAGGGCACCGGCCTCGCCGCCTTCGTCGCGGTCACCGGCACCACCGGCTACCTTCCCGGCCCCGGCAACCCGTGCGCCGCCGCCGCGGCCGGAGCCGTCCACGGGCTGATCGCCCAGCGCGCCGCCAAACGGCTCCCCGCCGTCGCCGTGGCCCTGGGCCCCGTGTCCGACGCAGCCGACTCGACCGAGGGCGAGAGGTCCGCGGCGATGACACCGGGCGAGGTGCTGATGCTCTTTGACGACGCGCTGCGCGCCGGGGTGCCGTCCGTACTGGCCCGCCGCCTCGACCGCGCCGCGCTGCGTGAGCGTCCCGACGAGGCGCCCGCCCTGCTGCGGTCCCTCGTCCGGGGTGCCACCACCGGCGGGCGGGTCGCGGCCGGTGCCGACGAGGACGCCGAGGCGCTGCGGCTGAAGCTCTCCGGGCTCACCCCGGACGAGCGCCGCCGCACGCTGCTCACGCTGGTCCGTACGCACGTCGCCGCCGTCCTCGGGCACGCGGGAACGGCCGTCGTCGAACCCGACCTGGCGTTCCGCGACATGGGCTTCGACTCCCTCGCCGCCGTCGAGCTGCGGCGCCGGCTGTCCGCCGCGACGCGCTGCCAGCTGCCCGCCACCCTCATCTTCGACTACCCCACCCCGCGCGCTGCCGCCGCGTTCCTCGACGAGCGGATGGAGTCCGCCGCCGACGACGCGACGGCCGCCGCGCTCGCCGAACTCGACCGGGTCGAGCGGATGCTCGCCGGTTTCCCCGCCGACAGCCAGGAGCAGGTGGGCGCCCGCCTCGACACCGTCACCCAGCGGCTCGACGCCATGCTGCGCCGCTGGCGCGACGCCCACCCCGCCGGCGAGCAGGACGCCGGCGCCGGCCCCGACCCGGTCGCCGACCTCGAGACGGTCAGCGACGACGAACTCTTCGACGTCCTGGACGGCGAACTCGGTCTGTAGACGCCGCCGTACAGCCGCGCCCGGCCCCGACCGGAAGGTCCACACCCCATGAGCGACGACAAGCCCGTGAGCAACGACGACAAGCTCCGCGACTACCTGAAGCGCGCCACCGCCGAACTCCAGCGCACCCGGCGGCGGCTGCAGGAGACCGAGGAGCGGCAGCACGAACCCGTCGCGATCGTCGCCATGGGCTGCCGCTTCCCCGGCGGGGTGCGCACCCCCGAGGACCTGTGGCAGCTCGTCGACTCGGGCACCGACGCCGTCAGCCTCTTCCCGGAGAACCGCGGCTGGGACAACGACGCGCTGTACGACCCGCAGCCCGGCACCCCCGGCAAGACGTACTGCCGCGAGGGCGGCTTCCTGCACGACGCCGGCGACTTCGACCCCGACTTCTTCAAGCTCAGCCCCCGCGAGGCCCGCGGCACCGACGCCCAGCAGCGGATCCTCCTCGAGCTCGCCTGGGAGACCCTGGAGCGTGGGGGCATCGACCCGCACTCCCTGCGCGGCAGCCGCACCGGCGTGTACGCGGGCGTCGTCTACCACGACTACCCCGGCGACGGCGGTACGGGCGGGCTCGCGTCCGTCGCCTCCGGGCGGATCTCGTACACCCTGGGCCTGGAGGGGCCCGCCGTCACCATCGACACCGCCTGCTCGTCGTCGCTGGTCGCCCTGCATCTCGCCGTCCAGGCCGTACGGGACGGGGACTGCGGGCTCGCGCTCGCCGGCGGGGTCACCGTGATGGCGACCCCGGTGTCGTTCGTCGGCTTCAGCCAGGACCGGGGGCTGGCCCCCGACGGGCGCTGCAAGTCCTTTGCCGCCGCCGCCGACGGCACCACCTGGTCCGAGGGCGCCGGGCTGCTCCTCGTCGAACGCCTCTCCGACGCCCGCCGCAACGGCCACCCCGTCCTCGCCGTGGTCCGCGGCTCCGCCCTCAACCAGGACGGCGCCTCCAACGGGCTCACCGCCCCCAACGGCCCCTCCCAGCAGCGCGTCATCCGCCAGGCCCTGGCCGCCGCCCGGCTCACCGCCGCCGAGGTCGACACCGTCGAGGCCCACGGCACCGGCACCGTCCTCGGCGACCCCATCGAGGCGCAGGCGCTGCTCGCCACCTACGGGCAGGGGCGGCCGTCCGACGAGCCGCTGTGGCTCGGGTCGTTCAAGTCGAACATCGGGCACACGCAGGCTGCCGCCGGCGTCGGCGGTGTGATCAAGATGGTGGAGGCCATCCGGCACGGGGTGCTGCCCCGCACCCTGCACGTCGACGAGCCCAGCCCCAAGGTCGACTGGACCGCCGGCAACGTCCGGCTGCTCACCGAGGCGATGGCGTGGCCCGAGCTGGGCCGGCCGCGCCGCGCCGGGGTGTCGTCGTTCGGGCTGAGCGGCACCAACGCCCACGTCATCATCGAGCAGGCGCCCGCCGAGGAGCCCGTACCGGCCGAGGAGGGCCGGGTGCCCGCCGTCGTCCCGCTGGCGCTGTCCGGCCGCAGCGCCGAGGCCCTGCCCGCGCAGGCCGCCCGCCTCGCCGCCCGGCTGGCCGCCGCACCGGACGTGCCGCTCGCCGACGTCGGCTACTCGCTGGCCACCACCCGCGCCGCCCTCGAACACCGGGCGGTGATCTGCGCCGCCGACACCGGCGAGGCCCTCAAGGCGCTCACCGCCCTCGCCGCCGGCACCCCGCCGGCCGCCTCCGGGATCTCCCGCCCCGATGCCCCCACGGCCGTGCTGTTCACCGGGCAGGGTGCGCAGCGCCTGGGCATGGGGCGGGAACTCGCCGCCGCGCACCCCGGGTTCGCCAAGGCGCTGGACGAGGTGTGCGAGGCCCTCGAGCCGCATCTGGGGCACTCGCTGCGGCCGGTGATGTGGGGCGAGGACGCCGCGCCGCTGGACCGTACGGAGTGCGCGCAGCCCGCGCTCTTCGCGGTGGAGACCGCGCTGTACCGGCTGCTGCGGTCCTGGGGGATCACGCCCGGGTTCGTCGCCGGGCACTCCATCGGTGAGATCACCGCCGCGCATGTGGCCGGGCTGCTCTCCCTGGACGACGCCGCGAAGCTGATCGCCGCGCGTGGCCGGCTGATGCAGGCGCTGCCCGAGGGCGGCGCGATGGTCGCCGTACAGGCGTCGGAGGAGGAGGTACGGCCGCTGTTGGACGACGGGCTGGGCATCGCGGCCGTCAACGGACCGCAGGCCGTGGTGGTGTCCGGCACGGAGGCCGCCGCGCTCGCCGTCGCCGGGCACTTCGGCGCCCTCGGGCGGAAGACCAAGCGGCTCGCCGTCTCGCACGCCTTCCACTCGCCGCTGATGGAGCCGATGCTCGCCGAGTTCCGTACGGTCGCCGCCTCCCTCGCGTACGGCACACCCACCGTGCCGATCGTGTCCATGCTCGACGGCGCCAACCTCGCCGACCCCGACCACTGGGTACGGCACGTCCGCGAGCCCGTCCGCTTCGCCGACGCGATCCGCCGCCTGGAGGCGGAGGGCGTCCGGACGTTCCTCGAACTCGGCCCGGACGCCGCCCTGTCCCCCCTCGGCCCCGACTGCCTCACCGCCGACGGCCCCGTCTTCGCCCCCGTCCTGCGCCGCGGCCGCCCCGAGGCACGCGACCTGACCGCCGCCGTCGCCCTCGCCCACGCCCGGGGGACGGCCGTCGACTGGCCCGCGTACTTCGCCGGCACCGGCGCCCGCCGTACGGACCTGCCCACGTACGCCTTCCAGCGCCGCACCTACTGGGCGCAGCCCGACGGCGAACCAGCGGCACCGCCCGCGTCCGTCCCCGGCGAGGACCGCTTCTGGGACGCCGTCGTACGGACCGACAGCACCGCCCTCGCCGAGTGGCTGGACACCGACCGAGACGCCCTGGCCGCCGTCCTCCCCGACCTCGCCGCCTGGCGCGCCCGCCGCCAGGAGACCGCCGACGTCGACGAACTGCGCTACCGCCTCGGCTGGACCACCGTCCCCGACCCCGCCGCCCCCGCACCCCTCACCGGCGACTGGCTGCTGCTGCACCCCCCGGGCCACGCGCCCACCGCCCTGGCCGCCGCGCTCACCGAACGCGGCGCCCGGCCCCGTACCGTCGAGACGGCGGCCACCGGCCGCGACCAACTCGCCGCCTTGCTGCCCGCCGAGGCGCCCGCCGGCGTCGTCTCCCTCCTCGCCCTCGACGAGGACCCCCACCCCGACCACCCCGCCGTCAGCCGCGGACTGGCCGCGAACCTGGCCCTGGTCCAGGCCCTCGGCGACCGGGCACCCCTGTGGCTCGTCACGCGCGGAGCCGTCGAGGTGGGGGACAGCCCCGTCAGCCCCGCCCAGAGCGCCGTCTGGGGCCTGGGCACCGGCCTGGCGCTGGACTTCCCCGGCACGTTCGGCGGCCTGATCGACCTCCCCGCCGGCGACCCCGACGCCCGTACCGCCCAGCGCTTCTGCGATGCCCTGACAGGCGCCCTCGGGGAGGACCAGCTCGCCCTGACGCCCACCGCCGTCCACGCCCGCCGCCTCACCCGCCCCGCCAGGCCCGACCCCGAGCAGCCCTGGCAGCCCCACGGCACCGTCCTCATCACCGGCGGCACCGGCGGCCTCGGCGCCCACGTCGCCCGTACCCTCGCCGCGGCCGGCGCCGACCACCTGGTGCTCGCCGGCCGCCGCGGCCCCGACGCCCCCGGGGCCACCGAACTGGCCGCCGAGCTGGGGAAGTCCGGCACCCTCGTCACCCTCGCCGCCTGCGACATCGCCGACCGCGACGCCGTACGCGACCTCCTCGCCGCCCACCCCGACCTCACCGCCGTCGTGCACGCCGCCGGCCTCCCGCAGCGCATCGCCGCACCCGGCGACCTCACCCTCGCCGAGTTCGCCGACGTCGCCGCCGCCAAGACCCTCGGCGCCCGGCACCTGGACGAGCTGCTGCACGACACCGACCTCGACGCCTTCGTGCTCTTCTCCTCCGGCGCCGCCGTCTGGGGCAGCGCCGGCCAGGTCGCGTACGGCAGCGCCAACGCCTACCTCGACGGCCTCGCCCGGCGCCGCCGCGCCCGGGGGAAAGCAGCCGTCTCCATCGCCTGGGGCTCCTGGGACAGCGGCATGGTCGACGCCGAACTCGCCGCCCTCATGCGGCGCATCGGCGCCCCCGCCATGCCGCCGCGCCTCGCCCTCGGCGCCCTCGGCCGGGTCGTCGCCTCCGGGGACACCCACGCCGTGGTCGCCGCGTTCGACTGGGAGCGCTTCGCCCCCACGTACACCCTCGCCCGCCCCCGCCCGCTGCTGGCCGACCTCCCCGAGGCCCGTGACGTCCTGGACGCCGCGGACCCCGCGGCCGGGGCGGGGGCCGGCGAGGACCTCGCCGCGCGGCTCGCCGGCCGGCCCGAGGCCGAACAGCGCGCCACGCTGCTGGACCTGGTGTGCACCCACGTGGCACCGATCCTCGGCTACGACACCCCCGCCGACGTGCCGTCCGGCCGCGGCTTCACCGACCTCGGCTTCGACTCCGTCGCCGCCGTCGACCTGCGTACGAAACTCGGCGGCGCCGTCGGCCGCACCCTGCCGACCAGCATGATCTACGACTACCCCAGCCCCGCCGAACTCGCGGACTGGCTCTGGACCGAGCTGTGCGAGGGCGGCGAGGAAGGCGAACTGCCCGTCCTCGCCCACCTCGACCGGCTCGAGGAGGCCGCCGCCCGGCTCGCCCCCGACGAGATTGCCGGCACCCGCCTCACCACCCGGCTGCAGGCCCTGCTCACCAAGCTCACCACGCACCCACGTACGGACGACGCCGGCGACCAGCTCGAGACCGCCTCCGCCGACGACGTCCTCGCCTTCATCGACAACGAACTCGGCCTGGGCTGAGCGGCGGCGCCCCGTCACGGGGGCACCGCCGCTCCGACCGGCAACGCGACCAACGGACACGGTGGACAAGATGGCCAACGACGACCGGCTCCTCGACTACCTCAAGCGTGTCACGGCGGATCTCCACCAGACCCGGCGCCGGCTGCAGGAAGCCGAGAACCAGGACCACGAGCCCATCGCGATCGTCGCGATGAGCTGCCGCTACCCCGGCGGTGTCACAACCCCGGAGGGGCTGTGGCAGCTCGTCGCCGACGGACGCGACGCCGTGTCCGGCTTCCCCACCGACCGGGGCTGGGACCTCGACGCGCTGTCCGGCGGGGACACCGGCAGCAGTTACGTCGGCGAGGGCTGCTTCGTCCACTCCGCCGCCGAGTTCGACGCCGGCTTCTTCGGCATCTCCCCGAACGAGGCCCTCACCATGGACCCCCAGCAGCGGCTGCTGCTCGAGGTCGCCTGGGAGGCCGTCGAACGCGGCGGCATCGACCCCGACTCGCTGCGGGGCAAGCCCGTCGGCGTCTTCGCGGGCTCCGGCATCCAGGACTACGAGCACCTCATCGGCGCCGCCGGCGAGATAGCCGAGGCCTATATGACGACCGCCAACGCGGCGGCCGTGATCTCCGGGCGGATCTCGTACCTGCTGGGGCTGGAGGGGCCGTCCGTCACCATCGACACCGCGTGTTCGTCGTCGCTGGTGTCGCTGCATCTGGCCGCGCAGGCGCTGCGCCGCCGCGAGTGCTCGCTGGCCCTGGCCGGCGGTGTGATGGTGATGTCCACGCCGTCGCCGTTCGTCGCCTTCAGCAAGCAGCGGGGCCTGGCCCCCGACGGCCGCTGCAAGGCCTTCGCCGACGCCGCCGACGGCACGGGGTGGTCCGAGGGCGCGGGCATGCTGCTGGTCGAACGGCTCGAGGACGCCCGCCGCAACGGCCACCCCGTCCTCGCCGTCGTCACCGGCTCCGCCGTCAACCAGGACGGCGCCTCCAACGGCCTCACCGCCCCCAACGGGCGGGCGCAGCAGCGCGTCATCCGCCAGGCGCTCGCCGACGCCGGCCTGTCCACCGGACAGATCGACGTGGTCGAGGGCCACGGCACGGGCACCACGCTCGGCGACCCCATCGAGGCGCAGGCGCTGCTCGCCACGTACGGGCGCGACCGCGACGCCGAGCGGCCCCTGTGGCTGGGGTCCGTCAAGTCCAACATCGGGCACGCGCAGGCCGCCGCCGGGGTCAGCGGCATCATCAAGATGGTCATGGCGCTGCGCCACGGGCAGCTGCCCCGGACGCTGCACGTCGACTCGCCGTCCAGCCACGTCGACTGGAGCGCCGGCGAGGTCCGGCTGCTGACCGAGGCCCGCGACTGGCCGCGCGGCGAGCAGCCCCGCCGGGCGGGCATCTCCGCCTTCGGCGTCAGCGGCACCAACGCGCACATCATCATCGAGGAGCCACCGGCCCCCGAGGAGCCACCGGCCGACGCCGAGAACCGCCCCGCCCGCCGGATGCCGGCCGGTATCCCGTTGCCGTGGCCGGTCTCCGGCCGCGGCGCCGAGGCACTGGGCGCGCAGGCGCGTCAGCTGCACGGGCGGCTGGCGGGGGTCGATCCGCTGGACGCCGCCTATTCGCTGGCGACTTCGCGGGCGGCGCTGGAGCGGCGGGCGGTGGTGCTGGCGTCGGATGCGGCGTCGGGGCTGGAGGGGCTGGCGGCGCTGGGGGCCGGTGAGGCGCATCCGGGTGTGGTGCGGGGGACGGTGGCCAAGGGGCGGACGGCGCTGCTGTTCACGGGGCAGGGGTCGCAGAGGCTTGGGATGGGGCGGGAGTTGTACGACGCCTTCCCGGTGTTCGCGGAGGCTTTCGATGCGGTGTGTGCTGCCCTGGATCCGCACCTTTCACAGCCTCTGAAGGAGGTTGTGTGGGGTGAGGACGTTTCCCTGTTGAACGGGACCGGGTTCACGCAGCCTGCGCTGTTCGCGATTGAGGTGGCGCTTTGTCGACTGGTCGAGACGTGGGGTGTACGGGCCGACTGTGTGGCCGGACACTCCATCGGCGAGCTGGCGGCGGCCCACGTGGCCGGGGTGTTCTCCCTGGAGGACGGCGCCAAGCTGGTGGCGGCTCGGGGCCGCCTGATGCAGGCGCTGCCGGAGGGCGGCGCGATGGTCGCCGTACAAGCCTCGGAAGACGAGGTCGCGCCGTTCCTCAGCGATCAGGTGTCCCTGGCTGCGATCAACAGCCCCACCTCAGTCGTCGTCTCCGGCGACGAGGCCGAGGCGCTCGCGATCGGCGAGCACTTCAAGGCGCAGGGGCGTAAGACCACCCGTCTCTCGGTTTCCCACGCCTTCCATTCCCCCCTGATGGAGCCGATGCTGGCCGACTTCCGCGCGGTCGCGGAGTCCATCACCTACGCCGAGCCCACCCTCACCGCCGTCTCCACGGTGACCGGCGGGATCGCCACCGGCTGGCGCACCCCCGCGTACTGGGTCGACCAGGTCCGCCGGGCCGTCCGCTTCTCGGACGCCGTCCGGACCCTCGACGCCCAGGGCGCCACCCGCTTCCTCGAACTCGGCCCCGACGGCACCCTCACCGGCCTCACCCAGCAGACCCTCGACGAGGTCACCGCCGCCGTCCCCGCCCTCCGCAAGGACCGCCCCGAACCCGAGGCCCTGCTCACGGCGCTGGCGCAGCTGTACGTCACCGGCGTCTTCGTCGACTGGCCGGCGTTCTTCGCCGGCTCCGGCGCCCGGCGGATCGACCTCCCCACGTACCCCTTCCAGCGCTCCCGCTACTGGGTCCAGGCCGCCACCACCCCCGGCGACCTCTCCGCCGCCGGACTCGCCGCCGCCGAGCACCCGTTGCTCGGCGCCGTCGTGAGCCTCGCCGACTCCGGCGGCGTCGTCCTCACCGGACGGCTCGCCGTCAACGCCCAGCCCTGGCTCGCCGATCACCGCGTCGGGGACGCCGTCGTGTTCCCCGGCACCGGGTTCGTGGAGCTCGCCGTACGGGCCGGTGACCAGGTCGGATGTGAGCTGCTCGAGGAGCTCACGCTGCAGGCTCCCCTCGTCCTCCCCGAGCGCGGCGCCGTCGCCGTCCAGGTCGAGATCGGCCCGGCGGACGACACGGGCCGCCGTCAGGTCGGCGTGCACTCCCGCCCCGAGGCCCAGCCCGACCAGCCGTGGACCCTGCACGCCCACGGCGTCCTCGCCCCCGACCGGGCCGTCCCCGCGCCCCAGCAGGGCAGCTGGCCCCCGCCCGGCGCCGAACCGCTGCCCGTCGAGGGCGTGTACGACGTCCTCGCCGAGGCCGGTCTGCCGTACGGTCCCGTCTTCCGGGGTCTGACGGCCGCCTGGCGGGCCGGGGACGACGTGTGCGCGGAGGCCGTGCTGCCGGACACCGACCGGGCCGGCGACTACGGCATGCACCCGGCGCTGCTCGACGCGTCCCTGCACGCCGCCGTGTTCACCGAGGTCTTCACCGGCGCCGAGGGCCCCGTGCTCCCGTTCGCCTGGTCCCAGGTCCGCCTGCACGCCGCCGGCGCCACCCGGCTGCGGGTACGCATCACGCCGCGCGGACAGGGCGGGATCTCGCTCGACGTGTACGACGAGGCCGGGCACCCCGTGCTGGGCGTCGGCTCGCTCGCGATGCGCGAGGTGAACGCCGGGCAGCTCGCGGCGGCGGCAGCGCACGAGTCGCTGTTCACCGTCGTATGGAACGAGCTCCCGGCTCCCGACGCACCCGCCGCCGTCCCCGACTGGGACACCCTCCCCGCCGACGCCCCCGTCCCGGACGTCGTCGCCCTGCACTGCGCCCCCGCCACCGACCCCGACGCCGTCCACGCGGCGGCCGAACGCGCGCTCGCCGTCCTGCAGACCTGGCTGAGCGACGACCGATACACCGGCCGCACCCTCGTCGTCGCCACCCGGGGCGCCGTCGCCCTCCCCGGCGAGGTCCCGGGCGATCTGGCCGGCGCCGCGGTCGCCGGCCTGGTGCGTTCCGTACAGCTGGAGCACCCCGGCCGCATCGTCCTCGCCGACATCGACCGCCCCGAGGCCGTCGCCCTCGCAGCCGCCGCCGGTGAACCGCACGTCGCCGTACGTGGCTCCGCCGTCTACGGCGCCCGCCTCGTCCGCCTCGCCGACGACCCCGGGCAGCGCGTCACGCCCGGCTTCGGCGACGGCACGGTGCTCCTCACCGGCGGCACCGGGGGCCTCGGCCGCCTCGTCGCCCGCCGGCTGGTCGCCGAGCACGGCGTACGCAGCCTGCTGCTGGCCTCCCGCCGCGGCCCCGACGCCCCGGGCGCCGCCGAACTGGCCGCCGAGCTGCGCGAATCCGGCGCCGAGGTCACCGTCGCCGCCTGCGACACCGCCGACCGGGACGCACTGGCCGCCCTCCTCGACGGCGTCCCGCTCACCGGCGTCGTGCACCTGGCCGGCGTGCTCGACGACGCCCTCGTCGCCGACCTCACCCCCGAGCGGCTGCACACCGTCCTGCGCGCCAAGGCCGACTCCGCGCTGCACCTGCACGAGCTCACCGCCGACCGCGACCTCGCCGCGTTCGTCCTCTTCTCCTCCGCCTCCGGCGTCCTCGGCGCCGCCGGCCAGGGCAACTACGGGGCCGCCAACGCCGTCCTCGACACCCTCGCCGCCCACCGCCGCGCCCACGGCCTGCCCGCCCAGTCCCTCGCCTGGGGACTGTGGGCGGACGGCATGTCGGGCTCGCTGACGGAGGCCGACCTGCAGCGGATGAGCCGTACGGGCATCGGGGCGCTGACCGCCGACTACGGCCTCGAGCTGTTCGACGGAGCCCTTGCGAACGGCACCGCGCTGGTCGTACCGATCAGGCTGGACACCGGCGTCCTCGCGCAGGCCGGCGACGAACTGCCCCCGCTGTTCCGCGCCCTGGTCCGCATCCGGCCCAGCCGCCGCGCCCAGGTGTCCGCGTCCGCCGCCGCCGAGTCCGGTGCCCTGGTCCAGCGGCTCGCCGGGCTGGACCGCGACGAGCGGCTCGCCGAACTCCTCGCGCTGGTACGGGCCCACGTCGCCGCCATCCTCGGCTACAGCGGTCCCGACGCGGTTGAGGCCGACCGGGCGTTCAGCGAGCTGGGCTTCGACTCGCTCACCGCCGTCGAGTTCCGCAACGCCCTCAGCGCGGCGGCGGGCGTCCGCCTGCCCGCCACGCTGGCGTTCGACTACCCGTCGCCGCAGGCACTCGCCCGGCATCTGCTTCAGGAGCTTTCCGACGACACGGAGACCACCGGCGGCGCGCCGGCCGTCACCCGTACCGCGACCGACGACGATCCCATCGCCGTCGTCGCCATGTCCTGCCGCTACCCGGGCGACGTCCGCTCGCCCGAGGACCTGTGGCGCCTGGTCGCCGAGGGCCGTGACGCCGTGACCGCGTTCCCCGCCAACCGTGGCTGGGACCTCGACCGCGTCTACGACCCGTCCGGCGAGCGCCCGCACACCACGTACGCGCGTGAGGGCGGATTCCTGCACGATGCGGGCGAGTTCGACCCGGCGTTCTTCGGGATCAGCCCCAACGAGGCCGCGATCATGGACCCGCAGCAGTTCCTGCTGCTGGAGGCCGCCTGGGAGGCCTTCGAACGGGCCGGCATCGACCCCGAGACCCTGCGCGGCAGCGCGACCGGTCTCTACGCCGGGATGATGTACCACGACTACGCGGCCAACAACAGCACGGGCGCCATCGCCTCCGGCCGGGTCAACTACGTGTTCGGCCTGGAGGGTCCGGCCGTCACCATCGACACGGCGTGCTCGTCGTCGCTGGTGGCGCTGCACATGGCGGCCCAGGCGCTGCGGACGGGCGAGTGCTCCCTCGCGCTGGCCGGCGGGGTGGCCGTGATGGCGACGCCGGAGGTGTTCGTCGAGTTCAGCCGGCAGCGCGGGCTGGCGCCGGACGGGCGCTGCAAGTCCTTCGGCGACGACGCGGACGGTACGGGCTGGGGCGAGGGCGTCGGCATGCTGCTCCTCGAGCGGCTGTCGGACGCGCGGGCCAACGGGCATCCGGTGGTCGCCGTCGTGCGGGGCTCGGCGCTCAACCAGGACGGCGCGTCCAACGGGCTCACCGCCCCCAACGGCCCCTCGCAGCAGCGGGTGATACGGGCCGCGCTGGCGGACGCCGGCCTGTCACCGCTCGAGGTGGACGCCGTGGAGGCGCACGGGACCGGCACGGTGCTCGGTGACCCGATCGAGGCGCAGGCGCTGCTGGCGACGTACGGGCAGGGGCGGGACGAGGACCGGCCGCTGTGGCTGGGATCGATCAAGTCGAACATGGGGCATACGCAGGCCGCCGCCGGTGTCGCCGGGATCATCAAGATGGTCATGGCGATGCGGCACGACACCCTGCCGCCCACCCTGCACGCCGAACAGCGCTCGAGCCAGATCGACTGGAGCGTGGGCCGGGTCGAGCTGCTCACCGAGGCCCGGGAATGGGCCCGGAACGGGACGCCGCGGCGGGCGGGGATCTCGTCGTTCGGGATCGGTGGCACGAACGCCCACGTGATCATCGAGGAGCCCCCGGCGGTGGAGGAGCCCGCCGTTGCGGGGGAGCCGCTGCCGGTGGTGCCGCTGGTGCTGTCGGGGAAGTCGCCGGAGGCTGTGGCGGCGCAGGCCGCTGCGGTTGGGGCGGTTTCGGGATCTTCGCTGGACCTGGGGTTCTCGCTGGCGACCACGCGGGTGGCCATGGAGCATCGGGCGGTGGCGTTTTCCGCCGAGGGATTGGCGGCGGTGGCTGCGGGGGCGGTGCATCCGGCGGCTGTGGTCGGGCGGGTGCGGGCGGGGCGGACGGCGCTGCTGTTTACGGGGCAGGGGTCGCAGAGGGTGGGGATGGGGCGGGGGTTGTATGACGCGTTCCCGGTCTTCGCCGAAGCCTTCGACGCGGTGTGTGCTGCCCTGGATCCGCACCTGTCACAGCCGCTGAAGGAGGTTGTGTGGGGTGAGGACGTTTCCCTGCTGAACGGGACCGGGTTCACGCAGCCCGCGTTGTTCGCCGTTGAGGTGGCGCTTTGTCGACTGGTCGAGTCGTGGGGTGTACGGGTCGACTGCGTGGCCGGACACTCCATCGGCGAGCTGGCGGCGGCCCACATAGCCGGGGTGTTTTCCCTGGAGGACGGCGCCAAGCTCGTTGCCGCCCGGGGCCGCCTGATGCAGGCGCTGCCGGAGGGCGGCGCGATGGTCGCCGTACAAGTCTCGGAGGATGAGGTCACGCCACTGCTGACCGACGGGGTGTCCCTGGCTGCCGTCAACAGCCCGACATCGGTGGTCGTCTCCGGCGACGAGGCGGAGGCGTTGGCGATCGGCGAGCACTTCAAGGCGCAGGGTCGCAAGACGACGCGTCTGTCCGTATCGCACGCCTTCCACTCGCCGCTGATGGAGCCGATGCTGGCGGACTTCGCTCAGGTCGCGGAGTCCATCGCGTACGAGGAGCCACGTCTGACGGCCGTCTCCACGGTCACCGGCGAGACGGCCACGGCCTGGCACACCCCCGCGTACTGGGTCGACCAGGTCCGTCAGGCCGTCCGGTTCTCGGACGCCGTCCAGACCCTCGACGCCCAGGGCGCCACCCGCTTCCTCGAGCTCGGCCCCGACGGCACCCTCACCGGCCTCACCCAGCAGACCCTCGACGAGGTCACCGCCGCCGTCCCCGCCCTCCGCAAGGACCGCCCCGAACCCGAGGCGCTGCTCACCGCGCTGGCTCACCTGCACGTGTGCGGCGTGCGGGTGGACTGGCCGGCGTACTTCGCCGGCAGCGGCGCCCGGCGGATCGACCTGCCCACGTACCCCTTCCGGCGCACCCGCTTCTGGGTCGACATCGAGGAGTACCTGGCCAACTCCTGGATCGGCGCCGGCGGCAGCCGGATGGCCGACGCCGGCCTCGCCGACGCGGAGCACCCGCTGCTCGGCGCCGTCGTCCCCTCCCCGGACTCCGACGTCGTCACCCTCACGGGAAGGCTGGCCACCGGCTCCTCCCCCTGGGTCGCCGACCACGAGGTCCTGGGCAACGTCCTGCTGCCCGGCACCGGCTTCGTCGAGTTGGCGATCCGGGCCGGCGACCAGGTCGGCTGTTCCGTACTCGAGGAGCTGGCCCTCCAGGCCCCCCTGATCCTGCCCGGCAGCGGCGGCGCTGCCGTCCAGGTCGTGGTCGGCCCCGCCGACGCCGACGGACGCCGCTCCGTCAGCGTCTACTCCCGCCCCGAGGACCAGCCCGACCTCCCCTGGACCCTGCACGCCGACGGTGTCCTCGGCGACACCGCCCCGCCGCCCCGGGAAGACCTCACCGTCTGGCCGCCGCAGGGCGCCACCCCGCTGGACCTCACCGACGGCTACGCGACGCTCGCCGGGCGGGGCTTCGGCTACGGCCCCGTGTTCCGGGCCCTCAAGGCCGCCTGGCGGCGCGGCGACGAGCTGTACGCCGAGGTCGAGCTGCCGGAGGAGGAGCACGCCGAGGCCGGACGGTTCGGCCTGCATCCCGCGCTGCTCGACGCCTCGATGCACGCCGCCCTGGTCGACGGGACCGGCGGGGACGAGACCGTGCTGCCGTTCGTGTGGCGCGAGGTCAGCCTGCACGCCGGCGGCGCGTCCGCCGTGCGGGTACGGATCACCCAGCCGACGCCCGAGAGCCTGTCGCTGCAGGTCGCCGACGCCACCGGTGCGCCCGTCGCCACGGTCGGCGCGGTCGTCGGCCGGCCCGTGTCGGCGGAGCAGCTGGAGACCGCCCCGGGCGCCGACTCGCTGCACCGGATCGCCTGGCAGCCGCTGCCCGCGCCGGACGGCGACGGCGTTGCGTACACCGACCAACTGCCCGCCGAGGGCCCCGTGCACGGCGTCGTCGCCGTGCACTGCACGCCGGACACCGACGACGTCCCGGCGGCCGTACGGTCGCTGACGGACCGGCTGCTGGACCTCGTCCAGCGCTGGCTGACCGACGAGCGCTTCGCCGACGCCACCCTGGCCGTCGTCACCCGGGGCGCGGTCGGCACGGCCGACGGCGAGGACGTGGACGTACGACAGGCGCCCGTCTGGGGTCTCGTACGGGCCGCGCAGGCCGAGAACCCCGGCCGCTTCGTCCTGATCGACACCGACGGCGACGACGGGATCGCCCGGGCCCTCGCCGCCGCCGAGCCCGAGATCGCCGTACGCGGCGGACAGCTCCTCGTACCCCGGCTGACCCGCGTACAACTCCCGGAAGAGACAACAGAGTTCGACCCCGACGGCACCGTCCTGATCACCGGCGGCCTCGGCGGGCTCGGCGCCCGGGTGGCGCGGCACCTCGTCGAGCGGCACGGCGTACGGCATCTGCTGCTCACCAGCCGCCGCGGTCCCGACGCCCCCGGCGCGGCGGAGGAGTGCGCCCAGCTCACGGCACTCGGCGCCGAGGTGTCCGTCGCCGCCTGCGACGTCTCCGACCGCACCGCCCTCGCCGCGCTGCTCGACGGCATCGGGGCGGAGCATCCGCTGCGGGCCGTCGTCCATGTAGCCGGCGCCGCCGACAACGGCGTCATCGGGGCGCTGACCCCGGAGCGGATGGCCGGCGTTCTCGCGCCGAAGGCCGACGCCGCCTGGCATCTGCACGAGCTCACCGCGTCCTGCGATCTCACCGCGTTCGCCATGTTCTCCTCGGCCGGCGGGCTCGTACTCGCCGCAGGCCAGGGCAACTACGCCGCCGCCAACGTCTTCCTCGACGCCCTCGCCCACCACCGCCACGCGGCCGGACTCCCCGCCACCGCCATGGCGTTCGGCCTCTGGGGCGTCAGCACCGGCATGACCGACCGCCTCGCCCTCGCCGAACAGCGCATGGCCGCCCAGGGCCTCCCCGCCCTGCCGCCGGACCTCGGCCTCGCCCTGTTCGACGCCTCCCTGTCCTCCCGGCTGCCCACGACCGTCCCGCTGCGCGTGGACACCGGGGTGTTGCGTGGCCGCGGCGAGGAGATCCCGCCGCTGCTGCGCGGCATGGTCCGCGCCCCCCTGCGGCGCGCCGCGCAGACCGCCGCCGCGGCCTCCGGGCTCGCCGACCGGCTCGCGGGCCTCGGCGACCGGGAGCGGGCGAGCGCCCTGCTCGACCTCGTACGCGCCCAGGTCGCCGCGGTCCTCGGCCACGGCTCCGGCGAGGCCATCGAACCCGAACGGGCCTTCAACGAGTTGGGCTTCGACTCCCTCGCCGCCGTCGAACTGCGCAACCAGCTCGGCGCCGCCACCGGACTGCGGCTGCCCGCCACCCTCATTTTCGACTACCCCAACGCCGACGCCGTCGCCCGCCACATCGGCGAGCAGCTGGGCGACTCCGACGCCACCGCCCCCGTCCGCGCCGTACCGGCGGCGGGCGGCGCGGCGGCCGACGACGACCCCATCGCCATCGTCGGCATGGCCTGCCGCTACCCCGGCGGCGTCACCACGCCCGAGGAGCTGTGGCGGCTGGTCGCCGACGGCGTCGACGCCATCGCCGACTTCCCCGACGACCGGGGCTGGGACCCCGACGTGTACGACCCGGAGCCCGGCACCCCCGGCCGCACGTACGTCCGCAGGGGCGGCTTCCTCTACGACGCCGCCGACTTCGACGCCCCCTTCTTCGGCATCTCGCCCAACGAGGCGCTGATGATGGACCCCCAGCAGCGGCTGCTGCTCGAGGTCTCCTGGGAGGCCGTCGAACGCGCCGGCATCGACCCCGGCGCCCTCAAGGGCAGCCGCACGGGCGTGTACGCGGGGCTCATGTACCACGACTACGCGCTGGGCGTGGAGGCCGCGGCCAGCGTCGGCGGCAGCCTCGTCTCCGGCCGCACCTCGTACACCCTGGGCCTGGAGGGGCCGTCGGTCACCGTCGACACCGCGTGCTCGTCGTCGCTGGTGGCGATGCACATGGCGGCGCAGGCGCTGCGCTCCGGGGAGTGCACGCTCGCGCTGGCCGGCGGTGTCGCGGTGATGGGCACGCCGGGCATGTTCGTGGAGTTCAGCCGGCAGCGGGGGCTCGCCCCCGACGGCCGCGCCAAGTCCTTCGCCGCCGCCGCCGACGGCGTGGCCTGGGGCGAGGGCGCCGGCGTGCTGCTGCTGGAACGGCTCTCCGACGCCCGCGCCAACGGGCACACCGTGCTGGCGCTGATGCGCGGCTCCGCGCTCAACCAGGACGGCGCGTCCAACGGTATGACGGCGCCCAACGGCCCCTCCCAGCAGCGGGTGATCCGCCAGGCCCTGAGCAACGCGGGCCTGACACCCGCCGACGTCGACGCCGTGGAGGCCCACGGCACCGGTACGACGCTGGGCGACCCGATCGAGGCGCAGGCGCTGCTCGCGACCTACGGTCAGCGGCGCGACGGGGAGCACCCGCTGTGGCTCGGGTCCATCAAGTCCAACATGGGGCACTGCCAGGCCGCCGCCGGTGTGGCCGGCGTGATCAAGATGGTGCAGGCGATCCGCCACGGGGTGCTGCCCCGGACGCTGCACGTCGACGCGCCGTCGGACCAGGTCGACTGGGACGCGGGGGCGGTGGAACTGCTGACGGAGGAACAGCCGTGGCCGGAGAGCGGGCGTCCGCGCCGGGCGGGGGTGTCGTCCTTCGGGATCAGCGGCACCAACGCGCACATCATCATCGAGCAGTCGCCGGCCGTGGAGCCGGAGCCGGTGCCGGTGTCCGAGCGCCCGGACGCCGGGGTGATCCCGTGGACGCTGAGCGCCAAGTCCCCGGAGGCGCTGGCGGCTCTGGCCGGGCGGCTCCTGGAGCACGCGTCGGGGTCGGAGGCCGAGCCGGCGGACGTCGGCCTGTCGCTGGCGGCGACGCGGACGGCGTTCGCGCACCGGGCGTGTGTGCTGGGGACCGATCGGCAGGCGCTGCTGCTGGGGCTGACGGCGCTGGCGCAGGGGCGGAACGCGCCGGCGGTGGTTCGGGGGATCAGCCGGCGGAGTGGGCGGCTGGCTGTGCTGTTCACCGGACAGGGGTCGCAGCGGGTGGGGATGGGGCGGGAGTTGTACGACGCCTTCCCGGCCTTCGCCGAGGCCTTTGACGCGGTGTGTGCTGTCCTGGATCCGCATCTCGAACGGCCGCTTGAGGAGGTCGTGTGGGGTGAGGACGCCAATGTCCTGAACGGGACCGGGTTCACGCAGCCTGCTCTGTTCGCTATTGAGGTGGCGCTTTATCGACTCGTCGAGTCGTGGGGTGTACGGGCCGACTGCGTGGCCGGACACTCCATCGGCGAGCTGGCGGCGGCGCATATCGCCGGGGTGTTCTCCCTGGCGGACGGCGCCAAGCTTGTCGCTGCTCGGGGCCGCCTGATGCAGGCGCTGCCGGAGGGCGGCGCGATGGTCGCCGTACAGGCATCGGAGGATGAGGTCACGCCTCTGCTGACCGACGGGGTGTCCCTGGCGGCGGTCAACAGCCCCACGTCCGTGGTGGTGTCCGGTGACGAGGCCGAGGCGCTGGCGATCGGCGAGCACTTCAAGGCACAGGGTCGCAAGACGACGCGTCTGTCCGTATCGCACGCGTTCCATTCGCCTCTGATGGAGCCGATGCTGGCCGAGTTCGCCCAGGTCGCGGAGTCCGTGTCGTACGAGGAGCCACGTCTCACCGCGATCTCCACCGTCACCGGCGAGACCGCCACGGCCTGGCACACCCCCGCGTACTGGGTCGACCAGGTCCGTCAGGCTGTCCGCTTCTCGGACGCCGTCCGGACCCTCGACGTCCAGGGCGCCACCCGCTTCCTGGAGCTGGGCCCCGACGGCACCCTCACCGGCCTCACCCAGCAGACCCTCGACGAGGTCACCGCCGCCGTCCCCGCCCTCCGCAAGGACCGCCCCGAACCCGAGGCCCTGGCCACCGCCCTGGCGACCCTCCACGTCACCGGCACCCCGGTCGACTGGCCCGCGTACCTGACGGGCGCCCGCCGCGTGGACCTCCCCACCTACCCCTTCCAGCGCACCCGCTACTGGGTCGACCCCATCCGCTCCACCGCCGACGCCGCCGCGACCGGTCAGTCCGCCGTCGCCCACCCGCTGCTCGCCGCGTGCCTCCCGGCGCCCGACTCCGACGCCCTCACGTTCACCGCCCGCCTCGCCGTCGACGCACAGCCCTGGCTCGCCGACCACGCCGTGCACGGCGGGATCCTCCTCCCCGGGACGGGGTTCGTCGAACTCGCCCTCCAGGCCGGCGAACTGACCGCCTGCCCGACAGTGGAGGAGCTCACCCTCCACGCCCCCCTGATCCTCCCCGAGCACGGCGGCGTCGCCCTCCAGGTGCTCGCCGGTGCCACGGACGAGCAGGGGCGGCGTCCCGTACAGATCTACTCGCGGCCCGAGTCCGGCGCCGACGGCCCGTGGACGAAGCACGCCGAGGGCGTCCTCGGCACCGCCGGCATCCCGCCCGCCGAGGGACCGGCCGTCTGGCCGCCCGAGGGGGCCGGGGAGCTGGACGCGGACGGGCTGTACGACCGGCTGCTCGAGCGGGGCTTCGGCTACGGCCCCGTGTTCCAGGGCCTCAAGGCCGCCTGGCGCTCGGGCGAGGAGCTGTACGCTGAGGTGGAGCTCCCCGGCGAGGCGCAGGCCGAGGCCGCGGAGTACGGGCTGCACCCGGCGCTGCTGGACGCCACGATGCACGCCCTCGGGTTCGGCGGCCTGGGCGCCGACGAGGACCAGGGCCAGGCGCTGCTGCCGTTCTCCTGGGACGGCGTCACCCTGCACGCCACCGGCGCCTCGGCCGTACGCGTCCGCCTGTCGCCCGCCGAGGGCCGGCGCAACGCCGTACGGATCGACCTCACCGACCCCGCGGGCCGGCCGGTGGCGACGGTCGACGCCCTGCTCCTGCGCCCGGTCGCCCCCGGGCAACTGGGCGGCGGCGGGCACCGCGACGCGCTCCTGGCCGTCGAGTGGAAGCCCGCCCCGCACGGCACCCCGCCCGGGTCGTGGAGGATCGCCGGACCGGGGCTCGACGTCCCCGGCGTCCCGGCGGTCGCCGACCCGGCGGCGTTCCCCGCCGGTGAGGTGCCCGACGTCGTGGTGTGGCCGGTCCCCGTAGCCGAGCCGTCCGACGGCGACGTCCCCGCAGGCGTACGGGCGGCGCTGACGGCGACGCTGCACACCGTGCGGCAGTGGCTGGGCGACGAGCGGTTCGCAGGCTCCCGGCTGGTCGTCGTCACCCGTAACGCCCTCGCCGTCGACGACGGCGCCCCCGTGGACGTCACGCAGGCGCCCGTCTGGGGTCTGCTGCGCGCCGCCCAGGCGGAGAACCCGGGCCGGTTCGGCCTGCTGGACCTCGAGGGCCGAGGCGCCGAATCGCCCAGGGTCCTGGCCGCCGCCCTCGCCTCCGGCGAACCCGAGGCGGCCGTCCGCCGCGACGCGGTGCTCGTCCCGCGCCTGGCCCGCTCCGCCGCCGACGGCGGACGCGAGGTGTGGGACGCGGACGGCACGGTGCTGATCACCGGCGGTACGGGCGGACTCGGCGCCGTCGTCGCCCGGCACCTGGTGGCCGAGCGGGGCGTACGGCACCTGCTGCTGACCAGCCGCCGCGGCCCCGACGCACCCGGCGCCGCCGGGCTGCGCGACGAACTGGCCGCCCTCGGCGCGAGCGTGACGGTCGCCGCCTGCGACGTCTCCGACCGCGCCGACCTGGCCCGGCTGCTGGACGGCGTCGACGCCGCACACCCCCTGCGCGGGATCGTGCACGCCGCCGGTGTCGCCCACAACGCCCTCGTCGGGGCGATGACGGACGAGCAGATCGACTACGTACTCACCGCGAAGGCCGACGCCGCCTGGCATCTGCACGAGCTGACCGCCGACGCCGGGCTGACGGTGTTCGCGCTGTTCGCCTCCGCCGGCGGCACGGTGATGGCGGCCGGCCAGGGCAACTACGCGGCGGCCAACGTCTTCCTCGAGTCCCTCGCCCAGCACCGCCGGGCGGCCGGACTGCCCGCCACCGCCATGGCCTTCGGACTCTGGGACACCGCGACCGGCCTCAGCCAGTGGCTCGGCGACGCGGACCTCCAGCGACTGGCCCGCGCCGGCACCCCGCCGCTGTCCGAGGAGGAGGGCCTGTGGCTCTTCGACGCCGCCGTGTCCGGCGACGCCCCGTGCGTGTCGCCGCTGCGCATCGACACGGCGGCGCTGCGGGCCCGTACCGACGAGGTGCCCGCGCTGCTGCGGGGCCTCGCACCCGCCGCCCGACGGCGGGCCGGTGCCTCCGCCGGCGGGTCGGCCGGGGCGCTGCGCGCCCAGGTGCGCGGGCTCGGGGACGCGGAGCGCGAACAGGCGGTGCTGGCGGCCGTGCTGACGCACTCCGCGGAGGTGCTGGGCTTCGCCGACGCGAGCGTGCTCGACCCCGAGGCCGGGTTCCTGGAGTGCGGCTTCGACTCGCTGACCGCCGTCGAGCTGCGTAACCGGATCAACGTCGCCGGCGGACTGTCGCTGCCCGCGATGGTCGTCTTCGACAGCGGTACGCCCGCCGAGTTCGCCCGGCTCGTCGCCGCCCGGCTCGCCGACGGCGCCGCGCCCGAGACCACGGCCGCGACGCCCGCCGACGGGGGCGGCGAGGACACCCTGTACCAGCTGTTCCTTGACGCCATCCTCGCCGGGCACGTCCAGCCGGGCCTGGCCATGCTGCGGTCGGTGGCCGCGCTGCGCCCGGCCTTCGCGGACGCCGCCGGCCTGGACCGGCTGCCGCAGGCCGTGGCCTACGGCGCCGCCCAGCGCACCGAGGGCGACCGCGGCGGGCTCCGGCTGATCTGCCTCAGCACCCCGACCGTGGCCGGCGGTGTCCACCAGCACGCCCGGCTCGCCGCCCGGCTGTCCGTCCCCGTCTGGGGGCTGCCCACGCCGGGCTTCGGGCGCGGCGACATGCTGCCCGAGTCGTTCGACGCCGCCGTCGACGTCCTGGCGCGGGCCGTGCTGGAGACCGCGCAGGGCGAGCCGTTCGCCGTGCTCGGCTTCTCCTCCGGCGGTCTGCTCGCCCACGCCACCGTGGCCCGGCTGGAGGAGGAGCACGGGGTGCGGCCCGCCGGACTCGTACTGATGGACACGTACCGGATGGGCCCCGCCAACGACGCGATCTTCAACCAGATGGCGCTCGCCGTCCAGGAGAAGGGCAACACGCTCGGCGCCTTCTCCAGCGCCGAGCTCTCCGCCATGGGCCGGTACGTGGAGTTGCTCCCGCAGTTCCGCGAGCGCGACATCAGTGCGCCGGTTCTCTTCGTCCGGGCCGGGGACCTGTTCCAGTTCGGCGAGGCGGAGGAGACAGGACCGGAGAGCCAGGGCGGCGACTGGCAGGCCGACTGGGACGGCGACGCCGTCGTCGTCACCGTGCCCGGCACGCACTTCACCATCGCCGAGCAGGACGTCGACACGACCGCCCCCGTGGTCGACGACTGGCTGACAGCCCAACGAACAGAGGTGGAACACCCGTGATCCCGACCCAAGCGCCACCCGCCGTCGTCCGCCACGACGCCCAGCGCATGCACGAACTCCTGCTCGCCGCCGCCCGGGACACCCCCGACGCGCCGGCCGTGGTCGAGCCCGACGGGGACGGGGGCAGACGCGTCCTCAGCTACGGCGAACTCGAGCGCAGGGTGCAGGACTACGCGGTCGCCCTGGACGCGCTGGGCCTGGACATCGGCGACCGGGTGGTCATCGAGTCCGACACCTCCGGACCCGCCGTCGGGCTGCTGCTGGCCTGCTCGATGCTGGGGCTGACGTTCATCCCCGTCAGCCCCGAGGTCCCCGACCAGCGGCTGCGGTCCATCCTGGACACCGCCCGGCCCGCCCTGCACGCCCAGCGCGAGGACGGCGCCCGTACGGACCTGCCCGACGAGGTCGGCACGGTGCGGTTCGGGCCGGGCGGCATCACCGTCGAGCGGGCACCGGCGGCGCGCGAGCGGCACCGGCGGGTTCCCGTCGGCACTGACGCCGCGTACATGATCTTCACGTCGGGGACCACCGGGCGGCCCAAGGGCGTGGTGATGAGCCACCGCGGGGTGCTCGCCTTCTACCGGGGGATGCTCGCGCACCGGATCGTCACCGCCGGGGACCGGCTGGCCACGTGCTCGCCGCTGCAGTTCGACTTCGCGCTGCTCGACATCGGGCTGGCGCTGGGCAGCGGTGCGCTGCTCATTCCCGTACCGAGGGAGCTGGTGCACTGGCCGCGGCGGCTGGCGCGGTTCCTGTCCGAGACCGGCGCCACGCAGGTCGACGGGGTGCCGTCCATCTGGCGGCCCATGCTGCGGCACGAGGCTGCGGGGCTGGCGAAGCTCGCCGGTCAGGTGCGCGGGGTGCTGTTCTCCGGGGAGGCGTTCCCGCTGCCCGAGCTGCGGGCGCTGCAGGGGCTGCTGCCGGGGGTGCGGGTGACCAACTGCTTCGGGCCCACGGAGGCGATGGCCTTCTCCCTCACCGATGTGCCGTACCCGGTGCCGGAGGACACGCACGAGCTGTCCATCGGCTACCCCTATCCGGGGGCGGAGATCCTGCTCGTCGACGAGGACGGGCGGGTCGTGGAGGACACCGGGGAGGTGGGAGAGATCCACTTCCGGGGGCCGTCGCTGTTCACCGGCTACTGGGACGACCCGCAGGCCACCCGGGGCGCGCTGGTGCCCGATCCGCTGTGTCCGCAGTCCGGCCAGGTCGTGTACAAGTCCGGCGACCTGGCGTACCGGGGGCCGCACGGCGAGCTGTACTTCGCCGGGCGGGCCGATCTGCAGGTGAAGATCCGCGGCAACCGGGTGGAGCTGGGCGAGATCGAGCGCCGGCTCGCGGAGTTCCCCGGCGTGGAGGCCGCCGCGGCGGTCGTCAGCCCCGGGCGCGGGGAGGACCCCGAGCTCAACGCGTTCGTCGTCGCCGTCCAGGACGCCGACCTCGACAGCAATCTGCTCGCCGCGTTCTGCAAGCAGTCCCTGCCCTCGTACATGCTGCCCCGCCGCATCCATCTGATCCCCGGCATCCCCGTCACGCCCAACGGCAAGACGGACCGCAGACAGCTGCTCGCGCGGCTCATCGAGCCCGCCGGCTGAGCCCGTCCGCGCGGCCGGAAACCGACCCCCGCAAACCCTTGCACAAGCCTCGTACAAGGACTTCGCCGTACGACCGTCAGAGCCTGTCTCCGATGCCCCGCCCGGGCGCAGGCGGGGCATCGGAGACAGGCTCTCGCGCGGAGCCGGAGCCCTCACGTACGCGACGTGCACCGCACCCGCCCCCACACGACGCTAGGAGTCGGTTCTCATGACCACCGCACCGGACAATCCGAACGGCGCGCCGCCGCGGCCACGGGCGGGCCGCAAGGAATGGCTCGCCCTGGCCGTGCTGCTGCTGCCCGTGCTGCTCGTCTCGATGGACCTCACCATCCTGTACTTCGCGCTGCCGGCCATCAGCGAGGACCTGCGGCCCAGCGGCGACCAGCAGCTGTGGCTCGCCGACATCTACGGATTCGTGCTGGCCGGCGTGCTCATCACCATGGGCGCGCTCGGCGACCGCATCGGCCGCCGCCGGCTGCTGCTCGTCGGCGCGGTCGTCTTCGGCCTCGGCTCGCTCGCCGCCGCGTACGCCGGAAACCCGGAGACCGTCATCGTCGCCCGCGCCCTGCAGGGCCTCGGCGGCGCGACACTGATGCCGTCGACGCTGGCGCTGATCCGCAACATCTTCCACGACCAGACCCAGCGGCGGACCGCCGTCGCCGTCTGGTCCACCGGGATGGCCGTCGGGGCGGCGCTGGGGCCCGTGGTCAGCGGCGCGCTGCTGAACTGGTTCTGGTGGGGGTCGGTGTTCGTCATCAACGTCCCCGTCATGCTGCTCCTGCTCGCCGTCGGGCCGGTGCTGCTGCCGGAGTTCAGGACGCCCTCCGCGGCCCGCTTCGACGTGCTGAGCGCGGTCGTCTCACTGGCCGCCGTGCTGCCCGTGATCTACGGCTTCAAGAAGATCGCCGTCGACGGGGTCGGGCTGGTGCCCGTGGTCGCCGTCGTGGTCGGTCTCGCGTTCGTACCGGTGTTCGTCCGGCGGCAGCAGACCGTCACGGACCCGATGATCGACGTCGGGCTGCTGCGCGGCCGGTCCATCGGCCCGGCGGTGACGGCGAACGTGCTGGCGTCGTTCATCCTCGTCGGCTATTCGCTGTTCAGCACCCAGTATCTGCAGTCGGTGCTCGGGATGAGCGCCCTGAAGGCCGCGCTGTGGACGCTGCCCGGGACCGTCGCCGTGGGCATGGCGGTGCCGCTGGCGACCGTGCTGGTACGGACGGTCAAACCGGCGTACATCATCGCCACCGGGTTCACGATCGCCGGGCTGGCGCTGCTGATGCTCACCCGGGCGCCGGCCGAGGACGGGCTGGCCGTGATGATCGTCGGCATCATCGCCGTGGCTGTCGGCGTCACGCCCGTACTGACGCTGGTCACCGAGCTGGTCGTGGGCCAGGCGCCGCCCGAGCGGGCCGGCTCCGCGTCCGCGCTGCTGCAGACCGGGCAGGAGTTCGGCGGCGCCCTCGGCATCGCGGCGCTCGGCGCCCTCGGGGCCGCCGTCTACCGCAACAGCCCCGCCCTGGACGCCCCCGCCGGGGTGCCGCCCGAGGCGCTGGAACCGGCCAGGGAGACCATCGGCGGCGCGCTGTCGGCCGCCGGGACGCTGCCCGAACCGGCCTCCGGGCACCTCGTCGACGCCGCCCGCGAGGCCTTCACCAGCGAGGTCCACGGCGCCTCCTGGGCGGGCGCCGCGGTGATGGCCGTGGCCGCCGTCTTCTCGCTGTACGCCCTGCGCTCGGTGGGCAGTGACCGGGAGCGTGCCTCGGCCGCGGACACCCAGCCGGAGGCGGCCCGCAAGGCCGCGCCCGAGGCCGCCTGACCGACGGGGACCCCGGGACCGGCCCCGTACGGGTAGGGGTCGGTTCCGGGGTCCCGCCGTCCCGGCCGCTCCCTAGCCTGAGATCGCGGGTTTCACCGGATCCGCGGCACTGCACCTCGAGGCAGACGCTGGAGGAATGGACACATGTCGTCACTGCTGCTGACCGATCCGGTCGGCGCAACGCGCTTCCGCGCCTACGGACCCCGGCAGCTCGACGAGATCGCGGACCGGTACGGTCTGCCGGCCGACATCCGCGAGGCCGTCCGGCTGGTGTCGCTCGTGCTTCCGTTCCGGGTCAACGAATATGTGCTCTCGGAGCTGATCGACTGGTCCGACATCCCCGGCGACGCCATGTTCCAGCTGGTGTTCCCGCAGCGGGGCATGCTCGCCGAGGGCGACGAGCGCGCCCTGGCCGCCGTATCCGCCGACCCCGGCACCCGCGCCGGACTGCGCGGCGTGGTCGCGCGGATCCGCGGCGGGCTGAACCCGCACCCGTCGGGGCAGAAGGAGCTCAACGTCCCCCTGCGGGAGGGGGAGAAGCTGCCGGGGCTGCAGCACAAGTACCGCGAGACGGTGCTGTACTTCCCCAGCCAGGGCCAGACCTGCCACGCGTACTGCACGTACTGCTTCCGCTGGGCGCAGTTCGTCGGCGACGCCGAACTGCGCTTCGCCGCCACCGGACCCGAGGACCTGCTCGACCACCTCGCGGCCCATCCGTCGATCAGCGATGTGCTGGTCACCGGTGGCGACCCGATGATCATGTCCACCGAGCGGCTGCGCCGGCACCTCGAGCCGCTGCTGGCCGTCGACACCGTCCGTACGATCCGCATCGGCACCAAGTCCGTCGCCTACTGGCCGCAGCGCTACACCACCGACGCCGACGCCGACGACCTGCTGCGGCTCTTCGACGACATCGTTGCCTCCGGCCGCAATCTGGCCGTCATGGCCCACTTCAGCCACCCGCGCGAGCTGGTGCCCGACCAGGCCCGCAGGGCGCTGTCCCGGATCAGATCCACCGGCGCCGTGGTCTACTGCCAGGCCCCGCTCATCGCCCGGGTGAACGACGACGCGGCCGTCCTTGCCGACCTGTGGCGGGCCGAACTCGACGCCGGGGCCGTGCCGTACTACATGTTCGTCGAGCGCGACACCGGCCCGCACGACTACTTCAAGGTGCCGCTCGCCCGGGCCGCCGAGCTGTTCCAGACCGCCTACCGCACCCTGCCCGGCCTCGCCCGCACGGTGCGCGGCCCGGTGATGTCGGCGACCCCCGGCAAGGTCGTCGTCGACGGTACGGAGGAGGCCTTCGACGGCCGATGGTTCCGGCTGCGGCTGCTGCAGGCCCGCGAACCCGCCCTGGTCGGCCGCCCCTTCCGGGCCCGGTACGACCCGGCGGCCGCCTGGCTCGACGACCTGCGACTCGACCCGGCCACCCCGGCCGACATCGCCCGCGCCATCGCCGGACCCGCCCGGGCCGTCGGCGAATCCGGTGCCACCCGGACCGGCCAGTCCCTGGTGGCCGACGTCGTCGCACAATGAGGAGCTGCTGGCCATGACCGACATGAGGATGTCGCCGAACCTGGCGCTCAACCAGCTGGTGGCGGAGCGCCAGGCGGCCGGCGAGTCGCTCGTCCACCTCGCCTTCGGCGAGTCCCGGCTGCCGCCGTTCGAGCCGCTGGTGACCAAGCTGACCGAGGGAGCCCGGCGCAACGGCTACGGGCCGGTCGCCGGCGGTCCCGCCGTACTGGCCGCCGGAGCCGGCTACTTCGAACGCCGCGGGCTGCCCACCGCGCCCGAGCAGATCGTGGTGGCACCCGGCAGCAAACCGCTGCTGATGGCGATCAACCTGGTCGTGCCGGGCGACGTCCTGCTGCCCCGCCCGGCCTGGAACACCTACGTCCCGCAGGCCCAGCTGGCCGGCAAGAAGGCCATCGCCGTGCCCATCCCGCCCGAGTGCGGCGGCGTGCCCGACCCGCGGGTGCTGCGCGAGCACATCGCCGCGGCCCGGCTCCTCGGCCACGACCCGCGGATCATCGTGCTGACCCTCCCCGACAACCCCACCGGGACGACCGTGTCCCCGGAGATGGTGCACGAGCTGTGCGGCATCGCGGAGGAGGAGGGCCTGCTCATCGTCTCCGACGAGATCTACCGCGACGTCCTGCACGACCCCGGCCACCCCTTCCTCAGCCCCGCCGAGATCGCCCCCGAGCGCACCATCGTCGCCACCGGCCTCAGCAAGAGCATGTCGCTGGGCGGCTGGCGCATCGGCATGGCCCGCTTCCCCGAGGGGCCGTGGGGCGAGTGGATCCGCGACGGCGTCGCCTCCGCCGCCAGCGAGGTGTGGTCCACGCTGGCGCAGCCCATGCAGGAGGTCGCCGAGTACGTCTTCGCCGAGCCGCCGGAGGTACGCGAGCGGATGGCCGCCGCCGCCCGGCTGCACGGACTGGTGGCCGCCGAGGTGTACCGGATGTGTGTCGCCGCCGGCGCCGACTGCCGCCCGCCGACCGGGGCGTTCTACGTCTACCCCGACTTCGGGCCGCTGCGGGAGAAGCTCACCGGGTACGGCGTCACGGACTCGCCGACCCTGGCCCGGTCCATCCTGGACCGCTTCGGGGTGGTCGTCCTGGCCGGCCACCATCTGGGCGACGACTGGAACGCGCTGCGCTTCAAGATGGCGACCAGCATGCTCTACGGCGCCACCCACGAGCTGCAGCAGGAGACCCTGGAGGCCACCGACCCGGTCTCGCTGCCGCACGTGCGCGGCCAGCTCGACCGTATCGAGGAGTCCCTGATGCGGCTGACCGAATAGCGCGGCGGCCGCGGCCCGGCACGGGAGATTTCTCTCCCGGCCGGGCGGACGGTGGTGCGGGCGGTTTTGTGTCCGGTGCGCTGGAAATCAGTCGTCGGGCTCGGTCTTTTCCTGGAGCGTGCGCCAGATCAGATCCGGGCTGGCGAAGTTCTCCAGCTTGAGCGCGTCGTCCTTGAAACGCACCCCGTAAGCGGTCTCCAAGGCGGCCAGCAATTCGACCGAACCGACTGAGTCAAGACCCAGATCGGGTAGGTCGGCGTCTCCTGTCAGCGGGCTGTCCGGCGACAGAAACGGCAGGTAGGGACGTATGGTCGCCTCAAAAGGCGGGTCCCACTCGGAAGTTGTCTGCCCCGTCTTCACGGCGGCGGAATTCATCTCTGACATAGCAGAATAATGAAGCGGACGTCGGTGTGTGTCAATGCACGCCCAAGTCCGGAGGCAGATCAGTCTTTTGAGGTTGCTGGGGCAGGAGGACGGAAATGGACGAGCTGATGGATCAGGCGCTTCACGCCCGATTTCTACGGGGTCTGGAGAAATCCCCGGACGCTACGGCGATACGCGTCGGGGACGAGACGGTCAGCTATGCCGACGCCCACCGTACGGCCCTGGCGTGGGCCGGCGCGCTGCTCGCCGCCCCCGGCGGCCCGCCCAAGGCCGTGAGCGTCCTCGCCGGCCGCTCCGTCACCTCGTATCTGGGCGTCCTCGCCGCCCTGTACGCCGGCACCACCGCCGTCCCGCTGCTCGCCGACTTCCCGGCCGCCAAGCTCGCCGCGATGCTGCGCGCCGCCGAGGCCGCCGCGCTGATCGTCGACGAGGAGGGCGTCTCCCGGCTCGGGGAACTCACCGCCGAGGCCCCCGACCTCGCCGGCCTGACCGTCCTCGCGCCCCACCGGGGCGCCCTCGACGTCCCCGCGCTCGACGCCCCCCGCCCCGCCGGACCGGAGGACGTCGCGTACGTCCTGTTCACCTCCGGCTCCACCGGCACCCCCAAGGGCGTCCGCCTCACCCACGGCAACCTCACCCACTACTTCGGCCTGATGGACGCCTGGTACGACTTCACCGCCGACGACGTCTTCTCCCAGGCCGCCAACCTCAACTGGGACTCCGCCGTCTCCGACCTGTGGTGCGCCTGGGCCGCCGGCGCCCCCCTGGTCGCCGTCACCCAGCGCGCCTACGCCAACCTCCCGGCGTTCGTCGCCCGGTACGGCATCACCGTGTGGTTCTCCGCCCCCAGCGTCATCGGCCTGGCCCGCCGCACCGGCCGCCTCACCCCCGGCAGCCTGCCGACCCTGCGCTGGACGTACTTCGGCGGCGAGGCGCTGCGCTACGACGACACCGACGCCTGGCAGCGGGCCGCCCCCGGCTCCGCGGTGATCAACGTCTACGGGCCCACCGAGATGTCGATCACCACGCACCGCCACACCTGGCACCCCGAGACCTCCACGGCCCTCGGCGTCAACGGCGTCGTCCCCCTCGGCCGCCTGCACGACGGCCACGCCGAACTCCTGCTGGACGACGCCGGCGAGGCGTCCGCCACCGAGGGCGAGCTGTGGCTGTCCGGGCCGCAGCTGTCCGCCGGCTACCTCGACCCCGCCGACGGCCGCGGCAAGTACCTCGAGCGCGACGGCGCGCTGTGGTACCGCACCGGCGACCGGGTCCGCCGGCTGCCCGACGGCCAGCTGCTGTATCTGGGCCGCACCGACTCCCAGGTCCAGGTGCAGGGCTACCGGGTGGAGCTCGCGGAGGTCGAGCACGCCCTGATCGAGGCCACCGGCGTCACCGACGCGGTCGTCGTCGGCGTCCCGGTGGGCCACAGCACCGAGCTGGTGGCGTACTACCTCGGCCCGGAGCGCTCCGTCCGGGACCTCCGGCGCGACCTGGCCCGGCAGCTGCCGGCCCAGATGATCCCCCGCTACTACCACCGGCTCGAGGTGTTCCCGCTGAACACCAACAAGAAGACCGACCGGCTGAGGCTCACCGCGCAGGCGGCCGGGCTGTACGGCGGTTGACACGAAGAGAGACCGAGAAACATCGCGAAAGGTGAAAACGGCAATGCACATCCTCCACAGTCCGGGGCGGAGGGCGGTACGCAGACTCGCGCTGCTGGCCGTCTGTGTGCTCGGCGCCACCCTGCTGTCCGCACCATCGAGCTCGGCCGCGAAGCCCCACGGCCCGCGTCCGGTCCTCGGCAACGAGTGGCCGGTCTTCGGCCACGACCTGTCCAACACCCGCTCCAACCCGGCCGAGACGCAGATCACCCCGCGCAACGCCGGGCGTCTCAAGGCCAAGTGGACGTACCGCACCCACGGCGACGTCTCCGCCACCCCGGCCGTCGTCGGCGGCGCGGTGTACTTCCCCGACTGGGGCGGCTATCTGCACAAGCTCGACGCCGCCACCGGCGAGCAGATCTGGTCCCGGCGGATATCCGAGTACAACGGCGCCGAGGGCTCCGTCTCCCGTACGAGCCCCGCCGTCGTCGACGGCACGGTGTACATCGGGGACTACGACCACGCCTTCCTGATGGCCGTGGACGCGGCCACGGGCGACCTGGTGTGGCGCAGGAAGCTCGACGACCAGTTCCTCGCGGTCCTCACCCAGTCGCCCGTGGTGTACAAGGGCGTCGTCTATCAGGGCGTCTCCTCCCGCGAGTCGGAGATGATGGGCGCCGACCCGACGTACGAGTGCTGCGTCTTCCGCGGCAGCATGAACGCCGTCGACGCGGACACCGGCGAGGTGCTGTGGCGCCGCTACACGGTGCCCGACAACGGCGGACAGCCCGGCGGATACAGCGGGGTGGCCGTCTGGGGGCCGCCCGCGATCGACCCGCAGACCAACACCGTGTACTTCACCAGCGGCAACAACTACCAGCTCCCGCAGGACGTCAAGGACTGCCAGGCGGCCGGCGGCACCCCCGGCGAGTGCATGGCCGAGGACAACTACGTCGACTCGGTCCTCGCCCTGGACATGGCCACCGGCAACGTCAAGTGGCACACCGGGGCCAAGCGCTTCGACGCCTGGAACAGCGGCTGCGTCGTGGGCCTGCCGCCCGACAACTGCCCCACCGGCCACGGCGGCGACTACGACTTCGGCGACGGCGCCCATCTGTTCACCATCAGGCGCCCCGACGGCACCCTTCGCAAGGTGGTCGGCGCCGGTGAGAAGAGCGGCGAGTACTGGCTGATGGACGCTCTCACCGGCGAGATCATCTGGTCCGCCGCGGCCGGCCCCGGCGGACACGTCGGCGGCATCATGTGGGGCACCGCGTACGACGGCAAGCGGGTCTACCTCACCCAGTCCAACTTCGACCGGCTGGACTACACCCTGGCCGACGGCACCGTGACCAAGCGCAGCTCCTACGTCGCCCTCGACCCGCAGACCGGGCGCATCCTGTGGCAGGTCGCCGACCACACCGACGGCTTCGCCTGGGGCGCGCTGACGGTCGCCGGCAAGGTGCTCTTCGCCAGCTCCACCAGCGGCCGGATGTACGCCATGGACGCCGCCACCGGCCGCTATCTGTGGGAGTTCGACGGGCCCTACTCGTCCAACGCCGGCCCCGCCGTGGTCGACGGGACCGTCTACTGGGGCAACGGCTACTTCCGCTTCGCCAACGGCGGCGGCACCACCGGCAGCACCACGGAGGGAACGTTCTACGCGTTCACCGTCGACGGCAACTGACGCCTGACCGGCCGCATCACCAGCTGCGGCGTGACCGGCACCACCAGGAAGGCGCGGGTGGTGCCGGTCACCCGGGTGAAGAGCCGGTCCTCGCCCGCCACATGGAGCGTGCCGATGTCCTGCGCCGCCAGCGCCGCCCGCACCACGGGCCAGCGCACCGTGCGCGTGAAGCCGTCGACGAGCATGCGCCGCACCTCGTCCCCGGTGGTCAGCAGCCGGCCGTCCTGGTCGGCGACCACCGGGAGCGCGGGATCCGACCACGTCAGCCCCGCGAAGAGCTCCGCGTCCACCCGCTCGCCCAGCGCCGCGAAGAGATGGCTGTGCATGGGCGGCTTCATCGTGTACAGCGGCATCCCGCCCAGCGACCGGATCCGGCGCTGCAGATCCTCCAGGATCCCCTCGCGCACGGTCAGCATCACGAAGTCGTCGTCGACCTGGCAGGCCAGATCGTTGAACTCGCCCTGCCCGTCCAGCTCCGCCCGCAGCTCCGCCAGCTTCGCCTCCGGCAGCCGGGCCATCGACTGGGTGACCAGCTCCGGGTGCTCGGCGGCGAAATACTCGTCCATCATGTCCGCCAGCCGCGCCGTCATCACCACCGCGTCGGCGAAGCCCAGCACCCCGGAGTACACCGCAGCGGCCCGCCCGCCGAAGCTCGGCCCCGCCACGAGCCGCGGTCGGATCCCGAGCACGTCCTCGGCCCAGCGCGCCATCGCCAGACAGTTGACGACGAACGCCAGCTGCCCGGCGGGGGAGTAGTCGCCCGCCGCGCTCTGGTAGCGGTCCGTCAGCCGGTAGCCCAGCACCTCGTCCGCCGTAGCCAGCAGCTCCCGGGCGTGTGCGTTGATCAGCATGAACTTGGCCACGTTCGCGAACGGCGTCGGCCCCATCCCGGGGAAGACGATCGCCGTTCCGTGCCTGTCAGGAGTCTCCATACGGGCAGGATCGGCGTCTTCGTACCCGCGCCATACCCCTGCCCGCCCCCAGGTCCGGCGTCCAAGGGGGGCTTTAGCGCGCGCGCAGAACATCGCCTCAACGAGAGGTCCGTGTTCCGGGGGACCCGCACCGAGATGGGATGCCGGGGATGTCACAGTCGCGCTTTTCGTCCTTCACCCAGCTGCTCAAGTCCCGGGCCGCCGAGCTGCCCGACGCGGACGTGCACGTCATGCTGCGTGACACCCGCAGCGGGGTGCGGGCGGAGCATCTGACGTACGGAGAGCTGGACCAGCACGCCAGACGGATCGCGTCGGCCCTCCAGGAGTACGGCGCCGGCCAGCAGCCGGTGCTGCTGCTGTACGCCTCCACCGTCGAGTTCCTGAAGGCCTTCGCGGGCTGTCTGTACGCCGGCGCCGTCCCCGTACCGGCCCCGCTGCCCGGCGAGGCCGGCCACGGCAAGAGCCTCAACCGCACCACCGGCGTGCTCAAGGACACCGGCGCCGCCGTCGTCCTCACCGAGCTGGACTCCGCGCCCGAGGTCGCCCTGTGGCTGGCCCGTGCCAGCCGCCGCGACGCGGCCTGCGTGGTCACCGACAGCCCCGGCACCGGCGACGCCTCCGCCTATGTCCCGGTCACCGTCCGCCCGTACGACCTGGCGTTCCTGCAGTACACCTCGGGGTCGGTCTCCGAACCCCGGGGCGTGATGGTCTCCCACAAGAACCTCCTCGCCAACCAGGCCGCGCTGCAGAAGCTGCTGGACACCACCGCCGGGGACGTCTTCGGCAGCTGGCTGCCGCACTTCCACGACATGGGCCTGGTCGCCCATCTGCTGCACCCCGTCTGGCTGGGCAGCCACTCCGTGCAGATCTCCCCGATGTCGTTCATCAAGCGCCCGGTGCGCTGGCTGCAGGCCATCGACGAGTACGGCGTCACCGTGGGCGGCGGCCCCAACTTCTGCTACGACCTGTGCGCCTCCCGCGTCACCGACGCCCAGGTCCGCTCCCTCGACCTGTCCCGCTGGCGCCTGGCCCTCAACGGCGCCGAGCCCATCCGCCCCGAGTCCCTGCGCGCCTTCACCGAGCGCCTGGCCCCGGCCGGACTGCGCGCCGAGGCCGTGTTCCCCTCGTACGGGCTGGCCGAGGCCACCCTCGTCGTCACCGGCGGCGTCCCCGGCGAGGCGCACGTGGAGAAGGAGTTCGACCAGGGCGCCCTCGAGCGCGACAAGGTCAGCGAATCGCGGCCCGGACACGCCGGGCGCACCCTGGTGGGCTGCGGCAGGCCGGTGGACGTCGAGGTACGCATCGTCGACCCCATCACGTACCACGAACTGGAGCCCGGCAACGTCGGTGAGGTGTGGCTGCGCGGCGAGGGCATCGCGCGCGGCTACTGGAAGCGGCCCACCGAGACCGTACGGACCTTCCGCGCCACCCTCAACGAGGAGGAGAGCAACTTCCTGCGCACCGGCGACCTTGGCCTGCTCGACGGCGAGGAGCTGTACATCACCGGGCGGCTGAAGGAAGTCATCATCATCAACGGCCGCAACGTCTACCCGCAGGACGTCGAGTGGGCCGTGAAGTCCGTCAGCCCCGCCCTCACCTTCGGCGCCGGCGCCGCGTTCTCCGTCGAGGGCGGCCGCGAACAGCTCGTCCTCGTCCAGGAGGTGCGGGTCGCCGGCAGCACCCCCGACTCGCTGCGCACCGTGGCGCAGAAGATCCAGGAACTCATCGGCAAGGACTTCAACATCCCCGCCGGGAACGTGCTGCTGGTCCGCCCCGGCACGGTGCGCCGCACCACCAGCGGCAAGGTGCAGCGCACCCTCATGCGCGACCTCTTCGAACAGGGCGTGCTGCGCGGCGAGTACGAGGTCCTCACCCCCGAGGTACGCGCGCTGACCAGGGCCGACGACACCCTGCTCGGCGAGGACCTGTTGCGGCCCGAAGTCGTCGTCGAGAGCCGGCCATGGTGACAGCGCTCGCCGGGACCCCGGCGGCACAGCAGCGCGAGGCCGCCGTCCGGACCCGGGTCGCCGAACTCGAGGACCGCCTCGGCGACCCGACCGACCCCGTCAACCCGCTCGGCTACACCACCCTGCTCCTCGCCGACCGCGCCGCGGTGCCCTTCGCCGCCGGCGAGGCCGCGCTGGACGACTTCGGGCTGCTCGCCGAGTACGTGCCCGTCGAACTCGGCGGCCGGCTCGCCGGCGTCGACGGACTGGTCCGGGTGATGCGCCCGGTCATGCGCCGCGACGTGGGCCTGGCCATGGGCTACGGCTTCACCAGCTGCATGGCCGCCTGCGACGTGTGGATGACCGGCACCGAGGCGCAGCGCACCTGGCTCGCCGGACTGCTGCTGTCCGGCCGCAAGGCCGCCATCGCCCAGCCCGAGACCGCGCACAGCAACGACTACGTCCGCAGCCATGTCACCGCCCGCCCGGCGCCCGGCGGCTACCTGCTCTCCGGCGCCAAACAGATGATCAACAACCTGGGCCGGGCCGCCGCCCTCGTCCTCTTCTCCCGCACCGACCCCGTCCCGGGCCGCCGCAGCCACACCGCGCTGCTCCTGGACCCCGAACGGCTGCCCGCCGAACGGGCCGTCGTCACCCCCCGCCGGCCGGAGGTGGGGCTGCGCGGCTGCCGGTTCGCCGGCGTCACGTTCGACGACTGCCCCGTACCCGAGTCCGCCCTCCTGGGACCCGACGGCAGCGGCATCGACACGGCCCTGCGGTCCTTCCAGATCACCCGCACCGTCGTCGCCGCGATGTCCGTCGGCGCCGTCGACACCAGCCTGCGCACCGCCGTGCGCGCCGCCCACGACCAGTCCGGCGGCTGGCGCCGCGGCTCCGACCGCTCCGGCGCCACCACCGCGCTGGCCGGCGCGTTCGTCAACCTGCTGCTGTACGACGCCCTCGCCGTCGTCGCCACCCGCGCCCTGCACGTCCTGCCGGCGGAGACGAGCGTGTACTCGGCGGCGCTCAAGTACCTGCTGCCCAAGGTCCTCACGGAGAGCATGTACGACCTGTCGATCGTGCTGGGCTCCGGCTTCTACACCCGCGACGGCATCCTCGGCATCTTCCAGAAACACGTCCGCGACGTGCCCGTCCTGAGCCTCGGCCACGCCGGGACCGTCGCCTGCCAGGCCACCGTCATCCCACAGATGCCCCGGCTGGCCCGCGGCTCCTGGTTCACCCACCCCGAGGCCCCCGAGGCGCTGTTCCAGGTACACGGCGACCTGCCGCCCCTGGAGTGGGACCGGCTCGCGCTCGCCTGCGGCCGCGACTCGCTCAGCGCCTCCCTGATCGCCCTCACCGAACGCGTCCACGGCCTCGGCGCACCCGAACGCGCCCTGCGGGGTTACGCACAGGCCCTGGTCGGGGAGCTGCGCGACCTGCGGGCCCGGGTGCTGGCCGCCGACGCCACCGACCACCACGCCGTGAACTTCGCCCTCATGGACCGCTACGCCCTGCTGCTCGCCGCCGCCGCCGTCCTCGGCGTCTGGTACCACGCCCGGTACGGCGGCGACCCGTTCCTCGCCGACCCGTGCTGGGCCGCCGCCGCACTGCACGCCGTGGCCCGCCGTCTCGGCACCCGGGTCGCCGGTCTGCCGGCGGAGTGCGACCTGCGGATCCGCCAGGAGGTCCAGCTCCGCTTCGCCGCCCAGTCCAGCTACGACCTCTACAACACCCCCGTACCCGGCTGACCGGCGTCGCCCGCCCGAGCCACGAAGGAGCAACGATGAGCACCCTCGACACCGACCGGAACAACGCCGGCACCGTGAACGCCCACGACTGGCTGCTCGACCGCCTCGCCCTGTATCTGCGCCGCGCGCCCGACACCGTCTCCCCCACGGTGCCGCTCGCCGAGTACGGCATGGACTCGGTCGCCGCGCTCAGCCTCTGCGGCGATCTGGAGGACGAGTTCGGCCTGGACGTCGAGCCCACCCTGCTGTGGGACCACCCGACGGTCGACAGCCTCACCACGTATCTCACGGGCGCCCTCGGGGCGGCCGCGGAGGACCGCGTCTGATGGACGAGATCGCCGTCGTGGGGATCGACTGCGCCTTCCCCGGCGCGACGGGCACCGAGGCGTACTGGACTCTGCTGATGAGCGGCGGTGACGTCATCGGCCCGGTGCCCGGGCAGCGCTGGGACCCGGCGGACTTCCCCGGCACCCCGGACAGCGGCGGCTTCCTCGCCGATGCCGACGCGTTCGACGCCGACTTCTTCTCCGTGGTGCCGCGCGACGCCGCCGCCATGGACCCGCACCACCGGCTGCTGCTGCACTGCGCCTGGCGCGCCCTGGAGAACTCCGGGCGCGCCCCCGGCGAGCTCGCCGGCAGCGACACCGGCGTGTTCGTCGGCGTGATGGGCGGCGAATGGGGCCGGCTGACCGTGGGCGGTCACGGCCGGATGACGCCCCAGCACGGCGCGGGCTCCAGCGCCGGGATGGCCGCCAACCGGATCTCGTACCACTTCGACTTCACCGGCCCGAGCCTCGCCGTGGACACCGCCTGCTCCTCCTCGCTGGTCGCCGTGCACCTCGCGGCCGGTGCGCTGCGCGCCGGGGAGTGCGACACGGCTCTGGCCGGCGGCGTCAACGTGCAGCTGTCGCCGGCCCTCGGCGAGGTGTACGCGCAGATGGGCCTGGCCGCCCGCGACGGCCGCTGCAAACCGTTCGGCGCGTCCGCCGACGGCATCGGCCGCGGCGACGGCGTGGGCCTGGTCGTGCTGCGCCGGCTCGGCGACGCCATCGCCGACGGACAGCGGATCTACGCGGTGCTGCGCGGCAGCGCCGTCAACCAGGACGGCCGCTCCAACGGCATCACCGCCCCCAACCGCTGGTCCCAGCAGCGGGTGATCGACGCCGCGTACCGCCGCGCCGGAGTGGCTCCGGCCGACGTCCGCTTCCTCGAGGCCCACGGCACCGGCACCGCGCTGGGCGACGCCATCGAATGCGCGGCGCTGGGCACCGTGCACGGCGTGGAGCGGGCCGAACCGTGCGCCATCGGCTCCGTCAAGGGCAACCTCGGCCACACCGAGGGCGCCGCCGGCATCGCCTCCCTCATCAAGACGGCGCTGGCCCTGCACCACGGCATCGTGCCCGCCAGCCGCTACGCCGACCAGGAGAACCCCCAGCTCCGCCTTGCCGCCCGGGGCCTGCGCCTCCTCAAGTCGCCGCTGCGCCTCCCGCCCGGCGAGAGCGTCGCCGGGGTGAGCAGCTTCGGCATGGGCGGCACCAACGCCCACGCCGTCCTCGCCACCGCGCCGCGCACCCGCGGCCCCGGCCGGCGCCCCGCCCGCGCGCGCGGCGAACGCACCGCCGGCTTCGGCGTGTTCACCCTCTCCGCCGACACCCCCGAGGCGCTGGCCCGCAATCTCGCCGCCCAGGCCGAGGCCGTGGCCCGCCGTCCGCGGGGCCGCGCCACGGGACTGTGCTGGAGCAGCAACCTGGTCAAGACGGGCCTGCCGTACCGGTTCGCCGTCGCCGCCCGCGACAGCGCCGGGCTCACCGACGAGCTGCGCGCCGCCGCCGCGGGGGAGGGCCACGAGCCCCACCGGCCGTGGCGGGCGCCGGTGGTGGCGCTGCTGTTCACCGGCCAGGGCGCCGAGTTCCCCGGCATGACGGCCGGGCTGTACCGCGACTCGCACACCTACCGCCAGCATCTGGACGAGGCCGACAAGGCCATCGCCCCCCATCTGGGCCTGTCGGTACGGGAGCTGGTGCTCGGCGGCGACGAGCGCGTGCTTGAGCCCCGCTACGCCCACCCCGCCTCCTTCGCCGTCGGCTGGGCGCTCGCCGCCACCCTGGGCTCGCTGGGCGTGCGCCCGGCCGGGGTGCTGGGCCACAGCGCCGGCGAGTACGCGGCGGCGGTGCACGCCGGCGCCCTCGAGCTCGACGAGGCCGCCCGGCTGGTGGTGCGCCGCGCGGAGCTGATGGCCCGGCTGCCGGACACCGGCGGCATGCTCGCCGTCGGGCTGGGCGCCGAGGAGATCGGCCGGCGCCGCGACGAGGCCGGCGACGCCTGGCGCGACGTCACTCTCGCGGTCGTCAACGGCCCCCACGACACCGTGCTCTCCGGCCCCCGGGACACCCTGCGCGGGCTGGCGGAGCGCTTCGCCGCCCAGGGGGTCCGCACCCGGCTGCTCGCTGCCGCCCGCGCCTTCCACTCGCCCGACGTCGCCCCCGTGGCGGCGGAACTGCGGACGGAGCCCGTGGCCTGCAACCGGCCCGTCGTCCCGTACGCCTCCACCCGCTACGGCCGCCTCCTCGGCGAGGAGCCCCTGGACGCCGCGTACTGGGCCGGCCAGGCCGAGCGGCCGGTGCTCTTCGACGACGCGCTCGGCGCCCTCGTCGCCACCGCCGCCCCGACGCATCTGATCGAGGTGGGCCCCCGCCCCCAGCTGCTGCCGCTCGCCGGCCGCACCGGGCGGGTCGCGGGCCTGGACCTGCTGCACCCCGCGCACGGCCCCGACGCGGCCGGCCGGGAGCTGGCCGAGCTGGTCGCCGCGCTGTACCGGGGCGGCCTCGACCCGGTGTGGGAGGCGCTCTACGCCCCCGAGGAGCGGGTGTCCGAGCCGCTGCGCCCGTACGAGTTCGCCACCGGCCACCGCTTCTGGGACCGCCAGGCCGGCCCCGGCGAGCCCGCCGCCGCCCCGGTCACCCGGCCGGACGACGACCCGGGGGCTGCCGGGAGCGAGGGGGACGAGCCCCCGGACGAGGTGCTGGCGGCGGTCACGGCCGCCGTCGCCGAGGTCGGCGGCCACGCCCGGGAGAAGGTCGTGCGCGGCGCCCGCTTCTACGAGGACCTCGGCTTCGACTCGGTCATGATCATGCAGCTCAAGGACCGGGTGGAGCACCGGCTGCCGCAGGCCGGTGAAGTGTCCGTCCAGGAACTCCTGCCCGCGCTGCGCTCCGTCGGCAGCCTCGCGGACTTCCTGAGCGGGCTGGTCATGGCCAACACGCGATGAGGAGCAGGAGAGGACCCGAATGGGCCCCAGCACGGCGGCGACCGCCTACATAGCTGCCACCGGCACCGCCCTGCCCGGCGACCCGGTGGACAACGCGACGCTCGGCAAGGCACTGGGTGTCAGTGAGGAGTGGATCGACCTGTTCGTCGGCACCCGCAGCCGCCACTTCGGCTGGGACCTCGCCACCGGCGAGGTCCGCAGCACCCTCGCCGACCTGTGCGCGGAGGCGGGGGCGCAGGCCATGGACGCGGCCGGACTGGAGCCGTCGGACATCGGGTTCGTGGTGCTCGCCACCGCCACCCCGGACGCCCTGCTGCCCACCACCGCCACGGTCGTCGCCGACATGCTCGGCCTCGACCACCTCCCGGTGCTCCAGCTCCAGTCCGGCTGCTCCGGCGCCGTCCAGGCCCTGGACGTCGGCCGCGCCATGCTCACCGCCGGCCGGGGCGCGGGGCTGCTGCTCGGCGGCGACGTCACCAACCGGTTCATCGCCCGGCGCGGCAACGCGGCCCGGCTGCCGTCGGAGGAGCTGGTGAACCAGGTGCTGTTCGGCGACGGCGCCGGCGCCGCGGTGCTGGCCGCCGACCCCGCCGCCGAGGGCGTGGCCGTACGGGGCGTCCTCAACCGGTGCACCGGTCAGGGCCGGGCGCCGGGACAGTTCCTCGACTGGTACGGCGTCAGCGACCGGCACACCGAACGCCGGCTCCTCGCCGAGGACTACAAGGCCATCGAGGAGCACGTACCGGTGATCTCGGGGGAGATCCTGTGGGAGCTGCTGGGCTCCCTGGGCTGGTCCGCGTCGGACGTCGACTATCTGCTGCCCCCGCAGCTCTCCGGCCGGATGACCGCCAGGATCACCGAACGGCTCCCCGCCCCCGCCGTCGGCGAGGTGTCCTGCGTGACCGAGACCGGCAACACCGGCAACGCGCTGCCCTTCCTGCAACTCGACCTGCTGCTGCCGCGCCTGGAGGCCGGACAGCGGGCGCTGGCCGTGACGGTGGAGTCCAGCAAATGGATCCGGGCGGGCTTCGCCCTGGAGAAGGTGTGAGGCCCCATGACCAAGGGACTGGACCGGCTGCGCGACCTGCGCGCCCAGGGACTGCTGGAGAAGGCGTACGACGAGGTGCCCCGGCTGCTCGCCGGGGAGACCGGCGAGCCGGAGGTCGGCGGCCTCGAACTGCGCACCGCCGGCCGGCTGCTGGCGGGCGTGGACCCGGCGGCGGTCCTGGCCCACCGGCCCGCCACGCCGGTGATCACCGTCGCCGTCACCGGCTCGTGCACCGTCGGCCCCGTCCGGGACCCGCTCACCGCGGAGCTCGCCCGGCACGGGATGCTGGCGCGGACGGTGACCGGCGACCACGGTGCCTGGCTGCGCGACCTCACCGACCCCGCCGGCGCCCTGCGCGCCGCGGACCCGGAGTTCACGCTGTGCCTGCTGGACGCGGGCGCGGTGTTCGCCGAGGTGCCCGTGCCGTGGCGGCCGGAGGACGTCGAGGAGGCCGCCGGGCGGCTGGTGGACCGGCTCGCCGCGATCGCCGCCGACTGGCCGGGGACGCTGGTGCTCAACACCCTGCCGCTGGAGCGCAGGTACACCCACCAGCTCGTCGACCACGCCTCCCGCGCCCGGCTCGGGGCCCTGTGGCGGGACGCCAACGCCCGGCTGCTGCGGCTGGTGGAGAGCTCCCCGCGCGTGGTCGTGATCGACCTCGACCCGCTGCTGGGCGGCGCCGTCCCGGTCGCCGACCCCCGCCTCGCCCAGTACGCCGCCGTCAATCTGGGCGCCGAACTGCTCGCCGGCTACGCCCGGGAGGTCGCCCACCTGGTCCGGTCACTGCGCGGCCGTACCCGCAAATGCCTGGTCCTGGACCTGGACAACACCCTGTGGGACGGCATCCTCGCCGAGGACGGACCCGAGGGCGTCGCCGCGTCGGGCAGTCTGCGCGGGGAGGCGTTCCACACGTTCCAGCGGGTGGTGAAGCAGCTCGCCGCCCAGGGCGTGCTGCTCGCGGTGAACAGCAAGAACGACGCCGCCGCGGTGCGTGAGGTGCTCACCGGCCACCCCGACCTGCTGCTGCGCGAGGACGACTTCGCGGCCGTACGGGCCAACTGGGCGCCCAAGGACGCCAACCTGAGGGAGATCGCCGACGAGCTCGGCCTCGCCCCCGACGCGTGCGTGTTCGCCGACGACACGCCCGCCGAACGCGCCCAGGTCCGCCACGGCGCCCCCGACGTCGCCCTGGTGGCCCTCGGCGCCGACCCCGCGCTGCACACCACCGCGCTGCTCGCCGACGGCTGGTTCGACACCCCCGCCCTCACCGACGAGGACCGCGCCCGCGCCGGCCGCTACCGCGGCGAGCGCCGGCGCCGGGAACTGCGCGCCGGCACCGGCTCGTACGAGGAGTTCCTGACCGGCCTGGACACCCGCGTCGACCTCGGCCCGCCGCGCGCCCACGAGTTCCCCCGCCTCGCCCAGCTCACCCAGCGCACCAACCAGTTCAACCTCACCGGACTGCGGCTGCGCGAGGACGAACTGCGCGCGTACGCCGCCGACCCCGCCCACCGGCTGCTCCTCGCCGCCCGTACCGCCGACCGGTTCGGCGACCACGGGCTGACCGGCGCGCTGCTGGGCCGCTACCACGAGTCCGCCGGCGTGCTCGAGCTGGAGAACATGTGGCTCAGCTGCCGGGTGCTGGCCCGCGCCATCGAACAGGCCTGCTTGGCGGCCCTGCTGGCGGCCGCCCGCGACGACGGGCTGAACGCCGTCGAGGCCCGCTGGCTGCCCACGCCCCGCAACCACCGGGCCCGCGGCTTCTACCCGTCCTGCGGCTTCGAGGACGTCACACCCCCGAACCGGGACCCGGCCGCGGGCGAACGGCGGTACCGACACGACCTGACCCGGCTGCCGGCCATGCCCGACCATGTGCGCGTGGACCCGCCCGTACTGGAGAGGACGGGCCACCGCGATGGATAGCCTCCACGGGCTCATGGAGCTCGTCCGCGACGACCTCGGCGTGCCGCTCGACATCCCCGGGGACGCGGACGCCGATCTGGCGGACCTTCCCGGCTGGGACTCGCTCAACCTGCTGCGGCTGGTGATCCTGCTGGAGGAGAACGGCCACCCGGTGCCCGTGCACCGGCTGCTCCTCGCCCGCAGCCTCCATGAGATGTACACCCTCGTGAAGGAGCGGCGATGACTGCCCCGGGCAACTCTCCCCTCGGCCCGCCGCTGAGCGAGCCCATCGCGGTCACCCCGTGGGGGAACACCTGGGACCAGGTCAGGGACGAACTGGCCGGGCACGGCAGCGCGATCGTGCACGCCAAGCTCAGCGACCTGGAGCCCGAACTGCCCGCCGGCCAGGACCTGCGGACGCTGCTGGGCCGGGACTGGACCCGGTACATGGACCTCACCCACGCCGACGTGCGCAACCGGTACGCGGCCTCCCGGATGCTGCTCAAGTACGCGGCCGGCGCCGTGCTGCGCGGCGACCCCGACGACCTGGAGCTCGCGTACGGGCCGACCGGACGGCCGTACCTGCGCGGCTGCGACCAGATCGACATCAGCCTCAGCCACACCGAGGACCTGCTGCTCGTCGGCCTCACCACCCGCGGCCTGATCGGCGTCGACGCCGAATGGGCGGACCGCGACATGTACGACGCGGGCCTGGGCCGGCACATCTGCACCCCGTACGAGCTGATCCTGCTCGCCGGCATGCCGGCGGGGGAGGAGCGCAACCGGGGGCTGGTGCGGCTGTGGACGCTGAAGGAGGCGTACAGCAAGGCCATCGGTCAGGGCATGCAGTTCCGGTTCACCGAGTTCGGCTTCGGACCGGACGGCCGGCCCGTCCGGGTGCAGCGGCCCGACGGGACGCCCGGCACCGGGGACGAATGGCTGTTCCGTACCTTCGTCCTGAAGAGCGGCTACTGCGTGAGCGCCGCCGTGTACGACGCGGGGTTCGGACCGCTGCGCGATCCGGAGATCACCACCATGCTCGACCAGGACTGCGTCGACGCGATCAACGAGGCGCTGGACGAAGAAGATGATTGACGGAGAATTGACCGAACCTTTGTTGTTCCGTTAATTCCCGTTGAGAACTGAAGGGCGTTCCGGGAAGAGATCACAACTCGTTTCCCAGAACGCCCTTCTGTGCCGCGTTGAATCCCGCCTGGAAGCGGCTGGTCGCCTCGAGTTCCTCGGTGATCTCCGCGATGTGCCGGCGGCAGGTACGGACCGCCATGCCGAGCCGGCGGGCGATCACCTCGTCCTTGAAGCCCCGGGCCATCAGCCGCAGGATGGCCTGCTTGACGTCGTCCGGAGCGGCGCTCGCCTTCTGCGACTCCACCACGAACGTCGAGCCGCTGTCCCACAGATACTCGAAGACGGCGCACAGGAACGCCACCAGGGTCGGCTCCCGCACGATCGCCGCCCCGGGCGGGCGTTGCTCGGGGTGACGCTCCGGCAGGAAGGCGACCTCCCGGTCGTAGATGATGAGCTTGTCGATCACCTGGTCCACCGTGCGGACCTCCGCGCCGCGTTCGGTGATGTCGCGTACATATGCCCTGGTCGTCAGGTCGGTCCGGGCCGTGTGCTGGTAGATGGTGCGTACACAGACGCCACGGTTGAGCAGGCTGTGCGAGGACTCGCGGGCCCGGACCAGCACCTCCGGCGGCCGGGCGCCGCCCGGGTGCACGCTCATCAGCTCGTGGGTGCAGTGCTGGCTGAAGTGGTCCAGCAGCGACTGCACCCGCTCCGCGTCGGTGACCACGTCGAACGACTCGAGACGGTTGCGCAGCCGCCGGCCCTCGTAATACAGCGGTGCCAGGGACTGGAGCCTGCCCCGGATGTCGTCCGCCGCCTGCTGGAGATCGCGTATCTGCCGCTCGGCCGGGCCGACCAGGGTGGCTGCCGCCGCATCCGGCGCGACCGGCACGAGTTCGCCGGGCCGTCCCGGCATCGGCTGGAGTAAGCGGAGGCGGGTCAGCACCTCCAGGACGTGCTCCACCTCCGCTGGTTCGAGCGAGAGTTGATCTGCGATGTCGTCCCGCGCGAACTGGCCGATCTTTACGGCGAGGCCATAAGCGGCGGCGCTCAGATCGTCCAGTTCGGCAAAACTCGAACCGGAGTCGGCGGCCGCGAACATTCCCTGTCCCCCTCCGCAGGCGAAATTGCTGCCATGCAACTTTACGCCAGCGTGGGGCCCTTGGTGAACCACTTCTCAACTGTCAGGGTAACGGTGTCGAACCTGACGCGGAACCCGATTGAAGCAACACTCGAGTAAGTTCGTTGATACTTTCAAGTTGGGGGAGAACGTGAGAGTCACTTTCCGTCATTTCCGGCCGGCGGCGCTGCCCGTGACGGGCGCCGTGCTCCTGCTCGCCCTTGCCGCGCTCCTGGTGCTCGCCGCCCTGTCCACGACGTCCGCCGGCGGTGCGCGGGCTGACGACCAGTGGCCCACTCCGCCGAAGCCCGTGGTGGGCGCCCTGTCCGCCCCGGCCGGCGTCCGGTGACGGTCAGTGCCGGTGGTGCCCGTCAGTTGAGGTGAGTCACACAGCGCTCCCCGTCCGTGCACGGGGGGCGCTTTCGTGTGTCCGGACCCGGGCGGGCACCCAGGTGGCGCTCACGACCAGCCCGCCGGCCGCGGCCCAGCGTCCGGCGAAGCCCCGCGGGGCGCCGGCCGGCAGCGTCGCCCGGTCGGGCAGCAGCGCGGCGCGGAACGCACCCGTGGCGGGGTCGACCGCCACCAGCGCGTCGTGGAAGTCGAGCTCGTGGCCCGTCAGGGGGAACCAGGTCTTGTAGACCGCCTCCTTGATGCTGAACAGCAGCCGGTCCCAGCACACCTCGGGCCGCGTGCGGGTCAGCGCGCGCACCCAGCGGAGCTCCTGGGGCAGGGCGATGGACTCCAGGAGCCCGTCGGGCAGCGGGGCGTTCGGCTCCGCGTCGATGCCCAGCGCGGCGAGGTCGTCGCCGTACGCCAGGGCGGCGGCCCGGTAACCGGCGCAGTGGGTCATGCTGCCGACGACGCCGGGCGCCCACTGCGGTACGCCCCGGTGGCCCGGCAGGACCGGCCCGGGTGCCAGGCCGAGCCGCGCCATCGCCTGCCGGGCGCACCAGCGCACCGAGGCGAACTCCAGCCGGCGCTTGGTCACCGCATGGGCGACCAGCGCCGCCTCGGCTGGGTGCAGCGGGGCGTCGGCCGGCTCCGACGTCGTCTCCACGGTCGCGACACAGGCCGGCACGATCTCTGTGAGCATGATCTTCTCCGATGAGCGGTAGCGGTCGGTGGGTCTTCCGGCCGCTTGTGGCGGCCTGTCCCCACACTCCCGCCGCCCGCCCCGCCCCGCCATGATCCACGGGCCCGCCCGCCACGGCCGCCCGCCGCGACCACCGGAAACACACCGAGGGCTGCCATGGGGCGGACACCGCCGCGCGGGACTGCCCGTCGACTGCTGTACGGGACAGGTATCTTGCTATGCGCTTGCCATGTCGCGAAACGCGCCGCCAATCGTTTTCCCCGCGCGTCACCGGGTCTGCGGGGCGGCATAGGGGTATTTACGCGGACCCGCCTGTTCTAGCCTCACGGGATGCCGCACGGAAAGCTCATGGGCATCAGCGATCTGCATGTCGGGCATCCCGAGAATCGAGCGATTCTCGAGTCACTGAGCCCGCAGAGCCCGGACGACTGGCTGGTGGTCGCCGGAGATGTCGGGGAATCCCTCGACGGCGTCGCCTGGGCGCTGCGGTTGCTGCGCGGCCGGTACGCCGAAGTGGTGTGGGCGCCCGGCAACCACGACCTGTGGACCATGCGCGACGACCCCGACCGGCTCCGCGGCGAGCAGCGCTACCTCGCCCTGGTGGCACTCTGCCGTGAGCTGGGCGTGCACACGCCGGAGGACCCGTACCCCGTGTGGTGCGGCGAGGGCGGACCGCTCGTGGTGGCACCGCTGTTCCTGCTGTACGACTACACCTTCCGCACCCCCACCGCCGGCTCCCGCGAGGAGGCGCTGGCCGAGGCGTACCGGACCGGTGTGGTCTGCAGCGACGAGTTCCTGCTGCACCCCGACCCGTACCCCAGCCGACAGGCCTGGTGCGCGGCGCGGGTGGCCCGCACCGAACGCCGCCTCGCCGACTGCGATCCCGCCCTGCGCACCGTGCTCGTCAACCACTTCCCGCTGGTCAGACAGCCGACCCGGATCCTGCGCCACCCCGAGTTCGCCCAGTGGTGCGGCACCGCGCTGACCGCCGACTGGCACACCCGCTTCCGCGCCGCGGCCGTCGTCTACGGCCATCTGCACATCCCCCGCACCACCTGGTACGACGGCGTCCGCTTCGAGGAGGTGTCCGTCGGCTACCCCCGCGAATGGCGGGCCCGCGCCGGCCGCCCCGACGCCCCGCGGCAGATCTTCCCGCCGCCCACGCAGGCCCCTTGATGCAGGGGAACTTCCGGTCACCGTGCGGGTTGCCGCGGCGCTTCTACACTGAATCGCAGAATATGCCGGAAGCCGTCTCCCTTTCTGCCCCGGCGAATGCCCGAGCCTCGGACTGCCGGGAGTCACGAGAAACCGGCATGGGCTCTGGGGGATTTCATGGTGCTGGTCCAGCTCGACGCGGAACTCGACTTACTGGAAACGGCGCTCGACGCCGCGGAGGCAGGCCGCTCCACTCTCCTGCTCGCGGAGGGAGCGGTCGGCTGCGGAAAGAGTGAATTCCTGGAAACGGCGGCGGTACGGGCCGCCTGCCGCGGCGCGCTCGTCCTGCGCGCGTTCGGCGACGAGACCGAGCGCCAACGCCCCCTGGGCGTGCTCGGCCAGCTCGCCCACGGCGCCCGCACCGCCGGCGCCGAACTGCCGCTGCCCCGGGACCCGGAGACGGCGGGACACCTCGAACACCGGCAGGCCTTCGCCGCCGGCGTGCACCGCCTCACCGTGCACAACCCGGTCGTCGTCTGTGTCGACGACCTGCACCACGTGGACGATCTGTCCCGGCGCCACCTGCTCCATCTGGTCCGGGGCAGCCGGATGGCCCGGCTGCTCCTGGTGTACACGACGCCCCTGCCCACCGGCGGCGGCGATCCGCTGCTCGGCACCGATCTGCTGCGCCAGCCCCATCTGGTGCGCGTACGCCTGGAGCGGCTGCGCCGGGACGCGGTACGGGTCCTCCTCGGCGGCCGGGCCGGCGCCGACGCCGACCGCATGCACCGCACCAGCGGTGGCAACCCGCTGCTGCTGCGCGCCCTGCTGCAGGACCCCCGCTGCCGGCCCGCCGGCCACTACGCCCAGGCCCTCCTCGCCTGCCTGCGCCGCTGCGGCCCCGACGCCGGACAACTCGCCGCCGCCGTCGCCGTACTCGACGGCCACGGCGGACCCGGGCTCGCCGCCGAACTCGCCGGCGGTCCCGGCACCGCCGCCCGGGCCACCGCCGCGCTCACCGCCGCGGGACTGCTCGACGGCGCCCGCCTCTGCCACCCCGCCGCCCGCGACGCCGTCCTGGCCGACCTCGACCCCGGCGACCGGCGCACCCTGCAACGCCGCGCCGCCCGGCTCGCCCACGCGGCCGGCGCCCCCGCCCCGGTCGTCGCCGCCCAGCTGATCGGCGCGCGGCACACCGCCGAGGACTGGGTGCTCCCGGTCCTGCGCTCCGCCGCCGGACAGTTCCTGGCCGACGGCGCGCCCGAGCTGGCCGCCGCCTGCCTGGAGCTCGCCCACGAGGCCGGCCCCGACGAGGCGCACCGGGCGGACGTACGGATCCGGCTGGCCACCGTCGCCGCCCGCACCGACCCCGCCGCCGCCGAAACCCATCTGGCGTCCCCCCTGGAGGCCGCCCGCGCGGGCACCGGAGAACGCTCCTGGCTCGGCGCGCTGGCCCGCACCCTCGCCGCCCAGGGCCGGGTGGAGGAGTCCGCCGAGGTGCTGACGCGCCTGGGCCGCCGTCCGGCCGCGGCTCCCGCCTCCGACGACCGCCGCCCCGATCCCCTGGACGGCCTCTCCGCGTTCCCCCGGTGGGCCGCCGCCGAACCCGAACGCCCCGCCCACCCCTCCGCCGCCCAGCGCCCCGTGCGCGAAGGCGTCCACCCCGCCGCCCTGTGGGCCGTGCCCGACCGCGACCGCGAGCCCGGGGCCGCGCACGCCGCCGAGCTGTACCTGCGCGGCGCCGCCCTCACCGACGACACCGTCACCCCCGTCGTCCAGGCCCTGCGCGTCGTCCTGCACGCCGGCGGCGCGGAGCAGGCGCTGCCGTGGTGCGAGGCGTTCGCCGCCCGCGCCGAACAGCGCGGCGCCGGCGGCTGGTACGCGGCGTTCGCCGGACTGCTGGCCCGGGCCCGGCTGCGCCTGGGCGATCTGGACGCCGCGGCGGGAGCGGCGGCCGGCGCGCTGGCCGCCGTGCCCGAACGCGGCGGCAGCGCCCTGCTGTGCGGCGTCGCCGGCACGCTGGTGCGGGCGTACACCGCGATGGGGCGGCTGGACGAGGCCGCCGGCGTGCTCAGCCGGCCCGTCCCCGACTCCCTCGCCGGCAGCGTGCACGGGCTGGCGTATCTGCGCGCCCGCGGCCAGCACGCCCTGGCCACCAGCCGGTTCCACGCCGCCCTGGGCGACTTCCTGGACGTGGGCCGCCGGACGAAGGCGTGGTCGCTGGACCAGCCCCGGGTGCTGCCCTGGCGGCTCGACGTCGCTGCCGCGCTGCTGCGGCTGGGGGAGACCCACCAGGCCGACCGGTTCCTCGCCGACCAGATGGCCACCCGCGACGCCCACGACCCGTGGCTGCGCGGGATGACGCTGCGGCTGCGCGCCGAGCTGTGCGACCCCCGCGAGCGCCAGGACGTCCTGGCCACGGCGGTCGACGAGCTGCGCCGCTCCGGTGACCGCTACCAGCTCGCCCTGGCCCTCGCCGACTTCAGCGAGGCGCTGCTCGCCCTCGGCGAACCGGCCCGCGGCGGCATGGTGGGCCGGCGCGCCTGGCATCTGGCCCGCGAGTGCGGGGCGGACACCCTGTGCGAGCGGATCCTCCCCGGGCACGTGCAGGAGGCCGCCGCGGCCGCGGACGACGGACAGCCGTCGGGCGCGGACCTGGTCGCCACGCTCAGCGAGTCCGAGAAGCGGGTCGCGATGCTCGCCGTGTACGGGCACACCAACCGGGAGATAGCGCTGAAGCTGTACATCACGGTGAGCACCGTGGAGCAGCATCTGACCCGGGTCTACCGCAAGCTGGACATCTCCGGCCGGGCGGAGCTCCCGGTCGATCTGCAGCTGGCGGCGGCGGAGTTCGCGTAGGACCCCGGGCGCGTGGGTCCCTGCCGCGCGCCCGCACCATCCCGTATGGCAAGGGCATAGCAACCCCGCCGCCCCGCGCCCGTCGTATGGCTGAACCCCCGGACCTCCGCGCGCCCCGCGCGCCCCCGTTGTGCCCGAGCCGCCCCCGCGGGGCCGGGTTCACGGGGCCGCGGCGGGAAGCTCGGTCATGACAGCACCCACCGGAAGGGCGCGATCATGACCACAACCACCCACCCCCAGCGGTGGCCCGACGCCTCCCCCGAAGAGCAGCGCGCGGCGCTCCTCGGCCGGGTCGACGAGGAGCTGCACGGGCTGCTGTCCAAGGAGTTCCGGTGCCGCCGCACGGCGCAGCCGCGGGCCACCACCCTCATCGAGGGCATCGCGGAGCTCGTCCGCGCCTCCGACGAGCGGGTCCGCCCGGTCATCTGTCTGACGGCCTTCCTCGCGGCGGCCGGCGACGGGACCGACGCCGTCGGCGAGGAGCGCGTGAACGCCGCCGTGACCGCCTGCGCCGCGCTGGAGCTGCACGACACCTGGCTCCTCGTCCGCTCCGACGTCCGCGACAACGCCCCCATGCGGCGCGGCGTTCCCACCCTGCACATCAGCCACGCCGCGCAGCACGAACGCAGCGGCTGGCGCGGCGAGTCCCGCCGCTTCGGCGAGGGCACGGCCGTACTCGCCGGCGATCTGGCCCTGTCGTACGCCGACCGCCTCGCCCGCCGGCTGCCGGAGCCCGCCTGGCGCTGGTGGGACGAGCTGCGCACCGAGCGCACCCTGGGTGCCCAGTCGGACGCCGCGTCCGCCACCGAGTACCTCGACGACGGCTGGCCCGGCCGCTGCGCCACCGGCTGCACGAGCGGCTGCGCCGCCGGCTGGTACGGGGTGCGGCACGCGCTGCGCATCGGCGTGACGCTGGCCGGGCGGGACGGCGAACTGGCCGCCCCCTTCGACGAGTACGCCCGCGCCGTGCACGCCGCGTGGCGGCTGCGGGGCTTCCTCGAGGGCGGCCAGGGGTACGACGCGGACGCGCTGTTCCTGCGGGACGTGGGCTTCCTCGGCAACGGCCGCGAGCCCGCCGAGCAGACCATCGCCGAGCTGGTCGACCGGGCGCTGGAGGCCGTGGACGCGGCCCCGCTGGCCCCGGGCTGGCGCGCCGAACTGGGGCGGCTGGCGCTGCGGGTGTCCGGATGCGAGTGGTGAGGCGGATGTCCGGGTACGGGCTCAGTCCGGCAGCCGGCGCGGCGCCCCCGGCCGCAGCCGGGCGAGCCAGGTGCGCAGCGCCGCGTACCGGACCGCTCCCCGCTCGTCGCGCGGCAGCCCCCCGACGATCTCGAAGCGCGCCGGTACGAACGCCTCGGCGACGCCTTCGGCGGCGAGGAACTCCCGCAGCCGGGCCGGTCCCGGCGGCTCGGCCGCCACCATCGGGACGATGACCGCACAGGGCAGCTCGCCGTGTTCGGGGTCGGTGTAGGCGACGACCGCCGCCTCCCGTACCCCCGGATGCCCGAGCAGCCTGCGTTCGATCTCGGCGGCCGGCACCAGGAAGAACGCCCCCGTGCGTTCCCCGGCCCGGGCCAGCACGCGCAGCCCGCCGCGGCCGTCGGCCGCCGCCAGATCACCCGTGTCGAGCCAGCCGTCCCCGTCGCCCCAGGTGGGCCGCGGGGCGGCGGAGTCCAGCGGCCACACGGCCAGACAGACCGACGGCCCGCGCACCCGCAGCGGTCCGGCCGCCGCACCGGCGGACACCTCGAGACCCGGCAGCGGGCGTCCCCCCTCGCCGCCGACCGCGAGGCTCCCCATCCCCAGCTCCGGGGTCCCCCAGACGGACAGCACGGGCACCGACCACGTGTCCGTCAGGGTCCGGAGCAGCTCCGGCGGGGTGCCGGTGCGGCCGCCGGACAGCAGCAGCCGCAGCGACCCGTGTGGGGCGGCCGGCACCTCGGACCAGAACGCGCCCTCCGCGTACGCCTGATGGACTCCCGCGTACGAGATGAGGCGCGAGAACCCCTCGGGGTCCCACCGGTCCTGCACCACGCCGGTGCCGCCCACGGCCAGCGGCCAGCACACCGAGTAGATGACCGACGCGAGGGAGGTGAGCGGCAGCGCGGACAGGAACACCTCGCCGTCCCGCCGTCCCGGCCCCGCCGGGTCGTGCTGGGCGCCGATGTTGGCGTACAGGGTGTTCGCCGAATGCAGCACCCCCGTGTACCGGTCGCCGAGCCCGATCACGGTGATCAGCAGCCAGGGGCGGTCGGCCGCGTCCGCGGGGAGCGGCCGGCCGCGCCAGGCGGCGGAGCGCTCGTGGGGGGTGTGCAGGAAGTGTGCCGCGAAGTCGACCGCCCCGGTGGCGGCGGCGTCGCCCAGCACCACCCGGTGCCGCAGCCACGGCACGTGCGGCGCCAGCTCCGCCAGGGCCTCGGCGTGCGGGAAGCCGTCCCACACGTCGGGCACCACGCACACCCGGGCGCGGGTGCCGGCGAGGATCCGGTGCAGCCCGTGCGGCCGTACGGTCGGCAGCACGGGGACCGCCACCGCGCCCAGCCGCAGACAGGCCAGGGTCAGCACGGCGGTCTCCCACCAGCTCGGCAGCTGGTACGCGACGGGATCGCCCGGCATCACGCCGAGGGCGGCCAGGGCGGCGGCGAACCGGTCGGTGAGCACGGCCAGTTCGCCGTAGCGCAGCGTCGCGTACGGGCGGTCCGCCGGGAGCCGCAGCCGGCTGCCGACGAAGGCGGGCCGCTCCGGCGCCGCCGCCGCCGTGCGGTACAGGTCGTGCAGCGGTGTCGTGTCCCGCCACCAGCCCTGTGCCCGGAAGCGCCGTACGACGTCCGCCGGCGGCGCGGTGGCGGCGGCCGGCCCGCCCGGTACGGCCGGCGCCCCGGCGCGGGCCCGGGTCACGCCCACCGTCCGACGGCGCCGGCGACCTGGACGCGGGAGGTGCAGCCGAGGCGGCGCATGACCTGGCGGACGTGGTTGACCACCGTCCACTCCGACAGCTCCAGGCGGGCCGCGATCTGACGGTTCGTCATCCCCTCCGCGACGAGCAGCGCCACCTGCACCTGCCGCGGGGTGAGCTGCTGCGCGGCGGGGTCCGCGGTCACCGTGGCACCATGGCGGCGGGCAGGGGCGGGCGCCGACAGCGCCTCGGCCGCCGCGCCCCCGGGCGTCAGCCGGACGCCCTCGGCCCACGCGGTGGCGTAGTCCGCCCACTCCAGCCGCGACCCCAGCGCGGTGCGCGCCTCCTCCGCCGCGGCCCGCCGCTCGTCCGGTACGACGACACCCGGGCGGCGGCGCAGGGTGTCGGCGGCGGCCAGCAGGCGGACGGCGCGGGGGAGTTCGCCGGGCCGCACCCGCAGCATCAGCAGCGTGAACTCCTCCAGCGCGGCGGGCAGCTCGGTGCGTTCACCCGTCTCCTCGTAGCACCGCAGCGCCTCCCGCAGCAGCGCGTCGGCGAGCTCCGGCTCCTCGCCGTCGGCGGCCAGCCGCGCCCCGTACCGCAGCGCGGTCGCCAGCCCCCGCCGGTCGCCGGTCCGGCGCAGCGCCGCCACCGAGGCGTCCAGCAGCTCCCGCGCCTTGCGCCGGTTGCCCTCGTCCAGCCGCGTCACCTCCGCCAGCCGGGCCCGCGCCTGTGCTGCGTCCGCCACGGCGCCCAGCTGCTCCAGCGCGTGCAGCGCGGTCACCAGCACCGCCCGGGCGCCCGGCAGATCACCGGCGGCGAGCAGCGCGGCGCCCAGCCACGCGGACGTCAGGGCGTGCTGGCGCCGGTCGCCGGCGCCCTTGCTCAGGGCCAGCGCCCGCCGGTACCGGGCCACCGCCTCCTGCGGATCACCCAGCGCGGCGGCGAACGTCCCGGAGAGGGCGACCAACCGGCCCCGTACCGCCTCCGGCAGCGGGGCGCCGGGGCCCTCCGCCAGCTCGTCGCACCGGCGCAGCCCCGCCCGCAGCCGCCCGTGCGCCAGCCACGAAAGCCGGCACCCCAGCAGCAGCCCGGCCGCCGCCTCCCGCTCGCCGCGCTCGCCCAGCCACGCCAGCGCGGCCTCCAGCTCGGCGCCCTCCGCGGCCAGCGCCCGCAGCCAGCGCGCCTGTTCGGTCCCGGCGAGCCCCCGCCCGGCCGCCGCGACCAGCTGCCGGCAGTACGCGGCGTGCCCGTCACGTACCTCGGCCGCCCGGCCCGCGCCGGCCGTACGGGCCCGGCAGTACGACCGCACCGGCTCGGGCACCGCGAGCCGCACGGCCTCCGCGTCCTGTCCGGTCACCGTCAGCAGCCCCCGGTCCAGCAGCTCCTCCACGGCCGCCGCCGGCGCGGGCGGTCGCATCCCGGGGGCGGGGGGCACGAGGGCGAAGCCCTCCTCGTACACCGCGAGTTCCTCCAGCGCGGACGTCAGTTCCGTACCGAGCCCCCGGCAGCTCCACTCGGCCAGCGCGACGAGGGACCGGTGGCGCTGCGGGGCGCCGGCCGGGCCGCCGGACAGCGCGGACGGATCGTGGCGCAGCCGGTCCAGCAGCGGCTGCGGCGGCAGCAGACGCAGCCGCTCGGCGGCCAGCTCCAGCGCCAGGGGCAGCCCCTCGAGCAGGACGCACAGCCCCGCGACGGCGGCGGCGTTCTCGGCCGTGAGCGCGAACCCCGGATCGGCGTCCCGGGCCCGCCGCTCGAACAACGCGACGGAGGCGTAGGAGCGCAGCTCGTCGGGGTCGAGCGGTTCGCCCGTCACGCGCGGCACCGCCAACGGCCCGAGGGCGAGCAGCTGTTCCCCGCGCACCCGCAGGGGCTCCCGGGCGGTGGCGAGGACCACGAGGCCGTCCCGCTGCTCCAGCAGCCCGGCCACGCCCTCGGCGGCGGGAGCCCCGCCGTGCACGCGATCGTCGAGGACCAGCAGCGTCCGCCCCTCGGCCACCGCGCCGAGCGACGCGGCACCCTCCGCGACGTCGGCGGCGGCCACCACCGCCGCGAAGTCCGCCGCGACCGCCTGCGCGGCGGCCTCGGCAAGCAGACTCTTCCCGACCCCACCGGGCCCGGTGACGGTGACGAGCCGGGCCGCCCCGGCGAGCAGCCCGCCGAGGGTGGTCAGTTCCAGCTCACGCCCGACTGGGGCGGTGGTGACGGACATGTGCTCCCCCTTCACCGGGCCTTCACCGGCAGGCTGTCGCCGACCCCGGCGAGCAGCCCGCCCAGGGTGGTCAGCTCGAACTCACGCTTCACCACGACGGACATGGGTTCCCCCTTCGCAGCGGGCATGCCCGTCCCGCCCCCGTGGGCCCCGGACAATAGCCCGCACCCGCCCGCGATCATGCCTCCCCCTCACCCCGCCGGCCGCGACCGCAGCCGCCACAGCCCCGGCCGGATCTCCAGCGCCCACGGGCCCGGCGCCGCGTCGTCGTGGGCCAGGGCCCGCAGCGAGCGGCGGGCGAAGGCCTCCAGGCGGGCGTCGCCCAGCGCCTCCGCCAGCTCCAGGCAGTGGCCGAACCAGCGGCGGGCCTGGGCCACCGCGTCCGGCTCGCCGCCCTCCAGGGCGAGGAGCGCCATCGCCCGGCTCGCCTCGTAGCGGGCCGCCGGATCGTCCGCGCCGCGTACCGCCGCCAGCGCCGACTCCAGCAGGGCCGACGCCTCCTGCGCCGCACCCTCGTCCAGGCACAGCTCCGCCAGCCCCACCAGGGAGCGGCCGTACTCCTCGCTCTGCCGCGCCCGCCGGGCCGCCGTCCGGGCCAGCCCGTACAGCTCCCGCGCCCGCTCCAGCCGGCGGCCCTGCCAGGCGAGGTCGCCCAGCACCCGCAGCAGCCGGGCCTCGGCGGGGCGGTCGGCGCAGCGCCGTGCCGCTTCCAGCGCCAGCTCGTACACCTGCGCGGCCTCGGCGGATTCGCCGCGCTGCTCGTGCGGGACGGCGGCGGCCAGCCGTACCGTCAGCTGCCACAGCCGGGCGTGGTGCGCCGCCCGTACGAGCCGGGCCAGCGCGCCGCCGGGGAGTTCGGGGGCGGCCTCCTCGGCGTACAGCGCGCACATCCGCTCGGTGGCGGCCCGGGTGGCCGCCGGATCGCCGGTGGTGGCGAGGAGTTCGGCGGCGAGCAGCCGCAGCAGCTCCGGGATCCGGTAGCCGCCCTCCGCGACCTCCACCAGCCGGGCGTCGGCCAGCGCCTCGACGGCCGCCTGGGCGCCGTCCTCGGCCAGCCCGAGCACCGCGGCCGCGTGCCGGGGCGCGAAGTCGCCCGGGGGCAGCAGCCCGAGCAGGGCGAAGTCCCGCCGCCGGCCGGCGGGGCAGGCGTCGTACGCCTCGAGCAGCAGCGCCCGTACGTCGACGCCGTCCACCCGCAGCAGCGACAGCCGGGTGTGCTCGTCCCGCAGCCGTACGGCCAGCCCCGCGGCGCTCTCGTGCGGACGGGCGGCGAGCAGCGCGCCCGCGACCCGCAGCGCGGCAGGCAGCCCGCCGCACAGCGCGGCGAGCTCCAGCGGCGCCGGCGCCCCGGCCGTGCTCCCGGAGGCCAGCAGCTCCGCTGCCTCGCCCGGCGCCAGCGACCCCAGCACCAGCGTGCGCGCCGCCTCCAGCCCAGGCGGCAGCCTCCGGCAGGTCAGCAGCACGGTGCAGCCCGGCGCCGCCGCCCGCAGCAGCGGCCGCACCTGGGCCTCGGCCGACACATGGTCCAGTACGAGCAGCGTCCCCGGCGCCCCCAGCACCTCCCGCAGCGCCCGCCCGGTGTCACCCCCCGCCGCCGCGCCGCCCGCGCGCAGCAGCCGCGCCACCGCCTCCCCGGCGTCCACCGGCCGCCCGTCCCCGGGCCGCAGGTCCACCACGAGCGTCCCGCCCGGATACGCGTCGGCGACCCGGACCGCCGCCTGCACCGCGAACGCCGTCTTCCCGCACCCCGGCATCCCGGCCACGGCCACCCGGGCGCCCGGCGGCAGCTCCCGTAACAGCCGCTCGGCCTCGGCCAGCTCCGCCCCCCGCCCCACGAACCCCGCCACTGGCACCGGCCCACGACCCGCGCTCCGGGCGGGGGCGCGGCGCGGCGCGGCGACGGGCTGCCGGGCCGAGCTGGGCGTGAGCAGCCCGCGGTCCCCGGCCAGGATCCGCTGGTGCAGCCGGCGCGGCCGCGGTCCCGGCTCCACGCCGAGCTCCGTCACCAGGGTGCGCCGCAGCACCGCGTACAGCTGCAGCGCGTCGGCCGGGCGGCCGCACCGGTACAGGGCCACCATCAGATGCGAGTACAGGTCCTCGCGCAGCGGATGCTTCGCCGTCAGCGCCTGCAGCTCCGCGACGAGCTCCGCGTGCCGGCCGAGCTGCAGATCCGCCCGGATCCGCGCGCTGAGCGTCGTCATCCGCAGCTCGTCCAGCCGCACCGCCGCGCTCTGCAGCAGCGGACCGTGCGGGATGCCCGACAGCAGCGGGCCGCGCCACAGCTCCAGCGCCCGGTGCAGCAGCGCCGCGGCCCCGGCGAAGTCCCCGTCCGCGAGGGCGTGCCCGCCGCGCTTGGACAGGTCCTCAAAGACGGCGGCGTCCACCTCGTCCGGGTCCACCCGGATCAGATAGCCGGGGCTGCGGGTGGCGAGGGCCTGCCGGCCGCGCCGCGGATCGGCGCCGGCCAGCCGCTTGCGCACCTGGGACACGTACACCTGGAGCGTGGTCGTCGCGGTGCGCGGCGGCGACTGCGGCCACAGCTCGTCGATGAGGTGGCTGACCGACACCACCTCGCCCGCGTGCGCGAGCAGCGTGCCCAGCACCAGCTGCATCTTGGCCGCGTTGGGAGTGTGCGAGACCGCCGGATCGGTGCCGGGCCCACCATCGATCTCCAGCGGTCCCAGGATGCGGAACCGCGTAGCGTGCATGGGAGTCAGCCTTCGAGGTCGCCTGTCCGCCGGGCCGCCGTCAATGGTCCTGGATCACGGCGGTCCGCGCCTCGGCCACGGCCCGGCGGCGCTGGGTCACGGTGAGGGTCACCGGCACCGACGCGCGCCCCTCCGGATCCCGGCCCAGCGGACCGGCGACGGCCACGCACCGCAGCGGCAGGTCCAGCTCCGCCTGACCGCGGAAGTGCACCTGCACCGAGCCCAGGGTGCTGCGGTCGGGGTCCAGCCCGTGGGTGCGGCCCACGGCCACCACGGAGGCCTGGCGCAGCGCCTCCAGCAGATGCAGTCCGGTGAGCCGGCCGCCGGCCGTGCCGAACACGGGGCTGATGCCCTCGGTGAGCAGCCAGCACGTCAGCCAGCCGCGGGTGGTGTCCGCCGGCTCGCTGATCACCACGGTGTCCGGGTCACGCCGGCCGGCCTCGGCGGCGGCGACGGCGACGGGCTCGCCGTCGGGGGCGTCGTCGAGCTCGGGCGCGGACAGCTTGGCCCAGCGGGTGTGCGCCACGTGCTTGCGGTAGACCTGCGAGTTGAGGAACACCAGCCGCGCCGTGCCGTCCGCGCAGGGCCGGTCGCCGAGCGTCAGACCGAGGTGGAAGTCGAGCCCGCGCGGCACGTCGTTGACGACGTTCGCCGGCCTGGCCCGGATCCGGGTGGCCAGCGGCAGGGTGTCACCGGCGCCGGTGTCGCGCCAGGCGGCGAGATCGGTGAGGGTGAGCGTGAACTGGTAGAACAGGCCGGGCCGGTCGGCCGGGATCGCGAAGTAGCGGTGCCCGATGAGCTCGCCCACCTCACGGATCGTCTCCGTGGCGACCAGCATGTCGTGGAAGTGGCCGGCGCCCCCGTTGAACAGCGGGTGGTCCAGCGGCAGCTCGCCGGCCAGCTCGAAGTTCTCCTCGCCGAGGCTGGGGGCGTCCAGGAAGTAGTGGTCCCGGGCGGGGGTGCGGTGGATCAGATGGGACGTTCCCGTGACCCCGCTGCCTGGGAGCGTCCGGATCGAGGCTGTGCCCTTGTCCACAGTCATGTCCCTCTCCTTGTCCGGGTCCCATGCTGGGCCGGGGCAGGTCAGAGGGGCCACCCGGGGCGCGGTGGCAGCAAACTGCATGGCAGGTTGTGCTGGTACCGCGGGAGGCCCGCGTTCCGCTGTACTACACCGGGGCGGCCTCCCCGGCGCTTTAGCCGCGTCCATGAGCGGGACCCGAGGCTGGGCGCACGGGCCTCGTTCCGACGGGTTTCCCCCTCCACCCGGGTACGGGGCCCCACGCGTACGCAACCGTCGCCTGGAGGCGTCGATGACGACCACCGCCCGTACCGACCAGAGACCGTCCGCCCGGCCCGCGCGCGCGGGCGCCGGCCCGTCCCGCAGCCTCCTGGCCGGCTACGCCTCCGGCTCCCTGGTGACCGGTACGTTCACCACGCTGCCGGGGCTGCTGCTGCTCCCGTACCTCACCGACACCCTCGGCGTCACCGCCGCCCTCGCCGGGGCGGCCGTGTTCGCGCCCAAGGCCTGGGACGCGGTGCTCAACCCGCTCGCCGGACGCCTCAGCGACCGCACCCGCGGCCGGTGGGGCGCGCGCCGGCCGTACGTGCTGTTCGGCGGGCTGGGCGTCGCCCTCGGCTTCCTCCTCACCTTCGCCGGGCCCGCGCACGGCGCCGCCGGGGCGTGGTTCTGCACGGCGGGTTTCCTCGTCACGGCGACCGCGTTCGCGTTCTTCCAGGTCCCGTACGTGGCGATGCCGGCGGAGATCACCGACCGGCAGGAGGACCGGGTCCGGCTGGTCGGCGGCCGGGTGGCCGTCATCGGGATCGCGGCGCTGCTGGTCGGCGCCGGCGGACCGGCCGTGGCGGACGCGGGCGGCGAGGGCGTCGCGGGCTACCGCTGGGTGGGCGTGTTCGGCTGCGTGGTCGTCGCGATCGGCGCCGTCGCCGTGTTCGCCGGCTCCGCCCGCGCCCCGCACGGCACGGTGCTGCACAGCGAGCCGGGGCTGCGCCGGCAGTTCACGGCGGCCCGCGGCAACCGGCCGTTCATGGCCCTGCTGCGCTGCGTCGTGGCCCAGTCGGCGGCCACCGGCGTGCTGCTCGCGGGCGCCCCGTACATCGCCGACCACGTGCTGGACGGCGCGGTGGACGTGGGCGCACTGGTCGCGGCGTTCGTCGCGCCGAACCTGCTCACCATGGGCCTGTGGGCGCGGCTGGGGAACCGGGTGGGCAGCCGCCGCGGGTACGCGCTGGCCTCGCTCTTCTTCACCGCCGGCTGTCTGCTCTTCCTGGTGGCGCCGCTGCTGCCGGTGGCCGGGGTGCTGCTGGTGATGGTCCTGGCGGGCGCCGGGCACGCGGGCCAGCTGCTCTTCCTGTACGCGATGCTGCCGGACGTCGTCGCCCGCAGTGCCGAGCGCACGGGCGAGCGGCAGGCCGGGATGCTCTCCGGGCTGTTCACCACGGGCGAGGGGCTGGGTGTGGCGATGGGGCCCTTCGTGTACGGGCTGGTGCTGGAGCTCGCCGGGTACGTGTCGTCCGACTCGGGCGGCGTCCGGCAGTCCACGGGCACCCGGCTGGGGATGCTGGCGGGGTTCGCGGTGCTGCCGTCGGTGGCGGTGGTGGCCGCGGTGCTGGTGCTCCGGTCCCGGGGGGATCGGGAACAGGGGTAGACCCGTACTGCTTAGTCAATAAATACGGCTAATGTCCGTTTTTTCTGGTTCGTTAATGTACGGGTATTTGCGCCCCTGTGATCCACGGCATATCGCCTGACTCACATACGAAGCTCTCTCGTTGGATAAATGCCGCATCGCATGTCATCGAGGTGCGAACACCATCAATCACGACTACCCGCGCTAGTAGCAAGCCGCGTGCATTTCGGATGTGGGTGGGTTAAACATGCCCAAGTCGCTTCGACGTCGCCGGGTCAAACCGGCGGCTTCCTCGCTCAGGGACGGCGGGTGGCGACGGACACATGCCCCCCACGAAGAGGACATCTCATGCCCGCCACCGCTCTCCGCAAGCGCATCGCCACCGCGGCCGGCCTCGCCGCCGCCGCCCTCGCCCTGAGCGTGCCGTTCGCCTCGAGTGCCCAGGCCGCCACCGACAACTACGTGCCGGCCGGCGTCACCCCGCAGCTGGACGGCTGGATCGACGACGCCCTCGAGGTCATGCACGCCCACGGCATCCCGGGCACGTACTACGGCATCCACCGCAACATCATGCGCGAGTCGTCCGGCAACCCGTACGCCATCAACAACTGGGACATCAACGCCCGCAACGGCATCCCCTCGCAGGGCCTGCTCCAGGTGATCCCGCCGACCTTCAACGCGTACCACGTGATCGGCACCTCCCTGAGCATCACCGACCCGGTCGCCAACATCGTCGCCGCGTGCAACTACGCCGCCGACCGCTACGGCTCGATCGACAACGTCTGGGGCGCGTACTGAGCCCTCGGCTCCGCCCCCGAGCCGTCAATTCACGACATCTCCGAACCCGCCCCCGGTGCCCCGCGCACCGGGGGCGGAATCGTTCCCACCTCACGGAACTCCTTTTCCGAACTGGTGCACGCGATCCGTTGTGCCGCGCCCCCGGCATCGGTCAAGCTGCGGTCGAGGACGACGCAGTCCCCAGTGCGAGGAGGACGTATATATGAGTGAGCAGACCCTGTCCTACGCGAGCGGAACCGGCACCGCCCCCCTGCTCGGCGACACCATCGGCCGCAACCTCGACCGCGCGGTGGCCGCCCACCCCGGCCGCGAGGCGCTGGTGGACGTGCCGACGGGCCGGCGCTGGACCTACGCCGAGTTCGGCGCCGCCGTGGACGAGGTCGCCCGGGGACTGCTCGCCAAGAGCGTCGCCAAGGGGGACCGGGTCGGCATCTGGGCCGTGAACTGCGCGGAGTGGGTGCTGGTGCAGTACGCCACCGCCCGGATCGGCGCGATCATGGTGAACATCAACCCCGCGTACCGCGTGCACGAGCTGGAGTACGTCCTCAACCAGGCCGGCATCGAGGTGCTCGTCGCCTCCACCGAGTACAGGACCAGCGACTACAGCCGGATGATCGGGCAGGTCCGCGGCAAGTGCCGGGCCCTGCGCGACGTGATCTACATCGGCGAGCCCTCCTGGCAGCGCCTGATCGACATCGGCCGCGACGTCAGCGACGAACGGCTCGCCACCCGCGAGGCGGCGCTGTCCTGCGACGACCCGGTCAACATCCAGTACACCTCGGGCACCACCGGCTTCCCCAAGGGCGCCACCCTCTCCCACCACAACATCCTCAACAACGGCTACTTCGTGGGCGAGACGATCCGCTACTCCGAGCAGGACCGGATCTGCCTGCCCGTGCCCTTCTACCACTGCTTCGGCATGGTCATGGGCAACCTCGCCGCCACCAGCCACGCCGCCTGCATGGTCATCCCCGCCCCCGCCTTCGACCCCGCCGCCACCCTGCGCGCGGTGGAACAGGAGCGCTGCACCTCCCTGTACGGGGTGCCCACCATGTTCATCGCCGAGCTGGAGCTCGCGGACTTCGACTCGTACGACCTCAGCACCCTGCGCACCGGGATCATGGCCGGATCGCCGTGCCCGGTCGAGGTGATGAAGCGCGTCGTCGCCGAGATGCACATGGCCGAGGTGTCCATCTGCTACGGCATGACCGAGACCTCCCCCGTCTCCACCCAGACCCGCCACGACGACGACCTGGAGCGCCGCACCGGCACCGTCGGCCGGGTCCTGCCGCACATCGAGGTCAAGATCGTCGACCCGGCGACCGGCGTCACCGTGCCGCGCGGCGAGCCGGGCGAGCTGTGCACCCGCGGCTACAGCGTGATGCTCGGCTACTGGGAGCAGCCCGACAAGACCGCCGAGGCCGTCGACGCCGGTCGCTGGATGCACACCGGGGACCTCGCGGTGATGCGCGAGGACGACTGCGTGCAGATCGTCGGCCGGATCAAGGACATGATCATCCGCGGTGGCGAGAACGTGTACCCGCGCGAGATCGAGGAGTTCCTCTACAGCCACCCGAAGATCGCCGACGTCCAGGTCATCGGCGTCCCCGACGAGAAGTACGGCGAGGAGATTCTCGCCTGCGTCATCCTGCGCGACGGCGCCGAGCCCCTCACCCACGGCGAGCTCGTCCGCTACTGCCAGGGCCGCCTCGCCCACTTCAAGGTGCCGCGCCAGCTGCGGATCGTCGATTCTTTCCCGATGACCGTCAGCGGCAAGATCCGTAAGGTCGAGCTCCGGGAGAGATTCGCCGCCGGGTGAACGCCCTGTCGTAGGACGGCTGTAGATTCGGCGCCACGCACGTGGGAGGTGCCGATGATGCCGATGGGCAGTCCAGCCGCCGTCCGGGTGGGCGAGTACGAGATCGTGCCGGTGACCGACGCCGCCGGAGTCCTGCCGCTGGCGGGGAAGTTCACCGGGGCGTCGGACGGCGACTGGGCGGCGGCCCGGGCCCTCGACCCGGCCGCCTTCGCCGAGGACGGCGGCTGGCGGATGGACATCCGCTGCTACGTGATCCGCCGGACCTCCGACGGCTGGACGGCGCTCGTCGACGCGGGCGTCGGCCACGAGCACAGCCCCGCCGCGGGCTGGTCGCCGTCCGCCGGGAGGCTGCCGGAGGGCCTGAAGGAGCTGGGCGTCGACCCCGGGGACGTGTCCGTGGTGGTGCTCACGCATCTGCACTTCGACCACTACGGCTGGTGCGTCGACCGCCGCGGCGCCCCGCTCTTCGCCGACGCCCGCCACGTCGTGCAGCAGGCGGACGTCGCGGCCCTGCCCCCGGACTCCAGGGCCGAACCGTACGCGCTGGACCCCCTGCGCCGGGCGGGCCTGCTCGACCCCGTCGACGGCCGCACGCCGATGAGCCCGGGGGTGGCCGGGGTGACGCTGATACCGACGCCCGGGCACACCCCGGGCCACCAGTCGGTGCTGCTGGCGTCGGGGCGGGACGAGGTGCTGATCACGGGGGATCTGCTGGTCCACGCGGTGCAGCTGGTCAACCCCGCCGTGGCCTACGAGTCGGAGGCGGACCCCGCGCGGGCGCGGGCGGTGCGCGAGGAGGTGCTGGCGGAGGCCCGGGCGTCGGGGCGGGTACTGGCCACGGCGCATCTGACGGAGCCGTTCATCCGGCTGTGAGGGGGCCTTGGCTGTGGGCATCCCGCCCGGCCGGCGCCCGCGGCGCGAGCCGTCAAACCCGCCCGGCCAGGGACATGGCCTCCGCGAGCCGCCGGTACGACGCGACCTTCGCCTCCTGGTTGTACGCGTTCAGCGTGAGCAGCACCTCGTCCGCCCCCGTCCCGGCGACCAGCGCCCGAAGCGCCTCCGCCATCTCGGCCCCCGTGCCGTGCAGCTGGGAGGCACGGGCCTCGTCGAGGTACGCGCGCTCGCGGTCGGTCGCGGGACGGATGCCGTCGGGCGGCGAGAGGGGCGGGAAGACCCCGCGAGTGCGCGACACGACGGTCGCCCAGGCCTCGGGGAGCTGCATCCGGGCGGCCTCCTCCGCCGTGGGGGCGACGGCGACGTCGGCGGCGACCACGACGTGAGGGGCCGCGGTGCGGCCGGGGCGGAAGCCGGCGCGGTAGCGGTCGATGGCGGCGACGGTCTTCGTACGTTGCCGCCCCGCGCCGATCACCAGCGGGAGGCCCAGGGAGGCGGCGATGTCGGCCCCGCCGTCCACGGCGAGCACGAACGCGGGTACGTCGAGCCCTTCGGCGGGAACGGCGTGGACCCCGTCGAACCCTCCGTCGAACCACCCGAGCAACTCCGCCACCCGCTGCTCGAACTCCGCGATGCCCTCCTTGCCCACGCCCAGCGCCCGCCGTATCCCGTCCGTGAACCCCACGGACCGCCCGAGCCCCATGTCGATCCGCCCCGGGAACAGCGACGCCAGCACCCCGAACTGCTCGGCCACGACCAGCGGCCGGTGATTGGGCAGCATCACCCCGCCCGTCCCCACCCGGATCCGCTCGGTCGCCCCCGCCACGGCCGCCGCCAGCACGGTCGGCGCGGAGCCCGCCACCCCGGGGACGGAGTGATGCTCGGACACCCAGAAGCGGTGGTATCCCAGCCGCTCGATCTCCCGCGCGAACCGCACGGTCTCCCGCAGCGCCTCCCCGGGATCCTGCCCGGCGCGGGTGAGGGAGCGGTCGAGGACGGAGAGCGGGACGGTCATGATCAGTACAGCAAGCGGGACGGGCGGGGGATTCCCACCCCGTAGGGTGGGGCCGTGCCCCCGATCAAACTGCTGCTGGTCGACGACGACCCGCTGGTACGCGCCGGCCTGACCCTCATGCTGGGCGGCGCCGACGACATCGAGGTCGTGGGCGAGGCCGCGGACGGCGCGGAGGTCCCGTCCCTGGTCGTACGCACCCGCCCGGACGTCGTCCTGATGGACATCCGCATGCCGGGCGTCGACGGCCTCACGGCCACCGAACGCCTCCGCGCGCTCCCGGACGCCCCCGAGGTGATCGTCCTCACCACGTTCCACGCGGACGCCCAGGTCCTGCGCGCGCTGCGCGCCGGCGCGGCGGGCTTCGTGCTCAAGGACACCCCGCCCGCCGAGATCGTGGACGCGGTCCGCCGGATAGCGGCCGGCGACCCGGTCCTGTCCCCGGCGGTCACCCGCCGGCTGATGGCCCACGCCGCCACCGCCCCGCGCCCGGCGGCCCGGGACCGGCTGGGGGCCCTCAGCGACCGCGAACGCGACGTCGCTCTGGCGGTGGGCCGGGGCCACTCGAACGCGGAGATCGCGGCGTCGCTGCATCTGAGCGTGCCCACGGTGAAGACCCACGTCTCACGCGTCATGGCGAAGCTGTCGCTGAACAACCGCGTCCAGTTGGCGCTGCTGGTGCACGACGCGGGGGCGCTGGACTGACGCCTCGTACCGCCGTCAGCCGATGGCGATGCGGGGATGGGCGCCCGGCTGGATCCACCCCATGATCTGATCCATGGTGGCCCGGGGGACGGACACACATCCGGCGGTCGCACCGGACCCGTTGACGTGCAGGAAGATCCCGGCCCCGCGGCCGGGGACGGCGGGCCACCGGTTGAAGTTGATGACCAGCGCCTTGGCGTACTGCCCGGGGTAGTTGATCAGATGCTCGCTGCCCCGCTCCCCGCTCTCGGTGAGCGGGAAATCCGCCCCCGCCTCGGTGTGCATGGAGTTGTAGAACTTCGACTCGGGATCCTCGAACCACAGAGTGGAGTTGACCCGGGTGTACGGCATGGCGGTCCCGCCCGCCTCGTTCCCGAACCCCTCGGTGATCGTGTACGTCCCGCTCGGTGTCGTATACGTACTCTGCCGCCGCGTCGCCCCGTCGACGACACCGTTGGACCCCACCCGCCCGGCACTGGTGCTGATGGCGGCCTTCCACCCGGCCCCGGTTTTCGCCCAGGCGGTGACGGTGGCGTACGACCCGGAGGCCTTGACGGTGATGACCTGCGTGGAATCCCCCAACGACACGGGGACTGGGAAATCCGGCGCGGCGGGCGCCGACCCACCGGCCCCGTCATCCTTCGACGCCCCGCTCCCGGCCGACGCCGAAGCGGACGCTCCGGGGGAGGCGGACGCCTTCGCCTTGGCCTTCGGCGACCCACTGGCCTTGGGCTTCGCACTGGAACCGGGACTCTTGGTCGCCTCCGGCCCGGACGCGGTGACCTCGGGATCGATCTCCACGGTGCGCGTCCCCGAGTCGGCCGCGGTGCCGGCGCCGTTCTCGGCCTGTCCGCAGCCTGCGGCGCTCAGAGCGAGCCCGGCGACGGCGAAGGCGACAGCGGTCTTGCGGCGGGATATGGAGGCGGACATACGAGACTTTTCTCCGTCGGTTCAGGCCGATTCAGGTCTGTTCGGGGACAAGGACGGCCTGGGGGTGCCGACTGCGGGCCCTGGGGGGCGGACACGACTTTACTCCGGGGCCGGTGGTGCCGGTGAGGGCGGGGGTTCCGGCGGCGGGGACCGATGAGTCCACCGTCTTCGGGCGGTCTACCCGGTGATACGACCCGTTCTCGACAGGAGTGCCATGTCCACCATCCAGCCGGTGATCCTCACCGACCATTACGACGCCCTGGTCGGCTTCTACACGAAACTGTTCGGCGCCGAGGAGATCTTCCGGGTGCCGGAGAAGGGCCCCGTCTTCTACCTCGGCCTGCGCATCGGCGACACCGATCTCGGGCTGGTCGTCAAGGCGGACCCGGGAGCCCGGGAGGAGCCGCGGATCCTGCTCAGTATCGGAGTCGACGACGTCGACGACACGCTCGGCCGGGTGACCGCGCTGGGCGGGACGATCAGCGGCGGCCCCAACGACATGCCGTGGGGGCAGCGCGTCGCCCACATCAAGGACCCGGACGGCAATCCAGTGAACCTCACGCAGCCGATCCCGGCCCGGTGACGCGGCACCGGACGCCCCGGGGCTCTCAGAGGTCCCTTCGCATGAGGACGCACATCGTCTCGTGCCGGCGGATCGAGCCGTCGGGGCCCTCCTCGTCCCAGGCGTCCGGTGCCCGGCCGTACGCGACGTAGCCCAGTCGCTCGTACAGGGCGCGCGCCCGGGGGTTGTTCTCCTCCACGCCGAGCTCGGCCCTGCGCAGCCCCCGGTCCCGGATCCGCTGTTCGGCGGCCCGGATGAGCAGCGTGCCCAGTCCGCGGGACTGCAGCGCCGGGAGCACGGCGAGCTGCCACAGGTTCCCGGCGTCCTCGAAGGCCTGGTAGTCGACACCGCCGATCGCCACCGGCAGTCCCACGGGAGTGCAAACGGCGAGGTAGTCCACCTCGCCGGCTGCCGCGCGTGCCAGCTCGCGCTCGACCTGCCGGAGGTGGGTGGCCGAGCCGGACCAGGCACACGCCGGGAGATCCTGGGGGAGAAGGTCGCGCACGGTGACGGGGAGGGTGAGGGTGGTGTGGGTGAAGCGGTCTTCAGCGGTCACGCCGTCGAGCATGCCGACCGGGGCCCGGCCCGACAACGCATTTCTCCGCCCGCGTCCGTACGTGGATGCCGACCGCGTGTGGTGGATCATGGGGCATCTGTCGTCGAAGAGCTCGAGGAGTGCTGGGATCCGGCCTATGATCGCGTCGTCGTATGCGGCGACAGTCGCGTACGCGGGGGATCGTGCCGTCGGCCACAACGATGTCGCCGATCAATTCGCCCGTATCGGGCGGACTTTATGGATCGGGTGGCCATGACCTACCTACCGAGAAGCGCGGCGGCTCTCGCGGTGCTTGCCGTGGCAGGCTGCATAGCGCTGGCGGGCTGTGCGGGGGACGCCGCCTCCACAGCGACCTCCTCGGACGCCGGGCGGGACGAGGCCTCGCAGCCGTCCCGCCGCGTGGACGAAAGCGCCACCGCGCCCGCCGACGCGGCCACGGCTTCCCCGAAGCCTTCCGAGCCGAAGCCGTCCAAGTCGTCGACTCCCCAGGCACCCGCATCATCCGCTTCCGCCTCCGTCTCGGCTGCCGGCCCTCCGTCCGCGGAGTGCCGGAACCTCGCCGTCTCCGCCCAGGTGAAGTCCACCGTGACCCGGACCTGGGAGACCGCGAAGCGGATCAGCCACATGCAGCCCGAACCGGGCAGCTTCTACTACGGCGGCTGCGGCACTGCCCAGTACGCGGCGGCCCGCTTCCAGGCCACCCCCGGCGCTACCGGCACGGACCTGGTCGCCCTGCAGGACGAGGGCTCGGTGCTGCAGTTCTTCCGCTATCAGCCCGGCACGGGCTGGAAGTTCGTCACCTCCGACTCGTTCCCTCCCACCAACAACTGCGCCATCGTCGCCCCACCCGCCCTGGCGGAGCTGTGGCACTGCCGCTGAGCGCTGATCAGTTCTGGTTCACCGGCCACACCGCCGCCGGATGGCAGTGGGCCGGGCACGCCAGCAGATAGACCTCGTTGCTGAGGAACAGGCCGTACGTATCGGCGCCGATGCTGTAAGGCTGCTCGGGCCGACCGGGGTGGACGCCGAACTCCATGCCCTCCGGCACCTGACAGAGGTACACCAGTCCGGCGCCGCACGCGCACGTGTAGTGCTCGGGATCCTGCGCCCAGGACGGCGTCCCACCCACCTTGAAGGACTGAGCCCCCAGCCCCCGCGCGTTGGGGGTGTCCTCGAAAGGCCGCAGCGTGAGCGGCAGAGCCCGTACGGACGGCTCGGCCTCCGCAGCGGGTGACACGGCGTGACGCTGGAGCAGCACGCGCCAGAACGGACCCGGGTAGGGCGGCTGCGGGGCGTCCCAGTACGCGGCGACGAGCCGACCGCCGGCCGTTACGGGCTCCGCCGCGTCATTGTGCGCGTGGCAGTGAAAGACCAGCAGATGATCTCCGCCGAAGATCTCCAGGTCGGACGGCACGTCGAGCTGGAAGAACAGGGCCATGCGCTCGCCGCAGAAGCACCGGGGCCAATCCTGGCCGTCGTCGAGATAAGGCCATCCGCCCACCGAGTCCCGCACGGGCCCGCCCAGCGGCTCGGCCCCGACCTCGATCGCGTGCGCGGGGAAGGCCGCCCGGCCGTCCGTAAAAGGGAGTTCGACCATCCGTTCAGCCTATGGGCTGCCCCGGCTCCCCGGCGTCCGGGGGCACCTCGAGGAGGAACAGCAGGTGCGCCAGCTTGGTCGAGAGAGCACGGAAGCCCTCGGGGTGCAGCTCCCGTGCCGCCGGGTCGGGCCGGGGCTCGCTGATCACCCCGAGACGGAAGCCGGCCGCCGTGAAGGCGTCGGTCATCGCATACAGCGGCCTGCGCCAGAACCGCATCGGGGCGGGCTGTCCCACCAGTTCGGACCAGTTGTTGGTGCAGCTGGTGGTGGCGTGGTAATCGGGACGGGGATCCTGGGACACGTAGTCGACGAAGGGATGCGGCACCGAGACGATGAGTCGCCCACCGGGGCGGAGTACTCGACGCATCTCGGCCAGAGTCGGCCCCCAGTCCTCCAGATAATGAAGCGCCAGCGAGGAAACGACATCGTCGAACGCGCCCTCGGCGAACGGCAGCGGCTCACGCAGATCGCCCACCCGAAGGTCCACCTCACCCCCGAGCCGCTCCCGGGCCAGCCCCACCATCGCGGCACTGACGTCGATGCCGCTGACGACGGCCCCCCGGTCACGCAGGGCCAGAGCCAGCGGACCGGACCCGCATCCGGCGTCGAGAACCCGGCGCCCGGCCACGTCACCGGCCAGGGCGAGCATCGCGGGCCGCTCGTAGTAGGCGTTCAGGAGGCTGGTGTCGTTCAGGGCGGAATACGCCTCGGCGAAGCTGTCGTAGTCGTTCACGCGGGTCGGATGATGGTTCCCGGTGTCGGGCATGTGTTCCTCGTCAGGTGTCTGCCTCACGCCGCATGGTCGGGCGATCGAGAATCTCGACGTACGCGATCCGGCCATCCACGACGTCCAGGTTCAGCATGCCCTTCGCGGGCAGGAGCGGCACACACCGGTGCCCCTGCCCGTACGGCTGTCCGGGCAGATGATCCGACGTCCGGATGCTCTGGCAGAAGTCGTCGCTGCAGCCGCATTCGCCGAACAGCCGCACATCCCATACGCAGATCGCCAGCTCACGTTCCCCTTCGTCCTCCAGGAGGGACACCAACTCGGTGATGAGGTCCGGGTAGACGTCGCGGACGAGGGGATGGTCTTGGTCCATGGGGCGGAGGGTAGCCCGGGCGGCCTGACGGGGGCGATGTGGTTGTCGGGCGTCCGGTTGACCTCAACCAAACTTCAACTTCTACGTTCCTCCAGGAGCCGCGGGATCCGACCCGCGGCGTCGTCCCAGGAGGTTCGCCGTGACCGAGAACTCGGCCGAGATTCCCGACCGTTACCGCTACGCCGTTATCCCGCACATCATGGTCGACGACGCCGCCTCGGCGATCGACTTCTACCGCCGGGCCTTCGGCGCCCGCGAGGACTTCCGGGTCGACGCTCCCGGCGGCGGGATCCTGCACGCGGAGATCACCGTCGGGCGGTCCGCCCTGATGCTCGGCGACGCCAGTACGGACGAGGCGGAGGCCGCCTCCTTCGCCTCCCCGGCGGCCCTCGGCGGAGGTACGTCCGTGACGCTGCACGTCTTCGTCCCGGACGTCGATGCCCTGGCAGCGCGTGCGGAGGCGGCCGGGGCCGAGATCCTCCAGCCCCCGACGGACATGTTCCACGGTGACCGGACCGTCGTTCTCAAGGATCCCGCCGGTCACATCTGGGTCTTCCTGACCCATGTGGAGGACGTCTCCGAGGAGGAACTCCGGCGTCGGCTGACGGTCGTTGGGTGATGGGATCCTGAGATCCGTTTACTTTGGGCCCGCTTGTACGAGGCTGACTGCTTACGGAGGTTCCATGTCCGAGACGTGGATCGATATCGATGACGAGGCACTTGAGGACGCCATGCGGCTCGCACGGGTGAAGGCGCAGGACGACATGGTCAATCTCGCGCTACGGGAGTACGTCGAACGATGTCGCCGAACCGAGGCTCGGCTGCGTCACCTCCAGATCACGCGCGGGCGGGGCGAGGCGATGGCGTCGCGTCCGAGCGAGGCGTAAGTTTCGCGTCGTGAACGCCGGGCCGCGCAGGTGGCGTTGGGCGGGAGGTGGGGCGTGCGGGAGCCTTTGGCCGTCGGGGTGGCGGGCGCGCTTGGGGTGGTGTCGTGCGTGGTCACCCTCGGGCTGTGTGGCGTGGGGTATCTGCGGGGCGTGGGGGAGATGACCCCCGTCGGCCGGGGGGTTCTGTGTCTTGCCGGGGTTTCGCTCGCGCCCGGCGTCGCCGCGTACGTGTTCTCGCGGCCCGGGCGGGCGTTGTCCGGGTGGGCCGCGGCGGGTTACGGGGTGGGCAACGGGCTGGCGCAGCTGGCTGTGGTCGCCGCGGTGTGGCCCGTCGGGGGGCGGTGGTGGATTCCCGCGGCGGTTCTCGGGCTGGTCGGGGGGCCCGCCGTCGCCGGATACCGGTGGTCCCGGTCGACGGGGCGGCCGCGGAAGGCTCCGCCGCCCGTGCACAGCCCGCAGATCGCCGAGGCGATCACCCTGTACGGGGAGGAGCTGGCCGCCCACTGGTACTCGCCGCTCAGCACCGGCGGTGGGCGGGAGCGGGCGCCGCTTCCCCGGGAGCTGGAGCTGGCGCTCGACACCTACGAGCGCGCCAAGACCGTCGACGAGGCACAGGTGCTGCTCCTCCTCGCGGAGGGGAGGGCCGCCCTGGAGCGGCTCGACGCCGGGGCGCGTGAGCCGTTCCGTACCGACCCGCGGTGGGTGCGGCTGCGGTGGTGGCGGGACCGGGCGTAGGGAGTCACGAAGCCAGCATCAGCGCGCCCACCACCGGCGCCATGAACAGCACCTCCGACGGGACGTCGTCGAAGCCGCGGGCCCGCATGACGGCGATCACCGCGACGATGAAGTACAGGACCAGGCCCACCCCCGCCGCGTAGCCCACCAGGGGGACGAACATGCCCGCCAGGAGGCCCGCCGCGCCGGCGGAGCCGGCGGCGCCCAGCCAGGGGAGCCATGTGACGGGGACGTCCTTGCGGGAGCCCACGCGGCCGGCGCGGATGTACGACGAGACCGCGGCGAATCCGGCCATCAGGGCCGCGACGATCGTGGCGACTACATGGGCGAGCGACATGAGGGAACTCCTCTTCGAAGGGCGCGCGGCGCGCGCTCTCCATGTCGACTGATCAGGGCCCCGAAATGTGACATCCGGGCTCCGCCGCCCACGGCAGCCGCGCCGTCACCCGGAACTCGCCCTCCACCGGACCGTGCTCCAGCCGCCCGCCCGCCAGCATCGTCCGCTCCGCGAGCCCGAGCAGCCCCTGCCCCGCGCCCGGGATCGGGCCGCCGGAGCCCGAAGCCACCGCCCCGGCGGCCAGCGGGTTCACCGCCGAAACCGTGAGCCCCGCCCCGGGCCCGCCCCGTACCGACACCGTGACCGGGGTCCCCGGTGCATGCTTACGCGCGTTCGTCAGCGCCTCCTGCACCACCCGGTACGCCGTCCGCCCCGTCCCCGCCGGAGGCTCACCGGCCACCGTGGCGGAGTACCGCACGACCGCCCCCGCCTCCCGTGACTCCGCCACCAGCCGTGGCACGTCCGCCAGCGTGGGCTGCGGGCGCGCCGGGTCGGCCGGCCCCGACCGCAGCACGCCGATCACCTGCCGCAGATCCTCCAGCGCCTGATGCGCGCTGTCCCGGATCACTCCCGCCGCCCGCCGGACCTCCGCCGGCGCGGCACCCGGGTTGAACTCCAGCGCCCCCGCATGCACGCTCAGCAGCGACAACCGGTGCGCCAGCACATCGTGCATCTCCCGCGCGATGTCCTCCCGCGCCCGCCGCTGCGCCCGCTCGGCGCGCAGCGCGGCGTCCTCCTCCGCCCGCTCGGCACGCTCCCGCAGCGATTCGATCAGCTGCTGCCGGGAGCGGCGGAACAGCCCCCACCCGATGGCCGCCGCGATCATCGCGAAGTACGCCACCGCCGACTCGGCCCGCGCCCGCTCCGTGCTCTCCAGCTGGGCCAGGAAGAACGGCAGCGGTACGAAGGCCGCCCCCGCGATCCACGCCGTGGTCCGCCACGGCCGGGTCGAGGCGACCGTGTACACGGCGACCATGGCGGGCCCCGCCAGATAGTGCCCCCACTTGGCGCCCACCAGCAGCGCCACCGTCAGCTGCACCGGCCACCGTCGCCGCCAGAACAGGGCGACGCAGGCCAGCGCCCCGCCCAGCTGGTCCGCGATCCGCTGCCCGTACGTCAGGTCGTCCGCGACCGGCACGTTCTCGGCGGTCACCAGCGCGAAGCACGCCGCGGCCAGGACCAGCCCGATGTCGGCGGCCCACGCACGGCGGGTGCGGGGAGGATTCTTGCGCATCACCGCCAAATCTAAGCGCCGCCCCGGCCCCGGACGCCGTCCCGCCCGCACACTCGATACCTCCGACGGCCGACCCCCTACTTTGGTCACCCCAAACCCACGCCGACGACCGATACCCGCACCGGCCCGCACTCCCTACCGTCGGAGCATGAGTCAGCAGACCCGCCCCCTCCTGGGCTTCGTCGCCTTCGCCCTGATCGCCGGCGGCGTATCCGGCATCCTCCGCGAGATCTTCGGCTGGGACGGAGCCCTCTTCGGCTTCCTCCGCTTTCTGATCCCCGACGGCCAGGAGTACTTCGGCTACGGCGTCCTCACCGCGATCGGCATCGCGGTCGCGGACGCCGCGTCGCGCCTGCGCCCGTAGGAAAACGATCGCGCCTCCTGCCGGACGCCCCGTAGCGTGAGCGCGTGGACGATCCGAAGGACCTGGTCCGCCGGGGATACGACAGGCTCTCCGAGCGCTACGAGCAGGCGTTCGGCGGCGAGACGAAGTACGGGGCCTGGCTTACGGAGCTGCTCGCCGGACTCCCGGAAGAGGCCACGGTCCTGGACGCCGGATGCGGCACCGGGATCCCCGTGGCCCGGACGCTCGCCGCGGCGGGGCACCGGGTGACGGGCGTCGATATCAGCGACGTGCAGATCCGCCGGGCCCGGGAGCTGGTGCCGGACGCCGGATTCGTCCGGGCCGACATGACAACCCTGGAGCTTCCGGAGGGGAGCCTCGACGCCGTCGTCTGCCTGTACGCCCTGATCCACGTACCGGTGGCGGAGCAGCCCGCGCTGCTGGCGCGTATCGCCCGCTGGCTGCGTCCCGGCGGCCTGCTCCTGTGCACCACCGGACACCGCGCCTGGACCGGCGTCGACGAGGACTGGCTCGGCGGCGGCGCCGCGATGTGGTGGAGCCACGCCGACGCCGCCACGTACCGGACCTGGCTCGGGCGCGCCGGACTCGGCGTCGTGCGCGAGGAGGTCGTGCCCGAGGGTGACCACAGCCACGTCCTGTTCCGGTGCCGGCGCCCGGAAGGCGCCGGCTAGAACCGCACCGCCCCGCGCCGGACCAGCTCGTCCGCCGGGTCGTTCACCGGCTGCGGCGTCCCCGTCAGGTCCATCACGTACAGCGGGATGTGCAGGGCGTCCGCGCGGCCTCGGGCGTCGCGGGTGTAGCCGGCGAGGGAGAAGAAGACCGCGATCGAGGACTGGTTGAGGCCGTTCAGCCACAGGCATTCGATCTCGCGCAGCGGGGTCGGGGCCGTCGTCGGGTCGACGTGGGCCAGGACGCCGTTGCCGCGGATGTCGATGCCGGACGCGGGGCGGTCGTCGGACTGGGTGACGTCGCCGTAGCCGAGCCACTTCAGGTACTGCGCCGCCGCCGTCACCGCGTCACGCGCCGTGCGGATGGTCACGGGGACGAACGCGGGGCGGTCCACCGGCTGGTCCTCGGGAGGCGCGGGCGGGAGTCCCGGCAGGGCCCGGGCCGCGGAGGCCACCGGCATCCGGATCACCGTGCCGCAGGCGCAGGTGAGTTCCGGCTGGGGCCAGTCGTCCTGGCGGGAGCAGGAGGGGCAGCGGACGGACACCCACGAGTCGCTCCACGTGCGATGTCGCAGCTCCACGGGCATCCCGCCGCGCAGCAGCGGCAGGGTGAGAGGGGCCCCGCAGGCGCACGGGAAGGTCGGCGGGGTGAAGGAGTGCTCGCGGCGGCACACGGGGCAGCGCACAGGCACGCTCTGGGCCATGTGTAACTCCGGACGGCTGGAGGGGAGTCGGTGGCCAATTATTGCGCCGAGCGTAGCGATCTCGCTACGCAATGTCCCATCCGGAGGTGGGATTTGCCGGATGGGTGTGCCGTCGGGAGATACACGGTGATGTTCCGGGCGGCGCCGCCTGGCGCGACGGGACAAGGTCAACGACGCCGCCCGGAGGTCTGGATCACTCGGAGCCGGAGAGCCGCTCGACCGAGCGCAGGAGAGCCGAGTGGTCGAGGCCGCCGTCGCCCTGGGCCCGCAGGGAGGCGACGAGCTGGGCCACGACCGCGCCCACGGGGAGCGCGGCGCCGACGTTGCGGGCGGCGTCGGTGACGATGCCCATGTCCTTGTGGTGCAGGTCGATACGGAAGCCGGGCGCGAAGTCCCGCTTCAGGAAGTTGTTCATCTTCCGCGTGAGGACCGTGGAGCCCGCGAGCCCGCCGTTGAGAACCTCCAGCGCGGCCTCGAGGTCGACGCCGGACTTCTCCAGGAAGACCACGGCCTCCGCGCAGGCCTGGATGTTGACCGCGACGATCAGCTGGTTCGCGGCCTTCACGGTCTGCCCGGCGCCGTGCGGCCCGCACAGGACGATGGTCCTGCCGAGGATTTCGAGGATCGGCCGCGCCTCCTCGAAGACCTCGCCCGGCCCGCCGACCATGATGGACAGCACGGCCTCGACCGCCCCCGCCTCGCCGCCGGACACGGGCGCGTCCAGCACGCGGATGCCCTTCTCCGCGGCGTTACGGGCCAGATCGACGGACGTCTGCGGGGTGATGGACGACATGTCGATCAGCAGGGCGCCGGCGCGGGCGTTCTCCAGGATGCCGTCCGGGCCGTACGCGATGGCCTCGACCTGCGGCGACGCGGGGACCATCGTAATGATCACGTCCGCGTCCCGGACGGCCTCGGCGACTCCGGCGGCGGCGTGGCCGCCCGCGGCGGCGAGGCGTTCGAGCTTCTCGGGCTCCAGGGTGTAGCCGGTGACGTCGTAACCGGCCTTGATCAGGTGTTCCGACATGGGCGAGCCCATGATGCCGAGGCCGATCCAGGCGACCTTGGGTGTGCTGCTCATGGTGTGTCCCTAGGAATGTGAGGCGGGGCGGGGGAGCCAGTCGAACGAGGCGGCGCTGCCGTCGGGGCCGGGCTTGTACTCGAGGCCGACGTGGCCCTCGTAACCGGCCTTGCGCAGGCGCTCCAGCAGGTCGGCCAGGGGAAGGGAGCCGGTGCCGGGGGCGCCGCGGCCGGGGTTGTCGGCGATCTGTACGTGGGCGGTCTGCGCGGCGTGGGCGTCGATGACCGCGGGCAGGTCCTCGCCGTTCATCGACAGGTGGTACAGGTCCATCAGGAAGCGCGCGTTGTCCAGGCCGGAGGCCGCGTTGACCGCGTCCACGACCTCGATGGCGCGAGGGGCGCTGACGATCGGGCACTTGGGGGACTCCGGGGCGTTCAGCGCCTCGATCAGCAGCACCGCGCCGATCCGGTCCGCCTCGCGGGCGGCCAGGACCAGGTTCTTCAGCGCCAGTTCGTCCTGGGCCGCGGGGTCCGCGCCGTCGACGCGGTTGCCGTAGAGGGCGTTGAGCGCCGTACAGCCGAGGGACTGCGCGAAGTCCGCGGCGACGGAGAGGTTGGCGCGGAACTTCGCGGACTCCTCGCCCGGCAGGGACAGTGCGCCCCGGTCCGGGCCGGGGAGCTGTCCGGCGTAGAAGTTGAGGCCCACCAGCTGGGTGCCGGCGTCGGTGAGGGCGGTGCGCAGCGCGTCCAGGTCGGCCGGGGCGGGGACGGGGGCGTCGGGCCAGGGCCACCAGAGTTCGACCGCGGTGAATCCGGCCGCCGCCGCTGCCGCGGGGCGCTCCAGGAGGGGGAGCTCCGTGAACAGGATGGAGAGGTTCACATCGAAGCGCTGGTTGTCGAAGCCCATGCCGCGCGCCTTCCGTATTGCGGAATTTCAGTTCTGCTTGATGGAAAGAGGGTGCCGCGAGGCGGCGGGACTGTCAAGACCTCCGATCAACGCCGGACGGGGTCTGGACCCCCTCCGCACCCCGCGGCGAGGATGGCGTGCATGGATCTTGTGCCTGCACCTTCGGACACATCCGCCGCCCCGGGCACCGGGGCCTTCACGATCGGCGCCACCACCACCGTCGAAGCGGCTCCCGGCACCGAGTCCACCGCACGCTGGCTGCGCACCGTCCTCGGCGCCGCCACCGGGTTCGCCCTCCCGCCGGCCACTCCCGGCGACATCCGCCTCGCCCTCGACCCGGCCGCCGCCCCCGAGGCGTACCGGCTCGACGCCGACGCCACCGGGATCCGCATCACCGGCGGCCCCGCGGGCGTCTTCTGGGGCGCCCAGACCCTGCGCCAGCTGCTGGGCCCCGAGGCGTACCGCCGCGCCCCGCTGGCCGGTACGAAGCTCCGCGCCCCGCACCTCACGGTGACCGACGCCCCGCGCTTCGGCTGGCGCGGCGTCCTGCTCGACGTGGCCCGCCACTTCCTCCCCAAGGACGGCGTGCTGCGCTACGTCGACCTCCTCGCCGCCCACAAGCTCAACGTCCTCCACCTCCACCTCACCGACGACCAGGGCTGGCGGGTGGAGATCAAGAGCCACCCCAGGCTCACCGAGGACGGCGCCTGGCGGGCGCGTACCCAGTTCGGGCCGCACGACTCCCCGTACTTCGACGAGCGCCGGCACGGCGGCTACTACACGCAGGACGACCTGCGGGAGATCGTTGCGTACGCGGCGGAGCGCCACATCACCGTCGTCCCGGAGATCGACCTCCCCGGCCACAACGAGGCCGCCATAGCCGCGTACCCGGAGCTCGGCAACACCGACGTCGTCGACACGTCGGCGATCGGCGTCCGCACGACCTGGGGCGTCTCGGAGAACGTCCTGGCGCCCACCGACGAGGTGCTGCGCTTCTACGAGGACGTCTTCGACGAGGTGCTCGAGCTCTTCCCCGGCCCGTACATCCACATCGGCGGCGACGAGTGCCCCAAGACCCAGTGGCGTCGGTCACCGGCCGCGCAGGCCCGGATCGCCGAGCTCGGGCTGGCGGACGAGGACGAGCTGCAGTCGTGGTTCATCCGGCACTTCGACCGCTATCTGACCGAGCGCGGACGCAAGCTCGTCGGCTGGGACGAGATCCTGGAGGGCGGGCTCGCGGAGGGCGCCACGGTCGCGTCCTGGCGGGGCTACGAGGGCGGCATCGCGGCGGCGACCGCGGGCAACGACGTCGTCATGTGCCCCAAGCAGCACGTCTACCTCGACTACCGGCAGGCGGAGGGCGAGGACGAGCCCTGGACGCTGGGGCACGCCCAGACGCTCGAGGCGGTGTACGGGTTCGAGCCCGTACCGCCGGAGCTGACGGGGGAGGCGGCCGGGCGGGTCATCGGGACGCAGGCCAATCTGTGGGCCGAGACCATGGAGGACATCCGCAAAATCGACTTCCAGGCGTTCCCGCGCCTCGTCGCCTTCGCGGAGACCGCCTGGTCGGCGCTGCCGCCCCCGGCCGAACGGGACTTCGCGGAGTTCCGCGCCAGACTCGCCGGCCATCTGCCGCGCCTGGACGCGCTGGGGGTGGAGTACCGCCCGCTGGACGGCCCCCGGCCCTGGCAGCAGCGCGCCGGAATCCACCGGAGCTGAGCGGGGGCGCCGGGCCCGGGCGGGCCCGGCGCAGGGCATCAGGGCGCCAGCAGCTTCCCCGCGTTCGGCACCACCGGCTCCAGGTCCAGCGCCCGCAGCGTGCGCCACACCGTGGCGGCCGACGCGGTGACGACCGGGATGTCGAAGGCGTCCTGCACGGCCTGCAGCGCCGGCAGCGACGGCATCTGCACACAGGCGCTCAGCACCAGCGCGTCCGCGCCCCTGGTGTCGACCCGCGCGGCCAGCTCGGTCAGCCGCGACGGGTCGAGCCGGCCCACGGCCAGATTGTCCGGCACCTCCAGGCTGAGGGTGTCCAGCACCTCGGCGCCCTCGGCCCGCAGATAGTCGCAGACCAGCGCCGTCAGCGGCTTCATGTACGGGGTGATCACGGAGATCTTCTTCGCCCCCAGGTGCTCCAGCGCCTCCGACAGCGCGCCCGCCGACGACAGCACCGCCGGCGCCCTGCGCTCACCGACGGCCTCGGCCGCCGCCGCGGCGAGCCGCTTCTCGCTCTCGCGGTGGTAGCCGGCGCCCTGCGCCATGATCGCGACGAGACAGGCGTACGCCATCACGTCGACGTCCGCGTCGGACAGCTCCACGGCGCACCGGTCCGAGGCGGCGTCCATGGCGGCGAGCTGGTCGGGGGTGACCTGCTGCATCCGCATCCGGGCGGAGTGGAAGGTGAAGCGCTCGGGGCGGATCTCCTCGCGGGCGCGGAGCATCGCGGGGATCTCCGTCTCCATGGTGGTGTTGGAGCTGGGGACGATCATGCCGATGCGGTACGGGGATGTCATGGGGGTGTGTCCTTACGCGGTTCGGTGGACGCGCGTCGGGGCGCGCCGGACTTGCCCCGAGGCCGGTACGGCGACCGGCCCGGGGGCGAAGCGAGGGCGCTCAGGCGTCCGGGGTGTGTTCCAGGTTCTCGGTGCGGGTGTGCGGCATCGCCACGGCTCCGGGCCGCACCCAGGTCAGCCGTACGGGCCGGCGCACCACACCGTCGTCGCCGTGCTCGATCCGCAGCCCCAGGGCCCGGGTCGTGGTCAGCAGCGAGTCGAAGCGGTAGTCGGGGTCGATGTCCAGCGCCATGCCCAGCGCCGCGTCGACCAGATGCAGCTCCAGCAGCTGACGCGCCTGCTCGCCCTGCCGGGTCCGCACCGCCTCCAGGAACGCCCGGTCGACGTTCGTGAAGTCGGCCGGCACGGCGGGCCGGGACATGTGCAGCCGCTGGTGCCGGAAGATCCGCGAGTGCTGCTGCATGGTCAGCTCCGCCAGCAGCGGCGGATACCGGTTGAGCAGGAAACCGTGGAAGGCGACATGGGCCTCCTGGAAGTCGCGGGTGCGGCCGACGGCGGCCTCCATCCGCTCCAGGGCCTCGGTCATCTCCTCGATCTCCCGGTCACCGATCTCGTCCACCAGCGCGGCGACCAGCGGCGGTTCGACCAGCAGCCGCGCGGCGTAGGACTGCTCGGCCTGCTCCTGCGTGGCCGGGCTGACCTCCATCCCGCGGTTGGCGTGCGCGATCACCAGCCCCTCCGCCTCGAGCCGGTGCAGGGCCTCGCGCAGCGGGGTGCGGCTGACGTTCAGCTCGTCGGCCAGGACCTGCTGGGAGAGCCTTATCCCGGGTGCGTAGGTCCCGTCGAGGATGCGGTCGCGCAGGCCGACGTATATCTCCTCGACGGTACGCCCCGATCTGGCCATCAGACGTCGCCCTCCTCGTGGGAGCCGAAGCGGCGGGCGAACAGCTCGGAGAACTTCGCCGGCTCCTGCACGGCGATGATCTCCAGCTGCATCGGGTCGAGCAGGATCCGGTGGCCGTGGCGCGGCACCTGGATCTCCAGCCGCTCACCCTGACGGGTGAACACCTTGCGCACCCGCACCCCGGTGAACTCGTTGCCGACACCGATCCATTCACCGGTGCGCACGATGCCGTCGGCGTCGGTGCCGGTGTCCGGGCGCTCGCTCATGACAGGGACTCCTCGGAACGGTCGGCGCTCGCCCGGGCCGGCGTACGCGCGTACGCGTCGGGCCGGACCTGGTGGAGCACGGGAAGCGTGGTACGGGCCTTCGCCACCCGCGCCGGGTCCAGCTCCACGACCTCGCAGCCGTACGCCACCTCGCCGAGGTCCGCGAGCACCTCGCCCCACGGGGCGACGGCCAGGGCGTGCCCGTACGTCTCGAAGGCGTCGGCGCCCGGCTCGCCGCCGTGCACCGTGGCGGAGGCGACGACGAACGCGCCGTTCTCGATGGCGCGCGCCCGCAGCAGCACCTCCCAGTGCGCGGTGCCGGTGGTGCGCGTGAACGCGGCCGGGACGAGGAGGACTTCGGCGCCCGCGCGGGCGAGGCCGCGGTACAGCTCGGGGAAGCGCACGTCGTAGCAGATGGTGACGCCCACGGTGACGCCGTTCACCTCCACCAGCAGCGGCCTGTCCCCGGCGCGCTCCACGCCGGAGGCCTCGAAGGAGACCCCGTCGACGCGGGCGTCGAACAGATGGATCTTGTCGTAGGCGCCCACGATCGTACCGTCGGAGCCGATCACGAGGGCGGTGTTCGTCACCCGGTCGGCCCTCCGGAACTTCATGCCCCCGAGGACGACCACCGTAGCGGTCTCCTCCGCGGCCGCCCGCAGCGCCTCGATCTCCGGGGAGGCCAGGGTGAAGGCGGCCGCGCGCATCTCGGCGTTGGTGCCCAGCATCAGGCCGTTCTCCGGGAGAACGACCAGGTCAGCACCGCCGGCGGCGCACTCGCGGACCGCCCGTACGGCGTGTTCGGCGTTGGCGGCGGTGTCCCGGGTGGCGTGCCACTGGGTCAGGCCCACGCGCAGGGTCGTGTCACTCATTCCCGTCACGCTCCGGCAGCCGCATGTTGACGACGGCCCAGCCGCCGCCGGAGGCCTCCATGGGCTCGTACGAGTAGACCTCGCCGCGCACGCCCGGGCCGACCAGGCCCAGCATGATGAGCCAGTTCGGGAACTCGTACTGCCCGTGGTCGAGCAGCGCGTACGGCTCCAGGTTGGCGATGTCGTTGCCGCGTCCGGCCTGCAGCATCTCCAGGAGGTACGTGTCGAACTCGACGTCCGCCTTCCCGAACTTGCCCGGGTCCAGCCAGTGCGACAGCCCGCCGGTGGCGAGCATCGCGACCTTCAGGTCACGGCTCTCGATCACGCCGCGCAGCACCTCGCCGAAGGCGCGGGCGCCGAACGGGGAGAAGGAGCGGGCCGGCTGGGTGATGATCGGGATGACCGGCAGATCGGGGCGCGGGAGCAGCAGCCGCAGCGGCATGATCTCGCCGTGGTCGAGGGGGAACTCGCTGCTCTCCTCGACCTCCAGGCCCTCGGCGCGTATCGCGTTGACCATGGCGAGCGCCAGCTCCGGGTGGCCCTTGATGGTCAGTTCCAGGTCGGGGCGCTTGAAGAACTCCATCGAGCCCGTGTAGCCCGGGCCGGTGCCGATCGCGTACGCGCCGGTCCGGAAGTTCTGGAAGTGACAGTCGGCGGTGATCAGCAGCACGTCCGGGTCGGCGGCGGCCAGGTCCGCCTTCAGCCGCTCGTAGCCGGACATCAGCCGGGCCACGGCGTCCTCGGGGTCGATCTCGGGGCGGGCGATCAGGTCGGGGACGTGGGAGCAGCCCGCCGCGAAGACGAGGTTGGCCGGCACGTCGGGGTCGGGCAGCGGCGACGTGGTGTCGACGTGGAAGGCGCCCTTGCTGGTGGAGTCGCCGAGGTCGTCGGCGAACCAGCGGCTGACCAGGATCGTGATCGCGTCACCGAGCCCGGCCGACCGCAGCCGGTCGCGGTCGCCGCCGGCGATCACACCGGCCCATTCGGCGTCCAGGCCGAGCGGCGCGCCGACCGTCGCCGGGTCGGCGCGGAAGGAGGCGAGCAGGTCCTGGTCCTTGGCGAGGGCGAGGATGGCCTGCTCCAGGGTCTTGCTGTCCACGAGTGGCTCCTGATCCGTGCAAGTGTGCTGGGTACGAGGTGGATCCCGGGGCGGGCCGCAGGGGAGTCGGCCCGCCCCGGTGCCGGGGGTCAGACGAGCTTTCCGTCCCGTACGACCGCCCGGCCGTCGATCTCGACGGTGCAGCCGCGCATCGGTATGTCCAGGTGCGCCGGGGTCTCCCGGTCCGCGAACCGGTTCGGGCCGGTCGACCACATGAAGTTGCCGGCGGTGGAGCGCAGCTCCTGGCCGTACAGGCTGCGCGGGTCGTACACGTCGAACGCCGACCAGCGGGCCTGCGGCAGCAGCCCCCAGCCCATGTGGGAGACGGCGTAGACCTCGCCGTCCTCCCAGGCCTCGAAGTAGTCGCGCAGCAGATGGGCGTCGGCGCCGCCGCCCTCGACGCCGGTGATGAAGCCCTTCTCGACGGTGATCTTCACCTCGTCGCGGACGTACCGCTGCCAGGGGATCAGCGCGTCGCCGGGCTGCAGGACGATGACGCCCTCGGCGGTGCGGTCGTGCGGGAAGCAGGCGACGAAGCCGCTCGGCCAGTGGTCCCAGCGGTGCTCCTGGTCGACGGTGCCCCACTGGTGGGTGATCGGCAGGTCGGGGCCGGCGATGTCGGCCGTCAGGTCCGTACCGGCGGCGCTGGTGACGCGCAGCAGCGAGCCGTCGCGGAGCTTGTCGCCGCCCGCCTCGACGACGGCGCGCAGGTCGTCGTCGCCCATCAGGCGCTCGAGGACGTCGGCCGGCTCGGCGACGAAGAGCATCCGCTTGCCGTTGCCGGTGATCCGGGTACGCACGTCGGAGTGGATGAGACCGCCGACGGTGACGTCGACGACCATGTCGCACTCGGCGGCGGCGGCCAGCAGCGCCGGCACCTCGCGGCCGTCGGCCTCGTACGGCGGGAGCATCGGGTTGGAGAGGCTGGACGCGGTCAGCACCAGGGCACAGGCGCCGAGGTCACGGGCGGCGGCCACGGCGGCCTCGACGTACTCGGTCTTCTGGCCGAGCTCGGAGATGACGGCGATCTGCTCGTCCGCCTTGACGTGGCAGCGCTTGAGCTGCTCGACGAAGAGCTCGCGCAGGGTGCGGGGCATGGTGTGTCCTTCCGGAGCGGGTGCGGGTGTCTGGAGGTCTGTGGTCCCGCCGGGTTACGGCAGGGAGCGGACGGCGCCGCCGTCCACGGCCAGCGAGGCCCCAGTGGTGAAGGAGGAGCGCGGCGAGGCGAGGAAGGCGACCGTGTCGGCGATCTCGTCCGCGCTGGCCCAGCGGCCCAGCGGGATGTCCCGGACGATCTTGGCGACCTCGTCGTCCGCCGTGGTGCCGCCGGCCGCCGCCTTCGCGACGGTGATGTCCCGCATCCGGTCGGTGCCGGTGGCGCCGGGCTGCACCTGGACGACGCGTACGCCCAGCGGCGCGACCTCGGTGGCGAGTTGCTTGGCCAGGGCGGCGATCGCGGAGCGGAACGACGACGACAGCACCCCGCCGGGGGCGGGCTGGCGGACCCAGGTGGAGGTGAGGAACACGACGCAGCCGCCGCCCTGTTCGGCCATCTGCTTCGCCCCGGCGCGGGCCAGCTGGACCGCGGGGCGCAGCAGCAGGTCGTAGCCGCGCAGCCAGTCCTCGTCGGTGGAGTCGAGGAACGGGCCGAGCTTGGGACCGGGGGTGTTGACGACGAGCACGTCCAGCCGGCCGTGCGCGGCGACGGTCTCGGGTACCAGCCGGCCGACCGCCGCGGTGTCGTCCAGGTCCAGCGCGACGGGCAGCACCCGGCCGGGCTCCGGCGCCTCGAGCGGGGCCGCGGAGCGGGAGGCGGCGACGACGGTCGCGCCCTCGGCGGCGAACCGCCGGGCGACGGCCGCGCCGATGCCCCGGCTGGCGGCGGTGACGGCGACGACCTTGTCGGTGAGGCCGAGATCCATGGGTTTCTCTCCTTGCGGGCGGCCCGTACGGGCCTGGTGGGGGGCGGTGCGGCGGAGGTCAGGCCGCGGTGAGGGTGATGGCCTTCTCCGGGCAGTCCGCGACGGCGGCCCGCGCGGACTCGACGGCGTCCGCGGGGACGGTGCCGTCCCCGGCGACGGCGGCGTAACCCCACTCGTCGAGGGTGAACACGGAGGGGCAGATCTCCGCGCAGGTTCCGTACGCGTTGCACTTGGTGGCGTCGACAACGGCCTTCATCGGGGACTCGCTTTCTTGCTGAGGGGGGTGGTTCACACGGTGGTCACGGGGCCGCCGTAGGCGACGGCCGTGCGGGCGAGGGCGGCGGCGCCGTCCAGGAAGGAGCAGGCGCCGCGGCCCGGCAGGGTCTGGCCCCAGCGGGCCAGCTTCGCCACGTCGCCGTCGGCGCCGTCGCCGGCCGCGAGGCGGGCGAAGGTGTCGCGGATGGCCTTGGTGCCGTTGAGGCAGACGCCGCACTGGGCGGCGGACTCGTCCGCGTACCAGGCGGCGATGTCCGCGGCGACCCGCAGCGGGTCGTCGTCGGCGCCCAGGGCGGTGATCGCGCCGCAGCCCAGACCGCTGCCGGCGGCGCGCAGCTCGTCGTGGCACAGCACGGTGGCGGTGTGCTCGGCCCCGGCGAGGCCGGCGAACCAGCCGCCCATCAGGAAGCCGTGCACCCCCGCGTCGAGGCCGCCCGCCACCTCGGCGAACAGCTCGCCGACCGTACGGCCCAGCGGCACCTCGTACACCCCGGGCCGGGCGCAGGCGCCGCCCAGGGTGACCAGGGTGGTGCCGGCGGAGACGGCGGTGCCCTCCGCGCGGTACGCGGCGGCGCCGTGCCGGGAGATCCAGGCGGCGTGCGCGAGGGTCTCGACGTTGCTGATGAGGGTGGGCCGGCCGTCGACGCCGCTCTCGTACGGGCGCGGGGGCTTGGCCGTGGGGAGGGCCGGACCGCCGTTGATGGAGCGGCAGACGGCGCTCTCCTCGCCCGCGACGTAGGTGGGGGCCACGGTGTGGACCTCCGGCGCCGGGACGGTGGGGCCCAGTTCGGCGATCGCGGTACGGACGGCGTCGGCGGTCTCCGGGTGGGAGAGGTAGACGATCGCCCGGTCGGCGCCGACGCCGCGGGCCGCGAGCAGCAGTCCGTCCAGGACCAGGTGCGGGCGGTGGGTCAGCAGCCAGCGGTCCTTGTACGACGCGGGCTCGCCCTCCTCGCCGTTGGCGACGACGACCCGCGGGCCCGCGCCGGCCGCCACGCCCCGCCACTTGATGTGTGCGGGGAACCCGGCGCCGCCGCGGCCACGCAGCCCGGCCGCCTCGAGGACGTCGGGGAACGCGGCCGGGTCCGCGGCGTGGGCGCTGTTGTCGTACGTGCCGAGGGCGCGTTCGGCGGCCAGGTCCAGGGCGGCGTCCTCGCTGCCGGGGACGACCAGCCGCGGGGTGATCGCGGGGTGGGCGGCGGCGCGGGGGAGCGCGGTGCGGACCGGGTGGTGGGGCGGGGCGATGGTCATGGTGCGGGCTCTCCGGTGGGGGACAGCAGGGCGAGGGCCGTGTCGAGGGTGACGACGTCGCCGTACTTGGCGTCGATGTCGAACAGGCTGGCCTCGTGCGGGCCCCGGGCGCGGTCACCGACGCAGTCGGCGACGACGAAGGCGGGGTAGCCGGCGGCGCAGGCGTCGACGGCGGTGGCGCGCACGCACCCGGAGGTGGTGGCGCCGGTGACGATCAGGCTGTCCGCGCCGAGCGTGGCCAGCAGGGCGGCCAGGCCCGTACCGGCGAAGGCCGACGCCGTGCGCTTGACGACGACGGGTTCGGCGGCGGTGCGCCCGAGCCGGGCGTCGACCTCCACCCACGCGGAGCCCTCGACCAGGACCGTCATGGCCGGCATCTTGCGCAGCCACAGCGAGCCCTCGAGGCCGTCGGCGGCGAACGCGATCGTCGTGAAGACGACCGGCACCCCGGCGCCGCGGGCGCGGTCCAGCAGCGTACGGGTGGCGCCGACCACGGCGTCCAGATCGCTGCCGGGCGGGCAGCCGGGGTCGGTGAACCCGTTGATCAGGTCCACCACCACGACCACCGGCCGGCTGCCCGGGGCGAGCCGCCCGCCCAGTCCGCGCGCCGCGTACAGCTCGGCGACGGCGGCGGACGGGGCGGACGTCTCGGCCGTGGCCGGGGAGTCAGGCACGGCCGCCCTCGGCGGGGAGGTCCTTCGCGGAGTTGTCCTTGTCGGCGAAGGTCAGTGACGGCCACTGGCCGGGCTCGGCGCGCATCATGTCCGCGTAGAAGGCGTACATGTTGCGCTGCACGCCCTCCTCGTACCGCGTCCACTGCACCTTGCCGGGGCCCGGCCAGTCCTTGACGGGCTCGGAGATGCCGATGCCGGGCATGCCCATCTCGTAGTTGAGGTTGAAGTCCAGCAGCTCCGCGGCGGTGGAGCGGCCGGTGCGGCCCACGGTGATCCAGGGCTCGGTATCGTCGACCTCGAACGCGCCGCCCATGGAGAAGGTGCCCAGGCCCGCGCGGTAGGCGCGGTCCTTCTGCTCCGGGGAGAGGTTCTTGTAGCCGGCGAACCAGTTCCACACCTCGACCTGGCCCGGACCGTGCGGCTGCCAGACGCGCAGCGTGAGGATGCCGACGGGGGCGTGGTTGGCGCCGTCCTCGGTCATCGGCAGGGCCAGCAGCGAGAAGTTGGGGAAGACGTTGCCGACGAACACCCGCGAGCGGCGGGCCACGTCGAGCTGCTCCCGGCTGATGTTCGTGGTGTCGAACGTGGCCGCCAGGTCCTCGGGGAAGCCGAAGAACTTGGGGCCGGGCTCGTTCTCGTCGGCCGCCATCGAGAAGGACAGCGAGTGACCGGGCGAGGCCTGGATGTGATAGCCCATCATGTTCTCGCGGAACGGCACCGGGAACGCGCCGATCTCCCACACCGAGCGGTGCAGCGTGCCCAGGTGGTAGTCGTCGCCGGAGAAGTTGTCGGCGCCGGACTTCCAGTTGGCGTCGATGACGAAGCGCTGCGGCGGGCCGAGCACCTCCATGCCGTGCTCGTTGAGACCGAAGAGCAGGTCCAGGTACCAGGCCATGCCGCCCAGGTACTCCTTGAGCGGCGGCGCGCTCTGGTCCAGGGTGGCGAACACCAGGCCCTGGTAGCTCTCCACCTTGGCCGCGGACGCCAGCCCGTTGCCCTCCTTCGGCATCCCGCCGAAGGCGTTCTTCCACAGCGGGGCGCCGACCAGGTTGCCCTTGGTGTTGTACGTCCAGCCGTGGTACGGGCAGCGGAAGTGGCTGGTGTTGCCCGAGTCGGAGCGGCAGACCTGGACCCCGCGGTGCCGGCAGGCGTCGAAGAGGACGTTGACGCCGTTCTCCTCGTCGCGGACGACGATGAAGCTGTCCTCGCCGATCTTCCGCAGGACGTAGTCGCCGACGGCGGGGATCTCGGACTCGTGGGCCAGGAAGGTCCAGCAGCGGCCGAAGAGGTTGCGCAGCTCCCGCTTGTGCAGGTCCGCGTTGCCGAAGATGGTGGCGGGGATGGAGCCCCGCTCGACCCCCTCGGCGACGGCGTCGATCAGCCGTCCGGTGTCGGTCTCGGTGGTCATGGTTCGTGCTCCTCGGCGGGGCTCAGAGTCAGAAGAAGATCGCCAGGTTGTGGGTGCGGATCACGGTCAGGTCGAGCAGGACGTCGCGGCTCAGCAGCATCAGCCGGCCGTCCTCGCGGCGCAGGAGGTCCACGCGCTCGCCGGAGAGCAGCTGGGGCACGCTCTGGTCCTGGCGGGTGCGGTGCAGGAGCAGATTGCTCTTGACCTGGACGACGTCGGGGTCCTCGGTCGCCCGTACCCGCACGTTGGTGACGAAGTGGCGGATGCGCGACGGCGGGTCCTCGGCCCAGGCGTACTGGGTCTCGTTGCGGGCGACGCGGCTGCTCAGCGAGCCGTAGGTCTCCAGCAGGTGGAACGTGTCCTCCGAGAAGCCGCGGCCCCGGGCCCGCTCCACCGTCTGGCGCAGGGGCACCGCGTAGGAGACGTCACGGCTGACCATGGTCTCGAGCCATTCCCGCTCCCGGAGCTCGTCCAGGAGTTCGGCCTCGGCGTGGATCCAGTCCAGGACCTCCCCGTACAGGGCGGTGTCCGCGGTGATCCGAGTCTGTGTGGAGTCCATTTCTCACCCCTCAAGTTCAAGTGCACACACTTTTGCATGCAATCTTGTGTACGACAAGAGGTTCGGGGAAATATCCGTGGCGTTTGCAGATACCTCCGAACCGGGGGCTGTCACGGCCGACTTGGTATGTCCGGACAGCCCTCACCCGGCCGTGACCGCCGGTGACGGTGCACGGCCGGGCAGTAGTGCGGATCAGATGAGGCGGGCGGCGAAGTACGCCGAATGCAGGGCGTCGTAGACCCGCCCGTGCTTCTGGGCCGAGCCCACGGCCACGACGGGCACACCGGCCCGTCCGAGGTCGTCCTTCAGGGTGGTCGGGGCCGCCTCCCGGCCCAGCGCCAGCACGACGGCGTCGGCGTCCACGAGCTCGCCGCCGGCCAGCTCCACCTGCTTCTCCGCCACGGCCACGACCTCGGCGTCCGTACGGACCGTGACCCCCGCCTCCGCCATCCGGCCCGGCAGCGAGAACACGTCGTACTTCACCTCGTCGCCCCGCATCAGCGCGCCGGCGGCCTCCAGCACGGTGACCTCGGTCCCGGGGATCTCCGCGAGCCGCAGCGACGACTCGCACCCCTGGAACCCCCCGCCGACCACGACGACCCGCCGTCCCGCGAGCTCCTCGCGCCGGGCGGATATCTCCCCCGGCCCCAGGACCGGGGGTACGCCGGAGACGGGCCCGCCGAAGGTCCGCTGCGGGGCACCGGTGGCCAGGACGACCTGCTGGAAGCCGTCCGCCAGCGCGGCGGCGTCGGCGGCCTCGCGGCGCACCTCGATGCCCCGGCGCTCCACCTCGTGCACCAGGTGCTCGCGCAGCCCCGCCAGGTCCTGCTTGACCGTCGAGCCCACGGCGTGGTTCAGGGCGCCGCCCAGCTCACCGGGCTCGAACAGGACGACGGTGTGCCCGCGGTCGTGCAGCGCTGCCGCCGCCCGCAGCCCGGCCGGCCCACCGCCCGCCACGGCCACCCGCAGCGGGGTCGCGGCGGTGCCGACCGGGAACCGGCCCTCCTCGCCCATCTGCGGGTTCACCGTGCAGCCCGTACTGCGCTTGAGGTCCAGCCCCCGGTGCAGACAGCCGTCGTTGCACCGGATGCACGGGACGATCTCCAGCCGCCGCCCCGTGCGGGCCTTCTCCGCCCACGCCGGGTCGGCGATCATCGCCCGGCCCAGCGACACGAAGTCGGCGCTGCCCGAGGACACGACGTCCTCCGCGACCTCCGGGGTGACCAGGGAGCCCGAGCCGATCACCGGGACCGTCACGGCCGCCTTGATCTTCTCCCAGCCCCAGCGGTGCGGCTGGCGCTCCATGAACCAGCCGCTGACCTCGTACTCCATCCGGGCGTGGTGGCCGCCGGAGGCGTGGATGACGGTGACGCCGTGCTCCTCGAGCCTGCGGCACAGCTCGACGGTCTCGTCGATCGTGATGCCCCCGGGCTCGTAGTCGCTGACGGACACCCGCACGCTGACCGGGAAGTCCGCCGGCACGTTCGCGCGGACGCTGTCCACGATCTCCAGCAGGATCCGGGCGCGGTTCTCCGCGGAGCCGCCGTATGCGTCGGTGCGGTCGTTGGTGAACGGGGAGAGGAAGTTGGTGATCATGTAGCCGTGTCCGGCGTGGATCTCCACCAGGTCGAACCCGGCCGCGTACACCCGCCCGGCGGCCTCGCCGAAGCTGCGGACCACCCCGGCGATCTCGTCGGGCGTCATCGGCTCCGGCGTCACGCCGAAGGACATCTCGGCGACGTCCCAGGACGAGCGCGACGCGGACTTCATGGGCGCGGTGCCGAGGAAGCGCTGCCGCCCGCAGTGCACCAGCTGCAGCCCGGCGCGGGCGCCGGTGGCGCGGATCTCGTCGGCGAGCCAGCCGAGGCCGGCCACATGGTTCTGGTTGCTGGCGCCGGGCTGTCCGTGGATGGACTTGCTGGCGTCGTCGTCGACGTAGGTGTACTCGACCATGACCAGGCCGGGACCGCCCTCGCCGAGGGCGCGGTAGTGGTTGACGGTCCGCTGCGAGACGGTGCCGTCGGGGTTGCAGGTGGCGGTGGTGTTGGGGGACTTGACGATCCGGTTGCGCGTGGTCAGCGAGCCGATCGTGCCGGGGGTGAACAGGGCGTCGAACGCCATGGGAAGCCTTTCGGTTACGGGACTCGGGACCTCAGCGGCCGGCGCCGGGCAGCAGCGCGGCGGTCGCGCACTCGTCGCAGACGGCGGCGCCGCCCGCGGCGGGCTCGCGGTCCATCTCCAGCACGACGTACGACTTGGCGCAGCCGTGGCATTCGGCGTACGTGCCCGCGGGGTCCGCGACCTCGTCGCGCGGGTCGTCGGCGCGGGACACGGCGGGCAGCAGCTTCACCGCGGCCGCGTACAGCACCACGCTCGCGACCAGCGCGACCGGCGTCGCGCCGGAGGCCAGCAGCGGCGGCACACCGGACGCCTCGGCCAGCGTGATGCCGAGCGCCGCGGACACCACCCACACGCCCAGCCCCCAGGTCACCCGGGGCAGCCGCCGGGCCCGGAACTCCGGACCGTCCTTCCGGTCCTCCGGGACCAGCCAGTAGTGCGTGAGCGCGACGCCCACCCAGCTGACGAGGAACACGCCCTGCCAGGTCAGGGCGTCCTGGAGATACGCGAACACGTCCGTCAGCATCAGCAGGAACACCACCACGGTGGTGTACGCGACCAGCGTGCGCCGGTGCGGCCGGCGGCCGGTGATGTTGGTGATCAGCCGGCCCCAGTTGGACGACGCGGCGTAGTAGTTGAGGCTGTTGATCCGGGCCTGGGAGACCGCGATCAGGATCAGCCCGGCCACCCCGAGTGTGGCGATGATCGCCGTGACGACACCGGTCTCGGCGGTCGGCTCGTCCGGGACGGCGGCCCGGACCAGGAAGATGCCGGCGGCGCCGTTGACCCCGTAGAGCCAGGCGTAGAACACCCAGCCGAAGGTGACGCGGCGGTGGAACTTCTCGTCCTCTTTGCGCGCGAACCGGGCGAAGTCCACCGTCATCGGCATCGACAGATAGATGCCCATGTAGAGGATCGTGCCGAGCAGCCAGCCGGGCATGGCGCGCGCCTCGGGCGGCACCACGCCCTCGAACGACAGCCACTCACCGCTGTGCTCGAAGCGGAACGCGGCGACGATCACGGCGGCCGCGATCCCGACGACGTACAGCGGCAGCAGGACGCCGTTGAGGCGGGCCATCCAGGTCTGCACGCCGCCCAGCATCAGCGGGAGCATGGCCAGCGCGACGACCGCGTACCAGATACGGATGTCCCAGTCCGGCGTGTAGTGCTGGAAGGCGACCGCGAGGGTGCTGGACTCGAACACCGCGTAGTACGTGGTGTTCGCGGCGATCAGCAGGGCGGTGAGCGAGGCGCCGAGGACGCCGAACATCCGCCGGGAGAGCAGGGTCGAGTTGAGGCCGCTGCGCCGGGCCCAGCCGGTGAACAGGCTGTTGATCAGGGAGTACGTGACGATCGAGACGCCGATGGCGATCAGGGCGTCGGTCGTGCCGTACAGGCTGGCGGCGAGGGCGCCGTAGAAGAGCCAGACGAGGGCGCTGAGCAGGGACCAGAAGGACATGGTCAGCTGCCAGCGTCCGACACGGGCGGTGAGCGGGACGACGTGGTTGCCGTAGTCGTCGGCCTGCTGGTCGGCGACGACCGCGGGGTCGTCGGTGGTGCGCGTTCTGAGGGGGATGCGGGTCCGGGTGGTTTCCGGGGCAAGCGACATGGTCGCTCCAAGTGGGTCTCGAAGGGCAGTCCGGGGCCGTTCAGAAGTGCATGCACGAATGAATACACTTACGCTCCGGGGCCTCGTCAAGGCATCCGAGACGGATTTTGCTACTCCGTTAATCCTCCGTTAAACAAGCTCTGACCTGCGGTTTTATGGCATGCCGCAGACCGCCCGGTGAGGGTTCCGGGCGGTCTGCGGAGCGTGACCTAAGGCCGGCCCGGTCAGCGGCCGACCCGTCCGCCGGGGCGGGCGATACCGCGGATCGCCAGGCCGCTGTCGGCGGTGATCATGGTGCCGGTCATCACCCCGGCGTCCGTGCGCGAGGCCAGCAGGGTGAAGACGCCGCCGTACGCGTCGGTGTCGGGCACCTCCTGCAGCGGGAGGGCCTCCTTCGTGCCGTCCAGCACGGAGTCCGCCATGCCCTGGCCGAGCGCCGAGGTGCCGCGCAGCCGGGTCGGGGCGACGCCCGGTGCCACGCCGTTCACCCGGACGTCCGGGGCCAGTTCGTACGCCAGCTGGCGCACCAGGCCCTCGACGGCGTGCTTGGACGCGGTGTAGAGGACGCCGCCGCCGGCCGCGCTGGAGCCGGCGAAGGAGCCGGTGAGGATCACCGCGCCGTGCGAGGCGATCAGCGCGTCGAGGGCGGCGCGGACGCCGAGCATGGGGGCCAGGACGTTGACGCCGAAGAGCTCGCCGAACGCGGCGGGCAGGGCGTCGCCGGGGATGTCCTCCAGGGGGCGGGCGGAGTCGGTGATCCCGGCGTTGCCGACGAACACGTCGAGCCTGCCCCAGGCGTCCAGGGCGGTGCGGACGGCGCGGACGTTCCCCTCCCAGGTCGCGACGTCCGCCACCACCGGGATCACCGCCTCGCCGAGCTCGGCGGACAGCTCCCCGACCCGCTCGGTGATGTCGACGGCGACCACCCGCGCGCCCTCGGCGGCGTAGCGGCGCACGACGGCCCGCCCGATACCGGATCCGGCACCGGTGAGGACCACCGTCTGTCCGTCCAGAACGCCCATGCGGAACTCCTGATCAACGAGATCGAAAGGTGGACACACTTTTGCATGCACTTTTGGCTGTGACAACACCCTGTCCACCGCTCGACCGTCCGCGCGTGCGCGTCACGGGCCCTTCCGTTCGCTCACCAGCCCGACTGGCAGGGGGATTCGCCGGCGCGATACCGTCGGCCGGAATCCGGCGCGCCGCGCGCCGGTCGTGCGCGAACGGTGTCCGGGGGGACTCATGACGGATCAGCGCTCTGTGCCACCGGGCGCCCTGGAAGCGGCGGGCGCGAAGCCCGTCGGGCCCGGTGACCCGTACCGGGTGGGCCCGTACGTACCGCTCGGCGTGCTCGGCAGCGGCGGGATGGGGCGCGTCTACCTCGCCCGGCCGGTGGACGGGCGGCCGGGGCTGGGGGCCGTGAAGGTGATCCGGCCCGAGTACGCGGAGGACGCCGAGTTCCGGCAGCGGTTCGAGCGCGAGGCCGCCGTCCACGACCGGCTCCGCGGTCCGCACACGCCGCGGCTGCTGGGGACCGGGTTCGACGACGGCGTGCTGTGGATGGCGACGCAGTACATCCCCGGGATCAGCCTCGCGGAGGCCGTGCGCGACGGCGGCCGGCTGGGGGTGTCGGGGCTGTGGCTGCTGGTGGCCGAGCTGGGCCGGGCGCTGATGGCGCTGGACGAGGCCGGGGTCGTGCACCGGGATCTCAAGCCGTCGAACGTGATTCTGTCGCAGCGCGGGGCGCACGTCATCGACTTCGGGATCTCCCAGGCGGCGGGCGGCAGTTCGATCACCGTGTCCGGCAGCCGGGTCGGGACGCCCGCGTACATGTCGCCCGAGTATCTGCGCGACGGCCGCTGCGACGCCGCCTCCGACATCTTCTCCCTCGCCTGTACGGCCGTCCACGCGGCGACGGGCCGGGCCCCGTTCGGCGACGGGACCGGGGTGGACGTGATGCACCGGGTGGCGTTCGAGGAGCCGCGCGGTGAGGTGATGGGCGAGGTCGCGGCCGTCGACCCGTCGCTGGCGGACCTGCTGGCGACGTGCCTGGCCAAGGACCCGGCGGCGCGGTTCACCGCCGCCCAGCTCACCGCCGTGGCCGGCGACCGCGCGGCGGGCGCCGACTGGCCCGAGCCGCTGGGCGGGCGGCTGCGGATGCGGGCGCAGGCGCGGGAGGCGCTGGAGGGGGCGGCGACCGCCGCGGGGCAGACGCATCCGGACACGCTGCGGGTGCGGCCGCCGACGGAGATCACCGGGACGCCTACGGGGGGTGCGGTGCCCGTGCCGCCCGCGGGCGCCGCACCGACCGGGGGCGGGGTGCCCTTCGGCGGTCCCGTGCCGCCCGTACCGCTGGCGGGGGCGCGGCCTCCGCACGCCGGCTTCGGCCCGCCACCGGCGCCCGCCCCGTCCCCGTACCAACCGCAGCCCACGCCCACCCCCGTCTCGTACGGCGTGCCCCCGTTCAACGGCCCGCCGACCGGCTCCGACGACTCCACGCTCGCCCACGGCGCCCGGCGCGGCCGGGGCCGCCGCTATCTGGCGGGGGTCGCGGGCCTCGCGGTGTGCGGGGTGGCCCTCGGCGCCTTCCTGGTCACGCGCGACTCCGGCGACCAGGACCCGGTCGCCGCGACGGCCTCCCCCTCGGCCTCCGCGACGGACGCCACGGACGAGCTGCAGCCGGTCCCGCTCGACAGCGCCTCGGCGAAGGCGAAGGCGAAGAAGAAACCGAAGGACACCAAGCCCTCCGCCTCCCCGACCAGCACCCCCTCCAAAACCCCCTCGGCCGCACCCTCCAAGACCTCAGGCAGCACCTCGGGCGGCTCAGGCGGCACGGCCCCGAGCCCCACGGCCGCCAAGACCCAGGCCCCGCCACCGCAGCCGGCTTGGATCACACAATGCACTTATTACGGCGGCACGGAGACCACCGACTACGGCGACACCGGCCAGCGGGTCGTCCAGGTCCAGTGCATGCTGGTCAAACGCGGCTACGGCGTCGGCGCCTCGGGCGTGGACGGCGAATTCGGCAACGACACGAAGAACGCCGTCCGCGCCTTCCAGACGGCCAAGGGCCTGGAGATCGACGGCGTGGTGGGCCCGATGACGTGGGCGGCGCTGCGCAGCACGACCTGACCGAACGCTGTAGTGACCCGTCCCACCGTCCCCTATCCTGCTGCTGTTGCGGACAACGGGCAGAAACGGGGCGGGCGTTGTGTCGTATGTGATCGAGGTGCCGGTCGAAGGCAGTGAGTCCGTCCGGGTCGAGGTCTCGGAGAACACCGACGGCGTGGTCCGCGTGGCCCGCCCGGGCCAGGTGATGGCGGTGGCCCAGGAAAGCCTCCAGCAGTCCCTCGACAAGATCCGCCCCGTGGCCGCGGCGGTCTGGGAGAAGCTGCGCGACATGCCCCGGACCCCGGACAAGGTGTCCGTGGAGTTCGGTATCAAGCTCTCGGCGGAGGCCGGAGTGATCGTCGCCAAGGGCGCGACAGAAGCGAACTTCGTGGTGACGATGGAGTGGAGCCACGATCCCGGGGGCGAGTGATCCGGGCCATCAGGAGAGGGTCCCCTTCCCTCGTTGTCTGTACACGGGCATGATGGAAGGTGTGGCCTGCCGCCAAGGGTCCCACCACACAGGGGGTTTAGCCGGATGGATCGCGCGGAGCATGACATAACGACGGAGCTGGTGAACGTGGCCGGTCTGTCCATGGACGAACTGATGCGATGCCCGTCGGGCGACCTCGATCAGTCGGTACGACGCCTCCTGCTCCACGTCGATCTGCCGGTGCCGCTGACGGCCGCCCAGAATTCCGGGAGCTGCTGAGCGGATCTTCGGCTCACCCGCGAGTGATGGTCGTTGCCGCTCCGACTGGAGGCCGTTAGTTGAGGAAGACGAGTCAGCCGCGATTACCTTCTGCTCCCATTCAGGCGGAAATGCGGGAGGAATTCGGTGACAGGCACCAGTTGCCGATGGAGTCCTTTCTCCAGCTGTCCACGGGCGGGGGAGACCGGGAGACTCTCGGAGCGCTGCGTGACGGCCAGAAGAGCAAGCGCCTGATCCTGCTGCGCATGGTGCTCGACGCCGTCGTGGCCGATCCCGCCGCCATGGGCCCCCTGCCTTCGGCGCACTCCGCCTGGCAGCTGCTCAGCCGAGTGCAGTACGAGGACCCGGGGGCCTTCGAGGCGGTCCTGATCCACCCTTCGACGGGCGTCTGGGCCGCTCATGTATTACGACGCCTGCGGGGCGTGAAATCCAGCGACGTGCCCCTGTGGACCGAGGCGGGATACCTCCACACTCTCGCCGCCACAGCGGCAATCCGCGCCGGCATGGAATTCCACGCCCGGGTACCCGTGCCCGACGGCCGCACGCTGCATCTGCCGTCCCTGGGGACGGCACGGATCCCACAAGCCGACACCGGCAGGGCGAGACCGTATGCCGCGACCGTGCGAGCGGCGGGTCGGAGAGCCGGCCGCGTTGCCGTCGTCTCGCCCCGAGGGGCCTGTGTACTGCTGCCGGAGTCCTTGGACTCGTCGCGGCCCGGCTGGCGCCCCCTGCCGTACGCTCGTGCCACACACGGCGGGCAGAGCCTGCGGCTGGCACTCGACGACACCGATCCGTACGCGCCGTTCGTGGCGGAACGGCAACCGGTCGTCCAGAACGTGCAGAGCCGGCATCGCTGGCAGACCCTGATCCAACAGGGGTGGGAGCGGCTGGTCCGGAGCCAACCCGACGTCGCGGGCGGCCTCGCGGACGTGATGTGTGCCCTCGTCCCGCTGGACCCCGTCGTGAGCGGGGAACCCTACAGCGTTACCTCCCCCGAGTCGTTCGGCAGCGCGATGATGCAGCTGCCCACCGACGCGACGACCCTGGCCGCCAGCCTGATCCACGAGTTCCAGCACGTCAAACTAGGTGCCCTGCTGGACCTGGTCACCCTCACCCGAGAGACGGGCGACACGCTTCACTACGCGCCGTGGCGGGTCGATCCACGACCGGCCGCGGGGCTTCTCCAGGGTGCCTACGCCCATCTGGGCATGGTTTCGTTCTGGCGCCGGTACCACGCGACGGCCGATGGGCAGGAAGCGCAACGAGCGGAGTTCTGCTATGCGTTGATGCGTCGGGGCACCCTCGCCGTCCTGGACGACCTGCTGACCTCCGGGCAGCTGACCCAGCTGGGGATCCGGTTCGCAACAGGTATGCGGGACTGTCTGGTCCGCTGGTGTGCGGAAACCCTGTCGCCGGCGGCCGAGTCGGATGCCGCCCTGGTGGCGGCGGACCATCTGGGCGTCTGGCGGATACGGAACTGGCGGCCACCGGAGTCCGACGCGGTATCCCTGGCGCAGCGCTGGTCGCACGGCCTGCCGCCGAGCCGGTTCGACGCCGGGGAACCGCTGCTGCGGGCCGACGCTCTGCCGCGCGAGCCGGCGGTGCGCTCCGAGCTCGTGAAACTGCGCTGGGAAGACCCCGGGAGATTCACCTGGCTGCGCCGGCACCCCGAGTCGCTGGGTGCGACGACGGCGGACATCGCCCTGCTGGACGGTGACTTCGACAGGGCCCTGCGCGACTACCGACGACAGGTGATCGCCCGGCCCGAGGAGACGGCTTGCTGGATAGGCCTGGGCCTCGCCGCCCGGGGACATGGGGACGGCCCCGCGGCCGACGCGCTGCTCAGCCGGCCCGAGCTGGTGCGGGCGGTGTATCTGCGGCTGGTGGACGAGGCCACGCCGGCCGATCCCTGCGAGGTTGCCGGCTGGATCGGCGGGCGGCATGCGGAGCAGGCGGTGGCCGGGCCACCGCCCTACCTGAGGTGACCGGTCGTCAGATCAGGTACACCTCCGCATCGCAGTCGGCTCGCTCGTTCCTGGTGGCGGCCAATGTGGCCGGATGCTCCTGCCCGAGTACCTGCCGCAGCGACGAGAGCGTCGCCGCGTACAGGGTCTCGGCCCGGTTGGTCTTGCCCAGCCCGCGCAGGTCGGCGGCCAGGTTCAGCGCGCAGGCCAGAGTCATCGGATGGGACTCGCCGAGTGTCTCGGTGGCGCGGCGCAGCGTCTCCTCGTCCGCTTCGGCGGCTGCCTGCGCGTCGCCCAGCGTGAACAGATCACTGGCCAGATTGATGGCGACGGCGAGGGTATAGGGGTGGTTGGGGCCGACTGTGGCGATCAGTCCGTCCCGCGCCTGCCTGTTCAGGTCTGCCGCCCGCTCGGTCTCTCCCTTGCGGCGCAGGGAGATCGCCAGGTTCGTCATGGTCCCGAGAGTGAACGGGTGCTCCTCCCCGAGGGTCTGCCTCATCAGGTCCAGGGTTTTCCCGCCCAGCTCGACGGACTCGTCCAGATTGCCTGCCTGGCGCTGGGCGATCACGAGGCTCGACGCCGCGGACAGGGTGTCGATGTGTTCGCTGCCGTAGCGGCGCTCGTTGCGCTCCCAGGACTCGGTGCCGGCCGCAAGCCCGCCCTCGTGGTCACCCGCCTTGCGCCGCGCCTCACCGAGATGACGAAGAGCCATCAACGTGATGGGCGTTTCCTTGCCCGCCAGTTGCTCGAACCGGATCGAGTTGTTCTCCTGCATCTCGCTGGCACCCACGTAGTCACCGCATTCGCGCAGGTCCACCGCGAGCAGGCTGACCAGCATCATGGTGAGCAGGCTGTCCTCGCCGAGGGCGTCGACCGCGTACTGGAGATTGACCGCGTCGAGGTCTCGAGCGGCGGTGAAGTCTCCGGTGAGGCGTAGAGCCGTCCCGTAGTCCACAGCTGCCGCAATCGTCACCGGTTCGCGATCGCCGAACGAGCGCACGGCCTGCTCATAGGTTTCCTTGTTGAGCTTCGCGGAGGACGCGAAGTCTCCGGAGGCGCGCATGTCGACGGCCACGGCCCGGGCCGCGAGCAACGTGTCCTCGTCGGCATCGCCGCGAGTCCGGCGCCTGCGCTCGAGGCTGTCCGTGTTCAGTTCCTTGGCCTCGGAATACCGGCCGAGTGCACGCAGAACGTGACTGCAGTAACGGGCTACGGTCAGCGTCTGGGGGTCGTCGGGACCGATGCTGACCCGCCATGTGCGCAGCGCGTCCTGGGCGAGCTCGAGACAGGCGTCGTGGTCACCCCAGGTGAACAGGTAGGTAACGGTGTTGACCACAAGGCTTCGCACCCAGTGGTTGTCGCACTCGACCGCTCCCGATGCCCGGATGTGGGGCAGCAGTTCGGCGTATCGAGGCCAGTTCCTGGTCACATTCGGCTCGCCCGGGTCACCGCCCGAGAGCAGCAGATGGGCCGCGTGACGCATCTGCTCCCGCTCGGCGGGCGGCATCTGGTCGATGAGCACTGCCTGTACGAGTCGGTGCAGTTGGATGCTGTTCGTACGGTGGTCGATACGAGCCAGTGCGTACCTGTTGATTTCGCGCAGGGCTTGTCCCAGCCGGATGGGGTCGCTCAGCACCTCGCCCAAGAGGCCGGGGAGTGCCGCGTTACGGCCGGCCATGAAGAGGCTGCGGGACACTGGTTCGGGCGCGAAATAGGAGCAGACCTGAAGGATTTGGAGAGCACCCGGGTTGGTGTCCTTCAGCCGGTCGAGCGAGACGTTCCAGGCCGCTGCCACGGGCAGCTGGTAGTCCATCGGCGGGGCAAGTTCAAGCAATTCGGAACGACGACCCTCGAACTCTTCCTTCTTCCCGAGGAAGAGGTCGAGATACTCTTCGGCGGGCATGCCCGTCTCGGTCAGCCAGACAGCGGCCTGTTCGATGGCGAGTGGAAGGTCGCCGAGTTCATGAGACAGTCGCTCCGCCTGCTCATCGGTGAGTTCCGGTCCTCGACGCCGCAAAAGCTCAACGCTCTCCGCGCGATCGAAAACATCTACCTGGACGGTCCGTGCCATGTTAACCCATTGTCCATTTCGGGAAGTTACCAGGATGCGTCCCGTACCACCGTGTGGAAAGAACGGGGTGACTGTTTCCGGGCTTTCGGCGTTGTCGAAAACCAGGAGCCAGTTGCGGTAGGGCTTACCCACCCGTAGGGCTTCCAGCACGGCCGGCACCGCTGTATTGGCCTCGATGCTGGTGGGTAGTCGCAGACGCTGCGCCAGATCCACAAAGGCGGCGCGGATTTGCGCAGGCTGTTCGGCGGGTATCCACCAGACGATGTCATAGTCAGAACTATGACGATAAGTGTATTCGATGGCAATTTGGGACTTGCCGACGCCGCCCATGCCCTGCAGTGCTTCCGGCAGAACAGCCGTGGTGCCCTGGGTCAGCCGAGTATGCAGATCCTGGAGGGAGAGCACCCGCCCGGTGAAGTTAACATTCCGGGGCGGAACATTCCCCCAAACGGGTGGCGGGCTGCCTGCCTTGCGCCGTTCGGCGATGGCCCGCTCCACCGGACTCAGCGTAGTGGGCGTGTTTGCGTCGTTCATTGAACCAGGCTCTCCTCTGTCCTCCGCTGAGTGCCCATCGGGCATCAGTGTTCCCTGTTCGGAAACGGTTCGAAAATGCTGTCCTTTGACCGTTTCCGGACGTGGTTCGGACACAGGCTTTTTCGGCAGAGTGGATCGCCCAGATTGTAGGGGATCAACACCGCCGTCCTGTGCCGAGAATCGCTGTGCCCCACCCAGTCGGTCCGCCCAGGTGCGGTATGGTCCCGACAAGCCGCTGAGGCCCCGGACGAACGGAGCGAAGTCCTCGCTCGCCCCTGCCGGCACCGTCACCCGCTGCGATGACGAGGGTGTAGTGAGTACCCGAACGAGGTCCCCCATCTCAGGGACTGACACCGACAGGCGGGTCAGGACGAGTCGCATCACCTCTGCGGTGGCGGCTCGCCCACAGGTGGCGAGGAGTTCCTCGGCCACCCCCGGAAGGAAGGCGTATCGATGTGCTGTCGCCGCGAACGGATTGGCTGCCGGCCGGTTCTCCGCGACGAGCAGCCCCGAGCTCAGTACCTCGGCCATGTGCGCGGGGCGTGAGCCCGGTTGGGTCAGCTGCTGGACCGTCTCCATGACCGCGAGGTCCAGCGGCGCGACCGAGAGCTGTTGTGCGAGCTTGAACGCTGTCGGAGAGGCCCCGGCCCGGAACTGCAGGACCCGCTCGGCCGGTGTCTGCGGGTGTTCCGGAGCGAATTCGTCGTCCGGCTCGAGGCCGTAGTCCTCCGGATCGGGCGGACCCGGTACGGACAGTACGTGTGCCCCGGACCAGTCATCGCCGTCACCCACCAGAAGGTGTGCCCAGCGCGCCAGCCAACGCGGTGTGAGCTCGATGACCGGCACGGCCGCCCCGACGACGGCATCCGAGTCCGTGGTGCTCGCCGTGCAGCGGGCGCCGTGCGGCAGCGGCCCGACCGCGTGCAGCCGGGCGTCGCGCGTGGTCATCCAGGTCCGGTACCAGGACCGGTGGGGGAGCAGATCCACCACGACCACGGGAGCGTTTTCACTCCAGTGGGTGATGAGTCGTTGCGCCTCACCACGCTGCCAGGCCGCCCCTGTGCCGTCCGTGAGTACCATCACGGCCCGGCGCCGAGGGGGCAGCGCCGGATCGGTGAGGTCGAACTCGGGGGCCTCGGGGCCGGGTCCGTGGAGTCGCAGATCCGACTCCCGGTCCGTGTCGAGCAGCCGGATGTCGAGTGTGCGGAAGGCGCCGAGGCCGCCGAGTAACCGGCTGAACTCGTTCACACTGTGCCGCCAGGCGGCCATCGACGGTGCGGTGTCCACGACCAGTACCAGGTCCAGCCAGCGTTCGCGGGCCGGCCGGTACCGGGGCAGCCGAGGCTCGCCCTCCGCGAGGGCCTCGGCGGTCCGCTCCTCGTCGAGGACCAGGTCGTGCGCGGAAGCTACGGTGCGCCGGAGGGGGCGCAGGGCCCGCTCCAGCATCCGGGGGTTCTCCAGGCCTGGGACCGACGTCCATACGGCGGTGGCGATGGCGTCGACGGACGGCAGGTGGGGCAGCGGGACCGGTGTGTCGGAGAGGCCCGTCGCCCCGGCCGGTGTCCACGGCGGTGGTTCGGCCGGCGTCGACCGGCGTGGTGCGTCCGGTGCCTTCCGCTCCTGGTCCCACGGGGGCGTGGGGGAGGGAGCCGGGCGCGGCGACTCGCGGGGGCGGGTGTTCCGCCGCGGTTGCCGGGGGGTCGCGGGCCCGGTGCTGCGGGGGCGGCTGCGCCCGGCCAGGCACATGGCGAGCCACAGTCCGTCGGCGAGCTCGTACGACGTCAGGTCCGCGCTGCCCGGAGGGTCTGGCGGAGGCGTCGGAGCCGACGGGGTGCCGGCCATCACGGCCTCGTCGTGTCGAGGCTGCGCCACAGCGAGTCGACGAGCCGACTCCAGTGTTCGTCCTCCTCGAAGCCGTCGGACGTGGCGAGATGGACGCTGTTGAGCAACTGGTCGGCGCTCAGCCCTCCCTCACGAGCGCTGCGGGAGGCGAAAAGCCGGACGAGTTCCTCACCACGGGCACCGGCCCGCGGCCCGAACCGTGCCGCGACCATCGCGGCGAGCTGCTCGGTGTCCGGAGGGGGGAGTTCGAGGCGAAGACACCGGCGCAACAGGGCGGGTGGAAATTCCTTTTCCCCGTTGGAGGTGATGAGGATCAGCGGGAAGGCGCGGCAGCGTACTCGGCCGCCGGTGATTGTCGCCTTCATGCCGGGATCGGAGGTGAGTACGTCGGCCGCCGGTTCACGGGAGGCTATTCGTACCAGCTCGGGGATGTCGTACTCGCCCTCCTCGAAGATGTTGAGCAGGTCGTTCGGGAGGTCGATGTCGCTCTTGTCCAGCTCGTCGATGAGAAGTACGCGTGGCAGTCGATACGGCAGCAATGAGGTGCCCAGTGGCCCGAGCCTTACATAATCGCCCACGGCGGCCGGCCCGGCATTCGTTAAGCCATCCGCGGGTAAGGGGTGTCGCGCCTCGACGGCGGCGCGATGGGCGGCTGCGTCCTGGGCGCGTCCGATGGCGTCGTATTCGTACAGCCCGGATTTCAGGGTCGTGCTCGTGGTGATCGGCCAGCGCAGGACGCGCCCCAGCCGCAGCTCCCGCGCCACGCGATAGGCCAGGCTCGACTTTCCCGTGCCGGGGCGCCCCGTGACCAGCAGCGGGCGGCGCAGATACAGGGCCGCGTTGACCATGTCCGCCTCGTCCACGTTGACCGGCCGGCGCGGGTCCCCGTCCCGCAGCGGCGGGCCGATGCGCCGGGTTGTCTCCGCCTCGTCCTCCGCCGGCCGGTCCTGGAGCGGACCGCCCTTGAAGTCGCGCCAGGGCGGCGGAACCATGAGAACGTCGTCGAGGTCGCGGGCCGCCATCTGGCGGCCGTCGCCGTGGTAGACCCACCACGGTGCGGGGGACTGCGGGCGGGTCTCCTGACCGGTGTCTGGGTCGGACATGTCGTCCGTGGGTGGGCCGTCACTCACTGGCTGTGTCCTTGTCTGCGCTGCGGCGGCTGGAAACGACGTAGGGGCACGTAGGTGTTGTTCGGGTCGTCTATCAGTACGAGCACATGATCCGCAAACAGCTCGTGGACCTTGGTCGCCAGCAGGTTCAGCTGGTCCGCCGTGAACAGGCGCGTCGCCAGCTCGTCGAGTGTCGGGGCGGCAGCGGACGAGCAGGTCCACAGCATGGCCGGAACCCCCTCCCGCAGGGCGACGTCGTAGGAGTGGATGACCCCGGGCTCGGGTTTGCGTGGAGCGTCGAGCAGGGCGAGCGCGACCACTCGTCCGTCCCGGTCCCGGCCCAGCACGTCCTGCAGGGCGGACGGGCTCAGACCGGCCGGTCCGCCGCAGGTGTGCCAGGAGCACTCGTGCGGGGTGTCCCGCATGCTGCGCCAGCGTTTCTTCAGTACGCGCTGGATCGACGGGTCCCGCTGCCGCTCCAGACTGCGGATCACCGTCTGGTAATGGCGAACCAGGGGGCGCGGCAGACCGGTGGAGCGATGGGTGGCGAATTCCCCCACAGGCAGGTCGACCAGGTCCCGGCCCAGCAGGAACTCCAGTTGCACGGGTGTGTCGAGGCCGGCCAGGGACGCCTCACCGCTGGAGATGGCGCGCTCCACGGTCATCTCCAGATCCCCGTCGGAGCACGCGAAGTCGAGGAAGTCCGGACGGGCCGGGGCACGGACATCCTCCTTCGTCCATGACGACACCAGATACCCCTCAGTGTCGTCCTCACTCCCCTGCTCGATCTGTATCGCCAGGTAGGCGATGCCGTCGGGCGGTTCGGCCCCCACGGGTACGAGCGCGCCGCGCGCCGCGCTCAGGGTGTCCCGCAGGCCGAGGCCGTCGGCGACGGTGTCGTTCCACAGCCGCAGCCGCCGGGCCAGGTGATCCGGGGCGAGCGCGGCGACCTGTTCGACGTACACCATGAAGGGGAACAGCCCGTCCGTTCGTGCGTTTGCCTCCGTCAGATGGTTGAAGGCCAGAACGATGTCCTCGTGTCCGGGCGGGAGCTGTTCGTAGCCGCCCCGTGCCTCCCGGTGGATCCGGCCGACCGGCACCTTGGGAGCCGTCCGCAGCAGCTCGTGGATCTCGTTCAGTTCGGCCTGGTCGAGTGCCGGCTGGACGAATGCCGGGGGGATGTGGCGGCAGAACGCCTCCGTGGACCGGGCACCCGGGGCGAAGAAACGGATCGTCTCGGCCAGCACCATGAGACCGCCCGGAATACCGTCGAGGGTCCGCACGATTTCGTAGAGCTGGCTCCGGGTGCCGGTGTTCTGCGGTACGAGCCCGTTGAGGTCGACGTTCAGCCGGTCGCCCGCCACCTCCAGACACTGGCGCCGGCGATCTGGTTCCCCCATGGGGTGGGTGCGTTCGAGTGCGTGCACGAGTCTGCTGGTGCGTGACCAGTCCGATGGATCATCGAGTAATTCCGCCATCCCCGTTTTCCTGTGAGACATCCAGGCGTGAACGGGCTCGGCCGGATCGAGTGTCAGAAGTCCTGTCACCGAAGCCCCTCCTCCGCGAACCGTCGCAATTCGTCGTCGATCGACCGGACGGTGCGCGAGTCACCCACCAAGGTCCTGACCGCGTCGATCAGTTCTTCGAGTCCTCCCTCGTGATCGCAGCTAGTACGTATCACGTGATACAAGTGCGCGTGTGAAGCGGGTCGTTCGGCCACCGTCCAGCCGATCTCCGGGCGCAGCAGCGACACCAGATCCTGCCGGCCGCCGAGTGTCGCGAACATCGGGATGGACGCGATCAGCCTCGCCAGTTCGGCGCACTGCCGTGCTGTCAGTTCATCCATGGCCGGCCGGTCCGGTGTGAGCAGGCCGGTGAGCGGTGTCCACTCGCGGGCGATGGCCGTGAGCGGGAACATCCAGGCGATCCGTTCGACGGACGAGTTGTACGCGGCGACGACCAGGCCGATGACGCCGCCGAGCCCCCGGTCCCAGACACCCGCGCCACTGAAGCCCCGCTGGATGGGCACGCCGTGTGCCCGGCCGTCCAGTTGGCGCCAGGCCGGGTTGGGGCCGCCGGAGCCCGTCGCGGTCGCCTCGACCCAGACGCCGTCGCCGAGGCCCGGGCTCGGGTAGCCGTACACGCTGACGTCGGTGGGGCCGGTGTCGTCACCGGCCATCAGCGTCGCCGGGCGGGCCTCGGCCGGCGTGTCGGGCGGCTCGAGTTCCAGGACCGCGATATCGCCGGACGCGGACAGGGCCGGGAACCAGCCGCCGGCGATGGTCCGGGCGGGGCGGGGGCGGGCGTCGCCGGAGGGGGAGAAGTCCACGTACACCGTGCTACCGGTCGGCACGATCCGGTCGTCGGGGTGTCCGAGAGCCTCGGTCACGACATGCGCGCAGGTGAGGATTCTGCCCGAGCCGATGAAGACGCCCGCACCGCAGAGGCCTTCGCCGCTGGGGCCCCGCACCCGCACGCGCCAGTCACCCATAACCCAGCACCCCCTCCAGGCTCGCGGGAGTACCCCTCCCCCGGTGGAGGCCGGATCAGTCGCTGAGCCTGGTCATTAATCTACGCACCCGGCATGGTCCCGGCGAGGGATTGCGTGGTACATCGTGAAGGGTTTGTCACCCGAGGTGTGCCGTCTGCCCAAGGATGTGACGATCTTTCGGACCCTCCCGGGCAGGGTACGGGAGGGTGGTGGTGGCCGAGCCGGCGGTCGCTTGGTCGGCGATGCCGGACGATCGCGTATCAATTCGAATAATCCCTGTGTGGCGCGTACAAAGGGGCTCGGCATCACCCCGTCGGCCGAACCCGGTCGGACCTTTTTCGCCGCTGATCGCCGGGGAGTCGTCCGTTAAGGTCGTGTCGGAGCCGTTGGGGGCACGCCAACGCCGTGACGCCATGGGGGCGCTGTGCGACTGAGAGTGGAGTTCACGACCGAGCCGTTCGACCTCGAACAGCCGCCCGCGCACGCCGTCGCGGCACGTGAGGTCGTGGAGTCGGCCGGGCTCGACGCCGTGGACGTCGGACCGTTCGGGAACACCGTCGAGGGCGGGACGCACGCCGTGCTCGCGACCGTCGACTCCGTGCTGCGCAAGGCGCTGGAGGCCGGGGCCACCCGGATCTCCCTGCAGCTCAACGTGGTGGAGGAGGACGGAGCGTGACCGACGACCACCCGTTCGTCGAAGCGGTACGGCCCCTCGTCGATGCCCTCGGCGGGGAGATGGTCGACCCCGCGGAGGCGGCCGGGGACGACGTGGTGCTCGCCTGGGAGGGCGAGGACGTGGTCGCCGTGCGGCTGCCGGCGCTGTCGGACTCGCTCGATCATCTGCTCGCGGAGCTGCGGCGGCGGCACGGGATGCCCCTGGCCGAGCTCGACCGCAGGACGAAGCAGCAGGTCGTACGGGTCCTGGAGACGCGCGGCGCGTTCTCGGTACGGCACGGGGTGGAGACGGTGGCGGCGGCCCTGGGGGTCAGCCGGTTCACCGTCTACAACTACCTCAACTACGTCAATGAGCAGCGGGCCAGGGAAGCGGGCATCGGTCCCGAGGGGTGATCGTCAGCCCAGCCGGCGGGCCAGGCCCTTGGTGTACCGCACCCCGTCGTCCGCGGTGATCAGCAGGGCCTCCGTCTCCGGCACCGACTCGAGCCAGTCCGGGGCGCGTTTCGAGCCCATCGCGAAGGCCGCCGTCGCCCAGCAGTCCGCCCAGGTCAGCGAGGGCGACACCACGGTCACCGACACCAGGTCGGTCTCGGCGGGCCGCCCGGTGCGCGGGTCGACGATGTGACGCCCGCGTTCGGCCGTACCGGAGGTGGCGACGGCGAGCCGTGCCGCGCCGGCCGCGGAGATCACCGCGGCCAGCTGCCGCGGGTGCAGCGGGTCGGCCACCCCGACCCGCCACGGCCGGTCCGGGCCGGGTACGCCGAGGAGCTGTACGTCCCCACCGCCGTTGAGGTTCACGCCGGTGGCGCCGGCCGCCGCGGCCAGCTCCGCGGCCCGCTCGACGGCCCAGCCCTTCACGATGCCCGTCGGATCCGGGCGCCCCGCGTAACGGGCGCTGAACCAGCCCTCGCTGATCCGCTCCGCCTCGGCCGCGAGGGCGAACACCTCGGCGACCTCCGGGTCGCAGTCGGCGAGCGCGAGTTCGCCGCGGGCGAGCCGGGAGACCTGGCTGCCCTCGCGGTAGGTGCTGAACACCTCGTCGACCCGGTGCAGCAGGGCGACCGCCTCGTCGGTCGCGGCCCGCACGGCCGCCTCCTCCCCGCCGCGGACGTCGAAGGAGAAGACGGTCCCCATCGCCTCCTCGACGCGGCGGTGCGCGCTCTCAGCCATCGACCCGGTCCAGGGCGGACTGGAGGGACTTGGTGTAGCCGTCGCTGGTGTAGGTGGCGCCGGAGACACTGTCGATGTCGGCGGTCTGTGCGGTGACGGTCTCCTTGTTGAGGGTGGGGACGGACATTTTGGTGATGTCGTCGTTGTGTCCGCCCTCGGGTGCCTGTACGGCCTCGGACTTGGTGATCTTTCCGTCGGTCAGGGTGAGGCGGACCTGGACGGGGCCGTATTTGGTCTGGACGGGTTTGCCGTCGACGGTGCGGGTGGGCCGGCCGAGGAGGCCGTCCTTCTTGGCCTTGTCGAGGGCGGACTGGAGGGATCTGCGGTAGCCGTCGCTGGTGTAGGTGGCGCCGGAGACGGTGTCGATGTCGGCGGTCTGTGCGGTGACGGTCTCCTTGTTGAGGGTGGGGACGGACATTTTGGTGATGTCGTCGTTGTGTCCGCCCTCGGGTGCCTGTACGGCCTCGGACTCGGTGATCCTTCCGTCGGTCAGGGTGAGGCGGACCCGCACGTCGCCGTACTTCGTCCGGACGGCGTCCCCCGTGGCCGTGTGGTTGCCGGCGGTCGCCTGCTTGCCCTGCGCGATGCCGGGGGCGGCGGCGTCCGGGGCCTGGGCCGCGTCCGGCTTCAGGGTCACCAGCAGGACGACGCCGGACGTGGTGGCGACGGTCGTCAGGATCACCCGTCTGACGGGGTGGTTCTTTCGCATGATCTGCGCTCCTGTGCTTCCGGGCTCGTGGGGGACGCGTGTCCGTGGCTCACATGTCGAACGACTCGTGGTGGATCCGGCGGGCGGGCACTCCCGCGTCGCGCAGCGCCTCGTACACGGCGCTCGAGAAGCCGGGCGGCCCGCACATGAACACGTCGTGCTTGTCGATGTCCGGCAGCATCCGGCGCAGTGACGTGCCGGTGATGTCGGGGCGTTTGCCGCGTGGGCTGTTGAGCGCGTGGAAGAGCCGCGCGCCGCGGGCGTCGGCTATCGCCGTGAGCTCGTTCCACAGGGCGAGGTCCTGCGGGGTGGTGGCCCGGTAGAGCAGGGTGATGTCGCCGCGCGCGCCCGGCAGCGTCTCGAACAGGGCACGCATCGGGGTGATGCCGACGCCGCCCGCCACCAGCAGCACCTTGCCCCGGCTGCGGCGCTGGGCGGTCATCGCCCCGTACGGGCCCTCGGCCCACACCCGGGTCCCGGGCCGCAGCGCGCGGACGCCGGAGCTGTGGTCGCCCATCGCCTTGACGGTGATCCGCAGCCGGTCCGGGCGGGGCGCCGCGGACAGGGAGTACGGGTGGGAGCTGAAGCGCATGCCCGGCGCCATGAACCGCCAGCGGAAGAACTGCCCCGCCTCGGCGCCCATCCGGTCCAGCTTCCGTCCGCTCATCACCACCGACACCACACCGGGCGCCTCCGCGATCACGGCCTCGACGCGCAGCCGGTGGCGGAGGTTGAGCCGGACGGGGGCGATGAGGCGGTGCCAGACGGCCAGCAGGGCGACGGACCCGTACAGCCCGTACCACAGGGCCTTCGCGACCGGCTCGGAGGCGAAATCGTTGCCGGTGGTGAGCTGATGGAAGAAGGTCAGGAACACCGCGGCGTACGTCAGCAGATGGACGTGGTACCAGGTGTCGTACGGCATCTTGCGGCGGACCCTGCCGACCGAGGTGACGGCGATGATCACGAGGAGCCCGGTGCCGATGGCGGCCTTGCCCATGTCCGGCATGTCCGTGACGGCGTCGACGGTCTGCCCGACCACACCGGTGAGGGACTCGCCCGCCTGCAGGGTGTAGCCGACCATCGTCAGGACGACGTGGGCGAGGACGAGGGAGAGCGTGTAGCGCCCGCTCATCGCGTGCCACCGCGTCACCCGGTCGGAACCCACCCGGCGCTCCAGCGCGGGCACCCGTGCCATCTGCAGGACGACGAGGGCGATCAGATAGCCGGCCAGCAGACCGGTGATCCGGCCCGCGGCCGTGATCCGGCCCTCCGTACCCGCGATCGAGGGGGTGTCGTGCCACCACAGCGCCAGTACTCCGGCGGCGCCGGCCCAGACGAGGGCCAGCAGGAGCGCCGCCGGGGAGCGGCGCCGTCTGATCCGGCGCGCGGCGCGTCCTCCGGCAAAACTGCTGCTCACGGTATGTCCTCTCACGCCATGCCTCGGGGGTGGGGGCGGAACGATGTGCGTTGGCATGGCGGGAACACTGCGGGACCCTACACGTACACGCATTCGGAATGGGTATGGACCAGCGTTTCCTTGACACGCGGTGTCTTCAACAAACTGTTGACGATTCCTCTCTGCTGTCTCTAGCGTGCGACGTGTGACGTCCAGCGCATCGCCGGGGCTCGCCCGGCTCAACGCCGCCGACCCGGCCACGGCCCGCCGGCTGCTGCACGAGGTCTGCGCCAGCACGGCCTGGGGCGCCGCGATCGCCGCCGGGCGGCCGTACGCCGATGCCGGGGCCCTGTACGCCGCGAACGACGCCGCCACGGCGGGGCTCGGCGACGCCGACCTCGACGAGGCCATGGCCGGACACCCGCCCATCGGGCGGCCGGCCCCCGGGGATCCGGCCTCCGCGCGGGAGCAGGCGGGGATGACGGGGGCGGCGGACGCGCTGAAGGCGGAGATGCTCGAGCTCAATCTGGCCTACCAGGAGCGGTTCGGGCACGTGTTCCTCATCTGCGCCACGGGGCTGAGCGGCGAACAGCTGCTCGCCGCGATCCGGGAGCGCGTCGGCAACACGCCGGAGCGGGAACGCGGGATCGTCCGGGAACAGCTGGGCAGGATCAACCGCATCCGGCTCGGCCGGCTGGCGGAGGGAGCACGGGACGTATGACCACGCAGACCTCGGTGTCCACGCACATCCTGGACACCAGCACCGGACGCCCGGCACCCGGGGTGCCCGTCACCCTGTCGGCGCGGGGCGGCGGTGACTGGACGGTGCTCGGGTCGTCCGTGACCGACGCCGACGGGCGGTGCCGGGACCTGCCGCCGCTGCCGGAGGGCACGGGCCGGGTACGGCTGGACTTCGCGACGGAGGCGTATCTGACGCGGGACGGCGCCGCCCCCGCGTTCTTCCCGGAAGTGACGGTCGCGTTCGCCGTCGTACCGGGCGAGCACTACCACGTACCGCTGCTGCTCAACCCGTTCGGCTATTCCGTGTACCGAGGGAGCTAGATGACAGCCCACGCCCACCCCGTCGTCCTCGGCCAGAACCAGTACGGCAAGGCGGAGAACCGCGTCGTCAAGGTCACCCGGGACGGCGACACCCACCGGCTCAAGGACCTCAACGTCTCCGTGTCCCTCTCCGGCGACATGGCGGAGGTCCACTACTCCGGCGACAACGCGAACGTGCTGCCGACCGACACCACCAAGAACACGGTGTTCGCGTTCGCCAAGAAGCACGGCATCGAGTCCGCCGAGGCGTTCGGTCTGCTGCTCGCCCGGCACTTCGTGGACAGCCGGCAGCCGATCCACCGGGCCCGGATCCGGATCGAGGAGTACACCTGGGAGCGGCTGGAGGGCTCCGGGCACTCCTTCGCCCGTACGGGCCGCGAGACGCGCACGGCGCAGATCACGTACGACGGCCGGGCGCCGGAAGTGCTGACGGGGCTGAAGGACCTCACCGTCATGAACACCACCGACTCCGAGTTCTGGGGCTTCGTCAAGGACCCGTACACGACGCTGCCCGAGGACCGCGACCGGATCCTCGCCACGTCCGTGTCCTCCTGGTGGCGCCACGCGTGGACGGGCGGGGAGGCGGACACGCCCGACTGGGACGCCTCGTACGACGGGGCGCGGGCGCATCTGCTGCGCGCCTTCGCCGACACGTACTCCCTGTCGCTCCAGCAGACGCTGTACGCGATGGGCTCGCGGGTGATCGAGAACCGGCCGGAGATCGACGAGATCCGCTTCTCCATGCCGAACAAGCACCACTTCCGGGTGGACCTCGAGCCCTTCGGGATGGCCAACGAGGCCGCCGACGGCGCTGTCTACCTCGCCGCCGACCGCCCGTACGGACTGATCGAGGCCACCGTGCTCCGCGCGGGCGCCGAGGCGCGGATTCCCGTCGACCTGACCAACCTCTGACCCGGGGGCACGCCATGAACGCAGCCCAGCGCACCGTGATCGAGAACTGTGCGATCGCCACCGTCGACGCGGCGGACACCGAGTACCCGAGCGGCCACCTCGTCCTCGCCGGCAACCGGATCGAGTCCGTGGGCCCCGGCGCCGCCCCGGCCGGCCTCGCCGGCGTCGTCCGGCGCATCGACGCCACCGGTCATCTCGCCACACCGGGGCTGGTCAACACCCATCACCACTTCTACCAGTGGCTGACCCGGGGCCTGGCCACCGATCACAACCTCTTCGACTGGCTGGTCGCGCTCTACCCCACCTGGGCCCGGATCGACGAGCCCATGGTCCACGCCGCCGCCCAGGGCTCCCTCGCGACGCTGGCCCGCGGCGGCGTCACCACCGCCATCGACCACCACTACATCTACCCGCGCGGCTCCGGCGACCTGTCCGGCGCGATCATCCGCGCCGCGCGGGACATGGGTGTGCGCTTCACCCTCGCCCGCGGGTCCATGGACCGCGGCGAGTCCGACGGCGGGCTGCCGCCGGACTTCGCCGTCGAGACCCTCGACGGGGCGCTGGCCGGGACCGAGGAGACCATCGACCGGTACCACGACGCGTCGTTCGACGCGATGACGCAGGTCGCCGCCGCGCCCTGCTCGCCCTTCTCCATCAGCACCGAACTCCTGCGGCAGGGCGGCGAACTCGCCCGGCGCAAGGGTGTGCGGATGCACACCCACGGGTCGGAGACCGTGGAGGAGGAGAAGTGGTGCCACGAGCTGTTCGGCATGGGCCCCACCGACTACTTCGAGTCCACGGGCTGGCTCGGCGACGACGTGTGGATGGCGCACTGCGTCCATATGAACGACGCCGACATCGCCGCCTTCGCCCGTACGGGCACGGGCGTCGCCCACTGCCCGTCCTCCAACGCCCGCCTCGCCGCCGGCATCGCCCGCGTCCCCGACATGCTCGCCGCCGGGGTGCCCGTCGGCCTCGGCGTCGACGGCAGCGCGTCCAACGAGTCCGGCGAACTCCACACCGAGCTGCGCAACGCGCTGCTGATCAACCGCCTCGGCGCCCACCGCGAGGCCGCGCTCACCGCCCGCCAGGCGCTGCGGCTGGGCACCTACGGCGGCGCTCAGGTCCTGGGCCGCGCGACGCAGATCGGGTCGCTGGAGGCGGGCAAGCTCGCGGACCTGGTGCTGTGGCGGCTCGACACCCTGGCCCACGCGTCGATCGCCGATCCGGTGGCGGCGCTGGTGCTGGGGGCGGCGGCGCCGGTCACGGCGTCGTTCGTGGACGGGCGGCAGATCGTGACGGACGGGCGGCTGACGACAGTCGACGAGGACGCGATCGCGCGCTCGACGCGGGAGTCGGCGCGGCGGCTGGCCCGCTTGCGTCCTTCCGGGGGGTGACTCCCGGCCTGCCGGCTCGGCGCGGTGCCGGTCAGTCGCCGTCGGGGCCGGGCGTGGGGTCCGCGCGGGGTCCGGTCGCGATTCCGGTCACGCCTCCGCCCGGCGGGCGGTTTCCCCGGCCGGGGGTGCGCTCCCGGTGGGTACGGGACGTGGTCGCCGCGGGCGTGGGCCGGCCGGGGGGCGTTGGCTGCCTGTGCCTCCGGCTGGGTGGTTGTATGGCGAGGGGGCGGGGGTGTGTGGCGTCGCGCCGCCGGCTCCCCGCGCCTGCGGGGCGGGTGGGTTGCCCACCCGCGGCCGCCCGTTTCGGGGTGACGTTGTCGCCGTAGCCGGCGGGGGGTGCGCCCCTGCGCGGGGGCGGTCTGCCGGGGGATGTGTGCGGCGTGGGCCGCCGGCTCCCCGCGCCTGCGGCGCGGGGCGGTTGCCCACCCACACACCGCCCGTTTCGGGGCGGCGGGGCTGGCGTAGCCGGCGGCGGGTGGGCGGTGTCCGTGGCGGGGCTGGCGTGCCTGGTGGTGGGGGGTGTCGGTGGTGGCTGGGGTGGGGTTGGCGTAG
>NZ_WEGJ01000019.1 GCF_009604385.1 Streptomyces smaragdinus
GTCTCGTACAACAGCCCCCCCGCCGCCGGCTACGCCAGCCCCGCCGCCCCGAAACGGGCGGCATGTGGGTGGGCAAACCGCCCCGCGCCGCCAGGCGCGGGGAGCCGGCGGCCGACGCCGCCAAAATCCCCCGGAAGCAGAACCGCCCCCGCGCAGCGCCCGCACCCCAGCCGGCTACGCCCACCCCATCACCCCGAAACGGGCGGCCGTGGGTGGGCAACCCGCCCCGCGCCGCAGGCGCGGGCAGCCGGCGGCGCTGCGCCGCACCCCCGACGCCCGCCCCGAGGGACCTACGCCCCCGACGCAGCCGCCGCGATATCCCCCCGGTAATGCGACCCCTCCAACCCAATCCCGGCAACAGCCCCATACGCCCGCGAGCGCGCCTCCGCGAGGTCAGCCCCCACCCCCACCACCGACAGCACACGCCCCCCCGCCGACACAACCCGCCCGGCGTCAACCCGCGTCCCCGCATGCAGCACATACGCCGACGGAGAATCCGAACCCAGCCCCGTGATCTCATCCCCCGTCCGCGGCGCAGCCGGATACCCGGCCGACGCGATCACCACCGTCACCGCCGCCCCCGCACTCCACCGCAGCGGCTCGAAGGACGAAAGCGTCCCCGTGGCCGCCGCGTACAGCAGCCCCGCCAGGGGAGTCTCCAGCCGGGCCAGGACCACCTGCGTCTCGGGGTCCCCGAACCGCGCGTTGAACTCGATCACCCGCACGCCGCGCGACGTCAGCGCCAGGCCCGCGTACAGCAGGCCCGAGAACGGCGTGCCGCGGCGGCGGAGTTCGTCCACCGTCGGCTGCAGCACCGTCCGCTTCACCTCGTCCACCAGGCCGGGGTCCGCCCACGGCAGCGGGCTGTACGCGCCCATCCCGCCCGTGTTGGGGCCCTCGTCCCCGTCGTACGCCCGCTTGAAGTCCTGCGCCGGCGTCAGCGGCACCACTGTCTCGCCGTCCGTCACCGCGAACAGGCTGACCTCCGGCCCGTCCAGGTACTCCTCGATGACCACCCGCGAACACGCCGCCGCGTGGGCGCGGGCCTCCGCGAGGGACGACGTGACGACCACGCCCTTCCCCGCCGCCAGCCCGTCGTCCTTCACCACGTACGGCGCCCCGAAGGCGTCCAGCGCCTCGTCGACCTCCGCCGGCGTCGTACACACGTACGACCGTGCGGTCGGGACCGACGCCGCCGCCATCACGTCCTTGGCGAACGCCTTCGACCCCTCCAGCCGGGCCGCCTCCCGCCCCGGCCCGAAGACCGGGATGCCGGCGTCCCGTACCGCGTCCGCGACGCCCGCGACCAGCGGGGCCTCGGGACCCACCACGACCAGGTCCGCGTCCAGCGACTTCGCCAGGGCCGCGACCGCGGCGCCGTCCAGCGCGTCGACCGGGTGCAGCGTGGCGTCGGCCGCGATGCCCGCGTTGCCGGGGGCGCAGTGCAGACCGGTGACCTCAGGGTCCGATGCGAGTGCGTGGCACAGGGCGTGTTCGCGGGCGCCACCGCCGATGACCAGAATCTTCACGGGGCTGAGCCTATCGGCTGGTCACACACGCCCCGGACGCACACGACCACACCGTAGCCAGATCCGATAAAAGTGCTATGCACCCCGTTCGGGCTAATTATCCGTCCCGGGTCTCCCCGGATCGGCTCCACGGCGGTAGGAACGGAACGCCAATCGCACCATCACCCGATGTCACAAGGGAGCCCAACCGTGTCGGAGGAGAGCCCGGGTACGTCCCCGGAGGCCGGACGCGATCTGCTCGGGCGGCCTTTCCCCCGGGGGGACTGGGGCGAGCCCGTCCAGCGGCTGGACGAGGTGTACGCGTGGGTGGAGGACCGGGCGCTGCGTACGGTCGCCTGGTATCTGGGTGACCGGCGGCGCAAGCGCCGCACCGCGCGCGTGCTGCGGGTGGCGGCCGGGGCGGCGGGAGCGCTGGGGGCCGTGCTGCCCCTGGTCGACGGGGCGGGGGGCTGGCCGGATGCCGCCCCCTGGGGGTTTGTGGCGCTGCTGGTCGCCGCCGGGTGTCTGGCGGTCGACCGGTACTACGGGTTCACGGCGGGATGGATGCGGGATGTGGCGACCGCGCAGGCTGTGCAGCGGAGGCTGGAGGCCCTGCAGTTCGACTGGGCGACCGAGAACATCCGCGAGGTGCTGGGGCCCTCCCAGGGGACCGCGGCGGAGGCCGCCGACCGGAGCCTGGCGGTGCTGCGGCGCTTCACGGAGGATGTGACGGAGCTGGTGCGGGCGGAGACGGCGGACTGGATGCTCGCGTTCCGCGCGGGCCCGGCGCCGCTGATGACACAGTCGCTGGCCTGGGCCCCCGTCCCGGAGCCGGGCGGCCCGTCGCACTTCCCCTTCCCCCCGCCGGGCATGCGCCCGACGATGCCCCGCCAGCGCCCGCCGGAGCCGCCGCGCTGAGAACTACCGCAGCCCCATCCGCTTCTCCTGCAGCGTCGTCAGCCGCTGTACGAGCACCACCCCGAGCCCCGCCGACAGCACCGTCGCGAAGTCCGCGAACATGTTGACCGCCAGCGCCTGCTCGGCCGCGTCCACGCTGCTGCCGTCCTCCCACAGCTCCCAGTTGAACAGCCAGCAGGCGAGCGTCACGACCCACGCCCACCACCACGCGTTCAGGATCGCCCGCGCCGCCGGCGGCGGTGCGGTGACCCGCACGATGTCGTTGGCTATCTGCTTGGGGAACCACCACCACACCACGGGTATGAACCAGCTCCCGCCGGCCATCCCCGTGCCCATCCGCAGCTGTCCGGGCGCGAACGCCTCCGCGTTGCACCGGGCGCGGTGGAACCAGATCGGGAACACCACGATCGTCGCCAGGAACGAGAAGAAGCCCAGGGCCAGGAAGGTGTCGTACGTCTCCACCCGGTCGTACCACTCGCCGGAGAGATAGAGGTCCTCCAGCTGCCCGTACGTGATCATGAAGTACAGCAGCTCCGCGAGCTGGATCAGCCCGCACAGCCCCAGCAGAATCGACGTCGTCGTGGCCAGCCCGCGCAGCGGCAGCGCCACCTGCGGCCGGTTCACCACGCCGTACACGGGCGGCGGCGTCTGCCAGCCGGGCTGCTGCCCGGCGTACGGCGCCGTCCCGTAGGACTGCGGCGTCGGGGGCCCCTGATGCGGTGGCGTGTGCGGCGGGGTCTGCGGCCCCACCGGCACGTACGGCACCGGGCCTCCGCCGGACGCGGCGGCGGCCGGCTGCGCGGCGGCGGCCTGGGTGCGGGGCATCGGGGTGCGCGTCGTCGTCGGGGACTCGGCGTCCAGCAACTGCACCGCGCGGCGGCCCAGATGCGCCAGCAGCTCCCCCGGCAGCCAGGGCCGGCCGGCGGCGGCCGCCTCCGCCTCGGGGGCCGTCGTGCGCAGCAGCTCCGCGATCGTCGGCCGCTGGTCGGCCTCCTTGGCCAGGCAGTCGCGTACGAGCTCCAGCAGCCGGCCCTGCAGGCCCGTGAGGTCGGGCTCCTCCTGCGCGATGCGGAACAGCAGCGCGTGCGCCCCGCTCTCCTGCGTGCCGAACGGCATCCGGCCGGTCGCCGCGAACGCCAGCACCGAGCCCAGGCAGAACACGTCGGACGCCGGGCCCACCCGCTCGCCGCGGACCTGCTCCGGCGACATGAACCCGGGCGAGCCGATCACCGCGCCCGTGTGCGTCATCCCGCCGGCGCCGGTGGACACCGAGTCCAGGGCGCGGGCGATGCCGAAGTCGATGACCCTGGGGCCGTCGATGGTGACGAGGATGTTGGACGGCTTGAGGTCGCGGTGCACCAGCCCCGCGCCGTGGATCGCCTCCAGCGCCCGCACCAGACCGGCGGCCAGGGACAGCGCGCTGGTCTCGGGCAGCGGGCCGAACTCCCGCGACACCACGTCGTACAGCGAGGGTCCCGCCACATATCCCGTGGCCACCCAGGGCGTCGCCGCCGTCGTGTCGGCGTCCAGCACCGGGGCCGTCCACTCGCCGCCCACCCGCTGCGCCGCGCTGACCTCGGCCGCGAACCGGCGGCGGAACTCGGGCTCCCGGGCCAGCTCCTCGCGCACGAGCTTCACCGCGACCGTACGGCCGCGCTCCGACCGGGCCAGATAGACCCGGCCCATGCCACCCTCGCCCAGCCGGCCGAGCAGCCGGTAGGCACCCACCCGCCCGGGGTCGTCGGGGCCCAACTGTTCCATGGTGAGCGCTCCCCCTCGCGATCTGCCGGTCGCCAGACTACCGGCCGCCGCCGACAGCGCGCCGGTGCCGGGAAAGGCCGTAGCAGCCCCGTTACCCGGGGCCGGAACGGCGGGACCTGTCGGACCCAGGCCCTAAGGTGGTGGAGCGTCACCCTCCGGAGGAGCACCCCCCTATGTCGTCCATCGTCCGCCGCGACACCCTGCGCTCGCAGCTCGCCGACGCCCTCCGGGACGAGATCCTCGCCGGACGGCTGGCCCCCGGGCAGAACATCACGGTCAAGCAGCTCGCCGAGCAGTACGGCGTCTCCGCCACCCCGGTCCGCGAGGCGCTGGTGGACCTCGCCGGGCAGGGGCTGCTGGACGTCGAGGAGCACCGGGGGTACGCGGTGCACTCGTTCACCGCCGACGACTTCCGGACGATGGTGCAGGCGCGGGCGGTGGTGTTCGAGGGCATCTTCCGCTCCTCCTGCCAGGGCATCCCGCACGCCGCGACGCCGGCGGCGGTGGCCGCGATGCGCCGCCGCGGGGAGGAGGCCGAGCGGGCGGCGAAGGCCGGTGACCTGGACGTCCTCGTCCACTACGACCTGCGCTTCTGGCGGGAGATCGGCCGGCTGGCGGGGAATCCGTATCTGTCGGAGTTCCTGCACGGCATCCGGGTGCGCTGCTGGGTGTTCGCGGTGCCCCTGCTGCGGGACCGGCCGGATCTGACGTCCGTGTTCTGGCAGAGCCAGGGGGCGTTGGTGGACGCCATCGAGCAACGGGACACGGCCGCCGCGGAGTCGATCATCCGCACGCACAACGAGCACTCCCTGGCCCTGATCGAGCGCCTCACCACCGCCGCCGAAGCCGGGGACGACTACGCTGGCACGGCACCGGACGCCGATCCCGGATTTCCCGGATAGGAGCCTTCCTTGGCCTGTGACCTGTGGCTCGTTCCCCTCGTCGACGTGCTCTGCTCGAGCCCCGACAACCCGTTCGCGGAGGATCTCGCCCGGTACGACAAGGCCCTGGGCGACGCCGGCCTGCCGCCCGTGCCGGTGCACAGCTACATGCCGGGGCTGTCCGGCGACGTGGCGCCGGTCGCGGGCTTCGACTACGACGCGCTGCACTTCCTGCGCCGGGCGTATCTGCTGCGGCTGTGCGGGCTGGAGGTGACCCCCGTCGGGGAGCTGGGGTCGGACTACGAGCAGCTGCTGGAGATGTTCGAGTCCACGGCGCGCCAGTCGCATCTGGTGTGGCACTTCGACCACGCGGGCGCGTACGTGCCGCTGGACTTCCCGGCGCCGCTGAGCAACGACGAGCTGCTGGCGGAGGGCGGCCCGCTGGGCTCCTCGCAGGGCCTGCTGCGCGAGCTGGTCGCGATCGCCCCGGCCCTCGGCCTGGACCCCGACAACCCGCCCCCGCCGCCGCCCGCGCCCCCGGGCCCGACGGAGCTGGGCGAGCCGGCGTCCGTCCGGTACGAGGAGGGACCCTTCGGCCGGGAGCGGCACGTGTGGCTGGGGCTGCACGCGGCGGCGACGCGGAGTCTGGCGCAGGGGTCGATGATCGTCTTCAGCTGAGGGCGCCCGGTACGTACCGGGCGCCCCGACTGTTTGTCCGGCTGGGGGTCCGGGGGTTATCCCCCGGGAAAAATCAGAGGAACGAGTTGATCTCGATCGTCTCGTCCCGCCCCGGACCCACCCCGATCGCGGAGATCGGCGCGCCCGACATCTCCTCCAGCGCCTTCACGTACGCCTGCGCGTTCTTCGGCAGGTCCGCGAAGGTCTTCGCCTTGGAGATGTCCTCCGTCCACCCGGGGAGGTACTCGTACACCGGCGTCGCGTGATGGAAGTCGGTCTGGCTGTACGGGAGTTCCTCGACCCGGCGGCCGTCGATCTCGTACGCCACACAGACCGGGATCCGCTCCCAGCCGGTGAGGACGTCGAGCTTGGTGAGGAAGAAGTCCGTGAGGCCGTTCACCCGGGTGGCGTAACGGGCGATGACCGCGTCGAACCAGCCGCAGCGGCGGTCGCGGCCCGTGGTCACACCGCGTTCGCCGCCGATGGTGCGCAGCTTGTCGCCGTCCTCGTCGAGCAGCTCCGTCGGGAACGGTCCGGCGCCCACACGCGTTGTGTAGGCCTTGAGGATGCCGATCACTCGGTTGATCTTCGTGGGACCGACCCCCGCGCCCGTGCAGGCACCGCCCGCGGTCGGGTTGGACGAGGTGACGAAGGGGTACGTGCCGTGGTCCACGTCGAGCAGCGTGCCCTGGCCGCCCTCGAAGAGGACGACCTTGCCCGCGTCGATGGCGTCGTTCAGCAGCAGCGTGGTGTCGGCGACGTACGGGCGCAGCTTGTCCGCGTAGCCCAGCAGCTCCTCGACGACCTGGTCGACGGCGATGGCGCGGCGGTTGTAGAGCTTGGCGAGGACCTGGTTCTTGAAGTCGAGCGCGGCCTCGGCCTTCTGCCGCAGGATCGATTCGTCGAACAGGTCCTGGACCCGGATGCCGACCCGGTTGATCTTGTCGGCGTAGGCCGGGCCGATGCCGCGGCCGGTGGTGCCGATCTTGCGCGTGCCCAGGAAGCGCTCGGTGACCTTGTCGAGCGTGGTGTGGTACGGCGTGATCAGGTGGGCGTTGCCGCTGATGAGCAGCTTGGACGTGTCCACACCGCGGTCGTTCAGCCCGCTCAGCTCGGAGAACAGGACCGACGGGTCGACGACGACGCCGTTGCCGATGACCGGCGTGCAGCCCGGCGAGAGGATTCCCGAGGGGAGCAGGTGCAGCGCGTATTTCTGGTCGCCGACGACCACCGTGTGACCGGCGTTGTTGCCCCCCTGATAGCGGACGACGTAGTCGACGGAGCCGCCGAGCAGGTCGGTGGCCTTCCCCTTGCCCTCGTCACCCCACTGAGCGCCGAGCAGCACAAGTGCGGGCACAGGCGTACACCCCTTCCGGGCGGGGCATGTCCAACGTTGGCGGGGGCTCCCCGCGCTCCCTCGCGCCTTGAGGACCACCGTGGCCGGGCTGGACCGCGCCCCGGAATAGACGAAGCCCCTGGCGTCTGTGCGCAAGGGGCTCTTGCACCGAGATATTACCTGAGGAAAGGCCCGCAGTGTCAGCTGTGTCGCTGCTCGTGGTGGTGGACCCGGCCGCACGGCGTACGGACGCGGAGTCCGTACGGATCGCGAAAGACGTGCTCAGCGCGGGGGCGGCGACCAAGATCTGCTACCCCGAGGACCCCTCCGAGCTCGAGCGGGCGTTCGCCCATCGGGGGGCCAAGCGGCCGGTGCTGATCGGCGACGACCTGGCGCTGCTGCGCACCGTACGGCTGCTCCACCGGGAGCGGGCGCTCGGCGAGGCGGCGCTGTCCGTGGTGCCCGTCGGGGCCGCGGCGAACCTGACGCTGACCCGGCGCCTCGGGGTGCCGCAGGACACCGTGGCGGCGGCGCGGGCGGCGCTGGACGGGGTCGAGAAGAGCCAGGGGCTGCTCACGGACGACTCCGGGGGCGTGGTCCTCGGCGGGCTGCGGATCCCGGCGTTCGCCCCGGAGCCGGGGCGGCCCGCGCACCCGGTGCCGGCGCGGCGCTGGCCCCGGCTGCGCGAGCGGGCGCGGCTGCGGCGGGGCGACGGGGGCTGCGAGGCGGACGGGGCGGCCCCCACGGCGCGGCTGCGGGTGGAGGCGGACGGCGTGGTGCTGGCCGACCTCGACTCCCCCGTGTCGCAGGTGCGCGTCTCCCCCGGCGAGGCCGACGGCCTGGCGGAGGTGCTGGTCGCGGGCGGCGGGGAGCCGGTGCGGGCGACGGCGCGCAGCGTGCGGGTGTCCGGGGCCGACTTCCGCTACCGGGCGGACGCGGTGGTCGGCGGGCCCGTACGGACGCGGACGTGGACGGCGCATCCGGGGGCGTGGCGGCTGACGCTGCCCCGGTGAGCGCGGGGGGCGCCGGCGGGTGATCGTGGACGCATGAGCGACATACGGCGCAACCACCGGCGCCTCAAGGCGGCCACGACGCTGGTGGGCGCCGTGGCCCTGTTCGGCGGGGGCGCCGCGCTGGGAAACGTCCTCGCCGAGAGCGACTCGCCGCCGGTGGAGACCGTCGCGCTGTCATCCGTTCGGACGCACGAGCTGGGGGAGGTCTCCGCCACCGCCGACCAGGAGGGGACGCAGCGCGCCGCCGCCGCGCGGACGGACATCACCGCCGCCGCGAAGGCGGCCGTGGACCGCGTGGCGGGCGCCGCCACGGAGGCCACGCTGGAGAGCGAGCAGGGCAGCCTCGTCTGGGAGGTCGGGGTGCTGGCCCCCGACGGCGACTGGCACCAGGTCACGGTCGACGCCGGCAACGGGAAGGTCGTACGGGAACGCACCGAGCACGACGAGGACGACCGTACGGACGCCGCCCTGGCCCGGCAGGCGAAGGTAACCCTGGCGGACGCCGTCGACACGGCGGTGCAGGCCGTGCCGGGCCGCGCGGACGAGGCGTCGCTGGACGCCCAGTGGGACAGCGGACGGCGGCTGCACTGGAGCGTGGAGATCCGTGGCGAGGGCGGTCGTACGCATCAGGTGTACGTGGACGCGCTGACCGGCCTGATCATGGACAGCCGGTGAGCCGTCAGAGCTTGCCCTCGGCCACCAGCTCCGCGCGCCGCTGGAGCCACCGGTCCATCAGGGTGCCCAGCTCCCCCTGGAGGAACGCGAAGAAGTGCCGCGCCTCGGCGATCCGGTGCCCGGCGGGGGAGTCCGGGCCGACCGCCCGGATCCCGTCGGCGAGCACGCCGTCCCACCGCTTGAGGACGACCTCCCGGGAGCCGAAGCTCTCGAACCACTGGTCGGCACGCACCTGGTACCGCTCCCGCCGGCTGCCCGGCTCGCTCTCCCGGCCGACCAGGCCCACCTGCGACAGATACCGCACCGCCCCGGACACCGCCGCCGGGCTGACCGACAGCTGTTCGCCCAGCTCGGCGGCCGTCAGCGCGCCGGCCGGCGAGGACAGCAGGGCGGCGAAGATCCGCGACGCCATCCGCTGCATCCCCGCGTCGGTCAGCTCCGCCGCGAACCGTTCGACGAACCGCTGCCGCTCGACCTCGCTCATGGGCCCATTGTCCTTCCCGCGCCGCTTCCTGCTCCAGGATTCTAACGCTTCTTTAACTTCACAAATTTGTGAAAGGAGCGTACGTTGAAGGACATGACCAAAGCGATCACCGTCGCCGGCCTCACCAAGTCCTTCGGCCGGACCCGCGCACTCGACGGCCTCGACCTCGATGTCGAGACGGGAGAGGTGCACGGCTTCCTGGGCCCGAACGGCGCCGGCAAGTCCACCACCATCCGCGTCCTGCTCGGCCTGCTGCGCGCCGACTCCGGCACCGCCCAGGTGCTCGGCGGCGACCCCTGGCACGACGCGGTCGCACTCCACCGCCGCCTGGCGTACGTACCGGGCGACGTCGAGCTGTGGCCGGGCCTCACCGGCGGCGAGTCCATCGACCTGCTCTCCCGGCTGCGCGGCGGCATCGACAAGGCCCGCCGCGACGAGCTGATCGAGCGGTTCGACCTGGACCCGACGAAGAAGGGCCGCGCCTACTCCAAGGGCAACCGGCAGAAGGTCGCCATCGTCGCCGCCCTGGCCTCCGACGCCGAGCTGCTGTTGCTGGACGAGCCGACGGCCGGCCTCGACCCGCTGATGGAGGTCGTCTTCCAGGACGTCATCGACCAGGCGAAGGCCGCCGGCAAGACCGTCCTGCTCTCCAGCCACATCCTGGCCCAGGTGGAGAAGCTCGCCGACCGGGTGAGCATCATCCGCCTCGGGAAGATCGTGCAGTCCGGCTCGCTCTCCGAGATGCGCCACCTCACCCGTACGACCGTCGAGGCCGAGACCGAGCGCCCCGTCCCGGGCCTCGCCGACCTGCCCGGCGTCCACACCGTGCGTACCGACGGGAACCGGGTGCACTTCGCGGTCGACGGCGCGCAGCTCGACGGCGCCGTCAAGCTGCTCGGCGCGTCCGGCGTACGCAGCCTCATCGCGCACCCGCCGACGCTGGAGGAGCTCATGCTCCGCCACTACGGCGACGAGCTCGCCGCCAACGGCCACCGCGAGGACGAGGCGGCGGACCGATGACCACCGTCACCTCGGCGCCCCGGACGGCCGCGGCCCGGGACGACTCCCACCGCCCCGGCGCCTTCGCCGGCACCCGGACGCTGATCCGGTTCAACCTGCGGCGGGACCGCATCCGGATCCCGGTCTGGGTACTCGCGCTCTTCGTCGGCACCGTCTCCACCATCGGCAGCTTCACCGCGTCGTACGGGACGCCCGAGGACGTGGAGAAGCTGGTCAGGAGCATGGACAGCCCCGCGGCCCTGGCCATGACCGGACCGCGGCACTACCTCGACGACTACAACATCGGCGCCATGCTCGGCCACCAGATGCTCGGCTTCACCGCCGTCATGGTGGGCATCATGAGCGTCCTGTTCGTCACCCGGTACACCCGCGCCGAGGAGGAGACGGGCCGCGCCGAGCTGGTCCGCTCCACCGTCGTCGGCCGGCACGCCCATCTGGCCGCCGCCCTCGCGGTGACCGGCATCGCCAACGCCGCCCACGCCCTGCTGCTCTTCGCCGGCCTGGCCGGCAACAGCGCCGAGGGCATCGACGTCCCCGGGTCGCTGCTGTACGCGGTGGCGCACTTCGCGATCGGCATGTTCTTCGCCGCCGTCGCGGCCGTCACCGTGCAGTTCACCGCCCACTCCCGGGGCGCGTCCGGGATGGCGATGGCCGTCGTCGGCGCGGCGTACGGACTGCGTGCCGCCGGCGACGTCGGCAACGGCGTGCTGTCGTGGCTCTCGCCGATCGGCTGGGTGCAGCGGACGTACGTCTACGTCGACAACAACTGGCTGCCGGTCCTGCTCACCCTCGCCGTGGCCGCCGCCCTCGCGTACGCCGGCTTCCGGCTGTCGCTGCGCCGCGACGTCGGCGCGGGCCTGCGCCCCGACAAGCGCGGCGCGGGCACGGGCTCGCGGGCGCTGACCTCGCCGCTGGGCTTCGCGGTGCGGCTGCACCGCGGGCTGTTCATCGGCTTCGGGATCGCGACGTTCGTCCTCGGCGTGATGTACGGGTCGATCATCGCCGACGCGGAGGACATGGTCGGCGACGTCAAGGAGATCCAGGAGGCGCTCGAGGAGCTCGGCGGCGCCACCGTCGCCGAGTCGTTCGCCTCGATCGTGATGATCGTGATCGCGATCGTGTCCGCGGTGTACGTGGTGATGGCCGCCCTGCGAGCGCGCGCCGAGGAGACCGCGGGCCGCGCCGAGCCGCTGCTGGCCACGGGCCTGTCCCGGACCCGCTGGCTGGGCAGCCACATCGTGGTCGCCGCCGCGGGCGGTACGGCGACGCTGCTGCTCGCCGGGCTGGGCTTCGGGATCGCGGGGGCCGGGTCGACCGGCGACGGCGGCATGGTGCTGAAGCTCACCGGCGCCGCGCTGGCCTTCGCGCCCGCGCTGTGGGTGACGGTCGGGGTCGCGGTGCTGCTGTTCGGCTGGCTGCCGCGGGCGACGGCGGCGGCGTGGCTGGTGCCGGTGTACGCGTTCGTCGTGGGCTATCTGGGCCAGATCCTGCAGTTCCCCGACTGGACGAACAACCTCTCCCCGTTCGGGCATGTCCCGCAGCTGCCGGCCGAGGACATGTCCTGGACGCCGCTGCTGCTGCTGACGCTGGTCGCCGGGCTGCTGATCTGGGCGGGCCTGGTGGGCTTCAACCGCCGGGACCTGGAGACGAAGTAGGTCACAGCCGTACGAGCAGTTCCGCCGGTCCCCGGATGACGAATCCCCCGGCGTGCCGAGGCTCCGACGCGAGTTCCAGCGTCGGGGCCTCGCGCAGCAGCGCCCCGAAGGACGCCTGGAGTTCGATCCGGGCGAGGGGGGCGCCGAGGCAGTAGTGGATGCCGGCGCTGAAGCTGACGTGGGGGTTGTCCGTACGGGCCAGGTCCAGGGCGTCGGGGTCGGCGAAGGCGGCGGGGTCGCGGTTGGCGGAGCCCATGAGGCAGGCGATCTCGGACCCGCGGGGGAGGACGACGCCGTCGATCTCGATGTCGTCGAGGACCCAGCGCTCGAAGAGCTGGAGGGGGGTGTCGTAGCGCAGCAGCTCCTCCACGGCGGTGGGGAGCAGCGCGGGGTCGGCGCGGAGGGCGGCCAGCTGGTCGGGGTGCTTGAAGAGGGTCCACCAGCCGCCGGAGGTGGTGTTGACGGTGGCCTCGTGGCCGGCGTTGAGGAGGAGGACGCAGGTGGAGATCATCTCCTGCTCGTTCAGCCGCTCCCCTTCGTCGTACGCGGCGATGAGCCCGCTGATCAGGTCCTCGCCCGGGTTCTTCCGCCGCTCACCGATCAGCTCGCGCAGATAGGCGGAGAACTCCTCCGACGCCCGGACGGCCCTGGCGGCTGTCTCCGCCGAGGGGTTCAGCTCGTACATCCCGCAGATGTCCGCGGACCACGGCCGCAGCAGGTGCCGGTCCCCGTCCGGGATGCCGAGCATCTCGGCGATGACGGCGACGGGCAGGGGCTCGGCGACCATGGCGTGCAGATCGCCGCCGCCATCCCGTACCAGCTCCGCGACCAGCTCATCGGCGATGCGCCGCACGGTGGGCGTCAGCCGCTCCACGGTCCTGGGCGTGAACGCCTTGCTGACGAGGCGCCGGATCCGGGTGTGGTCCGGGGGCTCGAGGTCGAGCATGCCGTGGTCGTTGAGCGTGTGGAACGGCTCGTGCTCGGGGGGCGGCGGGGTCCGGCCGAACTCCTCGTGGCCGAAGCGGTGGAGGTACGTCCGCCCGAGCCGCCGGTCCCGCAGCAGGGCGCTGACGTCGGCGTGGTGGGGGACGAGCCACTGCCGCGTCGGCTCGAACCACAGCGCCCGCCCCCGCGCCCGCAGCTCCGCGAAGGCGGGGTAGGGGTCGGCGACGAAGTCGGGGTCCCAGGGGCGGAAGGGGAGGTCGGCCATGGGGGCGACGGTACGCGGGAGCCGAGGGTTCGGGCCAGGCGGTCAGGAGACGTAGTTCTTGAGGACGGTGGTGTCCAGCTCAATGTTCACGGGCTCCGGAAGCACGATCCGTTCTCCGAAGGACACGGTGTGCACGTCTCGGTACCGGTCTTCACCGGGGTTTCGGTAGACGCTGATCGTTCCGGAACGCCGGTCGATCAACAGGTATACAGGAATCCCGACTTCCGCGTACGCGACGGGCTTCTCGCGGCAGTCCCGCTGGTGCGAGTCCCGGTCGTGCGACGTGACCTCGACCGCCATCAGCACGCCCTCGGGATCGCTCCATTCGCCGTTCCCGGCGAAGTGCGCCTCCGGGACGAGGACACTGTCCGGTCTGGCCCGCCCGGTTCGGTATCCCTCCACGGCCAGCCCTCGCTCCAGATACATGTCCAGCTCCGGCCTGGCCCGCATACACCGCTTGGCCAGCCAGATGACGATCGAGTCGTGATCTCCGTCCGGCACCGCCTTGACCCCGATCCGTCCGTTGATGAACTCGAGCCTCACGGACTCGGGAGCGGCGTCGGCGAGCTGTTCGAACTCCTCCACATGCATCTGCATGTACTGCGGCTTGCGTACGGACATGACGACCATGCTGCCCCTCCTCTCCAGTGATCGCCAGCATGTACGGGGTTCGGCCGGTATCGCGTGGGATCTTCCGTTCATCACTCGATCGTGGGGCACGCGGACGCCGACGCCTACCGCCCCCGCACCACCTCCCGCAGCACCCCGTACGCCCCCGTCCCCGGCGTCACCGGCGCGTAATGCCCCACGGCGTCCAGCACCCGCAGGTCCGCCCCCACATGCCGCGCGTACCGCCGCGACAGCGCGACGGGCACCGTCGTGTCCAGCGAACCGTGCAGCAGCGTCACCGCCGGCGCCGGCGACCTCATCCGCATCGGATCCGTCTCGTCGAGGCGCGCCGCGACCTGACCCCCCAGCAACCCCGACACCGCACCGTCCGACAGCCGGAGCTCGTGCGCCATCCCCAGGTCGGACACCGCCGACACCCCCACCACCGACGCCACCGCCGACGGACACCGCGACGCCGCCCACAGCGCCAGGTGGCCCCCCGCCGAATGACCGACCAGGGTCACCGGCCGCGCCCCCGGCAGGGCGGCAAGCGCAGGCGGCAGGTCGTCGAACGTGGCGGGGAACCCCCCGCCACCCCCGACCCGCCGGTACTCGACCAGCGCCACGCACCGCCCGAGGTCGGCGGCCAGCGCGGCGGCCAGCGGCGACAGATGCGTCCGGTCGTACGCCTCACGCCAGAAGCCCCCGTGCAGCAGCGCGATCACCGGCTCCCCGGCCCCGTACAGGTCGACGACCTGCGACGGATGCTCCCCGTACGCGAAGCTCCGCCGCGGAGCCACGGGCGCCAGCCCCAGCAGGGCCTCCGCCTCCACATCGTCGACCGTCACCGGAAACCCTCCTGACCGAGCACCGACCCCAGCACCCGCGCCGCCGTACACGCGTCCTCGAAGGACGTATACAGCGGCGTGAACCCGAACCGGAGCACATCCGGCTCCCGGAAGTCCCCGATCACCCCCCGGCCGATCAGCTCCGCCATCACCTTCCCGGCGTCCGCGCACCGCAGCGCGACCTGGCTCCCCCGCTCGGCATGCTCGAAGGGCGTCAGCGACGACACCACTCCCGCGGGGACAAAAGCAGACACACACCGCAGGAAGAAGTCCGTCAGCGCCAGGCTCTTGGCCCGCACCGCCGCGATCTCCACCCCGTCCCACACCTCGAGCGCGGCCTCGAGCGCCAGCATCGACAGAATGTCCGGCGTCCCGACCCGCCCCCGCACGGCCCCGTCCGCCGCCTCGAACGACGCCCGCATCCCGAACGGCTCGGCGTGCCCGTTCCATCCGGGCAGCGGCGAGTCGAAGGCAGACTGCAGAGACTTACGGATGTAGACGTACGCGGGCGCCCCCGGCCCCCCGTTGAGGTACTTGTACGTACACCCAACAGCCAGGTCGACCCCATACGAATCCAGCCCCACCGGCAACGCCCCCGCGCTGTGGCACAGGTCCCACACCGCGAGCGCCCCCGCGGAGTGCAGGGCGGCCGTGATCGACGGCAGATCGTTGAGCCGCCCCGTCTTGTAGTCCACGTGGTTGACCAGCGCCGCGGCAGTACGAGGCCCCGCCGCGGACGCGATCTCCGACGGCGGCACCGCCCGCAGCGTCGCCCCCGTCATCCGCGCGGCGGACTCGGCGATGTACCCGTCCGTGGGGAACGTCGTCCCGTCGACCAGGACCTCGTCCCGCCCGCCGCTCATCCGTACGGCGGCGACGACGGCCTTGAAGACGTTCACGCTGGTCGAGTCCCCGACCACGATCTGCCCGGGCGCGGCCCCGACCAGCGGCGCGATCCGGTCCCCGATCCGCTCGGGCGCCGTCCACCAGCCGGACTCGCCCCACGAGCGGATCCGCAGCCGCCCCCACTCCCGCTCGACGACGTCCGCGACCCGTCCGGGCACGCCGGCCGGCAGCGCGCCGAGGGAGTTCCCGTCGAGATACACGGCGTCGTCCAGGACGAAGCGGTCGCGTACGGAACGCAGCGGATCGGCGGCGTCCAGCGACGCCGCCTCACGCATGAGGTCAGACATGGGAACGGGCACTCCACAGCTCGGGGAAGACGTTCTTCTGCGCGCGCTTCTCCAGCCAGGCCACCCCGGCGGAGCCGCCCGTACCGACCTTGGAGCCCATCGCGCGCCGGGTGGCGACCAGGTGATCGTTGCGCCATCGCCACACCAGCTCGGCGACCTCCGTCAGCGCCTCCCCGAGCCGTACGAGCTCCGACTCCGGGTCACCGGCGTACACCGCGGTCCACGCGGCCTCCACCGCCGGATGCGATACGTGCCGGGCGGCCGGGTCGCGGCGCAGCACCTCGTCGGGGATGGGGTGGCCGCGGCGGGCGAGGAGGTGCAGCACCTCGTCGTACAGGGAGGGCTCCGTCAGGGCCTTCGCCAGCTCGTCGTGGACGCGCGGGGCGCCCCGGTGCGGGACCAGCATGGACGCCGACTTCTCGCCGAGCAGGAACTCCAGCCGCCGGTACATCGCCGACTGGAAGCCGGAGCCCTCGCCGAGGGCGGCACGGTAGGCGTTGAACTGGCCGGGCGTGAGGTGGGCGATGGGCTGCCAGGAGGCGTTGAGGGACTGCAGCTCCCACGCGGAGCGCTGCAGCGCGGCCATCGCGACGGGCAGGTCGTCGCCGCGCAGGGCGCGGGCGGCGGTCTCCCACTCGTGGACGATGACGGTGAACCACAGCTCCATCACCTGGGTGGTGACCAGGAAGACCAGCTCGCCCGGATCGTCCGAGCGGGGGTGCTGGAGGTGGGTGAGGACGTCCGCCTGGACGTAGTCCTCGTACGGGGTGGTCCCCGCGAAGTCGAGGTGCGGGGTTTCGGGGTCGCTGTCCGGTTCGTGACCGGAAACGGCGTGCTCAGAGGACATGGCTGTCTCCACACAGACGTGCTGCCGGGTAGCGGTCCGCCCCTTCTACTCCGGCAACAGGGCCCCGGTCCCCTCGATCCCGGCATGGACCGGGCTCACCTCGAATGATGCGCGGTGATCGAGAAGAGGGCAAGGGCGGGCCCGTACGGGCCCGCCCGGGGCTCACGACAGCGTGTCCGCCGCCGTCGCCGAGCTGTCGCGCAGGAACGTGGTGCAGCGCGTGTACTCCTCCGTCTCCCCGATCTTCTCCGCCGCGCGGGCGAGGGCGTGCAGGGAGCGCAGGAAGCCGCGGTTCGGCTCGTGCTCCCACGGCACGGGGCCGTGGCCCTTCCAGCCGTTGCGGCGCAGGGCGTCGAGGCCGCGGTGGTAGCCGGTGCGGGCGTACGCGTACGACTCGACCGTCCGGCCGCCCTCGAAGGCGTCGTCGGCGAGCTGGGCCCAGGCCAGGGAGGACGTCGGGTACTTGGCGGCGACCTCCGCCGGGTCGGCCCCGGCCGCGAACAGTTCGCGGGGGCCCGGCTCGTCGGGGAGGTGGGTGGGGGGTGGTCCGGCAAGCAGGTTCTCGTTGATGGCCATGGGGCCAGCCTACGGCGGACCGGGACGGCGAAGGGCCCGGCGCCCATCAGGTGCCGGGCCCTCGTGAACAGCCGGGGTTACTTCAGCTTCGTACCCGTCGAGCGGAGGTCCGCGCAGGCCACGATGACGCGCTCGGCCATCGACGTCTCGGCCAGCTTGCCCCAGGAGCGCGGGTCGTAGACCTTCTTGTTGCCGACCTCGCCGTCGACCTTCAGCACACCGTCGTAGTTCTTGAACATGTGTGCCGCCACCGGGCGGGTGAAGGCGTACTGGGTGTCCGTGTCGATGTTCATCTTGACGACACCGTTCTCCAGCGCGGTCGCGATCTCCTCGCGCGTGGAGCCGGAGCCGCCGTGGAAGACGAAGTCGAACGGGTCGGCCTTGCCGTACTTCGCGGACACGCCGGCCTGCAGGTCCTTCAGCAGCTCCGGGCGCAGGACGACGTTGCCCGGCTTGTACACGCCGTGCACGTTGCCGAAGGACGCGGCCAGCAGATAGCGGCCCTTCTCGCCCAGGCCCAGGGCCTCGGCGGTGCGGAACGCGTCGTCGACCGTGGTGTACAGCTCGTCGTTGATCTCGTGCGTGACGCCGTCCTCCTCGCCGCCGGTCGGGGTGATCTCGACCTCGAGGATGATCTTCGCGGCGGACGTACGGGCCAGCAGCTCCTGGGCGATGGCCAGGTTGTCGGCCAGGGTCTCGGCGGAGCCGTCCCACATGTGGGACTGGAAGAGCGGGTTCCGCCCCTGGGCGACGCGCTCCTCGGAGACGGCGATCAGCGGGCGTACGTAGCCGTCGAGCTTGTCCTTCGGGCAGTGGTCCGTGTGCAGGGCCACGTTCACCGGGTACTTCTCGGCGACGATGTGCGCGAACTCCGCCAGGGCGACGGCGCCGCTCACCATGTCCTTGCTGTACTGGCCGCCCAGGAACTCCGCGCCGCCGGTGGAGATCTGCACGATGCCGTCGCTCTCGGCCTCGGCGAAGCCGCGCAGCGCGGCGTGCAGGGTCTGCGTCGACGTCACGTTGATCGCCGGGTAGGCGAACTTGCCGGCCTTCGCCCGGTCCAGCATCTCGGCGTAGACCTCGGGGGTTGCGATGGGCATCTGTCCGCTCCTTGGGAATGTGCGGGTTCGTTGCGTCTGGAGGTGCGACGTCGTCGTCGGTGCCGCCCCCATACTCCCAGATGTCCGGTCCGGGTCCAGCCCCGCTCAGTCCAGACCCAGCTCCGCCACCCCGTAGGCGAAGCGGTACGGGACTCCCGCGCCCTGTTCGATCTTCTCCGCGGCTCCGGTGGCCCGGTCGACGATCGTCGCGACGGCGACGACCTCCGCCCCGGCCTCGCGGACGGCCTCCACGGCGGTGAGGGGGGAGTCGCCGGTGGTGGAGGTGTCCTCCACGACCAGCACCCGGCGGCCCTTGATCTCCGGGCCCTCGACGCGGCGCTGCATGCCGTGGGCCTTGGCGGCCTTGCGTACGACGAAGGCGTCCAGGGTCCGGCCGCGGGCGGCGGCGGCGTGCAGCATGGCGGTCGCGACGGGGTCGGCGCCGAGGGTGAGGCCGCCCACCGCGTCGAACTCCAGGTCCTCGGTGAGGTCCAGCAGCACCTGCCCGACCAGGGGGGATGCCTGGCCGTCGAGGGTGATGCGGCGCAGGTCGACGTAGTAGTCGGCCTCCTTGCCGGAGGAGAGCGTCACCTTGCCGTGCACCACGGCCTTGTCCTTGATCTGCTGCAGCAGTGCGGCGCGGGGGTCAGTCATGGGTCCGACCTTACGACAGGCGTGGTCAGAGGGTCCGCCACGACCAGGTCATGGACGCCTCGAGGGGCTCGATGGGGGTGACGAGGCGGGGCTGCGTGTTCAGCCCGTTCGGCGGGCCGGTCTGCGGCTCCACGCAGACGGCCTCGGGCTGCTCGTCGTACACCACGACCCACTCCTCGCGGCTGGTGACCTTGAGCTCCAGGGCGCCGGGCCAGGTGAGGGTGACGTCGACGCCGTACGGCATGCCGAAGCAGTCGTCCCAGGGGCCGGGGCGGGGTTCGACGCGCTCGCCGGTGGGGAGGTGGTCGTCCCCGCGCTCCTCCTGCCAGGCGGCGTCGAACGCGATCTCGACCTCGCCGCTGTCGCCGAGGAAGCGGTTGAACCAGGGGTGCCAGCCGGCCTGCGCGGGGAAGGACACCTCGGCGGTCTCGACGCCCATGGTCACGGTCAGCCCGTCCGCCGCCAGCTCGAACCGCTGGGTGACGGTGCCCTTGTACGGCCAGGGGTCGCCGAGGTCGTACGAGAAGACGGCCGCCGTCCCCGGGTCGTCCCCGGTCCGCACCTGCCGCCACTCGACGTTGCGCCCGGTGCCGTGGCTGGCGTGGGGCGGGGCGTTGCGGGGCATCTGGTGCGTGATGCCCCCGGCCAGGAACCGGCCGTTCGCGATGCGCCCGCACCAGGGGACCATGGGGAAGGAGCCGAACCTCTCCCCCTGCCGGAGGAGTTCCCGCCCCCCGACCGTCAGGGACGTGATCCGGCACCCGAGGTGCGGGTCGATGGTCGCGACGGCTGCTCCGGCTTCGAGTCGTGTAGTCACGCGGTCGAGCGTAGTCGCCGCCCCGTCAGGCCATTTCCTTCATCTGGGCCAGCGCGGCCACCCAGAACCGCTGGCGGGCCGGGGTCTGGCCGACCAGATACGTGGCGCGGAGCTTGGGCGGGAGGTGGCGCAGCAGGCGGGACACGGTCTTGGCGTGGCGTTTGAGCTGGGACACCTCGGCGTTGGTGAACAGGCGGTGCACCAGGTCCGTGTCGTTCGTACCCTCCGTGGAGGTCTCCGAGGCGGCGGCCAGCCGGGCCTCCCAGGCGGCCACGTCGCGGGTCAGCTCGGCGAGGCCGATACGGGGCTCCTCCGCGCGCTTGGCGAGCCGGGCCTCGAGCTGGGTGAGCGACACCGGCGCGTACTCGCCCTCGCCCAGATAGATCAGGCCGGGCTCCAGGGGCTGGTCGTGTGTGTGCAGCTTGATCAGGCGCTCCAGGGTGCGCTTGGAGATCCACTCCCGGCCCTCGTCGTCGATGTCGTTCTTCCACCACTCCAGGACGGTCTCCGCGACCTCGCCGTAGGTGGAGATCAGCCATTCGTTGGCGGGGATGTCCTCCGGGCGCACCTCGTAGCTGACGGTGAAGCGGCTGGCCTGGGCAATGTTGTTGGTGCTGACCTGGAGTCTGCGGCCCAGGTGGTACGGCGGGTTCTGCAGGGCGATCTGGGCGGCGAGCGCCTCGATGGGGCGGCCGGCCAGGGTCCACTCCTGGGTGATCTCCATGAGTTTGGCGAACGTGGCCTTGTCCTTGGGGCGGTTGTACTCGTCCCAGACGATGACCTTGGGCTTCGGGCCGGCGAGGCTGCGGGTGAGGAGGGTGTCCAGGGTGCCGTCCGGGGTGGGGACGGGCACGCAGAGGTCCTCCACGTTGGTGACCGGCAGCGAGAAGTAGACCGGGTCGGTGCCGGTCTCCTCCCGTACGACCGCCTTGGCGATCTCCGTCTTGCCGCAGCCGGGCGGGCCCTGGAGCAGCACGGCCCACTGCTCGCGGACCGCGGCGCGCAGGATCCGGTTCACCGGGTCGGCGATCGTGGCCGGGTTGGGGCGGCCGATCGCGGCGGCGATGTCGTCCAGGATCTCCCCGGTGCGGTCGGGGCCGGGCTTGCCGTCCGCCTTGGTGTCCCGCAGGGCGAGGCGCTGCCCGTTCACCAGGGGCAGCCCCCAGGCCAGGGGGAATCCGGCGCGGGCGCAGTCCAGGACGTGCTCGAGGGTGCGCGGGGAGAGGGCGGCGCGCAGCGTGGGGGTGAGGCCGGCCCAGACGCGGAAGACGCCGGTGAGGTCCCAGTCGGGGTAGCGCTCGGCGAGCTTCTCCCGCCAGGGGGTGTCGTTCGCCGTGATCCGCAGGGTGACCATGCGGTCCAGCACCGCCAGATCGCCGCGGCGGGCGCTGGTCTCCGCGAGCGATTCGTTGTCGGTGAGGAAGACGCCGACGCAGCCCAGCTCGCGCAGATCGTGCTCGCCCAGGCTCCAGTTGCAGGCGATCTGCATCAGCTGGGACTGGATCGTCTCGCCGGCCTGCAGCGAGTCGTCGATGAGCAGCACGAACGGCGCACCGGGCCGGAGCTGTTGCATGATCAGCTGGGTCAGCACCAGCTCGCCGCTGTCCCGTTCCCGCACGGGCGCGTTGACCAGCAGGTCGTCCGGGGTGAGGTTGGCCGCGGGGATGACGACCACCTCGGTGCCGGGGTGGGCCTCGGGGACGTGGGTGAGGAACGTGGACGTCTTGCCGATGCCGTGCTCCCCGAACACCTGGCCGGTCTGGCCCATGGCGATCATCGCGTCGATGAAGCGGCCGAGGCGGTGGCCCGTCGTGGGGCTGGTCATGGGTGGGTGCTCTTTCTCGTAGGACGTCACGGAGGGGTCAGCTGTCACCGGTGGTCACCCGGTGGCACGCCATCGGCGGGTCGTGCCGCTCGGGCCAGTCGTCGCCGCCGTCCGTGATCAGCCAGATCCAGCGGTCGGGGCGCTGCGGGGTCACGGCGGGCGCGTAACCGTCGGTCACCATGATCACGGCGTCGGCGGTCTCCTCGAACCGCTTGCCGTCGACCTCCAGCCGGCCCTCGACGTAGTCCACGACGTGCCCGAAGTTCGTACCCCCGCCACCGGCCACGCGCTCGCCCGGGACGAACGGCATCACCGCGCCGTCGAAGCTCAGCCAGTGGCTCTCCACGCCGTCCGTACGCCCGACGAGCGTGGTGAGCCAGTCGACGACCCGGTCCGGCATCGAGCCCGAGGTGTCCAGCGCGACGACCACGACCTTGGTGCGCTCGGGGCCGCGCCGGGAGAGCATCGGCTCGTGGCCCAGCGCCAGCAGCACGGCGCCCTGCTTCTTCGGGTAGACCAGCCGCTCGCCCTCGCGCAGCTTGGAGGCGAGGGTGTCCGAGAGCCAGCGCTTCCACCACTCCACCCGGCGGGTCTTCTGCGTCTCGCCGCGCAGCGCGGCCAGGCCCAGCCGGCCCCACATCCTGCCGAGCCGCTCGCCGCCGGACTCCGAGCGGTCCGCGAGCCCCAGCATCTCGTCGCGGGCGAGGCCCCCGGAGCGCAGCGCGGCCCGCATCGTCTCGGTGAGCGCGTCCTCGACCACCCGGCCCACCGTCTCGTCGTCCAGCGCGGGCCCCTCGCCGTCCGGCGCCAGGTGCACGCAGAGCTGCGGCGGCGGCACCGGAGGGTTCCGCATGCGGCGCAGCTCGCCGTAGATCGTCAGGTCGGTGAGGACGAAGTCGTCGTAGCCCAGGGGCTCCAGGCCCTGCTCCCTGAGGTCGGCCCGGTAGCTCCGGTGGATCTCGCGGGGGTCGATGCCGACCCGCTCGGTCGTCACACCGCCGCGGCCGTCCGGGACCTCGCGGGTGGGCAGGCCCTGGCCGAGTCGCTGAGTCGCCACATGGTTGATGGCGACCTCGGCGGCCAGGGTGAACACCGGGTCGGCCCGCAGCTCCGGCTCGGCGTACAGATGCCGGTGGATGAGGTGGCGCGCCTCGTGGAAGAGGACGAACCGCACACCGCCAAGGCCGATCTCCGTGAAGAAGCCGGGGTTGTACAGCAGCAGACAGGTGCCGTCGCCGCCGGCCACCACCGCGGCCGTCTCCACCGCGGTGGTCGGTATCTGGTAGTGGCACTTGGCGTACAGCCAGGCGGCGACCACGCTCTCCTTGATGCCGAAGTCGAGGAGCGCCGCCTCCTTGAGCCTGCGCCCCGCCTCGGTCACCTCGGCGTCGTCGGGGCGGCAGGCCAGCAGGGCGCGGCGGTCGGCCAGATCGATGAGCGGGCGGCGCCGGGAGGCGGCGTCGGTGGCACGTCCTGTCCGGCCCGCGGTCGCGGAGCTCGCATCCATATGGATCAAGTTATCGGTGGGGTACGACAATTACCCGCCGATCCCGGGGGCTCCCCGTCATCTGTCGGTGCCCGCCGGTACGTTGATCGTGGTCGTCGTCCCGGCAGTCGCCGCGACCTCGCGCCGGCTTCGCGCTTCAGCAACCCGGGGAACCCACCATGACCTACGTCCCGCACGCCGTCACGTCCGCCGTCTACGACCTGGCCGACCGCGCCCTCACCCGCGCGCTCCTGACCCGGATCCCGACGGAGACCGCCGCCCTGCTCGCGGACGACCGCCGCCGGCTGCCGCCGCTGCTCGTCGACGAGGTGATCGCCTCGCGGGTGCCGGAGCTGCGCACGGCGCTCGCCGCGTCGGCTTCCCGCCGGGCGGGCGACGTCTTCGACCGGCTGGCGGCGCTGGGCGACCCGGCCCTCGCGGAGGGGCTGCACGGCATGCGGGAGGCTTACGTGGGCCGCGTTCCCGAACAGCGGCGCGCGGTGTGGGCGGGCGCGGCGGCCACCGCCGACGATCCCGGCTGGCGGGCCCCGGACGGGCTGGTCGCGAAGCTGCTCGAGTCCAAGGATGCCGATCTCCTGCAGTCCGCGCTCGACAGCCCCTTCCCCGATCTGGTGGCCCACGCGGAGGCGGTCTGCAAGGAGCCGGAGACGCCGCCCGAGCCGGTCACGCCCGCCCGCCGGGCCGTACCCTCCGCCGAGCAGCGGCCGGAGACGACGGCCGAGTTGATCGACGTCCTGCGGGTCAGGAGACGGCGGTACAGCAGCACGTATCTGGTGAACGGACCCGAGAAACTGGACTGGGAGGCCCTGCTCGAGGCGCACCGGGCCGAGCCCTTCGACCACGCGGCCCTCCGCGCACTCTGGGAGGCGGGAGAGGACTGCCCCCAGGAGCTGGCCGTGGCGTCCTTCGCGGCCTATCCCCCCACCCGGCACGGGGACACCAGAAAGGGCGGCGGGCCCCTGTACTGGCCGATGCTGACGGCCCTCGACTTCAGCCGCCACGAACACGCCCTGCGCGCCGTCCTCCCGGAGGGGATCGCCTCCGGTGTCTTCCCCGTGGACCGCGTCCTGGCGGAGATCAAGCCGGCCCGCCATGTCCTGAACGAGCTGCCGCACTCCGACGAGCGGGTCCGCGCCGCGCTCGCCGCGCAGGTGGCCCGCCTGGGCTCCGACTTCGCGAACTGGCGCGCGCTGCACCACCTGCTGCCCCGCTTCACCGGCACCGTGCCCGCCCTGATCGACGCCGCGCTCGCCGCGGCCCCCCGCCACGCGGGCAAGACCTGGCCGAATCCGATGGGACCGGAGTTCCCGCCCCGGCGCAACAGCCTCGGCCGGACGGCCTGGCTGCACCTGTTCGACCGGGCCGACCAAGCCGTCCAGCTCGACCTCAGCGAGCGCATGGACGCCCGGACCATCCAGTACCTGCTGATGTGGCACCTGCCCGACCAGTCGGTACGCGACCACATCGTCGCCACCCACGGGGCGGCCGTCCTCGCCGGCCTGGCGTCGCACTGGGCCACCTCCGCCGAGGTGATCGAGGACCTGATCACCTACGACGACCCCGAGGTCAACGCCGCGCTCTTCCTGCACACCAACCTCACCGACGCCCAGCGCCGGCACGTCCTCGCCGGCCTGCGGTGGAAGCAGGGGGCGGCCACCCCGGCGGCCGAACGCCTGCCGCTCACCCCCGCCCTCCTCCAGGGCCTGAGGGAAAGCGCCCGCCGCAACTGGCTGCTGCCCGCCACCGAGTCCGGCGACCCGGACGTGTGCCGGATCCTCCTCGGCAACCAGCGAGTCAAGGTCCACACCGACCCCCAGCACCTCCTCATGCTGGTGCGCCTCTGGGAGCGGCACGGGCCGGACGAGGTACGGGCCCTGCTGGACGAGACGGACTTCCCGCCGCGCAAGAAGGGCAAGCACCCCGTGCCCCCGCAGGTCCGCGAGGCGGCACAGGCGGCCCTGGACGCGTCCGACGGACTCGAGGTGCTGCGCGCCGCGCAGGCGGCCGCCGCCGGCCCCGCGGGACTGGTCGACCATCTGCGGATCAACGGCCCGCAGCGGGATCTGGCGAAGTACCTCGACCTCTGGGCGGAGGAGAACGGCTCGGCCGAGCTGCCGTGGGCCGGCCTCCTCGCGGCGCACCGCGCCGAGCCGCTGGACGACCGTCTCCTCGTCGACCTCCACAGACTGGAGGGCTGCCCCGCCGACCTCGTCGAGGCCACCGCGACGGCGCGGCTCCGGCTCTCCCACCGCAACTACACCCCCCGCAAGGGCAAGCGACCGCCCACGCTGCCCGAGATGCTCCGGACGCTTCCCCTGCCGGAGTACGCGGGCCGGGACAACTGGCCGGCGGAGGCCCTCCACAGCGGTCAGGTCACGGCGGCGGACATCCTGCGCGACGCGTTTCCGGCCCTGGCGTGCGTGACGTACCTCGGCGACGAGACCCCCGCGCAGGACACCCGCCCGTGGGCCCACGCCGTGGCGGAACTCGTCGAGGCGATGGGCGCACTCGTCCGCGAACACCTGGGGGACGACCCCGAGGGCTGGACGATGGCCCTGCGCCTGATGCCCGACTTCGGGGGCACGCTGCCGGATCTGCTCGCCACGGCGAAGGCGGTGGTCAGCTGAGGTCCTCCCCGCCGGCCCGGATCGAGCTCCGGGGTATCCGACTCTGACTACGCTCAGAGCATGAGCGTCGCGCACGCGGAAGCCGAGTCCGTCACCTTCACCGACCTGTCTCGTAACCCGAGGGCAGTGGCCGCCAGGGCCGCGGCTCTCGGCTGCCTTCGCGTGACCCATCGGGACGCCCCTGACATGGTGTTGACCACGGCAGTGAACGCCGAGCGCACGGCGGAGAATCTGACAACCGCGTCCCGGCTCTTCCTCGCGTTGATGAAGCACGACGACGGAGCCCGATCGATGCTGCTGGCGCTGCCGGAAGTCTTCCCCTGGGCGCGGCATCTGTCGGACGAGGAGATGCGCGCCTTCACCGTGGAACTGCTGGATGCGCTGTCCGACGCCGCCGAGCCGGGAGTGAGGGAGGCCGTTCACGACACCCTGGTGTCCTGGCGGGCAACGGCTCGCATCAAGGCGGATCCGGTCCAGCTCGAGGAAGCCCTGCGCCCGCTCGACGGGGATGATCCGGGTCCTGCCCAGTTGCCTGAGTGAGCCCCAGGAAAGGCGACCGGGTCGGCGTTCCGCCCATCGCGCGACAACTGGGATCGCCGGCACCAACTCCGGGGAGATCTCGCCACGAGGGTCTGGAAAGACTCCGCCCCGGAGCAGTGGGAGTACGAGATCACTGGCAGCGGGCGGGTGCGGTATCTGGTCAGTCCGGAGACCTCGACCGTCATCCTTGTGTATGCGTCGACCGGGCATCCCAAGGACACCGAGTAATGGTGTTCGGCCGGGTGACGGCGACGATAAGCCCGGCTCAACGGGGTGAGCCGGGCCTCGCCGTCAGACGGTGCCGAAGTCGCCGTGGCGGATCGCCTCGACGAACGACGTCCAGGCGGTGGGGGTGAAGGCGAGCGTGGGGCCGGAGGGGTCCTTGCTGTCGCGGACCGGGATGACGCCGGAGGCGGCGTACGACGGGGCCCATTCGACGCAGTTTCCGCCGCCGTTGCCGCTGTGGCTCGACTTGATCCACACCGCGTGAGTCGGATCGGGCGTGGTGCTCATGCTGGATACACCTCCATGGCGGAGCGGATGAATTCCGCCGAGTCCGCTGGCGACAGGGCGGATGCCCTCAGCAGATCGTAGGCCCGCTGACGATCGGCGACGCTGTCCACGTCCTCCATCAACGTGCCTGTGCTGATGCTCTCTTCGTACGCGACCTGCACACCCTTGTCCAGGGTCATGAGGAAGAGGGAGCCGCCGGCCAGAGCATGTCCCCCGGCCTCGAGCGGGATGACCTGCAGCATGGTCAACCGCGTGAGGGCCAGTTCCGCGAGATGCGCCAACTGTGCTCGCATGACAGCCGGATCACCGAAGCCCCGCCGGAACATGGCCTCGTCCAGCACCGCCGAGTACCGGCGCAGGATGCCGGACCGGAACGCCACCTGACGGCTGCGGCGAGCGACGACCAGTTCCTCGATCCGGTCCTCCGTCTCCCAGGGACTCGTCGTCCTGAACTGGGCGCGTGCGTAGTCCTCCGTCTGCAGGAGTCCCGGCACGATCTGCGAGCTGTACTCCCCGATGACCCGCGCCTTGGCCTCGAGCTCCATCCGCCGGCGGAACTGATCCGGATGGATCTCCTTGCTCGCCAGCACGTAGAGCTCCTGGAAAATGCCATCCGTCCCGAACGCCACATCCAACCGCGGCGGCAGGTCCGGAGGCGGCATCGCCTCCGCGGTCTCGATACGGGAGAGGTGGCTCCGGCTGATGTTCACCACCTCCGACAACCCCTCGAGGCTCATTCCCGCCCGCTCCCGGTGCGCACGCATCTTCGCGCCGAAGAGGTGGCGGGCACTGCGGTCGGGCGTGAGTTCACGCGGCTTGGCGGACATGCGGGACTCCCGTCTCCCCTGTGTCGGCGGGGGATGTGGATGCCTGGTGCGGCGACGTCGCCATGGGTGACGATGTCTCTACGCAACGTAGTGGAGTCCCGCAAGGGACGGCAGGCGAACGCAAGGAACGGACGGTCACCGCATGACGACTTGGGCCAAGGCAGCCGCGTACGAGAAGGTCAGGGACGCGGAGTCGGTACGCGACGAACTGGACCGCGCCCTGCGCGCGGCGGGCGTCGCCCTCCCGTCCCTGGGCCTGGACGGCGTCTCCTGCGCCGGCCTGGTCCCGTACCCCCTGATCGACCTGGGCCGCTGCAACGTAACGACGGCCCGCGCCCTGACGGCGGCGCTGCAGGGGGAGACGCGGCAGTGACGCGCCAGGAACGCCCCACCACAGCCGAGCTGAGCCAGAGGGTGACCGACCTGACCCGCCAGATCAACGCCCACCTGAACCGAACCCCGCCGGACGTCACCTGGCATGTAACCGTGTCGGCCACGGTGACTTGGCAGGCGGTAACGGGTGGCTGTGCGGGTGGGACTATCCCTGCGCCGAAGGCGCAGGGGGCCGACACCCCGTAAAGGTCACCGCCGCCGGCGCAAGGCCCGCCCCACAACAACAACCGCCGCGACGACAACCGCCGCCGCAGGCGCAGCCCACCGCAACCGATCCACCGCCGACACCGCCTCCCCCGAAGGCGAAGGCGCATACCGCCCCCGCGGCGGCGCATGATCAACCTCCTCGGTGGACCGCCCGATCATCGTCCGCCGAGCATGCGCCGCCTCAGGCTCATCATCCGGATCCGGCACATCCTCGATCTCCTCGATGATCTCGGGCCCGAGATCCTCCTCGACGAGATCATCGGCCAACGGATCCAACGCCGAAGGCGGCACCTCACCCTCGACGACAGACGCCTCCTCATCCGGCGGCTGCCGATCGGGCCCCGGGATCCCGGGGATGACGCGCTCGTTGTCGTCGGAGGAGGAGGACGAACCGGCCTCCTCCCCGGACGCGGCGCCACCCTCCGTATCAACGGAACCCTCGTCGGACGACACCAACGGCGAACTGGCCAGCCCCGATGCCAGCCCCTCCCCGAACCGCTCCAGCAACCGCACCCCGGCCCCCCGCGCCACCTCACCGTCCACGGAAGCCAACCGCCCCTCCGCCCGGACGGACCCGGCACACGCGAGCGTCGTCCCCCCGTCCGCCGGCCGCGGAGTGAGCGTCAGCTCAAGAGCCACCGACCCCCCGCCCCGCGCCTCGGCCCCCTCCCCGGACACCGTGACCGCATCGCCGTCCCCCGGGCTGACGCGAAGACTCCCCCGGTACGTGATGGTCGACCCGGCGATCCGCAGCCGCAGCCGCCCGGCCAGGGGATCGGACTCGGCGGCGTCGGCCTGAAGGCCGGGGACGGCGCGTGCGACCCGCGCCGGATCGCACAGGGCGGCGCGGACCGTCGCGGCGGGATACGGGACGTACACCTCGTGCTCCATGCCGGGAGCCTACCGAGGTCCCGCCGGGACCGCCCAGGAGCCGCAGCCCGGGACCGCCTGAGAACCCTCACCCCGGATACCGCGGCCGTACCAGCGTCGACGCCGCCACCTCCGGCCCCGCGGCCCCCACCCCGGCGGCAGCCGCCCGCAGTCGCGCCGCCGTCAGCCAGCGCACCCGCGGCATCCCCCGCGGCAGCTCCAGCACGGGGACCCCGTCCCGCGCGGCGAGCACCAGACCCCAGTCGCCGCGGTCCGACGGCACCCGCAGGCCCGCGGTGCGGAAGCCCGCCGCCCGGACGGTGGACGTGACCGTCCAGTACACGCGCGGGCGCTTCCCCGCCGATCCGGCGTGCACGCTCAGCCGGCCGCCCGGCGCGAGCGCCCGCCGCGTGAGCCCGTAGAACTCCTGCGAGTACAGCTTCATGCCCGCCGCCCCGCAGGGGTCCCCCAGGTCAGCGACGATCACGTCGTACGCCCGGCGGGGCGCGGACCGGCGCAGCCAGCCGAAGGGCTCGGCGGTGACGGAGCGCAGGCGGGCGTCGCCGTAGACCTTGCCGTTGAGGGCGGAGAGGCGGGGGTCGGTGCGGGCCAGGCGGACGACCTCCGGGTCCGGTTCGACGACCGTCACCGACCGTACGTCCGGGTAGCGCAGCACCTCGCGGGCGGCGAGGCCGTCGCCGCCGCCGAGGATCAGCACGCGGGCGTGGGGGCCGGTCATCGCGGGGTGGACGAGGGCCTCGTGGTAGCGGTACTCGTCGCGTTCGCTGACGCGCAGGCGGCCGTCGAGGTAGAGGGCGAGGGGCTGGCCGGGGCGGCCGGTGAGGACGATCTCCTGGACGTCGGTCCGTAACGCGACGCGGACCGCGTCCCCGTACACCGCCCGGCGCGCGGCCTGCTCGAAGGGGCCGGCGAGGGTCGCGGCGGTGAGCAGGGCGGCCAGGACCAGCGCGTTGCCGGCGAGCAGGGCGTAGCGGGCGCGGGGGCTCATGTCGCGGCGGAACAGCCACAGGACGACCGCCCCGCCGACGGCGGCGTTGACGGCGCCGGTGGCCAGGGCGCTGGTGATCTGGCCGAGCCACGGCAGCAGCAGGAACGGGAACGCGAGGCCGCCGACCAGCGCGCCCACGTAGTCCGCCGCGAAGAGGTCGGCGACGGCGCCGCCCGCGTCCTGGCGCCGGATGCGCTGGATGAGCGTCATCAGCAGCGGCACCTCGGCCCCGATCAGCACCCCGATGGCCAGCGAGAACGCCACCAGCGCGGGCCGCGACTGACCGAGCCAGGCGAAGCACGCGTACAGCCCCATGGCCGACATCCCGCCGACCAGCGCCAGCGCGCCCTCCATCAGCCCGAACGCCACGGCGGCCCGGGGCCGCAGGCGTTTGGCGAGGAGGGAGCCGGCGCCCATCGCGAAGACCATCACGGACAGGACGACGGACGCCTGGGTGACGGAGTCGCCGGCCAGATACGAGGCGAGGGCGACCAGCTCCAGCTCGTAGACGAGGCCGCAGGCGGCGCAGACGAAGACCGTCGCGAGCACGAGCAGCCGCCCGGTCGCCGGCCGCACGGGAAGCGGGAGCCGGGGCGGGGGGCGGTCGGACTCGAGGCGATCGGCCCCGGTCGTAACCCCGGACCGATCGGCCCCGTCCGCCCCACCACCCTCAGCAGAATCGTTTCCCTCGCGGCCGGACCTGACCCCGGCCTGGGTTCGGGAGGTCCGTCGCATGGCGGCGGACCCGGGTCAGGCCGGCTCCGCCACCCGCGCCCCCACTCGGCTCCGGGTCGTGACCAGCCGCCCCTCCTGGGGGTAGGCGTGCCACGTCCGCCAGCCGAGCCGGCCGCCCTGGCGGTACATGAGCAGGGCCGTGAAGGCGTAGGGGCTGCCGGGGAAGACCCCGGCCAGGCCGTGCGGGTGCTCGGCGACGAGTGCGAGGAGCTCCTGGGCGCGGGCCTCGAAGGCGGACTCGCCGAGGACTTCGACGCGGGCGCCGAACTCGTAGTCCCAGTCGCCGACCTGCTTGGCGACCCCGAGCGGCAGCGGGGTGCTGCTGCCCGGCAGGCAGGCCACGGTCTCCGAGCAGTCGCCGTCGGGGCCGTCGAGCAGCACCTGGTGCGACGCGCCGAGCAGGCGCAGCTCCACGTCCGTGGTGTCGAATTTCAGGGGCAGCACGGCCAGGGCGGGCAACGGCTCGAGGCCGAGCCGCCAGGCGAGGTCTGCCGCACGAGTGTCGGTGTACGAGGTTTTCAGAGTGGTGAGCATGGGTCGGCTCCGCTGACGCAGTACTGGATGGGCCGGCCCGCCTCACAGGAGGACCTGGAATGGAAGGCGCGGGCGGTACCGACTGACACGGAACCACGAAGTGACAGGCGGCCACAGCGCTTTTACCCACATTCTCCGATTTTCCATCCCCCCGGGTAGTCCACTGTTCACATGTTCAACGAGCTGTCGTCCTACGACCGTTCGCATACATGAGGCGACCACTTTCCGCTTGTTTCGGACAAAGCCCGTCAACTGCCGCCGCACCCACCGCCACCGCCGCAGCCCCCGCCGCCGCACGACGAACCGCCCCCGCAGGACGACCCCCCGTCCCCGCCGCCGCACGACGAACCGCCGGACCCGCCGTCCGCCCAGGTGCGCCCGTTGCCGCTGCCGCTGCGGGAGCGGCGACGGCGGGACCGGGCGGCCGGAGAGATACCGCTGATGCCGACCAGCCCGGCCACGACTATTGCGAAGAACACCAGGAAGAGCACTATTGCGCCCATGCTCGTCCCCCCTTTTCCAAACCTGCTCGGGCCCCCCGTGGGTCCGGTGCTCCGGTGGTGCCCGCACCGGGCGGCGCCCAAAGCCGATTTGAGCCAATCCAGAGCTTCCGCCGGACCGGGCGGCGACGCGCCGCGGACCGGCCGCCCCGCGCTCCCCCGGCGTCCCGGCAATGGCCCCGCGCACCGCCCGGACGCTACGGTGCTCATATGGAAAGACCGCTGCTCAACCGCCGCCTCGCCGAGTTCACGACGACGATCTTCGCGGAGATGTCCGCGCTCGCCGTGCAGACGAACTCCATCAACCTGGGCCAGGGCTTCCCCGACACGGACGGCCCCGACCAGGTGCGGGACGCGGCCGTCCGGGCGCTGCGCGCGGGCCACGGGAACCAGTACCCGCCCGGCCCCGGCATCCCCGAGCTGCGCCGGGCGGTGGCGGAGCACCAGCGGCGCTGTTACGGCCTGGAGCTCGACCCGGACACGGAGGTGCTGGTCACCACCGGGGCGACGGAGGCGATCGCGGCGTCCCTGCTGGCGCTGCTGGAGCCGGGCGACGAGGTGGTCGCCCTGGAGCCGTACTACGACTCGTACGCCGCCTGCATCGCGCTGGCCGGCGCCCGGCGGGTCCCGGTCACGCTGCGCCCGGACGGCGACTCGTACGTCCTGGACCTGGACGAACTGCGCGCCGCGATCACACCGCGCACCCGGCTGATCCTGCTGAACACCCCGCACAACCCGACCGGCACCGTCCTCACCCGTGAGGAGCTGGCGGCGGTGGCGGAGCTGGCGGTGGAGCGGGACCTGCTGGTGATCACGGACGAGGTGTACGAGCACCTGGTGTACGAGGGGGAGCACATCCCGCTGGTCTCCTTCCCGGGGATGCGGGAGCGGACGGTGAGCATTTCGTCCGCGGGGAAGACTTTTTCGTTCACCGGCTGGAAGGTCGGCTGGGTGACGGGGTCGCCGGAGCTGGTCGCGGCGGTGCGGGCGGCGAAACAGTTCCTGACGTACGTCGCCTCCGGGCCGTTCCAGTACGCCGTGGCGGAGGCCCTGGCGCTGCCCGACGCGTACTACACGACCCTGCGCGCCGACCTCCAGGCCAAGCGGGACCTGCTGGCGGCGGGGCTGGCGGACGCGGGCTTCAAGGTCTACCGCCCGGCGGGCACGTACTTCATCACGACGGACATCCGCCCGCTGGGCGAGTCGGACGGCTTCGCCTTCTGCCGCTCCCTCCCGGAGCGCTGCGGCGTGGTGGCCATCCCGAACGCCGTCTTCTACGACCACCGCGAGGAGGGCGAGCACTTCGTCCGCTTCGCGTTCTGCAAGCGTACGGACGTGCTGACGGAGGCGGTCACGCGGCTGAAGCAGCTGGCGGGGTGAGGGCCCGTCCCCGGGCCCTCACCCCGTACGTCAGGTGACGGTGAATCCGCCCGAGACCAGGTTGAGGTTGCCGGTCATGGGGAAGCGGGTCGATCCGTTCCACCAGTGCCAGACGGCGAACTTGTTCCCGTCCGCCGAGGAGAAGACGTCGAAGCCGCCGGGGCCCTGGTGGTTGCCGGGGAGGCCCCGGTACGGGTTGAGGCCGCCGGTGCCCGTGTAGCCGAAGTACGGGCGGGCCACGCCGTCGCCGATGGGGGTGCAGCGGGAGGCCGGGAGGGGGGTGGCCGTACCGCAGTCGGCGAGGCCGGTGGCGTAGCGGGGGCTGTCCCAGTTGTTGCCGGCGTAGGCCAGGTACCAGTGGCCGTTGCTGGACTTCCACATCGAGGGATTCTCCACGACGTGCGTGGTGCCGCTGATGTTGGTGGTGTCCCAGCTGATGTCGGTGCTTTTCAGCATGTCGCGGCGGGTGTCCCAGACCGCGCGCCCCTCGCTGTCCGTACGCACCGTCGAGATGCCGGTCTCCGCGCCGGAGGCGATCGCGTCGTCCCGGTACGTGACGTACAGCTGGCCGCCGTCGGTGAACGGGTTGGCGTCGAGCGCCCAGCGGCCGGCGGGGGGACAGGCCCATTCGCCCTGGTTGACGAAGGGGCCGCGGGCGCCGGAGGCGATGGCGCGGCCGATGCACTTCTGGCCGGAGTCCTTGCGGGAGGCGGTGTAGAACATGAAGTACCGGTCGCCGAACCGGGCCACGCCGGGGGCCCAGATCGCGCCGCCGGGCTCGGCCCAGGCGCCGGGTCCGCCGGGGAGGGCGTCGCCGGAGGCGCAGTCGGCCATGCCGGGGCTGTTGCCCGAGCCGTGGATCAGCATGGGGACGTAGAGCTTTCCGGTGGGCGCGCCGCTGCAGCGCGCGCCCTTTCCGGCCCCGACGGTGGTGCCGTAGGTGATGAAGCGGCCGTCCTTGGCCAGGACGGTGTCCGGGTCGGCGAGGGCGAACGTCGATGACACCGCGGTCGCCGATACGTCGCCGGTCGCGTCCGCGGGGGCGCCTTGTGCGGTGGTGGTGAGGGCCAGGACCAGGGCGGCGATGCCGCCGCCGAGGGCGAGCCTCCGTCGTAACCAGTGCGTTCGCTGCTGTCCCATGCCGTTCCCTTCCCCGTCGATTGTCAGGATCGCGACAAGAAATCCGTGGGACGGCAGTCTACTGGCGGGACGACGGCGCGGGTAGGAGGCGCGGACCCCCGCCCCTCGTGTCGCGGGGCGGGGGTCCGTTTCGTACGTACGAGGGCTAGCTCCGCGCCCTCCGCCACCGCGCCGCGACCCAGGCCACGCCGCCGAGGCCGATCGCCAGCAGCGACAGGCCGCCGAGGGTCCCGAGGCCGCCGGCGCCTGTGTCCGCGAGATTGCCGCGGTCGCCCTGGCCGCTGGGGGAGTTGCCGCCGGTGGTGGTCGAGCCGCCGGAGCCGGTGCCGGGCTTTCCGGTCAGCACGAACTCCGCCGTGTTGTTCGTCTGCTTCCGGTCGAATGACTCCGCCCCGTCGACGGCGGACCCCGTGGTGACGACGACGGGGCCGGACGCGTCCTTCACGACCTTGTCGATCTTCAGGCCGAAGCCAAAGGAGACCTTCTCGCCGACGTTGACGTACGGGCTCGAGACACACGTGTACACCGGCGCCCCGAGCTGCGGCTCCGCCTTCCGGCCCGAGGAATCCAGCCCCGTGCAGCTCGCGGGCTTGCGTACGACCCGCGCACCCTCCGGCACCGTGAACCGCGTGGCCCCGGCGGCGTAACCGTGGTGGCCGATCCACGCCGGACCCCGGTTCGTGAACCCGACCGTGGCCGTCACCGTGTCGCCGACCCTGCCGGTCGCCTCGCCGGCGTGTGCGACGAGGTCGGCCGTGTTGACGGCCGTGAACTGCGCCTCCGCATCGGTTCCGGTCCAGGTGTCGGCCTGCTCCTGGGTCTCGCTCGTGTCGGGGAGCTTCGTCAGCGTCAGCTCGGGGCCGAGCCCCCGGACGAAGTCGCCCCCGCCCCGGGCCTCCTCGCGCGCCGCGTCGGTGTTCTCGGCCACGTGGACGTGGAGCCGGTCCCACATCGCCCGCTCGCTGACACCGAACCGGAGCTTCTCCGCGACGGTGTAGTACGTACGGGGCTCGAAGGTCAGGTCGAAGGCGCAGATCGCCTTCGAGACCGTCACCTTCTCCTTCTCTCCGGCGCGCACCGGCTGACTCGCGGTGCCGTACTCGCAGTTGGAGTACCGCGTCGTGAAGTCCAGGCCGCCGGTGGCGTCCACCTCCAGGAGGAGCCCGTCGGCGGTCGTGTTGCCCCAGTTGGCGAAGCCGAGGTTCTTCTCGATGGTGTCGCCCGGCTGCGTGCGCCGGGGTTCGCCGATGTACTCCAGCGGCGATACGCCGAGGTCGGCGCGGGCGTCGAGGGTGACCTCGACCGTCAGCTCGTTGAAGGTGACGCCGTCGGCCCGCGCGATGACCCTGACGGTGCCGGTGGCGCCTTCCTCGGCGCCGGGGATCGAGGTCACGTGGATGGAGTCCGCCAGGTCCTTGCCGGAGCGCAGGCCGTCGTGGACACAGGTGGCGATCCCGGCGGCGGACCTGCACTGGGACGAGCCGCCGCCGGAGTCGATCTCGGCGATCGCGACGCCGTCCAGTCCGGTGAAGTCGTAGGTGAAGGTGACGTCGCCGACGATGTCCGCGCCCGGGTTGTCCGCGTTCACCTTGACGTCGGCCGAATCGGGGTTTCCGGGGTACTGCGGATACAGCTTGAGCTCGGCCGGCGAGGCGCTGAGCGTCACCGCCGGATCGTCGGCGTGCGCCGCGCCCGCGCCCGCGAGTCCCGCCGCCAGGAGAGCCAGGATCCCCAGTCCGCCGGACAGACGCCACATGGCTGTTCGGTGAATTCTCATGCCCCGTGTGACTGGTGGGGCGGTTGATTGGTTGTCCCGTACACGGTCATGGGCAAGCAAAACCCGCCCTCACCGGGTGGGGCGGGTTTTCCGTTCGTACGGGGGACGCGCGGGCTCAGGCCTCGTCGCCGTCCTGCTTGTCGTCGTCCGAGCCGTCGACCTCCGAGGTCAGGCCCAGGGTCTCGACCAGCCAGCGGTCGAACTCCACCGACGCCTGGATCCAGCTCACGGTGGAGGTGACGAACTGCTGCGGGGCGACGCCCATGCCGATCAGCATCTGGGCCTCGCCGATGAGGCGGACGGAGCCGTCGTCGTGGGTGTGGGTGTAGACCTTCGGCCACAGGGTGCGGCGGTTCCAGTCGTCGATGGACTCGAGCAGCGCGGGCTTGTCGTCGAGGGAGTGCTCGCGGTCGTAGAAGGTGCGGACGGAGAAGACCTGCTGCTCGTCCTCACCGCGGAACATGAAGTACGTGCGGAACTTCTCCCACGGGGCGGCGAGGTCGCCCTCGTCGTCGAGGAGGTACTTCAGCTCCATCTGCTCGAGGATCTGCTTGACCAGGTCCTGGTCGGGAACGACCGGCCCCTGCGGGGCAACCGGCTGCTGGGGCTGGCCCCCGAAGTTCGGAATCGAGGACGGGTCGATACTCACCGTGAGTTTCCCTTCATAGCGTGCGGCCATCCTCCCCCATGGGGGGCGGGGGCTGGCAAGCGCCACCCGTGCGCTGGGAGCGGAACACGTTCGCGGGGAGTCACCGGGTGACATGATCGCGCCATGGCGCGGAGGGCGTGGATCCTGTGGGGTGTGTTTGCGGCGATCGTGGTGCTGCCCGTACTGCTGGTCACTGGTTGGCTGATCCGGACGGCGGTCGTCGTCATCGAGGAGATGGCGGACGGCGTTCCGTACGACTCCAGCTCCGCCGTCAGCTGCGCCGACGCCATGGAGTGGGCGAAGGCGAAGCTGCCGGCGGACACGCACGACGAGGACTGCCGTAAGGACGGCTTCATGGACCCGTATCAGTACGGCAGCTTCCGGATGGACCGGTCCGAGGTGGAACCGTGGCTGCGGAAGGAACTGCCCGAGCTGCGCCCCGAGGACATCTGCCCCATGCCCGCGGCCGACGAGGGGCAGCCGGCGGCCGACCGGTGCTGGGTCTTCGAGGACGACACCCTCGCGTTCTACCCGCAGGGTGGTCCGTACGGTATCGAGCTGGCCGTGGCGTACGAGGACGAGACCACCGCCCTCGTACGCTTCGCGGCCTACACCGCCTAGTCCGGCTACCGCCCGACACCCATGAACCGCTGGATCTCCAGCGCCACCGCCCGCTCCGCGGGATCCGCCGCCAGCCGCTCGGCGTCCGCCCGGGCCCGGGCGTACTGCTGATCCCGGTGCGCGGTCAGCAGCGCGTACCGCACCGCCGCCGTCCGCGTGCCGTGCTCCCGCACCAGGGCGTCGAGCGCCGTCTCCATGGCCGCGTCCGTACGGACCCGCAGCGTGCCCACTACGCCGCCCTCCCCACCAGCAGCCCATCCCCCGCGAGGTCCACCCGGACCGTGTCGCCGTCCCTGATCTCCCCCGCCAGGATCTCGCGGGCAAGCTGGTCGCCGATCGAGGTCTGGACCAGGCGGCGCAGGGGGCGGGCGCCGTAGGCGAGGTCGCCGGGGGCGCCGCCCAGGGTGGCCAGCCAGGTCAGGGCCTCGTCGGAGACCTGGAGGGTGAGGCGGCGGTCCGTGAGGCGGTGCTGGAGGTGGGCGATCTGGATCGCCGCGATGCGGCGGAGGTCGTCGTTGCCCAGGGCGTGGAAGACGACCTGGTCGTCGAGGCGGTTCAGGAACTCCGGGCGGAAGGAGGCGCGGACCGTCTCCAGGACCCGCTCCTTGCGCTGGGCGTCCGTGAGGGACGGGTCGACCAGGAACGTCGAGCCGAGGTTGGACGTCAGGATCAGGATCGTGTTGCGGAAGTCGACCGTACGGCCCTGGCCGTCCGTGAGCCGGCCGTCGTCGAGGACCTGGAGCAGGATGTCGAAGACCTCGTGGTGCGCCTTCTCCACCTCGTCCAGGAGGACGACCGTGTACGGGCGGCGGCGGACGGCCTCCGTGAGCTGGCCGCCCTCCTCGTAACCGACGTACCCGGGAGGCGCGCCGACGAGGCGGGCCACCGAGTGCTTCTCGCTGTACTCCGACATGTCGATACGGACCATCGCCCGCTCGTCGTCGAAGAGGAAGTCCGCCAGCGCCTTCGCCAGCTCCGTCTTGCCCACGCCCGTCGGGCCGAGGAAGAGGAACGACCCGGTGGGCCGGTTCGGATCGGCGACCCCGGCGCGCGAGCGGCGCACCGCGTCGGAGACGGCCCGTACCGCCTCGGTCTGGCCGATGAGCCGCTTGCCGAGCTCGTCCTCCATCCGCAGCAGCTTCTGGGTCTCGCCCTCCAGGAGGCGCCCGGCGGGAATGCCGGTCCAGGCGGCGACGACGTCCGCGATGTCGTCGGGGCCGACCTCCTCCTTGACCATGGTGTCCTTCTTGGCCTCGGCCTCCTCCTCGGAGGCGGCCGCCAGCTCCCGCTCCAGCGTCGGGATCTCCCCGTACAGCAGCTTGGACGCGGTGTCGAAGTCGCCGTCGCGCTGGGCGCGCTCGGCCAGACCCCGCAGGTCGTCGAGGCGTTCCTTCAGCTCGCCGACCCGGTTGAGGCCCTCCTTCTCCTTCTCCCAGCGGGCGGTCAGCCCCCGCAGCTCCTCCTCGCGGTCGGCGAGGTCGCGGCGGAGCTTGTCGAGGCGCTCGCGGGAGGCGGCGTCGGTCTCGTTCTTGAGCGCGAGCTCCTCCATGTGGAGGCGGTCGACGGCGCGCTGCAGCTCGTCGATCTCGGTCGGGGAGGAGTCGATCTCCATCCGCAGCCGGGAGGCGGCCTCGTCGACGAGGTCGATGGCCTTGTCGGGGAGGAAGCGGGAGGTGATGTACCGGTCGGAGAGCGTCGCCGCCGCGACCAGCGCGGAGTCGGCGATCTGGACCTTGTGGTGCGCCTCGTACCGGCCCTTGAGCCCGCGCAGGATGGCGACGGAGTCCTCGACGCTGGGCTCGGCGACCAGCACCTGCTGGAAGCGCCGCTCCAGGGCGGGGTCCTTCTCGATCCGCTCGCGGTACTCGTCCAGCGTGGTCGCGCCGACCATACGGAGCTCGCCGCGCGCCAGCATGGGCTTGAGCATGTTGCCGGCGTCCATGGAGGAGTCGCCGCCCGCGCCGGCACCGACGACGGTGTGCAGCTCGTCGATGAACGTGATGATCTGGCCGTCGGAGTCCTTGATCTCGGCCAGGACGGTCTTCAGCCGCTCCTCGAACTCGCCGCGGTACTTCGCGCCGGCGACCATCGCGCCGAGGTCGAGGGAGACGAGGCGCTTGTTCTTCAGGGACTCGGGGACGTCGCCCTTGACGATGCGCTGGGCGAGGCCCTCGACGACGGCGGTCTTGCCGACGCCGGGCTCGCCGATGAGGACGGGGTTGTTCTTCGTACGCCGGGACAGCACCTGCACGACGCGGCGGATCTCGGAGTCGCGGCCGATGACGGGGTCGAGGCGGCCCTCGCGGGCGGCGGCGGTGAAGTCCGTGCCGAACTTCTCCAGCGCCTTGTACGTGCCCTCCGGGTCCTCGGAGGTGACGCGGCGGCCGCCGCGGGACTCCTCGAAGGCGGTGAGCAGCTTCTTCGCCGTGGCGCCCTGCTGCTCCAGGAGGGTGCCGGTCTGGCCGCCCTTCGCGGCGATCGCGATGAGGAGGTGCTCGGTCGACACGTACTGGTCGCCGAGCTCCTTCGCGCGCTGCGCGGCGTCCGCGATCACGGCGAGGAGGTCGCGGGAGGCCTGCGGCGGGGAGACCGTGGAGCCCTGGACGGAGGGCAGGCCGGCGAGGACGCGCTCGGCGCCGGAGCGCAGGGCGGCCTGGTCGGCGTCGACGGCGCTCAGCAGGTCCTGGATGTTCTCGTTGTCGGCGCCCTCGAGCAGGGCGAGGAGCAGATGGGCCGGGGTGATGTCGGGGTGTCCGCCGGACACCGCGCGGGTGTTCGCCCCGCTGATCGCCTCTTTGCTCTTGTTGGTCAGCTCCGCGTCCACTGCGTGTGCTCCTCCTCGCGAGGCCCTGTTGGTGCGTAATACTGCCGTGTAATGCGTAGGTCAACCTGAACTAACTTGAGTCTATTCCACTCAACCCTGCGGAGACCAACCCGCAGGTACCGGCACCTTCCAGAGTCCGCCGTCGGACCGGGGTACGCCACCGGCACATGCCTCCCGGCAACCCCCTTCACCTCATGTGTCACACGTCACACCGCCATCGCGCGGTCCGTGCGGCGGTCATCCCGCGCACCTCGTACGCTGCCCTGCGTGACGATCGACGTACGCGCCCCCCACGCGGCATATCTGGCCTTCTGGCAGGAACGGCTGATGTGCACGCTGACCACGCAGCGCCTGGACGGCAGTCCGCATGTGGTGCCGGTGGGGGTCACGTACGACCCCGCGGCCGGGCTGGCGCGGGTCATCACGAACAAGGCGTCCCGCAAGGTGGCCAACATCCTGGCCGCGGGCGCCGGCGGGGCGCGGGTGGCGGTCTGCCAGGTGAAGGAGGGGAGCTGGGCGACGCTCGAGGGCGTGGCCCGGGTCACGTCGGATCCCGCGGCGGTGGCGGAGGCGGTACGCCGCTACGCCGACCGGTACGGCCGGCAGCCCTCGCCCAATCCGGACCGGGTGGCGGTGGAGATCACGCTCACCCGGGCCATGGGCCGGGCGGTCTGACCGGCGGGGGAATGCCTGCCCGGCACGATGCCGGTCGTTCCGGCGGGTGACCGCCGCCGGGAGGCGCGCGTCCGGAAAGGCAACGGCGGTGCCATCGCTGACTGCAGCAGCGATGGCACCGCCGGCGTAGCGCCCGGGGCGACGGTGTCCGGGGGGAATCGCCCGTCAGGCGCAGTGGGGGGTGGAGGTGGGGGTCGGAAGGCCGGCCTCGGCGGCTGCTCCCCCGACCGGAGGGGGCACCTCCTCGGAGAGGTTCACGAAGATCACACCGCACCGTATGACACACCGGGCCGCACGCCCGGAGCCTCTGTGGTGCGCTCTCACATCGCCGTCCTCGTCTCTGGTTATCGTGATCAGCCATCCGGAGATGGCCACAGTCATGGCGTCGCCGGGGTTGGGGATCGCGGTGTCCAGGTCGACCGAGTGCCATCCCGATCGATCAGTCATCGCCTCCACTCCCGTCGACACGATTGCCAAAAGGTCAGTCCCAGTGCGAGTCTGCAGGTACTACGTCCCAGTGCGAGTCCAGGGGTGCCACGTCCCAGTGGGAGTCGGCAACCACGGAATCCCAGTGGCTGTCGTCTCCACCCGAAACAGAAGCACCAGCCGCCGCAACTATCAGAGCTGCAACTGCGAAGGCGAGGCTGCACGCCGCTCGAATCATCCTCGACATCTCCGGACCCCTAGTTCATTCGAACACTGCCATCTCGTCCCCGGTTATGAAGATGACCCATGACAGGACACGTCCGCCACTCCGACAGGGCATCATGTTCTTGCAATTCATGAGGCTGAGGGGGTGCAGATCGGGTGATAGGTGAAGACAAGCCGCATTCTCATTCCCCGGCGGACCTTTGCGACGCGGGTCGCAGTGCGTACACGGCCGCCCTGCGAGCCGGCCGGCTGGCCCGGACGGCGGCCGAAGTCGCGCCCTGTCTGATGGACCTCGCGCTGCTCTACCCCGACCCGGCGGACAGCGACTGGCTGTTGCCGTTGCCCCCCTCGGCGGCGCTGTCCCAGCTCCTGATCCCCATCGAGCGGGAGATCCAGGACCGGCGGCGGCTGACGGTAACGCTCACGGACGTCTTCGAACCGTTCATGGCCATCACCGCCGAGGACGCCCCGACAACGCACGTGATCACCGTGTACGAGGGACTGGAGCGGATAAACGCGGCGCTGGACCGTGCCCTCGCCGGCGCCCGGGAGGAACTCCTGACCCTGCAGCCCGGCAGCGGCGGCAAGGCGAACTCCCTGGAGGCCGCGCTGAACCGGGACCGTCCGCTGCTGGACCGGGGCATCCGGATGCGGACGCTCTACCAGCACACCGCACGGCACGCGCAGACCACCCTGGCGTACATCGAACTCGTGGGCCAGGAACGGTTCGAGATACGGACGCTCGAGGAGATCATCGACCGGCTGATCATCATCGACCGCAGGGTGGCCTTCATCCCCGCCCGGGAGGACCGCCGCGTGGCCCTGGAGCTGCGTCATCCGGGCCTGGTCAACTATCTCGTGGGCGTCTTCGAGCAGTTCTGGCGTCTGGGCATCCCGTTCAAGGACGAGGTCAGTTACGGCCACACGCCCAAGCTGGCCGGCATCACGGGCGTCCAGCTCAGCATCGCCAAGCTGCTGGTCGAGGGCCATGTGGACGAGGCCATCGCACGAAGACTCGGGATGAACGTCCGCACCTGCCGCGCCCACATCGCCAAGCTCTCCGCCACCCTCGGCAGCAGCAGCCGGACACAGTTGGGCTATCTCATCGCGCGGTCCGGCCTCCTCGACGAACCCGCCTGAGCGTCACGCCCACTCGTCCACCAGTCCCGACCGTGCGATGAGATAGCCGAGCTGGGCACGGTTCCGACTGCTCAGTGCCGAAGCCAGTCGCGCCACATGACCGCGGACCGTACGAATGTTCAGGCCGAGACGCCGGGCTATCTCCTGATCGTCGTGCCCCTCGACCAGCATCCGCGCGATCACCCGCTGCATCGCGGAGACCCCGTTCCCACGGGACCCGTAGTCAACCGGCTCCCACAGCGGCGTACCGAGGCCCCACAGACTGTCGAAGCACCGGCGCAACGCCCGGACCAGGGGCCGGTGTCTGATCTCCAGTGCATCCGTCCGTTCGTCGTTCGCCGGAATGAACGCGACCTTCTCGTCGGCGACGATCATCCGCTCGCTAACCCCGGGCAGGGTGCGGACCTGCACCGGAAACTCCCGGATCCGCTCCTGGTAGGCCATGACCTCGGGGACGAATCGCGACGCGTGTACGTACAGCGTGCGAAGCCGGACACCGCGCTGCAGGAGCGGCACGTCACGGGCACCGGCAAGCTCCAGCCTGCCGGTCCGAGCGGCGGTCGGCTGCATCGTCAGCAGCTCGCCCTCGCACTCGGCCACCGCGTTGTCCAGCCGCTCGTTGATGCGCTCGACACCCGCCACCCGGAGCACGCTCCCGTCCCGGGTGGAGGCAGGACGCGCCGACATACTGCCCAGGCTCTCCGTCAGCTGGGTCATGTGTTCCTGGTACTCACGTCTGCGCCGGGCCAGCAGCAGCCCGACACCGAGACTGGGCGGCACCGGCCGCAGCAACCCGGGATCATCGGCGTCCGGCTGTACCAGGCCGGTCAACAGCAGGCACGGCACGCCCGCCGCCGCCTCCCTCGACAGCACCTCTTCCGAAAGGGCACGCTCGTAGAGGCGTTTACCCTCGGTACAGACGTCCGTGTGCGGATGCGCATGCTGGAGTTCTCGATCAGTCACGATCTCACCCCTCGTTACCCGACCGGAGCATGACACAACTGGCAGTAACGTGCCACTGGGCCTGCGCCTTTGCAGTCGGCGGGCCCCCCGGATAACTTCGGACAACCTGGGAGGCAGTGCTCGGCCGTCTTCCGGCCGACTGAGAGCCCACTGCTGCGACAGGCTGCTCACGCCGACAGGAGAGGGTCATGAGCACGGAAACTCCGCACCAGCCTCATCCACACCAGGTGGTATGCGAATTCGGCCGCGAGATCTACACGCAGGCTCTCACGCGTGGCGGCGTCCGGGCTGAGGTCGCGCACGTCGCTCCCTGCCTGCTCGAGTCCGGCCTACTCAAGTCCGACACCGACGAATCCGGCCTGTTCCGGCCGCTGCCCCCGAGCGCGGGTCTCGACCTGTTGATGAACCGGCACGAACGCGCGTACCTGCGCCAGGCCGCCGAACTCGTCGCCGACTTCCAGGGGATGGTCGAGCGTACCGACCGCACCCCCACCGGCCTGTCTGTCTTCACCGTGTCCGGCCTGGACCGGATCAACGAACGGCTGGACGCGCTGATGCTGGAGGCCACGGACGAGGTGCTCGTGATGCAGCCCGGAAGCCGCCCGAGGGAGGACGCCAACACGCTCGGCCGGACGCTGTCGATGCTCGAACGAGGCGTGGCGATGCGCACCCTGTACGTACACGCGGCGCGCTACGCCAACGAGGTCCTGGCCCATCAGCGGCGGCTGGCCCGGCACAACGTCCAGATCCGCACCGTCGACGAGGTCTTCGACACCATGCTCGTCGTCGACGCCGAAGTGGCCGTGCTGACCGCCGACAACGACTTCACCGTCCTGGAGATCCGGCACGCACCGGTCGTCTCCTTCCTCCGCCGCACCTTCGACGTGCTGTGGGAGCACGGCAAGTCCCTGGGCACTCCACTCGAACGGGTCGGCTCCATGGACGGTGTCTCCCCGGTGCAGATCCAGATCGCCCGGCTCATGGTCGCGGGCAACGACGACCAGGAGATCGCCGCACGGCTGGGGATCAGCATCCGCACCGTGCGTGGCCATATCGCCAAGCTGTCCGCCGCCCTGGGCAGCAACGGAAGGACGCAGCTGGGGTATCTGCTGGCCGGCTCCGGCCTCATGGACGAGGGCGACAAGGCCGGAGACTGACGCGGGTCGTCAAGTCGCCGAGTGCCGGGCGTGGTTGTCGGGGGCTGCCTTACGCTTGGCCCACGATCACCGCGCCGCGCCCCGGGGGAGGACGGATGGAGCCCGTTGAGCTGAGTGTGCGGCTTGCGTCCAAGGTCGTGGGGCCGCTTGTCGCGCGGCTGTTCGTCGCCGATGGGGTGGGGGCCGGGCTTGTCGAGCGGCCTGTGCGGCTGTCGGGGTACGTGAGCTTCCGGGGGCAGAAGCGGAGCCTCGGGGAGCAGGAGCTGACGCGGCTCGCCGGGGAGCTGGCCGAGCGGGGGGCGCCCGGGATGGAGGAGGGGGAGCGGAGCGCCGTCGCGGGGGCGCTCGCGCGGACCCTGTACGCCCTCGGGGATCTGACGCTCACCGACGTGGAGGCCGTGGGGCTCGGGCACCGGGAGTTCGCGCGGCGGCTGCGGGCGGCGGCGGGGGCGCCGGAGCGGGGGCTCAGTGGGGACGGGGAGCTGCTGTACGAGGGGCTGCTCGACGCCGCATGCCTGCACATCCTGCATTTCTTCAGCCAGCGGTCGGAGTTCGTCGCCCGGACGGTGATGGAGCAGTCGCGGACGCTGCACGAGCTGGTGGCCAGGACGGACGCACTCATCGCCCGGACGCCGCTGCCGGAGGTGCGGGACGCGGCGTTCGAGCGGGAGTGGCTGCGGCAGGTCGCGGTACGGCACGGGCGGCTGACGATCTACGGCATCGACCTGGCCCACTCCCCGGGGCGGTGGGCGCTGGACGCCGCGTACATGCGGCTGGAGGCGCTGGCGCCGGAGGGAGGCGCGGGAGGGGTCTTCGACGACCTCCGTACCTTCGGCGACCGCATCGAGGAAGGACTCCGTGCCATCGGCGGGCGCACTGCGGACGGCCTCGCCCCCACCACCCCCAACCCCCTCACCCTCCCCGCCGACCAGGCCCTCGCCCGCCACGACCGCGTCCTGCTGCGCGGCGTGGCGGGGTCGGGGAAGACGACCCTCGTGCAGTGGCTGGCGGTGTCCGCGACGCGGGCGGACGGCGACCCGCGCATGGCGTACCTCGACGGCCGCATCCCCTTCGTCCTCCCCCTGCGCACCCTCACCCGCCACGGCGAACGCCTCCCCGCCCCCGCCGACTTCCTCCGCGCCACCGGCTCCGCCCTGGCCGGCAGCCAGCCCCCCGGCTGGGAGCACCGCGTGCTGACGGCCGGCCGCGGGCTGCTGCTGGTCGACGGCATCGACGAGGTCCCGGAGGGGGAGCGGGCGCGGGCCCGCGAATGGCTCACGGAGCTCATCGACACGTACCCGGGCAACCGCTGGCTCGTCACCTCCCGCCCCTCCGCCGTACGCGAGGAGTGGCTGGGCGGCGAACGGTTCACGGAGTTCACCCTCGCCCCCATGGGCCCGGCGGAGGTCGCGACGTTCATTCGACGCTGGCACGAGGCGGCCCGTAGCGGCTCGGAGGATCCTGAGCTGGCCGCGTACGAGCGCCAGCTGCTCGACGCGGTGCGGGCCAAGCCGGATCTGGGGAGACTGGCCGTCAACCCGCTGATGTGCGGCCTGATCTGCGCCCTGAACCGGGACCGGCACGGGTATCTGCCGCGCGGGCGGAAAGAGCTGTACGCCGCCGCGCTGTCGATGCTGCTGATACGGCGGGACCGGGAGCGGGGCGTGGATTACGCCGAGCTGGGGGAGGAGGCGCAGATCCAGCTGCTGCAGCGGCTGGCGTACTGGCTGATCCTCAACGGGCGTACGGAGATGGACCGCTCACGGGCGGTGGGCATCCTGGCGGAGGCGCTGCCGTCGGTGCCGGAAGCGCGGTCGTTCGGGGACGCGGAGGCGGTGTTCGATCACTTCCTGCAGCGCAGCGGGCTGCTGAGCGAGCCTTCTCCGGACACGGTGGTGTTCGTCCACCGGACGTTCCAGGACTATCTGGGGGCCAAGCGGATCGTCGAGGCGGGGGACTTCGGGCTGCTGGTGCGGCAGGCGGCGGACGATCAGTGGGAGGACGTCGTACGGATGGCGGTCGCGCACGCGCGGCCCCGGGAGCGGGCGGAGATCCTGCGGGGGATGCTGGACGCGGCGCGGGGGCCGCAGGACCCCGACCTCCCGGACTTCCGCGCGGCGCGACTGCGGCTGACGCTGCTGGCGGCCGGCTGCCTGGAGCTGGCCGCCGAGCTGCCGCCGGAGATCGCCGCGGAGGTCCAGGAACGGGCGGAGGCGCTGATCCCGCCGCGCACCCGCGAGGAGGCGCAGGCGCTGGCACTGGCGGGGCCCGTACTGCTGGACCTGCTGCCCGGCCCGGAGGGGCTGGACGCGGCCACGGCGGAGGCCGTGGTCATCGCGGCGAGCCTGGTGGAGTCGGAGCGGGCGCTGCCGTACCTCGCACGTTTCGCCGAGCACCCGGATCTGGCGGTACGACGCCAGCTCGGCGGCACCTGGCGCCGCTTCGACACCGAGGTGTACGCGGAGGAGGTCATCGCCCGGCTGGACGCCGACGGGCTGTTCTTCACCGTCCACAACGACGCCGAGCTGCACGCCCTGCGCCGGATCGGCGGCCGTCCGCTGACGGAGACACGGGAGGCGGTGTCGCCGGAGGCACTGACCGCGTACACGGACGCCGTCCAGCTGACGCGGCTGCTCGTACGGGACAACATCCTCGTCACCGACACGGACTTCGTCCGCGGCCAGCACCGGCTGGAGCATCTGCGGATCACCGGCTGCCCCGGGCTGGTCGACCTCGAGGGGCTGCGCGGGCTGCCGGCGCTGCACACGCTGATCCTGGACGAGCTGTACGCCGGGATCGAGCTGTCACCGCTCGCCACGCTGCCCGAGCTCGGCATCCTGTCCCTGTCACCCCGCGACGGCTGGTCGCTCGACGACCTGCCCGCGCTGAGCCGGCTGGACCACCTGAACCTGCGCACCGCGCCCCGCCCGCTGGCCGGGCTCGCCCCGCTGGCCGCCTTCCCCGGGCTGAGCACCCTGTGGCTCGGCCTGCACACGAGCCCGGGCTCCGCGCAGGACTGGGCGCCCCTCGGCGCCCTGCCGGGTCTGCGCCGGCTCGAGATCTACGCGGAGGCCTTCGGCACCGTCCCGCAGGATCTCGCCCTGCCCGGCGTCGAGGAACTGACCGTCCGGGACGCGCCGCTGCCCGTGTTCGAGGTGCCGGACCGGCTCGCGTCGCTCTGCCCCGGACTGCGGGAGCTCACCGTGGACTGCTGGGCGGACGCGTTCGATCTCACCGCGCTGCGCGGCCTGCCGGACCTGAGACAGGTCACCGTCCCGCGCACCGAACGAGACCCGTACGTCGTCCACGACCTCGGCCCGCAGACGAGGCTCGTGTTCGTCGAGGAGGCCCGCTGAGTCAGCTCCCCCGCTTGGGCCGCGGCTTCCACACCACCAGCGCACTCGTCGCCTGCACCTGCTGATACGGCACCAGATCCCGCCGGTACGACGCATGCACCTGCGCCTCCCGCTGCTGCATCACATCGGCGACACCGTCCAGCGCCCCCTGCAGCTCGGCGACCCGCTGCTGCAGCGCCGCCACCTGGTTCTCCAGCTCGATGATCCGCTTGATCCCCGCGAGGTTGATCCCCTCGTCCTGCGACAGCTGCTGCACCTGCCGCAGCAGCTCGATGTCCCGCGCGGAGTACCGCCGCCCGCGCCCCGCGGTGCGATCGGGGGAGACCAGACCCAGCCTGTCGTACTGCCGCAGCGTCTGCGGATGCAGACCCGACAGCTGGGCCGCGATGGAGATGACGTAGACCGGGGTCTCGTCGTTGAGCTCGAATGGGTTGCGGCCCCCGCCGGAACCCCGTCCTGCCGTCGCCATCGGTCAGTCTCCCTTCGCGGCCTGGAACAGCGCGGCGCGCGGATCCTCGCCCTCGGTGGCCTTCTGGTAGGCCTCCAGGGTCTGCTGGGCCTTGTCGGCCAGCTCCGTGGGCACCGTCACCTCGACGGTCACCAGCAGATCGCCCCGCGTGCCGTCCTTGCGCACGGCGCCCTTGCCGCGGGCGCGCATGGTGCGCCCGTTGGGGGTGCCCGGCGGCAGCTTCAGCTTCACCGGGGGGCCGCCCAGCGTCGGTACGGAGATCTCGCCGCCCAGCGCCGCCTCCGGGAAGGTCACCGGGACCGTCACCGTGAGATTGTCGCCCTTGCGGCCGAACACCGGGTGCTTGTCGACGTTCACCACCACGTACAGGTCACCCGCCGGGCCGCCGCGCTCGCCGGGGCCGCCCTTGCCGCGCAGCCGGATCCGCTGGCCGTCGGCGACGCCGGCGGGGATGCGGACCTGCATGGTGCGCGACGACTTGGCGCGGCCGGAGCCCTTGCACACGTCGCAGGGGGTCTCGGCGATGAGGCCGCGGCCCTTGCAGTCGACGCACGGGTCGGTGAGCGAGAAGCCGCCCCCGCCGCCGCGCGACACCTGGCCGGTGCCCACGCAGGTGGGGCAGACGCGGGGGGTGCCGTTCTTGTCGCCCGTACCGGCGCACGCCTTGCACGCGGCGGACGACGACATGCGCAGCGGCACCGTGGCGCCCTCGACGGCCTCGTTGAACGACAGCGTGACCTCGGACTCGATGTCCTGGCCGCGCCGGGGCTGGGTACGGGTGCCCGTGCCGCCCCGGTTGAACAGGCCGCCGAACACGTCGCCCAGCCCGCCGCCGCCGAAGCCGCCCGCGCCCCCGCCCTGCTGCGTACCCCCGAAGAGGTCGCCGAGGTCGAAGTTGAACGAGCCGCCCTGGCCCCCCGCGCCACCGGGGCGGAAGCCCCCGTTGCCGAAGAGGGACCGCGCCTCGTCGTACTCCTTGCGCTTCTTGGCGTCGCCGAGGACGTCGTTCGCCTCGGAGATCTCCTTGAAGCGCTCCTCGGCCTTGGCGTCGCCCTTGTTGGCGTCGGGGTGATACTCCCGGGCCAGCTTGCGGTACGCCTTCTTGATCTCCGCCTCGGTCGCGTCCTTGGGGACGCCGAGGACCTTGTAGTAGTCCTTCTCGATGAAGTCCTTGGTGCTCATCCCCGGCGTCCCTCCTCTCGTCCGGACCGAGTGACGTCAGCCCTCGTCCGGGCCACCGTTCTCCTTGTCGCCCTCGTCCTGCTCGTCCTCCGCCGGCTCCGGCTTCGCCGCGCCCGGCTGGGGCTCGGCGACCGCGACCCGCGCGGGGCGGATCGTACGCTCGCCGATCCGATACCCCGGCTGGAGGATCTGCACGCAGGTCGTCTCCTCGACATCCGGGGAGTACGAGTGCATCAGCGCCTCGTGGATCAGCGGGTCGAAGGGCTCGCCCTCCTTGCCGAACTGCATCAGGCCCATCTTGGCGACGACCGTCTCCAGCGACTCGGCCACCGACTTGAACCCGCCGACGAGCTCACCGTGGTCACGGGCCCGGCCGACGTCGTCGAGGACCGGCAGGAGCTCGGTGAGCAGATTCGCCACCGCCACCTCCCGGACCGCGATCCGGTCGCGCTCGACCCGGCGGCGGTAGTTCTGGTACTCCGCCTGCAGGCGCTGCAGGTCCCGGGTGCGCTCGTCGAGCGCCTTCGTGACCTGGTCGAGCTTGGCCGTGACGGCGGGCGAGACACCCGGGTCCCCGGCCGGGGCCGCCTGGGCGGCCCCGTCCTCGGCGGCAGTGGCCTCGGTGGGGACGTCGGGCTTCTCGTTCTCGTCGAAGCCCTGGGTCTCCTCCGTCACGCCGCACCGTCCCTCTTGTCGTCGTCGACGATCTCGGCGTCCACGACATCGTCGTCGGCCTGGGCACCGGCGTCACCGGAGGGCGCGCCCTCGGCGCCGGGCGCACCCGCCTGGGCGTCGGCGTACAGCGCCTGGCCCAGCTTCTGGCTGGTGGCGGCGACCTTCTCGGTGGCCTCGCGGATGGCGGCGGTGTCCTCGCCCTTCAGCTTCTCCTTGAGGTCCGCGATCGTGGTCTCGACCTCGGTCTTCACGTCGGCCGGGACCTTGTCCTCGTTGTCCTTGAGGAACTTCTCGGTCGTGTAGACCAGCTGCTCGGCCTGGTTACGGGTCTCGGCGGCCTCGCGGCGCTTGTGGTCCTCGTCCGCGTACTGCTCGGCCTCGCGCATCATGCGGTCGATGTCGTCCTTCGGCAGCGCGGAGCCGCCGGTGACGGTCATCTTCTGCTCCTTGCCGGTGCCGAGGTCCTTCGCGCCGACGTGCATGATGCCGTTGGCGTCGATGTCGAAGGTGACCTCGATCTGCGGCACGCCGCGGGGGGCCGGCGGCAGACCGGTCAGCTCGAACATGCCGAGCTTCTTGTTGTACGCCGCGATCTCGCGCTCGCCCTGGTAGACCTGGATCTGCACGGACGGCTGGTTGTCCTCGGCGGTGGTGAAGATCTCGGACCGCTTGGTCGGGATCGTCGTGTTCCGCTCGATCAGCTTGGTCATGATGCCGCCCTTGGTCTCGATACCGAGGGACAGCGGGGTGACGTCCAGCAGCAGGACGTCCTTGACCTCACCCTTGAGCACACCGGCCTGCAGGGCGGCGCCGATGGCGACGACCTCGTCCGGGTTGACACCCTTGTTGGCGTCCTTGCCGCCGGTCAGCTCGCGGACCAGGTCGGCGACGGCGGGCATACGCGTCGAGCCGCCGACGAGCACCACGTGGTCGATCTCGCCGAGGCTGATGCCGGCGTCCTTGATCACGTTGTGGAAGGGGGTCTTGCAGCGCTCCAGGAGGTCCTGGGTGAGCTGCTGGAACTGCGCCCGGGTGACCTTCTCGTCCAGGTGCAGCGGGCCCTCGGCGGAGGCCGTGATGTAGGGCAGGTTGATCGTCGTCTCGGTGGAGGACGACAGCTCGATCTTCGCCTTCTCGGCGGCCTCGCGCAGCCGCTGGAGCGCCATCTTGTCCTTGGACAGGTCGACGCCGTGGCCGTTGGCGAACTGCTTCACCAGGTAGTCGACGACGCGCTGGTCCCAGTCGTCACCACCGAGGTGGTTGTCGCCGTTGGTGGCCTTGACCTCCACGACGCCGTCGCCGATCTCGAGCAGCGAGACGTCGAACGTGCCGCCACCGAGGTCGAAAACCAGAATCGTCTGGTCGTCCTTGTCGAGGCCGTAGGCCAGGGCGGCCGCCGTCGGCTCGTTGACGATACGCAGCACCTTCAGACCGGCGATCTCGCCGGCCTCCTTGGTGGCCTGGCGCTCGCTGTCGTTGAAGTACGCCGGGACGGTGATGACCGCGTCCGTGACCTTCTCACCCAGATACGCCTCGGCGTCCCGCTTCAGCTTCTGCAGGATGAAGGCGCTGATCTGCTGCGGCGTGAAGTCCTTGCCGTCGATGCCCTGCTTCCAGTCCGTGCCCATGTGGCGCTTCACGGAGCGGATGGTCCGGTCCACGTTGGTGACGGCCTGGCGCTTGGCGACCTCGCCGACCAGCACCTCGCCGTTCTTCGCGAAAGCGACGACGGACGGCGTGGTCCTGGCGCCCTCGGCGTTGGTGATGACGGTGGGCTCACCGCCTTCGAGAACACTGACGACAGAGTTTGTCGTGCCCAGGTCGATGCCGACCGCACGTGCCATTTCGCATTCCTCCGGATGTTTAGCTGGGTGGTGCCTTGAGCTTGGCTGGCTCAAGAGTGCCACGGGCTTCGCGCAGGGTCAAATGATGTGAGCGGGGTAGGCTCATGTTTTCTGCGTAATAGCTGGTCGGAGGGCGTTTTGGGGCTACGGCGAAGGCCGCCGCCCCGGAGTGGGACGGCGGCCTTCGGTGGCGTACGAGCCGCTACGGGGCGGGTGCGGGCTCCGGCTCGGCGGGCTCGGGCTCCGGGTCCGCGGGGGTCTTCACGGAGTCCAGGAGCAACTGGGCCACGTCGACGACCTGGAGGCTTTCCTTGGCCTTGCCGCCCGCGGCGGAGCCGCTGTCAGATGCAGCCTTCTTGCCGTTGACGGAGTCCGACAGCATCACAAGGCAGAACGGGCACGCGGTGGAAATGATGTCCGGGTTCAGCGACAGCGCCTCGTCGACCCGCTCGTCGTTGACGCGCTTGCCGATCCGCTCCTCCATCCACATCCGCGCGCCGCCCGCGCCGCAGCAGAAGCCCCGCTCCTTGTGGCGGTGCATCTCCTGCTGGCGCAGCCCGGGGACCTTGTCCATGATCTCGCGCGGCGGGGTGTAGACCTTGTTGTGCCGGCCCAGGTAGCAGGGGTCGTGGTACGTGATCAGACCCTCGACCGGGGTGACGGGGACCAGCTTGCCCTCGTCGATCAGGTGCTGGAGCAGCTGGGTGTGGTGGATGACCTCGTAGTGCCCGCCGAGCTGCGGGTACTCGTTGGCGAGGGTGTTGAAGCAGTGCGGGCAGGTGGCCACGATCCGCTTCTTCGACTGCTCGACCGTGATCCCCTCGTCGGCGTCCTCGCCGAAGGCCATGTTCAGCATCTCGACGTTCTGCTGGCCGAGCTGCTGGAACAGGAACTCGTTGCCCAGCCGGCGGGGCGAGTCACCGGTGCAGGACTCCTCGCCGCCCATGATGGCGAAGTTGACGCCCGCCATGTGCAGCAGCTCCGCGAAGGCCTTGGTGGTCTTCTTCGCCCGGTCCTCCAGGGCGCCGGCGCAGCCGACCCAGTACAGGTAGTCGACCTCGGTGAGGTCCTCGACGTCCTTGCCCACGACGGGGACGTCGAAGTCGACCTCCTTGGTCCACTCCAGGCGCTGCTTCTTGGCCAGGCCCCAGGGGTTGCCCTTCTTCTCCAGGTTCTTGAGCATCGTGCCCGCCTCGGACGGGAACGCGCTCTCGATCATCACCTGGTAGCGGCGCATGTCGACGATGTGGTCGATGTGCTCGATGTCCACCGGGCACTGCTCGACGCAGGCGCCGCAGGTGGTGCAGGACCACAGGACGTCGGGGTCGATGACGCCGTTCTCTTCGAGCGTCCCGATCAGCGGGCGCTCGGCCTCGGCGAGGGCGGCGGCGGGAACGCCCGCCAACTGCTCCGCGGTGGCCTTCTCCTCGCCCTCCGCGTCCTTGCCGCCGCCGGCCAGCAGATACGGGGCCTTCGCGGCGGCGTGCTCGCGCAGCGACATGATCAGCAGCTTGGGGGAGAGCGGCTTGCCGGTGTTCCACGCGGGGCACTGCGACTGGCAGCGGCCGCACTCCGTACAGGTGGAGAAGTCGAGGAGGCCCTTCCAGGAGAAGTGCTCGACCTGGCTGACGCCGAACTGGTCGTCCTCTCCCGGGTCCTCGAAGTCGATCGGCTTTCCGGCGCTGGTCATCGGCTGCAGCGCGCCCAGCGCACTGGCGCCCTCGGCGTTGCGCTTGAACCAGATGTTCGGGAAGGCCAGGAAGCGGTGCCAGGCGACGCCCATGGTGATGTTGAGGCCGATGACGATCGCCCAGATGAAGGAGACCGAGACCTTGATCATCGCGACCAGGTAGACCAGGTTCTGCAGGGTGCCGGTGTCCAGGTCGTGGAAGGCGACGACCAGCGGGTACGAGACGAAGTACGAGGCCTCGTACCCGTCGACGTGGTGCAGCGCGCCCTCGAGGCCGCGCAGGAAGAGGATCGCCAGGCCGATGACGGCGATGACGGCCTCGACGAAGTACGCCTGCCAGGTCGTCGAGCCGGCGAACCGGGACTTGCGGCCGGGCCTGGTGGCCTTCGACAGCTGGCGGATCGCGATCAGGACGAGGATGCCGACGATCGTCATCCCGTCGATGAACTCGGTGAAGATCTCGAACGGCGCCCAGTCGCCGATAATCGGCAGCAGCCAGTCGGCCCGGAAGAGCTGGCCGATGGCCTGGATCAGCGTCGGCACCAGGGTGAGGAAGCCGATGGCCACGAACCAGTGGGCGAAGCCGATGATCCCCCAGCGGTTCATCCGGGTGTGCCCCAGGAACTCGCGGATGAGGGTCACCGAACGGGCGACCGGGTCGTCGGTCCTGGTGCCCGCGGGAACGGGCTGGCCGAGCCGGACGAAACGGTAGATCTGCCCGGCGGCGCGGGCCAGTAGCGCGACGCCGACCGCTGTGATGACCAGCGAGACGACGATGGCGGCGAGCTGCATGTGAATGGCTCCTCGGGCCGGACTTCCGGAGCTGCTTACTAAGCGGTAACTTATCTGGTCTCCGGTTGAGATTACCCGGGTTTTCCGGGGTCCTGAAGCGGCGAGGCCGGTGATCTGCGTCGCCCCGGGCAGGGTTGCTGCACCGGGGGGACAAAACAGGTGGACGGCAGGGGTGGGCGCGACCCTACGTTGTTGCGTATGCGACAAGATGAGCTCTGGGACGCCGAAACCGCCAAGAACTATGACAGTCCGGGCACAGGGATGTTCTCGGACGAGGTCCTGACGCCGACCGTGGACCGGCTGGCCGAGCTCGCCGCGGACGGTGCCGCGCTCGAATTCGCGATCGGGACGGGGCGGGTGGCTGTGCCGCTCGCGGCCCGGGGAGTTCCCGTCACGGGGATCGAGCTGTCCACCGCGATGATCGAGCAGCTTCGTACGAAGGTGGACGAATCCACCATTCCCGTGGTCACCGGGGACATGGCGACGGCGACGGCACCGGGGACGTACAGCCTCGCGTATCTCGTCTACAACACGATCTCCAACCTGCTCACCCAGGACGAGCAGATCGAGTGCTTCCGCAACGCCGCCCGGCATCTCGGGCCCGGCGGCCGGTTCGTGATCGAGCTGTGGGTGCCCGAGCTGCGGCGGCTGCCGCCGGGGACGCCGGCGACGGTGGGGATCTCGGAGCCGGGGTACATCCTGCTGGACACGTACGACGTGCTGAACCAGCGGGTCGTCTCGCACCACTTCCACTTCGACGGGACCCGGCAGGCGCGGCTCGGGCGCAGCCCGCACCGGTATATCTGGCCGTCGGAGCTGGATCTGATGGCGCGGCTGGCGGGCTTCACGCTGGAGTCGCGGCACGCGGACTGGTCGGGCGGGGAGTTCACGGCGGAGTCGGCGTCGCATGTGTCGGTGTACCGGCTGCCCTGACGCCGGCGCCCCGCTTCCGTCCGTGTCCGCGGAATGTCCGCACCCTCGTCCGTATCCCCTCCGGCCGGTGGCGCCGCTCCTAGCCTGAGGTGTCGCCGGCCGGAAGGGGGACGCCGTGTGGGGGGAGAGCGGGCGGTTGTGGGACGAGCTCGACGCGGGGGACGCGCGGGCCCTGCTGCGGGTCGTCGAGGAGTGCGGGGGTGCGCGGGACGGGGAGGGGTTCCGGGAGGGGGTGCTCGAGGCTCTGGCCCGGTTCTTCGGGTACCGGCACACCACCTTCTTCCGGGGGCCGACCCGCGCCGAGCTCTTCGCCGACCCCAACCCCGCCGCGCGGGGGCGGGCGGTGCGGCTCGTGGGGCGGTACGTCGAGGAGGCGCACCGGTTCGATCCGTTCGCGCAGCCGGGGGCGGGGGCGCTGTTCGAGGCGTACGGGGTGGTGTCGCTCGACGCCGTACGGCAGTTGCCGCGGAGCCGGGGGACCCAGCGGTATCTGGACGACTTCCTGGGGCGCGGCGGGGTCCGCGCCAAGCTGGTCGTCCCGCTGCCGGGGGCGGGCGGGATCGGGCTGCTGGCGGAGGACGCGGGCGCGTTCGGTGTCCGGGATCTGCTCGTCGCCCACGCCCTGCGCCGGCAGCTGGCCGGCCTCGCCCGGCTGCATCTGGCGCCGGAGCGGCCCGCCGGGCCGACCGTACGGCTGACGGCGCGGCAGGCCGCGGTCGCGGCGCTGGTCGGTGAGGGCAGGACGAACGAGGAGATCGCGGCGGCGCTGACCGTCGGGGTCGGGACCGTGAAGAAGCATCTGACGGCGGCGATGCGCCGCGCCGGGTGCCGCAGCCGGGTCCAGCTGGCGATGGCGTGGCGGGACGGGCGGGTGGGGTCAGGCGGTCCTTCGCCTTCGGGGCAGCAGGAGCAGCGTGGCCAGGAGGGCGCAGGCGGCGTGGGCCAAGAAGACCGGCGCCCCGGCGGTCCAGGGTTCCTTCGGTGAAATCCCGTGCAGCCGCTCGGCGAGAGGAAACAGGACCGATTCCGTGACGACCGCGGCAGCCATCTGGATGCCCAGCATCGCCCAGGTGACGTCCGCGCGCAGGGTGAAGAGCAGCACCAGCACGGCGTACGAGAGGAGCATGGCGGACACGTCGAACTCGGCGGCTCCCCACTCGCCGCTGCTCATGTCGCGGTACCGCATCAGCGTCGCCACCAGGGCGGCAGCCCCTGCGGACATCGGCGCCCAGCGAGGGAGGAACGCCGCGGCCGCGAGCGCGAGCAGCAGGCCGAGAAGCGGGGGCCCGAGGATCCGCCAGGGATCGGCGGCGAGGACGTCACGCATCGGCCCCACCGCCCACTCCCGGCCCCCCAGCCCCGTGAACACCGCGACCCCCACCAGCCCCGCCCCCACGGCAGCCGTCCCCAGCGGCCCCTGACGCGGGTCCGGGACCGTCCTCCGGGCCCGTACCCCCAGCGTGGCGACCGCGAGCACGAGAAGCACACCGGCCGTCGCGTACGCCGGATGCACGGAACCGCCCTCGGGGTGCACCGGCGCCTCCGCCACGGCCGCCCCCACCAGCGCGAGGCCGGCCCCGAGGAGCAGCCCCGACGCGAGCTTCGGGGCGTCGTGCCAGGCCTGGCCGGGGGCGATGTGGGCGATCCCGGTCCGCGTCAGTAGCGGCCCCGCCGCGCCCGTGACCAGCACCAGCGCGAGCACCGGGCCCGGGTGCTGCCACAGAGGGCCGGCGACCTCCTGCGGTGAGGCCAGGGCCAGGCAGGGGAGCGTGAGCACGAGGCCCAGGCCCGTACCGGCGCGGACCCAGTGGCGTACGGCGGGCTGGGCGAGGCGGCACCAGTAGACCAGGCAGACCAGGAGCTGGATCACGACGGCGGTGCGCAGGAAGTGGAGGACCAGCAGCTTCTCGCCGTACTGGACGTAGTCCAGGAACGACAGCGCGGCCAGTGCCGGGAGGCAGTAGCTCAGCTGGCCGGCGAGGAGGCCGGGGCGGTCGACGACGTCGGCGCTGCGGACGCCGATGAGGCCGTTGCCGGCGACGACGATGCCCACGACGGCGGCCATGAACACCTTCCAGCCGCCGCTGCCCGCGAGGCTCGTGTCGTCGCGCAACTGCGGGGCGTCGAGGCTCAGCAGGGCCACGGTCATGGCGAGCGCGGCGAGCAGCAGGGCGGCGGGCCCGGCGAGGGGGCCTTCCGCGCGCTGTCTGCGGGCGTGGTCCGCGGCGGTCATCGCCCGTTCGAGATCGATCACTTCGTCCCCCGAGGTCGTGGTCCTCGCAGTGTCCGGGAACGGGGGGCCTCGGCCCATGGGCCGAAGGTGGAAGGTCCGGGTGTCGGTGGTGGGCGCTAGGGTCTGACGATGAGTGGGGAGGGGTGTCGTCATGGGGACGGGACGGTGGTTGCGGCCGGGGGGCTGGATGCTGGTGGTCGTCGGGGCGGCGCTGCTCGCGGCGGCGGTGTGGGCGCCGGGGGGCGAGGTCGGGCGGGAGACGGTCGGGGGGCAGAGCATGGAGCCGACGTTCGCGCACGGGCAGCGGGTGTACACCGAGGCGGTCGACGGCCCGGACGTGCGGCGCGGTGACGCGGTGCTGTTTGAAGGCGGGGACTGGCTGCCGGAGGGGCACCAGGACGAGCTGCTCGTGAAGCGGGTCATAGCCCTGGGCGGGGACACGGTGTCGGGCGGACCCGGCCTGCCGGTCACCGTCAACGGGAAGCCGCTGGAGGAGCCGTACGTGAAGGACGGCGCCCCGGACACGGCGTCCGGCCCGTACGAGATCACCGTGCCCGAGGGGCGGATGTTCCTGCTCGGGGACAACCGGGGGAACTCCAACGACTCCCGCTTCCAGACCGCCCACGACGGCGGTACGAAGCCGGTGTCGGCGGTGCGGGCACGGGTCAGCGCGGACAAACCCGGGTCCCGCGACTACTCCTGGGCGGTCATACCCGCGGCCCTGATCGTCCTCGCGGGCACAGGTCTGCTCGTCACCGCGTCCCGCCGCGCCCGGCGGGCACCGGGGCACGCCGCCCTGCGCTGACGCCGGCCCCGGGCGCCCGCCTCAGCCGGTGACCGTCGCGCGCACCCCGGCGATGCGGCCGGCCTCGTCGAAGTCGACCTCCGCCCGCCGCCCGTTCGGGAGGTCGGCGACGAGACGCCTGCCGTCCGTACGATGCGCCAGCCCGTGGTGGTCGAAGTACCCGGTCACGACCCGGTGCGGCGACCGCCCCAGCAGCCCCGCCCCCGTGATCAGCATCCGCGGCATGGTGACCGCGTCGAAGCCCGCACGCGGGACCTGCGGGTCGTCGGGGAGGAAGTACACGCGCGTCGTCCCTCCGGCGGGGACCCCGATGTAGCCGGGGGACCGCGTCACGCCCATCCCCGCGAACGCGAGGGTCTCCGCCGCCCGCCCGGGATCCGCGTGCCCCGACAGGTCCAGCATCCCCTCGCCGAACTCCGCGATCCCCCGCTCCTTCCCCACCCGCGCCACCTGCTCGGACAGCGCCGCCACGGGCGTCCCGGCCAGCCCCGGGTTCGCCCACCCCCACATCCACGACCGATCACCGCTGTCGTACGACCCCAGCACCCCGACCCGCAACTCCAGCGCCCCCTGCCGGTAGACGCAGGCGGGCAGGTCCGCCGTCCAGTCGTCGTCGGGCAGGAAGTCGGTCAGGGCCTCGAGCTGCGCGGCGCCCCAGGCGGTGTGCGACTCGGTCTCGTCGAGGAAGGCGGGGGTGAACTCCGTTGTCATGGGCGGGGATTCTACGAGGCGGGGATGGGCGGACGGTCCCGGGGGAAGCTCCCCCACGCCAAACGGAATCCCGGGTCGCAATTGAGGTGGAATTGTGACGTGTGCATGAAGCTGCGGTAGCCGTACGATGCGCGCGTGATCGTTCTGGGAGTCGACCGTACGTCGCAGTCCTACGCGTTCGGCCAGGTCGCAGGCACCGCCCTGCTGGCCGCCGTGGGCATCGCCCTGCTCTGGTTCCTGACCCGCCGGTGGCGCAAGGGCCCCCACGCCGAGGGCCCGGACGAGCTCGCCGCCGCCGAGCGGGTGCGGGCGCAGCGCCGCCGGGTGGCCGTCCTGGCGACGGTCGCGATCCTGGTACTGGCGGTCACCCGCGCGGTGTTCCAGTACTCCTCGGTCGAGGAGGACACCCCGGCGGCCGGCTCCACCGTGCGGTACGCGGTGGAGCCGCCCCGGACCGTACGGGGCTACACGGTGACCGGCGACGAGGACGGTGTGCTGTTCGCCGCCGACGAGGGCGGTGACGTGTTCGACGACGAGGGGACCGGGTACGGCAGGTACTGGCTCCTCAAGCACGACGGTATTCCGGCGGGTGTTCTCCGGGCCAGCGTCAAGTACGACTGGTCCCCGGAGCTCACCGAGGAGAGGCGCTGGGATCCCCCGGAACAGAGCCTGCGCAACTGGTTCGACCAGGAAGACGCACGGGACATCCACTGGTTCGACCCGGGCCCCCTCGGCGGCGCGCTTGTCTGCGGCCACCTCGACGTCGGCAAGGGCGGCGTCGTCAGCACGTGCGGCTGGCTGGACGCCTACACCGACGGCTACCTGGGCCTTGCCGACGTCCTGGATCTCGACACTGTCGCCGACATCACCCGCGACCTCCGCGCCGCCACCGAAAAGCCCCTCTGACCCCACCCCTTCACCCGCCCGCCCCGCCCCCCGTACGCTCCACCGATGGTCGTATTCATCGCGGTCTTCACCGGCCTCGGCGTCGGCATCATCACGTACACCTGCCTCAGGCGGCAGTGGTCCCTGGCCGCCAAGCAGACGATCGCCCTGCTCGCCGGCTTCCTGGGCATCGCCCGCAACCACTCCGGCGAAGGCCCCTCCGTCCTCACCGCGGTGATCGTCGCCGTGCCCGCGGCGGCCCTGGTGTACGCCTGGACCCGCCACCGGGAGCGAGCCGCGGGTTGAGACACGAAACGGCCCGGCCGCCCTCCCGAAGGAGGACGGCCGGGCCGGCGGATCACGTCAGACGACGGCGCGCTCCTTGTCCTTGCACGGGTGCTCCTTGTCGCAGACCGGCACCTCCACCACGGTCGTCGCGTCCGGCGACGTGACCTCGTCGCCGGCCGGGTTACGACCGGTGGCGACGGCGGTGTTCTTCACGTGCCCGAGCCTGACGTCGTCCTCGGTGACCTTGTACGGGCCCGCCTCGCACGTCATCGACTCACCGGGTTCGAGGGTCTGCTTCGGGCAGCGGACCTCGCCGGCGACGGGGTCGTTCACGACAACGTTCGTCAGCGTCGTCCCGCCCGTGTTCGTGACCGTGAACTTCCAGCGGATCACGCCGCGACCGTGACGGCCCTTGGGCTTGCTGTGCTTGCCCTTCTTCACCAGCGCCAGCCCGTCCTCCGCGGCCGGCCGGGTGGTCACCGTCGCGTCGTCGGGCGGCGAGGTGACCCGCTCCCCGTTGTTCGCGGCGCCGACGGCCGTGTTGGTGATCTTCCCGGCCGCCAGGTCCGCCTCCGTGACGATGTACCTGCCGGTGCACGTCATCTCCTCGGACGGCGGCAGCGTCTCCGCCGGGCAGGTCACCCGGGGCGGCTCGCCGCTGCCGGAGAACTCGGTGTCGGTGACCGACGGCGCGTGGAGCGTGACGTTGCCGGTGTTGGTGAGCGTGTAGCGGTAGACGACCTCCTGCCCCGCCTCCGTCACCTCGGCCGGCTCGGCGGTCTTGGCCAGCGTCAGCGAGGCGTTGGTGGTGACGCCGAGCTCCGCGTCGTCCGGCTCGGAGCCGACGTCCTCGCCGTCCGGCCGGTCGGCCACGGCGGTGGCGGTGTTGAAGACGCCTCCCGCGTCGAGGTCGGCCTGGGTGACCCGGTAGGTCGCGGTGCAGGTGGCCGACTCCCCGTGCGGCAGCGGAGCCGCCGGGCACTCGATCTGCAGCGGCCCGTCGGAGCCGGTGAAGCGGTTCTCCAGGATCCGCAGACCGGTCAGCGTGGTCTCGCCGGTGTTGGTGACCTCGAAGGAGTACGTGACCTCGTCACCCACCGCGTTCACGGTCGCCGGTTCGACGGACTTCCGAAGGCTCAGCCCGGACGCGTACTCCCCGGTGAGGATCACCTGGGCGTCCTCCGACTCCAGCCCCTGTCCACCGGGCCCGGTCCCGACGGCGTGCGCGGTGTTGCGCACCTCGTTGCGGTCGATGTCCGCCTGGGTCAGCGTGTAGGTCGCGTAGCAGGTCACCGTGCCGTTCGGGGGCAGCGGTCCGGTCTGCTCCGGGCAGTTGATCTGGGGCGGTCCGCCGCTGCCGGTGAACTCCGTCTCCACGACCCCGACGCCGGTCAGCGAGGTGTTGCCGGTGTTGCGGATCACATAGGTGTACGTGATCTCCTGGCCCTCGTGGAAGTACTCCCGGTCGCTGGGGTCGGCCCACTTCTCCAGGCTCACCCCCGGCCGCCGCTCGGCATCGACGTGCGCTTCCGCCGAGCCGGAGTCCACCGGGTCGCCGTCCGCCGTGCGGGAGGTGAGGTGCGCGGCGTTGTCGAAGCCGCCCCGGTCGATGTCCTCCTGGCGGGTCACATAGGTCGCCGTACACCTCATCCTCGCGCCCGGGGCCAGGGTGCCGTCCCAGCCGGGCTCGCACTCCAGCGGGCCGGGGGCGCCGGCGCCGGTGAAGTCGTCCTCCACGAGCTCGACGTCGTACAGGGTGGTGTTGCCGCTGTTGACGAAGTCGAAGGTGTACCTGACCTCCTCGCCCGCGTTCGACACCGTCGTCGGTTCGACGGACTTGGCCAGGTCGAGGGACGGCGTCTGCGTGACGTCGACGGTCTCCGTGTCGTCGTGCCGCACCTCGGTGCCGTCGGGATCGTTCGCGACGGCGCTCGCCGCGTTGACGATCGCGACGCCCCGGTCGATGTCCTCCTGGCTGACCGTGTACGTGGATCTGCAGGTGGTGGCCTGGGCCGGCTGCAGGGTGACGTCGTCGCACTCGATGCCGGTCTTGCCGCCGGTGCCGCTGAAGTAGGTCTCGTCGATGTGCACGTTCTCGAGGACGGTGTTGCCCTCGTTGACGACGCGATAGCTGTACGTCACTTCCTCACCGGCCGCGGCGACCGTCGTGGGGTTCGCGGTCTTGTCCAGGCTCAGCGCCGGGGACTGCACCTCGACCTCCACCCGGGCGTCCGCGTCGTCCCGCACCTCGCCGCCGTCGCGGTTGCTCGTACCGATCGCGGTGGCGTTGTTGGTGATGTAGCCGCGGGCCACGTCCTCGGCGGTGACGGTGTACGGGAAGCCGCACGTGGTGGTCTGCCCGGGCAGCAGGCCGCCGTCCGGGACCGGGCACGGGACCGGGGTGCCGGACAGGGGGTCCTCGACGCGGATGTCGTGCAGGGCGGTCTGGCCGTCGTTGCGGACGGTGAACTCGTAGTCGACGGTGTCCCCGGCGCGGTGGACGACCGGCGGGTCCGGGGTCTTGGTCAGGTCGATGGCGTCGGCGCCGACCGCCGTGTTGGTGACGACACAGGTGAAGTCACCGTCCATGGGTGGGATCTGCACCGTCCAGTTGCCGGTACCGCCCCAGACGTTGACCGGATTGCCGAACGGGTCGAAGCAGTCGGCGCGGGTGTCGTAGCCCGCGTCCTGCGGCCACTGCCAGGTGCCGTCCATCCACTCGTCGATGACGTAGTCCTGCCCACCGTGGATCGGCATGGGCCCCGTCTCGAAGTGGCTCTCGCCGCCCGAGGTGACCAGCTCGCCGACGTTCCCGGTGTTGGGGCTCCACACGTTCAGCCGGAACTGGTCGTCCGGCAGATTGCGGCCCTCGACCTTCTTGACGAGGTTCAGCGTGCCCTTCCCGATCCAGCCGCCCCCGACCCCGCACTGCGCGCCGTCACCGACGACCCGCGGGCCGGCGCCGTTGGGGAGCTCGGTGGCGTAGTTGCCGAAGACGTCGATGCGGTAGGTGATGCCGTTCGAGTACGAGTGCGTGTAGAGGTAGTAGCCGTCGGTGTAGGTCGCCCGGTGGTCGATGGGATCGGGAGGGAACGGGAGGTACGGCAGATTGCTCACCGGACCCAGGTCCTGGAAGGAGCCGGGGGCCTGGGTGTTGAAGTAGACCAGGTGGGCGTTGCCGCCGCCGTACGGGTCACTCACCCCGTACAGGCCGGGCCCGTACGGCCCCGACCGCATGTACGTCCAGTCGCCGGGCAGCCGGCCGTTGGGGGGCGGGGGCGTGTAACCGCTGCGGACCTGGTAGGCGTACCCCGTCGTCAGGTCGAACTCCGCCCACTGGCCGTCGCTGCTGAGCACCCAGTAGTGCCCGAACTCGTCGACGTCACCGGCGATGGCCCGTTGGAAGGGCACGCCGCCCATGTAAGAGAAATTGCCGTACCGGTCGATCCTGACGATGTCGGAACTGCCGTTCACGACCCCGTAGAAGAAGCCGTCGTGCGGGTTGTACCCGACGGCGTCGACGGGATCCTGGCTGGACCCCACCGGATACATGCTGCCGTCGTTCGAGTTGACCTCGAAGATCGTGGCGGGCCCGTACCCCGGCTCACCGGCCTCGAAGTAGTACCCCGTGCCCTGGTCCCCCGACGTGGGGCACCACCACGGCTCCTGCGCGGCCGCGGGAGACGCCGCCATCGCCACGAGAGGCAGTGCGATCACGGTGGACAGCAGCACCGCCCACAACCGGGCCCACCGTCCGGGCCCCCGGGCCCGCCGTCGTCTCGTCGTCGGCATCATCTGTTTCCTCTCGTGACAGCGCATATCGCCTCAAGAGCAAACAAAATGAAAGGTTCGTATAACGCGAAAGAATCGCTATTGCATCTTATGTTCCATCGAATGGGGGACGTCGTTACGGAGGACGCCGCAGCATTGGACCGTGAGGATGATATGAGGAGTTCTCCCACGTCATGCCGCCCTCAACCGCCCATGACATCTGATAGCCCTGATTCCTGACAGCCACATCAGGGAGGGCAGCAAAATGCACCGAATGACCCGGCACCACGTATGGACCCTGCTCTTAGCGATCGCCACCCTCACCGCGCTCGCAACCCCCGCGGCAGCCGCCGCCCCCAAAATCCCGCTCCCGGACATCGAAATCGTCCCGCCCGCCGAAAAGGGCAAACAGGCCCCCTTCTGCTCCACCACAACGGGCCCCCACCAAAAGGCCCTCGAGCGCTACCTGAAGCTCACCCCCGACGGCAAGCAGTCCCCCGCGGACTGCGCCGCGATCCAGCGCTTCCAGGACACGTACGACATCTGGCCGGACACCGGCTACGCGGGCCCGGTGACCTGGATGGCCGCCAAACTGGCCTACGCCCAGGAACACCCCAACGACAAGAACCGCTGCCACCCGGCCCCCCGGGTCATCTGCATCGACCTGACCCGCCAGATCCTCTGGCTCCAGCAGGACACGAAGACCGTCTACGGCCCCATCCCGATCCGCACGGGCACCGACGCCTACGCCACCCGCGCCGGCACCCACAAGGTGTACCTGCGCAACGTGGACCACTGGTCGACGATCTACGACGCCCCCATGCCGTACGCCCAGTTCTTCGACGGCGGCCAGGCCGTGCACGGCTCGTACGGCAGCCTCTTCAGCCCGTCGGGGTCACACGGCTGCGTCAACCTCCACTACGAGGAGGCGAAGGCGCTGTGGGCCAAGACAAAGAAGGGCGACACGGTGCATGTCTTCGGCCGTAAACCGGCGGAGTAACCCCCCGCCCCAGGTCAGTCGTTGGCGTGGCTCATCGCCCAGTACCCCATGAACGCACCCCGGTTGTGCCAGCACCAGCCGACGACCGCCGCGCCCAGCCCGATCACCACGATCTTCCGCGTCCGTGACACGTCTCACTCCCCCTCCGGCCAATGCCGGCCGGTCCCGGCCGACCTGCGCCAACGACCGTCACACACGCCGCCGTCGGTAGCAAGAAGTTCACGTCGGAAACCTTGTTACGCCATGTTCTACGCGCGTATCTTCACCCCTGGACCCGCGACGGGGCACCCCAGAGGCGCCCCCCGCCGAGACCCCACCGACCTGGCGCCGGCGCGGCGACCGGGCCATCCCGTGATGAAGGAGCTCCGCACCGGTGCCCAGCCACATAACGAACCGCCGCTCCCACCGCTTGCTGCTGCGTGCCGCGCTCCCCACCGCGGTCACCGCGTCCCTGGTGCTCGTCCCGCTGCCCGGCGCCGTCGCCGTGCCCTCGGCCGGTGCGGTCATCGCCGAGGTGTACGGCGGTGGCGGCAACTCCGGTGCGACGCTGAAGAACGACTTCGTCGAGCTCGCCAACCCCTCCGGCGCCGCCTTCGGCCTGACCGGCTACAGCGTGCAGTACCTCCCCGGCAGCCCCAGCGCCACCAGCAAGTGGGGCGTCACCCCGCTGACCGGCGAGGTCGCCCCCGGCGGCCACTACCTGGTCGCCGAGTCCGCCGGTACGGGCGGCACGGTGAACCTCCCGGCGCCCGACGCCTCCGGCAGCATCGCGATGTCCGCCACGACGGGCACCATCGCCCTGGTCAACGGCACCGAGGCGCTGACCTGCAAGACCACCGAGGAGTGCGCCGCCGACGCCCGCATCGTCGACCTGGTCGGCTTCGGCACCGCCGTCGTCCACGAGGGCTCCGGCGCCGCCCCCGGCACGTCGAACACCGCCTCGGTGTCCCGCGCCGCGTCCCTCGCCGACACCGACGACAACGCCGCCGACCTCACGGCCGGCGCGCCCTCCCCCGTCAACAGCGCGGGCGAGACCACCCCCGGCGACGGTGGCGACGACGGCAACCCGACCGAGCCCGGCACCGTCCGCATCCACGACATCCAGGGCACCACCCGCGTCTCCCCGCTGGCCGGCACCACGGTCACCGGCGTCCCCGGCGTGGTCACCGGCGTGCGCACGTACGGCTCGAAGGGCTTCTGGATCCAGGACCCGGCCGCGGACGCGGACCCTGCCACCAGCGAGGGCGTCTTCGTCTACACCGGCAGCGCCCCGATCACCGTCAAGGCCGGCGACTCGGTGCTGGTCACGGCCAAGGTCACCGAGTACTACCCGAACAACTCGGGCGGCTCGCAGTCCCTCACGGAACTCTCCGCGCCGAAGACCACGGTCCTCTCCTCGGGCAACGCGCTGCCCGCCCCGGTCGTCCTGAACGGCTCGAACATCCCGGCCGCGTACACCCCGGAGGCGGACGGCGGCTCGATCGAGTCCCTGCCGCTGCGGCCGGACGCGTACGCGCTCGACCTGTACGAGTCCCTCGAGTCCATGGACGTCGAGGTCCGTGACGTACCGGTGACGCAGGCCAGCAACTCGTACCACGAGCTGTGGGTGGACGCCCGCGAGCAGGACCCGCGTTCGGCGCGCGGCGGCGTGGTCTACCTCGGCTACGACCGGCCGAACTCCGGCCGCATCATGGTCCAGTCGCTGGGCCCGGTCGAGGAGTTCCCGGTCACCGACGTCGGCGACACCCTCACGGGCGCGACGGGCGGTCCGCTGGACTACACGGAGTTCGGCGGCTACACCGTCGCGGCCACCCGGGTCGGCTCGGTCGATTCGGGCGGGCTGGAGCGGGAGGTCACGCAGTCCGGTCTGCCGTCGGAGCTGAAGATCGGCACGTACAACGTCGAGAACCTCGACCCGTCCGACCCCGACGAGAAGTTCGCCGCCCTCGCCACCGGCGTGGTGACGAACCTGCGCTCGCCCGACATCCTGGCCCTCGAGGAGGTCCAGGACAACAACGGCGCGGTCAACGACGGCACGGTGGCCTCGGACGCCACGGTCGCCAAATTCGTGGAGGCGATCAAGGCGGCGGGCGGCCCGGCGTACGACTGGCGCTCGGTCGACCCCGAGGACCTGACGGACGGCGGCGAGCCCGGCGGCAACATCCGCCAGGTGTTCCTCTTCAACCCGGCCCGCGTCTCGTTCACGGACATCCCCGGCGGCGACGCGACGACGCCGGTGGGCGTGACGGGCCACGGCGAGTACACCCGCCTGACGGCCTCCCCCGGCCGGATCGACCCCACGAACGAGGCGTGGGAGGACAGCCGCAAGCCGCTGGTCGGCCAGTTCCTCTTCCACGACAAGCCGGTCTTCGTGATCGCCAACCACTTCAACAGCAAGGGCGGCGACCAGGGCCTCGACAGCCGCTTCCAGCAGCCGAACCGCACCTCGGAGGTCCAGCGCACCAAGCAGGCGGCGGCGGAACAGTCCTTCGTCGCCGACCTCCTGGCGGCGGACCCGTCCGCGGCGGTGGTCTCGCTGGGCGACTTCAACGACTACCAGTTCTCCCCGGCGATGAAGACCCTCACCAAGGACGGCGCCCTGCGCGACCTGGTGAACACCCTCCCGGCGACGGAGCGCTACTCGTACGTCTACCAGGGCAACTCCCAGGTCCTCGACCACATCCTGGTCAGCCCCGGCCTGAAGCCCCAGCAGACGTCGTACGACGTGGTCCACATCAACGCCGAATTCGCCACGCAGGCCTCGGACCACGACCCTCAGGTGGTCCGAATCAAGCCCTGACCTGGGGCTGCTCCTCCGGAGGGCCGTTCCCCGCCGCACGGGCGGGGGCGGCCTTCCGGTCGCTCCCGGGGGGTGCCTACCGCTTCGGGTAATCGTCGTACCGCCGGGGCGTCTCCTCGGGCACACAGACGGCTTCCGCCTTGCCCTCGACCTGCACCGACCGCTCCCCGTCGGGGCAGTCGTCGTCCTCGACCTCGGAGCAGGCCCCGAGACTCACGAGGGCCGCCGCCCCCAGGGCGACGCGACGGGAGCGCTGGGGCGGGAGGGTATCGAGGGCAACGTCACCGGACATCTCCAACTCGTGGGCGGGCGCGGCCCATGGTACGGACGCCTCTTGGTGCGGAGCGTCATCACTGTCGTGCCAGCCCGCTGACGACAAGCTCGGCCTCCCGGCCCACCGGTGCGTCTTCGTCGACGACAGCGAAGCGATTGTCGAGGCATCACACCGACTGGGCATGACGCCGGTCCTCGCACTGGACGAACAGGTGGCGACCACGCGTCTGCGTGACCTGCTCGGCATACCCGACCTGTAGGAACTGGGCTACGGCCGGGTGCGCCACGTACGAGGATCGGGGCTACCAGAGAGCCGTGCCGTCGTGCAGATATGCGGTTCGACCCTCGTGCTGTGCCCTCAGAGCTGCCGCCAAGCGCTTCCGCATGCGCTCCCGCACCAGTCCGAGCGCCTCGTCCACGACGATGAACCGCGCCTCCGCCAGCTCCCCGTCCACCGGGTGCAGGTCGTCCCGATCGAGGATCCCACCGTCGAAAATGAACGCAAGCTGGTCGTCCCACGGCCCGTGCGGGGCCACCCAGTCCACGACCAGCAGGCCGTGGAGGGCAACTGCCAGGCCCAACTCCTCGGCCAGCTCCCGGACGACAGCACCCTCCGGCGGCTCGTTGTCCTCGGCCATCCCCCCGGGTAGGTCCCACCCCGGCTTGTACGTCGGACGCACGAGGAGAACACGGCCGGCGGAGTCCCGAAGTAGCAGGTCAGCGGCAACGCGCTTTCGTGCCTGCTTGGCATTGCCCTCGGCGAGATAGGCGTACCAGGCATCCGGGTCGTCGGGCGTGGGCCTCATACGGGTGGCCTTCCCTCGGAGCGGCGTCGCAGCGCGTCTGCATGACCCGCTTGTCTTACCCAACCTCCAGGAATTCACGGACGGCTGGGTGTGCGACATGCGGAGACAACTGCCCACGCAGCCCCTTCAGCTCCGAGGACGAACGCGCGGAATCCACCGACCCGAGGCATGTCGCGGCGTGCCGTGCGGTAGCGATCGCGGCGTCCAGATCGTGCATGGCGAGGTGTGCTTCGGCAGCGCGGGCCAAATAGATCGCGTGGGTTCGCGGATACTCGAAGTCGCCGGGGTACTCCTCCCTGGCTGCCTCGAAATGCTGGAGGGCTTGACGAGGATCATTGAGCTGCAGCGCAGACGAACCGGCGATCATCTCGATCTCGCCGCGGGAGACCCAGTACAGGGTCCGCGGGTCATCGTCGTGCCGTCCCTTGTCCAGGGCAGTGAGTGCCAGATGCAGCTGTCGGGCGCATCCCCTCTTGTCGCCGACTTTCGACAGTGCCCGTGCGGTACGCGCCGCGAGCATGGCGTGCATACGCGGTGTACCCGCACGGCGTACCTGCTCCGTCGCTGTCTCCAGGAGGGAGACGCTTCTGTTTCCCTGTCCGGGAGTGGAGTAGCACTGAATGGCGGCAAAGGAGAGTGCGTAGGCTCCGCTGATCGGATCGCCGGCCTCTGCCGAGGCTCGGAGGGCGCCGTCGAAGAAGCGCTGGGCGAGTCCCGGACACCCCTGGTCGAAGGCCGCCCACGCGACCTGGCGAGCCGCTTCGGATGCCATCGTGTGCAAGTGGCGCGTCGTGGCGGAGTCGTTGCGACCCGACTTGATCAGACGGACGATGAGAGACAGTTCACTTCGCGCCAGCTGAAGTACATCTCCGCTGCCGATCTTGTCGTCAAGGCGCCGCAAGTGATCGAGTCTGTCGTCCACATGCGCTACGAGGGCCGGACCGCTCGTCGTAGCCGCTGCCGCACTGTCGGATCCGCCGGGTGCCACGGCCTTGGACCAACTGCTCGCCGAGACGGAGAGCGCAATTCCCGCCGACAGTAAGCCCCGACGATCCACATTGCTTCCTTTCAGCAGGTGGGTCAGCACAGACAGAGTCTCAGGCTGATTCCAAGGTACTCCGGCAGGACCCAGCAAGCCGGTGTCGTGCAGCGCGTCCGTGAAGGTGCCTTCGGTCCGCAGCACTCTGTCGTAGGCGGCAGCCACGTCTACGGTCACCGATCGGTTCCCGTTCTCCACGTTGCGCAGGTACGCCTCGCCGAACCCCGCCTCACTCGCGAACCTGGCCCACACCATGCCGGACGCCCTTCGCGCCCGGCGCATCTCGTCACGGAGCTGCTCGGACATCGGCCTCGCCTCCGCTTTGGGATCGGTGCTGGATCGGGTCAAGGCATTGTCCACCGACCGGTAGCGCTGTGTGCTTGTTTCAGCACAGAACGCAAGGTACGTGGGCGACCCCATCGCTGCCACCGACCCCCTGATCGGCGGCCATCCGCACCACATGCCCTGCCGTACCCCTCCCAGGAGGTCGACAGGTGACGTCGTCAACAGATCAACGTGCGCGGATGGCCCCGGTGGCTTCCTGGCCACGGACCATGCCCCACCAGCTGGCTCTCGCCACGACAGCAGATCCGGTGCACCTGGCGTTCCTCCGCCGCACCATCAAGCATCAGCTGGCCGGTTGGGGCCTGGACGACCTGACATCGGACGCGATGACTGTCTCCGGCGAGCTTCTGGCCAACGCAATGGAGCACGCCGGAGGCAATATCTACGCACGGTTCACGGTCCGGCCGTCCCAGCTACTCATCGAAGTACTGGACGGCTCCAGCGACGTGCCCCGGATCCGGCCCATCGCGTCCTGGAGCGAACGAGGACGAGGCCTGTCGGTCGTTCAGGCGCTCAGCGCCGAATGGGGCTACTGGCGTACCCCCACCGGAAAGACCGTCTGGGCCGTACTCACCAACCCGCCGCCCGCCTCGCCCGACGCGGGCATCGGCTCGTCCGAGGCCGCATAGACGACTCCGCCCCCGGTTCCTTGCGCAAGGGCACGTACCGGGGGCGGTTCCACACAGCCGGACACCGACAGTGGACTGGCGCACTGCCTATCGGCAGCTGTCGTAGCGGCCTGTCGACTACCCCGACGTCATCCACCGCGCTTCGGTGGCGTTCCTGGCAGCCTTCGAGTCCGGTTTGGCATCACGCGAGGGTGAACATCCGCGTCGGTAACACCGTGGCATGGTCGTCGTATGGCGAAGACGAAGAAGGTGACGATCACGCTCCCGGCAGAGCTGCTGGAAAGCATGAAGGCGCATACGGACAACGTGTCCGGTTACATCACCGAACTCGTCGAACAGGCCGAGCGGCGCCGGCTTCTGCGGGACGAACTGGACCGCTGCCAGACAGAGAGCGGGACGTTCACGGACGAGGAGATGACCAAGGCCCGCGCGATGCTGCACGGCACCGGGGCCGAGGAGGCGGACCGCGCCGCGTGAACATCGAGACGCTGGTGCTCGACTCACAGGGTTTCTCCTCGTGGATCGTGCAGGACCGTGCAGTGATGAGCTTGCTGGAGCAGGCGGAGCGTGACGGCGTGTCCGGGTCGAGGACGTGACCAAGGACAGCGTCCGCCCGGCGCAGTGCCCAGCTCCTCGAGTCCGCCGGACTGCACGGTCACGAGTACGCCATCGACTCCATGGTCGCCGAGGTGGCCTTGCGCCTGCCGGGGCCGGTGGCGGTCCTCACATCCGATGCCGACGACATGGTGAAGCTGTGCGGGCAACGGGTACGTGTGATCGGTCTATGAGGAGGAGAAGGGCATGACCATAAGCGCCGGCGAGGCCCGCCAGCGCCTCTACCCCCTGCTCAAGCAGGTGAACGACGATCACGCCCCCGTGCGGATCTCCTCGAAGCAGGGAAACGCGGTCCTCATGTCCGAAGAGGACTTCGACGCCTGGCAGGAAACCATGTACCTGCTGTCCACCCCTGCCAATGCGTCTCGGCTGCTCGCCGCCGTCGCACGGGACAAGGCTGGGCAGGAACCCACCGTCACCACCACGGTGGACGAGCTTCATGAGATGGCCGAGGGTTCTGGGTGAGGGACATTACCTGGGGCCCGGAGGCATGGGGCAACCTGTCCGGCTACTGGTCCCGGCGTGTGGACGACGCCCATCGCATCGTCTACCGGTGGGACGACAAAGCGGTGAAGATCATCAAGGCCCGATTCCATTACAGCGACCACTGACTGACCCAGCTGCCGGTGTGGTCCAGGCAAGACAAGAGCCCCGGGCCACTGGCCTGGGGCTTCTTCGTGGAGCGGGTGACGAGAATCGAACTCGCGCTCTGAGCTTGGGAATCACCAGGCGCCGCACTAAGAAATGGCCTGTGACCTGCCAAAATGTGCATTGGCCGCCGCAATGCGGAGTGCCCGATCACCCCGCTGTTGACCGCTGTTCACCAGCCCTACTGGCACGCCGCGGCACGCTGGACCTCATCGTGGCTCTGGCTAACGCAGACCGGCTCGGCACGATGATCGTCGGGCCGTCGGCCATAGCGTTAAGGATTCATGACGGTTTATGCTCGGGCTGTGCGAGCTACGAGTGACCCCCTGACCGAAGACGAGAAGGCCGATCTGGACGAAGCCGTCAAGGCTGTCCGCCGGGCGGAGCAGGCCCTCGCATGTGCACAGAAGCACCTCAATCACACTGCGGGCCGCATCGGCTCCGCCGACCGCTACGGGCAGAAGGCCTCAGTGGGTCGCCGCGTCGGCTGGTCCCGCCAGCACGTCACCACCCTCGCCAACGCCTACGGGGCAGGCGAGCTGGACCAGGAGGAGGAGATCGAAGCCGCATGAGTAGCGCACCCCAGCCGTCTGCCATTCCGCAACCGCCCGCCCAGCCTGAGGCCATCCGTGCCGCCCTCGCCCGGGTCGCCCCTCACCTGCTCGCCGACTTCGACCGCGACCGCGCGGCCAGCACTGCCCGCGCACGCGCCGAGGTGTCCGCCGGGCCCCTCCGCACGTTCGCGGAGGCGTGGGCCGTTGAGGTCGCCATTGCCCGCCACCCGGAGACCGCCGCCCGGCTTCACGCCCTGGAGACTCACGCCGGAGAGGTCACCGATCTCGGCGCGGCGCGTGGCATCGCCGCCGAGATCAGCCGCATCCGCAACGCCGCCGCAGCCGAGGCGGGAATCCGTACTGCCGGTGAGGCCGCCCAGTGACCGACGAGGGTTGGGTATGGGAGTACGCCTTCCACACCGAGGACGAGGCCAGCTACCCGAAGGTTGTGCGCGACGAGGTGAAGGCCGTCGCCGACCAGATCGTCGAACTGGCCAACCTCGGCATCGACCCAGCCGACCTCGGCGAACCCACCCCTGGCACGGCTCGCCGTCACATGCTCCCCTCCGGCGGCTGGTTCGAGGCCCAGGCGCTCCCTCGGATGAGGCCCCGCCTCCTGGCCGTGGTCCTGGTCGTACCACCGCCGCACCTGCTCTGACGCAAGAAGGGGTGGTAGCGCGGCGGTAGTGCCCGGCGCCAGGAAGGTCAGGACAACTGTGAAGCCCCGGGCCGCTGGCCTGGGGCTTCTTCGTGGAGCGGGTGACGAGAATCGAACTCGCGCTCTGAGCTTGGGAATCACCAGGCCCAGCGCCACGCATTGCCCCCGTGACCTGCGAAAACGGACGCCAGCCACGCCCGTGCCTAGTACGTGCTTGCCCCGGCGCTGACCGATGTTGACCGCCCCTACTGGCACGTTGTGGCACGCTCCCTGGCAGTGCAGGTACAGGAAGCAGCGACCGCGGGGCTGTTTGTAGGGAGTCTGGTGCGGGCTGTCGCCTGGGGACGCTACGCAGTGAGGGGCGCTATGGATGCTGGAACTTCGGCTGTGCTCGCTGGAGGTATTGCTGCAGTCGTGTCGTTGGGGGGTACTTGGATCACGTATCGACAGGCCAAACGGCAGACGAAATCAGAGGCTCAGCTTCAGCTCCGTGAGCCCAGAAAGCGTACGTACAGGGACTTCCTGTTGGCTTGCCGGGAAGCCCTCAATGCGCTCGCCGCTCAGCGGGAAGAGGAGACACAGGAAGCCGATGGAGGGTGTATTGAACACACGCTGGACCAGCATCGATCCGTGCTGCAACGCGTCCTCGCGGAGGTAAGCCTGGAGGGTCCCGAGGTCGTCACTGAGGCTGCCAACAAGACCGTCAAAGCATTTGACGAGCTGTACCATCAAGCCTTTACCTGGAACGCGAGCGGGGGAGATGCGCACGACGATGGCCGCCCGATCGGCTTCGGTGGCGACTACACCCGCGACATCAGAGTGGCGCTGGACCGCTACCTGAAGGAAGCACGAAAGGCTCTGGCAACCTCCGCGGATGGGTAGACGATGCAGCTGCTATGCGCTTACGCGAAATCACTCATTTCTGAGTCTTATCCCTATGATTGGCTGGCCGAACGGCAGGCTGAGGTACGTTCCGGGACTTGGCGGGTCCCTGACGTCGGGAGAAGAAGGTCCAGTTCGAGGGCTACGCCTTGACCTGCGTGGCTGAGCAAGGTTTCACGGCCACGGCGGAGGAACTGTACCACCTGCTGCAGCTTCACACTTTTCCCACCTTCGGTGGCCAAGCCCTCAACGAGATTGACCCACCCCGTGGGCGGGCCTGGCGTGCCGAACGTCTTGCTGCCTTCTTGCCGACCAGCGACGCGAGGCGGCTGAGCGACGGAGACAAAAAAATGACACTGGTCGGCCACGTGCGAAGTTTCGCATCGAGCACAGTAACAGGGCCGTTTGAGAGCTGATCAATTTTGGCACCGCGATGCCGAAAACATTCGATGCCTCGATGCGCCTGGTGCGTGGGACGACTGGCTGGCGGGTCTATTCTTGGCAGCGGGGGACGTGCACCCGTTCATGATGGCAGGGTCTATGCAGGAGGCCGTTCCTTCTGTCCTTCGCATTGTCTGGGTAGGGCAGGACGAACCGGTGGCGCTACGCGTCGGGTGAGATAGCCACAACCCCAACTAGATGGCATGCGATTAGCCCGTTCGGACTTGGTTGCCCAGAGGAATATGTGTGGCAATTGCCTAAGCTTCTCTCTGGCTCGGCGGCGACTCCGCGCGTTACGCAAGCGGTAAGGGTTCGCGTGGAGGGTACTACCTAGCACGCGGTTACGATTGAGGGCCCGAGGATTCTATTCGTCCTCAGATCCGAAAAAGGGTAGCGTGGGCTCTTCGGATATCCGTGCGAAATCCACCCCTTCAAGTGGGATGAGTTCAACTTCAGTCGGTTCGTAAAGCCAATAATAGCGACCCTCAATTTCCTGTCGTCCACTGACCTTCAATGCAAGGTTGTCTCTATGCGCATCCACTGCCAAGTCGTAATCCTCAACTTTCAGTCGAACACGCATCTTCTTGGCAGGGGTTCCGCTCATCACATCTAGGCGGACCACGCCAGGAGACCCTGCTGTTGGCCTGTTCAGCAGCGTAACGGTGCCGATCACTGTAACGTTCTGCGGTCGCGCGGTCGCGGCCAGCATGTTTCCCGCCTTCTCCAAGATTGGATAGTCGGCTGGCGTAAATGCCAGCGTGTGGCGATCGACAGAAGGAGGGGCGAAAAGGTCCGCTGCTAAATGCATTTCCACGGACACTTCTGCCCCGTCCGAGTTCCGGACCAGATCCCTAACTGCTTGTGTAATTTCATAGCAGAGGCCGCCGCGTACGTTTTCAATGAAGCCATGCGAAGAGCCGGTCGAGGTGAAATGGTCGACGGCTTCGCGCGTGGTTTGCAGTACTTCCATCAAACCCTTGGTGATCTCACGGCCGCTGTGACTTCCCAGAAGGGGAACTGTGCTGCCAGCAGGAATCATTTTTTCGGTGAATACTTCATCAGGTGGCACGTAGGCGGTGACCACGTAGCTACCGACATCCGTTTGGCCCATTAATACTGAATCGAGAAATGATCGGGCGATGTAAGAATTGGCGTTCCCGTAGTACGGTAGTCGGGATTTTCGCGATTTGGCTGCAACGATCATCGATCTACGAGCGGCCGAGTAGAGATCCTCGCCCGACGGCCAGGGGATAGTTCCACTAATCGTGTGCGCCTCCTTGTGGAAGCGAACCTCATCGCCGAGGGGGGAGGAGGTAACTGCTCGGCCTAGAATTCTCTTAACCGAGGCGTCGCCCACATCCCAGATTTGCGAGATAGCCTGGACAAAGAGCTCACGGTAGTCGGCCATGCTCTGATTTTCGGGAAGCAGAACTCCGCGACCGTGATGTGAGTCCCTCGGCCGCCACCGACTGTAAAGGGTTTCTTGGCCGCCGAATTTTTCCCAACCGCTGCGTTCTAAAATTCGGGCGACTTCGCTATCGGTGAGCGAGGAGGCGATTCGGGAGAAATCAACATCGCTCATGGGGTGCCGCCTTGCCCTATCCTCTGCATTATCCCGCAAAGGGCGATATCGTCAAAAATGCGATCGGTGGGAACCGGGACCGATGTTTCCTCAATCCCGGTGGGGGTCAATCCGTATACGGCTCTCCAATAGGCACAATGACGCAGTGCAAAATAGTCATGAGTTGCCTCGACCCATTTCGCTACATCTTCAGGGACGATCATCGCTACTAGGATCCGATGTACCATGACTGGAGTGTGCGCGAGTTGCTCAAGTCGTTTGTTTTTGAGCTTTACCGAGACCGCTCCTCGCAGCGGGTTCGGTGCAGAAGTCCAGGTGCTCTTCAGTTGAACTTTCAAATTAATTTGACAGTCGACGGTATGATTTTTCGACGAATGCGTCAACTCCCAGTCGATCCCATCGTCCGGGTTGGGCTTTGCCATAGTGCACCCGGCTGCTGCTGCAACGGCTTGGAGATAGCTGTCCTGTAGCATCTCCATACGATCTCTCTTGCGCAGGGTTCCTCGCAGAGGCTTCCCATGCGTGCCCGTTGCTATGACGGCCATACCCAGCTGCCCCCCAAGCTCAGTTTGGATCTCCCACCATAGAGACACGTGCAAACGCTGGGTAGGTCTATGCGTCTGTTTCTGTGATGCCCCTGCTTCGGCTGCGCTTGCGAACGGACTCTCGGTGCGCCTGGTTCAGGTGGTCTCAGTCAGCCATCCTCGAAGGACGTGCTCCAGGCGGTGTCGTGCATGGCTTGCAGGCTGGATGCACATCGCCCCCTGTTGTGAGTACCTTCGAGGGCAGAGGCCACGGCGCGGAGCATCGGTAGTCGGCTGGTCTGCCTGTACGTGGCTCCCCGTCCCTGCGGAGGCTCGCTGATGTTGGAAGAGGCTGAAGAGATTGGTCGTCGGGCGCGTCGGGCTCGGCTGCGGTTGGGGATGACTCAGGCTGATCTTGCTGCTGCGTTGGGGAAGACGCAGGGGTGGGTGTCCAAGATGGAGCGGGGGCACATCGAGCTGGATCGGGTGGGGTTGTTGAACCTGCTTGCGTCCGAGCTGCATGTGCATCCGAATGATCTGATCGGGCGGCCCTACAACAGTTCGCCGGCTGAGAATCAGTGGCAGGTGGCGGCTGGGGCGATCATGCGGGAGCTGCGGCGGTACGACCTGGCGCCGGTTTTCGACGGGGCGCCGCGGGCTGCTCGGTTGCTGTGGGCGGAGATGACGCGGTTGCATCGGCTGCGGGATGCGGCTGCCAATGTGGCGATCATCGAGGTGTTGCCGGATCTGTTCCGGGAGGCGCGGGCTCTCGCGGAGGTGTCCAGTGGGCACGAGCGGGAGGAGGCGTACGCGATCTACGCCGTGTGCTGCAAGTTCGCACACACTGCCGCGCACGCGCTCGGGCACCCGGAGTTGATCGCCATGGCCTGCGAACGGTCCGCATGGGCAGCAAGGCTGTCCGGGGATTCAGTGATGCCGGCGGTGACGGATTGGATGCGCGTGTGGGACATGTGGGCGACGGCCGCTTGGGGCGACGCTCTCGCGCTCTCGGACAAAGCCCTCGGGAGTATCCAGCCGGGGTATGACCGCGGCCAACCGCTCGCTGTCCGCGCCTGGGGCTCCCTCCAGCTCCGCGCGGCTGTGTCAGCGGCTCGCGCCGGACGCCGATCCGAGGCTCAGGACCGTATCGATCATGCCCGTGCCGCTGCCGAGCGGATGACGGAGTACAGCGGGCCTCCGGTCTACGACCGGCACAGTCTGACCTTCTCAAAGGGCAACGTGCACATTCACGCGATCAGCGTCGCCCTGGAGATGCACGAGCAGGGCACAGCGCTGGCCATCAACCGACGCACGACGCCGGATCTCCTTTCCACGCTGCCCAACTCACGGCGCGGGCACCATCACATGGATCTCGCGCGTGCGTGGCTGTGGGACGGGAACCGGGACAAGGCGCTCAGGGAGTTGGAGACCGCCGAGCGGATCGCGCCGCAGCTCGTGCGGAACCATCCCATCGCGCGGTCGACCCTGCGGAGCATCGTGTACGCGGAGCGGGCGGCGACGCGGGAGAAGCTGCGGCGGATGTCGGACCGCTTTCACTTGGACGGATAAGGGTCGTATTCCCGGCATTCATATTGGGTCTGTGATCGCTTCGTAACGTCAAGTCATGACCGACGGACTCACGGAGCAACAGCAGTCAGCCGGTGCCGGGTTACTTGTCGGCGCCCCGTTCCATCCCCGTCTCGGCGATCTCGTGGCCGATCTTGCCCACCAGGGTCGGATCGGGGTCGTGATCGCCCTTCCCGGCGACACGTCGGCGTCGTACCAGCTCCGGCCGCCGGGTGGGGGTGACGACTGGCGGGCCCGAGCCGATGGCGCCACGCTGCGGCTGGTGCCTCCGCGCGTCAGTCACGTCGTGCCCATGCGGCGGGATGCCGAGTACGACCCTCGTGCGGATCAGGCCGCCTTGTCGGCCGTGGTGCACTTCGAGGACGGCAGCAGCAGCGAGACCGTGGTGATCCTCACCGCCGTCCAACTCGAGCACTGGTACGCGCAGATCGGTCGGCTCCTTGCGTCACGGGACGCCGTAAGGCAGCGACGATGAGCACGCTGACGCGGTCGACCCGCATACTCGGCGGCATCCGGCTGCCAGTCCTCCTGCGCTGCGAGATGGCCGCTTCTGATCTCTGCGGCGTTGTTCGCCCCACACCCCGTCGGGACGGGGCACCACCTGGTCCGCTGAGCGATCGCCCCCGACCGCCCGCTCCCGCGCCTCCCCGCCCAGCGGGGGCGGGCTGCCCATGCGGCACGACTCGCGGCGAGCCGCGCCCACTCACCGGACGCCGGAGTACGAGGGCTGTGAAACCCGGCCGACGCTACAACCCCTTGGAGACAACGATGAAGACCGGCCGTCGTCACTGGGCCACTGACCTCAAAGGCTCCACCGTCCTCGTCACCGGCGGAGGCGGCCTGATCGGGAGCCGGATCGCGACCCTGTTACGGGAGCTGGGTGCCAGACCCCTCTCCCTGTGCAGGCGGGACGCGTACCCGGCGTTCGTCTACCGCGAGCTGTTCGGCGTCGACGAAAACGATCCGGACGTCCTGACCGGTGACATCAGCGACGCCCGCCTGGTCCGCCACGCGGTCGAGCAGAGCGACTACGTCATCCACGCCGCCGCCCTGGCCGACGTCGCCGCCTGCACCCGCGAGCCGAGCGCCGCCATCGCCGGCAACATCATGGGCACGCAGACGCTCCTGGACGCGGTAGCCGCCTCCGACCGCATCCGCCGGTTCTGCTTCGTCTCCTCCGCCAGCGTGTACGGCAACGGACTCCGCGGCGAGCCCGCATGCGCGGAGACCCGCACGATGCGGCAGCTTCTGGAGTCGGTGTACGGACGCATGCCGGCGGTGTTCTCCGAGTACGACCGGCTGCATCCGCTGTCCGTCTACGCCAACAGCAAGCTGTGGGGCGAGTTCGAGACTGCCCTGTCGCTGCGCCCGGTCGGGGCGTCGTTCGTGATCCTGCGGTACTTCTCCGTCTACGGAGAGCCGCAGATCGTCAAGCAGGGATCGCACTCCTGGGTGGTCGCCTGGTTCGCCGCCCGCGCCGCAATCGGCCTGCCCCTGCACCTCAACGGCGGCGGACATCAAGTCCGCGATCTCGTGCACGTGGACGACATCGCCGAAGGCACCATCCGCGCCCTGATCGCGCCCCGGGCGCACGGCGAGACGATCAACATCGGCACCGGGAAGCCGACCATGATCCGTACGGTGGCCGAGCTGACCGCCGAACACTTCCCCGACGTGAAGACCCTGCAGACACCCATGCCACCCGGCGATCCGGAGGGCGGATACGCGGCGACGGGGCACATGCTCACCACCTTGAACTGGGTCCCCCAGGTGTCCGTCGCCGACGGTGTGGCCCGCTACGCGGCCTGGCTGAAGCAGACCCCGCAGGCGGTACCCGCTTGGCTCAGACAGCCCACCGCCGCCTAGATCACCGGTGGCCGGCCCAGCTTCGTCATCCGCCACATCGTGCGCCAGCGCATTGGCCGCCGGCCGCATGGGGTGCGCACGCCCTCCACAAAGCCGCCGAGCCAGGCCCTCAGCCCCGGCAGGGAGCGGGTTCGTACGAGCGTCAGTAGCAGCCACGTACCGAGATAGACCGGAACGAGTGGGAGCGGGAGATGACGGCGGGCGAGCCAGACGCGGTTGCGGGCGGTCATCCGGTAGTACACCGCATGCCGGGCGGGAGAGGTCTTGGGGTGCTGGAGGAGCAACTCCGGGGCGTAGACGATCCGCCAGCCGGCGTCGAGGGCGCGCCAGGCGAGGTCGGTTTCCTCATGGGTGAAGAAGAAGGCGTCGGGCCATCCACCGATCTCGTCCAGCATGCGCATGGACAGCGTGTGGCCACCGCCGAGGAACGTCGTCACCTCGCCGCCCTGCATTGGGTCTCCCGCCCTCAGCCGAGGTACGTGCCGGCGCTGGGTCTGGCCCGTCTCGTCGGCGATCCGGAAGCTCAGGATGCCCAACTGGTCATCGGCGGCGTGCAGTTCAGTGATGCGGGAGAAGACCTCGTTGTCGACCAGCAGCCCGTCGTCGTCCAGATCCACGACGACATCGACGTCCCCCAGCTCACGCAGCGTCTCCACGGCCACGTTCCGGCCGCCCGAGACCCCCAGATTCTCGGACAGCTCCACCGAGGTGACCCCCGGACCCAGGTCCGGCAGGCGGCACCCGTTCCCCACCACGACCACCCGCGCGGCCGGCACGCTCTGCTTCTCCACCGACTCCAGCAGCGCACCGAGTTCGGCCGGGCGGGTGCCCATGGTCAGGATCGCCACCCCCAGGCACGGCACAGACACGGGCAAGCCCTCCCACTCAAGCAGCACTGCCCGCGATGCTATCCGTTCACCGCGCTGCCCCATCCCCTCCAGCCCGAGTTCATCAGGAGCGGCACCATGCCCACTCTTCCCCTGTCGGACTACATCTCCGGCCCGCGCTCCGGCGCCCTGGCCTTTACCCCGTACGGCCGGATCACCGACCTCGACCTCGCGGCCTTCCTCGCCGGCTGGGACGGCATCCACGCCACAACCCTCCGGCAGATCCCGTGCCGTATCGACCCGACCGCCCAGGTCCACCCGAATGCGATCATCGGCGACGACGTCATCATCGGACCGCGCGTCCGCGTCCACGAATACTCCACCGTCCGCAGCGGCACGGTGCTGTGCGCGGATGTGTCCGTCGGCTTCAACTGCGAGGTCACCAAAGCTTTCATCGGCGAGGGAACCGTCCTGGGCCACCGCATCTCCCTCGGCCGCGCCATCGTCGGGAGCAATGCCCACCTCTCCGCCAACGTCACAGCAGCCGCCATCAGCATGTGGAGCCCCGACATGCGCCGCCCGGATCGCGAAATCATCATCCGCGTCCCCAACGGCATCTACCGCTGCGGCACCCCCAAGTTCTCCGCCCTCATCGGCGACCGCGTCCAGACCGGCTGCCCCGTCTACCTCGGCCCCGGCGCCGCCATCGGCCGGGACTGCCGCCTCACCGGTGGCGTCACCCTCGCGGGTCGCGCCATCCCGGCCGACCACACCGTCTCCGCACCCCAAGCCGGGGAAGTCAGCGTCCGGAAGCGACGCAGGCGGCCGGGTGCTCTCCGGGTGGCCAGTCGTCCGAGCGGGCGCAGCTGATCTATCAGCACTCCACGAAGGAGCACCAGCACAGGCTCGCCGCGAGCATTGATCTCGACGTAGTCGGCAGCAGGCGGCTGGTGGGGCGGCGAAGGGCGGGGCGAAGGTCGTGCCACTCGCGCCTCGCCCGCCCGTGCCCCGGGCCATGCGGAGGTGAGGGGTTGGCGCTTATGGCACGCGAATGGCACGGAGGTCATAAGTGGTCTAGACAACAAGAGAGGCCCAGGTCGCTGACCTGGGCCTTCATCAAAGAGCGGGTGACGAGAATCGAACTCGCGCTCTGAGCTTGGGAAGCTCATGTTCTACCATTAAACTACACCCGCGTGAGAGAGCCGCTGCCCTCTCCGTGTCCACACACTGTACCCCATGCTGCCTGTGAGACCGAGGTCTCATTACCCGCGCGTGGGGTTTTCGCGTTTCCGGGGCCCGGGGCGCCGGTCTCGGGATGGCCCTGCGGAGGGCCGGAGTTGGGGCGTAGGGTGTGCGATGCGGTGGGACCGGGGGGTCTGGATCATCCCGTAATGTGGCTTATGTCGGAAGCCTCGTTCGGGAAGGAACCGCCGCTTCATGGAGTCGACTGTCGTCCGCTGTGCCGAGGGTCATGTTTTCAGCACCAGCGCGCTGCCCATGCAGCGCCTCGGTCCCGAGCGGATCGGGCCCGGGCGGCTCGTGCGATGTCCCCGGTGCGGGCGGTTGCGGCAGGTCGTGCCCGTGGTCCGGCGCGAGGGGTAGGTAGGCGGCGAGGGGGCACGGGCCGCGTATCCTCGTGCCCGTGCTGCTCTCTGACAAGGACATCCGTGCCCAGATCGACGCCGGACGCGTGCGGATCGACCCCTATGACGCGGGGATGATCCAGCCGTCCAGCGTGGATGTCCGTCTCGACCGGTTTTTCCGCGTGTTCGAGAACCACCGCTATCCGCACATCGACCCCGCCGTCGAACAGCCCGATCTGACGCGGCTCGTGGAGCCCGAGGGCGACGAGGCGTTCATCCTGCATCCCGGGGAGTTCGTGCTGGCCTCGACGTACGAGGTCATCACGCTGCCCGAGGACGTCGCCTCGCGGCTGGAGGGGAAGTCGAGCCTCGGGCGGCTGGGGCTGCTCACGCACTCGACGGCCGGGTTCATCGACCCCGGGTTCAGCGGGCACGTCACGCTCGAGCTGTCCAATGTCGCCACCCTGCCGATCAAGCTCTGGCCGGGGATGAAGATCGGGCAGCTGTGTCTCTTCCGGCTGAGTTCGCCGGCCGAGCACCCGTACGGGTCCGCCAAATACGGGTCGCGGTACCAGGGGCAGCGGGGGCCGACGCCGTCGCGGTCGTACCTCAACTTTCACCGCACACAGGTCTGAAACCCGCCCTTTACGGCGTACGTAGATTTTCGGCCCTTCGTTGATCGTCATGTCCATGGCTATTTCCAAAGGCTCTACCTGCGAGTACAACCCCCGAGTAACCATTGGGCCGCTGAAGGGGTAACCGCATGGTGCGCAGAGGGAGAGCACGACGGATCGCCGTCGGCGTGGCGGGCACGTTACTGCTGCTCGGAAGCGTCATCACGGCACAGGGCGCGAGCGCGAAGGCGGGCGACGACGTCGCGCCGCTGTCGGCCGGGCTCGAGAAGGTACGGGCCGCCGAGGCGAGCAAGCTGTACGGGCAGCAGGGCATCCTGCCCCTCGACGAACGGCCCACGTCACTGATCTCGCTGGGCGACAGCCAGATCAGCGGTGAGGGCGTCGGCAACTACGAGGACGGTACGAACGGCCCCGACAACTGGTGCCACCGGTCCCACGACGCCGCGATCCACCGCACCGGGATCGCCGCCGACGTGACGTACAACGTCTCCTGCTCCGGGGCCGCCACGACCAACATCCGGATCGGCGGGACCAAGCAGTACGCGGACGAGCTGGTGCAGAGCGACAGCCTCGCGATCGCCGCGCGCAACACCAAGGTCAAGATGGTCCTGCTGGTCGCCGGCGCCAACGACGACCTGCAGTTCGGGCCCGTGATCACGGACTGCGTGATCCGCTGGTTCACGCTGCAGGGGGCGTGCGAGTCGAAGTACAAGCCGGGCTGGCAGGCGCGGATCGACGGGCTGGTGCCCAAGGTCGAGGCGACGGTGGCCGATCTGCGGACCGTGATGCGCGGCGCCGGGTACGCGGACAGCGACTACAAGCTCGTCGTGATGGCCTACCCCGGTCCGCTGGGACCCGATGTCGAGGACAACCCGGATTTCCCGGGCAAGATCCCGGGCGGCTGTACCGGCTACACCGAGGACGCCGCCTTCGCCCGCAACTACGCGGTGCCCACCTTCGCCACCGGTCTGCGTGAGGCGGCCCGGCAGTCGGGCGCGATCTTCCTCGACAACTCGCGGCTCTTCCAGGGCCACGAGGTCTGCATGGAGAACACCTGGGCGCGCGGTCTGACCGTGGACCTCTCCAACCCCTTCCCGCCCGACGAGAACTCCGTGCGCCAGTCCTTCCACCCCAACGCCCGCGGCCACGGCGCCTTCGCCGCGTGTCTGACGGCGCTGTACAACACCACCTGGCGCGAGGCGTCCTGCGCCGACCCGGCGAGCACCGGGACCCCGGTGCTGCGGCAGGGGGCGTGGGACGACGCGTTCAAGCCGCTGCGCGGGACCGGGACGGGCAGTTGCGTGGACGCGTACAACCTGAGCTCGCGCAACAACGCCAAGGTCGCCGGGTACGCCTGCAACGGCGGGCGCAACCAGCTGTGGTGGCACGACACCTCGCGCGGGTTCATCTACACCGGGCTCACCCACGACCGGTGCCTGGACGTGCCGGACAGCAACTACGCGTCCGGTACGTCGCTCATCCTGTGGGACTGCCACGGCGGCGTGAACCAGCAGTTCACGCGGTCGGGCGACACCCTGCGGCCGGCCGGGTCCACCGGGATGTGCCTGACGCTGGCTTCGGCGACGGACAATCTGCGGCTGCGGCCCTGTGACGGGTCCGCGGGACAGCGGTTCGCGTAAGGCGGTCGCGTACGACGAAAAAGGGGGCGCTCCGGGAAAACCGGAGCGCCCCCTCTCGCCGTAACGCGCCTAGAAAGTCCCGAGCTTGATCAGGAACAGCAGCGCCAGCAGCTGGATCCCGCTCGCGCCCAGCGCCTTCGGCCACGGGATCTCGTGCGACTTGCTCACCATCGACGTCAGCAGCACGCCCGCCGCGGCGAGGGTGAGCCAGCCGAGGCCCTGGACGACCGTGTTCTCGCCGCCCTTGATCATCGCGGCGACCAGCCGGGGGGTGTCGGTGATCGTGACGATCAGCATCGACAGGCCCACCGTGGGCGCCAGATTGCCGTTGCCGCCGAGCTGGCGGGCCAGGGTGTGCGTGACCACGCCGAGCAGCAGGAAGCCGAGGGTGACGAAGATCCCGGTGGCCAGGGCGTACGGGATCGAGGTGGAGAGCGTGGAGTCCAGGACGTCGTCGCGGGCCTCCTCGAAACCGAAGATCGCCAGCACGCCGTAGATCACGGTCACGATCAGCGCGGTCGCCCACATGCTGTGGTCGCGCATCGCCCAGAACGTGCGGTTGGGGTGGAAGACGATCCCCGTCAGCACCTCCCGCCAGGGCAGCCGCGGGCCGACCGGCACGGGCGGCGGGGCGTAGGCGTCGGGAGACTCGCCGACGCCGTATGGGTGGGTGTGTCCGGGATTGTCCGGGTAGTACGGGCGCGGGCGGCCCCCGTCGTAGTACTCCGGTCCGCCCTGCGGCTCCGGCCCCCGCCACTGTCCGGCGGGCGGCGGGCCCGCGGGCGGGCCGTACCGGGGGTCGTACGGCCCCTGTCCTTGCTGCCTTGAGCCGTGGGGCTGCTGCCCCCGGCGATCCCTGAATCCAGCCACGTAATCGAACGTACCCGAGGCGGACGGCGGACCGGACGGGGACCCGGGGTTTGTGACTGGGCCGGTACAACCCGTAAGGGACATTCCGTACGGGCCGGAGGAACGCGTGGGCCCGGTACCCGGGCCCACGCGGTGGTGCGTATTACTCGTCGATCGCCGCGCCGAACTGTGCGTTCGAGGCCGATGCGCCCAGCGTGCCGCCGCCGTAGGTCCACGAGCCAGAGCCCGTGATACCCGACTTGGACGGCTGGAGGACCCAGACGACGCCGTCGTTCGTGTTCTCGCCGGGGGCCGCCGCCAGCAGGCCGAACAGCTTGTCCCCGTTGGCGTCGAACAGCCGGACCTGGCCGCCCCAGCGGTCCGAGGTCTCGGCCGCGCCGGGGATGGTGGAGAGCGCCTGGTCGAAGCTCTTCACCCCGACGTTCGTGAACCCCCCGCCCCGGCTGCCGCGCAGCACCCACACCGCGCCGGCGTTCGACACGGTGCCGATGTCCTCGCCCGGCGCGCCGACGGCGAGGTCCGGGAGACCGTCGCCGTCGGTGTCACCGGCGGAGAGGTCGGCGCCCCACTGGTCGCCCGTCTCCGAACCGCCGGGAACGCCGTCGGAGTCCTGGTTCCAGTACTGGGCCGGCTCCTGCTCCAGACCGCCCAGGTCACCGCGGCCCAGATAGATGGTGATCGCGCCGCCCTTCGGCGACCCGGTCCCCGTGTCCCCGGTGACGAGGTCGTCCTGGCCCGTACCGTCCCAGTCGCCCGACACGATCGCCGGGCCGCCCTCGAAAACGCCGCCGTCGCCGAGCTCGAGGGCGTCGAAGTCCGGGCCGCCCATCATCACGGCCACCGTGCTCACGCCGGCGCTGTCCACGCCGGAGACCGCCAGGTCGGCGTACATGTCCTCGTCGTAGTTGCCGTGGCTGAGGTTACGGAACTCGAAGCCCGCGGCCGCCTTCGGCGCCACATCCTTCGCCTGCACGCTCCGCTCGGCCGCCGTCAGCCGCGGCGCGCCGGACTTCAGCGCCCCGCCGGGCGGGACGGTGAAGAACAGCAGCGCGTTGTCCTCCAGTACGGCCAGCGAGTCGCGGGCGTTGGCCTCCGGGTTCGCCGGGTCGAGGGCGAAGTAGTGCGCGCCCTCGACCGCGCGGCCGAAGTTGGCTCCGGCCAGGAGCTCGTCGGGGTCCTCCAGCCAGGTGCTGTCGGAGCCGTGCAGGCCGGTCGACGAGCCCCAGAAGACGGTGACGGCGCCGGTGTCGGACAGGCCCGCCAGGTCCTCGCCGGGGATGCCGACGATGGCGTCGTCGTATCCGTCGAAGTCGAGGTCGCTGGAGGCCACCGCCTTGCCGAAGCCGTCGCCGGCCTCGGCGCCGCCGGGGACGCCGGAGGAGTTCTGGCTGAGGACGGTGCGCTTGGCGGTGCTGATCCCCGCGGACGTGCTGTACTGCACGGTGATGTAGCCCGCGCCCTTGGCCCCGCCGACCGTCGCGCCGGGCGCGCCGGTCAGGATGTCGTCCCGGCCGTCGCCGTTGTAGTCGCAGTTGCGCTGTTGCCAGCCGATGGACAGGGCGGGTGTCGCGGCCTGCGCGGCCGGAGCCGCCCAGATCGCACCGCCGCCCAGGGTGAGTAGTGCCGCGGCCGTCAGGGCCGCGCTCTTGAAATGACGCACAGGAGAACCTCCATGCTCTCCTCGGATTCCCACGGCGCATCGGCGCGGCCGCGGACGTACGGTCGTGGGGGGAGCTTTACGGGAGGTCAGTCGCCCAGGAGCGAGCCGAACGCGAGGCCCGCGTGCGGGCCGGGCAGCGCGAGGGACGCCGGGGAGTACCAGCGGACGCCGGCGGGCGCCGCGTTGGGCAGGACGATGACGCGGCCCTGGCCGGTGTCCTCGCCCGGCTGGCCTATGGTCAGGTCGGCCCAGGTGTCGCCGTTGAGGTCGCGGGCGGCGAGGGCTTTGCCGAAGGCGTCGCCCTTCTCGTTGCTTCCGGGGATCCCGGCGGATTCCTGCTGGACGTTGCGTACGGTCTCGGTCGTGAGGCCGAACACGGAGCCGAACAGTACGGTCACCGCTCCCGCGTCGGGCGCGGTCCCGATGTCCTCGCCGGGGAGGCCGATCGCCAGGTCCGCGTAGCCGTCGCCGTTCATGTCGCCGACCGCCAGGGCCTTGCCGAAGCCGTCGCCCTGCTCCGCCGCCCCGAGGCCGGAGCCCGGGATGTTCGGCGTCTCCTGGCTGAGGTCCTGCGGGCGGCGGAAGGAGGCGGGACCCCACTGGGCGCCGTAGAGCACGCGCACACTGCCGCCGACTCCCGTACGCATGGGCCAGTACGGGTCCCAGTCGGGCGAGTCGCTGGAGCCGTGGGTGGCGTTGCCGTAGACGAGGTCGTCGGTGCCGTCGCCGTCGAAGTCGGCGGCGGCCAGGGCGGTGCCGTAGGCCTGCGAGTAGTCCCAGTCGATGGCGTGGTCGAGGCCGTAGTCGGAGCCCTGCCAGAAGGTGGTCGCCGTGAAGTACGGCGAGCTGATCGTCACGGCGAAGTCCGTGCGGCCGTCACCGTTGAAGTCGCCGGCGGCCATGGCGTGGTAGACCGTCTCGGCGCCGGCGGGATCCTCCTGGAACGGGACGGCGGGGACCTCGCCCGGCGCGAAGGGGCCGGGGGCGACGGTCAGGGCGGCTCCGGCGGGGCCCTGATCTGCGGTGACGATCTCGGGGACGCCGTCGCCGGTGGTCTCGGCCACCGCGATGCCGACGGCGCCGTAGCCGCCGCGGGGGATGGTGCCGTCGAGGAGCGTGCCCCGGGTGAAGCCACCGGTGCGGGCGCCCCAGAGGATCGTGATCCGGCCGGTGGCCTCGTCCTCGCCGGGGGCCGAGACGATCAGGTCGGCGCAGCCGTCGGCGTTCAGGTCGGCGGAGGTGAACCGCCCGCCGAAGTGGTCGCCGGCCTCGGAGCCGCCCGGGATGCCGGTGGTGGACTGGCTGACGGTGAAGCGGCGGGCGGCGTCCGGGCCGTTGGGGCCGCCGGGGACGACGCTGAGGTAGCCGGCCTGCGCCTGGCCGTTGGCGGTGCCCCTGGGGACGCCGGTGGTGAGGTCCTGGTAGCCGTCGCCGTTGAAGTCGTACGGCTTCGCCTCCGGCGCGGCGGCGGCGGGCGGCGCGGTGAGGAGTGCTGCGGTCAGGGTCAGTAAGGCTGCTGCTGCGGTGCGTTTCCCGTTCGTCATGCTGGGGTCCCCCGTCGGCGTGGGGCGGTGCTTCTTTGCCCTCACCTTTCAGACATACGAGGTTCACCCAGGGTTGTACGGGGAGTTGGGGCGTTTTTTCGTTTACGCCGGGTCCGGGATCCGGTAGCCGGGGACGGAGGGCCAGCGGACGGTCAGGACGGTGGAGGCCTCCTCGGCCTCCCAGGAGTGGTCCATGCCCTTGCCCCACAGGACGTAGTCGCCCTGCCGGTCGAGGAGCACGCTGCGGTGCGGGAAGTCCAGGCGGAACTTTCCGCTGATCAGGACCAGGAGGGCGGTCCGCACCTCGCCGGTGGCCCACTGTTCGCGGCGGTCGCCCGGGGGGTGGACGCCCCATTTGATCTCGACGTCCTCGCTGTGGCGGGGGTCTGCGGGGTTCTTGAAGTGGCCCATCAGCCAGCCCCGGTCGAGGGCGGCGTCGGTGGGGGCGTGGCCTACGTAGAGGGGGTCGTCGGTCATGCCTCTGATGGTGTCACCCCCCTGTCGGCGCTTCGCGCCTCGCCCTCAAGCGCCGGGCGGGCTGGAATGGGGTTACTTCTGCGTCGTCGGCCGGCGGTCGTCCGCCTCAAACGCCGGGCTGGAATTGGGTCGCTGCTACGTCATCGGCCGACGGTCGTCCGCCTCAAACGCATCGTCCGCGTCGGCGGGCGGTGGCGGTGGGCGGTGAACAATTCGCAACGCCTCCAGTACGCGCCGCGTTACCGTCCCACACGTGAAGCCCCTGATCCCCTACCTCACCTGCGCCACCCTAGCCCGCACCGCCGACGAAGGCGTCGGCATCGCCGTAGTCCTGCTCGCCCAGCAGCGCACCCACAGCGCCGGGATCGCCGCCGCGGTGCTCGCCGCGTGGATGGCGCCCCACGTCGTCGCCGCTCCCGCGGCCGGGGCGCTGGCGGCGCGCGTCCGCAGGCCCGCCGTCTTCTATCGCGGGGCCCTCGCGGGGTTCGCCGTCGCCGTCGGGGCGCTCACCCTCTGCGTCGGGCAGGCGCCCCTCGGGGTGGTCCTCGGGGTCGCCGTCGCCGGGGGTGCCTGCGGGCCCGCCGTCACCGGGGGGCTGTCCTCCGTACTGGCGGAGCTGACCGGGGAGGACGAGCGTGCCCGGGCGTACGGGCTGGACGCCGCCACGTACAACGTCGCCGGACTCGGCGGGCCCGCCCTCGTCACCCTCGTCGCCGCTCTGGCGGGGGCCGGGGTCGCCGGGACGGTGCTCGCGGCGGCAGCGGGCGCGGCGGCGGTGTGCTTCCCCCGGGGGGTGCGGGCGATCCCCGGGGAGAGGGCGCCCAAGAGCTCCGGCCTCCGTGCCCTCTGGCGTATCCGCCCCCTGCGCGCCGTCACCGCCGGGACCACCCTCGCCTTCGTCGGCGTCGGCGGGCTCACCCTCACCGCCGTACAGCTCGAGGAATCCCGGGGCTATCCCGGCGCCGGGGGCGTACTCCTCACCGTCTTCGCCGGTGGCGCCCTCGCCGGGGCCCTCGCCGTCGCCCGCAGGCCACCTCGCGCCGCGCCGCCGCGGATCGCCGCGTACAGCCTCCTCGGCACCGGGGCCGCCCTCGCGGGGGCCGCCGTCGTCGAGCCGTTCGCCGGCTGCGCGGCCCTCTTCGCCGTCGCCGGGTTCTTCGACGGTCCCCTCCTCACGGCCACCCTCCGCATCCGCGCGGATCACGCCCCGGCCGGCGTCCGCACCCAGGTCTTCACCCTGGGCGCCGGCTTCAAGATCACCGCGGCGGCGACGGGCGCGGCGCTCACGGGCGTCGTGGCGGGGAGCGGTCCCGCGACCGTGCTCCTCGGCATAGCCGCCCTCCAGGGCGCGGCGGCGGAGGTGGTCCGGCGGGCCTGACAACTCCCGCGAGAACGTACTCACGATCGACAGCCCGTCCCCTGACGAAAGGCAGGTCCGGGCACACTCCCGGAACTCATAAGCTGTCCCCCCGGATCAGCCACCGCGAGGAGAGCACGTGAGCGAGATCGGAGTCGGCGACGCCGTCATTCTCGGCATCGTCGAAGGGGTGACGGAGTTCCTGCCCGTCTCCTCCACCGGGCATCTGAAGATCAGCGAAGGTCTGATGGGGATCCCCGTGGACGACAAGGCGGTCGTCGCCTTCACCGCGGTGATCCAGGTCGGGGCCATCGCGGCGGTGCTGGTCTACTTCTTCAAGGACATCGTCCGCTTCGCCACCGCCTGGGGCCGCGGCATCCGCGACAAGGACCGGCGCACCGGCCACGACTACAAGTTCGCCTGGTGGGTCATCTACGCCACCATCCCCATCGTCGTCGTGGGCCTGGCCGCCAAGCCCCTCATCGAGGGCCCCCTCGCCAGCCTCTGGGTGGTCGCCGGATCCCTCATCGTCGGCTCCGGCATCATGTGGGCCGCCGACCACTGGGCGACGCTGAAGCGGCAGGAGGCGGACACCACGCTCAACGACGCGATGCTCGTGGGCAGTTCGCAGATCCTCGCGCTGCTCTTCCCCGGCTTCTCCCGCTCCGGCGCGACGATGTCGACCGGTCTGCTGCTGGGCCTGGACCGGGTCGCCGCGACGCGGCTGTCGTTCTTCCTCGGTCTGCCCGCCCTCACGGGCGCGGGGCTGTACGAGCTGAAGGACGCCGTCGGCGGCGGGGTCGGCGTGGCGCCGCTGGTCGTGGGCACGGTGGTGTCGTTCGTCGTCGCGTACGCCTCGATCGCCTGGCTGCTGCGGTACGTCGCGAAGCACAACTTCAATCTGTTCGTCGGCTACCGCGTCGTCGTCGGCGTCCTCCTCTTCGTCCTCCTCGGTACGAACGTCATCGACGCGTAACCGCCTGGCGCCCGGCGCGCCGCGGGAGCACCCTGAATCCCATGCGCTACGAAACCGAACTGGATGTCGCCGTAAGCCCGGAGAAAGTCTGGGAGGTGATGGCCGACGTCGACCACTGGGCGGACTTCATCCCCACCACGACCTGGGTCCGCCGGGAGAGCGGCGACGCGCTCGCCGTCGGCGAGAAGGTCCGTCTCAAGCAGCCGGGGATCCCGGTGCTGGTGTGGCAGGTCACCGAGCTGGAGGAGGGGCGCGTCTTCGTCTGGCAGGCGTCCGCCGCGGGCACCCGCACGGTCGCCGGGCACGAGGTCACGGCGCGCGGTGACGGGTCGCACCTGCGGATCTGGCTGGAGCAGAGCGGTCCGCTGGCGGGGCCGGTGGGCCTGCTGACGGGGGCGCGGACGCGGCGGTACGTACAGACGGAGATCGAGTCGATGAAGGCGCGCTGCGAGGCCGGCTGACCTCTCAGGCCGCCGTGGTGAGGTCGATCTTCCGCAGGAACTCCGCGTTCGTCGCGGTCTGGCGCATCCGGTCCCGGAGCAGCTCCATGGCCGCGACGGCGTCGCGCTCGTGCAGCACGCGGCGCAGCTTGTGCACGACCGCCAGCTCGCCCTGGCCGAGGAGGAGTTCCTCCCGCCGGGTGCCGGAGGGGACGACGTCGACGGCGGGGAAGACGCGCTTCTCGGCGAGGTGACGGTCCAGCCGGAGCTCCATGTTGCCGGTGGACTTCAGCTCCTCAAAGAAGTACTCGTCGCCGCGGGAGCCGGTCTCGACCAGCACGGAGGCGAGGATCGTCAGCGATCCGGCCTCCTCGGTGTTACGGGCGGCCCCGAAGATTCGCTTCGGGTGCCGCACGGCGCCGGCGTCGACGCCGCCGGAGAGCGTACGGCCGCCGGGGCCCGCGCTGTTGTTGTACGCGCGGCACAGCCGGGTCAGGGAGTCCAGGACGATCACGACGTCGTGGCCCAGCTCCACCAGCCGCTTGGCCCGCTCGACGGCGAGGTCGGCGAGCGCGGTGTGGTCCTTCGCCGGGCGGTCGAATGTCGAGGCCAGCACCTCGGTGCGGGGGCCGGCGAAGCGGCGCATGTCGGTGACCTCCTCGGGGCGCTCGTCGAGGAGGACGACCATCAGATGGGCCTCGGGGTGGTTCAGCTCGACGGCGTGGGCGAGCTCCTTGAGGACCGTGGTCTTGCCGGCCTTGGGCGGGGCGACGATCAGGCCGCGCTGGCCCTTGCCCACGGGGGTGAGGAGGTCGATGACCCGGGTCGTGAGCAGCTCGGGGGAGGTCTCCAGACGCAGGCGGGTCTGCGGGTACAGGGGCGTGAGGTCCTCGAACCGGGGGCGCTGGGCGCCCGGCTCGCCGCCGTTGACGGTGTCGACGCGGACGAGGGCGCCCTGGCGGCCCCCGGCGCGGGCGGCGCCGGTGACGACGTCGCCGCGGCGCAGGCCCAGGCGGCGGACGTCGCGCTGGGCGACCTGGACGTCGGCGGCGCCGGGCAGATAGCCGGTGACGCGGATGACGCCGCCCCCGTTCTGCCCGGTCTCGAAAATGCCGCTGACGGGCGTCGTCCGGTCGGCGGCGCCGGTCTCGGGGGGTGTGGTGAGCGTGGTGGTATCGGTCATGGGTTCCGTCCCTTCAGGACGTCGGACAGTTGCTGCTACGGGGATACGCGGCACGCCAGAGCGGCGGCGCGGACACGGACGACGCGACGGGGACGAGGGCTCCGGCGGATGACCGGAGAGCACTGCGGCGGCGACGCTTCGAGGAAGGGGCACGGGAGCCGGAACGATCATCGGCATCCACACGTGCTGTGAGCAGCCTATCACGGGGGACGGACGGCGGGGGTGACGCGGATCACGGACCCGGTCCCGTCGTACCCCCGTAACGACGGAACCGGGCGCAGCCCCGCCCCAGGAGGGGCGGGGCTTGTCACCCCGCGGTGGCACCGCCAATGCAGCACCGCGGGGTGAGACCGGGAGGTCCCTCAGCCGAAGCGGCCGGAGACGTAGTCCTCGGTGGCCTTCACCGAGGGGTTGGAGAAGATGCGCTCCGTCTCGTCGATCTCGATGAGCCGGCCGGGCTGGCCGACGGCCGAGAGGTTGAAGAACGCGGTGCGGTCCGAGACGCGGGCCGCCTGCTGCATGTTGTGCGTGACGATGACGATCGTGAAGCGCTCCTTCAGCTCGCCGATCAGGTCCTCGATGGCGAGGGTGGAGATCGGGTCGAGCGCGGAGCACGGCTCGTCCATCAAGAGCACCTGCGGCTCGACCGCGATGGCGCGGGCGATGCACAGCCGCTGCTGCTGGCCGCCGGAGAGACCGGCGCCGGGGCGGTTCAGCCGGTCCTTGACCTCGTTCCAGAGGTTCGCGCCCTTGAGGGACTTCTCCACGATGCCGTCGAGCTCGGACTTCCTGACCTTGCCGTTGAGCTTGAGGCCGGCCGCCACGTTCTCGTAGATCGACATGGTGGGGAAGGGGTTCGGCCGCTGAAAGACCATGCCGACGACGCGGCGCACGGCGACCGGGTCGACGCCCTGGCCGTACAGGTCCTCGTCGTCCAGGCGCACCTTGCCCTCGACGCGGGCGCCGGTGGTCACCTCGTGCATCCGGTTCAGGGTGCGGATGAAGGTGGACTTGCCGCAGCCGGAGGGGCCGATGAAGGCCGTCACCGAGCGCGGTTCGACGGTCATCGAGATGTCCTCGATGGCCTTGAACTTCCCGTAGTAGGCGCTGAGCCCGCTGACGTCGATTCGCTTGGCCATTGCTGTTACTCCTGTCCGTGGATGGCCGTCAGCGGCCGGTCTTGGGAGCCTTCCAGCGCGCGATGCCGCGGGCCAGAAGGTTGAGGATCATGACGAACGCGATCAGCACCAGTGCCGCCGCCCAGGCGCGGTCCCAGCTGGCCTGGTTGCCGTTCGCCCACTGCTGGTAGACGTACAGCGGCAGCGAGGCCTGGGTGCCGTCGAAGGGGTTGGTGTTGATCGCCTGGCTGCCGAAGACGAGCAGCAGCACCGGGGCGGTCTCGCCGGTGATACGGGCGACGGCCAGCATGACGCCGGTGGTGATGCCGCCGACGGAGGTGGGCAGGACGACCTTGACGATCGTCTTCCACTTCGGCACGCCGAGGGCGTACGACGCCTCGCGCAGCTCGTTCGGTACGAGCTTCAGCATCTCCTCGGTGGAGCGGACCACCACGGGGATCATCAGGATCGCCAGGGCCAGCGAGCCGGCGAAGCCGGAGTAGCCGAGGTCGAGGATCACGATCCACAGGGAGAGGACGAACAGGCCGGCCACGATCGACGGGATGCCGGTCATGACGTCGACGAAGAAGGTGACCGCGGTGGCGAGCCTGCCGCGCCCGTACTCGACCAGGTAGACGGCCGTGAGCAGGGCGATCGGGACGGCGATCACGGTGGCGATGGCGACCTGCTCGATGGTGCCGAGCAGCGCGTGGTAAAGGCCGCCGCCGGGGCCGATGGTCAGGACGCCGTTCATCGAGTGGGTGAGGAAGTCCGCGTCCAGCACGGTCTTGCCGCGGTCGACGGTCTCCCAGATGAGGGAGGCCAGCGGGATCACGGCGATCAGGAACGCGCCCCACATGAGGACGGTGACCAGGCGGTCCTTGGCCTGGCGGACGCCCTCCACGGCGGCGGAGACGGCGAACGTCCCGACGACGTACAGCAGTCCGGCGATCAGGCCGACCTGGACCTTGTTGCCGAGGTCCGCGGCGGCGCCCGCCACGACGGCGAGCACGATCGCGCCGATCGCGACAGCGGCGGGGGTCCAGCGGGGGAGGCGCGCGTGCTGGATGCCCAGGGGGTCCTTGCCGGCGGGGACGGCCACGGCGTCTTCTACGGCGGTCATGCGTCAGCCCCCGAGTACTCCTTGCGCCGCGCGATGATCAGCCGCGCCGCGCCGTTGACGATCAGCGTGATGACGAACAGGACCAGACCGGAGGCGATGAGCGCGTCCCGGCCGTACTGTCCGGCCTCCTTGAACGCGGAGGCGATGTTCTGCGCGAACGTGCCGCCGCCTGCCTCCAGCAGCTGGGGGCGGATCAGCGCGGACGGCGACAGGACGGTGGCGACGGCCATCGTCTCGCCCAGCGCGCGGCCCAGGCCCAGCATGGACGCCGAGATCACACCGGAGCGGCCGAAGGGCAGGACGGTGGTGCGGATGACCTCCCAGCGGGTGGCGCCCAGCGCGAGGGCGGCCTCCTTGTGCATCTGGGGGGTCTGCGCGAAGACCTCGCGGCTGACGTTGGTGATGATCGGCAGGATCATGATCGCGAGCAGGATGCCGACCGTGAAGAGGGACCGCGGGGCGGTGCCGTCGTAGGAGAGGATCTTCGTCCAGCCGAAGTACTCGTCGAGCCAGACGTAGAAGTCGGTGAGGTGCGGCACCAGGAAGAGGGCGCCCCACAGGCCGTACACGATGGAGGGCACGGCGGCGAGCAGGTCGATGACGTACGTCAGCGGGCCGCCGAGGCCGCGCGGCGCGTAGTGCGTGACGAACAGCGCGATGGCGACCGCGAACGGCACGGCTATGAGCATCGCGATCACGGACGAGACAACCGTGCCGAACGCCAGCACCGCGATGCCGAACTTCGGCGGGATCGCGTTGGCGTTCCACTCGAACGTGGTGAGGAAGTTGCCCTCGTTGTCGGCGAGGGCGATCACGGCGCGGATCGTCAGGAACGCGGCGATGGCGCCCATGATGACGAGCACGGCGATCCCGGAGCCCCGGGACAGGCCCAGGAACACCTTGTCGCCGACCCGGCTGGTGCCCTGGTCGGATATGCGGGAGCCGGCCGCCTGCGGGGGCCGGTCGGTGGTCTCCACCGGTGTGGAAGTCATGTCTGTGTGTCTCCGGTCTGGGGTGGGCGGCCGCGGTTGTGTGCGGCCGGCCCGGTGGCGGTGCACCGGACGGCCGGTCCGGGGGTGGTGACCCCCGGACCGGCCGGGTGGATCAGGACAGGCTGTCGACCGTGGTACGGACCTCGGCGATCAGCGCCTGGGGCATCGGGGCGTAGCCGGCCTCGGAGAGGGACGCCTGGCCCTTCTCGGAGGCGGTGAAGGCCAGGAAGGACTTCACGGCGTCCAGGGACTCGGCCTTGTTGCCCTTGTCACAGGCGATCTCGTAGGTCACCAGGGTGATCGGGTAGGCGCCCTCCTCCTTGGAGGCGTAGTCGAGCTCGAGCGCCAGGTCGGAGCCGGTGCCAGCCTTCTTGGCGACGGAGATCGACTTGGACGCGTTCTCCACGGTCGCCGCGACCGGGGTCGCGGCACCGGTGGCGACGTCCACCGTCTTCAGGTTCGAGGCGGTGGCGTAGGAGAGCTCGACGTACGAGATCGTGCCGGCCGTCTGCTGGACCTGGGAGGCGATGCCGGAGGAGCCGTCGGCCGCCTGGCCGCCCTCGAGGGGCCACTTCTTCTCGTGCTCGTGCGCCCACGCGTCGGGGGCGACCGAGTTGAGGTACTTGGTGAAGTTGTCCGTGGTGCCGGACTCGTCGGAGCGGTGCACCGGCTGGATCTTGGTGCTGGGGAGCTTCGCGTCCGGGTTCAGCTTCTTGATGGCCGCGTCGTCCCAGGTCTTGATCTTCCCGGAGAACACGTCCGCCATCGTCTTGGCGTCCATCGACAGCTTGTCGACGCCGTCGACGTTGTAGACGACCGCGATCGGGCCGCCGACCATCGGGATGTTGATGCCCTGGCCGCCGGAGCAGATCTTCTTCGACGCCTCGAGCTCCTCGGGCTTCAGCGGCGAGTCGGAGCCGGCGAAGGCCACCTGGCCGCCGAGCCACGCCTCGATGCCCGCGCCGGAGCCGGCCGGGTTGTAGTTGACCGTGACGTCCGAGCACGCGGCCTGGAAGTCCTGGACCCACTTGTCCACGGCGTTCTTCTGGGCGGAGGAACCCGCGCCCAGCAGCTCACCCTTGCCGGCGCACTTGACGTCGCTCGGGGCGGCGGCGGACGACGAGCTGTCGGAGCCCTTGTCGGCGTCGGTGTTGTCGTCGGACCCGCACGCCGACAGGACCAGGGCGCCGGAGACGGCGAGGGCGCCGAGGGTCAGGGCGCGGAACCCATTCTTGCGCTGCAGCTTCACTTCGGTGACTTTCCTTTTCTCGGGAGCCGCACCTGGGTGGGCGGCGAGCATGGGCTGGTGCCGGTGGATACGAGACCGGGTGGCCTCGCGGCCGGGTGTCCTCATCGCGGTGCCCCCGCCGGGGGCACGAAGCGGTATCCGACGTTGCGAACGGTGAGGATCACCCGGGGATCGTGCGGATCGTCGCCGATCCGGTCGCGGAGCCGTCTGATGTGGACGGCGATGGTGTTCGACTTCGGGGCGGTGCCGCCCCAGAGTTCGGCGCTGATCTGATCGCGGGTGACCACCTTTTCGGCGTGGGCCACGAGCAGGTGCAGCAGTTTGAACTCGCGCAGCGGCAGCTGGACGAGCCGGCCGCCGATCCGCGCCTCGAAGGTGGCCGGGTTGATCGTGTACGGACCCGCCGTCACCGTCCGGTCGAGTTCCTGGACGGGCGGACCCGCCACCCCGAGGAGCTTCAGGACCTCGTACGGCCGGTACGGCCGGGCGACACAGGCGCTGGCCCCCGCGGTCAGCGCCTGCACGGCGTCCTCGGCGTCGTCCGGACCGACACCGATGATCGCCGGGGTGGTGCACCGCCGCCGCAGCACCTCCACCACCTGCGCGCCCGGCACCAGCGGCAGCCTCGCGCTCACCAGGACGGCGTCCGGCTGCTGCAGACCCACCTGCAGCAGCGCCTCGGCGCCGTCGGAGCAGAAGACGACCTTGACCTGGTGTCCGGACAGATGCTCGGCCAGATCGTGTGCCACCTGCTCGTCCGGGTCGGCGAGCAGGAGCACGCGGCCGGGCACCCCGGTATTCGCTATAACCATGTGCTCACCCGGACCCGGTGCATTCGGCGTCCCCCTCGCGTGGCGCGGATCTCCCCTCGGAGGCGGGAAGTGCCTGCCCGGAGCCCCGGGCAGGACCTATGGAACGGCCCGGATACAGACACGAACGGGTGAAGTCGGTTAACGCGAGGTGAATATCGGCAAGCCGATCGGTGTTTGCGTTACCCGAACGTTATTCTTCGCGTCTTCGCAGGTGAACTCCGTTACCCGTGGGCCCTCTTGAGCCCCGCGAGCGCCACGCGCAGCTTCTTCTCCTGGGCGGAGCTGAGCGGTATGTACTTGCTCTCCTCGGCGATGGAGGCGTGGTTGTCGACGTAGAACTCGACGAACGCCAGCACCTCCGGCCGGTCCAGGGCCGCGGCGGAGGGATAGATGAACAGCGGCCGGCTCAGCGGGTACGTATGGTCCTGCACGGTCCCGACGCCGGGCGCCACGCAGCCCTTCCCGGCGTCGATCTTCAGCGCCTTGAGGGTGTCCGCGTTCTCCTCGTAGTACGTGTAGCCGAAGTAGCCGAGGCCGCCCTTGCTGGCCGAGACGCCCTGGACCAGGACGTTGTCGTCCTCGCTGGGGGTGAAGTCGGCGCGGGAGGCCTTCTCCTCGCCGTTGACGGTCTCGGTGAAGTAGTCAAAGGTGCCCGAGTCGACGCCGGGACCGAAGAGCTGCAGGGGCTCGTCGGGGAACGACGGGTCCACCTCCCGCCAGCTCTTGATCTTCGAGCCGGGCTCCCAGATCTTCTTCAGCTGCCCGGTGGTGACGCAGTCGATCCAGTCGTTGTCCTTGTGCACGACGACGGTCAGGGCGTCGTTGGCGACGGTGAACTCCTCCACCGCGATGTCGTTGCGCGCGCAGGTGAGCTTCTCCTCGTCCTGGGCGGGACGTGAGGCGTCGGACATGTCGGTCTCACCGGAGCAGAACGCCTCGAAACCGGCACCGGTGCCGTTGTCCTCGACGGAGACCGCGACGCCCGGGTGCCTGGCCTCGAACCGTTCGGCGGCGGCCCGGGTCAGGGGGGCGACGGTGCTGGAGCCGTCGACGGAGACGGATCCGGTGAGGGAGGAGGCGGACGCGCCCGCCTTGGTATCGGCGTCCTTGCCGGTGTCCAGGATGGCGCCGCAGCCGCTGAGGCCGACCGCGAGGGCGGGGAGCGCGACGAGCGCGCCCAGCCGGAGGGAAAGAGAGGTATGCACGCTCACTGCCTCGATAGCTAGGGGACACGGTGTGTGACCGTGTCCGGATGAAACGGATGAGGGAGGTGAGCCCGGGCAAACGCCATGCAAGTGGCTATGTGCGGATTCCGGTTGTGCGCGGGGGCCAACTACAGGTGAACAACTCGTCCCCGGAAAGTGACGACTGCCGCCCCGGAAGATCCGGAGCGGCAGTCGGGGTGTGGATACGGGCGGGGCTAGCGCAGTTCGTCCCAGGCCAGGACGGGGTCCGCGAGATCGCGGACGGCGGCGAGGAGGCCGAGGCGGTTGGCGCGGACGGCGGGGTCGTCGGCCATGACGAGGACGTCGTCGAAGAAGGTGTCGACGGCGCCGGCGAGGGCGCCGGTCTCCTCGGTGAAGGCCGTCAGCCGGGTGTCGCCCTTCAGGGCCTCGCTCGTACGGGTCAGCTCCCGGTGCAGCGCCCGCTCCGCCTCGTCGGTGAAGAGCGCCGGGTCGTACGCGGCCGTGGTGTCCGCCGGTACGATCCGCCGCACCCGCTGGACGGCCGCCGTGACCCGGTCGAACGCCGGGGTCCCCGCCAGGGTGTCCAGCTCCCCCAGCAGCGCCTCGGCCGCCGCCGGATCCGCCCCCCGGCGCAGCACCGCCTGCACGTGGGCGTGCGCCGTCCCGGCCTCCAGCAGCGACTGCTCGAACCGGCGCACCGTGAACTGCTCCGCCTCCGCGAGCGCCGCCGCATCCGCCGCGACCGGCTGCCGCGCCCCCGCCAGGGCCAGCCCCTCCGACACGGTGAGCCCGGACAGCCCCGGATGCGCCCGCAGGATGTTCACCGCCCCCAGCGCCGCCCGCCGCAGCCCGAACGGATCCGAGGACCCGGTGGGCGCCGACCGCAGGGCGAACAGCCCGGCCAACAAATCGAACCGGTCCGCGAGCGCCAGCAGCGCCCCCGGCACGGTCCCGGGCAGCCCGCCACCGGCGGAGCGCGGCAGCTCCATCTCGTACAGCGCCGTCGCCACCGCCTCCGTCTCCCCCGCCCGCACCGCGTACTCCCGCGCCATCAGCCCCGCCAGCGACGACAGCTCGGTGACCATCTGCGACCCCAGGTCGAACTTGGCCAGCTCCGCCGCCCGCTCCAGCGTCACCCGGTCCTCGCCCGCCAGGCCCACCCGGTCGGCCAGCGCCCGCGCGACGGCGGCGATCCGGTCGGCGCGGTCGGCCATCGAGCCCAGCCGCTCCTCGAAGGTGAGCAGGGACAGCTTGGCCCTCATGTCGGCGAGCGGAGTCTGCAGGTCGGCGCGCCAGAAGAACGCCGCGTCCTCGTAGCGGGCCCGCAGCACGGCCTCGTTCCCGGCCCGTACGACGTCGTGGTCGCACTCGCCGTTGGCGACGGCGACGAAGTGCGGCAGCAGCGCCCCGGCCGGGTCCTGCACGGGGAGGTAGCGCTGGTGCTTGCGCATGACGGTGGTCAGGATGTCCGCCGGGAGGTCCAGGTACTTCGGGTCGTACGAGCCGAGGATGGCGGTGGGGCGCTCGACGAGGTTCGCGATCTCGGCCACGAGCGGCGCGTACGTCTCCACGTCGACGCTCCCGCCCGTCCGGGCCGCCAGCTCCTGAGCCTGCCGCACGACCATCTTCCGCCGGGTGTCCGTGCTCGCCACCACCCCGTGCTCCGCCAGGAACGCCCAGTACTCGTACGCCGTCGCCACGTCCACCACCGGCTGCGCGGACGTCCGGTGCAGATACGTCGTCCGCCCCGACGTCAGATTGCCGACGGTGAACGGCACCACGTCCTCCCCCAGCAGCGCCAGCAGCCACCGGATCGGCCGGGTGAACGACAGCCCGGGCGCGTTCCAGCGCATGTTCTTCTCCGACCGCAGCCCCGTCACCAGCCTCGGCAGCAGCTCCGCCAGCACGTCCAGCGCCGCCCGCCCGGCCACGGTCCGGGTCACGGTGACGTGCTCGTTGCCCTGGTACGTCCCGCGCCCCAGGTCCGCCGGGGTGACGCCCCGGCTGCGGGCGAAGCCCTCGACGGCCTGCGCGGGGGCCGTCGTACGGGGGCCGCGTACCGTCTCCTCGCGGTCGTCCTCGCGCGGCTCCACGCCGCCGAGCATCGCGACGACCCGGCGCGGGGTGGCGTGGACGTACAGCCCGGCGTAGCGCAGGGCGGTGCCGGCGAGCAGGGCGGTCAGGGCGTCGCGTACGGCGCCGGCAGTGCGGTCGACCTCGGCCGGCGGCATCTCCTCGACGCCGATCTCGAAGATCAGCGTCTGCGGGCCGGCCACGTTCTCCGTGTCCTCCACCGGGGCGGGCGGGGCGGTGGACGGCTCGGCGAGGCCCAGCGGGTGGCCGAGCTCCGCGCGCCGGTCGGCCCAGAGCTCCGCGGCCTCGTGGGCGAGGCGGCGCATGCGGGCGAAGGCGCGGGCGCGTTCGGTGGTGGAGACGGCGCCGCGGGCGTCGAGGACGTTGAAGGTGTGCGAGCACTTCAGGACGTAGGAGTACGCGGGGACCGGGAGGCGGGCGTCGAGCATCCGGCGGGCCTCGGCGGCGTAGGTGTCGAAGAGGGCCTGGTTGGCCTGGATGTCGGCCTCGTCCAGGTAGTAGCGGCTCATCTCGTACTCGGCCTGCCCGAACATCTCGCCGTAGGTGAGGCCGGGGGCGTACGCGATGTCCTTGAAGTGGCTGACGCCCTGCAGCGCCATCAGGATCCGTTCGATGCCGTACGTGATCTCGACGGAGACCGGGTCCAGCGCGATACCGCCGGCCTGCTGGAAGTAGGTGAACTGGGTGATCTCCAGGCCGTCCAGCCAGACCTCCCAGCCCAGGCCCCAGGCGCCCAGCGCCGGGGAGGCCCAGTTGTCCTCGACGAAGCGGATGTCGTGGGCGGCGGTGTCGATGCCGATCGCCTCGAGGCTGCCGAGGTAGAGGTCCTGGGCGTTGCCCGGCTCGGGCTTGAGGATCACCTGGTACTGGGTGTGGGTCTGCAGCCGGTTCGGGTTCTCGCCGTAGCGGGAGTCGTCGGGGCGCACGCTCGGCTCCACGTACGCGACGTGCCACGGCTCCGGGCCCTGGACGCGCAGGAACGTCGCCGGGTTCAGGGTTCCCGCGCCGACCTCCGTGTTCATCGGCTGGACCTTCATACAGCCCGCGCGGGTCCAGTAGGCGTCGAGTGCGGTCAGTGCGTCCTGCATGGTGAGCATGGTGCGTCCCTGGTCCGTGGGGATGTCGGCCCGTATGGCGGGCAAGTTTAGGCAGGCCCGGCGCGGGACTTGCAGGGATTTCCCGCCCCGGGAGGGGGATACGCCACGCGCGTGGATTGGTATAGTCCAATCCCCGTCCGTACCGCAGTACCCCGCCTTACCGGAGGAACCCATGGCAGCGAGTCGCCACCCGGATCTGACGCGGCTGGCCAACGCCGTGCTGCAGCCCGGGTTCGAGGGGACCACGGCGCCGGACTGGCTGCTGCGGCGGATCGCGGACGGGCTGGCGTCCGTGGTGCTGTTCGGGCGGAACATCGAGAGCCCCGAGCAGGTGGCCGCGCTCACCGCGACGCTACGCGCGGAGAACCCGGACCTGATCGTCGCGATCGACGAGGAGGCCGGCGACGTCACCCGCCTCGAGGTCGCCACCGGCGCCTCCCGGCCCGGCAACCTGGCGCTCGGCGCCGTCGACGACACCGGGCTCACCGAGCGCGTCGCCCGCGACATCGGCCGCGACCTGCGCGACGTCGGGGTGTCCCTGAACTACGCGCCCAGCGCCGACGTGAACTCCAACCCGAGGAACCCGGTCATCGGCGTGCGCTCCTTCGGCTCGGACACCGCGCTCGTCGCCCGGCACACCGCCGCCTGGGTGCGGGGCCTGCAGTCCGCCGGCGTCGCGGCCTGCGTCAAGCACTTCCCCGGCCACGGCGACACCAGCGTCGACTCCCACCACGACCTCCCCCGCGTCACCGCCGACGCCGCGTCCATCGCCCGCGTCGGCCTCCCGCCGTTCACCGCGGCCGTGGACGCGGGGGTACGGGCGATCATGACCGGCCACCTCCTCATCCCGTCCCTCGACCCGGACCTCCCGGCCACCCTGAGCCCCCGCATCCTGGGCGACCTGCTCCGCGGCGACCTCGGCTACGGGGGCATCGTGGTCAGCGACGGCATCGACATGAGCGCCGTCGCCGACGCCTACGGCATGCCCGGCGCGACGGTACGGGCGATCACGGCCGGGGTCGACGCCGTCTGCACCGGCGGCGAGTACGCGACGGAGTCCGTCACCGCCGACCTGGCCGACGCCCTGGTCGCCGCCGTCCTGGACGGCACGCTGCCCGAGTCCCGCCTGGCCGACGCCGCGGCCCGCGTCGCGGCGTTCGCCGCCTGGTCCGGCGGCCTGGCGCGGAACGCCGCCGCCGGCGAGGACGCGCCGGACATCGGCCTGGCCGCCGCCCGGCGCGCGGTGGACGTGCGCAAGGGGGCCGGCGCGGACTTCCCGCTCGCCGCGGACGCCCACGTCATCGAGCTGTCGACGACCACCACGCCCGCCGTCGACGACGCCACCCCCTGGGGTGTCGCCGCACCGCTGACGGCGCTGCGGCCGGGCACCACGTCCGTGCGGCTGACCGAGGCCGACCTGACGGACGGCGCCCTGGACCGGGCGCTGGCTCCCGCCGCCGGGAGGCCGCTCGTCGTCGCCGTACGGGACGCGGCGCGGCACCGGTGGTCCGCCGAGGCGCTGTCCGCGCTGGTGGGGCGGCGGCCCGACGCGCTGGTGGTCGAGATGGGGCTGCCGACGCGGGACCGGCCCGGTGCGGTGCATCTGGTGACCTACGGGGCGACGCGGGTGTCGGGGATCGCGGCGGCGGAGGTGCTGACGGGGGCGTAACAGCAGGAGGGCGGGGTGCCCACACGCACCCCGCCCTCCGCCCGCGTCACGTCACACGCCGATCGCGCCGCCGTCCTCGCGCCACACCGCGACGACCGACGGGCGGACCATCGTCCCCGGCCCGTCGGGCCACGCCGACAGCGGGTGCTCCACCGTCGCGCCGTCCAGCTCGCCCGGGTGCTGCACGGACACCAGCACGCGGGTCTCCTGGACCAGCGGGCCGCAGGTCTCCGCGCCGTTCGGCATGGTCACGAACTGCTTGACCTGGCCCTCGTAGCGGCCGGTGGTCGCCACGCCGAAGAGGCCGTCGTGGTGGCCGAGCGCGTTGCCGTCGGTGGAGATCCACAGGTTGCCGTGGACGTCGAACGCCACGTTGTCCGGGCAGGAGATGGGGCTGACCTTGTCTTTCGGGAAGCCCGCGAAGTACGTGCCCGGGTCGGCCGGGTCGCCGCAGACCAGGAACAGCCGCCAGGCGAACTTCTTGGCCGACGCGTCGTCGCGGTGCTCGGTGAGCTCGAGGATGTGCCCGTGCTTGTTGTTCGTACGCGGGTTCGCCTCGTCCGGGGCGGCCTTGCCGGCCGTGCCGCGCTGCGTGTTGTTCGTCAGCGCCACGTACAGCTTGCCGGTCCGCGGGGAGCACTCGACGTCCTCGGGGCGGTCCATCTTCGTCGCGCCGACCTTGTCACCGGCGATCCGGGTGTAGACGTACACCTCCTCGGCCGTCATGCCCTCGACGTACGAGATGTCGCCGGACGCCAGCGGGATCCACTCGCCGGAGCCGTCGAAGCCGCCGTCCGCCGGGAGCGTGCCGGTGCCGTCGATCTCGGCGGCGGGGCTGTCGCCGGTGAACCTCGCGACGTACAGGGTGCCCTCGTCCAGCAGCCGCTTGTTGTGCTCGCGGGCCGCCGCCGAGTCGCCCTTCTGCATCCGGTTCTTCGACACGAACTTGTACAGGTAGTCAAAGCGCTCGTCGTCACCGGAGTACGCGACGGCGCGGCCGTCGTCGGTGAGACGGATGTTGGCGCCCTCGTGCTTCACCCGGCCGAGGGCGGTGTGCTTGACGGGGACGGAGTCCGGGTCGTACGGGTCGAACTCGACGACCCAGCCGAAGCGGTTGACCTCGTTGGGCTCCTTGACCAGGTCGAACCGGTCGTCGAAGCGCTCCCACTTGCGCTCGGACTCGCCGGTGGTCAGCCCGTAGCGGGCCAGCTTCGCCGCGCGGTCGGGGTCCGTGACCCGGCCGGCGCCCGCGAAGTACTGGTTGAAGTTCTCCTCGCCGGACAGGATCGTGCCCCACGGGGTGGTGCCGCCGGAGCAGTTGTTCAGCGTGCCGCGGACCCTGGTGCCGGTCGGGTCGGCGGAGGTCTTCAGCAGGTCGCTGCCGGCGGCCGGGCCGGTGAGGCGGAACTCGCTGGTCGCGGTGATGCGGCGGTTGAGCTGATGGCGGGTGACGGCGGTGAGGGCGCCCGTGCGGCGGTCCTCCTGGACCACGACGGCCGACATGCCGTGCGCCGCCCAGGCGATCTCCACCTGCTCGCGGGTGGGGTTGGCCGCGTCGTACCCGGCGTGCATGAGGATCTCGTCGGTGTACTCGTGGTTGGCCACGAGCAGCTGACGACCCGGCTCGCCGCGCAGCGGGAGCAGCGCGAGGAAGTCGTTGTTGTACCCGAACTGACCGGCCTGGGCCTCGGCGCTCTGGTTGTCGGGGTCGAACGCGGGGGCGCCGCGCAGAATCGGTTCGCCCCAGCGGATGACGACGTTCTGCCCGTAGCCGCCGGGCGCGGTCACGGCGTCGGCGGTGTTCGGCGCGACGGGCGTGAACCGCAGCCCGCGGGCGCCGTCGGCGGTCGGGACCGGCGTACGGCCCTGGGCCCCGGCCTTCGGCGCGGCGGCGGCGAGCGCACCGGCGCCGGTGGCGGCGATCACGGTGGCGGCGGCACCGGCGCGGAGCAGGCCGCGGCGGGACAGGGCCTCGTCGATCACATCGCCGACGTAGGCGTTGGAGCTGGTGTTCGGCACCTCGTGGAAGCAGGCGTCACCACAACGGAAGCGGCACGTCAGTGCGGCGCGGCTCCCGCCGTGCGGCGAGCCGATGAGCGGCAGAAACTTGCGCACGGTCCCCTCCGGATCCAGTCGTCTGAGGGCTCGGACGCTAGGCGCACGCGGGTGCGGGACGGCGGACTCCCGGTGAACGACGGGTGAATCCACCGGCCGTCCCGAATGACGCCGCACGGTCACCGTGACGAATCGTACGAAGGCACACCTCTCTCGGCGCCAACCCGGAGCGCCCCGTTCCACCCTGCAATGATGCGCCCTGTGACGCACTCCCACAGCCACAGCCACGACCACGGACCGGCGACCCCCGCGTCGCGCCGACTGCGGACGGTGATCGCGGCGGTGCTGATCCCGTTCGCGCTGCTGGTGTTCGGCGGCATGCTCGCGCTGTGGCCGGGCGACGCGCCGTCGCACGAGCGCACCGGTGTCGGCTTCGACACCCAGCGCCAGCGGGCGCGGGTGACGGAGCTCGAGGAGGTCAAGTGCGCGGAGGTGAACGCCCAGTCGCGGACCGCGGACGGGCACGCGGACCCGGACGAGATGTGCGAGCGGGCGACGATCGAGGTCATCTCCGGGCCGAACAAGGGCCGTACGTTCAAGGACATCGTCACGCCCGGCGCGCTGCGCCGCTACGACGTGGGCCAGGAGCTGGTCGTCTCGTACCAGCCGAAGGCCCCGCCGGAGGTCCAGTACGCGGTCGTCGACGTGGTGCGCTCGGTGCCGCTGATGGTCCTCGCGGTGCTGTTCGCGGTGGCCGTGGTGCTGGTCGGGCGGCTGCGCGGGCTGGCGGCGCTGGTCGCGCTGGCGGTGAGCTTCGCCATCCTCATCCTGTTCATCCTCCCCGCGATCATCGAGGGTTCGAACCCGCTGCTGGTGGCGGTCGTCGGGGGCAGCGCGATCATGCTGATCGCCCTGTACCTCAGTCACGGCTTCAACGCCCGTACGTCCGTCGCGGCCATCGGCACGCTGGCGTCGCTGCTGCTCATCGGGCTGCTGGGGTCGCTGTTCATCGGCTGGACGAAACTCACCGGCTCCACCGACGACTTCACCGGGCTGATCCACCAGCAGTATCCGGGCATCGAGATGAGCGGTCTGCTGCTGGCGGGCGTGCTGATCGGCTCGCTGGGCGTGCTCGACGACGTGACCGTCACCCAGGCGTCGGCGGTGTGGGAGCTGCGGCAGGCGGAGCCGGGCGCGAGCTGGCGCAAGCTCTACGGGTCGGCGATGCGCATCGGCCGCGACCACATCGCGTCCGTGGTGAACACGCTGGTCCTGGCGTACGCGGGCGCGTCCCTGCCGCTGCTGCTGCTGTTCACGACCGCGCGGGTGGGCGTGACGGGGGTGCTGACCAGCGAGCTCGTGACGCAGGAGGTGGTACGGACCCTGGTCGGCTCGATCGGTCTGGTCGCCTCGGTGCCGCTGACGACGATGCTGGCGGCGATGGTCCTGGCCGCGGACACCGGCGGCTCCCCGGCCGCGCCCGCGCAGGGGCGGGGCCGGCGCCGTAAGCGCTGAGCCCGCGCTTACATGGGCTCCACGTACACCGTCCGCGGCGCCTGGTACTCCACGACCACCACCATCGTCCCCACCGGGATCCGCAGCCCGTTCTCAAAGGAGTACGCGTAGAACGCCTCCGCCCCGCCCCGTACCGAGATCATCACCTCGCCGACCAGCCCCGGCCCGACCGTCCCGGTCACCCGCCCCCGCAGCCCCAGCATCCGCGCGTCCCCCATGCCGTCCTCCTCGCCCGTGCCCCTGAGCAGGGTCTCCCCCAACTGTGTATCAAGGCAACGTCAAAGCTGTGTCAGGGACTTATGCGGGTTGACTCCGCAGGAGCACACTGCCCTTGATCGGCCCCAACGGGGGACCGAGGCTCTAGGGGGAGTTGCCGATGTTCGTCGGCGTCATCGCGGGGGGCGCGCTGCTCGCGCTCCTTGTCGTCATCATCGTGTTCAAGCTCATGTGGCGGGTGGCCGAGCCCAACGAGGCCCTCATCATCTCCGGCTCCAAGCACCGCACCGAAGGTCTCGAGGAGGGCATGGGCTTCCGTATCGTCACCGGTCGCGGCACGCTCGTCATGCCCGGTGTCCAGGTCGTACGGAAGCTGTCGCTCGACCTGAACGAGGCCGAGCTCAACGTCGACTGCGTCACCAAGCAGGGCATACCGCTCAAGGTGCACGGCGTCGTCATCTTCAAGGTCGGCGACGACTACGTGTCCGTCGCCAACGCCGCCCGCCGTTTCCTGGACCAGCAGCGGTTCATGGCCGAGCGGGTGCACAACGTGTTCGCGGGACATCTGCGGTCCATCGTCGGCGGGCTGACCGTCGAGGAGATGATCCGCGACCGGGAGCGGCTGACGGGCGAGACCCGGCACGCGTCCGGTACGGAGATGGAGAAGCTGGGTCTGATCATCGACTCGCTGCAGATCCACGAGATCCAGGACCCCACCGGCTACATCACCAACCTCTCCGCCCCGCACGCCGCCGCCGTCCGCCGGGACGCGCGGATCGCGCAGGCCGAGGCGGACCGGCTGGCCACCGAGGCCGAGCAGGCCGCCGCGGCCCGGATGTCCGAGGCCACCCGCGACAGCGAGATCCTGCAGGCCGGCTACCAGGCCGAACGGGACAAGGCGTCCGCCCGCGCCCAGCAGGCCGGACCGCTGGCCGCCGCCGCCGCGCAGCAGGAGGTCGTGGTCGAGGAGACCCGCGTCGCGGAGCTCGAGGCCCAGCGCCGGGAGCAGCAGCTGCAGGCGGACGTGCGCAAGCCGGCCGACGCCCAGGCGTACCAGAAGCGCACCATGGCCGAGGCCGAGCGCGACGCCCGGATCTCCGCCGCCCAGGCCAAGGCCCGCGAGACGGAGCTGGCGGCGGCCGCGGAGGCGACCCGGGTGAAGACCGCGGCGGGCGCGGAGGCCGAGGCCACCCGGGCGCGCGGTGACGCGGCCGCGGCGGCGACGCGGGCGACGGGTGAGGCGGAGGCCGCCGCGTCGAAGGCGCGCGGTCTGGCGAACGCCGAGGCCACGAAGGCGAAGGGGCTGGCCGAGGCGGACGCCATCAAGGCGCGCGCCGCGGCGCTGGCGGAGAACCAGGAGGCGGTCGTCGCCCAGCAGCTCGCCGAGAACTGGCCGCAGATCGTGGAGGCCGGCGCGTCCGCGTTCGGCAACGTCGACAACATGGTCGTGCTGAACGGCGCCGAGGGGATGTCGGACATCTTCGCCCGCGCCCTGACCATGGGCGGTACGGGTCTGGGCCTCGCCCGCCAGCTGCTGGCGGCGATGGACCCGAACGCGAAGAACGGCGAGGTCAAGAACGGGGAGACCAAGCCGGAGAAGATCAAGTCGGAGAAGGTCGCGCTCGATCAGTAGCGGTACCCGCGCGTCGGCCGCCCCGTGCGGCCGACGCGTCCGTCACCAGCTGCCGCGGGACCCGCTGCCGGAGTCCTTGAACTTCCGTACGACAAAGATCAGCGCGGCGACCAGGGCCGCGAAGACCAGCACCTTGAAGAGCAGGGCGACGACGAAGCCGATGAGGCTCATCAGCAGCCCGCCGAAGACGACGAGGGCGATCACCGGTACGGCGACCCACTTGACCCACCACGGCAGGCCCTTGGCGATCTCATTGAGGGACACGGTTGACTCCTGTTGACTGCTGAGGGGCCCGGGAACTTCCCCGGTACCTCCAGGCTAGGACGGCGCCGGTGCGGACGGGAGGGCCGAGGGCCCCGGTCCGTCCCGGAACGAACCCTGAGAGAAACCCTGAGAGCCCGCCCCGACCGCCGCGGCCCGGGATCAGGCCTCCGGCGGGGAGAACACCACCATGACCCGCAGGTCCTCGGTGATGTGGTGGAACTTGTGCGGCACCCCGGCCGGCACGTACACGACACTGCCCCGGGCCACCTGGGTCGTCTCCTGCCCCACGGTGATCGAGGCACGCCCGCTGACGACGAAGTAGACCTCGTCCTGCCGGTGCGGCTGCTGCGGGTCCGGGGCGCCGGCGTCCAGCGCGTACAGACCGACCGACATGTTCCGTTCGCGCAGGAACTGCAGATACGCCCCGTCGTTCGCGCGGCGCTCCGCCTCCAGCTCGTCCAGCCGGAATGCCTTCATCTACGTCTGCCCCGCCTCGTGTGCGATCCGATAGCTTCCGGTTATCCCTGTCCCCCATGGAAACGATCTCATTATGAAGAGCTTTCTCGTCAAGACCCTGGCCAACGCGGCGGCCCTCGCCGTCGCCGTCTGGCTGTTCGAAGGCATCCGGCTGACCGGCGACGACACGGGCAAGGAGGTGCTGGGCCTCATCCTGGTCGCCCTCATCTTCGGCCTCGTCAACGGCATCATCAAGCCCGTCGTCAAGCTGTTCGCCCTGCCCGCGCTGGTGCTGACGCTGGGCCTGTTCACGCTGGTCATCAACGCGCTGATGCTGCTGCTGACCTCGTGGATCGCCGACCAGGCCGACCTCAGCTTCGAGGTGGACGGCTTCTGGACCGCCGTGGGCGGCGCCCTGGTGATCAGCGTCGTGTCGTGGGCCCTGAACATGGTCATGGACCGCGACTGATCAGCCCCTTTACGAGAGACCACGTGTCGAGACGGCGGCCCCCGCCCGGCCGCCGTGACGCATGATGGGGCACATGGCCGACCACCTCGCCGGGACCTCCGACGCCACCCGCGCCGTACACGCGGGTGTCCCCGAGCGCTCCCCGTACGAACCGCCCTTCCCCGGGCCCGTCTTCACCTCGCACTACCACCTCCCGGGCGATCCGGCGGGCGCCCCGTACACCTACGCCCGCGACGGCAACCCGACGTGGACCCGGCTGGAGGACGCCCTCGCGGAGCTGGAGTCGCCGGGGACGCCGGCGCACGCCGTGACCTTCGCCTCGGGGATGGGGGCGATCGCGGCCGTGATGCTGTCGCTGCTGCGGCCCGGGGACGCGGTGGCGGTGCCGTCCGACGCGTACACGCTGATCGGGGGCGTGCTGCGGGACCAGCTGGAGGCGTACGACGTCGAGGTGCGGGCCGCGCCGACCGCCGGCGACGCGCAGCTGGCGCTGCTCGACGGGGTGCGGCTGCTGTGGCTGGAGACGCCGTCCAACCCCAAGCTCGACGTCTGCGACATCCGCCGGCTCGCAGCCGCCGCGCACGAGCGGGGCGCGCTGGTCGCCGTCGACAACACCCTGGCCACCCCGCTGGGCCAGCGGCCCCTGGACCTGGGCGCCGATCTGTCGGTGGCCAGCGGCACCAAGGCCGTCACCGGGCACTCCGACGTCCTCCTCGGCTACGCCGTGACCCGCGACGAGTCCCTCGCCGCCCGGCTGCGGCTGTGGCGCAAGACCACCGGGGCCATCCCCGGCCCGATGGAGGCGTGGCTGGCGCACCGGTCGCTCGCCACGATGGAGCTGCGCACCCGGCAGCAGGCGGCGAACGCGCTGGCCGTGGCGCGGGCGCTGCGGTCGCGGGCGGAGGTCGCCGGCGTACGGCATCCGGGGCTGCCGGAGGATCCGTCGCACGCGCGGGCTGTCGCGCAGATGAGCCGGTTCGGGTGCGTGGTGTCGTTCACCCTGCCGTCGAAGGAGTTCGCCGAGCGGTTCCTGGCGGCGCTGCGGCTGGTCGACGACGCGACGAGCTTCGGGGGCGTACGCAGCTCCGCCGAACGGCGCGGGCGGTGGGGCGACGAGGTGCCGGAGGGCTTCATCCGGCTGTCGGTGGGGGTGGAGGACCCGGCGGACCTGGTCGCGGATCTGACGCAGGCCCTGGAGCGGGCGGCCGGCTGAGGCATTCGTACGCGGTACAGCGCCCCCGGACCGGCTTCACCGGCCCGGGGGCGCTGCCCTGCGGGCTCCCCGCGGCGGGGCGAGGCGTCGCGCCCGGTCCGAGCCTCCCCCCTCTGGCTCGGAGCCGGACGCTCCGCGCACTGGTCGCTACGCGCGAAGAACCGCGAACATCAAGGCTAGTTGACTCTCCGTCAGTGTCCAATCACGGTTTCGATGGAGACCTATCGACATTTTTATAGATGTACGCGGTTCGTGTGGGGAGGGGTGGGCGGGCATGGATCCGGCGCTGCTGCGTACCTTCGTCGCCGTCCACCGGGCCGGCTCCCTCACCCGGGCCGCCGCGCTGCTGGGCCTGTCGCAGCCGGCGGTCACCGGACAGATCCGCGCGCTGGAGCGTCAGCTGGGCCGCCCGCTGTTCGTCCGCGGGGCCCGCGGCGTGACCCCCACCACGCTGGGGGAGGAGCTGGCGCACAAGGCGGCGCCGCATCTGGACGCGCTGCTGGCGCTGACGTACGAGGGGCCGGACGCCCCGGCCACGCTGCATCTGGCGGGACCGCCGGAGTTCCTGGCGCTGCGGGTGCTGCCGGCGCTCGGCCCGCTGGTCGCCGGGGGGCTGGCGGTCCGGGCGGCGTACGGGCCGGACGGCGACACCCTCGAGGGGCTGGCGGCGGGGCGGCACGATCTGACGGTCACCGCGTCCCGGCCGCGCGGGGGCGCGCTGACGGCGACGCCGCTGTGGGACGAGGAGCTGGTGCTGGTCGCCGGGGGGCGCTGGGCGGGGGTGGCGCCGGAGTCGGTGCCGGTGATCGAGGTGCACGAGAGCCTGCCGTTCGTCACGCGGTACTGGGCGGAGGTGTACGGCACCGGCCCCGCCGCCTCGGCCGCGGTCGTCGTGCCCGATCTGCGCGCGGCACTGGCCTGCGCGGTCGCGGGGGCGGGGCTGGCGGTGCTGCCCCGGTATCTGTGCGACGCGGAGCTGCGCGAGGGGCGGGTGGTGGCGGTGGGACGGCCGGCGGTGCCGCCGATACGGACGTATGTGCTGTCGGTACGGGCCGGGGCGCTGGCGCTGCCGCATCTGGCGCGGGCGCACGAGACGCTGATACGAGCCGCGACGGAGTGGTGACGGTCCGTCATGCACCACTACGCGCCCCACTGCGTTTTCTCGGGGGATAACCCCCGAACCCCCAGCCGAAAGACGGGTCTTCCCACGCACCCTGCGCCGGAGCCGCCCGGCCAACCCAATAACCGGGGTTTGAAAACCCGGACCACGTGCCACACTCCCCCCATGACCGATAGGCCCGTGGTCAAGAGAACCGCCCGCGCGATCCTGCTCGACGACGCCGACCTCATCCTCATCAAACGCACCAAGCCCGGCCACGCCCCGTACTGGATCACCCCCGGCGGCGGCGTGGAGCCGGAGGACACCACGGTGGTCGACGCCCTCCACCGGGAGGTGGACGAGGAGCTCGGCGCCAAGGTCACCGACGTCGTCCCCGTCTTCGTCGACACCGTCCGCCACTCCACGCACCACGCGGCGCACGGGGTGAAGGTGCAGCACTTCTTCGTCTGCCGCCTGGAGACGATGGACCTCTCCCTCAGACACGGCCCCGAGGTCGACGAGCCGTGCGGCACGTACGAGGTGGTCCGCCTGCCGTTCACCCGCGAGGGCGTGGACTCCGTGGACGTCGTCCCCCCGACGCTGCAGGCCTTCCTGCGGGAGAACATCGAGGGAGTACGGGCGATGCTGGCCCCCGACCTCGGCTAGTCACGTACGAGGTGCTCGAGGTCGTCGTGCCGGATCGCCCCCGCCGGCACCCCGCCCTCCGTCAGGATCCGCACCCCGCTGCGCACCATCGGCGGCGGGCCGGCGAGATACGCGTCGTACTCCGTCCACGGCCCGCGCCGGCTCACCGCCTCCGGCAGCGCGCCGACCACCGGGTGCACCGTGAGCCAGGAGTACGCGCGCTCGAACCGCCGTAGGTTCTCCAGGTCGTACAGGTCGTCCTCGCGCCGCGCCCCGTAGAAGACCTGCATCTCCCGGTGCGACCCGTGCCGCGCCACGTCCTCCACCATCGCGCGGATCGGCGCGATGCCCGTACCGCCGCCCAGGCACAGCAGATCGCTGGCCGCGGTGTGGTCCACGGTCATCGAGCCGAGCGGCGGGCCCAGCCGTACGACGTCGCCGGGGCGGGCACGGCGGACCAGCGAGGTGGAGACCCAGCCGGCCGGGACGGCCCGGACGTGGAACGACAGCAGACCGTCGGCGCGGGGCGCGGTCGCGAAGGAGTAGTGCCGCCACACCCGGGGCCACCAGGGCGTCTCGATCGCCGTGTACTGGCCGGGCGTGAAGGCGTACGGCTGCTCGGGGCGGACGATCAGGACCGCGACGTCCGTGGTGCGCGCCTCGTGGGAGACGATCTCGGCGAGCCACCACGGGGGGTTGCGCAGCGCGTCCTCCTCGGCGGCGTCGATCATCGTCTGCGAGATCGCCGCGTACGCCCGCACCCACGCCGCCTCCGTCCGCGGCGACCACACCTCACCGGCGTAGCGCGCGAGCGCGGCGAGGAGGCACTGGCCGACGGCCGGGTAATCGGGGGACCGCGTCCCGTACTTGCGGTGGCCGCGGCCCAGGTCCCGCAGGAAGGCGGTGAGCCGGTCGGGCTCCTCGAGCAGCAGTCCGGCGGCGAGCAGCGCCTTGAACAGGCGGTCGCGCTGGGTGTCCATGGCGACGGGGAACATGTCGCGGGTGTGCGGGTGATGGAGGAAGAGCAGGGCGTAGAAGTACCCCGTGGCCTCGTCGGCGACGGGGGAGACGTACTCGAGCGTGCGGCGGATGAGGGCGGCGTCCCCCAGCCCTTCGTCGCGCTGTGCGTTGGTCACTGTGCCTCGCCGGTACCGCATCGTTCCGGGGGGTGCGCCCCCGGGCCGGCGGTCGGACCGGACGGCGGGGGGACGGCCGAAGACCACAGCCGTCGTACGACGAGAATGTCACCCTGCGAATCGGGATGGGACGCCTTTCGGCAAACCGGCTCCCATACGCCCCACGGTCGCTACGGTGCGTCATTCACCAGGGCATATGCCTCCCGCAGATCCCGCCCCGTGTACGCGTGCGTGGCCAGCCCCGCCACATGGTGGTCGGCGTTGACGGCCACCGAACGCGGCGCCACCGCGAACAGGTCGGCGTCGGAGAAGGAGTCGCCGTACGCGGTGATGTCGGCGCGGGTCAGCCCGTATCCGGCGCACAGCGCGTCGGCTATCCGCACCTTGTCCGGGGGGCCGAGGATCCCCGCGATGTCGAGGGGTTCGCGGAAGGGCGGCGTGGGGAAGACGGAGCCGTGCGCGGCGTGCGCGCCCCAGTCGAGCAGCCGCTCGACGAAGAAGCTCGGCGCGAGGGACACCACCGCGCAGTGGTCGCCGCGGGCGGTGATGTCGGCCCACACCTCGCGTATCCCGGCCAGCCAGGGCGCCTTGGCGAAGGCGCTGGCCGTCATGTCCTGCGTGAGGTCCCGCCACAGGTCGTAGGCCCGGCGGCCGTACTCGTACGTGTCGATGCGCCCGGAGCCGATCGCGGCGTCCAGCTCCCGGAACTCCGGCTCCAGGCCCAGCTCGCCGGCCAGCAGGACGCTGGTCGAGGTGCCGTGCATGAGGGTGCCGTCGAGGTCGAAGATGTGCAGTCTGGTCATATGCGGGGGAGGCTACTACCGGTCACAGCGCCACCGTCACCGGGACGAACCGCCGCCGGATGTCGCCCGGCGCCTCGTCGGCCCCGTACACCATCACCGACTGCTCCCAGTCCGCCCCGCGCAGGCCCCGCGCGTCCAGCCAGTCGCACAGCTCCGCGTGCCGTACGTCCACGTCCAGCCGCAGCCGCCCCTGGGCGCTCCTGGCCAGCGCCGCGATCAGGGCCTTCGCGGTGTCCTGCGAGTCCCCGACGACCGGCCCGATCACGGTCCCGCCGACGTTCCGCCAGCTCCCCGCGAACCCGGTCAGCCTGCCCCCTTCCTCCGCCACCAGCAACTGGTCGCAGAACGACGGCAGCCGGGTGAGCAGCGACGTCCGGTCCGCCCCGAAGACCTCCAGGTCCAGGGCCCGGATCGGCCCCAGATCGGTGGCCCGCGCCGGGCGCACTCCTGCGGCGTCCACCGCCGGATCGGGCCGGAACTCTCCCGTCCGCATCGGCGCCCTGCTCACCGCCCGGAACCCGAGCTCCTCGTACAGCGGGCGCCCGCTGGGCGTCGCGTGCAGGGTGACGACCGCGTCGCCGGCGGCTGTCAGGGCGTGCCGCACGGTGCGCCGGCCGAGGCCCCGGCGGGCGTAGCGCTCGGCGGTGAGAACCATGCCGATCGCCGCCAGCCCAGGGCCGTACCGGGTGAGCGCGAGCGCGCTCGCCAGGCCCCGGCCGTCCGGCGCCTCGGTCCCGTAGACCGTGCCGACCTGCAGCAGCAGCTGCCATTTGCGCACTTCACGGCTCCACCCCCGGTCCTCGCCGAGGTCCAGCAGCCGGGGCAGGTCGCCGGCGGTGAGTTCGCGTACGGGGGCTTCGGTGAGGGCGAGTTCAGGCACGGGGGTACCTTGCACGACCTGGCGGGGGGTCGTCGACTGCTTATTCGGGGGTGCGCTCACCACACCGGGCGCAGGGGCGGGGGTTCGCCGTCGGAGAGGCCGGTGACCAGGCGGGAGAGTTCGCGGCGCAGGGTGGGGATGTCGGCGCCGGTGCGGTCGCCGAGCTCCGCCTCGAGTTCGTGGAGGATGGCGCCGGCGGTCATGAGGTGGCGTCGGGCCGCGTCCGTGAGGACGACGAGCTTGCGGCGGCCGCCGGCGGGGTGGGGTTCGCGGCGGAGGTAGCCCCGGCGTTCGAGGTCGTCGACGATCTGGCCGGCGGCCTGTTTCGTCACGCCGAGGCGGGCGGCCAGTTCGGTGCCGGTGGTGCCTTGGGCGTGCAGGATCTGGAAGACCATGCCGTGCACCGGGCGCAGGTCGGGGTAGCCGGCGGCGGCCACGCGGGCGGTGAACTCGCCGAGCACGAGCTGGAAGCCGAGGCCCAGGAGGAAGGTCAGCTCCGGTCCGTCCTGTTCAGTCACGGATCTATCTTGACATACGTGAGTCAAGCTCCTTTACTCGTCACTGTCCTCGTTGAGTAAAGGAGCTTGACTCGCATGAACGTGATCACCCCGTCCGACTCACATGTCGTCACCACCCCGAACGCCGCCATGACCCGGCTCGCCACCCCTTCCCTGGGGTCCCGTGAGCTCGCCGTGTGGCGGGTGCGGCTCGAGCCGGGCGCACTCGGTCCGGTCCACGGGATCGACCGGGAGCAGGTCTGGGCCGTGCTGTCCGGGACCCTCGGCGTCACCTGCGACGGGCGCGACGCCACCCTGTCCGCGGGGGACACGGTGGTCGTCCCGCCGGACGTGATGCGGCAGTTCCGGTCGGCGGGGGAGGCGGTGGAGGCCGTGGTGTCGATGGCTCATGGGGGTGTGGCGCTCACGCCGGACGGCCGGAAGCATCCGCTGCCGTGGGCGGAGTGATTCCCTTTGCTTGCATGCGCCCGTTGCCCGAGAGCGCGGGATATTGCGGCTTTCCCGTAGTCTGGTGCTACGGACGCGGGCGAGCCGCACCGGGCAAGGAGGCCGCGTATGTCGGCGACAGACGAGCAGCTCCAGGCACTGGGACAGGGCTGGGCGGCGCTCGCCGCGCTGCACGCGCGGATCGAGACCCACATCGAGCGGGTGCTGCAGAAGGGCCACGGGCTGAGCGCGCGGGAGTACCAGGTGCTCGACGTGCTGAACCGGCAGGACTCCTTCCACCTGCGGATGAACCAGCTCGCGGACACGGTCGCGCTCAGCCAGAGCGCGACCACCCGGCTGGTCACCCGCCTCGAGGACCGCGGCCTGCTCCTGCGCTACCTCTGCGCCACCGACCGCCGCGGCATCTACACCGAGGTCAGCCCCGCCGGCCGGGCGCTGCTCGAACAGGCCCGCCCCGGGTACGAGGCGGCGCTGCGCGAGGCCCTGACGGAGGCGGCCAAGCGGCCCGAGCTGGCGCCGCTGGTGGCGGCGGTGGAGGCGTTGCCGGCCCCGGCTTAGGCTGCGGCCATGAACGATCTCGAGATCCGCCCGGCGGTACGGTCCGACATCCCGGCGATCGTCGCGATGCTGGCACACGACCCCATCGCGGCCCAGCGGGAGTCGCCGGAGGACCTCACGCCGTACGACGCCGCCTTCGACCGGATCGCGGCGGACCCGAACCAGCATCTGGTGGTGGCCGTCCGCTCCGGCCGGGTGGTCGGCACGCTCCAGCTGTCGGTGATCCCGGGCCTGTCCCGTACGGGGCTGGTGCGCTCGGTGATCGAGGCGGTGCGCGTGCATCACTCGGAGCGGGGCGGGGGGTTGGGGACGCGGCTGATCGAGTGGGCGGTGGGGGAGTCGTCCCGGCTGGGGTGCGGGCTGGTGCAGCTGACGTCGGATGCGCGGCGGGTGGATGCGCATCGGTTTTATGAGCGGCTGGGGTTCGAGGCTTCGCATGTGGGGTTCAAGAGGCAGCTGTGACGTAGTCGGCCTGGGGTGCCCCTGCCAGCCGGTAACGGGCGGCTGCGGGTGGGAATCCCCCCGCGCCGAAGGCGCGGGCAGGCCGACGGCCACAGCCCATACCGTGACCCCATGAGACGCATCGCGAACACGGAAAGACGCGCCCGCCTCGCAACCCGCCACGCCCTCACCGGTGGAGCCAAAGTAACCACACCGGAGGACGTCGCCACCGCCCTGGTGGCCCTCCACGCCACAGACCCCGCAACGGTCTACCTCTCAGCGGCCCTCCGCATGCAAACCCCGTCCCTGACCGCCGTATCCGACGCCCTCTACGAAAACCCCCCGCAGCTGGTGAAGCTGCTGGCAATGCGCCGCACCCTCTTCGCCGTCAGCCACACCCTGGCCCCCCAGATCGACGCCGCAGCCGCCCGTGAAATCGCGGCGAAGGAACGTAAAGCCCTCCTCAAACACCTCACCACCTGGAACAACAAGGACGAAACCTGGCTGGCCGAAGCCGAGGAAGCCGTCCTGGCCGTTCTGAAGGAAAGAGGCGAGGCAACAGGCCAGGAAATTTCCGCGGCGAACCCCCTGCTAAAAACCAAGATCACCGTCTTCCCCGGCACGAAGCAGGAAACCGAAACCGGCGTAGCCTCCCGCGTCATCCGCGTACTGGCCGCCGACGGCCGCATCCGCCGGGGCCGCCCCAAGGGCTCCTGGACGTCGAGCCAATTCCGCTGGGCCCCGGGCGAGGCGTACCCCGAACTCCCCGAAGCCGACGCCCGCGCGGACATCGCGGCCCACTGGCTCACCGCCTACGGCCCCGGCACGGAGGCGGACTTCACCTGGTGGACGGGCTGGACCCGCACGGCGGCCCGCAAGGCCCTCGCGGCGGCCGGCGCGGCGGAGGTCACCCTGGAGGACGGCCGCCCAGCCTACGTGGCGCCCGACGATGTTTCACGTGAAACCCCTCCCGACCAGCCCTGGGCCGCCCTCCTGCCGGCCCTGGACCCGACCCCGATGGGGTGGAAGGAACGGGAGTGGTTCCTGCCGGCCGGCGACGTCGGCCTCTACGACCGCAGCGGCAACATCGGCCCCACCGTCTGGTGGAACGGCCGCATCGTCGGCGGCTGGGCGCAGCGCCCCGACGGCGAGGTGGTGTGGCGCCTCCTCGAGTCCTCCGCCGAACTCACCGCCGCGGTGGAGGCGGAGGCGACGCGCCTCGCCGACCTGATCGGCGAGGCGCGGGCGACACCCCGCTTCCGCACCCCGCTGGAGCGCGAACTGACGGCGTGACGCCCTACGAGGCCGGCGTCCACCCGTCACTGCCGCCGGGGACGGGCGCCTTTGGGTCGTACGGCTTGCGCGTGAGGACGAACGTCGCGAGGTCGAGGTGGGTGACCTCGCCGTCCGCGCCCCGTCGTACGCGCAGGGTCTCGCCCGTGTAGTACCCGTCGAGCCCGGTCCAGGTCCCGTCCGCCTCCGGCCGGAAACGGGAGGCGCGGCCCGCGGCGCCCAGCGGGGTGAGCTGGAGCCGGCGGTCGGCCTTGAGGTGCAGGGCGAAGGGGTTGGCGCCCCAGTACCAGGGGCCGGTGAGGTCCAGCAGCGCCGGGTCGACCGCGTCGGCGTCGAGCGGGCGCCAGGGGTCGGGGAAGCGGGGCTCGTGCTCGGCGACGAGGCGGATCAGGTCGTTGGCGACGGCGGTGGTGGTCATGCCGGAGGTGACGTTGGTGAGGACGACGGAGGCCAGGCCCTCCTCGACGCTCAGATGGAGCGAGGCGAGGAAGCCGGGCATGGATCCGGAGTGCCCGGCGATGATCCGCCCGTCCGGGGTACGGGACAGCTGGACGCCCAGTCCCTGTCCGGCGTCCCAGCTGCCGAAGGCGGGCGGGGCGGCGGGGGTGCGCATCTCCTCGAGGGTGTCCGCGCCGAGCACCCCGTCGGCGCCTTCGGCGAGGAACGCCGCGAACCGCGCCAGGTCCCCGGTCGTCGACCAGAGCTGCCCGGCGGGGCCCATCGCGCCGGTGTCGGTGAGGGGCTCGGGCAGCATCACGTCGGCCCAGGGGTGCACGGCGAAGCCCCCGGCGTGCGGGGCCTCGGGCAGCAGGGTGGTACGGGTCATGCCGAGGGGCTCCAGCACCTCGTCGGTGAGCACGTCGCCCCAGGCGGCGCCGCGCACCTGCTCGACGAGGGCGCCGAGGTAGGCGAAGCCGGGGTTGGAGTAGTGGTGCCGGCGGCCGGGCTCGAGGACGGTCTGCGCGGACTCGTCGTACAGGGCGGCGATGTCGGGCCGCAGACTTCCCGGGGTGCGCTCCCACCAGGGGCCGCGGGGCTCGGCGCCGAGGCCGGCGGTGTGGGTGAGGAGCTGATGGATGGTGGCGGAGCCGGCCTGGGTGCCCTTGAGGTGGGTGTCGAGCGGGTCGGCGAGGTCGATGAGCCCCTCGTCGCGCAGCCGCATGACGAGGACGGCGACGAACGTCTTGGTGATGGACCCGATGCGGTACTGGGTGCCGGCGTCGGGCGCGTGCCCGTCGCCGAGCATGCTGCGCGATCCGGTCCACACCGTCTCCCCGTCACGGACCACGGCGGCGGCCAGCGAGGGGGTACGGCCCTGGGCCTGGGCGGTGGCGAGGCGGTGGAGCAGGGCGCGGCGGGTGGCGGGAAGGAGTGACATGGCCGCAGGCTAACCGCCGCTTCCCCGACGCGGCGCGGGAGTTTCCCGGGCCGCGTCCACGGCCACGGCGCGGGGCCTTGCCGGCCGGTGTCCCGCCCACGGCGCGATGGTCCCCGGCGGCCCCCGTGCCCCGGCCGCACCGCCGCCCGCGGATCAGGCTCGGGTCCCCGGCACCACCACCCCCGACTCGTACGCCGCCACCACCGCCTGGGTGCGGTCCCGCAGCCCGAGCTTGTTGAGGATCCGGCTCACATGGGTCTTCACCGTCTCCTCGCTGACATGCAGCCCCGCGGCGATCTCCGGGTTGGACAGTCCCTGGGCGACGAGCCGCAGCACCTCCGTCTCGCGTGGGGTGAGCGTCGGCAGCCCCTGCTGCTGCGGCGCCGGAATCGTCCGGCGCTGACGGGCGAACTCCTCGATCAGCCGCCGGGTCACCGTCGGGGCCAGCAGGGCCTCGCCGGCGGCCACGACCCGTACCGCGTCGAAGAGATGCTCCGCCGTGACGTCCTTCAGCAGGAAGCCGCTCGCGCCGGCGGTCAGCGCCTCGTAGACGTACTCGTCGAGGTCGAACGTGGTGAGGATGAGGATCCGCGGCCCCTCCCTCACCACGTCCTCCCCCTCCCCCTCC